>NZ_NFJL01000030.1 GCF_002159835.1 Blautia sp. An249 | reverse complement strand
GGCAAGCTGCACCAGCAGCCGTTCATGGTCGGGGCAGGCCAGCAGGTTTGCGTCCATCAGCTTGATTTCCGGCTGGCCCCGCCAAAACTCGGAGAGGTCAGCCACTTTCCGGCTTTTGCGGCCCTCCTTGCCGCCCACAATGCAAAATCCGCAGCCCCTTGGACAGCCCCGGCTTAAAAAGCCGTAGGCGGTTTGGGAATACTGCGGATATAGCTGGTAGTCCGGGTAGGTATGTTCGATCTCGTCCGGCAGGTCGGGGCCTGGGCCGTAGCCAGTGCCGCCCTTTATCACCGTCCCTGCGTTGGTGACGGCAATGGTGTCCTTGGAGTAGGTGTCCGTAAACACCCGGCTCTTATAAACCACATCGAAGTAAAACAGCGGGTTCCACCAAAGCACTTGATGGCCCTGGGCCTTGTGGTAGGCGGACAGCTTCATCAGGCACAGGTTCGGGAAGTTGTGGGAGTCCACGTCAAGTAGTCCAATGCGGATAATCCTCACCTCCCGTCAATGGGCCTGAAAGACGGCCTTACTGATACTGCCGGTTTTGAACAGGCAGAAGCAAAGCAGAACCGTATAGCCCATGCAGCCCCATATCGCGCCGGAAATGTCGTCCGCTGTGCCGATCTCCTGTATCAGCACCGCGTAAATACCTACCACCACCATGATTAAAAAGGCTTGGAAGCCCAGCGCCAAAAGGGATTTCAGATAGTTCTGGCCCATGCCGCGCCACTCGGCGTTCCCCATCGTGGCAAGGGGGATAGGCCCCAGGGCGGTCACGGCGTATATTTCAATCATTCTCCCGTAGGTCACAAGGAAAATGCAGATGGAAAGAACATTCATCGTCAGCCCCACAACAAGGGTCTGGAACCACAGGCCCAGGAGCGGCCCGATGTCCATTGCTTCCAGTTGCGTTTCCAGGTCGGGAATGAGGGTGTCAAAGTCAATGCTGGTTTCCCCGATAATCACCCCGGCGCTCTGGTTGACGACGGCTTGGGTGGCGTCGAAAACGCCCATGACGATGTTCCAGGTATTCGTCACAATGAGGATGGCGAACGCGCTCTTGAACATCCAGCGAAAGAACATGGAGCTGTCAAAGTCGTGCATATTGTTCTTTTCCACGATCATTTCAATCAGCTCATAGCACATGATGATGGCAAGGATGGCCGCCGCGATAGGGACGATCACCGTTTCGGACAGGGATTGCAGCATATTGAAAATGCCGCCGTTCCACGCCTGGGGCGTCGTCCCCACGTCGGAGGCGATTTCCCCGACTTTGGTATTGACCGTACTGAACAGGCCGGAGAGATTACCCAGGATACCGTCTATCAAAATGCCTTTTATCCAATCGCCAATCAAATCACCTATCATGCGGGTACACCTCCTTTCCCGCGCCCTCCCTCATGGAGAGGGCGCGGAGGGATAGGTTCATCACGGTTGCGGCTTGCGGGGTATCAGCCCAGCAGCCCGGACAGCAGGGGGACAAGGGTAATGCCGATCAGGGCAACACCGCCGCCCGCGACGAGCTGCTTGACGCCCTGGCTCTTTTCTTGTGTGCGATAAAGAAGTAATAGAAGTGTAAAAAATTTTGCCGTTCCTATCCGGCACTTGGCCATTGTGTCGGATAGGTCGGGCGGTTATTCGGGCAAGTCAATCTTGCCGACAAAGCTGTAATAAATCTCAATGTCCTGCCTGCGGGTGCCGTTCTCGTCGTAGCTGCACTCATGCACCACGATTTTCTCCACCATTTCCCGCAAGAGGGTGGGGGTCAGTTCTTCAAAGGCAAGGTGCTTGCGGACAATGCCCATGAATTTCTCGGCGTTGACGGTGGCTGCCTGCGATTTGTCCAGTTCGGCTTGCAGGGCGGCGGCTCTCTTTTTCAGTTCCGCTTGCTCGGCTTCGTAGTCAGCCGACAGTTCCATGAAACGCTCGTCGCTGATTTTGCCGTTTACATTGTCCTCATACAGCCGCTTAATCATGCGGCTGATTTCAGAAATGCGTTCCTGCGCTTGTTCAAGCTGCTTGGTGGCCGCAGCGGTCTTTCGCTTGCCGCCGATTTCGTTCTGTTGGATCAGCAGCTTCACAAAGCGGCTCTCATGCTTGGCGGCGTATTCGGTCACCTGCCGGAGATTGGAGAGGACACCGGCGGTCAACAGGTCGGTTCGGATAAAGTGCGCCGTACAGTCGCGGGTGCGCTTCTTGTAGCTGCCGCAGATGTAACAGTCCTGTTTGCGGTCTTTGTTCTGATACCGCTGTTGATACAGCACATGGCCGCAGTCGGCGCAGAACAGCATACCGGAGAACAGCCCCACTTCATCGTAGCGGTTCGGGCGTTTACGCTGTTTGCGTAACTCCTGCACACGCTCCCATGTTTCCGTGTCGATCAGCGGCTCATGGTGGTTCTCAAAAATGGCCTGCTTTTCGATGGGGTTCTCTACGCTGTGCTTGACCTTGTAAGAGGGCTTTTCCGTCTTGAAGTTCACCAGACAGCCGGTGTATTCCCGGTTTTCGAGGATATGAACGACGGTGTTTGTTGCCCACTTGCACTCATAGCCGGGGTGATAACGGCGGGTGCTGCCCGTCCTGCGGTATTCCAGCGTTCCCGGCGTGGGGATTTGCTGCTCCGTCAGCATACGGGCAATCTTGGTCGGGCCGTTCCCGGCAAGGCAAAGCTGGTAAATCTGCTGTACCACCGGGGCGGCTTCCTCGTCTATGATGAAATTCTCGTCCTCGTCCATCACATAGCCATAGACCGGCTTGCTGGTAACAGGCTTTCCGCTCATACCTTTTGACCTTTTTACTGCCTTGATTTTCTTGCTCGTATCTCTCACCAGCCATTCGTTGAACAGATTTCGCAGCGGGGTAAAATCGTTGTCCATGCCGCCGTTTGCGCTGTCCACATTGTCGTTGACAGCGATAAACCGCACACCCTTTTGAGGGAACAGCATTTCCGTGTAAAACCCCACTTGCAGGTAATTTCGCCCCAACCTCGACATATCCTTGACGATAACGGTTCCCACTTTCCCGGCTTCAATGTCTGCAAGCATAGACTGAAAGCCCGGCCTTTGGAAATTTGAACCGGAATAACCGTCGTCGGTGTACCAGCGCAGATTGGTAAAGCCGTTCTGTTTTGCGTAGGCTTCGAGTATCCTTTTTTGGTTCGATATGGAATTGCTCTCGCCTTGCAATTCGTCCTCATGGGATAACCTCGGATAAAGGGCGGTAATCAGGTTTTGGGTGGCTTGTCTTAACATAAAATCCTCCGTTTCCGACAGCCAGCCCCACTATTCCGCAACTTTATTGTACCACGGAATAGTGGGGGCTGTATAGCGGTAAAAGCGTCAAAACTGCTTCTTTACAATTCGTTAAATTGCTGGTTTTTGTGTAGCAGCGGCTTCCGCTTCCAGTACCCGTGCCATTTTATCGGCAGCGGTGGTTGTGGTGTCTTTCTTGAAATAGCCGGACACGACAAGGACGGAATTGCCCATGCGGATTTCTGTCACGCAGTCGGGGCGGCGGGTGGTGCGGTGGTCGTGCTGCTTGTTATCTGCCATAGGCAATACTCCTTTCAGTCGGTAATCAGTTTCTTCATGCTCTCCATTTTTCGCTGCGCGGCTTCCTGCCGGAAGTTGTCGCCGGTAAAGCGTACCGGGACGCACATGGAAAGCAGCCGGTCATAAATACGAGAGTGGGCGGTGTCCTCCGGGTTCCGCAGGTCGTCCAGCGTGAGGTTGGTCGTGACGATCAGCGGCTTGCCGCTGCGGTAACGGCTGTCTATCACATTGAAAACCTGTTCCAGTCCGTATTCGGTGCCGCGCTCCATGCCGAAGTCGTCAAGGATCAGCAGCGGATAGCGGCAAAGGCGGGAAATGTACTCGTTGCGCCCCTCAAAGCTGGCGGCAAGGTCATTGAGGATAAGGGCAAAGTTCGTCATGTGGACGGGGATTTCTTTCTCCATGAGGGCGTTTGCGATGCAGCCCGCAAGGTAGCTTTTGCCGGTTCCCACACCACCCCAGAACAGGCAGCCGATATTGTCGGCTCGCATATCCTCCCAATGCTCCACATACCGGCGGGCAAGTTCGGTCTGCGGGTTCCTGCCGTTGTCGTTTTCAAAAGTCCAGTCCCGCATGGTTGGGTCGGTAAAGCCCCGGTGTTTCAGTTCTTCCACGGTGTCAAGGTGCCTGTGCCGCTGCTCGGCGGCTTCCCGTTCCTCGCGGGCGGCTCTCTGGCAGTCGCACTCTGCCGGGTGGCGGTCAAGCCCAAACAATGCCTTGCCCTCCGGGAAGTAGGCTTCTTTGGGCTTGTGGCACTTGCCGCAGTACAGCAAACCGTCCTCGCCGGTGTAGTCCTCCGGCTCCGGCGTAGTGGCCGTTATGGTGTCAATCGTTGCTTTCAACTCGTTCTTCATAAACTCTCGCCCTCCTTGCATGAGTAGTCGGGTATGCCCTTTTTCGGGGCTTTCTTGGCGGCGTCCTCCTGCGCCCATTTGTAAATCGTGGCGGCATGGCTGCGGTATGTCCTGCCGCTGGACGCGATATGACAGGATAGCCGGTCAATGTAGTAGTCCCATTTGCCGGGCAGGTCAGTTTTCAGACCGTCCAGTTCCGATTGGGTCAGAAAGACATTTCCATACCGGCCATAGGCGGCGCGGGTGGCCTGTCCCGTATCTAACTCTCGCTCTCTCTCTTTTTCTATCTCTATCTCTTTCTCTATCTCTAACTCTGGTGGACAAATGTCCGCTTGATATGGTGGACATTTGTCCACCCCGGCCTTTGGCAAGGCTTTTTGCCCCTGCAAAGCCAGCCTTGCCCGCCGTTTCCGCTCCCCCTCGGTAGAGGATTGGCCGATCAGCAGTTCAATGTTGCTCATATACAGCGCGCCGTTTTGCAGCGGCTCCACAAGCCCCAGCTTCATAAAGATCTGCAAGGCTCGTTCTACGGTGCCGACTTGCTGGCGGGTTATGGTGGCAATCATCTGGGCGGTATAGGGGATATTTTCATCAAGCTGCAACTTCCCGCCGTTTTTCAGCGATTTTAAGTACAGCTTCAAGAGAATGTTGGAGTAGAGTACACCGTCCTGCATACTCTCCAGCAGCACGATAGCGTCCTCGTCAAAGTAGTTCTCTTTCAGCTTCAGGTAGTAATATTTTCGGTTATCTGACATGGTTCCTCCTTTGGGTGGATTTAGGGCGTTTGTACGCATTTAGAACGCCGTTTCCGGGGGAAAAGGATAAATCTATCAAGCCCCCGTTGAGGGCGGGCAAAAAAGCCTTGATTTACAAGGGTTTGAAAGCCCCTAAATGCGTAGAAAGGTGGTAGCGTTTGCGCTGTCGCTCGGCTTCCTTGCGGCGGCGTACTTTGGCGGCGCAGTCGGGGCAGTATTTTCCCCGGTTGGATTTGGGGACAAAAGCCGCCCCGCAGACCGCGCACCGTTTCCGGCTCCTCCGGCACAAGAGGGCTGCGGCCAGCTCCCCGTCAAGGGGCAGGACAGCCACACGGAACCAGCGGCACATGAGGGAATAGGAAATGCTCTGGACGCACACGCAAGGCTCCCCGTCGTCCAATAGCAGGCAGTTCCCCTCGTCGTAATTACAGCACTCATACACCAGCCGCCGCGCCCGCCGGTGCTGGCGGTAGTCCATGCGGGGTAAGTTATCGCTCATGGCTCTGCTCCTTTCTGCGGTTCGGTTCCTCCCGGCGCAGAATTTGGTCGATATTGCTCTTGACCGTCTGCAACTCCTTGAACCGCTGTTTCTGTTCCCGGTAGCCGTTGTAAAGGCTGTCTTTTTGAGAAATAAGCTGCTCGATCTCGGCCTGCAACGCTTTCCGGGCGGGCAGTTTGCTAATGCCATGCTCCCGGAAATACCGGGCGGCGGCTTCGGCTATGATAAAATCGCTCTCATGCGCCTGTCGGTATGCGTCGCGGGCTTTGGGGGATTTCTGCGCTTTCAGCCCGTCACGGGCGGGCTTGGTCTGGGCGTAGGCCAACACCTGCCGCTGCAACTCCTTTTTCCCTTGCAGCTTGGTTTCCAGCGTTTTCAGTTCGCCGCTGGTCTGCCGCATTTCCGCATAGGCGGTGTCTATGGCCGCTTCCAGTTGCTCCGGGGAAGTAAAACCGTATTCTTGATACACATTCAGCGTCTTTGCCGCCTGTTTCAGATTGTGTATCTTTGCCCAATGCTCGTAGCCTTTGCCCTTGCCCTCGGCTCTCTTGGCGGCTATGTCCACAAGCCGCTGCACACCGGTCTGCTTTGTATCGGCTATCTCGGTTCTGGCGGCCTGCAAACGGCCTTTTATGGTGCGCGGGGTGGCGGGCGTTTCGGCTGCTCTGGCGGCGTTCTGCTCCAAAACGGCAAGGACAGCGGCGCGGTCAAAATCATCGCCCAGCTTCCGGGCGGTAATGGGCTTCGTCCTGTCCGGCGTGAGGTAGGAAAGCCGCCCCCGGCTCTCCTTGACGGTCACGCCCTCCCGCAGCAGCAGAGAGGAAAACTCGTCAAAGCTGGCAGCTGTGGAAAGGGTTTGGTGTATGGTCTGCCGCAGCTTTTCCTTGTTCGTTTCAAACTTGGTCTGCCGGGGTGTGATACCCTCCGCAAGCATGGGGGCGTTCTGCTTGTCCAGCGCGGCCTGTCCCTTTTTCTGCGCCCAATACTCCCGTTCCGTGACGCGGTTCTTGCTGCCGTTCAAGAGGTCGATTTGGTAAAGCCCCTCCCGGTGGCACATCTCCATGACTTCGGATTTGAAGTAGCGCAAGGCAGCGTCGGTACAGCGGTGCTTGCACCCGGCTTTCGTGTCGGATGGCCTGTCCATGTAGGGCAGGAACGGGACTTCCTCAATCCGCAGGCTGTTGATGACGATATGCACATGAATGTTGCCGCTGTGGTTATGCCCGTCCGGGTGGGTACATATCAGGGCTTGGTGGCCGGGGAAATGCTGGGCGCAAAACTTCTCGCCCAATTCCTGCGCCCAGTCTACGGTCAAGCCGTTGTCCGCTGCGTCCCGTGGGTCAAAGCTGATGATGTAGTGATGGCTTTTCACATCTTCCCGCCGCTGGTTCTTCCCATAGCGGAGATTGGAGCGCATACAGGCAACGGCAAAATCCTCTCCGCCGCAGTTCAGCGTGGACAGCCGGTAGTCCTCGCGGGGGATAAGCCGCCCCTGTTCGTCGAGGGTGGGCTTCATAGTAAACTCGTCATGCTCAAAGGTCAGATAGGCTTCGGCGGCTCCGTAGTCGGCATTCTTAGAGCCTAAATGTTTGAGTGTTGCCAACCGCGTCACCTACTTTCTTCAAAACCTCGTACTTGAGGGCGGCAAGGTCGGCTATGGCGGCGCGTACCTCGCCGGAAAGGGCATTGTAGGGTGCGCCGCACTCGTTCAGATACCGGGCAATCTGATTGAGGTTGCCGCCGATCCTGCCGTACTCGGCTGTCAGCTTCCCGACAGCGGAGAGCAGCTCGTCATTGACCGACGACACATGGACAACCGGGCGTATGGTCGCCCGCCGTATCGCCTGCCGAAGAAATTCGGACTGGCTGATACCATAGGGCGCAAGCCGCGCTGTGAAGTCGGCGTATTCATCTTCGGACAGCCGGGTTTTCACAACGCGGCTGCGGTGGGGAGTGTTGTATTTCTTTCGCATGGTGTGACCTCCTTTCTTGCCGCATGAGCGCGGCGGGGATATGCGGCGCAAGCCGCAAAGCAGGGTTTGGGGAAGGCACTCCCCAACAAGTTTCCCGCGAGGGGCAAAACCGCAGAATTGCGGATTTTGGCACCGTGGTAGAAACTTGCTCTCCGTGACTGCAAACTTCCCCTCACTTCCGTCCGCCACTTTTTCGGAAAATCGCAACCACAAAAGTTTGTTTCTCCTTTCCTGCTACTACTAATCCTGCAAAGGGCATTCCTGCCCGCTTTCGCTAAAATGACGCCGGACGCAGCGGTTTCTACCCGGTGATGGAAAAAGCCTTTCTCTTTGCTCTCTACTACGGGTAAATGCTCCAAATGCCAAACACCAGGGCAGAAAAATCCCCCTCTCACTTACTACTACAACCGGCAAGGGTCAAAATGGCCGGGAGCGGAGCCGGACAACAAAAAAAGCAGCAAATCTTTTGCAAGACTTACTGCTTTCGCTGGCCGCGCTGGTGGCGGCTGGTATTCGGTTTTTATGGCTTGTCCGGCGGATCGTCAAGCCGGAACTTGAATTGACAGTCAATTAACCGCTGCTTTACATAGTCCTCCACCTCGGCGTTGACCTGCCCGTTCACTTTGGAGAAATAGCGGATATATCCGGCGTAATGGAGCAGGACAGCGTTCACCGCTTCCGGGTCGCCCTCACGGGCTTTGAGGATTGTTTCATAGGGGAGAAGTCTACTCATACTGGCTCACCCCCATTTCTTCGCGCAGCCGCTGCAAGGCAAGCTGGATATGCCGCCCCGCTGTGCTGCGTGACCGGCCAATACACGCCCCGATTACGCGCTGCGGCTGGCGCAGAAAGTAATAGCGCAGGATTTCTTCCTGTGTCTGCTCCGGCAAAACAGAGATCGCGTCGGCAAGGGCGGCGTTGCTCAATAAGACGGTCTGGCCGCAGACGATAAAGGGGTATTCCTCGTCCGGCTCCGGCTCGGCAAACTGGACAAACTTCTCATTCATCAGATAGTCAAGGGAAACTTCCCGTTCCCATTTCTGCCGCAGCCGTATGATTTTCCCGATGGCGGCATACCGAATAACGGCTTTACAAAAGGCGTTGTGCTTGCACCGGATATACTCTTGATAGGCTTCAATCTCGGTCATGGAAATTCCCCCTTTCTGAATAATAGTAAGGGGCGGCAGCACCCCTTGCTGTCGCCCCTTGATTGCCTACCAGCAAAGGCGGGCGGGGCTGTCAACGGCGGGCGTAGCCCGTTCATCTTGACCGTTGACTGGCTCGGCTGGCTTTGCTATTTATCAAATATCTTTAGCTTTCATGCGTTCCATTTCTGCTTGCTTAATTTTCTTGTATTTGTCGCGGCCTGTTCCCCAATCTCCAAAAAATAGAGTGTTCAGAATAACAAACGGGAATAAATATCTTGTTTCCAGAGGTATTCTGCCACTGGCAAAAATCCAAATCGTTCCAGCAAGAATTAAAACGGGAATAACTCCGCCCCAAAGAGGACTTTTTAATTTCGTACACAAAAGGTATTCTGCAATTAAAAGTACCGCAGCAATAGCAAATCCAACAACTAACTCAATCATGGTTATTTCTCCTTTTCCTGTTTATATTTCTCATTGAATATCTTTTGCTTTCATTTTATTTATTTCTTTCTGCTTATACTCATACCTACCTACAATCCAGAGAAGGAACGATACAGCAAAGAAAACAATGTATGCGATGATGTTCGTTGTGGATAAAGTCGTTTTAAGAATAATGAGTTGATATATTGCCACACCAATGCCCGCTAAAGGAAGTAGGCCACCTAAAAACCAATATTTTGTTGCGCTTAACCGCTCGTGCAAGAAAAACAATGCAATCGCAATAATCACTATAATCCAATGTTTCATGATTCTTTCTCCTTTTCCTGTTTATATTTTTCGATAATGATTTTCGCAGTTTCCAAATCAATCCGGGAGTCAACCGCTAACCCTTTGATAAATGTTGAAAACGGTTCTTCCTCCTTTTGATCGCTCAATTCGATTTTTTGAATGAGTTTATCCAATCTAAGCCGAACTGTGGGATAGGACACCTCATACAAACGTGCAATTTCCTTCAATGAACCTGATTTCAAAACAAAGTTCTTTAGAAAGGCTGCGTCCTCCGGCTCCAACGCAAGTATCCACTGCGGAATTTTGTCTATCTCCAACTCAATTCTCCTTTCCTATTGACTTTAACAATATTGAGTATACCATAAATAAAATTAAAGTCAAGGGGAAAGATAAAATAAACTTTAGGAATAGTGGTGGCTGTCATTGTTCTTTGCTATTGTGTTACTTTATGGCACATGAGCATTGCTGGCCGGGTTATCCTGGCCGTACCCCTCCAACAGATTGACGCCGCCCCATACGCAAAGTGCGCCGCCCAGTCCAACAACGATAGTCTGCAAAACCTCAACAGCAGAATTAAAGAAATCCATAAATTACCTCCATAAATTTAGATTGTGATGTGATTTGGGTACAAAAAAGCTGCCGGTCATTTGCCAGCAGCACGTCACAATCCGCAGACGGCCCGGAGTTATTGGCCGTCCAGCCATTCCCGCAGGGCAATCCCATAGATTTCAGCCCATGCGTCACACATTTGCCTGGACACTTCAATCTCCATCAGGCGGGCGTCCCTGTCCGTCGGTACTGCAAAATCATGGTCTGTCAGCCATTGCATGGCGACGACAAAGGAAATCAGTCCCCTGTAAAGTTCATATTTGGCTTTGAAGTATTCCGCAAATGTCATTTCGTCCGAGTGTTCCATAGGTCAGGCTCCTTTCTTTGCCCGCCGCTTCATTCAGCGGCCATATCTTCATCCGACAGGTCAATGTCGTACAGTTCAAAGGTTTCATCCTCCGATACCACGCGCCGCTTCTTCCGGCGCAGGGACGACAAATATCTGTCCACGTCAAAGGTGTTCTTCTTGTCGGCGTCGGAAAGGTATTTATAGCGGGGATGGCGGGTAATGTCGTATTTCTCACTGAAAAACGGCCTTACCCCGCGCACCTGCAAAATACACTTGCCTCCGTCCATCGTTGCGATCTCGTCCTGGCTCATCAACTCTTTGCCACAATGTCAAGTGATGAATTCAAAAATGGGCAAAAAAATACCTCCTCTCAAACTGAGAAGAGGTAAATTGAAGCATGAAATTGTGGTTCTTAACTTCTTAACAACGCATCTTGTGTTGCACTAGATAACATAGAATTTGGAAGGATATTGCTTTTTTGCTTTATAAAAGAATTTGCAAGTCTTATTATATCTTCACAAGGAATAATATATTTACTGGTATTCCATAGGATTATTCCATCATCAGTTACATCATACATCACAAATCTATACTCATTTATTCCCACTTTTAGAGCCAGATCGACTATAATCTTGCGTTGAATCCTATCGTGGGGACAAATGCGAATGTTTGATAAACTTTTTCGCACAGAGGTCTCGTAATCAAGAACTGTAACAATACCAAGATAATCCTTATCTGCAATTTGATTATAAATCACTTTTTTCATTACGATACCTCCTTCCAAACAAATTAGCTATCAAAACAAACTATAATACTGATCTATAAGAACTAAACCATCATTCAACAAATCCCTAGCAGTTGCAATATCTGTAATAACCGCGGTATCAACATCACTGGCCGACCAATGAGAGTATGGATGTCTGACGCTATTGTATTGGGTGTAAAGATTATTTAAATAATCCAACTGCTGCTGTGACAACAAATTTTTCCTTCTATTATTACATTCATATAGTCCAACAGAATTTTTAGAAAAGAAAGAAAAGTTATTTGTTCCTTTATCCGTTTCAGTATCCAAACCCATGATGTCCCCCAGTATCCTATGCAGATAATACTCATATGCCCTAAATATAGGAGTGACTAAGCAAGTATAATCTGGCATATATCCCGTAAGCATCGTATTGTAAACCGCAGATAAAAGATTTGTATAGTGTTTTTTTGACTCATGCCTATAATGGGGCAACACCAGCTCAAACCGTGTTTCGATTTCATTTTCCTTAAGAGTCAAAGCATGATAACTATTTAAAGTTTCAATTACAGTCTGCTTGTTTCCCAACAACTCAATTGCAGTCGATATAATTTTCTGGAATAATACGGTTTGTTTCCCTTGAACATATGTTTTTGAATTCCTATAACAGTTTATGACAACCGTATTTCTGTCTTGCGTAACTCGAATCTTTTCTCTTGTTCCAATAGTCTCCTGACTAAAAGTAAGTGGAGATATTGTTTTTTCATCAGCAAATTCTGCATTTTCATCATTGATGCATTGAATTATTGTTTTCCAATCTTGTACACTATACCCTACAAAATAAACGGAACCGTCATTGTAGGTTTTATGCCCTTTAGCCAACAAAGCATTTTTGGCAATAGAATCAGCTTCTTCATTATACTTAACTCCTGCATGCGCAGGAACTTTTATAAACTCGATTTGTAAAGCTTTGCTTTTTTCTTGAACAAACTGCACATACTTTCTGGTAATTGCCTTATTTGCCTTCCATTGACCTGTTGCCCATTTCTCTATACCTTCATAATCATAATAAATTGTGATTTTGGTTTTATTGTACTGGAGAGCCCAACTAATTGCCTCTTTTACTCCTTCTAGTTCGGCAGCAACATTTCTAAGAGAAATAAATTCTTCGCCTAATTGTTTTGTAAAAGCCTTATACAAAATATCTTTATTTCCACTTTGACTGAAGATAATCGTACCAAAAGCAGATTTTTCCTCCGTTACATCATAGCTACCATCAACAAAAGCTACAACTTCATTCTCGCCAAGAGCTGCGATCTGATTTTCAACTTGAGTGTTTAAAGCAACATTATTGGTGACCTCCGGCAATATATTAGGAATATCTTCAGCTGCTTCTCGCACATATCGTTCTGCTTCTTCTAATGAAGAAAACGATTTATATTGCGCACCCGAAACGCCATCCGTTTGTGCTTTGCATTCATCCCACGTACCATATATTCCAGGGATTCTTCCAACCTTTACTGCATAGTATTTCTTTTTAGCCATGGATTTACACCTCCTTAGCGGTAATTCTGTATTATACCATCTCTAATATAATGTTACAACTGCTTTTTGACGGAAAGTTCATGACAAACTTATCAGCAAAATCAACTCATGTTAAAGGTATTTCACCGACAAAGTTATAAATAATCTTAACTTCCTGCACCTTCTGGCCGTCCACCTTCTTGACTTCGCCAATTAAAATCTTGCTGATAAGTCGGTTCAGTACGGACTCGTCCAGTTCCTCAATGGCGGAATAGCGCCGGATTTCTTTGATAAAGGTGCGGACTTCGCTTTCCTGTGCGTCAGCCCGGCTCTGCATCACCGCCAGATCATGCAGGCGTTTCTGGTTGGCTTCCTGTTCCTGTTCCAGCGCCGCCGTCAGCTTCATAAACCGCTGTTCAGTCAGGATGCCTTTGGCCTTATCCGTGTACAGGCTTAGAAACATCCCGTCAATTTCCTGATTTCGGGCTTCCAGCCTTTTGCGTTCCTTCTCGGTCTGGGAAGCGTCCACCAGATACCGGCGCTCCATCCGGCGGCTGAGGCGCTGGTAGAACGCATCGGCGTCCTTCATGGCCTGCGCCGCCAATTCCTGTATATCCTTCAATACGAGATTGTATAAATCCCTGGCCTCGATCTTGTGGCTGGAGCAGACTTTGCAGCCCATCCGGTTGTAGGTCTGGCAGATATAATACGCCTTGTCAATCGGTTCCCGCAGCTCGCCGGTGAAGCGGTTCCTGCCGGTTCGGCCCACTTTTTCATACCGCACCTGCATGGACTTACCGCAGGTGGCGCAGTAGACCAGCCCGTGGAACAGGTTGTAGAAGGGGCAGGCATTGCCCTTCATAATCGTGGGCCTGCGGTCAATGATGGCCTGCACCTGTTCCCATTCCTCCGGTGTCACGATCGCCTCATGGCAGCCCTCAATGATTTCCCAGTCCTCACGGGGAATAATGTCATAGGTGCCAGAGCGGATGCCCTTCTGATGCGTCCGAAAGACCAGATGCGCACCCTTGTAAAAAGGGTTCCGCAGGATATGGCTGATCCTCGCCCCGCCCCAAGAATAGTAGTTGGCGTCAAACTCCGTGTTGGCCTTGACATGGGTGATGGGGATTTTTTCTTCCATCAGCCGTTTGGAAATCCTCATGCAGCCCAGCCCGTCCAGGGCATAGTCATAAATCTTGCGGATAATGGGCGCTGTCTCCGGGTCAAGGATAAGATGCCCTTTGTCCTCCGGGTCACGCATCAGGCCAAAGGGCGGCGTCCCTCCGCAGAACTTCCCCTGCCGGGAACGGGTGGTGATGCCAGCCAGCACCTTTTTGGAAATATCCCGGCTGTACATGTCATTGAGGATATTCTTAAAGGGCGTGATGTCCATCTCCTGGCGGGTCAGGCTGTCCACGCCGTCCGTGATGGCGATATAGCGCACATTGTGTTTGGGGAAAAAGATTTCGATATAGCTTCCGGCTTCGATATAGTTCCTACCAAGTCTGGATAGGTCTTTGGTAATGACGCAGCCGACTTTCCCCGCCTCAATGTCAGCGATCATACGCTGGAACGAAGGGCGGTTGAAGTTGCGGCCCGTATAACCGTCATCCACATAATACTCATACTGGAACATCCCATGCTTTTCAGCAAAGTCCCGGAGCATGAGTTTCTGGTTGCTGATGCTCATGCTCTCATTGTCGCCGCCGTCATCCAGAGAGATCCGGCAGTAGAGAGCGGTGATTTTCTCATAGACTTGTTTTTTCCTGCTCATAGCGTTCTCCTTCTATGAACAGGGACACGATACCATTATAATATCATGCCCCTGTCCCTGATTCAACCGTTTTTACGCCGCTTTTTCTGCCATTTCCCGCTGTCCCAGCCATTCCTCGAAGCGTTCGCAGGTCTGGCGCTCGATCAGCTGCTCAAAGGCTTCCCGCATGGATTTCTCCCCGGAGAATTCCCGCACCACGATAAAGCGGACTTTGTTTTTCTGATTCTTATTTTTTTCCAATAAGCTACCTCCATAGAATGACAGGCCGGACGGCAGCCCCGGCAACGAAGTCCGGCAACGAACCTCTGAAAACCTGTAAACTACCGTCTGGCCCGCAAATCTTACTTTGTGAATTTTCTTGAAAAATCTCGTTGCTTTCGTTGCCGGAGATAGAGATAGATATTAGAAAAAGCCTTATTTACGGGCTTTTTCCGTATCCAGACCGAAAAATTCCCGGCAACGAACCCGGCAACCAACTGACAACCATCCCGGCAACAGACCGCTAATTTTATGCGATCCACTCCTTTGGAAGCTCCAACTGGCGGCATTCTTCCTCCGTCAGCTCCACAAATCCATCTTCGTTGCCGGGCAGTTCGTTGCCGGAAACATCCCGTTCCCAGCCCTTCTGCCTGCCGTATCCGGCGAACATTCTCGGATTAGAGAACGGCTTCCAGCCTGTCACCACCGTGTTCATGATCTCGTTGATATTGTGAAGCTGCCACCGCTTCGGCTCATCATAGGCATGTCCCAGCGCTTCCTTAAAAAGCTGTTTGGAGCAGACCTGGTTCCCGCTGTAATTCTCCAGAAATCCCTGGATCTGCCCGGCTTCTGTATCCTCCGGCATGAAATCCTTCTGCACCTCCACCAGCTGCCGCTGGATAGCTCTGCTAAATTTCATGGAGTAGCTGCCGCTGCGGTAAATGGTCATGGCCTCCGCCCAGACCTGCAACAAATAGGCTCTGGAAGCGTCCTCGTCCTCCAAAATGTGAACCTCCGCATTCTCCGGGTATATCATGATCGGAAGGAACCTCCGGTTCCCGGCCCGGTCAAGGGGCAAAAAGTCCAGCGTGTTAGATGAACCGCCGAACACGCACTGCCGCAGCCGGTCTTTGGGCTGGGCCTCGTAGGGTGTGCGATAGGTTTCCTTCTGCCGGCTGATGAACGAGCGGATTTCCTCAATGCTTTTGGCGCTGCTGGTAGCCAGCATCTCCGACATTTCAATGATCCAGTGGCCTTGCAGCTTTAGGAACACCCGGTCATCGTCCAGCTTTTTCAGGTCATCAGAAAACCATTCGTCCCGGATCGCCAGCAGGCGGAAGAAGCTGGACTTGCCAGCCCCCTGTCCACCCACCAGACAGAGCATTTCCTCATATTTGCAGCCGGGAGAAAACACCCGCCGGATGGCACCCAGCAGGAAGTGTTTCAGCATTTCCTCCACATAGTCGCTCTCATCCGCACCTAAGAAATGATGGAGACAGGAGCGGATGCGGGGCGTCCCGTCCCAGACAAGGCCGTTCAGCACGTCCTGAATGGGATGATAGCAGTTTTCGTTTGCCACGATGGACAGTGCCGCAGTGATCTTCTTTTCGCTGGTCAGGCCGTAGGTCTGCTCAAAATAGAGAAGCAGATACTTCACATCCGTATCCGTCAGGGCGCTTGTATTCCTGCGCCAGCCCAAATCCCGCACAATGTCCACCCGGTCCGTCAGAAGGTTCAGCCGGATAGCGTCCCGCAGCAGCGGGTCATGGCAGAACACTGTCCGGCAGTTGCCGATGGTGTTGGCGGGCTGGCCTTTTTCCGTGACGGAGAGGCTTTCCCGCACCTCGTCAACGCTCTGCTCCGGCGCTAAGGCTGCGGCTGCGCTCATGACGGCCTGCCGGGTGGCTGGCTCTAAACTCTGATACTCGCTGCTCAATCTTCCTCACCTCTTTTCCATGCTGGACGACAACGGATGCCCGTTCCTCCATGCTGCCGGACAGGAGAATATCCAGCAGATACTCCGTGTACGATTTCTTTTGCAGGGCCTCCACGAACAGCGGATTCCATGCTTCATCCGGGTTCTGCGGGGCGTATTCCTGCTCCCAGCGTTCCAGCAGATGCAGGTAATCGCACAATACCCGGAAACATTTCTGCTCCGCCTGCCGGTAGCGCAGTTCCTCGCTGATTTTTCGCTTGACCGGCCTCCTGCGGGGCGGGTCATGGCCTTTGGCGTCATAACGGACAGAGAAATCCTCCGCCAGTTTCAACGCCGCCTCCTTACTGCTCAGACCAAACAGGCGGGCGGTAAAATCAATCACATCCCCGTCCGCCTGACAGCCGAAGCAGTGGTACCGGCGGTCAACCTTCATGCTGGGATGCTTGTCATCATGGAAAGGACAGCAGGCCATCCCGTTCCTTCCGATCCGCACCCCGTAAGATTCCGCAGCCTGCCTTGTGGGGACAGCCTGCTTCACCGCTTCAAACACATTCGATTTTCTCACCTCCAGACAGAGAAAAAGGCACCCGTATCCGCAGAAAATCAGATGCCTCATAACTCCATATCGTTCTTTTTCGTTGGGACGATACGCCCCTCCCGCTCCCAACGCTTCCGGTTATCCCGGTCAGCGTCAACTCTCGCCCTTGCAAGACGGTCTTTTATCGTCTCCCTGGCTTTTTTCTTGATTTGCTCCTTACCTGCCTTCTTGACCTCCGGCTGCATGAGCGTTTTCTGGATTTTTGCCAATGCAGTCTGCATGACATTTTTAATCTTGCTAATCACCCCATCCAGCCGGGCTGCGGCGTACTCACGTTCTTTCTTCGGGGCCTTGCGCTCCGGTGAGAGTACCCATTTTTTTGTTTCCTCAATCATACGAATATCTTCCTTATGGGTTTCCTGCCGGACAGTATCAGTCACTACCTCCACTGCCTTGTCATAGGCCACTTCGGAAACATCGTCCAGCAGCGTCTCCACATCCTCAACCTTCAGCGTCAGTTCTTCCAGCTTCTGCTCCTGGGCCGCAAGCTTCTCCTTCTGCTTCATCAGGATATAGTCCTGCTTTTCCAGATACTCCCGCCCGCCGTAGGACGGCTCCTGATCCAGATGCAGGCCATGCCTGCGGCAGATGTCAAAGAGCAGGGTCCGGCAGATGGCGTCAAAGGTCTGTTTCCGGTTATTATGCCTGCCTTTGGGTTTCTCCGGATTTGGGAGAGGGATGCCCAGCTCCTCCAGCGCCTTTTCCTGCTGGGGACACAGTTCCCCGTAGCGGTTCTCGCAGTCAAAGACGTGCCGCTCATGGATATGGGGCGTGGCCTCATCCAGATGGAGCGCCCAGTCAATGATGTGGACATGGGAACCGAAGCGGCGGTCAAATTCCTTCTGAAATTCCCGAACAATCTCAATCAATGTCTCCGACGGAACGGATTGTTCCATCGTTCCGATCTGGTAGAGCGTTTCCTCCGGGCAGGTCCTGTTGTTTTTCAGCAGGTCCTCCACAGTGCGGTTGCGCTCCGTGTGGCGCGTTTTCTCATTCCGGGCATTCTGGGCCTCCACATGGCCGCCGTAATGCTCGTAATAGTACATCCGCTCGATTTCCTCAAAGCTGAAATCCGGCTGCTCCGGGTTCTCCCGGAAGTCATGTGTGGTAAAGCCCCGGTAGCAGTCCCAGTAGACATTCCGCCTTGCCCGTTCTGCGTCAATGTGTTCGCTGTTCTCTACATCGAACCGGCGGTCATTGTGGCGGGGATTGTAGGCGCCATGCCTGCCGGAGCGCCCGTTGTGTCGTGTCAATTTCAAACAGTTTTCCTCCTTCCTGCGAAGATGTTGCGGGGCCGGGGAAGGGCGGCGAAGCCGCAAATCCTGCGAATTTTGCGTCAGGTAATACCCAGTACAAGTTGACGCAGGCATCAACTTTCCCTGGGCCGAGGTTTTCCACCTCTGGACACCGGAGTAAAGGCTCGCCGCCTCTACACACCGCACAGGCGCTGCCGCCCTGTACCCGCCCAATGGGCGTTGCCCCTTGACCCCAGCAGTGCGCTGCCGCCCCTGCACCCCGGCACAGAGGGCTGGCTGCCCTCTGTACTCCCGCCCAAAGAAGCCGACCTTCGCCGTTTGCCCTGTGGCTCTAGTCAGCTCCTTCGATTTTTTTCTTCCTCTGCGGGTGTCCTCGCATCGGAAGAAAAACGGTATCCTTCACACAAATGAAATGTATCAGACTCCGCTTCTGCCAACCAGCTGTATCCAGCCGTTTGACGAACTGGCATATGCATCTGCCAGCTAATGGGCAAAACAAAAGCGACCAACTTGATACGGTTGATCGCCTTTGGCTTGACCATTATGTAGTTTTATCCAAAATATTGATTGACCAGATGTTCCAGCGTTCCGCTCTTTGCCGCTTCCGCAGCATCCGCCTGGACAAAGTTTTTTGTCTCCACCTTCATGTTTTCATCAAATCCCAGAATGTAATTTGTAGCGATTAGATAGATGATTCTCGTAGGTGCCATCCCGTATACCTGCCTGGTAAGGATATGCCGGATGCGGTCTTTCTCATCCGGGAATAATTCTTTCATCTTCTCGCTGCGGTAAAGCCGTTTGACAATCTCTGTAATGTAAAGCCCGGATTTCATGTAGAGGTCTGCAAAAGTGTTGTCAGGGTCATCGAAGCAGCCCGGATTTTCCGCTTCCAGCTCATCCACCATTTTCTGTACCACCCATTTGGGCGTGAAAATCTGGTTGGTCTTTTGCGGCGGGATATAGTCAAAAATATCCTCGTCCTTACTCTCGTCAAAATAATCTGCCAGCTCCTGCTTCATCCGCCAGAACTCATTCACGGAATCGTTGAACACCACCTCGTCAAACAAATGTCCTTCAAAATGCCGGGAGACGCCATTTTCATCCATGTAGTCGCCGCCGTCCCGAAGGAAACGGAAGTCCTCTATGGTAATCCCGGTGACTTCGGCAAACACATCATTCTCTGTGTACTCGTCAAAATTTTGCAGGGTCAGGTGTCCGTCCCCGTATGCCATAATGAAGCTGGGAATGGTACGGGAGAATCCCCGGAGCCTTGCCCGGACATCATCCTCGATACTTCGTTTTTCTTCCTCGGCCTTATGGCGTTCCAGCTTTTCTACCAGTTCCTGCGGCTTCTGCCGGATGGTATCCTCCACCTGCGCCTGCATGGACTGCATGAAACTCTGCATGGCAGCTTCCATATCATCCTGAAAACTTCTGTCCGCTGCGGTTACATCCTCCTCTGTTGCGGCGGCTTCCCGTTTTTTATCATGTTCCAGCCGGGCAATATTCACCTGCTGTTCATAGTCGCCCTGAAGCTGTTCAAATGCCCGGTCGATTTCCGTGGAAGCCTCTTTCTCCAGCCGGTGCTGGGTGCTTTTCTTCACTTCATAGTTGTCGATTACCGGCGTAAGCACCTTCTGCTTAATGGTATCCTTCACCGTGTCTACAACCGTCTGCGCCGTCTGCTTTGTCTGGTCATAATCCATCGGGCTGTCCGCCAGATGGCTGACCGCCGGAGCGATGGTCTGTGTCAGTTCTTCATAAATCTTATCGCCGAACAAATCCTGCGTTTTTCCGATCACGATCTCATTGGGGATCTGCACATTTCCATCCTCGTCCACCGCAATGTCAGCGGCGTGATCCAGATCCTCCGGATTCCGTTTCAGCTTTTCTTCCTGTGCCGGATTCAGCTTTTTCACGATCTCCGTCACGATACTCGGCGCACCAAATACAGCACCGATATTCTGGAAGAGGAAGTTGGACATGAAGCCACGCCGGACAACTTCCACGCTTTTTAGTTTTCTCGGAATAGACAGAACCTGCGCAGCATCCAGTTCCACCATCTTTCCTTCCTCATCCTCGCCGAGAACCGGGAAGAAATTCAGAAGCCGCCTGATATTCCGGCTGCGTGCTTCGCTTGTCCCTTTGCCGGATACCATATCCGGAGACAGGTTGTTCGCAAACTCATCAAAAATAATCAGCGTCCGGGCCGGGTCAAAGTCGAATACATAGGCGGTTTCTTTGCGGTAGCGTTTCCCGTCCCGGGTCAGGATGCAGGGGTTCTGCGCCCGGAAAGCCGCCTGCATATAGCTGGAGGGGCTTTGCAGATTGCACAGCATTAACACGCCGCTCCATTCCGGGATGGTTACGCCCACGGTAAGCTGCCCCACGCTCAGGGTGATGGTCTTATCGTTGTTTGCAATAGCGTCCTTTACCCGGTCAAAGGCTTTGTCGTTTTCTTCCACGTCATCATCCATATGACCGTCACCGGCAGCCAGGACAACTTTATATTCGCTGAACACCGGGTCTGCCTTCAGCAGCTTTGCCAGTGCCTTTGCGCTTGCGACACGGTTGAGAATCCACAGCGTATGGGACAGTTCCCTGCGCAGTTCCGGCGTGGAGAACGGATATTTCTCCTGGGTGGAGAGGGCATGGAGAAACTTTTTGATCTCATCCTCATGCATGAACCGCCCGCTTTCGTTTGTGACAAAAAATTCATTCAGGTCGAAGGCGTACTCCATACTCCCGTCCTCACCGGACAGGTCAAGCCCTTTCTTTACCCGCTCATAAATCATGTTGGAAAGCTGGTAGGTGTACATAGCCAGGCGGGGGAGCGCTTCGTAGGGATTGTAGTCCTCACCATCCCAGGAATCCTTTGCCTCCTGCTCATCCGCATAGCTCCAGTTATAAATCTGATTCTCTGAAAAGCGTCCCCCCGCCAGTGCCTTAAACGGCGTGCCGGATAAGTACAGCGTGTGCTTCCGGGCAATGTTGCGGAAGGCCCGGTCGGTTTTGACTGTATCCACACCCTCGTGGGATTCGTCAATGATCAGGAGGTCAAATTCAATGCCTTTCTGCACTTTTCCGAATGCGTCACGCACTTCCTTTGCCATCCATCTGAGCTTGTCGTATTCCCCGCCGAAATAGACAGAGCCTTTCAGCCCCTGGAGGGATTCAAAGGCAACCATACCCTCATACTGGTCAGCTAGATCAATAAACTCATCCCTAGACAGAACACCGGGCTTGCCCCGCAAAGCGTCTGTGTCTGACACGAAGGCCAGCCTATGCTGCCAGCCGATAAACTTGCGGAAATCTTCCGCCCAGCTGTTGGCAATACTGGGGCGGTTGGTAACGATCAGCACGTTGGTAAAGCCCATCTGTACCACCAGATCATAGGCGGAGAGGGTCTTGCCGAAACGGGGCTTGGCGTTCCATAAAAATTCCTGACCGCCCTGTTCAAAGTAGGCTTTTGTCCTGGCAACGGCTTCCAGCTGTTCCCGGCGGAGCTGATAAGTGCTGCCATCCACCGGCTTCTCTGCCTTTCTGGAAGCGAACGTATTGAAGAATACCTGAGAACTGCCGCTGTCAATCTGGAACCATTCTGTCCCCGGCTCCCGTTTGACTTTCTTCACGCCTTCCAGATAATCATGGAAGTCGTGGTCCGTAAAATATTGCCCGGAGCCGTCCTTATACATGGCGTTGTCCTGCCAGCAAAGCTCCCAGCGGATACCGGCAGTGTGGGTCTGCTGTTCAATACGCCTGCGCACATCCTGCTTTTCGGTATATCCGATTTTTGTCCATCCCTCATGATAGGGGATTCCCGGCGTCTGGTAGGCATAGATCATGGGAATCACACGCTGGAAGGATTGAATCTGCACTGCCATCTACACCATCTCCTTTACATGAGTTTCAATAAATTCAATCTCCCGGTCGTCCAGCCCGTACTTGGCATAGAGCTGTTGGTCGATTTCTGGAATGGACTTTGACCAGTCGATGTCGGAAGATGGGGTGAAATCTTGGAGAGGGACATATGCCCATTTCCCAGGGGTATTATCTTGTGTAACTTTCAATACATTCAAAAGTGATCGGGCAAATTTTGTTTTTGTATATTTCGCACAGTTTATGGCTTCTTCTTCAGACTCGAAATTCCCAATGCTTAAAAATGTTACCGTACTCCCGTCACCAGGTTTACCTATTATAGCTTCGGGCAATGTTTCCCCAAATTGACCTGTTCCAGTTGCTTTGGGGTAGAACGCTTTATATGCTTCCAAATTTGACACATCAGTGACATATCGCCTTTTAATATATTTCCAGCACCGGTTAGCTCCATCTCTGCCTAGAATTCGTATGTAATTACCAGCATCAGGAAGATTATCAAAAAATATTTCTGGGAAAACAGAAAAAGCATTGGATTGAATGTCATAATCGTGCCCCTTACTTGCACGTCCAACTAGTTCCGGGTTTTCTTCATACAATGTTTTGGCGTAATGATAAGCGAAACTGGTTACAATTATTGTGTTAAGCCCAACAAAACCATTAAATTCTAACACCTTGCGCAAAATTTGATTCATTTCCGGATACCGTGTAAAAATCTTTATTGCTCCATACTTTTTCTGTCTATCTCGATATGTAATTGCAACGCCACCTTTGATGTCTACGCCTTGAAACACACATGATGACTCAGGTGAGTAATAAATTACCTTCAGATGTTCGTCATTCAACATCTTTTTATTCCATTCTTTCGGAGTATAGCCTGCATTAAAGAGGAAACGTGCCGGCGTAATAAGCATTACTTTGTCTGATATACAATAGGCAGAGTTCATAAAATTATGATAAATTGGTGTGGCTGTATTACTATCTCCTTGTCTTTCCTCTTGGTAAGGCGGATTTCCAATCACAAAATTAAACTTCATATTCCTTCCTCCTGTGTTCACTTCCCTGTATTGCAAGCTGCGTTTCCCACGCCAGTTATAAATCCTGCAAGGTGCCTGTTTGTTTGCCTGTTCCTTGTATTCCTCACCGTCCATCCACTCAAACAGGCTCATCTGCCGGTATTCCTCCTGCGCCTTGCAGTAGGGGATAGCTCCGGTAAGCCCGTCCATCTGCCAGATGTTCCAGACAATGATTTTAACGATGGTCTGATATTCTTTTGGCGTAGGTTTTCGCTTCCATCGGAAGAACAGGTATTCCTCAAAGGTCATCAGCAGATTAACTCTGGCAATCAGCAGATTATCTCCCTGAAATTCATAGCCACAGGTCGCCTGAAATGCCCGAACCGCCCAGGTTATCCACTCCGCTTCATCAGTAGCATTTTCACCCACCACTCGCAGCTTGCGGTCAAGAATCCCAATACGACTTTCAATGGGAATCATCTCGCCGGTTGCCGCATCATACCGGCTGACCAGATAGGGAGCTTCGCCGCAGGTCAGCTCCAGCCGCCGGTCATCCACGTATTGCTGCCATGTTCGCTTTTCCGGAAAGGCAACATGGTCAGTCGGCTGTCCATCCCTGATGAATACATCTCCCTGCCCGAACCATACTTCATCAGCGAAGTCATTCATCTTCTGGCAAATCCACAAAGGCGTGAATACTTCCCCCCGCTGTCTGGTGCGTTCGGACTGCTGTTCCATGGCCTTTCGTGCCCGGTTCTTTATGACGCCGGAATTACTGCCGGTAATCAAATCTACTGTGATCTCTTTATCTCGCTGATACTCAATTCCTTTGTCCTGGTAGGCGTCCGTGGCCCAAAGGATATTGGAATTTGTGGTTTTATCCGCAAGAAGGTGGCGCAGCAGTCCGATAGAATGAAGTTTCAGTATCTCGTCCTGTATTCCTACAATCAAGTCAATTTCCTCCTCATGGGCAATCGACTTTTCATCCGTTATCCATGCAGGAAAGACTTGCTAAATCTTGTACCTTTTCGACAGGGTATTTTCAGGATGTTTTCCGAGAGACGGGCTTCCTGAAAAGCACTGAAACTTATAGAAAATGACGTTTATTTGTGGTATCATAGACGGGTAAAGCGAAAAACGGGCATTTTGTAGGAAGGTACACATTCCTGCAAAAATGCCCGCTTACAATAACTTGGCTTTTTCGTAAATCTCCGCCCGGTATCGGAACGTGGAGATCGGCATCCCGCAGAGCCTTGCCGCAGCGGAACAGGTGATCTTTCCGTTTTTCCACTGCTGGTACAGGTCATGGAAGTTTTCCGGCAAAGGCCGGGGCGGCCTGCCGAAGCGGACGCCCCTGGCTTTTGCGGCGGCAATCCCCTCCGCCTGGCGCTGCCGGATGTTCGTCCGTTCATTTTCCGCCACAAAGGACAGCACCTGCAGAACAATGTCGCTCAGGAACGTCCCCATCAGGTCTTTGCCCCGCCGGGTGTCCAGCAGGGGCATGTCCAATACCACAATGTCAATCCCTTTTTCTTTGGTGAGGATTCTCCACTGGTTCTGGATTTCTTCGTAGTTGCGCCCCAGACGGTCAATGCTCTTGATGTAGAGCAGGTCGTCTTTTTTCAGCTTCCGCACCATTTTCCGGTACTGCGGACGCTCAAAATCCTTGCCGGACTGCTTATCCACGAACAAGTTTTTCTCCGGGATGGACAGTTCTTTCATCGCAAGGAGCTGCCTGTCCTCATTCTGCTCTCTGGTACTGACACGGATATATCCATACAGATTTCCCATAGCGTTTTCCTCCTTCCCTCCAATCGGGGAAACAGCTCCCAAATCGGACAATTTTCACCTTCCTATGGTACTGGATATGGAACAGGCTGAGGCAGGCGGACTGTGAAAATGCTAGGTGCAGACCCGCTGTTTTTTTCGTAAACGCCCCGATTTCAGGCAATTTTTTCTTCCCCCTACCACCTGAAAGCCATGCTCTTTTGCGTAGGCGCTGGCGGCGGCTTTCCGTTCCTCTCTGTACGGCGGCACCAGCCGGATCGACAGCCGGGACTTGTCCAGCACATAGGTCACGCTGCCCTCCGGCGTGCTGCGCTCCAAGCGGCACAGCAGCGGATATTTCCGGCTGAAATCAGCCAGTCTGCGCTTTAAGCTGGCGTTAAAGGTGTAGACGCTGGCAAGGTTCTCCGCCTCGTTCCAGTTGATGATGGTTTCTTTCTCATACTTTGTCAGTTTCAAATGAACGTCCTCCTGTTAAATACATGGTTTGTTTTAGCCGTTCTCAAAATGAGAACGGCCACTTTACTCTGTTGAAGTGGTCGTGATCAAAATGACCACAGCTACTTTATCGAAATAAAGCGTTTAAACAGCCTCCGCATAATCAGTCTGCTCATCATCGCACAGACCTTTTATGCTGCCAGATCTCCCTTCTCCATCCAGTCAAAGAACGCCTTTTTACTGATCTTAATCAGCCTGCCGCTGCGGACTGCCGGAAACCCCGGCGTGTGTACCAGCTCATAGGCGCTCATCCTGGAAATCCCCATAATGCGCTGGATGTCAGCTACATTCAGTACCAGCGGAAGATCATCATAGTTGTTCCTTTCCCTGTTTTCACTCAATTTTCCATACCTCCATAATTAAAATGAAATGATTTCCTGTTTACTTGTTTGTTGCCGTTCTCCCTGACAGCCGTTCTCCTTGCCCCATTCCTGCGGCGTCTCCCGGCATTGGCGCGCTGGATGCGTCACTTCTCCTGCCGGTCATATCCCTGCCAGACGGTCATTCTGTTTTCAAGGTACCCAATATCATGGAATTACCATGCACGAATACCATAGCAGAATAAAATTGACAGAACAATACTTTCGTGATACCATGTGTGTAACAGATATGATTAGATTATAAAATTACCATAAAAGAAAGGAGCGCAGATGGAATATCAATTCATCCGACAGGAGCCATACCGTGAAAAAATCCTGTTTGTCCTGACACTGGACAGAAAAAAGCTGAAAGAACGGGTATTGATCGGCACCGAAAGTGAAATCCGTTCCAGACTGGAAGGGGATGCGAATGCGGAGCTGTTCTATGACAGCGTAAGCCCTCTGGGAACCATGCTGATCCGCTTTGACAAAGATGCGGATGGCAGCTGGAACCGGCTGGGCCTGTCCCCTCTGCGGGACGCCATGCACACCAACCGCTGGGAGCAGCCTGCTCTGGAACAGGCCGCCGGACAGTTCCTCTCCGAAAAGTATCAGTCCGGGGAGCCTGTCCGCCAGTACACAGCGTTCCGCATCTGGAACGGCTATCTGAAAGCCAGAGAGAAACGGAAAAGGGAGATCGCCTGCGAAGAATTCATGGCGGAGATGGCAAAGCTGACCATCGCATTCCAGATCCCTGATGCCATGCAGTATGATAAGGATTCCGGCGTGCCGGGAAAGCTGGACACCAGAAGGCTCTACTACCGCAGGACACCGGCGGAGCATACCCGGCTCAGCCTGTGGTTTCCGGACAGCGGACGTCAGATGGAGTGTGCGGCGGCCTACGATTCCCTTCTCCCTCTAATTACCTACTACCTGAACCGCCTCCATGACTGGGGGCTGTACTTTCGGCAGTGTAAGGTCTGCGGAAAGTTTTTTCTGGCAAAAAGCCTCCGGTATGAGCTGTGCAGCGACAAATGCCGGAAGGAACAGGCCCTCCGGAACAAGCGGGAGTTTGACGAACGTGCCAGGGAGAACGATTACGACCACCAGTACAAAAACGAGTGCCAGGGCTGGCGCAATGTGATCAACAAAGCGAAGAAAACGCCCGGCTTCCCCGATGACCGCCTGGCCCGGATGCTTGCGACATTTGAGGACTTCAAAAAGGAAGCCCTGCGGAGGAAAACCCTGGTTAAAAACAGAAAATCCAGCCCGGAAGAATTCCGAAACTGGATCGTGACACAAAAAAGTATTCTTTTGGATTTGATGGAGGGCGAATAACCCGGACACTTTTGTGTAATGCAGCAGGTGTTCCCGAAATGGGGACACCTGCTTTTGTTTGATAAAGCGAATGACCGTTTTCTGGTCGGTATCATTTTAATACCGACAGCTTCACAGCACTAAAGTGGTGGTGGACATTTTGTCCATCACCACTTCATGGGATTAAAGTAGTCGTGCCCAAAATGGGCACGACTACAATAGGGATACTACCCTTTGTCTCTCTGCGACACCTGCTCATGGGCTTCCTGCCGGACAAGCAATCCTGCCGAAAAACCGTATTTGAAGTGGCTTTCGTTTTCTTCACACTGGACGATTGCCACCTGCGCCCGCAGTTCTTCAACCAGTGCATAGTCCTCTTTGCTCAAACGCTCCGACAAAGTGTCCATCAGGCCGGAGCAGGCGGTCAGGGCCTGCCTGTACCTCTGCGAATTGACCACCACCGTCTCACAGGGATAAAATCTGCCGTTAAACATTTCTTCTAGAATCATGCGCCACCTCCCTCAGACAAAAATCATCTCAGACAGGATGATTTCCTCGGCCCGGCTGCGGATGCTGTTCATAGATTGTACCCAGCAGAGCCAGTCACGGGCTTTCCTTTCCTCATTGACGCCCTCTGCCTCCTGCATCTGCGAGACGATACACGCCAGCCGGTCAGCGGCCTGTTCATTCAGATCGGCAAGATATGTCCAGAGTTTTCCCGACAGAAGCAAAGCATTGTACTGGCCGGGCCGATGTTCCTGCAGGTGCGCTTTGTGCATCCGGCCCCACCTTCCGATGGGGCGGCTTCCCTCCGGCAGTTTCAAGTCCGGTATGTAATAGTCCCCGACCAGAACATAGTCCAGACCGTTGCTGTCATCATGGATACGCTTCTTCAATGTTTCCATATCGACCTCCTGTATTCGGTTTTGTACGAATCCAGTTGATCGTGTCCCTGTTCATCCGTTATTCAAGGCAACTGAACTCGTCACCATGAATTATGGCACATCCTTTCCCAATTTTTGATAGTTCAGTCCGTGGGAGGTCTGCGCGCCCCGGTTCTCGCTCTGGTTGTAGCTGTCAATGGTTTCTTTCCCCAGCACGTCCGCGATCTCCTTGGCGTTCTTTCCCCTGCCACTAAGGAAAAGCGTACAATCGCAGTTGTCGGAAATGATTTCCGCCGCGTCCTTGTAAATGGCCTTTAGCTGCGATTGGCTTTGCAAAATGATAGAAGCCGAGATTTCCCGGCTTCGGATGGTGGCAATCAGCTTGTCAAAGTTTGGTATCTGGCCGATATTGGCAAACTCGTCCAGTATCAGCCGCACATGGACGGGCAGCCGCCCGCCGTACTTATCATCGGCCCGGTCGCATAAGAGGTTGATTAGCTGGCTCTGCACCATAGCCAGGATGAAGTTAAAGGTCGTGTCCGTGTCGCTCATAATGAGAAACAAGGCCGTCTTTTCATCCCCGATGGTGTCCAGTTCCAGTTCGTCGTCCTCCATCAGCTCCCGCACCTCCCGGATGTCAAAGGGCGCTAACCTGGCCCCGCAGCTAATCAAAATCGAGCTGCGGGTTTTGCCAGCCGAAAGCAGAAATTTCTTGTACTGGCGCACCGCGAAATGTTCCGGGTCTTTTTCCGCCAGTCGTTCAAACATCAGGTCAACCGGCGACTGAAACTCCGGGTCGTCCTCGCGGGCTTCGCTGGCATTTATCATTTCAAGCAGCGTCGTGAAGTTCATTTCCTCGTCCGGCGCTTCGTACCAGATATAGCCAATGAGGGCGGAGTACAAAAGCCGTTCCGACTTGACCCAAAAATCCTCGGCGCTCTTTTCGCCCTCGCCCTTGGTGTTGCAAATGAGGGTGTTTACCAGCTTCAAAATGTCTTTCTCGCTGTGGATGTAGCGGAACGGGTTATAGCGCATACTCTTGGAAAAGTTAATGGTGTTCAGCACTTTCACCCGGTAGCCGCTCCGCACAAGAAGCTGTCCCACCTCCCCGATCAGGCCCCCTTTCGGGTCAGTGATAACAAATGAAGTCGGATAGTCCTTGGACACGCATTGCATGAGGTTGGGCTTCACGAAAAATCTTGTCTTGCCGCTGCCGGAACCGCCGATTACCAGCACGTTTTTATTCCGGGCCGTCTTGGGGTCTTTGGGCCGGTTGTTCATGGTGAGGCGTTCCGTCTGCGTCAAGAGAATGTTGTTATCGAAAACCGGGTCGATGTACGGGGCTATATCTTTAGGGCCGCCCCACCGGGCGCTGCCGTATTCCTCCCCCTTGCGGTATTTCTTGGCGTTCTTGCCTTTGCAGTACACCATCAGCCGCAGGGCGGCGGCACCGGCGACGCCGATCAGCAGGTCAAAGCCGTGGAAGCTGGGGGCCGCATTTTCAAAGGCTGCCGAAAATCCGCCCGCAAAGTGCAGGAGCTTTTGGGAAAGGTCGGCCCCCGCCGCCAGCCGGTACGCCTGGCCCAGCTTGCCGAACAGGTACACAAACAACAGATAAGGCAGGTTGGAAATGATTAGTTTCTTGATTTCTGGTTTCAAAGTGACAGCCCCCTTTCCTTGACTTTCTCCTTGGCCCGCTGCTGGGTTTTGGCCGCAGCCTTTTGTTTCAGGGCGGAGAGGGTCTTTCGGATAGAGGGCCGTTCCTCCCGGCTCAACTTCCTGGCGGTAAACTCCTTAAACGCCTGTTCCAGATTGTCCGCCTGCTTGGATTTGAAAATCACGATGTAGCGGGGCGGATGGGTGGTGCGGTCTTT
>NZ_NFJL01000003.1 GCF_002159835.1 Blautia sp. An249 | reverse complement strand
GGAAGCAAAGCGTACTTCCGCAAGACTGTTGGATAAAGTGGTCTGCGGAGAATAAAATATTTCCCTTGTTTCGGCTCGTATGGTTATCATAATGAAGAAAGTGGGAACAATTTTATCAATGTTGATATGAGTTGGTAATACAGATAAAGTATTAAAAAGTATAAACATGAAAGCGATTGAAAAAGAATTAAGAAGGCTTGAAAAAGCAGAAGAGCGATTGTGCCGACAGGCAGAAAAGAAAACAGTTCCGTTCTGGAAAGAAAAACTGGAAGAGAAGATACCGGATAAAGTTATGTGGGGGCTTCAGAAAATGTTTCTAAAAGCCTTTGCCCTTGTTTTTGAGAAGGGCGATACAATTATTGAAAAGACGTATGATAAAGAAGCGGTGGCAAAGGACTTTCAGATTAAAGATTATGCGGTCGGCCTGAAAGGCGGCAGACGGGAAATACGAAATCTGAAAAGGGATGCTGCCAAAGGGAATGCGGTCAGTACGCTGCTTACCACGGCAGAAGGGATTGTATTGGGAGCCTTTGGCATTGGGCTGCCGGACATTGTGCTCTGGGTAGGTTTTCTGCTTCGCGGGGTATATGAGACTGCTATGAAATATGGCTTTGGTTATGAAACGCCGGAAGAAAAAATGTTCATTCTCAAAATGCTGGAAGCGGCAATGGTGACAGGAGAAAACTGGGCCGGATTAAATAAAGAAATCAACATCTGTATTGAGCAGGCAGTACAGGTGATGCCCACGGAAGAAGAAGTAAAGAGACAGATGGAGAAAACTGCGGATGCATTTGCAACAGATATGCTGGTAACAAAGTTTATACAGGGAATGCCCATTGTGGGAATCATCGGAGGTGCCATGAATCCAGTGTATTATCGCAGGGTTATGGCATATGTACAGCTAAAATACAGGAAGAGATATTTGCTGCATAAAATTTTGTGATTCTGATTTTGGGGGGATTATTATGAGTTATAATATAGAACGATTTATAAAAGCACAGGAATACAGCTATGCTGAGGCTTTGAAAGAAATTCAAAACGGACATAAAGAGAGTCATTGGATATGGTATATTTTTCCACAGCTAAAGCAACTTGGCAGAAGTTCGACAGCGCAATATTATGGCATAGAAAATCTGGAAGAAGCAACGGAATATCTTGCGCATCCAATTCTTGGATTCAGGTTGAGAGAAATATGTGAGGCCCTGCTCTCCATTGATAGGAATAATCCTTATCAGGTGATGGGAGGGATTGATGCGCTGAAACTCCGTTCATCTATGACCTTGTTTGCAGAAATTGAAGGGTATAATTCTGTGTTTGGCAAGGTGCTGAATAAATATTACAATGGAGAAAGAGATGAAAATACCATTCGGTTATTACAGGAAAATACGGAACAGTAATATGATTTTCTCGTCTTATCCCCTGAAGAACATAATTTTTCCAAGATCTTCGTCCACTTCGCAGGTCAGGTCAAACAGCCTGCAAAAATCGGAGACCGTGACTCCAACGCAGAAGGAGGCGCCGACCTCACTGTCAGCTTGGGAGGTTATGAAGGATATATCCAGAGGTCTGCCGTTCTTTTTAAACTTTAATTCCAGAATTTCATTATCCTGGAACCTGGAAGTCATTTGCCAGACGGTATCCCCGATTTTCCAGGCGCTTCGGTACGTGTCGTCTTTGTACGCACAGTCGTATTCACCGCCCAGCGCCAGTACATATTCCCGGAGAATCAGGGGGAAACTCATGCTCTGTGAGGTAAGGCCTATATCAATGACCATCATGTAGGAATCTGTGGTATCGCTGTACCAACAGTATTTATAGTCGTCGGTGGTCAGACCATACGGCCCATAAGGGTTCTCGTTCCTGTCATAGAGCATTTCCCTGCCGTTTAATTCTATAGAGGACAGAAGAAAGCGGTGTCTGCCTTCCAGATAACGTGGTAAAATTCCGGTTCCGTTCTCGATTTCTTTATCTACATAACACTGGGCATAACTGCCTGCCAGTGCATCATAAAGTTCCCTGCGGTCATTTTGGCCGGTTATGGCTATGTCTGTGATATTGACCCAGGTTTCGTGGGCAAAGGCTTCCTCTTCCGATCTCTGCCATACCAGATGAATACTGCGCAGGGGATTTTCTCTGAGAAATTTCATGGTATTATACCGGGACTCCGGAAGATATACCTGATCGGCTGCAAGGATGGTGTCAACCACTGCTTCCAGATCCCCAAAGGAGAGTACATATATCCACCCCTGTTCTTCCAGATAATGGGGATCCTGCCTGAGTACCTGCTCCACTTCCCGGTAATAGAGGCTGTGGACATTACTTATATAATCACAGGAAAGACTGCGGGTGTAAAAAGGAGTTTTGGATGCGTCAATCATAATAGGAGCCAGATAGCTGTTTGCTTTGAAATACAGATCCCGGTTGGATGTTCTGAAGCGTTATTCTACGTCATCAGGATCTTCCGCAACCAATTCTGTTTCCAAAAGTTCATAAGGTTCTTTGCAGATTTCATCCACATAATTCAGAACCTCTTTCTCTCCGTAGACGCTGCTGTCCTTCGTGATACAGGAAGTGAAAGAGAAGCTCACAAGACATAAGATAACTGCAGATATAACGGATGCAATTTTCTGCTTCATAAGTCAACGACTCCTTTCCATTCCTCATTTGTATCATTTTATCACAGCACAGAATGTATGGAAACAGATTTTTAGGATGGCAGATGCAGCAGAAGATTTTCGGGTGTACAGAGGGGAAAAGTTCTAGTATAATAGGGCTAGAAGAAATCGGCTTTGTTTAAAGGAGGCCAGAATGAAGAATATTAAGATCTATCCAGAGTTCTATTCTAATCTGCCGGGCAGGTTTGTAAAAAAAATCGAACATGATCTGGATTACATTCAACAGAGGCAGCTTCCGGGACTTTGTAAAATTTATCTTGTTGGAAGTGCCGCCCGGGGAGAAGTAAGGAGTACGAGTGATATTGATCTTCTGGTGATTACAAAAGAGAAAGTAAAGAACCGGGAGCTTGCCGCAGATATACGATGGACTCTTGACGATCCCATTGACGGTGTGAGCACAGATATAGTATATAAACATGAAGGATTCGAGAAAGGGAACTCTGTCTTTGACAGGGAAATTAACAGAGATAAAAAACTGATCCTGGAGGTAATAGAATGATAAAAAATTCTTATCTTGATATTGCGCAAAATGATTTGGAATATCTGGAAGCAGTCATGAAAACAGGAAACCGTTTTTATAATCAGCTCGCTGTACAATGTGAGCAGGTGACAGAGAAATATCTGAAGGGATATTTGGATAAAATGATGTTGGATGAGGATGTGACAGATCTGCTGCGGAAACATAACATGAAAAAAATAGCAGCGAAATTAAATGAAATCTGCCCCGATTTGCAGCTTGATACAATAGGGCTTGCATATCTTACCGATTTTTATTTTGATGCCAGGTATCCCGGGGATGATTTTTACACGGTATCTAAAGAGGAATTTGATAAATGTGTTGCAATTATGTATGACACGCTGAACAGGCTGAAAACACATTTTAACTGAGGATGGAGAGAGATGAAGAAAAAGAAGAAAGGCCTGCGAAGGGCGGTGGTGGTAAGCGGTATTTTCTTTCTGCTTGTGGCCGGCATCCTGCTTTTTTATACCATTCGGGAGTACCGTCCGGCTCCGGTGGAGACTCTGGAACCATCAAAAGGCAGCCGGATAGTAAGCACGTCTGAATCCCTGAAAATTATCACCTATAATACTGGGTACGGGGGATTAAGCGCCGGGGAAGATTTCTTTATGGACGGCGGCAGGAAGGTTTCCCCTGAAAGTAAAACGCTGGTGGAAGAAAATCTGAACGGGATTTCGGAAACTCTGAAAAAATATCCGGCCGATGTTTATTTTCTGCAGGAAGTGGACAGAAATTCCAGTCGTTCTTATAAAATTGATGAGACGGCATGGTATGAGAAAGAGCTGGGGATGGACGGGATATTTGCCTGTAATTTTAAATGTGATTTCGTTCCCTATCCGATTCCGCCCATAGGTAAGGTAGACAGCGGGATTTTTACCATGACGGATCTGAAAGTGGATTCTGCTTCTCGGATTGCTCTTGCGGAGTCTTTTTCCTGGCCGGTGAAGACCTGCAATCTGAAACGGTGTATGCTGGAGACCCGGATTCCCCTGGAAGGGACAGAGAAAGAACTGGTTCTGATAAATTTTCATCTGGAGGCTTATGACAGCGGGGAGGGGAAAATCGCTCAGAGCCGCATGTTGGCAAAGAAGCTGGAAGAGGAGTACGAAAAGGGGAACTATGTGATTGCAGGAGGCGACTTTAATCAGACCTTTGAAGGAACAGATACCTATCCCATTCAGAATGAGGAATACTGGAAACCCGGAAAAATGGAAGAATCCGATTTGCCGGATCATTTTTCCTTTGCCGTGGATGATACCTATCCTACCTGCAGGCTGCTGAACCAGCCGTATACAGGTTCTTATGAGGATTCTCAGGTCTATGTAATAGATGGATTCCTTGTTTCCGATAATGTGGAGGTTCTACAGTGTCAGGTGCAGAATACAGAGTTTCAATATACGGATCATCAGCCGGTTTTCCTGGAGGTGAAGTTCCGCTAAACACAAAAAAAGGAGAGACATCCCCGATTGCAGATGTTTCTCCTTTTGTTTTTGCAGGTTTCTCAGGAAAGTTCCTGAAGCCTGGAAATGTCCGGTTCTGCCATTAAAGAATAGTTGGTATAATAGACGACAAATCCAGGTTTTGCTCCATTTGGCTTTTTAATATGTTTTTTCTGAATGTAGTCAATTTCCACCTTGGGTGCGGTGCGTCCTTTGGAATAATAGGCCGCCAGTTTGCCTGCCTCTTCAAAGACCCGATCCGGAAGTTCTTCGTTTCTGCTTTTTACAATTACGTGGGATCCGGGTATTCCCTTGGCATGGAACCACCAGTCATTTCCGGTAGCGAATTTAAAGGTTAATTCCTCGTTCTGATAATTGTTTTTCCCCACATAAATATCATATCCATCGCTGGAAAGATAGTGAAAGGGCTTTGATTTCTGAGCGGCGGTGCGTTTCTTGCTGAAGTCGTGTTTTTTAATATAGCCGTATTCTACAAGCTCCTCTTTAATCTGAGCCAGATCCGTCTCTTCCAGAGCAATATCCAGGGAGGTACGGATGGATTCCAGGTGGGCAATTTCACTTTCTGTATCCTGAATCTGAAGGGTAAGGGCTTCTTCCGTTCTCTTTAGCTTATTGTAGCGGTCGAAATATTTCTTAGCGTTTTGCTGAGGAGATAAAGTGGGATCCAGGGGGATCGTAATCGTCTCATTGGTATAGTAGTTCAGCGCCTCGAAGGATTTGCAGCCTTCAGAAAGACCGTATCCGTAAGTATTAATCAGTTCCCCGTAGACTTTATATTTGTCTTTCTTTGCAGTATCTTTCATCTGTTTTTTCTGAAGTGCAAATTTCTTCTGGTTGCGCTCCAGTGCGGTCTGTACGATTCTTCTTAAATCTGAAGATTTCTGGCGGATTCGGGTAAGGACTTCCTTGGCAGCATAGTAGGTATACAGCATTGCTGATACAGAATCAGAAATTTCCGCATGGTAATCCGAACCGAACTGCATCAGGGGAAGAACGCTGTATTCCACAGGCTCCTTTTCCCGATAGATAATCTGGGGGGCATATGCTTTTTCCAGGATTTGGGTCCGGATACCTGAAAAGGCGGTAAACAGCGCCTGCATTTGTTCCTGGTTCAAATCCTCTGCAGAAAGTTCCGGAGAAAGGTTGGCCCGGAAGCACATTTCACTGGCCAGTAAAGGACTGATACCGGTAAGAGAGGTATAGACCGCTTTAGCCGCAGGGCAGGAGGCAGAACCAATGAGGCGGCTGAATTCTTCCTCTGTAATTGTAAGTGGATCCTGCTTCTCCTGAGTTCTGGGTATGAAATAGGGTCTTCCGGGGAGAACTTCCCGGACAGAACTCATATTGGAAGAGACATGTTTGATACTGTCCAGAATCATATCGTTTTCATCTGTAAAAATCAGATTGCTGTGTTTCCCCATCAGTTCCAGAATCAGTTTCTTTTGGCAGACGTCTCCCAGATCATTTAAATGTTCCAGTTCCATAATAACCACCCGTTCCAGTCCGGGCTGCATGATTCTTATAATTTTTGCATTTCCGATGTGCTTACGCAGCAGCATGCAGAAATTGGGAGCAATTAAAGGGGAGGGCTTGTTTTTATCCGTAAAGTAAAGGAGAGGAAGGGAGGCGCTGGCGGATAACAGAAGCCGGCACTGTCCCTGACTGCCCCTGGCTGTAATCAGAAGTTCATCGTTTTCCGGCTGTGCAATTTTGTTAATTCTGCCGCCGGCCAGAGTATCATTTAATTCTTTAACCATTGCAGAAACGGTAATTCCATCAAAAGCCATAATAAAATCCTTTCTCGCTGAGTGTTTTATAAAATTTAAGTATACAGGGAAGAAAAGGCGGTTGCAAGAGAAACTTTCCAGGGAAATTGTAACAGTTCAGCCTGTACCATTCCTGATACGGAAAAAAAGGTTTGACTAGGGTTTTAGAATGAACTATAATGAATCTGTATGCAAATTAACAGCAAAAGAGTGGTAGAACAATGATAAAAAGTATGACAGGCTATGGCCGGGCAGAGGCCAACGAGCAGCAAAGAAAGATTACCGTTGAGTTAAAATCTGTGAATCACAGGTATCTGGACGCCAATATTAAGATGCCGAAAAATTTAAGTTTCTTTGAGGCGCCTATCCGGAACTTCCTCAAGGAGTATATGCAGCGAGGGAAAATCGATATTTATATCAGCTACGAAGATTATACTCAGAAACGGGTAACTCTGAAATACAACCGGGAAATTGCCCGGGAGTATATGGGATATTTTCAGAAGATGAGCGAGGAGTTCGGATTGGAAAATGACATTCGGGTTTCCGGGCTTTCCAGGTATCCGGAAGTATTAACCATGGATGAGGAACCTTTGGATGAGAGAGAGTTGTGGAGCTTTTTGGAGCCGGTTCTCAGAGAGGCCTGTGTGAAATTTGTAGAATCCAGAGAAAAGGAAGGGGTTCACTTAAAGGAAGATCTTCTGTCCAAATTAAAAGGACTGGAAGAAAAAGTGCTTCTGATTATGGAACGCTCTCCTCAGATTGTCAGGGAGTATCGGGAAAAACTGGAGGCGAAGACGAAGGAACTTCTGGGAGACGCCCAGATTGAAGAGAGCCGGATTGCGGCTGAAGTGATTATCTATGCGGACAAAATCTGCAACGATGAAGAAACGGTGAGACTCCAGAGCCATATTAAAAATATGGAAGCTGTGCTGGAAGACGAGTCTTCGGTGGGACGGAAGATGGACTTCATTGCCCAGGAGATGAACCGGGAGGCAAATACTATTTTGTCGAAAGCCAATGACCTGGAAATTTCCAATCTGGCCATAGATTTAAAAACCGAGATTGAAAAAATCCGCGAACAGATCCAAAATATTGAGTAAAATGAGGCGTTAATGTGGCAAGACTAATTAATGTGGGATTTGGAAATGCAGTAAATTCTGAAAAAATTGTGGCGGTCATCAGTCCGGACGCAGCGCCCATTCGAAGAATGGTGCAGAGCGCAAAGGCAGAAGGACGTTTAATTGATGCGACCCAGGGCAGGAAGACAAAAGCCGTGATTATTACGCAGGAAGATCATGTGATTGTTTCAGCCCTTCAGCCGGAGACCATAACCAGACGGTTTTCCGGAAAAATTGATTTTGAAGAAAAAGGAGAAATACATGAATAAAGGTGTATTAGCAGTGGTATCCGGCTTTTCCGGTTCCGGAAAGGGAACCCTTATGAAGGCCCTGACCAGTCAGTATGACAACTACGCCCTGTCTGTTTCGGCTACCACCCGCAAGCCGAGGCCCAATGAAAAGGAAGGCAGGGAATATTTCTTTAAAACCCGGGAAGAGTTTGAAAAAATGATTTCCAGAGACGAATTAATTGAATATGCACAGTATGTCCAGAATTACTACGGAACGCCCAAAGCCTATGTTCAGGAGCAGATGGAAAAAGGGAAAGACGTGATTCTGGAGATTGAGATTCAGGGCGCCCTGGAAGTAAAGGAGAAATATCCGGAGGCAGTTTTAATCTTTGTTACTCCTCCCAGCGCCGAAGAATTGAAAAGACGTCTGACAGAGCGGGGAACCGAATCAGAAGAGGTAATCGAATCCCGCCTGAACAGAGCCTATGAAGAGGCTTCTTATATGAAACAATACGATTATCTGCTAATCAATGACGACTTACAGGAATGCGTAGAGAACATGCATCAGATGATCGCCAAAGAACATTGTAAGATTCAGCAGAATCAGGTATTTATAGAAAACATGAAAAAGGAATTAAAAGTATTTAAGAAAGGGGATTCCATATGATACATCCATCTTACACAGAATTGATTCAGGCAGTAAATAAAACAGGGGAAGACGATGAACAGCCGGTAGTAAACAGCCGCTATTCCATCGTTCTGGCTACAAGTAAGAGAGCGAGACAGATAATCGGGGGTGCACAGCCGCTGGTGCCCCGTGCAGAGGGCAAAAAGCCGTTGTCTATCGCTATCGAAGAGCTGTATAAAGGGGAAGTGAAGATTCTTCCGGAAGAAGAGAAGACCCAGGAAGAAGAAAACCAGGAACAGGAAATTATTTCTCTGGAAGAAGCCCAGGAAGAGACAACTACAGAAACAACAGAAATCTGAATTTCAGGAGGTGCTGCAAAAGGAAATACCTATTTTTTGCGACACCTCTTTATGTTAGGAGTGAAAAATGAAAGTATTATTTATTTCCCTTGGGTGTGATAAGAATCTGTCAGATTCAGAAGAAATGCTGGGGCTGCTGCTTGGGCAGGGATATGAAATGGTTGACGACGAAAAAGAGGCGGAAATTATTGTGATTAATACCTGCTGTTTTATTCACGACGCCAAGGAAGAAAGCATCCAGACAATTTTGGAAATGGCCGGATATAAGGAAGAGGGAAGATGTAAAGTTCTTTTAGTAACCGGCTGTCTTGCACAGAGATATAAGGAGGAAATCCGTCAGGAAATTCCGGAAGTGGACGCTGTGCTCGGAACAACCTCTTATGACGAAATTCTGACGGCAATTGAAGCGGTTCTTAAGGGTGGTTCTTATGAACAGTATAAAGATATTAATTATCTTCCCCAATTACAGGCTAAAAAAGTTCTTACAACCGGGGGGCATTATGGATTCCTGAAAATTGCAGAAGGCTGTGATAAGCACTGTACATACTGTATTATTCCCAAACTTCGGGGCAATTACAGGAGTATCCCCATGGAACGGCTGATTCAGCAGGCTGAGGAAATGGCGGAAGACGGAGTAAAGGAACTGATTCTGGTGGCCCAGGAGACCACTTTGTATGGGAAAGATCTGTATGGAACGAAGAGTCTTCACCTTTTGCTTGAGAAGCTCTGCCGGATTCCCAAAATTCGTTGGATTCGGCTTCTGTACTGCTACCCGGAGGAAATCTACGATGAGCTGATTGCGACCATGGCAAAAGAAGAGAAAATCTGTCATTACCTGGATCTTCCCATTCAGCATGCCAATGATCAGATCCTGAAAAGGATGGGAAGAAGAACCACAAAGCAGCAGTTAAAGGACCAGATTGCCCGGCTGAGAAAGGAGATTCCGGACATTGTGCTTCGTACTACCCTGATTACCGGATTTCCGGGGGAAACCCAAAAGCAGCATGAAGAGCTGATGGAATTCGTAGATGAAATGGAATTTGACCGTCTGGGCGTATTTACCTATTCCCCGGAAGAAGATACGCCGGCGGCCGCTATGGATAACCAGATTGAAGAAGAGGTGAAAGAGGAGCGGCAGGCCGAACTGATGGAACTTCAGCAGGAAATTTCCCTGGAGAAAGGACAGGAAAAAATCGGTCAGGAAATGATTGTTATGGTAGAAGGTAAGGTGGCAGATGAAAACGCCTATGTTGCCAGAACCTACGGAGACGCTCCCAAAGTAGACGGCTACCTGTTTATACAGACAGGAGAGGCGATGATGACCGGAGACTTTGCGAAAGTCAGGGTAACAGGAGCGCTGGAATATGATTTGATAGGAGAGTTGGAAAATGAATACACCAAATAAATTAACGGTACTGCGTATGATTTTAGTCCCTTTTTTAGTTGTTTTCATGCTTACGGGCTGGGGAGGAGCAGGAAATCGCTGGATCTGCCTGGGGATTTTTGTGGCCGCCAGTGTTACCGACTGGCTGGACGGCTATCTGGCCAGGAAATATCATTTAATTACGGATTTCGGTAAATTTATGGATCCTCTGGCGGATAAACTTCTGGTATGTTCCGCACTGATTTGCTTTATTGAGCTTGAAAAGCTGCCGGCCTGGATTGTGATTATCATTATCGCCAGAGAATTTATTATCAGCGGTTTCCGTCTGGTTGCTGCCGATAACGGCGTTGTAATTGCCGCCAGCTACTGGGGGAAATTTAAAACGGTTTCCCAGATGATCTTAATTATTCTACTGCTTCTTAACTTCGGAGGAATTTTTACGACTCTGGAAATGATATTTATTGTTCTTGCAACGGCATTAACGGTTATTTCTTTAATTGATTACATTTGGAAAAACAGACAGGTACTGTCCATGCATAATGCATAATTGTATAAGGAGGAATCCCTATGGTTACAGAAATCATATCAGTGGGAACGGAAATCCTGCTGGGGAACATTGTAAACACCAACAGCGCATATTTATCAGAGATGTGCGCCAGACTGGGACTGAGTGTTTACTATGAATCGGTTGTGGGAGACAATGAAAAACGGATGGCGCAGGTAATAAAAACGGCGCTGGAGCGTTCGGATGTGGTGATTCTGACCGGCGGTCTGGGACCTACGGAAGATGATCTGACAAAAGAAGTTACCGCACAGGTTATGGGTGTGGAATTAAAAGAAGATAAGCACGTCAGAAAAAGAATTGAAAAGTATATGGAAATATACGCGAAAAATCACGCCGGAAGAAAGATTACGGCAAATAACTGGAAACAGGCAATGGTGCCGGAAGGAGCCCTGGTACTGGAAAATTCCAATGGAACTGCTCCCGGTCTGATTATTGAAAAAGACGGGAAAACAGCGATCCTGCTTCCCGGTCCGCCCAATGAACTGAAACCGCTGTTTGAAGAACAGGTTTATCCCTATCTGCGTAAGAGACAGCCCCATGTAATTTATTCCCAGATGGTAAAGATTGCGGGAATCGGGGAAAGCCAGGTAGCCGATGAAATTAAAGACTTAATCCACAGCCAGACCAATCCAACCATTGCTCCTTATGCGAAACCGGGCGAAGTGCATCTGCGGATTACAGCCAAAGCGGACAGCGAAAAAGAAGGAAAGAAACTGGTGAAGCCTCTTGTGCGCGAATTAAAAAGCCGTTTCGGAAAAAATATATATTCTACGGAAGAAAATAAAAGTCTGGAAGAAGCGGTGGTGGAACTTCTGCGGGATCAGAATCTGACGTTATCCCTGGCGGAGTCCTGTACAGGAGGGGCTGTGGCGGCCAGAATCGTAAATGTTCCGGGAGCGTCGGAAGTATTTCTGAACGGATATGTAACTTACAGCAATAAAGCCAAAAGGAAGAGCCTTTTAGTAAAAAAATCTACTCTGAAAAAAGAAGGGGCAGTCAGTGAAAAGTGCGCCAAAGAAATGGCAAAAGGCGGATGTATGGCCGGCAAGACGGATCTGTGTCTGTCCGTTACCGGTCTGGCGGGGCCGGAAGGCGGAACAAAGGAAACTCCGGTGGGAACCGTCTATATGGGATGCTGTTACCGTGGAAAAACCACAGTACAGAAATTCTTTTTTACCGGAAACCGGATGAGAATCCGCGAACAGGCCGTTACCAGCGCTCTGGTAATGCTGCGGGAATGCATTATGGATGCGGCCGCTGCAGATTCCTAAGCAGAAGAAGGAGGGATAATGGGGCAGAAAAATCTGCCCTGCTCCCTTCTTTTTTATTTCATTATTTTCATTAAAGACACTATCCGATCCAGACGTGCGGCTTCCTGTGGAGATTTTCCCATTTTTAATACCTCAATGATGGCGGAGATTTCCTGGGAACTGAAATTCAGTCCCTGCTCTTTTCCCTGTGAGGCGGCGGACATCAGGAAGGGAAGGAGTTCGTTCTGGGATTTCCCCTGCCCCTGGCTGGCCAGGGCAGACAGAAGTTCCAGTTTATCCTTGTCTACAGAAGCAAGTTTGGGATTTTTCATCCAGTCTTTGTTATCGGGCACTTCAATCACCTCTTTTTAAGAACTTTTCATCAGATTTATAATTTCCAGGGTTGCAAGAGTATTTACCAGAGAATCAATTTGACGGCAGGTAGGTTCGTCACAATAATTCTTTAAATCATTTAACATCTCCAGGGGGTCTGAAGACTGGGGAGCCTCGCACATCCGCACAGGGCTTGCGCCAAAAATCTCCCAGGTGTTTTTTAGCTCCAGGATTTTTGCATACAGAGAGACCATCTGCTGCTGAGGAGGACCCAGATAAGGCAGGGCAGCTTTTAATAATTGTCCCTGCCGAGTGGCGACCATCTGATCCAGGGCGGTCATTTCCGGTTTCTTTCTGTCCATACGCAGAGTTCCTTTTTTATTCATCTTATGGTCCCGGGAATTCGGATATGACAAAAAGAAGAAGTCTGACATATGATTAGGTATGACGAAAAAATCAGGAGAAAGGATTGAAATCATGGAACAAAAACAGGGCAGATTGATTATCGACGGAAATTCTTTTTATGAATTGGATTTGGATTGTGTAAATAGAAAAAGAAAAAGGAAAGAGCGGATGGAAGAGTTAAAGCAGCAGAGAAAAGAACAGAAAAAAAGAAAATAAAAGAGGGGGAATGTGTTTTCCATTCCCCCATAAGAAATTTTAGCATCCGCATCCGAATCCGCCGCAGCAGAACAGCAGTACCAGAAGGATAAGACAGGAATTGTCACATCCGTTTCCGCATCCGAATCCGCTTCTGTTGTCGCCGCCGCAGCAGGACATCAGAAGGATGATCCACAGAAGACAACTGCAGGAATTGTTGTTGGCAAGACCTATTCCGTTGTCACATCCGCATCCGTTATCACATCCACATCCACAATTTGTTGCCGCTAAATCACTCATGTTAAGTTCCTCCAAAATTTGATTACACTCCATCATATGTCACCCCCAAAGAAAGGGTGAATCTTTTTGAGCAAATATTTTGTTTCGGGAGACTCCAATCCGTATAGAAAACATTGACATGCTTTTTTCCATCTATTATAATATATTAAAATTATGTAATATTTTTGTAATTAAATTAAAGAAGGAGACACATTTAGCAGTATCTGGATGTGAAAACATCCCGTAGAAAATTGGGAGGAAGATGTATGAGAAAAAGAAGCGGGCATATGACGAGAGTTCTCTTTTGTCTGATATTCCTGGCAGCGGTGGGATTTCTGGCGTTTGGAAATACGAAAGAAGTACAGGCAGCCACGAAGACAGAATACTTCAAGCATGTGGGGAATAAAACCTATTATGTGGATAAAAACGGAAGCTACCATAAGGGATGGCTGACACTGAAAAAGGGGAACACTTCCTATAAGTACTATTTTAATAAGACAACAGGAGTTATGTATACGGGATGGATTTCTGACGGTACCAATCTCCGGTATTTCAGTAAAAATACCACCAGCGATTATACATATGGCGTTCTGGCTACCGGATGGCGGGCCAATGCCAAAGGGGACAAACGGTATTTTGCCACAGAATGGGGCGAGCTGGCCAGAGGATGGGCAACCATTGACGGAGCGAAACATTACTTTAACAAGAGCACCGGCTGGATGTACACCAAGTGGGTGAAAGACGCAGCGGGAAATTACCGGTATTTTGATCCGGAGACGGGCGCCATGTATACGGGATGGCGTTACTGGGGAACACAGAAGCGGTATTTCAATAAGACAAGCGGCGTCATGTATACAGGATGGATTTCTGACGGTACCAATCTCCGGTATTTCCGGAAACCGGGCGACAGTCTGAATTCCTTAAATTACGGTATCATGGCAACCGGCCTTGCAAAACCAACAGTCAACTATTACTATTTTGATACGGGAAGCGGCGTTCTCTTCACCGGCGGACGAAAGGTTATAAACGGAAACAATTATTACTTTGATCCGAAAAATAACGGACGGATGCTGCACGGATGGCTGGAGGAAGACGGAAAGAAATATTATTTCGGCTCTAACGGCGTAATGTATGTAAATAAAACAGCCACCATCAGCGGACAGAGCTGGACCTTTGATTCCAACGGAGTCGCCACGCTGAATAAATATACGACAGACGGCAATGGAAACGTCCGGGTATATGAAAACGGCAGATACTATACGCTGGAACCGGAATTTCTAAGCCATCCCAAAATTGCTGACGGCAGTATGTCCGATACGGATCTGCTGGCAGCCATTACGGACGCAGAAGCCAACGACCAGGGACTTGTGGGAATGACGGCAGTTGCACTGACCATTTTAAACCGGGTGAATTCATCTGATACCTATTATCCCGATACCCTGCGTTACGTGATTTACCAGAAGAGCCAGTACAGTCCTGTGACAGACGGAGCGCTGCTGAGGCGCCTGAATGGACAGTGGGAAGAAAAGAGCACCGCTCTGAAAGCGGCGCAGAACGCAATTTCCATTATGAACGCCTATAAGACACAGGGCACACCGAGAAAAATATCCGGATTTAATATGGGAAATAAAAAAGATTTTGATTTCCTGTTCTTTATGACTCCGGGAGCTTTCGCATCCTGTAATCTGGACTGGGATGCCTGTGAAACCTATCAGTATGTTCCCAGCGGATTAAATCCGGCTTATTCCCATGTATTCTTTGTAAAATGGGTGACCAATTAAAATACATAAACGTTTACGGGAGAAGAGTTGTTGAACAGACAGCTCTTTTTCCATCCAGGCTGATAAAAAGAAAGGACGGAAAATTTGGAAGTTTATCTGACAACAATCGGGATCATTGGGGCGGCCCTGGCGGCAATTGCTGTGGTGATGATAAGGGAAAACTGCAAACGCAGAAAATCATTTCTGGCTATGCTGCGCAGACAGTACGGAGCATGTGCAGAGCGGGAATACCGGCCGGGAGAAATGGAAAGGATTTCCCATTACTTTAAAAGGAAACAGGGGGCAGGATTTCAGATAGATGATATTACCTGGAACGATCTGGATATGGACCGAGTGTATGCTATGGTAAACCGTACGGTTTCTTCCCCGGGGGACGACTATCTGTATGACAGAATGAGAACGCCCGGCTTTTCGGAAGAAGAGCTGAGAGAGCAGGAGAGACTGGTGACATTTTTTCAGTCTCATCCCCGGGAAAGAGAGAAGCTGCAGCTTATCCTGCTGGAAGTAGGACGCTCCCGGTATGGTTCTCTGGCAGATATGGTTTTTACCATCCATGAGGCGCCGTTTATCTCTCCGGTTCCCCATATCATCGGAGATGTGCTTTTGGCAGGTTCTCTGGCTTTTATGCTGGCCGCACCGGTACCGGGGCTGCTGGCTTCGGTGTTCTTTATGTTTTATAATGTAGTTACTTATTATACCGGGAAAGAGAGAAAGAACATAGAACTTTACCTTTCCTGTTTTAACAGCCTGGTGGGAATGCTGCAGGCGGCTAAGAAGATGGAGACTCTGGAATGGCCCCAGATAAAAACCCGGATAGAGGCTATCAAAGAAGGACGAAAAGCTTTCGGAAGTTTTTCTCAGAGAGCGTTTTTCCTGGGGACCAGTTCCGCAACGGATTCGAATCCCTTACAGGCGATTCTGGATTATTTGCGGATTGTCTTTCATATTGATATTCTGGTTTATAATTCCCTGCTTCGGACAGCACAGAAGCAGGAGAAAGCCGTGTTTCTCCTCCTGGACAATATGGGAGCGCTGGATGCGTCCATTGCCATAGGTTGCTTTCGCAAGTTCCTTCCCTATTGGAGCAGTCCTGTTCTGGATAAAGAGGAGACCGGGATTCAGATGAAGGATTTGTATCATCCTCTGATTGAAAACCCGGTGGCAAACAGTCTGGATATGAAAGGCCCGGTGCTGCTGACCGGATCCAATGCTTCCGGTAAATCCACGTTCTTAAAGACGGTAGCCGTCAATGCCATTCTGGCTCAGACCCTGGGCACCTGTACGGCTTCTTATTATCAGGCGCCGTATGTAAAAATACTGACATCCATGGCTCTGAAGGATAATTTGCAGGGAGGGGAGAGTTATTTTATCGTAGAGATAAAGTCTCTGAAAAGAATCCTGGATGAAAGCCGGAAGGGGGAGCCCCTTCTTTGCATTGTAGACGAGGTGCTTAGGGGAACCAATACCATTGAGAGGGTCGCCGCTTCTTCCGGGATCCTCAGGTATCTGAAGAAAGAAGGAGTCTTCTGTATGGCAGCCACCCATGATTTGGAGCTGACCCATATCCTGAGTAAAGAGTATGAGAATTATCATTTTGAAGAGGAAGTCGGAGAAAAAGAGGTAACCTTTTCTTATCAGTTAAAGAAAGGAAGGGCGGATACAAGAAACGCCATCCGTCTTCTGGAGCTTATGGATTATCCGAAAACCGTTGTGGAAAGAGCAGAAACATCGGCAAAGGAGTTTGAACGTACGGGAATCTGGAGAGAATCATAGGAGGAATATTATGTTAGTAAAGATTTATACCGACGGGGCGGCAAGGGGAAACCCGGACGGACCGGGGGGATACGGAACCATTCTGCATTATACGGACCCCAATGGAAAACTGCATGTGAGAGAATACAGCCAGGGTTATAAAAAAACTACGAATAACCGCATGGAGCTGATGGCGGCCATAGTGGGCCTGGAGGCTCTGACCAGACCCTGTCAGGTGGAGCTGTATTCCGACTCCCAGTATCTTGTAAACGCTTTTAATCAGCACTGGATTGATTCCTGGATTCAGAAAGGATGGAAACGGGGAAAAAACCAGCCGGTGAAAAACCGGGAGCTGTGGGAGCGGCTTCTGAAGGCAAAGGCTCCTCATCAGGTGACCTTTCACTGGGTAAAAGGCCATGACGGCCATCCGGAAAATGAACGGTGCGATCAGCTCGCAACCGGGGCTGCAGACGGGGAAGATTTACTGGAAGATCCGGGAATTTAGGCTTGACAAATGAAATCGCCGTTTGTATACTTAGCCATAGATAAGAGAAAGGCGAAGAAGAGAACCAGTAAGCTAAGGAAGGCGGAAAGAGAGCAGCCGGAAGGTGAGAGGCGCAGCGTCAGAATTAGACTGAATACATCTCGGAGCTTTGCACTGAACAGAGAAATCCCAGTAGGCTGCAACGGAGTGGCGGACGTTATCCTGCTAAAGTATTGGAAAGCGATACTTATGAAGGCAGAAGGTGCGAGCCTTTTGTGAATTTAGGTGGTAACACGGGCCCGGCTCTCGTCCTAAGGGACAGAGCCGGGCTTGATTATTATACAGGAGGAAAGAAAAGTGACAGTTTGGGAAGAATTAAAGGCCAGAGGCCTGATTGCTCAGGTAACGGATGAAGAAGAAATTAAGGAACTGGTAAATGCGGGAAAGGCGACTTTTTATATTGGATTTGATCCTACGGCGGACAGCCTTCATGTGGGACATTTTATGGCCCTGTGTCTGATGAAACGTTTACAGATGGCAGGAAATAAGCCAATCGCCCTTTTAGGCGGAGGCACCGGATACATCGGTGATCCTTCTGGAAGAAGCGATATGCGCTCCATGATGACCCCGGAAGAGATTCAGCATAACTGCGACTGCTTTAAAGAGCAGATGAGCCGCTTTATTGATTTTTCCGAAGGAAAAGCGCTGATGGTAAATAATGCGGAATGGCTTCTGCAGTTAAATTATGTGGAACTTTTAAGAGAAGTGGGACACTGTTTCTCTGTGAATAATATGCTTCGTGCAGAGTGCTACAAACAGAGAATGGAAAAAGGGTTAAGTTTCCTGGAATTCAACTATATGATTATGCAGAGTTACGACTTCTACATGCTGTATCAGAAATACGGCTGCAATATGCAGTTCGGCGGCGACGACCAGTGGAGCAACATGCTGGGCGGAACGGAATTAATCCGCAGAAAATTAAACAAAGACGCCTATGCCATGACCATCACCCTGTTATTAAATTCAGAAGGAAAGAAAATGGGAAAAACTCAGTCCGGAGCCGTATGGTTGGATCCCAATAAGACATCCCCCTTTGATTTCTATCAGTACTGGAGAAACGTAGGAGATGCAGACGTACTGAAATGTCTGCGGATGCTTACCTTCCTTCCTCTGGAACAGATTGAGGAAATGGAAAAATGGGAAGGAAGCCAGTTAAATCAGGCCAAAGAGATACTGGCTTATGAATTAACTTCCCTGGTACACGGAGAGGAAGAGGCGAAGAAAGCGCAGGAAGGAGCCAAGGCTCTGTTTTCTGCCAACGGAGATACGGCCAATATGCCGACTACAGAATTAGAAGAGGAAGACTTCCGGGACGGCTCCATTGACGTAATTTCCCTGCTGGTAAAAACGAAACTGGTGACCAGCCGTTCCGAGGGAAGAAGAGCCATCGAGCAGGGCGGCGTTTCCCTTGACGGAGAGAAGGTCACCGATGTGTATCATGCAGTTGCAAAGGAAAATATCCCGGAAGAAGGGCTGATCTTAAAAAGAGGAAAGAAAAAATTCCATAAAATTTGCCTGAAATAATGAATTGTGCTATGATAAAAATTATTGTGGAAGAATGAATTTTCAGTTTAGGAGGAAATAGAGTTGGAGAAATATGGAGTAAATGAACTTCGGAAAATGTTCCTGGAATTTTTTGAGAGCAAGGGACATCTGGCTATGAAAAGCTTTTCTCTTGTCCCGCACAATGATAAGAGCCTGCTTTTGATCAATTCAGGAATGGCGCCTCTGAAACCTTATTTTACAGGGGCTGAGATTCCGCCCAGAAAAAGAGTGACCACCTGCCAGAAGTGTATTCGTACGGGTGATATTGAAAATGTGGGAAAAACAGCCCGTCACGGTACCTTTTTCGAAATGCTGGGAAACTTCTCTTTCGGAGATTATTTTAAGAAAGAAGCCATTGCCTGGTCCTGGGAGTTTCTGACAGAAGTCATCGGACTGGATCCGGATCGTCTGTATCCGTCTATTTATCTGGACGATGAAGAGGCTTTCGAGATTTGGAATAAGCAGCAGAAGATTCCGGCAGAACGTATTTACCGTTTCGGAAAAGAAGACAATTTCTGGGAGCACGGGGCAGGTCCCTGCGGACCCTGTTCCGAAATTTATTATGATCGGGGAGAAAAATACGGCTGCGGCAAGCCGGACTGTCAGGTAGGCTGTGACTGCGACCGCTATATGGAAGTCTGGAACAACGTATTTACCCAGTTTGACAATGACGGGGAAGGACATTACACAGAACTTGACCAAAAGAATATTGATACCGGAATGGGCCTGGAAAGACTGGCTGTAGTGGTTCAGGATGTGGACTCCATCTTCGATGTAGATACCATCTGCGCCCTTCGGAACCTGGTTTCTGAGCTGGCTCAGAAGACTTACGGAGAAAAGGAGACAGATGATATTTCTATCCGTCTGATTACGGATCATATCCGTTCTGCCACCTTTATGATTTCCGACGGAATTATGCCTACAAATGAAGGCCGGGGATATGTTCTGCGCCGTCTGATCCGCCGGGCAGCCCGCCATGGACGCCTGCTGGGCATCGAGGGAAGCTTCCTTGCCAGACTCAGCGCCAAAGTAATTGAGGATTCCAGAGACGGTTATCCGGAATTAGAAGAAAAGAAGGAATTTATCTTTAAAGTTCTTACCAATGAAGAAAACCAGTTTAATAAAACCATTGATCAGGGGCTTCGTATTCTGAGTGAAATGCAGGAAGAAATGAAAAAGGCCCGGAAGACGGTTATGGCAGGTGCGGATGCTTTCAAACTTTATGACACCTATGGATTCCCCCTGGATCTGACAAAGGAGATTCTGGAAGAGCAGGGATATACCATTGATGAAGAAGAATTCCAGAAGGAAATGGAAGAGCAGAGGAAGAAAGGCCGTACAGCCAGAGGCGAAACCAATTACATGGGCGCTGATGCAACCGTATATGATGAGATCGATCCGTCTGTGACTACAGAATTTACAGGCTACGATCACTTATCTTACCAGTCGGAAGTAACTGTACTGACCACAGAGACAGAGATTGTGGACGCTCTTACAGACGGACAGAAGGGAACCATCTTTGTAGAGAAAACCCCATTTTATGCTACTATGGGCGGACAGGAAGGAGATACCGGCCGGATTGAAACTGCCGGGGGCGTCTTTGAAGTAGAAGCTACGATTAAACTGCTGGGCGGAAAATACGGACATGTGGGACATATGGTATCCGGTATGATTAAAACCGGCGACTGCGTGAACCTGCAGGTAAACGAGCAGGGAAGAAAAGATACGGAGAAAAACCACAGTGCGACCCATCTGCTTCAGAAAGCCTTAAAGACGGTTCTGGGTTCTCATGTGGAACAGAAAGGTTCTCTGGTTACTCCGGACAGACTGCGTTTTGACTTCGCTCATTTCCAGGCTATGACGCCGGAAGAACTTCAGAAGGTGGAAGATCTGGTAAATGAAAAAATTCAGGAATCCATTCCGGTAAAAACGGAAATTATGAATATTGAAGAAGCCAAGAAGACAGGGGCTATGGCTTTATTCGGCGAGAAGTATGCAGAAGAAGTGCGTGTGGTCTCTATGGGTGATTTCTCTAAAGAGCTGTGCGGAGGAACCCATGTTGCCAACACCGGAAATGTGATGTTATTTAAAATCGTATCGGAATCCGGAATAGCCGCAGGCGTTCGTCGTATCGAAGCATTAACAGGAAACGGGGTTCTTGCTTATTATAAAAATATGGAAGGTCTTCTTCGCCGGGCAGCAAAAGAGGTAAAAGCTTCGGCAGAAGAACTTCCGGAGAAGATCCGTCATCTTCAGAATGAAATCAAACAGCTCCAAAGCGAAAATGAATCCCTGAAGAGTAAGATGGCAAAAGAGTCTCTGGGGGATATTTCCAGCCAGGTGGAAGAAATCCAGGGAAGAAGCGTCCTGGCAGCAAAACTGGAAAACGTGGATATGAATGGTCTCAGGGAACTGGGCGACCAGTTAAAGGAGAAAGTCAGCCAAGGTGTAATTATCCTGGCTTCTGCTGCCAACGGAAAGGTGAATCTGCTGGTTATGGCTGCTGATGAAGCGGTAAAAGCCGGAGCGCATGCAGGAAATGTAGTAAAAGCGGCCGCAGCCGTTGTCGGCGGAGGCGGCGGAGGACGTCCGAATATGGCTCAGGCAGGCGGGAAAAACCCGGCTGCAATTGAGGATGCACTGAAAAAAGCCAAAGAAGTTTTAGCAGAGCAATTAGCCTGAGAAAAGGGTGTTTCTGAAAAAAAGCGAGAAAAACCTATCGGAATGTCAGGAAAAATATTGACGTAAAAAAAATATGTGCTATAATCTTAGATGTGCAAGAAAAATACCCAGACAGTTGTATTTAAGCACAATCTACAACTGGAGGGAGGTTAGGTGTGAGTCTATGTCAAATGTAATCGTAAAAGAGAATGAGACTTTAGATAGCGCTCTTCGCAGATTTAAGAGAAGCTGTGCCAAAGCAGGCATTCAGCAGGAAATCCGCAAGAGAGAGCATTACGAGAAACCAAGCGTTCGTCGTAAAAAGAAATCTGAAGCCGCAAGAAAACGTAAATATAACTAATTGTGCGCAAAAAATCCCTGACCCAACGGCCAGGGATTTTTTAAAGTTAATCCCTGTTTTTGAGGCGGAAAGGAAACTGTTTTGATTAAAATACTGAAAATGCTGTCAAAAATTTTATTTAACCGTATTTTTTATATTGCCCTTGCCATGCTGATACAGCTGGGCTGGATTTCTCTGATGGTATGGAGACTGAATAATTATTCCAAGTATGTTTCCGTCGGTATCAGTATCCTGAGCTTTCTTATGGTTCTCTGGATTGTGAACAATAAGATAAATCCATCCTATAAACTGGCCTGGACAATTGTCATTCTGGAAATCCCGATTTTCGGCCTGTTGTTTTATATTCTGTTTGGAAAATCCAGAGTGGCGAAGACCATGCAGAGCCATTTTGATGCAGTTCTGGATAAAAGCAGAACCTATCTGAAAGAAGATGAAACAGCCCGTTTGAAAATCCGCCTGATGGATCCTTCGGTGTCCTGTGAATCTTCTTACATTACTAATTTTTCCCGTTATCCGCTGCATGAACATACAATAGCGGATTATTACAGTGTGGGAGACGATATGTTTCCCATCCTTGTAAAAGAGCTGGAGAGCGCCCGTCATTTCATTTTTATTGAATATTTTATTATCAACGACGGGGTAATGTGGAGGACGATTCTTGAAATACTGGAGAGAAAAGCGGCAGAGGGCGTAGACGTGCGTCTGATTTACGATGATTTCGGATGCCTTATGACCCTTCCCCATCAATACTATAAGTTTCTGGAAAAGAAGGGAATTCGCTGCGCCGTATTTAATCCTTTCCGGCCGTTTTTGAGTATTCTGTATAATAACCGGGATCACAGGAAGATCTGTGTAATTGACGGGCATACCGGATTTACCGGAGGAATCAATCTGGCGGATGAATACATCAATCAGAAGATTCGTTTCGGACACTGGAAAGACACCGGGGTGATGTTAAAAGGCGAAGGCGTCTGGAATCTGACGGCCATGTTCCTGCACATGTGGAACGTGGTAAAAAAAGAAACCGGCGAGATCCCTTATGAGAAATATCTGCCTCATGCTTATCATCCGGAGGAATTTCCCGGCGACGGTTTTGTACAGCCTTACTGTGATACCCCTCTGGATTCGGAAATTGTGGGAGAAAATACGTATCTGCATATTATCAACCGGGCGAAAAAATACGTTTATATTTTTACCCCTTATTTAATTATCGACAATGAGATGATGACAGCCTTATGTCTGGCGGCCAAAAGTGGAATTGATGTAAGAATTATGACCCCGGGAATTCCGGATAAAAAAATTGTCTTTTTGCTGACCCGTTCTTATTATGAACAGCTTCTGGAGGCAGGGGTAAAAATCTATGAATACCAGCCGGGATTCCTTCATGCAAAATCCTTTGTCAGTGATGATGAAGTAGCTGTAGTGGGAACCATTAACATGGATTACCGCAGCCTGTACCTGCATTTTGAGAATGCAGTCTGGATGTACCATAACTGTGCGGTAAAAGATATTAAAGAGGATTTTATTAAAACCCTTCCGTACTGCAAATCGGTCAGCCTGGAGTTCTGTAAAGAACGCCCCCTTGCAGTACGTGCAGCCCAAAGCGTTCTGCGGCTGTTTGCACCGATGTTATAGAATTTCTGAATAAGTGACATATTTTCCCAGAGAGATGCCTAGAATAGAAATAGGAAAATCTATCTGGGAGAATAAGAAATGGAAAAAAAGACATTACAAAAAAGAAGCTTTCTGCCAGCCCTGTGCTTCTTCTTTTTTTTGTCCGTAATCTGGCACCCCTGTGTGGCGCTGGCTCAGCCACAGGAAAGGACGGATGTCTCAGCCGATTCCCTGATCGAAGCCCCTTATGGTGTCTTGATGGAGGCGTCCACCGGTCAGGTGATTTACGAAAAAGAAAAAGATACCCAAAGAAGTCCGGCAAGCATTACTAAGATCATGACTCTGATTCTGATTTTTGATGCCCTTGAGGAAGGAAGCGTACATATGGATGATCTGGTAACTACAAGCGCCTATGCAAAATCCATGGGCGGTTCCCAGGTCTTTCTGGAAGAAGGAGAGCAGCAGACAGTAGAAACCCTGATTAAATGCATTGTTATCGCATCCGGAAACGACGCCAGCGTGGCCATGGCGGAACATCTGGCAGGCAGCGAGCAGGAGTTTGTAAAAAAGATGAATGCCAGAGCCAAAGAACTGGGGATGGAGAATACGCATTTTGAGGACTGCTGCGGACTTACAGAATCTGAAAACCACTATACCACAGCTTACGATGTGGCGTTAATGTCCAGGGAGCTGGTGACCCGCTATCCCAAAATCCTGGAATATTCCTCTGTCTGGATGGATACCATGACTCATGTTACCAGACAGGGGGAAAGTGAATTCGGACTGACAAATACCAATAAGCTGATACGAAGCTACGAAGGATGCGTAGGATTAAAAACGGGAAGCACCAGCATTGCCAAATACTGTGTTTCTGCTGTGGCCCAGAGAGATGGGATCACCCTGATCAGTGTGGTAATGGCCGCTCCGGACTATAAGGTACGTTTCAAAGATGCGGCGGCTATGCTGAATCTGGGCTTTTCCAAATGCAGAATCTACCAGGATGAGAATAAAGAAACCCTTCCGGAAATACCGGTGAAGGGCGGCGTCCGGGAAGAAGTTTCCTGTGAATATAAGGGCAGTTTTACCTATCTGGATACCAACGGAGCTTCTCTGGAGGGAATTACGAAAGAAGTAACTTTGCCGGAGGAAACAGAAGCTCCTGTAAAAAAGGGAGAAACAGCAGGCAAAGCTGTTTACTATCTGGATGGGGAAGTCATCGGAGAAATGCCTGTACTTTTTTCAGAAGATGTGAAAGAAGCCGGATTTTTCGACTGTCTGAAAAAAGCGGCAGAGGAACTGTTTTAATGAGAAAACCGCCGGCGGTCCGGCAAAAAACGGGACGCCGGCATAAGGAAGAATAAAGGAGCGAACTATGATTCAGGATATTGCACCGCATACATATCATAATGAATATCTGCCAAGAGAAGCGAAAGACGACGACCTGGTACTGGGATATGGGGAAAGAACGGTTTTTCTGAAAGAAAATCAGGATACCATACAATTCCTTCCGGTCAAAGAGTATGGGGAGGGGAAACGAGAGGCTCTGACCTATCTTTTTACCATTGATGAAACGGCCTTTTACCTGGCAAAGGAGCTGAAAGAAGAAACCTTTCCCGGCTATTCCTATGTGCCTCTTTCCAGACTGCGTACGGCAGTCCCCGGCCACCTGGCTTTTGCAGGGGTAACAGGCTCCCAGCTGGCCCGCTGGTACCAGAGCCATACATTCTGCGGAAAATGTGGAAGTCCCATGAAAAAATCTGATAAAGAAAGAATGCTGTACTGCGAAAACTGCAGACATACTGAATATCCAAAAATTTCTCCGGCGGTGATTGTAGCCGTGCGGAATCAGGATCAGCTTCTTCTTACTAAGTATGAGGGAAGAGAATATAAAAGGTACGCGCTGATTGCCGGATTTTCTGAAATCGGTGAATCGGTGGAAGATACCGTACGCCGGGAAGTGATGGAAGAAGTAGGTTTAAAGGTAAAAAACCTGAAATTCTATAAAAGTCAGCCCTGGTCGTTTACGGATACGCTGCTGATGGGATTTTACTGTGATTTGGACGGGGACGCTACAATTACCCTGGATCGGCAGGAACTTTCTGTGGGGGAATGGCGAAACCGGGAAGAAATACCCGATGAGGGGGAGAATATCAGCCTGACCAAGGAAATGATGATGCGTTTTAAGCATCATCAGGATTAGCTTTTCAAAAAAGCGGTTTCGTGCTATACTACCCAAAGAAATTCAGACAGGGGATACGAGGGAGTTTTATGAAAAAATTTAAAGTCAGGAATTATCGTTATCCGTCAAAAAAAATAAAAGAGGAAACAGGGCGTGTCAGATTCTGCGCTTTCAGCGATCTGCACGGCCTTTCTTTTGGAGAGCAGAACAGCCGCTTAATCGGGCAGATACAGAAATGCTGTCCGGACGGAATCTTTGTGGCGGGGGATATGTTTGTAAGGGAAGATCAGAAGACCATGGAGACTGCCCGGGATTTACTGAGCCGGCTGGCGAAGGAATTTCCTGTCTGGTATGCCCTGGGAAATCATGAATACAGTATGATTCTGAATCCTCAGTACCGGAAAATATATCTGGAATATGAAGATGCGCTCCAGGATACGGGAGTGATATTTCTGCACAACTCCTGGTGTGAGTTCCAGGTACGGGAGACCAGTTTCGTGGTACACGGTCTGGAACTGGAACATGAGTATTACGGCAAACCCCGGACTCCGGATCTGACTCTGGAACATATGGAGGATCTGATTGGAAAACCGGAGGAGGATGCTTATCACATTTTGCTGGCCCATAATCCAAGGTACGGACGGACCTATTTTGACTGGGGAGCACAACTGACCATTTGCGGCCATTATCACGGGGGAATGATTCGCTTTGGGAAGAGGACAGGCCTTATTTCTCCCCAGTTTCAGCTTTTGCCCTCTTACTGCTGCGGGGATTTCCACCGGGGAGATTCCCATTTGCTGGTAAGCGCCGGAATCGGGGAACATACGATTCCCGTGCGGATTCACAATCCGAGAGAGCTGCTGCAGATAGATATTTATCCGGAAAAAACATCCAACATGAAACAGTAAAAGAGGAGACTTATGGCAATTCCTGTAAAATTACCTGTGTTTGAAGGACCCCTGGATTTGCTCCTTCATTTAATTGATAAAAATAAAATTGATATTTACGATATTCCTATTGTGGAAATTACGGATCAGTATATGGAATACATTCACTCCATGGAAACAGAAGATCTGGGAATCATGAGTGAGTTTATGGTTATGGCGGCTACCTTAATCGACATTAAGTGCAGAATGCTTCTGCCCAAAGAAGTTACAGAAGAGGGAGAGGAAGAAGATCCCAGAGCCGAACTGGTGGAACGTCTGCTGGAATATAAAATGTATAAATATATGTCTTACGAGCTGAGGGACAGGATGGAAGAATCTTCCTCTGTCTTTTATAAAACTCCGTCTGTTCCCAAAGAAGTACTCTCTTACCGGGAACCGGCAGATCCGAAGGCTCTTTTGGAAGGGATGACGCTGCAGCGGTTAAACCAGGTCTTTCAGTCTATATTGAAACGGCAGGAAGAAAAGGTGGATCCTATCCGGAGCAAATTCGGAAAAATTGAAAAAGAAGAAGTCAATCTGCCGGATAAAATGCAGGATGTGCGCCAATATGCCAAAGAACACCGGTTTTTCCGGTTTCGGACCCTTTTAAAGGCCCAGGCAAGTAAAACCCAGATTGTGGTAACCTTTCTGGCGATTCTGGAGCTGATGAAGATGGGAGCTATTCGTATCATGCAGGAGCATTTATTCGACGAGATACAGATAGAGACGGTAGATTATACTGCGGGGCTGCAGGAGGAAGAGGAGAATTATGGAAATTAAGGAAATGCAGGCAGCTATTGAGGCTATCCTGTTTACGATGGGAGATTCCGTAGAACTTGCCCAGATTGCAAAAGCGCTGGAGCAGGATACAGAAACCACCAGAAAGATGATTCATCGGATGATGGACTTTTACAGAGAGAAAGATCGGGGTATACAGATCATTGAGATAGAGAATTCCTTTCAGATGTGTACGAAGAAGGAATATTATCAGTACCTGATTAAAATTGCCATGCAGCCGAAAAAACCGGTACTGACAGACGTTATGCTGGAAACCCTTTCTATTATTGCCTATAAGCAGCCGGTAACAAAGGCGGAGATAGATAAAATCCGGGGAGTAAAATGCGATCATGCAGTAAATAAGCTGATTGAATATCGGCTGGTAACGGAACTTGGACGTCTGGACGCTCCCGGAAGACCTATTTTGTTTGGCACTACAGAAGAATTTTTACGGGTATTCGGGGTCCGTTCCCTGGAAGAGCTGCCTTCGGTGAATCCGGTACAGATGGAGGACTTTAAGGCAGAAGCAGAAGAGGAGATTCAGTCTATTACGGAAAACAGCTAAAGGAGGAAGAACATGCCTACCACATACACCCATGATTTGTTCGGAAAGGAAGTTTACCGGTCTCTCGATCCCAAATTAAGAAAGATTATCCGCCGTCATGGTGATTTATACCGGATCGGACTTCACGGACCGGATATTTTATTTTACTATCATCTGTGGAAAAACAGAGTCAACCGGCTGGGTTCCCGGATGCACCGTCAGCCGGCAGCCGCCTTTTTTCAGGAGACAATGGAAAAGGCCAGAGAAACAAAGGATGAAGCCCTGTTTGCCTATCTTCTGGGATTCGCCTGTCATCATCTGCTGGATTCCACCTGTCATCCCTACATTAATTCGGTGAAAGAGGAGGTTTCCCATACCGTTATTGAAAAGGAACTGGATCGTATGCTGATGCTGAAAACCGGGAAGAACCCCTATCGTTACTACCCTTCCTGCTGTATCCGGCCCCGGCATTCCTATGCGGCTGTGATTCATAAAGGAATTCCTCAGGTAAGCACGGGGAAGATTTTAAAGTGTTTAAAACTCATGAAACGTTATACCAATTTTATGGTCTATGATGACGGTGGACGAAAAAGAGCTGTTCTGGTACCTCTTCTGAAATTATTAAAACATCCTTCCCTGGGGGAACATTTAATGAAAGAGTCTTGCGATAAAGCCTGCCTTCCTCATCTGAGGGAACTGGAAAGACTTTATCAGCAGGCGAGAAAAGAAGCCCCCCAATATCTGGAAAAACTGGCGGGGCAGTGGAAGACTCCAGGCCCTCTTCCGGAAAGAATGAACCTGGACTATAATGGAAATTAAACCGTTTACTCGGTTACATGGTTAATTCCCTGCTGGAGAATGGTGGAGACATGATCGTCTGCAAGGGAATAGAAAACCGTTTTTCCCTCCCGGCGGAATTTCACCAGCCGGCTCTGCTTTAATACCCGAAGCTGATGGGAAATAGCGCTCTGGGACATGTCTAAAAGCTGGGCGATGTCGCAGACGCACAGTTCTCTGGCAGATAAGGCATATAAAATACGGATTCTGGTCGGATCTCCGAAAATTTTGAAGAGGTCGGCCAGATCCTGGAGAACTTCCGAATCCGGAATCACGTTTCTCTGAATATAATCATGACAGTGAATCTCTGAACAGATTTCACATTCTTCTTGTTTCTTTTTCATATCATTTTCACCTCGACTTCTATCATACACGAATTTTTCACTTTACGCAAACATATATATAAATCATACAGCAAAGAGGGAGGAGGCGGAGACATCTGACAGTATTAAAGGGCTTCTGGAAATATCTGTTTCTGGCTATTGCTGCAGGGGCGCTTTTATGGACCGGCCCCGTGCAGGCAGAGGAAAGCCATCTGGTACCGTTCATAGCCAGCCAGGTTCAGGAAGAACCGCAGGGACTGTATGCCATGTCGGCAGTGCTGATGGACGGGGACAGCGGTCGTGTACTATTTGAAAAGGATGGCTATATCTTTCGTCCCAACGCCAGCACTACAAAAGTTATGACCTGTATTCTGGCTCTGGAGAATTCAAAAGGCGATGAAATTGTAACCGCATCTTCCAACGCGGCAGCTCAGCCGGATGTCCAGCTGAATATGCAGGAGGGAGAAAAGTTTTACATGGAAGATCTTCTGTATTCTCTTATGCTGAAAAGTCACAATGATACGGCTGTGGCAATTGCAGAACACATTGGAGGTACTGTGGAAAACTTTGCAGAAATGATGAATCAAAAAGCAAAGGAACTTGGGTGCAGAGACACCCATTTTGTCACGCCCAACGGCCTGGACTCCCGGGACGCAGGAGGCGTCCATGGCACAACGGCCAGGGATCTGGCGCTGATTATGAGATATGCCATTGAAAACGAAACCTTTTTAAAGATTACCCAGACAAGATCCTACCGTTTTACTGATATTGAGAAAAAACGGGTATATACGGTAACCAATACCAATGCGTTTCTGGATATGATGGACGGAATGCTTTCCGGAAAGACAGGCTTTACCGGAGATGCAGGATACTGCTATGTCTGTGCCTGCAGACAGGATGGCAGAACTTTTATCGTTGCCCTGCTGGGATGCGGATGGCCCGGAAATAAGACTTACAAATGGTCAGATACGAAAAAGCTTTTAGAATACGGACTGGATAATTATCAGTACAGGACCATCTGGGAAGAACCGGATTTGCCTTCGCTGGAAGTGGAGGAAGGAATTCCAGAGAGCGAAATTCTGACTGACACCGCCCGCACGCCTCTGGCCTGCCCCTGCAGCAGGGAGGAAAAAGAGAGAAAGATACTTCTTCGAAAAGATGAAACCATTCAGATAAAAACGGAGATTCCCAAGAAGCTTGAGGCCCCGGTTAAAGCGGGAGAAAAGGTGGGGGAGATTCGATATTATCTAAACGGAAGCAGGATTTGTTCCTATGACATTATATCAGAAGAGAAGGTGGAAAAACGAAATTATCTCTGGTGTGTAAATAAAGTTTTCCGGGACTTTTTTCACTGAATCAGTAAAGACAGTCACTGCAGGTTCTGCAGCGGCTGTTTTTGCTTTTTAATTTTTTCGGTAAAATGAGGGTGAGGGTTAAATAATTAACATAAATCAACAAAAAGTATTGAAAAAACTTGTTAAAAAAGGTACAATTATAGACAGTGTAGGTTTGATATACTTTAAATTTTTATAAAATGGAGGGCAAAATAGAATGAGTAACGCAACACAAAGTTTAGCGGGCACAAGAATTACTTCTTTGCTTGACGAGAACAGTTTCGTTGAAATCGGCGGCCGTGTAACAGCGAGAAATACCGATTTTAATTTAACTGGAAAGAAACAGCCATCCGACGGTGTCATCACCGGATATGGCGTAATTGATGGAAATTTAGTGTATGTATACAGCCAGGATGTTTCTGTGTTAAATGGAACCGTCGGAGAAATGCATGCCAGAAAGATTTCCAATCTTTACGACTTGGCGCTGAAAACAGGAGCACCGGTAATTGGCCTTTTGGATTGTGCCGGAATTCGTCTGGAGGAAGCAACGGATGCACTCCATGCATTTGGAGAAATTTATATGAAGCAGACTATGGCTTCCGGAGTAATCCCTCAGATTACGGGAATTTTCGGAACCTGCGGAGGCGGTATGGCATTCTTTCCTGCACTGACAGACTTTACATTCCTGGCTGAAGGAAAAGGCAAACTGTTTGTCAACACTCCAAATGCGCTTGCAGGCAATGAAGTTTCCAAATGCGATACAGCTTCAGCAAAATTCCAGAGTGAAGAGACAGGTCTGGTAGACGCAGTGGGAACAGAAGAAGAGGTTCTTGGAAAAATCCGCGAACTTGTCTGCCTTCTTCCTTCAAATAACGAAGACAATGATTCCTATGAAGAATGCAATGACGACTTGAACAGAAGCTGCGAGGCAATGGAAGCCTGTGCAACAGATACAGGACTGGCTCTGGCTCAGATTGCAGACGGACAGGATTTCTTTGAAATTAAAGCAGATTACGGAAAAGATATGGCAGTTGGTTTCCTCCGCTTAAACGGCGTAACCGTGGGAGCCATTGCAAACAGAAGTGAAATTTATAATGAAGACGGAGAAAAGGTAGAATCCTTTGATACGGTTATTTCTTCCAGAGGAGCGAGAAAAGCGGCAGCCCTTGTTAAATTCTGCGACGCATTCTCCATTCCGGTACTTACCCTTACAAATGTTACAGGCTTTGCCGCTACGAAATGTGCAGAAAAGACTATGGCGAAGGCTGTCGGAGAAATGATTCATGCATTTGCAGACGCTACCGTGCCAAAAGTAAATGTAATCATTGGAAAGGCATATGGAAATGCTTATGTGGCTATGAACAGCAAAGCAGTGGGAGCAGATATGGTATACGCCTGGCCGAACGCAGAGATTGGCATGATGGATGCCTCTCTTGCTGCAAAGATTATGTATCCTGATGCCGGCGCGGCAGATCTGACAGAAAAAGCACAGGAATATGCAGCGCTTCAGTCAAATGTGGATTCTGCAGCGGCAAGAGGATACGTGGATACCATTATTGCACCGGAAGACACCAGAAAATATGTCATTGGCGCTTTTGAAATGCTGTTCACAAAGAGAGAAGAACGTCCGAGCAAAAAACATGGTACGGTCTAAGCGAGGTGAAGCAGATGAAGCATAGAATGAAAAAAATAATGAGTATGCTGGTGATAGGAGTCAGCGTCCTTTCTCTGAGCGCATGTGCAGGACAGAAAGAAGATACAGAGAACAAAGGGGACGAACTGCTTTCCCAGCAGGCAGTAACAACCGCAGAGGGGCTTACTGATACCATTGTAGTTCTTACGGATGAAGAGATTGAAAGTTATAAAGAATCTACAGATGATTTTACCGTTCAGGCCATGGAAGCATGGGAAACTTCAAAGGAAGAGCTGGGCAGTTTCGTTTCTTCAGAAGAGGCTCAGGTAGAATATGACGATGAGGTTTATACTGTAACCATTCCCTCTGAATTTGAAAAAGCAGATGCGAACTTTGTTTATACATTTGATGAGACAGGAGTTCCCACAGGGATGAGTATGGACATTCAGTATTCTCTGGCTGTGAATATGCAGAGAGCAGCGCTGAATACAGTGATGGGGCTTGGAGTCGTATTTATCATGCTGATTTTCCTCAGCTTTGTCATTTCCCTGTTCCGGTTTGTTCCGAAGCTTCTGGATAAGAAGAGCAAAGAGACGGAGGAAGATTTAACTCCGGTAACTGTTCCGGCACAGGAGACTGCCGAAGCAGCCGAAGAGGAAGTTCAGGACGATACAGAACTGGTGGCAGTAATTGCAGCGGCGATTGCAGCAGCGGAAGGAACAAGTCCGGACGGATTCGTTGTTCGTTCCATTAAAAAAGTAAACCGAAAAAAATGGTAAAAGTATAATTTTAGGAGGATTTTAATATGAAAAGCTATACAATCACTGTAAATGGAGTCGCATATGATGTTACGGTAGAAGAAACAGGAGCCGCAGCAGGAGCAGTTTCCGCACCGAAAGCCGCACCAAAGGCAGCGCCGAAGGCCGCTCCGAAGCCGGCAGCCGCACCAAAGGCCGCAGCAGGAGCAGGCGCAGTGAAAGTTGCCGCATCTGTACCAGGAAAGGTATTAAAAGTAGAGGCATCTGTGGGACAGGCAGTAAAAGCAGGAGATAATATTGTAATTCTGGAATCTATGAAGATGGAAATCCCAGTTGTTGCTCCTCAGGACGGTACGATTGCAAGCATTGATGTTGCAGAAGGTGCCTCTGTTGAAAACGGAGATACTTTAGCAACAATGAACTAATACGGGAGGTAGTCAAATGACTTATGTAACAGAAACATTGTCTAACCTGATTCATCAGACTGCCTTTTTCAATCTGACCTGGGGCAACTATCTGATGATTGTGGTGGCATGTATATTCTTATATCTTGCGATTAAAAAGGGATTTGAGCCCCTTCTTCTGGTTCCGATCGCATTTGGTATGCTTTTGGTCAACATCTACCCGGACATTATGATTACTCCGGAAGAGGCATCCAACGGGGTAGGTGGACTTTTACATTATTTTTACCTGTTAGATGAATGGAGTATCCTTCCATCCCTTATTTTCATGGGTGTAGGTGCGATGACAGACTTCGGTCCTCTGATTGCCAACCCCAAAAGTTTCCTGATGGGCGCAGCCGCACAGCTTGGTATTTATGTGGCGTATTTCCTGGCAATCTTCATGGGATTCAACGGCAAGGCAGCCGCAGCGATTTCCATCATCGGAGGCGCCGATGGTCCGACTTCCATTTTCCTTGCAGGAAAACTGGGTCAGTCTGCCTTAATGGGACCGATTGCGGTGGCGGCATATTCTTATATGTCACTGGTTCCGATTATCCAGCCGCCGATCATGAAACTCTGCACAACAGAAAAAGAACGGAAAATTAAAATGGAACAGCTTCGTCCGGTTTCCAAACTGGAAAAAATCCTGTTCCCCATAGTAATTACCATCGTTGTATGTCTGATTCTTCCTACCACAGCACCTCTTGTAGGTATGCTGATGCTGGGTAACCTGTTCAGAGAAAGCGGTGTGGTAAAACAGCTGACAGAGACAGCGTCCAATGCAATGATGTATATCGTTGTTATCTTCCTTGGAACTTCTGTAGGCGCATCCACAAGTGCAGAAGCTTTCTTAAACCTGGATACTTTAAAAATCGTAGCCTTAGGTCTGGTTGCTTTCGCATTTGGTACCTTCGGCGGCGTTATGCTGGGTAAACTGATGTGCAAAATGTCCGGTGGTAAGATCAATCCTCTGATTGGTTCAGCCGGCGTATCTGCCGTGCCGATGGCAGCCCGTGTATCTCAGAAAGTCGGAGCGGAGGCGGATCCCACCAACTTCCTTCTGATGCACGCAATGGGACCAAACGTGGCGGGCGTTATTGGTACTGCCGTAGCAGCCGGAACATTTATGGCAATCTTTGGAGTATAAAAGGAGAAGAGAATTATGGCTGAAGTAAATAAAAAACCGATTAAAATTATGGAAACCATTCTGCGTGATGCACATCAGTCTCTGATCGCAACCAGAATGAGTACAGAACAGATGCTTCCCATCGTGGAAAAAATGGATAAAGTCGGCTACCATGCAGTAGAATGCTGGGGCGGAGCAACTTTTGACGCGTCCCTTCGTTTTCTGAAAGAAGATCCATGGGAAAGACTTCGTAAATTCCGCGACGGATTTAAAAACACAAAACTGCAGATGTTATTCCGCGGACAGAATATTCTGGGCTACCGTCCTTATGGAGATGACGTAGTAGAATACTTCGTACAGAAATCTGTGGCAAATGGAATTGACATTATCCGTATTTTTGACTGCTTAAACGATCTGAGAAACCTTCAGACTGCAGTTACCGCGGCAAATAAAGAAAAGGCACATGCTCAGGTTGCTCTTTCCTATACACTGGGAGATGCCTATACTCTGGAATACTGGACAAAAATGGCAAAACAGATTGAGGAAATGGGAGCAGATTCTATCTGTATTAAAGATATGGCAGGACTTCTTCTTCCTTATAAGGCTACCGAGCTGGTAAAAGCCTTAAAAGAAACGGTTAAGATTCCGATTGATCTGCATACTCATTATACATCCGGTGTGGCTTCCATGACTTATATGAAGGCAGTAGAAGCAGGAGTGGATATTATCGACACAGCAATGTCTCCATTCGCTCTGGGTACTTCACAGCCGGCTACAGAGGTTATGGTAGAAACATTCCGCGGAACTCCTTACGATACCGGATTCGATCAGAATCTGCTGGCAGAAATCGCAGATTACTTCCGTCCGATCCGTGATGACGCTCTGGATAGCGGACTTCTGAATCCGAAGAACCTGGGTGTGGATATTAAAACCTTACTGTATCAGGTTCCGGGCGGTATGCTTTCCAACCTGACTTCCCAGTTAAAAGAACAGCATGCAGAAGATAAGTTCTACGACGTGCTGGCAGAAGTTCCCCGTGTAAGAAAAGACTTGGGAGAGCCGCCGCTTGTTACTCCTTCTTCACAGATTGTTGGTACACAGGCTGTATTCAACGTTCTTATGGGAGAACGCTATAAGATGGTAACAAAGGAGACAAAAGACATTCTTCTTGGAAAATACGGCGCTACAGTAAAACCATTCGATAAAGAAGTACAGAAAAAATGTATTGGAGATCAGGAAGTTATTACCTGCCGTCCGGCAGACTTAATTGATGACGAGCTGCAGACTCTGGAAAGTGAAATGGCACAGTACAAGGAACAGGACGAAGACGTTCTTTCCTATGCTCTGTTCCCGCAGGTTGCAGTTGATTTCTTCAAGTATCGTCAGGCACAGGAAACAAAGATTGATGAGACAGTGGCAGACAAAGAAAACGGAGCTTATCCCGTTTAATTGTTCTGGCTGAATCATGGAAAAACAGCAGACGGGTCCGGAAATATACCGAACTGTCTGCTGTTTTTTTGAGACGGGAAGGGAGTTGGAAGTAAATAGTGAAGAAAGCAGATATATGGCAGATCACAATGGAGGAAGAGATGGAACAAATCCGTCTTACTTATGAGAATTTAGATAAGAGGGCCTTTATGCTGGCCGTGCAGATGATCTGCCGGGCAAGGCATATTTATATTATGGGTGTGCGGGATTCCATGCCGATGGCTGCCTTTTTGAGTTCCCAGTTAGCCCTTGTTTCCGACAATCTCCATTTTCTTAATTCCAGCGGAAGCAGGGAACTGCTGGAACAGATGCTCCACATTGGAGAAAGAGACGTAATCATTGGCATCAGCTTTCCTCCCTATTCCATACGTACCTTAAAAGCGCTGGAATTTGCAAGTGAACGCAAAGCTTCGGTAATTACCATTTCTGATGATGCAATGGCTCCCATACATTTGTATTCTTCCTGTAAATTAATCGCAGGAATTGGAGCGGCACAGACTCCCTACTCTCTGGCGGCGCCCATGAGTCTTATGTATCTGCTGGCACGGGAAATCTGCAGAAAAAAGAGAAAGAAAGTTGCCCGTACGCTGGAAGAGATGGAGTATGTAAGAGAGAAATATCAGGTATTTGACAGAGACGGAATGGATTTTTTTCCTTTCCCGAAGAAGGAGTAAAAGGATGTCTGAAATTATTATTATAGGAGGCGGAGCCGCCGGAATGATGGCGGCGGTATTTGCTGCCAAAAAGGGAAACCATGTACAGGTTTTTGAGAAAAATGAAAAACTGGGAAAAAAATTATATATTACAGGAAAAGGACGCTGTAATCTGACCAATGCCTGTGAAACAGAAGAGCTTTTTAACGCTGTGTGTCGAAATCCGAAATTTTTGTACAGCGCTTTTTATTCTTTTAACAGTCAGGATGTAATGGATTTTTTTGAAAAGGAAGCAGGTATTCCTCTGAAAACAGAGAGAGGGAACCGTGTTTTTCCCCGTTCCGATCATTCCTCGGATATTATCCGGGGACTGCAGAATCTGATGAAAAAATACGGCGTTACCGTGCATCTGAATACGGAGGTGGAGTCTCTGATTGCATCGGAAGAACGGGTCAGAGGAATCCGGATAAAAGAAGGGAAAAAAGAAATCCTCTGTGATCAGATAATCGTTGCAACGGGAGGTCTTTCCTATCCTTCCACAGGTTCTACCGGGGACGGATACCGTTTTGCCAAAAGCTGCGGCATGAAAGTTTCTCCCTGTTCCCCCTCGCTGGTACCCCTGGTTACGAAAGAGGACTATATACCGCAGATGCAGGGTCTGTCTCTGAAAAATGTATCGCTTACCATCTTTCGGGGGAATAAGAAAGTTTATCAGGACTTCGGAGAAATGATGTTTACCCATTATGGTGTGACAGGCCCCATGATTTTATCTGCCAGTGCCTATATCGGGGATCAGACGGAAAAGGGCGAACTGAAAGCAGAGCTTGATCTGAAACCGGCGCTGTCTCCGGAACAGCTTGATCAGAGGCTGTTAAGAGAGTTTGAAGGAAATAAAAACAAACAGTTGAAAAATGTGATTGGCGTTTTATTCCCGGCCTCTCTGACACCTGTATTTCTGGAACTGTGCGGAAGTTCTCCGGACAAAAAAATTCATGACATCTCCAGAGAAGAGAGAAGCCGTTTCATTCATCTGATGAAGCACTTTCCTTTTACCATTACCGGAAGAGGGGAGTTTAAAGAAGCCATCATTACCAGAGGAGGCGTATCAGTAAAAGAAGTGAATCCTCATACTATGGAATCCAGGAAGGTACAGGGGCTGTACTTCATCGGCGAAGTGCTGGACTTAGATGCTGTGACAGGTGGATTCAACCTCCAGATCGCCTGGTCCACCGCTTATCTGGCAGCTCAGGCGGCAGGAAACGAAAGGGAATAAAGGAACTTTTTCTTGTACATACGTTCCCTTTGGTATATACTATGGTCACAGGTGGGATAGTTTTGTCCTGAAAACCAGCGAGAAGGGAGTATTACAATGGGTATGAATATTGCAATCGACGGACCTGCAGGAGCGGGGAAGAGCACAATTGCAAGGAAAGTTGCAGAAAAACTATCGTTTTTATATGTGGATACAGGGGCCATGTACCGGGCAATTGCTGTTTACTTTCTGAGAAACGGGCTGGATCCGGAAAAAGAAGAAGATGTGAAACAGGTTTGTGAAAAAGCAGACATCTCCATTGCGTATAAGGAGAAAGAGCAGCGGATTTATCTGAATCAGGAAGATATAACAGGGCTTCTTCGGACGGAAGAAACCGGAAAAATGGCGTCGTTGAGTTCTGCACATCCTCTTGTACGTGAAAAACTGCTGGAAACCCAGAGAGAACTTGCAAGAAAGAATTCTGTTGTGATGGACGGCCGGGATATTGGTACAAAAGTGCTGCCGGAAGCGGAGGTTAAGATCTATCTGACCGCCAGCGTTCACACCCGGGCGCTGCGCCGTTATCAGGAGCTTAAGGAAAAGGGAATTGACTGTCAGCTTTCTGAAATAGAAAAAGATATCGAAGACAGAGACTACAGGGACATGAACCGTCCGGTCTCCCCCCTGCGTCAGGCGGAGGATGCAGTTCTGGTGGACTCTTCAGAGATGACGATTCCTCAGGTTTTAGATAAAATTCTGGAAATCTGTAAAGAAAAAGTCGGATAAGGAGCTGGAAATGAGAGTAATTACAGCAGATTCCGCAGGTTTTTGTTTCGGAGTAAAACGGGCGGTAAATACCGTATACGAGCTGACAGAATCCTGCGATACTCCCATATATACTCTGGGACCTATTATTCATAACGAAGAAGTGGTCTCTGATCTGGAAAAAAAGGGAGTCAGAGTTATTGAAAAGGAAGAGGAACTGAAAAAGATTACAGAGGGAACCGTTGTAATTCGTTCTCACGGAGTGGGAAAGAAGGTGTACCGGCAACTGGAAGAACAGGGACTTTCCTATGTGGATGCAACCTGTCCCTTTGTTTTGAAAATTCACCGGATTGTGGAGGAGGAAAGTCAGAAGGGAAAGCAGATTATTATTGTGGGAGATCCCAGCCATCCGGAGGTGCAGGGAATCTGTGGCTGGTGTTTTTCCTCCTGTACGGTAATTCGAAACAAAGAGGAGGCCCAAAATCTGGAACTGAAAGAGGGCGTTTCTTTTTGTATTGTTTCTCAGACGACATTTAATTACAACAATTTTAAAGATATAGTTGAAATTCTAAGGAAAAAGAGTTATGATAATAATGTTTTAAATACGATTTGCAATGCGACTGAGCAGAGACAGAAGGAAGCAAAAGCAATCGCTGAGAAGGTGGATACGATGCTGGTAATCGGCGGAAGAAACAGTTCCAACACTCAGAAATTATTTGAAATATGTAAAAATGAATGTGACAATACTTACCACATACAGACACTTGTTGACTTGGATTCTGAAATGTTCCAATCCAGTAGTTGTGTAGGTATTACAGCAGGGGCGTCAACCCCAAAGAAAATTATTGAGGAGGTTCAAGAACATGTCAGAATTAAGTTTTGAACAGATGCTAGAGGATTCGGTGAAGACCATCAGAAACGGAGAAATTGTAGAAGGAACCGTCATTGATGTAAAGGAAGATGAAATCATTTTAAATATTGGTTATAAAGCAGACGGAATCATTACAAAAAGCGAGTACTCCAACGACCAGAACCTGGTACTTGCAGACTGCGTTCATCCGGGAGATACCATGGAAGCGAAAGTTCTCAAGGTAAACGACGGAGAAGGACAGGTTCTGCTGACCTATAAGAGACTGGCGGCAGAGAAAGGCAACAAACGTCTGGAAGAAGCCTTTGAAAACCAGGAAGTATTAAAAGCTCCTGTAAAACAGGTATTAGACGGCGGTCTGAGCGTTGTTGTCGAGGAAGCCAGAGTATTTATTCCGGCCAGCCTGGTATCTGACGTATATGAGAAAGATTTATCAAAATACGCAAATCAGGAAATTGAATTCGTGATTACAGAGTTTAATCCGCGCAGAAGAAGAATCATCGGTAACCGCAAACAGCTTTTAGTAGCAGAAAAAGAAGCAAAACAGAAAGAATTAATGGAACGTATCCATGCCGGCGATACCGTTGAAGGCGTTGTTAAGAATATTACCGATTTCGGTGTATTTATTGATCTGGGCGGTGCAGACGGACTTCTGCATATTTCAGAAATGTCCTGGGGAAGAGTAGACAATCCGAGAAATCTCTTCAAAGTAGGGGACAATGTAAAAGTCTTAATCAAAGAGATTAACGGCGATAAAATTGCTTTAAGCCTGAAATTCCCGGAAGAGAATCCATGGCTGACAGCAGCAGAGAAATTCGCTGCAGGCAATGTGGTAACAGGAAAAGTTGCCCGTATGACAGACTTCGGCGCTTTCGTAGAACTTGCTCCGGGCGTGGACGCACTTCTTCACGTTTCCCAGATTTCCAGAGAACACGTGGAAAAACCGGCAGATGTATTATCTATCGGCCAGGAAATCGAAGCAAAAGTGGTTGATTTCAACGGAGAAGAAAAGAAAATCAGCTTAAGTATGAAAGCTCTGGAACCGGCAAAAGAAGAAGCTGCTCCGGAACAGGAAGAAGCTGCAGACGAAGAATAAAAACAAAAGAAAGGCCCGAAAGGCCTGAGAGATGTCCCTCAAAGCAGAGGTGAAAGATTCTGCTTTGGGGGATTTTATTTTGTAATAGGAAATCCGACGGATTTCCTTCAGGATTCAGGAAAGGTGTAAAATTCTGGAGAAAATATTGTGCCGGACATAGCGTTGAAGTTCTTCGCTGCTGCTTAGGAACTGTTCTGTACAGGGAAACCAGGTATAACAGTTTTGCACAGTGGCCGGAATACGCAGAGCAGGATCCAGATAAGAACCCAGGCTTTTATGAATTGCCGTATCTTCTCCGGGGAGATAGTAATAATTTTTATAATCAGAATAAAACTGCCGGAGATTTCCATTTTTCATTGTAATAGACAGACGAAGTGTTTTTTCCTGTCCGGTAAGGTAAAAGCCGTCTCCTCCATGGGAAAATAAAACCGGAAGGGGATATTTAAGATCCAGGGTAAGAAGCAGTTCCCGGTCGGTTGTATTTACCCTTTGGATTTGAAAATCACCCTCTAAAAACGCGCAGTAAGAAAGAAGAGGAGACAGGGAAAAGAGTCCTTCCAGGTCTTCCTGGTTGTGGCCCAAAAGGAGTTCCAAATCCTGGGAACAGGGATTTTTCCGGTAGGCTTTATAGAGAGAAATGCAGTCTTTTCCGCTGCAGTTTTTTCTGTGTTTATCCGGGTATAAAAAGGATTCCAGACTGACCTGGCGAAGCCGGGGCAGCTTTAATAATTCTTTCAGAGGTCTGGCTTTCAGGTAAAGATCCAGAGAATTTTTTCCGGAAAAACAGGTGGGAAGCTGATATTTGCGAAACCGGTATTCCAGAAAAGGAATGTCGAAACGGGAACCGTTAAAGTGAACATAAGTGGAATAGTCCCCGGCATAATCCAGAAATGTTTCCAGAAGTTCTGGCTCCTGGGAAGGATCTTCGCAGAACCACTGGCGGAGACAGGTACCGCTGTCTTTCTCATAAGAAAGGCAGCCGATAAGATATACCTGACAGTGTTCTTTTGCCAGACCGGTAGTCTCAATATCAAAAAACAAGGTGTTATCCCTGGTACAATTTTCAGATTTCCAGAAGTCCCAAAAGCTCTCTTTCGCTGACGGAAGGCTCAATATTTTTTTAACAATCATGATAATTTTTTACCTTTCTTAGATTGTTCTTAATTATATCCCAAAACTTTCAAAAAACATAGTGATTTTCTTAAAAAAAAGATGTATTATTAAATATATCCAAATAAAATACAATGAAATGTATTAAAAAGGCGAATGCTTATAAAACATAAAGGAGGGATTATATTATGGGAGTTTTGACCTTTAAAGGTGGAGTCCATCCATTTGAAGGGAAAGAACTATCGAAGGACAAACCGGTGCAGGAATATCTGCCTCATGGTGAGATGGTATATCTTTTATCTCAGCATATCGGCGCTCCGGCCAGTCCAATCGTAAAAAAGGGAGATCGGGTTTTAGCAGGGCAGAAAATCGCCGAAGCCGGCGGATTTGTCTCTGCACCTATCCATTCTTCTGTTTCCGGTACAGTGAAAAAAATAGAACCCCGTGTAACCGCACAGGGGGGCAAATGTGATGCGATTATTGTTGAAAATGACGGTCAGTACGAGGAAGTTTCTTATGAGCCGGTTACCGATCTGAATGCACTTACCAAGAAAGAAATTTTAGAACGGATTAAAGAAGGCGGAGTTGTGGGAATGGGCGGCGCCGGATTTCCCACCCATGTGAAACTTTCTCCGAAAGAACCGGAGAAAATAGAGTATGTTCTGGTCAACGGGGCGGAATGCGAACCTTATCTTACCAGTGATTACCGCAGAATGCTGGATGACGGGGAAAAAGTGGTGAAAGGTCTGGAAATCATGCTGAAGCTTTTTGATCATGCCCGGGGCTGTATCTGTATAGAAGATAACAAACCGGAATGTATCGCCAGAATGAAAGAACTGACTCAGAAAATGTCCCGTATTGAAGTAAAAGAACTGAAAACGAAATATCCTCAGGGCGGTGAGAGAACACTGATTTATGCGGTTACCGGCAGGGAAATAAATTCTTCTATGCTTCCTGCGGATGTGGGCTGTGTAGTAGATAATGTGGATACGGTAACAGCTATTTATGAAGCCGTTATGCTGGGACGTCCCGTAATGGACAGAATTGTTACTGTCACAGGCGACGGCATCGAGAATCCCGGGAATTTCCTGGTGAGAACAGGAACCAATGTCAGAGAGCTGATTGAAGCGGCAGGAGGACTGAAGGGTGATACCCAGAAAGTAATTTCCGGAGGTCCTATGATGGGATTTGCACTGTATCAGCTGGATGTACCCTGTGCGAAAACTTCTTCTTCCGTTCTCTGTCTTCAGGAGGATCCGGTGGCAAAAACAGAGGAAACTGCCTGCATTAACTGCGGCAGATGTGTTTCTGTCTGTCCCGGTCATGTCCTTCCTTCACGTCTGGCTACTTTTGCTATGCATGGAGATATGGACAGCTTCCAGAAATTTGACGGCATGGAGTGCTGCGAGTGCGGATGCTGCAGTTACATATGTCCTGCGAAACGGCCATTAACCCAGTCCATTAAATCTATGAGGAAAATGGTTCTGGCCATGCGGAAAAAGAAATAATAGGGAGGAAAGAGAGCATGAACGAGAAATTTCACGTGTCATCCAACCCTCATGTAAGGGATAAGATGACCACCAGCCGGATTATGCAGATGGTTGTCCTGGCTTTGCTTCCTGCAAGCATATTCGGCATTTATAATTTTGGACTGCGGGCGCTTCTGGTGATTCTCATATCCGTTGCAGCCAGCGTGGGAAGCGAATTTGTCTATGAGTATTTTATGCATAAAAAGATAACGGTGAAGGACTTCAGCGCCGTTGTAACCGGACTTCTTCTGGCTTTGAATATGCCCCCGCAGATTCCTCTTTGGATGCCGGCGCTGGGCAGCATCTTCGCTATTATTGTGGTAAAACAGCTTTTCGGAGGACTTGGCCAGAACTTTATGAACCCGGCTCTTGCAGGAAGATGTTTTCTGCTGATTTCCTTTACGGGTCCAATGACCAATTTCGCCACTACCGGAAAGAATATTGTGGATACGGTTTCCGGAGCAACGCCGCTGGCTGCTTTAAAAGCAGGCGAAGCAGTGGATGTTTCCAGTATGTTTCTGGGTAATATTAAAGGAACCATAGGAGAAACTTCTGTGATTGCCCTGCTGATCGGAGCTGTTTTCCTGCTGGCGATGAAGGTGATTGATCTTCGGGTTCCGCTGACTTACATAGGCAGTTTTTCCATTTTTATTCTTTTATATAAATTAGTCGGAAGCCATACTCTTGACTGGCAGTTTTTGCTGGCTCATCTGTGCGGCGGCGGTTTAATGCTGGGAGCCTGGTTTATGGCCACAGATTATGTGACGACCCCCATTACCAAAAAAGGGCAGCTTGTTTACGGATGTGTGCTTGGTATATTAACGGCGATTTTCCGTCTTTTCGGCGGTTCAGCGGAAGGCGTTTCTTACGCAATTATCTTCAGTAACCTTCTGGTTCCGCTGATCGAACGCGTAACACTTCCTACTGCATTCGGCAAAGGAGGTAAGAAGAAATGAAAAACACAATTATGAAAGACACCATTATTCTGACGGTTATCACCCTGGTTTCAGGATTCCTTTTAGGGCTTGTAAACCATATTACCGAGGAGCCCATTGCACATCAGCAGCAATTGGCAAAAGAAGAGGCTTATGCGGCAGTATTTGAGGAAGCGGACTCCTTTGAAGGGGTTTCTGTGGAAACGGATCTTCAGGAGTATGTAAACGCTCAGGGATATGAGGCCCAGACCATAGATGAAATTATGGAAGCAAAGGATGCTTCCGGGGAAACTCTGGGTTATGTCATGACTGTGACGTCCTCGGAAGGCTATGGAGGAGATATTCAGTTTGCCATGGGAGTACAGGAAGACGGAACCATGAACGGAATTTCCATTCTTTCCATCAGCGAGACAGCCGGACTGGGCATGAAGGCGGATACAGAGGAGTTTAAGTCTCAGTTCGCCGGCGTACAGACGGATGCTTTTGAATACACCAAGGACGGCGCCACCCAGGATAATCAAATCGATGCAATCAGCGGCGCTACCATTACGACCAATGCCATGACAAACGGCGTCAACGCCGGTCTTGCCGCGTTTGCATATGAGAAAGGAGGAACACAGTAATGGCGAAAACGAATTCTCCTGTGGAACGGTTACAGAACGGAATTATTAAAGAAAATCCCACATTTGTTTTAATGCTGGGTATGTGTCCTACCCTGGCAGTCACCACATCTGCCACAAACGGAATCGGTATGGGACTGACCACGACAGTTATCCTGGCAGCTTCCAATATGATGATTTCCATGCTTCGGAAAATCATTCCGGATAAAGTGCGTATGCCTGCATTCATTGTAATTGTTGCTTCTTTTGTTACCATCGTACAGTTTCTTCTGGAGGCGTTTATTCCTTCTTTATATGCGGCTCTGGGTATTTATATCCCGCTTATTGTAGTAAACTGTATTATTCTGGGACGTGCGGAAGCCTACGCTTCAAAGAATCCCGTGATTCCCTCCATCTTTGACGGAATCGGCATGGGTCTTGGATTTACTCTGAGTATTACCTGTATCGGCGCTGTCCGGGAATTATTAGGAGCAGGCCAGTTATTCGGCAAACAGCTTTTGCCTCTGGCAGACTCTGCCCAGGGAATCATGGGGTATGAGCCGATTACCATTTTTGTACTGGCTCCGGGTGCGTTCTTTGTTCTGGCTATGCTTTCTGCATTGCAGAATAAATTTAAACTGGGCGCGGCTAAAAGAGGAATTGATCCCAGTAACCCGGACAAATGTTCAGGAAGCTGTGTTTCCTGTCATAACAGTATGTGCAGCGGGAAAGGAGGAGAGAAGGCATGAAGGAATTATTAATGATTGGAATTGGAGCAGCCCTTGTAAACAACGTGGTTCTGAGCCAGTTTTTAGGACTGTGCCCCTTCCTTGGCGTTTCTAAAAAAATTAATACGGCAGCGGGTATGGGTGCAGCCGTTATTTTCGTTATCACCCTTTCTTCCTTTGTTACCAGTGTGATTTATTTACTGATACTGGAGCCTGCCGGTATGTCTTATCTGCAGACCATTGTATTTATTCTGATCATTGCGGCTTTGGTACAGTTTGTGGAAATGTTTTTAAAGAAATCCATGCCTGCCCTTTATAAGAGTCTGGGTGTTTACCTGCCTCTGATTACCACCAACTGCGCCGTACTGGGTGTGGCAATCATCAATGTTCAGGACAGCTATAATATTCTGGAAGGAACTATCAACGGACTGGCTACTGCAGTAGGTTTCACAATCTCCATTGTGATTATGGCAGGTATCCGGGAAAAAATCGAATACAATGATATTCCGAAAGCATTCCAGGGATTTCCGATCGTTTTGCTGACTGCAGGACTGATGGCTATTTCCTTTTTCGGATTTTCAGGATTAATTTAAGGAGGAGAACAGTATGACAGCGATTATCATTGCAACAGTGATTGTTGCAGGAACAGGCCTCTTTATCGGGATTTTCCTGGGAATTGCCGGCAAAAAGTTTGCCGTTGAAGTAGATGAACGGGAAATCGCCGTTCGGGAAATGCTGCCGGGAAATAACTGCGGCGGCTGCGGATATGCCGGCTGTGACGGTCTGGCGGCAGCTATTGCAAAGGGAGAGGCTCCCTGTAACGCCTGTCCGGTGGGCGGCGAACCAGTGGGGAAAGCCATTGCGGAAATTATGGGAGAAGAGCTGACAGAGACGGTCCGTCAGGTTGCATTTGTAAAATGTGCCGGAGACTGTGAGAAGACTCAGGAAACCTTTGATTATACAGGAGTGGAAGACTGTGAAATGATGGCTTTTGTTCCGGGAGGCGGAGCCAAAGGCTGTGTCTATGGATGTCTGGGATTTGGAAGCTGCGTTAAGGCATGTCCCTTTGATGCCATCCATATTGTAAACGGAATTGCCAAAGTGGATAAAGAACAGTGCAAAGCCTGCGGAAAATGCGTGGAAAAATGTCCGCGTCATTTGATTGAGCTGATTCCTTACGCACAGCAGACAAAGGTAGTATGTGCTTCCAGAGGAAAAGGAAAAGAGGTCACCGCAAATTGTGAGGTTGGCTGCATTGGCTGTAAGAAATGTGAGAAAACCTGTCCGAACGGCGCAGTAACCGTAACGGATTTCTGTGCCCACATTGATTATGAAAAATGTACAGACTGCGGGGCATGTAAAGAAGTATGCCCGCGTCAGGCTATTCAATAGTTTGCTTTTTTATACTTCCTGTGATATGATAGCGTCAGTATGTTCTGACGCTATTGTATTTCAGGAGAAAGTATGAAAAAGGCAGATAAACTTTTTTTGGCAGTTGTGGCCGGGATTTTTCTGGCCGCATCCTTTCTTTTTTTTCATTACAGACCCTCCGGCGGCGGATACATTCGAATTACTGTAGACGGAACGCTGTATGGAGAGTACTCTCTTAATGAAGATCAGACAATTTCCATTAATCAGACAAATATCTGTCAGATACAGGATCAGAAGGTTCGAATGATTGAAGCGGATTGTCCGGATCATTTATGTATGAAGCAGAAACCAGTGGGAAAAGACGGAGGTTCTATTATTTGTCTTCCCAATAAAGTAGTTATTGAGCTGGTTTCCCAGGGAGAAAAGTCGCCGGATCAGTTAGATGATGTGGCGTAGTTTGAAAATCAGATAAGGCAAAAACATGAATAAAAGACTTGCTTATTTAGGACTGTTTTCAGCAGTTGCCATGATACTGGGGTATGTGGATACGCTTCTTCCTGTTTTTCCCGTTCCGGGAATTAAACTGGGACTGGCGAATTTAGCCGTAATTCTGGCATTGTATTTCTATGGCCCCAAAGAGGCGCTGCTGGTTTCTTCTGTCCGTATTTTAACTTTGGGATTTTTATTTGGAAATTTATTTTCGATTGTATACAGCTTCTGCGGTGCGGTTTTAAGCCTGGGCGTTATGACCCTGTTAAAAAAGGTAAACCGGTTCAGTCTGGTGACAGTCAGCATTGCCGGAGGAATCAGCCACAATCTGGGACAGCTTGCAGCAGCCTCTCTGATCGTGGAAAATTTTCATTTGTTTTATTATTTTCCGGTGTATTTTATGGCCGGGTTCCTGACAGGTCTTGCCATTGGTGTGGCTGCCGATCAGGTAAAGAGACGGATAGGAGTAGAAAAATAGAATGTTAGCATATATTACAGGAGAGATTACAGAGATTACAGAGCATGGAATTATCCTTGATAATCAGGGAATGGGATATGAAATCGCCATGCCGGTTTCCCATCTGGACCGGGGAGGAAGACCCGGGAAAAAGGTAAAAGTACATACTTATTTTCATGTGCGGGAGGATGCGGTACAGCTCTATGGATTCTGGCAGAAAGACGAACTGGAGGTATTTAAACTGCTTCTGGGAGTAAATGGAATCGGTCCCAAAGCAGCCCTGGGGATTCTTTCCGGGCTAAGTGCGGATGAGCTGCGTTTTGCAGTTTTGTCCGATGATGTGAAAACCATTTCCAAAGCCCCCGGAGTGGGAAAGAAAACGGCACAGAAGCTGATTCTGGAATTAAAAGATAAGTTAAATCTCCGGGATGCTTTTGAACAGAAACTTGCAAATGAAGAGAAGGAACCAGAAAGAATGCAGATCAGCAATGCGAAGCAGGAGGCTGTGGAGGCATTAAGGGCACTGGGCTATGGGGGCGCAGACGCTCTCAGAGCCGTTCAGAAAGTCGATCATGCAGACACAATGGATGTGGAAACGTTGCTGAAGGCAGCGCTGAAGAATATGTAACGGAGTAGGGAAATGGAAAAACGAATCATTACTACGGATGTCACAGAAGAAGATTTGAAACTGGAGGGCAATCTGCGCCCGCAGCTTCTGGACGAATATATCGGACAGGAAAAAATCAAAAGCACCCTGAAAATTTATATCGAAGCGGCCAGACAGAGGGGAGATGCTCTGGATCATGTGCTGTTTTACGGCCCTCCGGGACTGGGAAAGACCACTCTGGCAGGAATTATTGCAAATGAAATGCAGGTGCATCTGAAGGTTACCAGCGGCCCAGCCATAGAAAAACCGGGAGAAATGGCAGCCATATTAAACAACCTCCAGGAGGGAGACGTACTGTTTGTAGATGAAATCCACCGTTTAAACAGACAGGTGGAGGAGGTTCTTTATCCCGCAATGGAGGATTTTGCCATTGATATAGTAATCGGGAAAGGAGCCTCTGCCCGTTCCATCCGTCTGGATCTGCCCCAGTTCACCCTGATCGGAGCTACAACCAGAGCCGGACTTCTGACAGCGCCCCTGCGGGATCGATTCGGAGTGATGCATCGCCTGGAATTTTATACCCGGGAAGAGCTTAAAACCATTGTACTGCGTTCTGCAGAAGTTTTAAATGTGGAAATTGAGGAAAGAGGAGCCGAAGAGATTGCCGGTCGTTCCAGGGGAACGCCCCGTCTTGCCAACCGTCTTTTAAAAAGAGTGCGGGATTTTGCTCAGGTGAAGTACGACGGAAAGATTACTTACGAAGTGGCTGTCTTTGCTCTGGATCTCCTGGAAGTGGATCAGCACGGACTGGATAAGAACGACCGGAAAATTCTGAAAACCCTTATCCTGAATTTTCAGGGCGGTCCTGTGGGGTTGGAAACCCTGGCGGCAGCAATCGGAGAAGATGCGGGAACACTGGAAGACGTCTATGAACCCTATCTTCTGCAAAACGGTTTTCTGAACCGCACGCCCAGGGGAAGAGTGGCCTCAGACCTGGCCTATTCACACCTTGGAATTACAAAACCGAAATAAAAGGTTGTCTTTTGACAAAATTCGATTATAATAGAAGTAAGATTGAGAAAGAACTTTAGGAGGCTTGTACTATGGCAGCAAAGAACACAGCACAAGTAATCATAGGTGGTAAGATTATTACGCTGGGGGGCTACGAATCAGAAGAATATTTTCAAAAAGTAGCGTCTTATATGAATGGAAAAATAGCAGAATTAAGTGAGATGCCCGGATATTCCCGGCAGCCCATGGAAACGAAACACACATTATTAAGTTTAAATATTACGGACGATTATTTTAAAGCCAAAAGGCAGGCCGAGATTTACGAACAGGATTTGCAGCAGAAAGATCAGGAAATGTATGATTTAAAACATGAATTGATTTCCCTGCAGGTGCAGATTGAGGCGTCACAGAAACAACTGAATCAGGAAGAAGAAGAGAAAAACAGCCTCCGTGCCAGAATCAGCGAACTGGAAAAGGAACTGGACGAAATGCTGCAGGATTAAAATATACATAGTGGAAGGGATTGCTTCGGTAATCCCTTTGTTTTATCTTTGGAAAAAGAAAGGACGGAAAAGGGGTATGATAGAACTGTTAGCGCCCGCCGGCTCTTACGAAAGTTTCCTCGGCGCCATTTACGCAGGCGCAGATGCTGTCTATGCAGGAGGAGAGAAATTCGGGGCCAGAGCCTATGCACAGAATTTCAGAGAAGAAGAGCTCCTTGCTGCTATCGATGAAGCCCATATTTATGGTAAAAAACTTTATCTGACAGTAAATACGCTTTTGAAAAATCAGGAAATGGAAAAACTCTTATATGAATACCTGGCTCCTTTTTATGAACGGGGGCTGGATGGTGTGATTGTTCAGGATCTCGGGGTACTGCGTTTTATCCGCAGGAATTTTCCCGGTCTGCCTCTTCACGCCAGCACCCAGATGACGGTAACCGGCATTCATTCGGTAAAGCTTTTGGAAGAGGAAGGAGCCAGCCGGGTGGTGCCGGCCAGAGAACTGTCTCTGAAGGAATTAAAGGCAATCCATCGGGCCAGTCCCCTGGAACTGGAGGTGTTTATACACGGGGCCCTTTGTTACTGCTACTCGGGCCAGTGTCTCTTCAGCAGCATTCTGGGAGGCAGAAGCGGAAACCGGGGGCGCTGTGCCCAGCCCTGCCGGCTTCCCTACCAGCCTTCCCGGGATGGAAAAACCTATAAAAAGAGCACCCATCTTTTAAGTCCCAAAGATTTATGCGCTCTGAAACTGCTGCCTGAAATTATACAGGCAGGATGTTCTTCTTTCAAAATTGAAGGAAGAATGAAGCAGGCAGCCTATACCTCGGGAGTGGTTTCCGTCTACAGAAAATATCTGGATCGGTATCTGGAACTGGAAAGACAGTTTCAGGGAAAACCGGATCAGGAAGAACTGATAAAAGCGGCCTATCAGACGGAAGAAGAGGATGAAAGGCTTCTGCAGGAGCTTTTCAGCCGGGGAGGCTTTAACCAGGGGTATTATAAACAGCATAACGGTCCCTGGATGATGGCCTTTGAAAATGAAAAAAAGACAACCAGAGAGACTTTTGAGATTAGAAAGAAACAAGAAAAAATTAAGGGAAATTTAATACTCTTTTCGGAAAGTCCTGCTATACTAGAGGTATCTTTCGGGAAAAATCAGGTGACCCTTACAGACGGACTGGTGCAAAAGGCGCAGAAACAGCCGGTGACCAGGGAGCGGATTCTGGAACAGATGAATAAACTGGGCAACACGCCTTTTTGCTTTGAAGAATTCCATCTGGAAATGGATGAGAATATTTTCATCCCCATGAAGGTGCTCTCCCGTATGAGAAGAGAAGCCCTGGAGCAGTTACAGGAGCAGATTCTCTCCTCTTATCGGAGAATTCTTCCTGTCAGAGAAGAGCATCAGAAACTATCCGGAAACCAGTCTGTACCAAAGACCAGGGTATCTTCCCTGCCGCTGTATGCAAGCTGTGAAACCAGGGAGCAGTTTGCGGCCTGTCTAAAGTGCCGGGAGCTGGCAGGAATTTACGGTCCGCTCTCCTGTATAGAAGAAGCCCTGGAAAAGGGCGTTCATAATGAAAAAGAGCTGTATCTGCTGCTTCCCAGAATAGTAAGGGGAGAAATTCCCACTGAGATTCTCAGCCGTATGGAAAAAGCTCTGGAGAAGGGGGCAAAAGGATTTTACGTATCTTCTCTGGAAGCCTTTGGCGCCCTTTGGGAAAGGGGATGGAGTTCTTACTGTGTAATGGATCCTTCTCTGTATACCTGGAACCGGGAGGCACAGGTATTTTTTGGGGAGAAATCCGTTCTCCGTGACGGTGTTCCCCTGGAACTGAATTACAAAGAGCTGCTTCACCGGGATAACCACAGCAGTGAGCTTATGATTTACGGGTATCTGCCCCTGATGGTTTCCGCTCAGTGTGTCCGGAAGAACCTGTACCGGTGCACCAGGGAAGGCGGCCGGGTTTATATGAAAGACCGGAAGGGAAAAAAGTTTCCCGTTGTCTGTGTCTGCGATCCCTGGCAGAATGGGGAAAATCAAAAGTGTTATAACGTGATTTACAACCATCTGCCGTATGGCCTTCTGGCAGAATGGAAACAGGCAGAGAACCTTCAGCCGGCATCTCTTCGGATGGCTTTTACAGTGGAAAACCAGGCGGAAGTAAAAAAAGTTTTAAAAGATTTTACAGATACTTATAAGTATGAGACAGAACCCCCGGCCCGCGATTTTACAAAAGGGCATTTCAAACGGGGAGTAGAGTAGGTGGAAACGTGATAAATGTAATTATTGAATTATCAAAATATCTGATTCTGACGCTTATGATTCTATACACTTTTCAGTGCTTTCATATGTTCCGCTACACAGATGAACAGGAGAAGCGCCATTTGCTGCGGAAACAGATTATGCTTACGTTCTTTATGAATTTTACGGCGTTTTTAAATATCTATCTGATTACAGAGGACTTTGAGGTGATTCTGTTTTATGTGGAAATGACAGGACTGTTCGCCGCCGTACAGATTTTATTCCGGATATTTTATAAAAAGGCTTCGCTGCTTCTGATTAACAATATGTGTATGCTTCTTAGCATCGGCTTTATTATGCTTTGCCGGTTGGATATGGAGAAGGCCAATAAGCAGCTTCTGATTGTTTCGGCAGCCTGTATTTTAAGTCTTATTATTCCGGTTATGATTCGGAAAATGAAATTTCTGAAAAAGCTTACCTGGGTTTACGCAGGCGCGGGTATCCTGCTGCTGACGATGGTGCTGGTTCTGGCCCAGACCACGTATGGAGCCAAGCTTTCTATCATGGGCTTTCAACCCACGGAGGTTATTAAAATTACCTTCGTTTTCTTTATGGCGGCTCTTCTGTGGAATGATGCCAGTTTCTCCCAGGTGGTAAAGGCTACGATTATCGGCGGTCTGCATGTGCTGATTCTGGTTTTCTGCCGGGATTTGGGAAGCGCGGCGGTATTCTTTATTACCTACCTGGTTATGATTTATGTAGCGACGAAAAAACTGCGTTATCTGGCCATCGGATTCGGCGGAGGCGCAGGGGCGTCGGTAATCGCTTATTTTCTGTTCGGACATGTCCGTCAGAGAGTGGTGGCCTGGAAGGATCCCATGGCAGTTTATAATGAGGAAGGCTATCAGATTGTTCAGTCGCTTTTTGCCATCGGAACCGGAGGCTGGTTCGGCATGGGACTGTGCCAGGGCTCTCCCAAAAGTATTCCCGTGGTAACGGATGACTTTATATTCAGTGCCATTTGTGAAGAACTGGGCGGACTTTTTGCCATTTGTATGATTCTGGTCTGCATGAGTTTCTTTCTGATGATTGTAAATATTTCTCTGCAGATTAAGAATCCTTTTTATAAACTGATTGCTCTTGGTCTTGGCACGGAATATGCGTTCCAGGTATTTCTTACCATTGGAGGGGCTACCAAATTTATTCCCATGACAGGTATTACCCTTCCCCTGGTCAGCTATGGCGGAAGTTCTGTGATGAGTACAATTATTATGCTGGCAATTATCCAGGGACTGTATATATTGAGAGAAGACGAGGATGAGGAATTTGAAAGACTTAAGCAGGAAACAGCAAAAAGAACTGAAAAAGCAGGCGAAATACGATGAAAAAATGAGAAAGAAAAAGAAACGGGCAAAAAACCGGGAATATGCCATTGTTTCGTATTTCTTTGTTTTTATCTTTGTGGCCATGATTGGATACCTGGTTTATTATGATGCTGTGAAAAGCGAAGAATTTATCAACAGCCCCTATAATACCAGACAGGACACCTTTGCCGATCGGGTTGTCCGGGGAACCATTCTTTCTTCGGACGGGGAAGTGCTAGCCCGTACCGATGTGGACGGAGAGGGAAATGAGACCAGGGTCTATCCTTATTCCAATATTTTCGCCCATGCAGTAGGATATGCGGATCAGGGAAAGAGCGGACTGGAGTCAGAAGCGAATTTTCAGCTATTGAGTTCCCATGCCTTTTTCCTGGAACAGATGAAAAACCAGTTTCAGGAACAGAAAAACACAGGGGATACGGTAGTGTCTACGCTGGACGCCAATCTGCAGGTTACAGCTTACAATGCCCTGGGAGACAGACGGGGCGCTGTGGTAGTTCTGCAGCCGTCTACGGGGAAAATTCTGGCCATGGTAAGCAAACCGGATTTTGATCCCAATACCATCGGAAGTGACTGGGAATATCTCATCAGTGATGAAAGCAACAGCAGCCTTTTAAACCGGGCTACTCAGGGCCAGTATCCTCCCGGATCCACTTTTAAAATTGTGACGGCTCTGGATTATTACCGGGAACATAAAACTCTGGAGGGATTTTCCTATCTTTGCCAGGGAACCATTACCCGGCAGGAACATACGATTCAGTGTTACGGAGGAGCTGTTCACGGACAGCAGGATCTGTATTCTTCTTTTGCCAATTCCTGTAACTGCGCTTTTGCACAAATGGGACTGGATCTGGGAGGGTCTTCTCTGGACGATACGGCAGATTCCCTTCTGTTTAACCAGAAGCTTCCGCTGACAATGAATTATAAAAGAAGCAGCTTTTCCCTGAACAACAGTTCCGGGGATCCTCTGATCATGCAGACCTCCATCGGACAGGGAAATACTCTGGTATCTCCTATGCATATGGCTTTAATTACCAGTGCAATTGCCAATAACGGGGTGCTGATGAAACCTTATATGATTGATCAGGTGCAGAATTATCAGGGAGAATCTGTAAGCCGGACGGAACCGGAGGTTTACAGACGTCTGCTAAGCACTCAGGAGGCAAATCTTTTAAATAAACTGATGCAGCAGGTGGTTACCAGCGGAACTGCCTCCTCTTTAAACGGAAGAGGATACAGTGTGGCAGGAAAGACAGGTTCTGCGGAATATACGGACACCGGAGAGAGTCATTCCTGGTTTGTGGGATTTTCCAATACGGAAAATCCGGATCTGGCAGTGAGTATTATCGTGGAGAGCGGTGGAACAGGGAGCGAGGCCGCCGTTCCCATTGCCGGAGCGATTTTTGACGCATATTATTACAGTTAACGACATCTTGTGAAATTAGTTGCCAGTTATCTGAAAAAGAGGTATACTAATAATAGTTTTTGAGACACACGCATTACAGGAGGAATTGCAATGATAGAAGCAACGAGCTGTGGCGGTGTGGTAATTCATCGTGGAAAGATACTGGCATTGTACAAGTCTTATAAAAACCGATATGAAGGATGGGTGCTGCCAAAAGGTACCGTGGAAGAGGGAGAATCCTTTGAAGAGACCGCTCTTAGAGAAGTCAGGGAAGAAACCGGCGTAGATGCTTCCATTATAAAGTATATCGGGAAAAGCCAGTACAATTTCACCGTTCCGGAAGATACGGTTACGAAGGAAGTGCATTGGTTCTTAATGACATCCGGAAGTTACCGCAGCAAGCCGCAGAGAGAAGAATTTTTTGTGGATTCCGGCTATTATAAATTCCACGAAGTTTATCATTTACTGAAATTTGCCAATGAAAAGCAGATTGTTGAAACTGCATACCATGAATATCTGGAACTGAAACGCACCAACCTGCTGAACGCACACAAATATTGTTAAGAGGAACAGGGGCTGTGAAAAGAATACAGCTCCTGGTTTAAATTAGAACAGACGGGCAATAATTAGACAGGGGATTTTATATGTTAAACTGGTATTCAAAACTTTTTGTGGGAGAAGGTGCAAGAAAAAACCTTTCCAGAACCATTCTGAAAATTAAGGCGGGACGGCTGGCAGCAGGAATTTATGTAATTACCCTTTCTGCCAATCCGGATAATCTGCTGGAATTTTTTCGTGCAGACCTTTTAAAACAGAAAGCTTTCCGGTTGAACTGTCCTCCTATTATCGGAATTGCAAAAGGCAAAGACGAGGCAATGGATTTGGTGGCTCAGATTCTGCAGGAAACTTATGCCTGTGCAGGAACGTTTTGTGTAGAAGAATACTTGAAAAACAGGTGATGTGATGCTACATATCCTATGGATTTTATTAAAGATAATATTGCTGATAGTCGGAATTGCGCTGGGACTTCTGCTTCTTTGTGTTCTTCTGGTTTTCTTTTGCCCCGTAACATACAGGGGAACCGGAAGTTATCAGAATAAGAAGCCGGAGGCGTCAGCTAAAGTTTCCTGGCTGTTTCATATCCTTACGTTTCAGTTTGAATACAGGGAGGAAACATCTGTATTCCAAGTGAAAATTCTGGGGATTTCCGCAGACAGGTATCAAAGTCTGCTGGGCCGTCTGAAAAGAAGGAAAAAGATTTCTCTGCCTCCCCAATCAGAGGAAGCGCCAAAAGAGACAGTTCCCTTTTCCGAAGCCGTAAAAGAAGAGGCGAAGCAGGAGGAGAAGAGCCCTGAGAAATCTGCAGAACCCGTAAAACCGGAACCTGTCCGGAATAAGAAAAGGGAAGAGAAAAAGAAAAAAGAGAAAACAGGGATTTTTTCCAGAATCCGAAAGAAGATTTCGGACTGGAAGAGGACATGGAAAGGACTGGGACGACAGATTTCATGGTGGAGAACCTTTCTGGAGCAGGAGCAGATTCAGGAGGCCCTTCGGTTTCTATGGTCGGAGATACGGGATTTGCTGAAACATATTTCTCCCAGACACTTATCCGGGTACGTACGCTTTGGGCTGGAAGATCCCTCTTTGACAGGGGCAGTGCTGGCAGGACTTGGAATTACCTGTCCCATACACAAAAACCGGCTGGAAATCCGCCCTGTATTTGACGAAACCGTGTTCGAGGCCCAGGCAAAGGTTTCCGGGCGCATATTCGGGGTTTTCCTTATAAAAATCCTGCTTTCTGTATACTTTAATAAAAATGTAAAATATATGATAAAGAGATGGAATCAAAAGGAGGGCTAAAGAGATGGCTGAAGAAAATACTTTCAGGGAAACCGTACAATCCTTATTCAAGGGAATGGACAGCTATATTTCGGCAAAGACAGTAGTAGGAGATGCGATTCATATTGGAGATACCATTATCCTGCCTCTGGTCGATGTAGCTTTCGGAGTGGGAGCCGGAGCATTCGCCGGAGAGAAAAAGAACAACGGAGGCGGCGGCCTGACCGGAAAACTGACCCCCTGCGCCGTGCTGGTAATCCAGAATGGAACAACGAAGCTGGTGAATATTAAAAACCAGGACGGGCTGACAAAAGTGTTGGATATGGTTCCGGATTTTGTAAATAAATTTACTTCTTCCGGCGAAACTGTCACCAAAGGAGAAGAGTAAGTATTCATTTTTTATTTTCCGGCATATACTGGAGTAAGGAGAAAAGCAGAAGAGGGGCTTTCCATGAATCGGTTGTTGGGATTCATACTCTTTTTCATCGGCGTGGGAATGGTGCTGGCTTTGGTTCTTCCCAGATGTGTCGCCACAGGTGTGATTGCCGGAGCTCTGCTTCTGGTAGGGTATCACTTGTTTTGCTGTTAATTAATGCCGCTACAGAGAAACCTGCAGCGGCATTTTTGTATTTTTTATTACAGAACAAAGAGGACAAGTCCTCGGAGCGATTTTTATGTAATAGGAAATCCGACGGAATTTCCTATTACATAAAAAATGCCCCTGCCGTTTAACGTGCAGGGGATGATTTTTTTGATTATGCTCTTTCTACTTTACCGGATCTCAGGCAAGAAGTACATACGTAAGTTTTCTTTGCAGCTCCGTTTTCTGTCTTAATCTTAACTGATTTCACATTGGATTTCCACATTTTATTGGATCTTCTATGAGAATGGCTCACATTGTTGCCAAAATGAGCAGCTTTTCCACAAATTGCGCACTTAGCCATTATAGCACCTCCTTGACGCTTTTTTTCAACAGATTTCATTTTAACAGAATGCCTCTTCTTTTGCAAGAGAAAAAGGAAAAAAATCAAATTATTATTTCATTTTTATGGAAAACGGGTTATAATACATACATAATTTATTTGAGAAAACAAATGGAGGTAACTATATGAATGGACGTATCGATTCCGGTCTGGGACAAATCGTCATTGATACAGATGTAATCGCAACCTACGCAGGTAGTGTTGCTGTCGAATGTTTTGGAATCGTCGGTATGGCGGCTGTCAGCATGAAGGACGGTCTGGTAAAACTTCTGAGAAAAGACAGTCTTAAGCACGGCATCAACGTAAAAATGGAAAATAACAAAATTCATCTGGATTTTCATGTAATTGTTGCCTATGGGGTAAATATCAGTACCATAGCTGAAAATCTGGTCAGCAATGTAAAATACAAGGTCGAAGCCTTTACAGGAATGGAAATTGAGAAGATCAATATCCTGGTGGAAGGTGTTCGTGTAATAGATTAATTAAGGAGGATACCTGCGTTGAATACAAATACCATTGATGCCGAAATGCTGTCTAAAATGTTTCTGGCTGGGGCAAAAAATCTGGAAAACAAAAAAGAATGGATTAATGAATTAAATGTTTTTCCGGTTCCGGACGGCGATACAGGAACAAATATGACTATGACGATCATGTCTGCTGCTTCTGAAGTCAGCCTGATAGAGACGCCCACGATGGAGAATCTGGCGAAGGCTATCTCTTCCGGTTCTCTGAGAGGAGCCCGGGGAAATTCCGGTGTTATTCTGTCTCAGCTGCTCCGTGGTTTTACAAAACGTGTGAAAAATGAAGAAGTTCTGGACGCTTTTACCATTGCAGAAGCTCTGCAGAAAGGGGTGGAAACCGCCTACAAAGCCGTTATGAAACCCAAAGAAGGAACCGTATTGACGGTTGCCAGAGAAACGGCCCAAAAGGCCAGGGAAATCGCTGAGGACTGTGAAGATCTGGAAACTTTTCTGGAAGATATTTTCGCCCATGCAGAAGCAACCCTGGAGAAGACACCGGAGATGCTGCCTGTCTTAAAGGAGGCGGGGGTCGTGGATTCCGGCGGACAGGGTCTGGTGGAGGTCTACCGGGGAGCCATTGACGCCTTCCTGGGAAAAGAACTGGATTTAAGCTTTGAGAAACCGGCGAAAGCTCCTTCCCTGACTCCTATAAGCCCCCAGGCGGAACAGGATATTAAATTCGGCTACTGTACAGAATTTATCATCCTGTTGGATAAAGAAATGCCGGAGACAGAGGAGAAGAGCTTTAAGGAATTTTTAAATTCCATTGGAGATTCCATCGTGCTGGTGGCGGACGATGAGATTGTCAAGGTTCATGTGCATACGAACCATCCGGGCAAGGCCATAGAAAAGGCTCTGACTTACGGCGCCCTTTCCAGAATGAAAATCGATAATATGAGGGAAGAGCATCAGGAAAAACTCATCAAAGACGCGCAGCGTCTGGCAGAAGAGCAGGCCAGACAGGAGCCGGAAAAAGAGGTGGGATTTATCAGCGTATCCGCAGGGGAAGGAATTGAGAAAATCTTCCGGGAATTAGGCGTGGATTATATCATTGAAGGTGGACAGACCATGAATCCCAGTACGGAAGATATGTTAAACGCCATTGAAAAAGTAAATGCAAAAGCCGTTTACATCTTCCCTAATAACAAAAATATCGTTCTGGCAGCCAATCAGGCCAGAGATCTCACGGAAGACAAGGATATTATTGTTATTCCCACAAAGACAATTCCCCAGGGAATCAGCGCTTTGATTAATTATGTACCGGAGAAAACCGTAGAAGAGAATACCCAGGCTATGATGGAAAGCATGCAGAATGTGAAGACAGCTCAGATTACTTATGCAGTACGGGATACCCGGGTAGATGAAAAGGAAATCCATGAAGGAGATATTATGGGTATCGGAGACGGCGGAATCCTTGCCGTATGTAAAGATATAGAAACCGCAGCAAAGGAAGCGGCTTTTTCCATGGTTGACGAAGATTCGGAAATTATCAGTATTTACTATGGAGAGGAAGTAAGCTTAGAGGAGGCAGAAGCTCTGGCAGAAGCTCTGGAAGACTGTTATCCGGACTGCGATGTGGAAGTAAATTACGGCGGACAGCCGATTTACTATTATATTCTTTCTGTAGAATGAAGCTTCGGGAATTAAAAGGAATCGGGGAAAAAACAGAAAAACTTTTTCAGAAAATCGGCCTTGAAACAACGGAAGATTTGCTTCAGTATTATCCCCGCACCTACGACGCTTACCAGGAGCCGGTTTCCATCGGGGAAATCGGCGAGGGAAGCCTGTGTGCAATAAGGGGAACAATTACTTCCGGAATCTATTTGAACCAGGTGAGAAATTTATCAGTTGTCTCAGTTACGGCTGCAGACAACAGCGGAAAGATTTCTCTTACCTGGTTCAACGCACGTTATCTGAAAAGTATCCTGAAAAAGGGAAGCGTGTTTGTATTTCGGGGGAAGGCGGTGAGAAAAAAAGGAACTCTGGTCATAGAGCATCCGGAAATTTTTACTCCTGCCGCCTATGAGGAAATGGTTCACCGTCTGCAGCCTGTCTACGGTCTGACCGCAGGGCTGACCAATAAACTGATCACAAAGACAGTGAAACAGGTTTTGGACAGGAAACCTTTATTTCAGGAATATCTGCCGGAAGAATACCGGGAGAAATACCATCTGGCAGATTATAATTTTTCTGTTACATCCATCCATTTTCCGGAAAATATGGAGATGCTTCTGTCTGCCAGGAAGCGTCTCGTCTTTGATGAATTTTTGTTCTTTATTTTGGCCGTCAGACGGCTGAAAGAGAAGACAGAAGATACGAAAAACGAATTCCCAATGAAGGAGGTCTGGTCCACAGAAACGGTTATCGAAAATCTGCCCTACACCCTTACCAATGCACAGAAAAATGTGTGGTATGAAATAGAGAGAGATCTGAAGGGACGCAGTCTGATGTCCCGTCTGATTCAGGGAGACGTGGGCAGCGGTAAAACGATTCTGGCCTTTCTGGGAATGATTATGACTGCAGAAAACGGGTATCAGAGCGCGCTGATGGTACCTACGGAAGTGCTGGCTCAGCAGCATTATCAGGCTCTTCTGCATTTGATAGAGGAAAACCGGCTGGATTTTTGCCGTCCACTTCTTCTTACCGGTTCCAATACGGCAAAGGAAAAGCGGGAGCGGCATCAGGCCATCGAATCCGGAGAAGCCAACCTGATTATCGGGACTCATGCCCTGATTCAGGAAAAGGTACATTACAAAGATCTGGCCCTTGTTATTACAGACGAGCAGCATCGGTTCGGTGTGCGTCAGAGAGAACGGCTGGCCTCTATGGGAGCCGTGCCCAATATCCTGGTTATGAGCGCGACTCCTATTCCCAGAACCCTTGCAATTATTTTGTACGGGGATCTGGATATATCTGTAATTGATGAACTGCCTTCCCGGAGGCTGCCCATCAAAAACTGTGTGGTAGATACTTCCTACCGTCCCAAAGCCTATCAGTTTATTCAAAGGCAGATTCAGGCAGGAAGACAGGTCTATATTATCTGCCCGCTGGTAGAGGAAAGCGAAGAGATGGAGGCGGAAAATGTACTGGATTATACGAAAAATCTGAAAGATATTTTTCCCGAAGAGATCTCTATTGCCTATCTTCATGGAAAGATGAAACCAAAAGAAAAGAATCAGATTATGGAGAAGTTTGCTTCCGGACAGATACAGATTCTGGTATCCACAACTGTGGTAGAAGTTGGGGTAAACGTTCCCAATGCTACAGTAATGATGATTGAAAATGCGGAGCGTTTCGGGCTGGCGCAGTTACATCAGCTGAGAGGAAGGGTAGGAAGAGGAGAGCACCAGTCCTATTGTATTTTTATCCAGGGAAATAAAGAAGAAAAGACTTCCAGACGGCTGAAAATTTTAAATGAATCCAACGACGGATTTTTTATCGCATCGGAGGATTTGCGGCTGAGAGGCCCCGGAGATTTCTTCGGAATCCGACAGAGCGGGGAAATGAATTTCCGGCTGGCGGATATTTATCAGGATTCAGAAATTCTGAAAAAAGCCAGTGAAGCGGCCGCAGGAATCCTCTCTCTGGATCCGGATTTAAACCTTCCTCAGTTTGCTCTTTTGAGAGAACGGCTGGAAATATACCAGGATATGAAACTGGAAAATCCGGGGCTCTGAGAAAAAAAACTTGCAAAATAATTAGAAACGTAGTATTCTATCAGCGATATAGAGTTTTAATTTTTTTAACTTGTAAGGAGGCTATTATGGCTAATAAAACAACAACCAAAAAAGCAGAACCTAAGGCAACAACTGCAAAAACAACCACAGCATCAAAGGCTCCTGCAAAGAAACAAGATGACGTAGCAACGACAGTTGTCGAGACCGAAGCAAAAGCAGAAAAGAAAACCACTGCAAAGACTACGAAAACTGCCGCTAAAAAACCGGCAGCTAAAAGAACAACGACCAGAAAGACAACTGCAAAAACTGCACCGGCGATAAACGAAGAAGTATATATTCAGTTTCTTGGAAGAGAAGTTTTTGCCAAGGATGTCGTAGAGAACATTAAAAAAGTATGGACCGATGAGATGGGCAAGAAAGCGGCAGATATGAAAGAACTTAAGGTATATATTAAACCGGAAGAAAATGCAGCTTACTATGTGATTAACGGTGATGTAACCGGCTGTGTGAGTTTATAATTACATGGGAAAAAGGCTCAGATGAGTTTGGTCATCTGAGCCTTTTTCGATTCAGTTAGTACTGTCCGCCAGTCATCTGTCTTTCCTGCGCTTCAATCATTTTCTTTACCATATATCCGCCTACGCTTCCGTTCTGTTTGGAAGTCAGGTTTCCGTTGTAACCGTCTGTCAGCGGAACGCCAAGTTCGTTTGCAACCTCATACTTAAAACGATCTAATGCACTTTTCGCTTCAGGTACTGCTGCTGTGTTTGAAGATTTTCTAGACATAATCATTTCCTCCTTGGTTGTTGTTTGTTTTGTGTTACAATGGTAGTATGTGATATTTAAAAAAATATAATCTAGAAATTGTTTCAAGAACTGGAGAAAAAATGGTAACATTTACGGAGAAAAAGATTATAATTATTAATTTTGCATAAAATTCAAAACTTAATTGCACTTTATTTAGCTATTTGTTATACTTAAACAAGAAGTTCTGAAGATATATGAGAAAAGAAACCGGGGATGTGAATTTATTAACGTATAGAGAGGTGGACGCAAGTATGAATTTAGGTATCATCGCACACAACAGTAAAAAAGTACTTATCGAGGATTTTTGCATTGCTTATAAAAATATTTTATCCAAACATGAGGTTTATGCCACCGGCACCACCGGGCGGAGGATTGAAGAAGCTACCGGGCTGCATGTGCACAAGTTTCTCTCCGGCAGCATCGGAGGAGACAAGCAGTTTATGGAAATGGTGGAGCGTCAGGATTTGGATCTGGTTATTTTGTTTTATAATCCGGTGATGGTGGATCCCAAGGAACCGGATGTGATTGCAATTGCAAAACGGTGCGATCAGTATAATATCCCGGTGGCAACCAATATTGCCACTGCAGAGCTTTTAATTTTAGGTCTGGCCCGCGGTGATCTGGATTGGAGATTGAATTTAAGATGAGAGTGATTGCAGGAAAAGCCAGAAGTCTTCCCCTGAAAACAGTTCCGGGTCTTGCCACCCGCCCTACTACAGATCGAATCAAAGAGACGCTTTTTAATATTCTGCAGCCGGAGCTTTTGGACTGCCGCTTTCTGGATTTGTTTGCAGGAAGCGGAGCCATTGGAATTGAAGCTTTAAGCAGAGGCGCTTTCCGGGGCGTATTTGTGGAAAAGGATCCCAGAGCTGTAAACTGTATTTTACAGAATCTTCAGTTTACCCATCTGAAAGAGCAGGCAGAGGTGATAAAGGCAGACGTTTTGCAGGGACTTTCCTGCCTGCCGCAGGAAGAGCCTTTTGACGTGATTTTTATGGATCCTCCTTATGGGAAAGAACTGGAAAAGCAGGTTCTTACTTATTTAAAAGATTCTTCTCTTGTTACACCCGATACCCTTTTGGTTGTGGAGACAGATTTAAAGACCGATCTGTCTTATGCAGAAAATCTTGGTTTTCAAATTACAAAAACAAAAAAATACAAAACAAATGCACACTATTTCCTGTGCAGAAAGTGAGAAACAGTTCTATGGTAATTGCAGTATATCCCGGCAGTTTCGACCCGGTCACTTATGGTCATTTAGACATTATTTACCGGGCAAGCAGCTCTTTTGATCAGGTAATTGTAGGAGTTTTATGCAATTCTGCAAAAAGTCCGTTGTTTTCTGGTGAAGAACGTGTTAATATACTAAAGAAGGTAACCGATGATATTCCAAACGTAACAGTGAAGCAGTTTGACGGATTATCTGTCAATTTTGCAATTGAGAATCAGGCAGGCGTGATTGTCCGCGGTCTCCGTGCGGTTACAGATTTTGAATATGAGCTTCAGATGGCTCAGACCAATCGTGTTCTCGCACCGAATGTGGATACGATCTTTTTAACTACCAGCCTGGAGTATGCGTATTTAAGTTCAACAACAATGAAAGAAGTAGCAGCGTTTGGAGGCGACATCAGTAAATTTGCACCGCCTCTTGTGGTAGAGGCAATTCGTGACAAAATGAACTTATAAGAGAAATTCATGAAATGAGGAGAGTGTACAAGTATGGCCAGCAGAATTGAACAAATTATCGAAGAAATTGAAGAATATGTAGACAGTTGTAAATATCAGCCCTTGTCTACAACGAAAATCGTGGTAAATAAAGAAGAAATCGAAGAGCTTTTAAGAGAGCTTCGTTTAAAAACTCCCGATGAAATCAAACGGTATCAGAAGATCATCAGCAACAAGGACGCTATCCTGGAAGACGCACAGGCAAAGGCGGACAATATCATTGCAGAAGCGCAGGCCAAAGCGCAGCAGCTGGTAACGGAACATGAAGTTATGCAGAAAGCTTATGCACAGGCCAACGAAACCATTAACTCTGCCAATAAACAGGCGCAGGAAATTCTGGATTCTGCAACTTCTGACGCCAACAGTATCCGCTTAAGTGCGATTACGTATACCGACGATATGATGGCGAATATCGGCAATTTAGTAAGCAATACCCTGGAAGACGCCGGAGAAAAATATAAAGTATTCATTGATTCTCTTCAGTCCTGTCTGGATGTAGTGAACCAGAACCGCCGTGAGCTGGCGCCTCAGACTGCACAGGCAGCCGCAATTTCCGGAAATCTTCAGGAAGACGACGACACCGACGATCTTCTGGACTCTTTAGAGGATGAATAAAGCAAGAATGAACGTAAGGATTCCGTTTAAGCATTTCCCTGCCAGACAGGGCAGAATGCTGAGATGGTTTTCATAGAGCACTCCTTTGGTCTGCGCCAGAATACATAAGCCCCCAAAGGAGGTAAAAGCCAGGGCAAGGGGGCCCAGAAGCTGACTGGAAAATCCGGACTGCCCCAGGAAAGAAAGGCCGGTGGAAATCTCGGTAAGTCCAAGTACCAGATATTTTCCTGTCAGAGAAAAGGGCCAGAATTTGGAAAGGAAGGCGGCTAAAACAGAAAATAGAAGAATATAACCGCCCAGCCTTGTAATGGTTTCAAATCCGTTCATGATGGAGGCATCTGCAAGTGCAGTCAGAGACTGTACGGAAGATGTCTCTTTTTCTTTTGGGAAAATCTCCGGACTCTGCATGGATTTTTTCTTTCTCCGGGAAAAGTAAACGCGGAAGATGAGGGAACATAAAAAGTCGGAGAGATAGATAATTCCCAGACTGCGTCCAATCAGATCCTCACGGTTCAGACAGTTTACAGCTACATAAGTGGAAATGAAAACAGGGCTGGCATTGTTGGCAAAGGTCAGAAGATATTTGGCCTCTGTTTTAGACAGTTTCCGGTTCCGGTAAAGATCTCCCGCCAGTTTGGCTCCCATGGGATAACCGCACAGCATTCCCAGAAGAAAGACATAGGCGCCATAAGGAGACAGACCCAGAAGGAATTTCCAGAGAAATCCCAGAGGTGATAAAATCTTCTCGATAAAATCGCTGTGTATTAAAAAATTAGACAGGATCATAAAGGGGAGCAAAGTGGGAAGAAGGGTAAAGAGCCAGAGATTTAAGCCCTGCCTGGACGCGGCCAGGGCCTCCCGGGGATATAAAAATAAAAACAAAAGCAAGAAAATAATACATGCAAGACTAACCTTTCGACCCATGGCGTTCTCCCTCCTTTCTATTCATTATATGAACCTTGAATTTATACATGAGTTGTGACATAATATTTTTTACTGTCATGTACATTTTATAGAAAAGATGGAGGAAATTATGTCAATCGCAGAAAAATATCAGCCAAACAGAGTTTTTCACTATTTTGAAGAAATTTGTAAAATCCCGCATGGTTCCGGAAATACGAAAGAAATCAGCGACTATCTGGTAAATTTCGCAAAAGAGCAGGGACTTTCTTATTATCAGGACGAGGCAAATAATGTGATTATCTATAAACCGGGAAGAAACGGGGGAGAAAATGCTCCCGTGGTTATCCTTCAGGGACATATGGACATGGTATGTGAAAAAGAGCCGGAGACAGAGCATGATTTCACAAAGGATCCCCTGGAATGTTATGTGGAAGACGGACGTATCCGGGCCAGAGGAACCACTCTTGGAGGAGACGATGGGATTGCCCTGGCGTACTGTCTTGCTCTCCTGGAGAGTGATCAGCTTGTACATCCTCCTTTGGAGGCGGTATTTACCACGGACGAAGAAATCGGTCTTCTGGGGGCTGACTTCCTGGACTGCAGCCTCTTAAAAGGGAAAACCATGATTAATCTGGATATGGAAGAAGAGGGTTCTATTTATACCGGCTGCGCCGGAGGTGTGACCGGAATCAGCGAAATTCCGGTTCGAAGAGTTAAAGCAGAAGGAATGAAAATTTCTATTACCATCGGAAACCTTACAGGGGGACATTCCGGATCGGAAATAGATAAAAACCGGGCAAACGCTAACATTCTTATGGGGCGTCTTCTGTATGAGCTCTCCAGAGAAATTCCGGTTGGAGTAGAAGAATTATCCGGAGGGCAAAAAGATAATGTAATTCCCCGCCAGTGCCGTGCAGTCTGCTGTATTGCGCCGGAAGATAAGGAGGCTCTGGAAGAGTTTCTGAAAAACTCCTGCAGGACCTTTAGGAGAGAATATGCGGGCAGCGATGAGAATATAGAAATTCAGTGTACGGTTCTTCAGGAACTGGAAGAGGGAGAAATTCTTCATCCTTCCAGTCAGGAGAAAATTCTGTTCTATCTGAGAAATCTTCCCTGGGGTGTGCAGAAAATGAGCGGCCTTATGGAAGGGCTGGTGGAGACTTCCACAAATCCCGGGGTTGTGTCCCTGAAAAAAGAGACGTTTTGTGTCATTTCCGGCGTCCGCAGTTCGGTTCTCAGCCAGAAAGAAGAGCTGTCGGGACGGATACAGTATCTCACAGAATTTCTGGGAGGGGACTATACGGAAACCGGAAAGTATCCGGCCTGGGAATATAAACCGGAGTCTCCTTTAAGAGAACGTATGGTTTCCATCTTTGAGAAGGAAAACGGATATGCGCCCCGGGTGGGGGTTATCCATGCAGGACTGGAGTGCGGAATTTTTTATAACCGGATTGAAGATCTGGACTGCGTGTCCATCGGTCCGGATATTTATGATATTCATACTCCAAAGGAGGCTCTTGACATTGCATCTGCCAACCGGGTCTGGGAGTATCTGCTGAAAGTTCTGGAAAATCTTTCACTGGAATAAAACAACAGAGGAGTTCTTTTTTCCTCTTCTTATGCATATCCTTTATAGGTACGGATTAGAAGGTGGGATCCACAATGAGTCGTCGCAAGAGTATCTGCCTGCAGATTTTTCTCCTGTGTTTGCTTCTCGTTTTTCTTACACCCATACGGCTGTATTTAAAGGAGCGGAGTAAGGTATCCGGATTCGAGGCGACATCCAATGAGACAGATTCCTTTCGCAGACAGGAAATCTCCCTTTCCCTGCTGGAAAAAATTGACCGGGAGTGTCAGAAAGAAGGACTTGACTTTTCAGAAGGAATTACGCTGACCATGCTTCACGGGGACTTTGAACCGGATACTGTATTTCTGCAGGATGAACTGTATCTGAAATATAAGGAAGAAGCCTATCTGTCCATGCTGAACAGTTACCAGGGAATCTGGGAAGACGTTCAGTGTTTCCCGGTACTTATGGAAGAGGGCTATTATGAGGATACCTGGATGGCGCCCAGGAATTATCGGGGCGAACGGACCCATGAAGGCACAGATATATTCGGCGATGTGGAACTTGCAGGGTATTATCCGGTCGTGAGCATGACGGACGGTATTGTGGAGAAAGTTGGCTGGCTGCCTCTGGGCGGATACCGCATCGGGATTCGGAGCCCTTCGGGAGGCTACTATTATTATGCCCACCTGGATTCCTATGAAAAAAATTTTCAGGAAGGGGAGGCGGTAACGGCAGGACAGATTCTTGGATTTATGGGAGACAGCGGTTATGGAACCGAAGGTACCAAAGGGAAGTTTGCAGTTCATCTGCATTTGGGAATCTACATCCGGACAAAGCACCATAAGGAATTAAGTGTAAATCCTTATCCGGTTTTAAAGTACACAGAAAAAAATATACAAAACAGTAAATTTTGAAGATTTTTTTTACTATCTATGATATACTAAATCTTAATGTATGGAAATGGTAAGGAGAGAGTTACATGGAAATACAATTATGGCGAAATATTTTATGCCCATATGAATTGGCAGTAAAAGAATTAATTCTGAAATTTGAACATCTGATTATTGAGCATAAAGAAAACGATTTGTATTCCCCTATTGAACAGGTGACGGGAAGAGTAAAAAGTGTATCCAGTATCCTGGAGAAAATACACCGTAAAAATATTCCCATGGAAAAACTGGAGCAGGAAGTAGAGGACATTGCAGGAATCCGTATTATCTGTCAGTTTGAAGAAGACATTGACGCAGTAGCTTCCATGATTCAGAAGCGTTCCGATATGGAAATCAAAAGTGAAAAAAATTATCTGAAACATATTAAACAGAGCGGTTACCGCAGCTACCATCTGATTATCTATTATACGGTGGAAACCGTGCACGGGCCGAAAAAACTGCAGGTGGAAATTCAGATTCGGACGCTGGCCATGAATTTCTGGGCCACCATCGAACATTCCCTGCAGTATAAGTATAAGGGGGATATGCCTCCTCATGTGACCGAACGCCTGGCAAAGGCGGCGGATGCGATTGTATCACTGGATCGGGAAATGTCTTCTGTCAGAAGCGAGATTATGGACGCCCAGATTTCTTCCCAGATTCAGTCTAATTTAGTGGCGGATATTCTCAATAACATTGAGAATTTATATAAGGTATCCAATCAGCGGGAAGTGATGAAAATCCAGGATGAATTTTTAAGAGTGTTTCAGACCAAGGATATTCGTCAGCTGGAACGGTTCCACAGACAGCTGGATATTATTGCGGAAGGATACCGGGCGCAGTCTGTATCTTCCAAACTTTAACACAGGAGAAAATATGTTAGAAAACAAGAAAGCGGTTATATTTGATTTAGACGGAACTTTAGCGGACTCTATGTGGGTATGGCCGGAAGTGGATCTGGAGTTTCTGGGAAAGCGAAATCTTACCGTGCCGGAGGATCTTGCCGACGCCGTGGAGGGGATGGGATATACCGAGGTTGCGGTCTATTTTAAGGAGCGGTTTAACCTGGAAGAGTCTGTAGAGGAAATAAAGGAGATATGGACGGCGATGGCTCTGGACTGTTACCGCAGACGGGTGCCCCTGAAACCGGGAGTAAAGGAATTTCTGGCCTGGTTAAAAGAGCGGGAATTTCAAATCGGGGTGGCCTCCAGCAATTACATCGGTCTGATTGAGGCAGTTTTGGAAAGTCATCAGATTTGTTCTTATTTTGATGTAATTCTGACAGCCTGCGATGTAAAAAAAGGAAAGCCTGCGCCGGATGTGTACCTGGAAACAGCCAGACAGCTTGGGGTACAGCCGGAGGAATGCCTCGTTTTTGAGGACATCTGCGCCGGAATCCGGGCAGGGAAGGCAGCAGGAATGGACGTATGCGCTGTCCATGATTCTTTCAGTGTATACCAGGAAAAAGAGAAACGAAGCCTTGCGGACTATTACATACATTCCTATTTGGAAGTAATCAGCCATCAGTATGAGGAATTAAGATGAAACAGGAATTTTTACCAATCAGCCGGAAAGAAATGGAAGCTCAGGGTCTGTCTCAGATGGACTTTGTCTATATCACCGGGGATGCCTATGTGGATCATCCCTCTTTTGGTGCGGCCATTATCAGCCGTCTTCTTCAGAGCAGGGGATATTCCGTGGGAATCATCCCTCAGCCCGACTGGAAAAATCCTGAGAGTATCCGGGTGTTCGGCGAGCCTCGCCTGGCTTTTCTGGTTACGGCAGGAAATATGGATTCCATGGTTAATCATTATACGGTTTCTAAAAAACACCGCCAGAAAGACGCCTATTCTCCCGGGGGAAAGATGGGTCTTCGACCTGACAGGGCAGTTACCGTTTATGGAAATCTGATTCGTCAGGTCTATAAGCACACCCCTGTGATTCTGGGCGGAATAGAAGCCAGTCTTCGGAGACTGGCTCATTATGATTATTGGGAAGATAAACTGAAACGCTCTGTTTTGCTGGACAGCGGGGCGGATCTGATTTCCTATGGAATGGGGGAACATTCCATTATAGAAATTGCAGAGGCTCTGGACAGCGGGCTTTCGGTGAAGGATTTAACTTATATTCCGGGAACCGTCTGCCGCTGCCGGAACCTGGACCATATTTACGATCCCCTTCTTTTGCCTTCTTTTGAGGAGATGAAAAAAGAAAAAAAGATCTATGCTGAAAGTTTCCGTATTCAATATGAAAACACAGATTCCATAACCGGAAAAATTCTGGCGGAGTATTATGAAGGGCAGGGTTATATTGTACAGAATCCCCCGGCGCGTCCCTTAACTACCCGGGAAATGGATGATATTTATGAGCTGCCCTATACCAGAACCTGGCATCCCGTTTATGAGAAGGACGGAGGTATTCCGGCTCTGGAGGAAGTAAAGTTCAGCCTGACCAGCAACCGGGGATGTTTCGGAGGCTGTTCTTTCTGCGCACTGACTTTTCACCAGGGAAGAATTCTGCAGATAAGAAGTCAGGAATCTCTGGTAAAAGAAGCGGAAAGCTTTGTGAGAGATCCGGATTTCAAGGGGTACATCCATGATGTGGGCGGGCCTACGGCGGACTTTCGTATCCCATCCTGTAAAAAACAGCTGACCAAGGGCGTCTGCAAAAACCGGCAGTGTCTCTTTCCGTCTCCCTGTCCCAACCTGGAGGCGGATCATGAGGATTATCTGCAGCTTCTGGAGAAACTGCGTCAGATTCCGGGGGTGAAGAAAGTCTTTATCCGATCCGGAATCCGGTTTGACTATGTAATGGAAGATAAAAACAGAAAATTCCTAAAGGCCCTGGTGGAACATCACATCAGCGGACAGCTTCGGGTGGCTCCGGAGCATGTGTCGGACTCGGTTTTATATTATATGGGAAAGCCCAGGCATCAGGTTTATCAGAAATTTATAAAGGCCTATGAAAATGAGAACCGGAAAACAGGAAAGAAACAGTATGCACTTCCGTACTTTATGTCTTCCCATCCCGGCAGTACGGTCCGGGACGCGGTGATACTGGCAGAATACATCAGAGATATGGGATTTACCCCGGAACAGGCTCAGGATTTCTACCCGACTCCTTCCACACTGTCTACCTGTATGTATTATACCGGTCTGGATCCCCGTACGATGGAACCGGTTTATGTTCCCCGTTCCCCAAAGGAAAAAGCCATTCAGAGGGCTTTTATTCAGTATCGGAAACCGGAAAACCGGAAACTGGTTACAGAAGGGCTGAAAATGGCTAAAAGAGAAGATTTGATTGGCTTTGACAGCCGCTGTCTGATCCGCCCTTCAAAAGAGGAGAGGGGCCTGACAAAGGAAGCAGGGAAAAGAGAACGAAAAAAGAAAACCATACGAAACATACATAAGAAATCCCAGAAAAACACCAGAAAGAAGTGAGGAAACCCATGCAGAAAGTACACAAAGGCGATTATGGATATTTTCAAAGTGAGAAAAAGAGACGACTTATCATTACGGCAGTTCTGTTTGCAGTTCCCCTGCTTATATTTTTTACGGGTTGGATTTATTTTCAGTCCCGGGCCAGTATCTGTACAGTTATCGCAGTGGTGGGCTGCCTTCCGGCCTGCAAATCTCTGGTTGGCCTGATTATGATTTTCCGGTGCGCCAACATGGATCCCAAACGATATGAAACCATTCGGAACCGGGCCAAAAATCTGACCATGAGTTATGAAATGTACGTTACTTTTTATGAAAAAAGCGGGTACATCGACGCTTTTGCCATCTGCGGAAATGTGGTTGCCGGATACAGCAGCAGCAAGAAAATTGACGCGGCGTTTATGGAAAAGGAAATTGAGAAAATTTTAAGAAAAAACGGATATGCAGTTACTGTTAAAATATTTACCGGCTTAAATTCTTATCTGGAACGGTTGGATTCCCTGGTGGAACATAAGGATTCTCTGGAAAGCAAAATCGAATTTAAGCCCAATGAGCAATATCCGGATTTGTCCCGAAACGAGCTGATTAAACATACGATTCTGGCTATCAGTCTGTAAGGAGTTTTCATGAAGGAATTTATCATAAAAGAAAACGAGGCAGGACAGCGGTTCGACAAATACCTGGCCAAGCTTCTTTCAAAAGCCCCCAAAGGGTTTGTCTATAAAATGCTTCGCAAAAAGAATATTAAATTAAATGATAAAAAAGCATCCGGAGGAGAAAAGCTTCAGCCCCGGGACAGAGTATCCGTTTATTTAAGCGATGAAACCTTTGCAAAATTCAGCCCCTCCCGGGAAGTTTCTTATGAATCAGGAGAAAAGCTGAACATCCTTTATGAGGACGCTCACATTCTTCTGGTAAATAAACCGGCGGGGATGCTCTCTCAGAGGGCATCGGGCAAAGAGCCCTCTCTGGTAGAATATCTCATCGGCTATCTGGTTGAGAGCGGACAGCTTACCAGGGAAGAGATGGCGACCTTTCACCCCTCTGTCTGCAATCGTCTGGACAGAAATACCAGCGGAATCATAGCCTGCGGGAAAAGCCTGACCGGTCTGCAGGAATTGGCCCGTCTGTTTTCCGGGCGGCTTCTGCATAAAAAATACCTTTGTATTGTGAAAGGGGTTATTAAAAAAGAAAAATTTATCAAAGGATATTTGCATAAAGATGAAAAATGTAATAAAGTAAGAGTGTATCTTCAGGAAAGGGAGGATGCAGTTCCCATTGAAACCCAATACACACCGTTAGGGGACAATGGATCTGTCACCCTTCTTTGCGTTACCTTATTTACGGGACGCTCTCACCAGATTCGTGCCCATCTGGCAAGTACGGGCCATCCGCTTCTGGGGGACAGGAAGTATGGAGATACGGCAGTGAATGAAAAAATGTATCGAAAATATTCGTTAAAGCATCAGCTTCTGCATTCTTTTCTTTTAGAGATGCCCAGGCTGGACGGAGCCCTCGGGCCGGTTTCCCAAAAGGTTTTCTGCGCCCCGGTTCCTGCTTTATTTCAAAATATATTGAAGGGCGAAAGCCTGGAGGAGAGTTATTATGAAATTCTGGAAAGAAATATGGGAATTTGCGCAGCTGATTCTGTTTGTACTCATCTTCGTTGTGATTGTGGATCAGGTAGTATTAATTAATGCGAAAATTCCCTCTGAATCTATGGAAAAAACCATTATGACCGGCGACCGGATCTTCGGATTTCGGATGGCTTACGGGCCGAATCTGCAGTTTTTCGGCAAACATGCGGGCTATAAGATGAAAGATCCGGAACGTTTCGACGTGGTAATCTTTAAATATCCGGATGACGAATCCCAGCTTTTTATTAAAAGAATTATCGGCCTTCCGGGAGAAACGGTAAATATTGTGGACGGAAAAGTTTACATTAATGATTCCAAAGAGCCTCTGGACGACAGCTTCGTACCGGAAGAGCCGGTGGGAAGTTTCGGCCCTTATGAAGTTCCGGAGGATTCCTACTTTATGCTGGGGGACAACCGGAACTATTCCAAAGACTCCCGGTTCTGGGAGAACACCTATGTTACCTTTGATCAGATTGTGGGGAAGGCGCTGTTTCGTTATTACCCGTCTCTGAAGATTATCGGATAAGAGACAGGGCAGGAGGAGCTTATGGGAACCTGGAATACGCGGGGACTTCGGGGGTCTACCCTGGAAGATATGGTAAACCGCACCAATGAACAATATCAGGAAAAAGGCCTGGCCCTTATACAGAAAATACCGACGCCGATTACTCCTGTTAAGATCGACCAGGCACACCGCCACATTACGCTGGCATATTTTGAACAGCGCAGTACGGTGGACTATATTGGGGCTGTGCAGGGAATTCCCGTCTGCTTCGACGCAAAGGAATGCTGCACAGATACCTTTCCGTTGGCGAATATCCATCCCCATCAGATGGAGTTCATGAAAAAGTTTGAAAAGCAGGGAGGAATATCCTTCCTTCTTCTTTTTTTCAGTCACAGAGATGCATTTTATTATATGCCTCTGCGACAGTTGGAAATTTTCTGGGAGAGAAGGGAACAGGGCGGCAGGAAAAGCTTTAAACTGGAAGAACTTTCCCCGGGGTTTTATCTGAAGAAACACGGAGGATTTCTGGTTCCGTATTTGGATGGGATTCAGGAGGATCTGAAAATGCGGGATTGACAGAAAATAGTCAATGTGCTATCGTAGTATCGAATTAGCACTTTAGCAAAATAAAGAATCAGGAGGAAGTTATGAACCGGACTTTACATACACCGGAGGGTGTCCGCGATGTTTACGGAAAAGAATGCGCACAGAAACTGGAGTTAAACCAACGGCTGCATCAGGTACTGCTTAATTACGGATACGAAGACATCGAGACCCCGACCTTTGAATATTTTGAAGTTTTCAGCCAGAAGGTAGGAACCATACCTTCGAAAGATTTGTATAAGTTTTTCGACCGGGAGGGAAATACTTTGGTTTTAAGACCGGATTTTACCCCCTCTGTAGCCAGGGCCGCATCCACCCACAGCGAGGGGGAACTCTGCAGGAAACTCTGTTATACAGGGAAAACTTTTATTAACCACGGCGATCACAGAGGGATGCTTAAGGAAGTCACCCAGATTGGGGCGGAGTCCATTGGGGATGCCACGGCAGAGGCAGACGGTGAAATTCTGGCCATGATAGTGGATTTGCTTTTGCAGGCAGGCCTGGAGGAATTTCAGATCAGCGTGGGTCAGGTAGATTTTTTCAAATCTCTGCTGGAAGAGGCGGGGATGACCCAGGAGATGGAGGAAGAACTTCGCTCTTTGATTTCCAGCAAAAACTTCTTCGGTGTGGAAGAACTTCTTCGTCAGCAGAATCTTTCCCAGGAGCTGCAGCAGTCCTTTTTAAAACTGCCTCAGTTATTCGGAGGCGCCGAAGTACTGGATGAGGCAAGGCAGATTACTTCCAACGAAAAGGCTCTTGCCGCCATTGACCGGCTGGAAGAAATCTATCAGGTTCTCTCCTGTTACGGATACGAGAAATACATCAGCTTTGATCTGGGAATGTTAAGTAAATATCAGTATTATACGGGAATTATTTTCCAGGCGTTTACCTACGGTACCGGGGAGCCCATTGCCAAGGGCGGCCGCTATAACCACCTGCTGGAACAGTTTGGAACTCCTGCGGCGGCCATTGGATTTGCCGTTACCCTGGAACTGCTGCTGAACGCCATTTCCAGACAGAATCTTCCTCTTCCGGAGGAAAGGGAGCTTCTCGTGATGTCTTACGGTCCATCAGACAGAAAAGAAGTCATTGAAAATGCCCAGAAGCTGAGAAAAAAAGGCATACGGGTACTGCTTAAAAGACGGGAGGACGTATAGATGAAATATTTAACCATTGCTTTGACGAAAGGACGCCTGGCAAGCAAAACACTGGAATGTCTGGAGAAAATCGGAATTACCTGCGAGGAAATGAAAGATAAAAGTTCCAGAAAATTAATCTTTGTAAACGAGGAGCTGAAGCTGCGCTTTTTCCTGGCCAAAGGACCCGATGTTCCCACTTACGTGGAATACGGCGCAGCGGATATTGGCGTTGTGGGTAAGGATACCATTGTGGAAGAGGGTCGCAAGCTGTTCGAGGTGCTGGATCTGGGATTCGGAAACTGCCGGATGTGCGTCTGCGGACCTGCCTCTGCCAGAGAGTTTCTGGATGGCAGCCGCCAAATCCGGGTAGCCACCAAATATCCCAATATCGCCAAAGATTATTTTTATAATAAAAAACATCAGACCGTGGAAATTATTAAGTTAAACGGCTCCATTGAGCTGGCTCCCATTGTGGGACTTTCAGAAGTCATCGTGGATATTGTAGAAACCGGAAGTACTTTAAAAGAAAACGGACTGGAAGTCCTGGAAGAAATCTGTCCTCTGTCTGCACGTATGGTAGTTAACCAGGTCAGCATGAGGATGGAAGGAGAACGCATCAAAAAATTAATCAATCAGTTAAGAGAAAAGAGTGAATAAAATGAAAATCATCCCATTAACCCCGGAAACAAAAGAGAACATCCTGGAAAATCTGTTAAAAAGAAGTCCCAGTCAGTATGGGGAATACGAAGAGAGAGTAAACCAGATTCTGGCTAAAATAAAAGAAGAAAAAGATCAGGCTCTCTTTGCCTATACAGAGGCTTTTGATAAAGTCAGGATTACCAAAGACACTATCCGTGTATCTGATGAAGAAATCGAAGAGGCTTATGGCCTGGTGGATCCGGCGCTGATACAGGTTATTCGGAAATCCCTGGAAAATATCCGCGCTTACCATGAACGTCAGCGGCAGAACAGCTGGTTTACCAGCAGTGAGAAGGGAACCATGCTGGGACAGAAAGTGATCCCCATGGAAAAAGTCGGCGTTTATGTCCCCGGGGGAAAGGCTGTCTATCCCTCTTCTGTGTTAATGAATATTGTACCGGCCAAAACGGCCGGGGTTTCCCGTATTATTATGACCACGCCGCCGGGAAAAGACGGAAAGGTCAATCCCTCCACCCTGGTTGCGGCAAAGGAGGCCGGAGCGGATGAAATTTACAAGGCAGGAGGCGCCCAGGCCATCGCCGCTTTGGCTTACGGGACAGAGAGTATCCCTAAAGTGGATAAAATCGTAGGCCCGGGAAACATTTATGTGGCCCTGGCCAAAAAGGCCGTTTACGGTCATGTAAGTATTGATTCTGTGGCCGGCCCCAGTGAAATCTTAGTGCTGGCAGATGAAACGGCCAATCCCCGTTATGTGGCAGCTGATCTGCTTTCACAGGCAGAACACGATGAAATGGCTTCTGCCATTTTAATTACTACCAGCAGGGCTTTGGCTGAAAAAGTGGAAAAAGAAATACAGGGATTCCTTCAGGTTCTCTCCAGAAGAGAAATTATTGAGAAATCTCTGGAACAGTTTGGGTATCTGCTGGTGGCACAGACCCTGGATGAAGCCATTGAAACTGCCAATGCCATTGCCTCAGAACATCTGGAAATTGTAACGGAAAATCCTTTTGAAGTAATGATGAAAATCCGCAATGCGGGAGCTATTTTTATCGGGGAGAACAGCTCTGAGCCTCTGGGAGATTATTTCGCAGGCCCCAACCATGTGCTTCCCACCAATGGAACAGCCAAATTCTTCTCCCCTCTTTCGGTAGATGATTTTGTAAAAAAATCCAGTATTATTTACTACTCCAGAGAAGCTCTGGAAGAAATTCACAAGGATATTATGCAGTTTGCCCAGTCGGAACAACTGACTGCCCATGCCAATTCCATTGGGGTGCGGTTTGAAAAGGAGGATTAAGATGAGAGAGGCTTCTGTGGAACGAAATACAAAAGAAACGCAGATTAAATTAAAGCTGAACCTGGACGGTACGGGCCTTTCCGATATTACCACGGGAGTGGGATTCTTTGATCATATGCTGGACGGATTTACCCGTCACGGCCTGTTTGATCTGGCCCTTCGTGTGTCCGGAGATTTGCAGGTGGACGATCACCATACCATTGAGGATACGGGGATTGTTCTGGGAACGGCAATTGCGGAAACTGCAGGAGACAAGAAGGGAATCCGCCGCTATGGAAGCTGTATTTTGCCCATGGACGAGGCTTTGGTGCTCTGTGCGGTGGATTTGTCAGGAAGACCTTATCTCTCCTTTGACGGGGCGTTTACCGCCGATAAAATCGGAGATATGGCGTCAGAGATGGTTCGGGAATTCTTTTACGCCGTTTCTTATTCGGCGAAAATGAATCTCCATCTGAAGGTGTTAACCCCGGGCAATAATCACCATGTGGCAGAAGCCATGTTCAAGAGTTTCGCCAAGGCGCTGGATATGGCGGTGTCTTATGATTCCAGAATTACCGATGTTCTCTCCACCAAGGGAACATTATAAGAAAAATCAGGAAAGGATACATTATGAGAAAGAAAGAATTCATCCCCTGTCTGTATCTTCTCAACGGGAAGGCCGTGGCAGGATGGGGACAGAAAAATCTGTTTTCTTCCGGAGACGTGGAGGAACTGACACGATATTATAACGATCACGGAGCAGACAAGCTTCTGATCTTCGACTTTTCTTCCAGTGATGCAGAACATGAAGCCGCTATCGGGAAAATAAAGGACATCTGCAGCATTTCAGAGATTCCGGTGATTGGAGCCGGAAATATTAAACGGATGGAAGATGTTAAGAAACTGATTTATGCCGGATGCCAGAAAACCGTTTTAAACTTTTCCAAAGAAAGCAACATTGAACTTCTGGAAGAAGTCTCGAAACGGTTTGGAAAAGAAAAAATGGTAGTAAGCATTTCTTCTCTGGAAGAGTTTACCGGGAACAGAGAGCGGATTGAAACTTATGCGGACTCCATTCTTTCCCTGGATAATTTTTCCAAAGAGCTGCTGGAATCCACCAGCCTTCCGGTTATCTTCCATACGGAAGAGGAAAACCAGGAACGTCTTAAAGGATTTTTAAAGGAAGACAACATCTGGGCATTGAGCGGCAGCTTTGTAAGCAGTCCTTCTGCGAATCTGATGGAATTTAAGACGGTGTGCAAAGAGGCGGGGATTTCTGTCAATACTTTTGAGAGCAGGATTTCCTGGCAGGAGTTTAAACTCAACAAAGACGGCATGATTCCGGTTATTGTGCAGGATTACCGTACGGAAGAAGTTCTGATGCTGGCTTATATGAATGAAGAGGCCTTTTCCAATACCCTGAGAACCGGAAAAATGACTTACTACAGCCGCAGCCGGAATCAGCTCTGGCTGAAAGGGGAAACTTCCGGTCATTTCCAGTATGTAAAATCTCTGCATCTGGACTGCGACAACGATACCATCCTGGCAAAGGTGGATCAGATAGGAGCCGCCTGCCATACAGGAAATAAAACCTGTTTCTTCCAGGAATTAATGAAGAAAGAATACGAGGATACCAATCCATTAAAAGTTTTCCAGAGTGTCTACGATGTAATTCTGGACAGAAAGGAACATCCAAAAGAAGGTTCCTATACCAATTATCTCTTTGACAAAGGAATTGATAAAATCCTGAAAAAGGTGGGCGAAGAGTGTACGGAGATTGTCATTGCGGCTAAAAATCCGGACAAAGAAGAGATAAAATATGAGATTTCCGATTTTCTTTACCATGTAATGGTCTTAATGGCACAAAAAGGCGTGACCTGGGAGGATATTACCAGGGAGCTGGCCCGCCGGTAATTACTGCGATACAGAAAGGAACAATTATGCGAAAATTAGCGTTAAGTGATGAGATTCTTCTGTCGGTGGACAAGGCCGCCCGCTATATCGGCGGTGAAATCAATTCCGTGATGAAGGATCCGGACAAGGTGGACATCCGGTTTGCCATGGCCTTTCCCGATGTGTTTGAAATCGGCAGCTCTCATCTGGGAATGCAGATTTTATACCATATGTTTAATCAGAGGGAAGACACCTGGTGTGAGCGTGTTTTTTCTCCCTGGTTGGATCTGGATCAGATTATGCGCAGGGAGAAAATCCCCCTCTTTGCCCTGGAATCTCAGGATCCGGTCAGAGAGTTTGATTTTCTGGGGATTACTATCCAGTATGAGATGTGCTATACCAACATCCTGCAGCTTCTGGATCTGAGCCGGATTCCCCTTTATGCCAGAGAACGGACCCAGGAGGATCCCATTGTAATCGGAGGAGGCCCCTGCGTGTTTAATCCGGAGCCTATTGCGCCATTTTTTGATCTTTTCTATATCGGAGAAGGGGAGACGGTCTATCACCAGCTTCTCGATCTCTATAAAGAAAATAAAAGGAAGGGTGGCCGACGGGAGGACTTCCTCTTACAGGCCGCTCAGGTACCGGGCATTTATGTACCGGCTTTCTATGACGTTACTTACCATGCGGACGGTACCATCGCTTCCTTTGGGCCTAACCGTCCTCAGGTTCCCGAAAAAATTCAGAAACAGGTCATGATGGATATGACAGAAGCTTATCACATGCCGGATCCGGTGGTACCGTTTATTAAAGCCACCCAGGATCGGGTGACTCTGGAAATTCAGAGGGGCTGCATCCGGGGCTGCCGTTTCTGTCAGGCGGGAATGATTTACCGTCCCACCCGGGAAAGAGACGTAGAGGCTTTAAAAGCCGAAGCCAGAAGAATGTTAAAGTCCACCGGGCATGAGGAAATTTCTTTAAGTTCCTTAAGCTCCAGCGACTATTCCCAATTGGAAGAACTGGTTACGTATCTGATTGATGAATTCAAGAGTCAGGGGGTAAATATTTCCCTTCCCTCCCTTCGAATTGATGCATTTGCCCTGGATGTGATGAGTAAGGTACAGGACATCCGCAAAAGCAGTCTGACCTTTGCTCCGGAGGCCGGTTCTCAGAGACTGCGGGATGTGATCAATAAAGGGCTGACGGAAGAAGTGATTTTAAAAGGCGCCATGGATGCGTTCCGGGGCGGCTGGAACCGGGTGAAGCTTTATTTCATGCTGGGTCTTCCCACAGAAACCCAGGAGGATATGAGGGGAATCGCCCATCTGGCAGAGAAGATTGCCGAAGAATATTATACCATTCCCAAAGAACAGAGAAAGGGAAAAGTACAGATTAACGTAAGCACTTCCTTCTTTGTTCCCAAGCCCTTTACACCGTTCCAGTGGGCGCCTATGTTCCGGGAAGAGGAATTTTTAGAAAAAGCGAAAGTAGTAAAAGAAGAGATTCGGGCCCAGTTAAACCAGAAAAGTATCCACTATAACTGGCATGAAGCCAACGTGACCATTCTGGAAGGTTTCCTGGCAAGAGGAGACCGCCGGTGTGCCTCTGTAATTGAGGCGGCCTATAAAAAAGGCGCTCTTTATGACGCCTGGTCGGAGTCTTTCCGTCCAAAAATCTGGAGAGAGGCTTTCGATGAGACAGGAATAAATCCGGATTTTTATACCCTTCGGGAGCGTTCTCTGGAGGAAATCCTCCCCTGGGATTTCATTGACGCGGGGGTTACAAAATCCTTCTTAAAAAGAGAATGGGAGCAGGCGAAAAAGGAAACTGTTACTCCCAACTGCCGCGAGAAATGTTCCGGATGCGGCGTAAAACAATATGGAGGAGGTGTCTGCTATGAACGTCAGAGTTAAATTTTCCAAACAGGGTCCGGTGAAATTCATCGGCCATCTGGATACCATGCGCTACTTTCAGAAAGCGATCCGAAGAGCAGAACTTCCCATTGCCTATTCCGGTGGATTCAGTCCCCATATGATTCTCTCCTTTGCCGCTCCTCTGGGGGTGGGTGTGACCAGTCAGGGAGAATATTTCGATATGCAGCTTACCCATACGGTACCTACAAAGCATATTGAGGAAGCATTAAATCAGACTATGGCAGAGGGATTTCAGGTATTAAGCGCCAGAAAGGTAGAAGACGGAAAGGCCAGCAAGGCCATGTCTTTGGTGGCAGCCGCGGATTACTGCGTTACTTTCCGGCAGGGCCATGTGATTCCTGATAACTGGGAAGAGAAGATTCTGGATTTCTATGGCCAGCCCTCCATTGTCACCTGGAAAAAGACGAAACGAAGCGAAAAAGAAGTCGATATTAAACCATCCATCTACCGTCTGGAAGTAAAGGAGAACCGGATATATCTTCGTCTGGCTGCCTTAAGCGGTTATTATACCAAACCGGATCTGGTGCTGTCCGCCTTTTTCCAGTCTCAGAAAATGGAGTTTGATCCTCTCTGTATTCAGGTGGAACGGCTGGAAGTTTATGCAGATAAAGGAACCGAAGACGTTCATCATTTTATTTCTCTGGAAGAACTGGGGGAAGAAGTTGAGTAAATTAGTCATTACCCGGATGGAACTGAAAAACGTTCCCGTATATGCGGCGGCCGTGGAAGATAACGGAAAGATTCTGGAACTTCGCATGGAACCGGTAAAGAAAGATTCCATTCTGGGAAACATTTATGTGGGGCAGGTAAAAGAGCTGGCAGAGAACATTCAGGCGGCGTTTGTACAGATTGGAGACGGACAGATCTGTTATTACCCCTTAAGTGAACAAAAGGACGCCCTCTTTTCCAATGGTTTTCACAGAGGAGAAAATCAGAAGCTGCGGCCAGGAGATCAGTTCCTGGTACAGGTTTCCCGGGAGGCCATTAAACAGAAACTTCCTTCGGTGACTTCTAATTTAAACTTTACGGGCAAATATCTGGTATTAACTACCGCCAACAAAAAGCTGGGACTCTCCGGGAAACTCTCAAAGGAAGATCGGGCCAAATGGCGGCACTGGCTGGAAGCCGAAACCGGCAGAGAGTACGGAATCATCGTGCGTACCAATGCCAAAGAAGCCAGGAAAGAAGAAGTGTTCAGGGAACTGGAGTATTTAAAGAAGCGGTATCACAAGGCAGCCGTTCTGGGGAAAAGCCGTACCTGCTTCAGTCTGCTGGAAAAGGCCGAACCCTTTTACCTGTCCATGATCCGGGATTTTTATCAGGAAAGTCTCACAGAAATTGTCACGGATCAGCCCGGACTGCTGGAAGAGATCCGAACTTATCTGATGGAATACGAACCGGAAAATGCAGAAAAACTCCGCTTCTACGAAGATAAACTGCTGCCTCTGTATAAGCTTTACAGCCTGCAGAGCGCTTTCGAGGAAGCTCTTAAAGAGAGAATCTGGCTGAAAAGCGGCGGCTTTCTGGTGATTCAGCAGACGGAGGCCTTTGTCTCCATAGATGTAAACAGCGGAAAATATACGGGAAAAAAGAAGGTACAGGAAACTTACCGGAAGATTAATCTGGAAGCGGCAGCGGAAATCGCCCGGCAGCTTCGGCTCAGAAATCTGTCCGGAATTATACTGATTGACTTTATTAATCTGGAAAAAGAAGATCACCGTCAGGAGCTCTTTCATGTTCTGCAGAAGCATCTGAAAAAAGATCCGGTGAAGGCTTCGGCCGTTGATATGACGGCTTTACAGATTACAGAAGTCACAAGGAAGAAAATACGCCGGTCTCTGGCGGAAGATTTTAAGGCATTGGAGGAAGAGAACTGTGATTGAATTTGCACATTTTAATTTTAATGTATTAGATTTGGAGAAAAGTCTGAAATTTTATAAAGATGCTCTGGGACTGGAACCTGTCAGGGAAAAAGAAGCGTCTGACGGATCCTTTAAACTGGTTTATCTGGGAGATAAAAGAACAGCCTTCCAACTGGAGCTGACCTGGCTTCGTGACAGAAAAGAGCCCTACAATCTGGGAGACGAAGAATTCCATCTGGCCTTTGTAACCGACGAATACGACGCCTTTTACGAAAGACATAAAGAGATGGGATGCATCGTTTTTGAGAATCCGTCCATGGGGATTTATTTTATTACGGATCCGGACGGCTACTGGATTGAAATTGTTCCGGCAAAATAAGCGTAACTATTCAGCCGTACAGCCCTATGGCTGAATAGTTACAAATGAGCAAAATAATTTCCACGAAATCTTGACGAAACCTGTTGTATGTGCTATCATAACGGAGTATGCCGCACAAAGAGGTTGACAAGCGCCCCAAAGGGCCACCGTATTTGGCGAGTAATGTATATAGGAGGTGCCATTATGTACGCAATTATTGCAACAGGTGGTAAACAGTACAAAGTAGCCGAAGGAGACGTTGTTAAGGTTGAGAAGCTCGGCGTGGAAGCTGGAGAAACCGTAACTTTTGATCAGGTTATCGCTATCAGCGACAACGGATTAAAAGTAGGAGATGATGTGAAAGCTGCCAGTGTTACTGCATCTGTAGTTGAAAACGGAAAAGACAAAAAAGTCATCGTTTACAAATACAAGAGAAAAACTGGTTATCACAAGAAAAACGGTCATAGACAGCAGTACACAAAGGTTAAAATCGAGAAGATCAACGGCTAATCTGGTGTAATGTCTTATGATTAAGATTACAGTGAACAAGAAGGAAAATGCATATATCGGTTTTGTTTCAGAGGGTCATGCAGGATATGCCCGGGAAGGACAGGATATTGTCTGCGCGGCAGTTTCTGCTTTGATTATCACTACAGTAAATGCTATGGAAACACTGACCGGGGACAGGCCAGAGGTAAAAGAAGGAGACGGTTACGTGTCCATGACTTTTGCGGAAACCCTTTCCAAAGAGGGAACCCTGTTAATGGATGCATTGATTCTTGGTCTGACACAAATTCAGGATAGTTACGGAAAGAAATTTTTAAACATCAGATTCAAGGAGGTGTAACAACATGATGAAAATGAACCTTCAGTTATTCGCACATAAAAAGGGAGTTGGTTCCACAAAGAACGGACGTGACTCTGAGTCCAAAAGACTTGGTGCGAAAAGAGCAGACGGACAGTTTGTAAAAGCTGGCAACATTCTTTACAGACAGCGCGGTACAAGAATTCATCCGGGTGTAAATGTAGGATGCGGTAAGGATTATACATTATTTGCACTGACAGATGGTATCGTTCGATATACAAGAAAAGGAAGAGATAAGAAACAGGTTTCTATCGTTCCTGTATCTGTGGAAGAGTAATGAATGACACTGGGGAGGCTTCAAATCTATAGGGTTTGGGGCCTTTTCTTATATCATAGGAAGGTACTCCGTCTTATACGGAGTTCAAATCCATTTTAGAATTGGAAAAGTGAGGAAATTATGTTTGCAGACAGAGCGAAAATTATGATCCGTTCCGGTAAGGGCGGCGACGGCCATGTGAGCTTCCGCCGGGAACTTTATGTCCCTAACGGCGGTCCTGACGGCGGCGACGGCGGCCGGGGCGGAGATATTATTTTTGAAGTAGATGAAGGGTTAAATACTTTATACGATTATCGTCATAAAAGGAAATTTAAGGCGGAAAGCGGACAGGAAGGCGGAAAACGCCGCTGCCACGGCAAAGACGGAAACGATCTGGTATTAAAAGTGCCGGAGGGAACCGTTATTACAGAGGCTTTAAGCGGTAAGGTCATTGCCGATATGTCCGGGGAAAATAAACGCCAGGTTGTATTAAAAGGCGGCCGGGGCGGTAAAGGCAACCAGCACTACGCCACTGCTACCATGCAGGCGCCCAAATATGCCCAGCCGGGACAGCCGGCTCAGGAACTGGAAGTATGCCTGGAACTGAAAGTGATTGCCGATGTAGGACTTGTGGGATTCCCCAATGTGGGAAAATCCACCTTCCTTTCAAGAGTAACCAACGCCCAGCCGAAAATCGCCAACTACCATTTTACTACTCTGAATCCCAATCTGGGCGTGGTGGATATGGAAGGGGCCGGATTTGTAATCGCAGATATTCCCGGACTTATTGAAGGGGCTTCTCAGGGAGTCGGCCTGGGACACGAATTCCTCCGTCATATTGAACGGACGAAGGTGATTATTCATATTGTGGACGCCGCTTCTGTAGAAGGACGGGATCCCATTGAGGATATTTATAAAATCAACAAAGAACTGGAGGCTTATAATCCGGAAATTGCAACACGCCCTCAGGTTATTGCAGCCAATAAGATGGATGCCGTTTACGATCCGGAAAATTCTCCTTTAGAGAAACTGAAAGAAGAATTTGAGCCGAAGGGAATCCGGGTATTCCCCATTTCCGCCATCAGCGGACAGGGGCTAAAGGAACTGTTATATTATGTCCAGGAACTGTTAAATAAGACCGACCAGAAACCGGTTGTCTTCCAGCAGGAATTCTTCCCCGAAGACGTTCTGGTGGTTGAGAACCTTCCCTATACCGTGGAGAAATCCGAGGAAGAAGAAGGGGTATATATCCTGGAAGGACCCAAAATCGAAAAAATGCTGGGTTATACCAATCTGGATTCCGAAAAGGGCTTTGCCTTCTTCCAGAAGTTCTTAAAGGATACGAAAATCCTGGATGAGCTGGAAAAAGCGGGAATCCAGGATGGGGATACCGTTCGCATGTACGGGTTTGATTTTGAATACTACAAATAATTTCAGGAGGAATTATGACCAGCAAACAACGAGCATATTTAAAAAGTCTTGCAATGAAGACGGAGCCCATTCTGCAGCTTGGAAAAGGCGGCGTGACTCCGGAGAACACCAGGTCTGTGGATGAAGCCCTGGAAGCAAGAGAATTAATTAAAATCAGCGTTCTGCAGAACTGTCTTTACGATCCAAAAGAGATGGCGTCTGTTCTGGCAGAACGTACCCATTCCCAGGTCGTACAGGTCATTGGAAAGAAAATCGTCCTGTACCGGGAAGGAAAAAAAGAGAAAAAGAAAATTATCCTACCTTAGGAAAAGAGAGAGGGTTGCTATGCAGAAGGAACAACGAAAGAAAATTGGAATTATGGGAGGCACTTTCGATCCTATCCATGTGGGGCACTTAATCCTTGGCGAAAAGGCCTATGAACAACTGGGGCTTTCAAAAGTGCTGTTTATGCCTTCTGGAAATCCTCCTCATAAAAGAGATCGTCAGGGGAGAGCAGAAGATGACCAGCGTGTGGAAATGGTACGCCTTGCAATTAAGGACAATCCCCATTTCCAGCTGTCTCTGGCAGAGATGCATGACAAAGGGTATACCTATACCTACCGTACCCTGGAAAATCTGAAAAGGGAAAACCCGGATACGGATTATTACTTTATCATCGGCGCGGATTCCCTCTATGACTTTGATAAATGGAGAGAACCGGCGCGGATTCTGGCCTGCTGTCATATGGTAGTAGCTACCAGAAATCATACCTCCATCCGGGAACTGGAGGAGCAGATTGACTATATCTCCCATAAGTATTCCGGTCATCTTATCCGCCTGGATACCCTGAATATTGATATTTCTTCCAATCTCATCCGACAGTGGTTAAAAGAGGGGAAGAGCATTCAGTATTATGTGAAAAACGACGTTCTGGAATATATTTATGAGCACCGTATATATGATGCAAAAAAGGCGGAAGAAGAGGAGAAGGAGGAAGATACCATGGAGACAATAAACGCCCAGACCTTATCCAAAATGCAGAAGAAACTTCATAAATATCTGGATGAAGATCGGTTTATGCATACTTTGGGAGTCATGTATACCAGCGCTTCTCTGGCTATGGCTCACGGAGAAAATATAAACAGCGCCCAGGTGGCAGGACTTTTGCATGACTGTGCCAAATGTATCCCCAACAAGAAAAAGCTGAAAATGTGCAGTCAGAATCATCTTCCTGTCTCTGAGTTTGAGAAGAATCACCCGTTCCTTCTGCATGCAAAATTAGGGGCATACCTTGCGGAAAAGAAATATGGAATAACGGACAGCAAGATCCTTAATGCCATTACGTATCATACCACAGGAAGACCCAGCATGACCAAGCTGGAAAAGATTGTCTATATTGCGGATTATATCGAACCTCTGCGGGAAAAGGCTCCCCGCCTGGAATTTGTCAGGAAACTGGCATTTCAGGATCTGGACGAGTGTATCTATGAAATTCTGAAGGATACGCTGAATTATCTGGGGGATCAGCCGGATAAAGTAGAGAAAACCACCCGGGAGGCTTACCAGTATTACAGAAGCATTCATCGGCAGCGAATGGAAGAAGGAGAGTAGAGACTATGGAAAAATCTTTTGAGATGACAAAATTAGCCTGCGAGGCTTTAGATGAAAAAAAGGCGCTGGATATCCAGGTAATTGATATTCACGAAATATCAACCATTGCGGATTACTTTGTAATCGCAAGCGGCAGCAACCCCAATCAGGTACAGGCTATGGTTGATAACGTAGATGAGAAACTGGGAAGAGCAGGGCATGAGAGAAAGCAGATCGAAGGATCCAAAAACTCCAGTTGGATTTTAATGGATTACGGCGATGTGATTGTACATCTTTTCGACGAAGAAAATCGTCTGTTTTATGATCTGGAACGTATCTGGAGAGACGGAAAACAGATAGACACAGAGGACTTTCTTTCTGCAAAATAACAGATTAGATTAACTACGATTCGGGTGTCAAAAGCCGCTCTTTTTTTCTATACTTGGCAAAATGCACAAAATATCCTTCCGCGCGAAGCGCACAAAATTCCAGAAGAGACTTTTGACACCTTAATCCTATTACATAAGAAAAACGCACTCCAGAAGTCAGACAGGATAAGAATTCCGACGAATGGATGTGCGTTTTTTATTTTGAATAATAAGTTTACATAATGTATTTACAGTAAACCGATTAAAATCCGGAAAAAATACGGAAAACACCGAAAACCTTGCCTAAGATCTGAAGTTCTCCCTCCGGAACGTAAATGGGTTCCATGGTATCGTTTTCCGGCTGCAGCTTATGACATTTTTTTTCTTTATCATAGTAATATGTCTTGACTGTGGCAGAATCCTCAATAAGTGCAACCACAATGTCGCCGTTTTCTGCAGTGGTCTGTTGTTTTACCAACACTTTGTCCCCGTCCAGAATTCCTTCGTTAATCATGCTTTCACCTTTTACCGTAAGCATAAAGGAATTGGCGTTTGGCATAACTTCCACGGGAACCGGGAAATAATTCTCAATGTTTTCCACGGCTAAAATGGGCTGTCCGGCAGTGACGGTTCCAATCAGAGGTACATTGACCACCTCGCGGCGGGACAGATTAAAATTGTCATCCAGAATTTCAATGGCGCGGGGTTTGGTGGGATCCCGGTGAATGTAGCCGTTTTTTTCCAGGGATTCCAGATGGGCATGTACGGAAGACGTGGATTTCAAATGAACGGCCTCGCAGATTTCCCGAACTGCCGGAGGGAATCCCCGGTTTAAAATTTCGCTTTTGATAAATTCCAGTATTTCTTGCTGTTTCTTAGTAATTTTTCCATAGGACATAACTGTGTTTCCTCCACCTGTGATACGAAAAATGATCGATCTATTTGTATCTATCATAGCATAGGAAAAAGGGAATGTAAACATATATTCGGAATATATGTTCGAGTTTCTTCTGAAAGCAGTTCTATTTATATGAAAAACCTGAGTTTGTCGTATAGATTGAAATGAGTCTTCCTACATCTTTTCAGACAAAAAGATACTCATATAAATGCGAATGTCTGCGTTTATATGAGCATCTGCTGTTTCGTCTGTTGTTTGTTTATTTTATTTCTTATCTTATGCGTTTAACGGATATTTATCGGTTAACTGTTTTACTAAGGCCTTTGCCTGAGCTTCATTGGCTGTATCTTTTAACATCAGGGAAATGGCCTCTGCAATGGTTTCCATATCCTCTGGCTGCATGCCTCTGGAGGTAACTGCCGCCGTTCCAAGACGAACGCCGCTGGTTACAAAGGGTGACTGGGGATCGTTTGGAATCGCGTTCTTATTGCAGGTGATGTTGGCTGCATCCAGACGGTTTTCCATCTCTTTTCCCGTAATGCCCAGGGGAACTAAATCCACTAGCATTAAGTGATTGTCCGTGCCTCCGGATACAATGTTTACGCCCCGTTTCATTAATCCCCGGCAAAGAGCCTGGGCGTTTTCTACTACCCGCTTTCCATACTCCTGGAACTCCGGTTGAAGAGCCTCTTTAAAGCACACGGCCTTGGCTGCAATCACATGCATCAGAGGTCCGCCCTGGATTCCCGGGAAAACTGCCTTATTAAAGTTAAATTTCTTCGCGTTTTCAGCGCTGCTTAAAATTAAGCCGCCTCTTGGTCCGCGCAGCGTTTTATGGGTGGTTGTGGTTACCACGTCCGCATAGGGAATGGGGCTTTCGTGCATTCCGGTAGCTACCAGACCGGCAATGTGAGCCATATCCACCATCAGGTACGCTCCCACTTCATCTGCAATCTCCCGGAACTTCCTGAAATCAATTTTTCTGGCATAAGCGCTTGCGCCTGCCACGATTAACTTAGGTCTGCACTCTCTCGCTGTTTTCAGAACCTGGTCATAATCAATAAAGCCGTCGTCATTTACCTGATAAGAAACTGCATGGAAATAGGAACCGGACATATTCGCCGGGCTTCCGTGGGTCAGATGGCCACCATGGTTTAAGCTCATTCCCAGGATGGTATCTCCCGGTTTCAGCATAGCATAAAAAACGGCCATATTCGCCTGGGCGCCCGAATGTGGCTGTACATTTGCATATTCACAATGGAATAATTCTTTGGCTCTCTCAATGGCCAGAGTTTCTACTTCATCCACGCATTCGCATCCGCCGTAGAAACGTTTTCCCGGATACCCTTCTGCGTATTTGTTGGTCAGAGGACTTCCCATAGATGCCATCACGGCTTTGCTTACCCAGTTTTCTGAAGCAATCAGCTCAATATGGGAATTCTGACGCTGAATTTCTTTCTCAATACAGGAAGCGATTTCCGGATCTGTATTTCGAATTTCTTCTAATGAGTACATGTTTCGTTTTCCTCCTTGACTAATCCATTCCGTCCTATATTATAACGTTCTTCCCTATGTTTGTCAATTACAGAAAAACAGATGTCCGTACATGGGAGTACAAATTGCAATGTATAAAATTACCAGTTTTGGATCATACTAAAGAAAAGTTCAGGAAGAAAAGGAGAATGCATATGAGTACAAATTTTAAAGAAAGTGAAACAAGTAAAAACCTTATGAGAGCTTTTGCGGGAGAAAGTCAGGCCAGAAACCGCTACACCTTCAGCGCTTCCCAGGCGAAAAAAGAAGGGCTGGCTGTCATTGAGGCAGTCTTTCGCTTTACCGCAGATCAGGAGAAAGAACATGCGGAAATCTTTTATCAGCATCTGAAAGAACTGGCCGGGGAAACGATTCATATTGACGGAGGTTATCCGGTGGATCTTTCTTCCGATGTAAAAGAGCTGCTTCGCATGGCTCAGCACAATGAATATGAGGAACATGACAGTGTTTATAAAACCTTTGGAGATGTGGCAAAGGAGGAAGGGTTTGACAAAGTAGCCTATTCCTTTTATAACATCGCTAAAATCGAGAAGATTCACGGAGACCGTTTCGGAAAATTCGCCCAGCTTCTGGAAGAAAACAAGCTGTTTGTCTCCGATGTCCAGCAGCATTGGATTTGTTTAAACTGCGGACACATTTATGAAGGAACGAAAGTTCCTAAAGAATGCCCGGTCTGCCACCACGATCAGGGATATTTTATCCGTCTGGAGCTCTCTCCTTTCACAGACGGCCAGATGTAAAGGAAGGCGGTTCTTCTATACGAAAAAGCCCGGATATGATATAATAAGGACAGTTGAAACCGATAAGGAAAGGATGTATTTTATGGAAAAGCGCACCACTTACCGGGAACAGTCGGACATTCAGAACGTATTGAAGCTGCGGGAAGTCCTTGCTACCCTTCCGCCCTTCTGCCGCGATTATTTCCGGGCCATTGAACCAACTACAACCACGAAAACACGAATTTCCTATGCCTACGACATCCGGGTATTTTTCCAGTTTCTTCTGGAGGAAAATCCTTCCTGCAAAGCCTGTGAAATGAAGGATTTCACCGTAGAGGTATTGGATAAAATTACAGCGGTGGATCTGGAAGAATACCAGGAATATTTAAAGGTTTATAAATCTTCGGATAAACTTACCACCAACGGGGAACGGGGACTGAAACGGAAGATGGCCTCTCTGAGAAGCTTTTATTCTTATTATTACAAACGGGAACTTATCCATTCCAATCCCACCCTTTTAGTAGATATGCCGAAAATTCACCAGAAAAGCATTATCCGTCTGGATGCGGATGAGGTAGCCCTTCTGCTGGATTATATCGAACACTGCGGAGATACCTTAAGCGGCCAGAAAAAAGCCTATTATGAGAAGACGAAGGAGCGGGATCTGGCTTTGGTAACTCTCCTGCTTGGCACCGGTCTTCGGGTATCTGAATGTGTGGGACTTGATCTGGAAGATATAGATTTTAAAAATAACGGCCTGAAAGTTACCAGGAAAGGCGGAAATGAAATGATTGTTTATTTCGGTCCTGAAGTCCGCAAAGCCCTGGAAAACTATCTTGAAGTCCGTAAAACCATTGAGCCCGCCGCCGGCCATGAACACGCCCTCTTCTACTCTACCCGGCACAAACGGATCGGCGTGCAGGCAGTGGAAAATCTGGTGAAGAAATATGCCTCCCAGATTACCACGGCAAAGAAAATAACCCCCCACAAGCTTCGGAGTACCTATGGCACTGCTTTATACCAGGAAACGGGAGATATTTATCTGGTGGCGGATGTTCTGGGTCACAGCGATGTAAATACAACCAAAAAGCATTACGCCGCTATCGACGACACACGGAGACGCCAGGCCGCTTCCGCTGTGAAATTAAGAGATCTCTAAAACAAAAATGCAGCCCCGAAGAACCGGACGGCTGCATTTTTCATGAATTCCTCTATTTTTTCTGTTCAAAGTTTCTGGTAAGACGGTAAACCACACCGCTGCAGGCCAGAAGGCCGATTAAGTTGGGAAGTACCATCAGACCGTTAAACATATCGGCCATATTCCATACCAGATCCACTTTTAAAGTAGAACCGATGATAACAAAGATCACAACCAGCAGAGCATATACCTTAACCGCTTTTTTGCCGAATAAATGGCGGACATTGACCTCTCCGAAATAATACCATCCGATAATGGTGGTAAAGGCAAAAAACAGCATACAAATGGCGATAAAGATTTTTCCGAAGGAGCCAAAGGCAGAATCAAAGGCAAGCTGTGCCAGTGTGGAGCCGGTTTCTCCGGAAGATAACGCGCCTGTAGATAAGATTACAAGAGCGGTCAGTGTAAGAATAATAAAGGTATCAATAAATACGCCCATCATGGCGATAATTCCCTGTTCACTGGGATGGTTTACCTGTGCGGTGGCATGAGCGTGAGGAGTGGAACCCATACCGGCCTCGTTGGAGAATAAACCTCTGGCAACGCCAAAACGCATGGCTTTCTGTACAGTAATACCCAGGGCGCCTCCGGCCACAGACTGGGGAGCAAAGGCCATAACAAAAATATCATGAAAAGCTTTCCCCACTCCTGCGCCGTTCATGAATAAAATCACCAGACAGCCCACAATGTAAAATACAGCCATAAGAGGCACAATCTTTTCCGTAAACCAGGCAATTCGCTTCACTCCGCCCAGGAAGATAAACGCGGCAACCACTGCCACAAAAACGCCCACCACCAGACGGTTAATTCCGAAGGCGTTCTGGAACGAATCTCCGATGGAGTTGGACTGTACCATATTTCCCATAAAGCCAAGAGCTAAAATAATTGCCACAGAAAAGAATCCTGCCAGGAAAGTACCGAATTTTCCCTTAAAAGCAGATTTAATATAATAGACAGGTCCTCCGGTAACGGTTCCGTCTTCGGTTTTTCTTGTGTGCTGAGCCATAACTGCCTCAGAGTAAATAGTCGCCATTCCGAAAAAAGCGCTCAGCCACATCCAGAAAATGGCTCCGGGTCCTCCGGAAGCAATTGCGGTGGCTGCGCCTGCAATATTTCCCGTGCCCACCTGTGCGGCGATGGCAGTAGTCAGAGCCTGAAAAGAACTTAATCCGTTTCCTTCAGATTTTCCATTCAGACTGAAATTACCGAATAACGCCTTCATTCCTGCCTTAAACTTGCGAATCTGAATGAAGCGCAGACGAAACGTGAAGAAAATTCCCGTTGCCACCAGCAGAAACATCAGCAGGTAATCCCACAAAAACCGATTTACCACATCCACAACCTGTTCCAAATAGTCCATAAACATTTTCTCTTTCTCCTATCCTTTCCGGTATTTTCTGTCAGTATCCTCCAAATGATTCCCCGGTAAGGCCAAAATGCGCACAAAAAAGGGACAGATGCAAAAACTCTTATCTGCAGCAATCCCTGAATACAGCACGAAAAAACGGGCTTCAGCCCCTGTTCTTGTATCCCTGTCCTTTTGCCTGAGAGATTCACCATCCCGGATTTCCGGGCGGCTTTCACCTTCGGCACTCACCTTTCGTAAGCTTCTCCAGAGAGTCATCCAACAGCAGTCCCACTTTATATAGAAAAGTACCTGAGATTGTTATTCCTTCGGCGAGTCTGAGCGACTACTTTCCTGCTGCCTTCTTCTGACAATTTTTATAATATGTAATTCAGCTTTTCTATTATATCCGTCTGAGGATTTTCTGTCAAGAAAAAAGAAGACATATTCCGCCTTTTAGGTGAAATATGTCTTCAAAATAATTATTCAGGTACATTTACGTAATCCAGAGGATCTTCGTACTCTCCATTGATTTGAACACCGAAGTGCAGATGGTTTCCGGTGGATGCGCCGGTGGAACCTACATAGCCGATTACCTGGCCTTTCTTTACCCGATCTCCCACATACACATCGGCAAACCGGCTCATATGCATGTAAATGGTGCTTGTCCCGCTGCTGATGCTGGTGTGGTTAATCATGATATAATATCCGGCTCCTCCCTCCTGATAAGAGCGAACCGTACAGATTCCGTCTTCTGCAGCATAGATCGGAGTTCCGTAATCTGCCGGAATATCAATTCCCTGGTGGTTTGTAGAACCGATTCCTCCCGGAGATTCTCTTCCTCCGAAATAACTGGATATGTAATTCCAGTTGGAAGTCAGAGGCCAGCGGAATAACTTCTCTACGTATCCGGGGATATAAGCGCCGTCTGCACCTACATAATGGTCATCGTCTACCCAGATGCTGGTAGCCATATATCCTTTTGTCTTACTGAAGTAATACTGCTTTCCATTGATGGTCTGCCAGCCGGTTTTCTGAGCGCCGTCGTTTCCGAAGTAATACTTCTTTCCTCCGATAGTGGTCAGCCCCACTGCCAGAGTACCGTCTGCCTTGGCATAATATTTATTGGAATCGCTTCCATTAATCCAGGTACTCTCATATCTTTTACCGTCTGAAGCACAGTAATAGAGACTTCCGCCCAACTGGAACTTGCCGCTGCATCTTGCGCCGTCGCTCTTTCTCAGATAGTAATAGCTGTCGCCGATTTTATGCCATCCGGTAGCCATCAGACCGTCAGAACTGCGGAAATAGCGGTAATATTTATCCGGTTTATACCACTGGGTAGCCAGCTGGCCGTTGGCCTTGGCATAATACCATTTCGTATTATTATCTTCTTTGTACCAGTCAGAGGTTACCATATCGTAATCGGTTTTACTGAAGGCGTACCAGTATCCGCCCACCTTATAACGTCCGGAGCAGAGCTTGCCGTTGCTGGTGAGATAATAGGTATGGGTTCCTACCTTCTTCATCCCGCCGCTTACAGCTCCGTCTCCCAGGTAATATTTATTTCCTGAGGAAGTGGTAATCATTCCGGTACACAGATAGTACTGGGTGGTATTGAACAGATACAGCTTTCCTCCGATGGTCTGCCAGCCCTTCACAGCTCGTCCATTGGCGTCAAAGTAATATTTCTTGCCGGAAATGGTCTGCCACTGACTGCGGACAGATACTCCGTCAGAACCGAAATAATATTTGTTTCCTGCAGAAGTGGTAAACCAGTTGGTATAGGCCTTTCCATTGGTATTCAGCAGATAGTTTTTCCCACTGACCGTCACCCAGCCGCTTTTTACCACGCCGTCGGTACCGAAGTAATAGCGGCCTCCTGCAGAGGTGATAAACCAGCCCGTCCGCAGATAGGCGTTTACCGGATCAAAGAAATATTTCTTCCCGCTGATGGTGGCATATCCCATAGCAGCCCGTCCGCTTGCAGTAAAATAATATTTTTTGCCGGAAATGGTTTTCCACTGATTTTTAACGGAAGTACCGTCGCTGTTAAAATAATATTTATTGCCTGCTGAGGTGGTATACCAGGTTGTATAAGCTTTTCCATTGCTGTTCAGCAGATATTCTTTGCCGCCTACAGTCACCCAGCCGCTTTTTACCACACCGTCGGTACCGAAGTAATAGCGGCCTCCTGCAGAGGTGATAAACCAGCCCGTCCGCAGATAGGCGCCTACAGAATCAAAATAATACTTCTTACCGCCAATGGTATAAAAAGCCATGGCGGCCCGGCCGTTTTCTGTGAAATAATATTTCTTACCGGAGATCGTCTTCCACTGGCTGCGGACAGATACCCCGTCAGAACCGAAATAATATTTGTTTCCTGCAGAAGTGGTAAACCAGTTGGTATAGGCCTTTCCATTGGTATTCAGCAGATAGTTTTTCCCACTGACCGTCACCCAGCCGCTTTTTACCACGCCGTCGGTACCAAAGTAATAACGGCCCCCGGCCGAAGTAATAAACCAGCCTGTCCGCAGATAAGCGCCTACAGAATCAAAATAATACTTCTTGCCGTCGATGGTGTAAAAAGCCATGGCGGCCCGGCCGTTTTCCGTAAAATAATATTTCTTGCCGGAAATAGTTTTCCACTGACTGCGGACAGATACCCCGTCAGAACCAAAGTAGTATTTGTTTCCCGCAGAGGTGGTAAACCAGTTGGTATAGGCCTTTCCGTTGGTATTGAGCAGATAGTTTTTTCCGTCTACGGTCACCCAGCCGCTCTTTACCACACCGTCAGTACCGAAGTAATAACGGCCTCCCGCACTGGTAATATACCATCCGGTCTCTTTATACCCATGGACAATATTAAAATAATATTTCTTCCCGTCAATGGTCTGAAAACCGGTCAGAGCCTCCCCGTCCTTGTAATAATAAGATTTCCCGTCTTCTTCTACCCAGCCGTCCTGCTGTGTGGGGGCGGCCAGAACCGTTTCTCTTCCCTGCAGAACTGTAACAGAGACAGCCAGGAAAAAGAACAGCATAACCCATTTGCAGATACTTATAGCTCCCTTTCTCATTTTCCTTCCTTCACCCTTTTCTTCTCTGAATTTATAATAACTGACTGTCTTCCAACAAGATGGTAAACGGTCCGTCATTTTCCAAAAGTACTTTCATCTCTGCGCCAAACTCACCCTGTTCCACAACGGGAACCTGTTCTTTTGTTTTCTTTATAATGTATTCGTAAAGCGCTCTGGCTTCTTTTGGATCTCCGGCTTCTATGAAACTGGGCCGGTTTCCCTTTCTGCAGTTGGCGTAAAGAGTAAACTGGGAAACCAGAAGAATTTCTCCTCCCACATCTTTCAATGACAGATTGGTTTTCCCCTCGCTGTCTTCAAAGATTCTAAGCTGTATCATTTTTTTAATAAATTTATCGGCGATGGCCGGCGTATCGTCTTTCCCGATTCCTATCAGGACCAGGAATCCTTTCCCGATTTTTCCTAAAATCCGGTCCCCGGAAGAAACCTGGGCATAATTAACTCTCTGAATTACAAATTTCATTTCTTATGGTTCTCTCCTTTCACAGGCGTCTCTTTTTCTTCTTTTTCTTTAAAAAGGATTGGTTCTTTTGTCTGTTCATTCAGACAGTCGATATGATAATAAACCTCCGCTTCCGGGGGCATATCCTTCTTTTTCAGGGAACGGCGGATAGCGCTCCAGATAATGGCATAGATGACTGCGCAGACGGGAACGCCCACAAACATTCCAAGGACACCGAAGAGATCTCCGCCCACTAAAATGGCCACAATAACCATCAGACTGGAAAGCCCGGTGGATTCTCCCAGAATCTTCGGTCCCAGGAAATTTCCGTCAAACTGCTGAAGAACCAGAATAAAAATGACGAAATACAGACACTGCCAGGGATCCACCATTAACACAAGAAAAGCCGAGGGGACGGCGCCGATATAAGGGCCGAAAAAGGGAATCACATTAGTTACTCCCACAATGACGCTGATTAATACAGCATAGGGCGTTCCGATGATGGAGGTTCCGATATAACAGAGTACTCCGATAATGGCGGAATCCACAATTTTTCCGTTAATAAAGCCGCCGAAAGTCTTGTGGACAAAGCGCATGCCATGAATCATGGTATTTGCCGTATCCGTTTCAAAAAGGGCATAGGCAATCATCTTGCTTTTGGCCACAAAGCCCTCCTTGTCTGCCAGAATATAGATGGAAACAATACTTCCAATCAGGAAGTTCTTCAGGAAATTGAGAATATCAAACACCCCGGAAGAAACCTGCCGCAGCATAAGCTGCATCTGAGGAAGAAAATTATCTGTCAGATACGTCTCTGCTTTTTCTGAATACTGGTTCAGAAAAGTAATCAGCATTTTAGAATCAAAATGTTCATTCTTTCCCAGAGTTTCTGTAATCCAGACCTGGATGCTGGTAATATACCGGGGAAAGTCATTTACAATATTAATGACGCTTCGGATCAGCTCCGGCAGAATCATCATAATCAGGGCATAAATCAGCAGCAGGAATAAAAACAAAGACAAAAGCACGCAGAAATAACGGATAACTTTTTTTATCCGTTTCGAAGGCTGATAACGGTTCCGTCTGCATAGAGGGTAAATAACCTTCCCCTCTATAAAATTTACCACAGAACTTAACAGATAAGCGATCACCGCTCCGTAAATAATCGGTGTCCAGATAGATAAAAAGGCCTTAATGCCCCCAATCAGATTTCCCATGCGGAAAATCCCGTAATAAAAAAGCATACTGGCCGCCGCCACAAGGAACAGGGTCAGTCCCCATCGAAAATAGCGGTTATTCCATTTCAGTTTCATAAATTCTCCTCACTCCCGTAATCACGAAAGAATTATAACATGTTTTCAATATTTTGTCATAATTTTTTAAAAAAATATTTAACAAATTCCTGTTTTTCCATGATGGAAAAAGAAATCTTGTCAACAGACTGAGAATCCTTTATAATACCTGCATGTGTCTGCATAATCGGAGAAAGGAGAAAGCCATGAAACTGCAGAAAATGTTAAGTATTACGAGAAAAGCCATTGATGAATTTCAGATGATAGAAACAGGAGATAAAATTGCCGTGGGCGTATCCGGAGGAAAAGACAGTCTGGCACTGCTGTATGCCCTCCATGGCCTGTCCCGGTTTTATCCGAAGACGTTTACCCTCCATGCCCTGACCGTGGATCTGGGATTTCCGGATACTTCCATGGAACCTGTAGGGAAACTGTGTGAAGAGTTGGGGGTTCCCTATACCAGGATTCCCACAGAGATTTATAAGATTATTTTCCAAGACCGTAAAGAAAGTAACCCCTGTTCCCTTTGTTCCAAGATGAGAAAAGGGGCTCTCAATGAATATGCTAAGAAACTGGGCTGTAATAAAGTGGCTTACGCCCACCACAAAGACGATGTGGTGGAAACAATGCTGATGTCCCTGATCTTTGAAGGCAGATTTCATACCTTCTCTCCGGTTACTTACTGGGATCGGATGGATCTCACTTTAATCCGCCCTCTTCTCTACATGGAAGAAGCTGATATTATCGGCTTTCGCAATAAATATCAGCTTCCTGTGGTTAAAAGCAATTGTCCCGCCGACGGCAACACCAAACGGGAATATGTAAAAGATTTACTTAAACAGTTAAATCGTGAAAATCCCGGCGTCAAAGAGCGCATGTTTACCGCTGTACTGAACGGGAATCTGAAAGGATGGTCTACAGGGTTTCCTCAAAAATCCTGATGGCCTCCACAATGGTTTTTACAGCGCCTTCAATTCCAAACTTGCTGCTGTCAATGCATAAATCGTATCCGGCAGCAGCGCCCCATTTTTTATTGGTATAATAATTATAGTAGCTGGAGCGGCTCTTATCTGTCTTTAAAATCATATCTTTGGCAGCGGCCGGTTTTTTGTTGTGTTTCTGGGCGATTCTGGTGATTCTCCAGTCCAGATCCGCATGGATGAAGACACTGAAACAGTTTTTAAAATCTGCCAGAGCATAATCTGCACAGCGTCCCACCATTACGCATGGTCCCTGTCCCGCCAGTTTTTTAATGGCGTCAAACTGAGCCAGAAATATCTTGTGATTCATGGGCATATCCGTAAAAGCGGCGGAAGAATATCCGAAGGAATACGTATCCATTACAAGAGAGTATAAAAAGCTATTGGTTGGTTTCTCATCCTGATTTTCAAATAATTCTTTGCAAATCCCGCTGTCATTTGCTGCATGTTCCAACAATTCCTTATCGTAGCACTTGATTCCGAAATAATTTGCCACTTCCTGGCCAATCTGGCGTCCTGCGCTTCCATACTGTCTTCCAATGGTGATAATCGTTTTTGTTCTGTTCATACGTTCCAACCCCTTTCACATTTGCTCTAATCATATCTATTATATCTCAATTTCAGAAAATTTTCTATCGGTTTCTGAGGTTTTTCAAAAGTTTTACGAAATAATCCGGTAAAGGCGCTTCAAATTCCATATATTTTTTTTGTACCGGATGATAAAAGCCCAGTATCTGAGCGTGGAGCGTCTGCCCTTGCAGATGGAAACCGTTTTTCTGGGAAGGGGCATACACCAGATCTCCCAGCAGCGGATGACCGATACTGGTCATATGGACACGGATCTGATGGGTCCGTCCTGTCTCCAGCCGGCATTCAATATAACTGTAATTGCCGAACCGTTCCAGTACCCGGTAATGGGTAACCGCGTCTTTTCCGTTTTTATAGTTGATGGCCATTTTTTTCCGATCTACCGGATGGCGGCCGATGGGACCCTCTACCGTTCCTTCCTCTTCTTTGAAATTTCCCAGGACAATGGCGCGGTACCGGCGTTTAATGGTGTGCTCTTTCAATTGTTCTGCAAGTTCTCTGTGAACCAGATCGTTTTTGCAGATAACCAAAGCTCCGGTGGTATCCTTATCAATCCGATGGACAATCCCCGGCCGCAGAACACCGTTAATCCCGGATAAATTCCCCTGACAGTGATATAAAACCCCGTTGACCAGAGTATGGCTGGTATGTCCTGCGCTGGGATGAACCACCATTCCCTTAGGTTTATTTATCACCAGCAAGTCCTCGTCTTCGTAGAGAATATCCAGGGGAATATTTTCAGGCTCAATATTCAGTTCCTCGCAGGGAGGCACACAAACGCGGATCCTGTCTCCTGTCCTTAACCGGTAGTTTGCCTTAACCGGTTTTTCATTTACCATCACCTGCTGTTCCTTTAACAGTTTCTGAAGAAAAGACCGGGATAAGTCCCCAATTGCCTCTGAAAGAAATTTATCAATGCGTTCGGCCTCTTTTTCTTCTTTTATTAAAAATTCATATTCGTTCATAGATAATTCCTGTCATGGTTTTAAAAATTCAAAATCATCATCTCTGTACTTTGTCAGAATAAGAAGAATTAATACGGCAGCGCTTACAGTTACATAAATATCTGCCACGTTAAACACCGGAAAATCAATCAGTGAGAAATAAACAAAGTCTACCACATAGCCCCGGAAAATCCGATCCAGTCCGTTTCCGACGGCTCCCCCAGTCAGAAAAAGCAGAATCAGATGCAGGGGAAAATAGTATTTTGTTTTTGGCATTTTGGTCCAGACGTAAAATGCTGCTCCAAGAAAAAGCAGGGCAATCAGAAGGAAGATCCAAATCCGATCCTGAAAAATCCCAAAAGCGGCTCCCCGGTTCTCCACGTATTCCAACTGCAGGATGCCCGGAATCAGAATCTCAGGACTCTGATCTTTCAGATGACGGACCGCCAGAAGCTTCGTCCACTGATCCAGCCCGATTAAAAGAAGAAAAATCAAAATCCCTGTAATAATATAAGTTATGCACGGTTGTTTCTTTTTCATACTATTTTTCAGCGTCCAATACATCTGCGATTCCGTCCAGCAATTCCTGATCGGTTACGGTCTTGTCTATCAATGTATGTCCGAGCCCTTTCATAAGAATAAATTTTATTTTTCCATGTTCCATTTTTTTATCTTTTTTGGAAGCGGCCAGTACATCCCGGGGCTGAAGTCCTTTCACCTTTACCGGAAGATGGAAAGACTGGCAGCAGCGGATAATCTCTGCCTCTTCCTGAGGAGTAAGAAGCCCCCGTCTTCTGGAAATCCCTGCGGCTGCAAGAAGCCCCAGTCCCACGCACTGTCCGTGATGAAGCTGGAAATTCATCTGTTTTTCGATAGCATGCCCGATGGTATGGCCCAGATTTAAAAGAGCCCGCTCGCCCTTTTCCGTTGGATCCCGTTCCACAATCCCCCGTTTGATGTCACAGCAGCGATAAACCATCTCCTCCAGAATATCCAGCTCTTTCCTCTCAATGGAGTCTGCATTTTCCGAAAGCCAGTCATAGAATTTCCGGTCACAGATCAGGGCAGATTTTATCACCTCTCCCATTCCGCAGGCAAATTCCACATCCGGAAGGCTGCGTAAAACGGATAAATTCATATAAACCAGACGGGGCTGGTGAAAGGCTCCTACCATATTTTTGTAGCACCTGAAATCTACGCCGGTTTTTCCTCCGATGCTGGAATCTACCTGGGCCAGTAAAGTGGTGGGAACCTGAATAAAGTCGATTCCCCTCAGATACGTAGCAGCGGCATAGCCGGCCATATCCCCGGTAACTCCGCCTCCCAGGGCCACAAGAAAATCTTTCCGGTCAAAAGATTCCTGAATCAGATGTTCGTAGAGATCTTCAATGGTATCCAGATTTTTATGTTCTTCTCCTGCAGGAAAGACGAAGGACGTTACCTTACTGCAGACCTGGCGGAGTTTTTCACAGATTTCTTCCCCGTAGAGTTCAAAGACACGGCTGTCTGACACCACACAGGCTTTCCTTCCCAAAAAACCTGTCTCTTCTGCTTTCGTGGCAAGGTCGTTAAAATTTTCTCTCAGACAAATGGGATAAGAGAAAGCTCCTTCTCTTTTAACAGTCAATTCCTGATTTTTCATATTAAATATACCGCTCCAGCGTTACGCTGAATCTCCCTTTCTTCGTTTCTCTGGAAATCCCGCTGTACCGGAATTTTCCTTTTTTTCGGACGGAAATAATGTCTCCCTCCCGCAGATGGTATCCGTTGGAGGTTATTAACTTCCCGTTTACAAACACCTGGCCTCCTTCAATAAGGCCTTTCAGGCTGCTTCTGGATTCCTGAAAGGCTGCGGCAATCAGACTGTCCAGACGCACAGAGGCAACTGTTTTTACTAATGTCTGTACCTTAGGAGACGGAAGCTCTTCCTGGTGCTCAATCTTCGTTACAGTTACAGAAGTCTTTTTCACCTGAATCAGATTTTCCAGCAGAAACGGGGCAATCCGCTCCAGGCAGAATACAAAGGCACCGTCCTCATCCACCAGAATATCACCGATGGTGGAGCGTTCAATTCCCAGTCCCAGAAGGGAACCGAGATAATCTCTGTGAGTAAGAGAGTCTCTGAATTTCTGGGATTTTGGTTGAATTTTCAGGCAGCAGATGGGATAGTTCCATTCAAAGAGAAGAGCATCAGAAAGAAAAGCTGCTATCTGACGCTCTGCAAACTCATAGCCGCCGAAGGTTTCCAGGGAAACTCCCAGCTCGCGGTAGTTCTGGCTATTAACGATATGCAATTCGTTTAAGTTCAAAAAATCGGTAAAAGTAACAATTCCTCTCTGATATGCTGCTTTCGCCAGCTCTTTTGCCCTTTTTATTAAAAATTCCTCTCGTTCCATACCGATTAATACCCGGATCGGATAGACGGTACGGAACCGCTGAGAATATTCTGTAAATCCCCGGTAATGTCCACATTGTAGGGTCCCAGAATGAAGATGTAGCTGGATACTTTCTGCAGGCTGCCGCCCAGAGAATAGCAGGCGCCGGATGTAAAGTCGATAATTCTCTGCGCTAATTCCACATCAATACCCTCCAGATTCAGGATAACCGTTGCGTTATCCAGCAGAGTATCCGCAATCTCTCTGGTATCTTCCATGGAGCTTGGTTTAATTACACATACTTCTGTATTCATTGCCTGACTTCCTCTCTTTGAGCCGCGCATAGGAGTAATTTTCGAGGACTGCGTACGAGCCGGCTTGGAGGTTGTCTTCGCTGCAGGCTTGGCTGCTGCCGCCTTGGACTCTACGGAAACTTTTCTGGCAGGCTTTACAGGTTCTTCCTCAAAGTCATCCTCAAAATCATCCACATCGTCTTTCTTCTTGCCAAATTTATCAAAAAATTTCTTTCGCGGTTTCTCTTCTGCTTCTTCTTCCTCATCGAAGTCGTCTTCCAGCAGATCGTCATCGTCGAAAAATTCATCATCGTCATAATCATCGTTTAATTTAATGGCATCCAAAAACTTATCAAAAACACCCATTATTAACTCTCCGTTTCTTTTTCTTGTCGTGAATAATTCCTCGCACCGAAGATGCCGGTTCCTACTCTTACCATGGTGGATCCTTCTTCAATGGCCACCTGATAATCCCCGGTCATTCCCATGCTGAGCACATTCATAGTAACATTATCAATGTTTTTCTTTGCAATGTCAACACTTAATTCTTTCAACTGACGAAAAACCATGCGGTTTTCTTCCGGATCTTCCACATAAGGAGCAATGGTCATCAGTCCACGGATCCGGATGTGAGACAATTTTGAAGCCTCCACAATAAAATTCAGAACCTCTTCCCGGTTAAAACCGAATTTACTCTCTTCCTCCGCTACGTTTACTTCAATCAGAACAGGCATGATAACCCCTTTTTTCTCTGCTTCATGGTCAATGGCCTCTGCCAGGCGCAGGGAATCTACGGAATGAATCATCTCCACTTTATCAATAATATACTTAATCTTATTTCTCTGCAGATGGCCGATCATCTGCCAGCGGATGTCCTTGGGAAGTTCCGGATATTTGGCGGTAATCTCCTGTACCTTATTTTCACCGAATACACGGATTCCCAGATCATAGGCTTCCTGCAGCATTTCTACAGGTTTCGTCTTGCTGACGGCAACCAGGGTAACTTCCTCCCGTTTTCGTCCGCTCTTTTGACATGCTTCCAGGATTTTCTCTTCTACATCTTTTAAATTCTCTGCTAACATAGTATCTGTGCCTCCCCTTTCTACTATCGGTATAAAATGTCTTCTTCATTTACCGTTGATGCGTCTAATACAATATGATCATAGCGAACCAAACCATAGGGGGTTCCCTTTTCCACAATGGCGTATTCCTCATTCTGATCGGATACGATGATGCGGCGAAATACTGCATATCCTTCATTAATGCAGTAAACTCCTTCCAGTACCTCGGTCTCTCCCATAATATAGGTATCGGAAGAATCCGGCTTCTGAATGGCGTCCCCCTCCTGGAAATTTTTCATATCCACGTAATACAGGGTCTGGGGATCTTCCCCGGAAGTTTCGTCTGTCTGGGTTTCCTCGGCCACTTCCGCATAGATAGTCGCGTCCACAAACTCAGTTGTGGTTTTCCCGCTCTTATCGGAAGTCACTCTGGTAAAGCCTACATTTCCGGACTCCTCATCCACATCTGCATATTCCGAAGGAATTACGTAAAATTCTTTGGTTACTACAGAAGAAAGAGGGATTTTCAGACCGCTTTGGGTATTGGTAACCAATTCAATATCTAAAAAGCGGTCGGATGCATACCGGATCAGTCCCTTGTTGAAATCCAGCTTGCCGTATTTCTTCCCGTCAATTTCGATGATGGAGAAATCTCCTAACTGGTCCATCCCGTCTTTTAAAAACTTCACACGGATACTGGTACGATCCACCAGTCTTGCCGCCTGCTTTTCGCTTAAAGGAATCAGAAGACTCCATCGTTCATCGGAGATAATGGAATAGACCGGGTCGCCGGCAGAGATTTCTCCATCCGTTTTTAAATCTTCCCGGTGGTAAGAATTCTGATTAAAGTCTTCTTCGGTAACCGTCTCTACCGTCTTGCCCTCATATCCGTCCTGGGAATACAGTATAATTCCGTCGGACGGAGCATAACGAAGGGATTGTCCTGCGACTGTAACGACAGAGACATCCTCACTGCTGGGATCTTCTGGATCTTCCTCATCCTCTTCAGACTCTTCCGAATCCCCGGTGTCTGTGGTATTTATGGTACCTGCGCCGGCATACTGAAGAATGCTTCCTTCCAGATCATATTTAAAGTTATACGTGTCATTAAAATGACTGCTGTTAAACCCATAGGAAAAGTTGCTCATCTGATTCTGAATCTTAGCCAGATCCTCTGCGCCAAGCTGCTGGCTTCCGGTCTGGGTTTTGCCGGAACTCAGTCCGTAGACGATTCCGTTGGCATTAATTTTATTTCCTTCTCTTGCATAGTAGTTCACATATCCGCTTCCGTCTGCCTGTACCACCGTATCCTCCCGGATAACCAGACCCGTATAAGTCTCATTGCTTGAGAGGGGACCGGAAATCACCTGGTAAGTGGAAACATGACTGGAAGTCAGATATAAAATAGCGCTGAAGAGCATATACAGAAACAAAACTCCGAATAAAACCGTACCGATGTTCAGTGTGAAAATTTTTCTTATATTTATAAATAGGCTGTTTGATCTTGTCTTTTTTTTATTATCAGGCAATAAAGTGCCTCCTTTATCAGTTCATTCATTTCATTGTAGCACTATCTCAAATAATTGACAAGACAGATTCCGCAGGAATCAACAATCGGGGCGTATCTCCAGGATAGAAAACTATCCTGGAGATACGCCCCGAAATAAATGTTTATGTATTTAAATTATAACGCAACTTTGATACAAGACTGGAAACTCTCAGGGATTTCCTCCTGGTCCAGAGAAATACTAATGACAAACTTCACATCCTGATTCTTTCCGATTCCATCTAATTTGGACAAAGTCTCTTCCACCTGCTCTTTTTCCAACTGTGCAATCTGTAAGAAACTGTCCAGATAAATTTCTTCCAGGTCGTGGTCCTGAGAAATGATACCACTGATAAAACCTACAAATTCATCGCCATTTCCAACCTGATATTTGGATACGTCAATCAGACGAACTTTGTTGTTTAATTCATACATGTGCTTGCCGCTCTTGTCAAGATAAACAATGTTTCCATTCACCTGTTTGATGGATTTGTTTACCTCATCCAGAAGTACTTTTGTTTTTCCCTTGCCTTTCTTTCCTACAATCAGTTCAACCATGTTGTATTCCTCCTTAGACACGTATAATATAAATTTTAACCAAAAACCTGATTTAATATGATTCAATTATAGTGTATTTCAACAATAAATTCAATCCTTAATTTGTGAAAATTTTGAGATAATCTGGTTTCTCTCAAAAAATTTGGTTTCCGGGTGTCTCAGGAATTAATATTTTCTAAAAGAGAATTCATCTGCTGGTATAAAGTCTCCTTGGTATCTGCGCCCATTACAATGGAAATAAAGGGTTTTCCATAGGCATTCTGCGTAATTAAGGCAAGACAGTTCCCGGCCAGACTGGTGGTTCCCGTCTTTCCGCCCAGTACGGTAACATCCTTAGGCGGCGTTGACTCTCCTGTCAGATAATGATCCGTAGATTCCAGTGGAGTGGCAACCTCTGTTCCGTCTGCCCGTTCATAAGTGATCGTATAGGAGCTTAATTCCGTGATTTCCGTAAATTCTTCATAAGTAAGAGCCTCATTTAGCATCAGATAGATGTCGTAGGGGGTGGTATAGTGCTCCTCATCCTGCAGACCATGGGGGTTGCTGAAATGGGTGCCTGTCATCCCCAGCTTTTTGGCATAGGCATTCATCTGCTCTACGAAAGCGGCCTCAGAACCGCCAACATGTTCGGCAATGGCGGAAGCCGCATCATTTCCGGAATATACCAGCAGGCCGTGAACCAGTTCGTCCAGAGTTACCTTGTCTCCCGCCTGAAAGCCGCAGACCTGGGAGCCGGATTCCAGCGTTACATTTTCCTGAGAAATGGTTACGATTTCATCCATATTTCCATACTGAAGAGCCAGCATTCCCGTCATAATCTTCGTAATGCTGGCCGGATAGACTTTGTCATAAAGGCCCTGGCCAAACAGTACTTTCTGATTATCCAGATCAAAAAGTGCTCCCTGCTGCTGAGGCAGTAAATCTGCTGACTCCAGCGTCACGTCTTCCTCTGTCACACAGAGATCAGCCGCAAGAGAACCGGCTTTCTGATGGTCGTTTAAAGAGATGCCGGAAAATTCCCGGGCAGCCTGATAGGAAAGAGTCTCCCGGGAGAGCTGTCCTCCCTTTAAAAGATAAATAGCTCCAAGTCCCGCAGACAGAAGCAGAATCAGGCATCCCATCAGAATCAGCGTGTTGCGTATCTTGCGCTTTCTCATCTGTCTCATTCTTCTGGCGTTTGCCCTTTTGGCCTGAGACCTCCTCTGACGGGGGCTGACAGTGGTGTTTCGGCGTCTGTTTCCTCTTTCTCTACTCATAGCGTTTCCTCTTTCCAAGTGTTTTTCTGCAGCTCTTTATAAGCGCTGTTTTGAAGTCCTACGTTTATTACAATTCCCATACCGATGTAAAAGCTGACCAGAGAGGTGAGCCCGTAACTTACAAAGGGAAGGGGAGTTCCCGTATTGGGAGTCAGTCCCGTGGCCACGCAGATATTAATAAAAGACTGAAAAGCGATGATGGTGGCCATCCCGCAGCAGATAATCTTTCCGGAAAGATCTTTCGCGCGGTTTCCCATCCGGACGGATTCAATGCAAATCAGCAATTCCAGAAGAACGATGGCACAGCAGCCTAAAAATCCGAACTCCTCTCCTACAACTGCGAAAATAAAGTCTGTCTGGTTTTCCGATACAAAGTTACTTTTGTTTACAGAAGATACTTCATTGGTATTCAGTCCTTTTCCTGTAAGCTGTCCGGACCCAATAGCTGTCATGGAATTTCGCTGCTGCTCAATATCGTCCGCGTAAGTTTCGTCTTCCGGATAGAGAAAGGACATAATACGGTCTCTCTGATAATCTTTAATCAGATGCTGATCCGGCTGGATAATAATAAACAGAAAGATAATCAGCACCGGTACAATCAGAAGAACGGCGCCTCCGATAATTTTATAGCTGATTCCGGCAACATAGATCAAAACACAAAACAGCACCAGAACGGTAATCGTATTTTTCAGGTCCGGCTGTTCGTAAATTAAAATCAGCGGTACCAGAAGCAAAAGCAGCGATTTGCCGATGGTCTTTATGGTATTTAAGTCCTCTTCATGATCCATAAAAAAACGGGCAAAGAAAAGGATAATAATAATCTTTGATAACTCCGTGGGCTGGAAACGGATAAATCCCAAATCTACCCATCTGGTGGCGCCGCCGGCTGTGGAACCGAACAGACGCACCGCCAGCAGCAGGATAATATTGGCCACATACATGATCCAGTAAAAATTCAGAATCCAGGAAAAATCCATCAGCGAGAGGATCAGCATAATCACAAAACCTAATATAACCCCGGCCATCTGTTTGGACTGTAAAGTGGGATCTGCACTCCCCACCAGCAGAATTCCGAAACAACTGAGGGCCAGCAGCATAATAACTAATCTAAAATTGTAAAATCGCAGTTTATATTGCTTAATCATAAAAACACCTAACTTATTGTTCTGCTTCTCTGCAGCGGCAGGGAAGCGATTAATCTGGGCGGCGACTGCCGGAAAGTAATATGTACATTGTCAGAATCAATACGGATATACTTTCCCGCAGCCAGTATCAAATCGTTTTGTAATCGGTTTATCATTTGCGGAGAACATTCCATCCGTTCCGAGAGAAGGAGCAGTTTCATTCTATCTTTCGCATATTGCCCGGAATTCCGTTTGCGTTTCAGGAACGATTTCATAGTCTCCTCCCTCCCTATTTTTTAAACATACCTTTAAATCTGGAAAATACGCCTTTTTTCTGCTGAAAAGAAAGGAAGGGAATCTCTTCTCCCAGAAGACGTCTGCAAATGTTCCGGTATTCTTCCTCGGCGGGAGAATTTTTTCCGGAAAGGGGAGTCCCCTGATTGGTGGCAATGACAATCTGTTCATCGTCTAAAATCGTACCTATCAGATCCACGGCCAGAATATCCACCACATCATCCACGGACATCATATCTCCTTTGCGGATCATATCCGGCCGGAGCCGGTTGATAATAAGATGAATCTTCCGGATTTCATTGGCCTCTAAAAGGCCGATGATTCGATCCGCGTCCCGGATGGCGGAAACCTCAGGGGTTGTTACCACCAACGCCCGGTCTGCCCCTGCGATGGCATTTTTAAATCCCTGTTCGATTCCGGCCGGACAATCCAGGAGAATGTAATCAAACTCTTCTCTTAATTCCTCTGTAAGCTTAATCATCTGTTCCGGTGTGACAGCCGATTTATCCTTGGTCTGTGCAGACGGAAGCAGACAAAGCTGCGGAAGATGCTTGTCTTTAATCAATGCCTGTCTCAGACGGCAGTTCCCGTTTACCACGTCTACCAGATTATAAACAATCCGGTTTTCCAACCCTAATACTACATCCAGATTCCGAAGGCCGATGTCCGTATCCACAACAACCACATTCTTTCCCAGCGCAGCAAGCCCGGTGCCGATATTGGCCACGGTTGTGGTTTTGCCCACGCCTCCCTTTCCGGATGTAATAACAATGGTTTCGCTCATTTTTCTAGTTCCTCCTCACCTGATTTTCCAAACTTCTGGTTTTCTCCTGCCGTATTTTAATCGTTGGACGTATCACTGGAATTTGCGGAAGCATATCCCGTCAGAATTTCATCTTCATCTGCCAGCCGGAAAATATATTTCAGGATGTCATTGGCAGCAAGACAGGCGTTACCGGAAGAATATCCATTGGGAATACGTACAGCTAACGCCACTTCCGGACTGTCATAGGGCGCATAGCCGATGAAAAGTCCGTGGTCCGGGCGGTCTTCTGCTTCCTGTGCAGTACCGGTCTTTCCGGCAACTGCCAGTCCCAGTCCGGAGAATTCCGCATGGGTCTGCACCACCCGGTACATTCCGTCGTGAATATCCTCCCACTGACTTTTATTCATTTCCACCTGCCCGATTGCTTCCGTTTCATTTTCCTGTGTGGTTTCTCCCTGGGGATTCGTCACTTTATCTAATAATGTCAGCTTATAGCTGGTGCCCGAATTTGCCAGTGTGGCTGCGTAGCGGGCAAGCTGGCTTGTGGTATACAAATGCGTACCCTGCCCCATATAAGAAGGGATGGCCATCTGGTCAGACACATGAGGTTCTGACTCGGTAAGTTCAATTCCTGTCTTCTTATCCAGATTCACCATTTCCGAGTATTTCTGAAGCATATTGATACTCTGGGTCTCGGAATAAGTATCTTCTCCTGTCATTCCCAGGTTAAAACCAATGGTATCAAAGAAGACGTTGCAGGACTGTTCAATGGCGCCCCGGATTTCCAGAGAGCCGTGGCCGCTTTTGTTCCAGCAGTTAATATGGTAACCGGCCAGATCGAAAAGGCCGTCGCAGTCAATATAGGTTCCGTCTGTAACAATCCCCTCTTTAAAGCCTGCAATGGCGGATACCAGCTTAAAGGTAGAACCGGGAGCCGTCCGCTGCTGAGTTGCCTTATTAAAGAAGGGCGACGATAAATCTGTGGAAAGCTTGCTGTAATAATCCGTATCCATTTTATTTGCCAGGCGGTTATTATCGTACCCGGGATAAGTTACACAGGCCAGAACATCACCGCTGTTTACATCGGTAATCACTGCAGAGGCGGAACAGGGATCCAGGGCAAGCTGAGCCGGGGTGATTTCCAGGGAATTAATCTTGGAAATCATGAAATCATAGGCGGCAGTGCTTCCCTGTGCAAGTCCCTCGTACATTCCGTCGTCCTTGGAGAGGATGCCCTGATCATATAATACAAGACACAGCTCACTGCCGGATATGGTATCGTTTAAAAGCATATATTTATAAAGAAGTTTGCTGAAATCCGTATCTGTCTGCAGATATTCGATCATGTAATCGGCCAGGGCCAGATAGATTTCCTGAGAATCCAGGTAATCTCCCTCCGGCGAAAATTTGGAGATGTCAATCCAGTTCTGGCCTGTGGCATAAGTTAAATACTGCTTCAGACTGATATTCTTTTCTTCTGTCCATGCCAGATAGGTTTCATCCGAAGTATCAATCACGTTAGAAGGAAGAATTTCCAGTTTATCCTGCAGCAGTTCCTCCGTGATATAAGAAAGATACTCCTGCATCTCCTCGTCCTGATCCTTATAGGCCGTATTTCCGTCTCCGGTCAGCTCTTCTGATATTCTACCAAAAACTTCCTGCTGCTTTTGCTGAAATTTGGCATATAAATTTTTTTCTGTGGAAGAAGCGTCTGTCTGTTCAAAATGAGAAATATCAATGACACTGTTCTGAATCAGCGCATTGTAAACGTCATAAATGGGAATCCGAATCTGGCTGGCGTCGGTGATGGCTGTTTTATCGAAGGTTTTGGCATTGTCAATTTTAGAAATCAAAATACCGGCCACCCGCTGTTCCAGAATCTGATAAATGGCTTCCTGCCAGTTTTTGTCGATGGTCAGATACACATCGTCTCCGGCCACAGGATCCACTTTGCTGCTTTCATCAATCTGAAGAACCTTCCCCAGGTTATCTACGTAAACCGTTTCTTCTCCGTCTGTTCCCTGGAGGGTGGTCTCCATATACTGTTCAATTCCTGCCTTTCCGATAATGGAGTCCGAAGCATAGTCAGGATTTTCCTTCTTGAGATTTTCCAGCTCTTCCGAGGAGGCCCGGCCTGTGTATCCCAGGATCGGCCCCAGACTTTCATGTTCTTCATAGTGACGGATGGAATCCTCAATTACGTCAATTCCCTGTAGTTCGTTCTGATTTTCCATAATAGCAGCTACGGATTCGTCACTGACATTGGTGGCAATGGTCACTGGCATGTACTTCTGGAAACTGTTGGTGGACAGCATATAGCGGATAATGGAAATGTTCAGAACGTCCTCTCTGGAAAGTTCCAGGGGAAGTCCGTGTCCGGACAGTTCCTGCTCTGTATAGGCATTGTCTCCGTATAAGACAATGGAAAAGCGTTCATCTCCGCTTAAATACGCCATCATTTCCTCCGCAGTGGCAGTGGCTTCGTCTTTTTCCATATCCTCCACCAGCGCCCGGCCGTAAATATCCGCCCGGAAACGATCCAGGGTAACCCCTTCCTCCACATCAAAGGCGTAATTTCCGGTTTCATCCATTTTAATATGAAAGGAAGTATCCAGGGAGTCTCCGTTGCTCTCCAGAATCTGCATTAACCGATAGGCCGTTCCGTTTATTACCAGATTTTTCTCCCGGGTAGTATCATAGGTCCCGTTATCTTCAATGGTCACCGAATACGAGAGCTCATTGTAAGCCAGGGTCTCTCCGTTTCGATCGAAAATATTTCCTCTGGTGCTTTTTACGGTACGGGTTTTGGTCGTCCGCAGGCTGAAATTATTCACATAATTTTCGCCCTGGATAATCTGAAGATAGAACAGACGGTTAATTAAAATACAGGACATGACGATAAAAGCGATTATAAGAACCGTTGTCCGTCTGATTCGTATTTTCTTTAGAACGTGTTTTATTTTAGTACCCAATATGAATCCCTTTCCTTCATCGCTGTGTTCATAAAGCGATAGTTTATTGCATAAAAAATTCTATAAAACAGCAGTGTAATAATCACCGTATACAGCATTTCCGGAATCATAATTCTGTACAGATAGGTGAAAAAGCCAAGACGTCCCCGAAGCAGAAACTGCAGGGCGTAAATTCCGACTCCATAAAGGAAATCCCCTCCTGCAGCCATCAGAAGAGGGACTTTTATATCATCATCGTAATAAATCTTGCAGAAACATCCGCTGAAATATCCCAGATACATGTACAAAAGGGCGTTAAAGCCAAAAAGGGGATCGAAAAACAAATCAATCAGAAGCCCCGAAAAAAAGCCTGTAAACATTCCGCTTTTTCTGCCCCTCATCAGACCTATGGAAACACACAGCACCAACAGCAGATTCGGCGTGATTCCCGCAATGGAAATCACATCGAATACGGTACACTGGAGAAGGAAACACACGATAATCAAAATGCCCATAATAACTTTACTCCGCATTTTCTCCTCCTTCTTCTGTCTGTCCTTCTTTTAGCTGGGTAATGACAAACACCTTATCCAGATGTCTGAAATCCACAGGGGTTACAATGGTACCTGTTTTCGTCAGGTTATTGGAATCCTGTTCAATCTCACTTACATAGCCAATCAACAGCCCTTTTACATATTTATCGCTGATATTGGAAGTAACAATTCTCTCCCCGGCGGTAATTTCGTTATTTTCGTCGTAAAGCTGGGTAAACCTGAGCTTTCCTGAGTTAATCAGTTCCAAATCCCCTTCCACAATACAGGTATCGGAAGTACTGACCGTCTGACCGCTCACATTGCTGCTGTCGTCAATGATGGATCGGACAGTGGCCCAGGTCGGCCCGGCCTCTGTGACAATTCCAACCAGGCCCTTTCCGGAAATCACATTCATATCCACCGCGATTCCGTCGTTGGTTCCCTTATCAATGACAAAGCTGTTATACCAGTTTCCTGCGTCTTTGGATATGATCTCCGCCATAACTTTGGGATACTGGGCATATTCCTGATCCAGATCATACATCTCTCTGAGTTCTGCCAGTTCACTCTGGGACTGAATCAAATTGTTATTTTCCGTTGTCAGAGTATCGATTTTCTCCTGAAGCTGCTGATTCTCCTCCACCAGCGCCTCTTTCTCCTGAAAATTTTTATGAATGCCTGTCAGCCATTTTCCAATCCCATTGATGCTTTTTTCAAAAGGAACAATCACCGTCCCCGCCACTTCTCTCAATGGATCCACGGAAATCTTAGAAGCAAATGTGGCAATGATCATACTGATACACAACAGGGTCATTAAGACCAGAATGTGTTTATTTTTCAGATTAATCCGAAAATGAAAACGAAATTTTTTCTTCATATAGTTATACCCCTCTGGGAGTGTTTTTATAATTTTCTGGGTTTTAACTGGGCGGCCCACTTCCTGAGCTCAGGCTCCCTGATAATCCGTTCCAGTCCTTTGATAATGGATAATTCGTAAAGGCCGGAAAGTTTATATGTATATCCGGTTGCTTCCTCCAGATAGGTCTGAATGTCCGGAATACGTGAACTTCCGCCTGTAAGATAAATCCCTTTGTAAGCGATTCTGGCCGCAATCTGAGGAGGCGTACGCTCCAGGAAAGACTTCATCTCCCTTCCGATTTCCCGCAGGCAGTCTTCCAGCCCCTCCCCTACCACTTCTGAAGAAATGGCCTCCTCTCTCGGAAGTCCGGAAAGGCTGTCGATTCCCACGATTTTCCGGGCGGCGGGCTGATCCGAATGCATCCGTCCGATAGCGGTCTTTAAACGTTTGGCCGTTCTGGTGCCAATGGAAAGATTGTAATGCTTCCGAATCTCATTGCAGATAGCTTCATTCATCTGGCGTCCCCCAATGGGAACTTTCCGGCTGATGATCACCTTTCCCTCTGCAATTACAGAAAAGGAGGTACTCTGCGCCCCCAGGTTTACAATCATACTGCCCTTGTTCTTTTCCAGAGGGATACCAAGGGCAATGGCGTCCGCGATGGGTTCTTCCACCAGAAAGACCTTATTATTTCTCAGCCATTTTCCGTTTACACACCGGTAATAGGCGTTTTTTTCGATGGCAGTGGTATCCATGGGCACAGAAAAGAAGACTTCTCCTCCCCTGTGGCTTTTGGGATCTATCTGACGAAGCATCTGATACAGGCTGATTTCCTCCAGCTCCACATTGGCGATCATACCGAAGGTCATAGGCATTTCCACCTGAACGCTGGCCGGTGTTTTTTCAAACATTTCATAAGCCTCATTGCCGACGGCGATGATTTCCCTGCCTCTGTGGGCAATTAAATTCTTCGTCATATAACTTTTATTTTTCGTGGAAGAGTACACTTTAATGGTGCTGCTTCCCAAATCTATTCCATACGGTTTGCGAAATAACATGCTATGGCCCCTTCATTTAAAATCCTGTATCGCTTTTTAAGGCAGCAGGCCCTCTTTCAGAAAACTGACATACCGGCGATCTCCCACAATAATATGATCAAGCAAATGAATTCCCAGCAATTCTCCCGCCTGGTAAAGTTCCTTCGTTATCTGCCGGTCGTCTTTACTTGGTATGGGAACTCCGCTGGGATGATTGTGCACCAGAATAATATAAACTGCCCGAAACTGGAGAGCCTCCAGAAACAGCTCTCTGGCAGAGACTAAAGAACGGTTGACAGTTCCCCTGGAGATAATCTTCTCACCCAGAAAATGGTTCTTGGTATCCAGCATCATACAGATTAAAACTTCCTGTTCTTCATGCCGCAGCTTTTCCATATAATAAGCGGCAATGGTCTCCGGATTGGAAAGGGAAAGGCTCTCCTTTGCAGAGGTACTGGCAATCCGTCTGGACAGCTCGCCAATGCATTTTAACTGAACGGCTTTTACCTTTCCGATGCCGCGTATCTTCTGAAAGTCCGGGATGGACAGATGATAAATACCCAGAAGTCCGGGATAACGGCTGGAGGAAAGCTGCAGGATCTCGTCTGCTAAAACGAGAGAATTCTTCCCTGCGGTTCCTGTCCGCAGAATCACTGCCAGAAGTTCTCTCTCACTTAAAGACTGCACGCCCTGGCTCAGACATTTTTCATAGGGCTGGCTGTCTCTGGGCAGTTCTTTGGTCTTTATATGTTTCATTTGAAGGTTTCCTTTCTGCTCTCTTTCAGGCAACCGGAAAATCCAAATAAAATAGCAGAATATATTTTAACATAAAATCCCCGTTTTTTCTAGTGATAACCACGATATTTTCTGGCGATGGCCTCCGCTGTGCGGATTCCGTCCATGGCCGCGGAAGTAATTCCTCCCGCGTATCCGGCTCCTTCTCCGCAGGGATAAAGTCCCCTAAGGGCGCTTTCCAGTTCGGAATTTCTTAAAATCCTTACAGGGGAAGAGGTCCGGCTTTCAATGCCGCTTAACAGACAGTCCGGCCGGTCAAATCCCTGAATCTTCTTTCCGAAAGCCCGGATGCCTTCCTCAATGCCCTCTCCCACAAAACCGGGAAGGATCTGTCTGAGATTGGCAGGCTCCCATTCTCCCTTAATCTGAGGGCGTACCTCTCCCAGCTTACGGCTTGCCCGATTCCGACAGAAGTCCTCATACAGCTGCACCGGAATCTTTCCACTGGCAAGCTGATAAGCCTTTTCCTCCAGATCCCGCTGAAAGGCAACACCGCCTAAAGGGCCGCTCTGGGGATAGTCCTGCGGATTTACTGTGACAATGACGGCGCTGTTGGCATTTCTGGAATCTCTGGCCTGATAGCTCATTCCATTGACGGCCAGCCTTCCCGGTTCGGAAGAAGCGTTTACCACATAGCCGCCGGGACACATGCAGAAGCTGTAAACACCCCTGGTATTCTCACATTTATGGGTGACTTTATAGCTTGCCGCCCCAAGTGCGGGATTTTCCTCCTCTCCGTACAGAGCCAGATTTATCATGGTCTGGGGATGCTCCACGCGGACTCCCACGGCAAAGGACTTGGGCTCCATGGGAACTTTCTTCTCCTGCAGCATTTCAAAGGTATCCCTTGCACTGTGTCCGATGGCCAGAACCAGGATCTGGGTTTCCAGTCGTTTTTCCTGGTTGATAACCACCGCCTGTATCCTGCCGTCCTGAATTTCAATATCGGTAACCTGAGAGGAAAAATAAACCTGTCCGCCCATTTCCTCAATTTCTGCCCGCAGCTTTTCCACCAGACCGATTAAGGTATCCGTTCCCAGATGTGGCTTTTGCTGATATAAGATTTCTTCCGGCGCTCCTGCCGCTACGAAACGTCGCAGAACCTCCTGGTTGCGTCCACAGGGATCTTTTACCAGCGTGTTTAATTTTCCGTCAGAAAAAGTTCCGGCGCCCCCTTCCCCAAACTGCACGTTGGACTGGGGATCCAGTTTTCCCGTTTTCCAGAACTGCTCCACCTTCTCTTTGCGCAGCCCTGCCGGCTCACCCCGCTCCAGAAGAATGGGACAATACCCTGCACGGGCCAGATACCAGCCGCAGAAAAGTCCTGCCGGGCCGGTTCCCACAATGACGGGCCGCGCAGTCAAAGGCTCTGTACCGGAACAGGGAAAACGATAAGTTTCTTCTTTAGTTAACATAACGTTTTTATTGTGAACCTTTTTTAAAATCTGTTTTTCTTTTGTTACTGTGACATCAATGGTATATACGAATTTTTTATCCTTCTTTTTTCTGGCATCCAGAGACTGTCTGCGGATGACATAGGAAAACTCCCGGTCTTTTAACTGCAGTTCTCTGGAAATTTTCGCCTCTAGTTCTTCCCGCGTATGAGAAACGGGCAGTTTTAACTGACTGATCCGAATCATAATTCTCCTTCTTTCCGGGCCGCCATGGTTCCGGCCACCATACCGGAAGACCAGGCCCACTGCAGATTGTAGCCGCCGCAGGCTCCGTCAATATCTATCATCTCTCCGGCGAAATAGATGCCTTTGTGAAGTTTCGATTCCATGGTTTCCGGGGAAATCTCCGTAACATCCACACCTCCGGAACAAATCTGGGCACTTTCAAAGGAATGAGCCTTTGTCACTTCCAGGGAATATTCTTTGATTCCCTGAATCAGATCCTCTTCTTTTGCAAGAACTTCAATCAGCTTTGCAGGAAACATTCCCACCAATAACTCTTTCGTGGATTTATAGGGACAGTTTTTCCGGCGTTCTTCAAATAGCGCCGCCAGTCCTTCCGGGGTAAACTCCGGCATAAAGTCAAGAAGAACCTGTACCTGGCTGCCCTCCCAGAGAGCCCTTACTGCATATCGGCTTATCTGAAAAACAGGAATTCCGGAAATTCCGTATTCTGTAAGCTGAAGTTCCCCGGTCTCTTTCTTCAGGGGAATTCCATTGATACATAAAGTAACGCTGCCCTCGGTTCTTACGCCGGACCAGGAGGAGAAAGATTTTCCCTTACAGCACAAAGGCACCAGGGCCGGCAGGGGCTCTACAATATTATGGCCAAGCTGTCCGGCCAGACGATACCCCTCTTCTGAGGATCCGGGAATCTGAGAAGCTTTCGAACCGCAGGCCAGAATCACCGCATCCCCCTCGTAGGTCCAGGTATCTGTCTTTACCGCCCACTGCCCCGGATTCTTTCCGGGAAGGATTTCCGTCACATGTTCCCGGGTTTTCACCTTTACTTTCCGGTACTGCAGCTCTTTTAAGAGCACTTCAATCACACTTAAAGCCTGGCCGCTGCGGGGATAGATCCACCCGTCTTTATTGACGGTATAAATTCCCAGACGGGAGAAAAATCCAATGGTCTCCTGTACGTTGACCTTTTCCAGAGCCCCGTAGGCAAAATCCGGGGAAGTTCCCCGGTATGCGTCCCGGCGCATCTGGGTATTGGTAAAATTGCATCTGCCGTTTCCCGTAGCCGCCAGTTTCCTTCCCACTTTCTCATTTTGTTCAAGCAGGATTACACGCGCTTTGGATCTGGCCGCTGCCACTGCCGCCATCAGCCCTGCGGCTCCTCCTCCCACTACAATAACTGTTCTTTCCATCTGTCTGCCTCCTTACTTCAAAGAAACAAGATTCTGTTCCGCCAGTTTCTGTAAAGACATTAAGATTCCGTATTTTGCATGTTCCCAGGTGAGACCTCCCTGGAAATAGACCGCATACGGCGGTTTCATAGGTCCGTCTGCGGATAATTCAATGGAAGATCCCTGAACGAAAGCGCCGGCCGCCATGATGACCTCACTGTCGTATCCGGGCATATCCCAGGGCTCCGGAGCCACATAGCTGTCCACCGGAGAGCCGGCCTGGATTCCCTGGCAGAAAGCGATCACTCCTTCGGGAGTTCCCAGAGTGACTGCCTGGATAATATCCTGGCGCGGTTCCTTTCCATCGGGAATTACCGGAAATCCCAGACGTTCATAAATATTTGCCGCAAAAACAGCGGCCTTCAGAGCAGATTTCACCACTGTGGGCGCCAGGAAAAATCCCTGGAAGAAGGCCTGGTTGACCCCGAGGGTTGCTCCCACTTCTTTTCCCAGTCCCGGTGAAGTCAGACGGTAGGAAGCGTTTTCCACCAGATCCTTTTTCCCCACAATATAGCCGCCGATGGGAGCCAGTCCGCCGCCCGGATTCTTAATCAGGGATCCGGCCATCAGATCAGCGCCCACATCGGTAGGTTCGATCACATCCACGAATTCTCCGTAGCAGTTGTCTACCATACAGATTACATCCGGTTTGATGCTTTTTACAAAAGTAATTAACCGGCCGATTTGCTCCACAGAGAAAGAAGGCCGGGTCAGATAGCCCTTGGAACGCTGAATAGTTACCATTTTCGTTTTTTCATTGATGGCTTCTCTGATTTTCTCATAATCAAAGGTACCGTCTTTTAACAATTCCACCTGACGGTAGGTTACGCCATATTCCGCCAGAGAACCGCAGGAAGGCCGGATTCCAATTACCTCTTCCAGGGTGTCGTAAGGTTTTCCCACCGGGGAGAGAAGTTCGTCTCCCGGACGGAGGTTGCCGAATAAGGCCACTGCCAGGGCATGGGTCCCGCAGGTAATCTGAGGCCGGACCAGGGCGCTTTCCGTATGGAAGGTGTCTGCATAGACCTGTTCCAGAGTTTCCCTTCCCAGATCATTGTATCCGTATCCGCTGGATGGATAAAAGCAGGCTTCGCACACCCGGTTTTTCTGCATGGCCTGAACCACCTTTAACTGGTTGTATTCCGCCCGTTTATCAATTTCCTCAAAACGTTCTTTCAACTGTTTCTCAATGGATTCCCCAAAGCGGAAAACCTCCGGGGAAATCCCCATTTCCTGATACAAAGTTTCTATCTCTCCAACTTTCATTTGCAAGCTCCTTTATGTGTAATCCCTTTTTTCTGTAATATCTCATCCATAAATTCCAGAATCTTCTCTTCCTGATACCCGAAGTCTTCCTTTTCCACCCAGATGACCTCAGGCTCTCTGCGAAACCAGGTAAGCTGCCGTTTGGCAAAATGCCGGGTATCCCTCTTAATGATGCGTACAGCCTCTTCCAGAGAAGTTTCTCCCTCCAGATAAGCCAGCAGTTCCTTATAGCCCAGTCCCTGCATGGAGACCATTCCTTTATGGTACCCCATTTCCTTTAATTTCTTCACTTCCTCCAGCAGACCTTCTTCCATCATCTGATCCACTCTCTGATCAATCCGTTCATAGAGAAGGGGTCTGGGGGCGTTTAAGACGAAATAAGCCAGATTATAGGGAGATTCCTTCTCCTTTTGTTCCTGATTGTGAAGGGAGATGGGTCTGTGGTTCTCCCGGTAAAATTCCAGGGCCCGAATCACCCTCTTTTTATTGTTGGCGTGGATTTCAGAAGCGCTGACCGGATCCACTTCCATAAGCATCTCATGAAGCTCCTTAGCAGAAAGCTCTTCCAGCTCTTTTCGGTAGGCCGGATTCTCCCTTCCTTCTGTAAAATCAATGTCCCGGGTCACCGCCTGAATATAAAATCCCGTTCCCCCAACCAGAAGGGGAATCTTTCCTCGTGAATAAATGTCCTCCATGGCCTGACGGGCCATTTCCTGAAAGCGGACCACATGAAATTCCTCTTCTGGAAGCAGCGTATCCACCAGATAATGGGGAACCCCCTGCATCTGGGAGGGGGTGATTTTGGCTGAGCCGATGTCCATATATTTATAAACCTGCATGGAATCCGCCGAGATAATCTCCGCGCCCACCCGTTTGGCAAGGGCGATGGAAAGGGCGGTTTTCCCCACGGCAGTGGGGCCTGTCAATACGATTAATGGCTTCTTCAACTCTTTTCTCCCTTTCTCTAAACAATTCGTTTAAACTTCTTTTCCAGCTCTGTCTTTGTCATAGAAATAATCGTAGGTCTTCCGTGGGGACAGTGGTAAGGGTTTTCCAGACTTAACAGTTCGTCAATCAAAGCATTGGCCTCCTGCACGGACAATTGATGATTCCCTTTTACCGCCGCCTTACATGCCATGGTGGCCAGACGCCCGGTGAAAATCTCCAGGGCCCTGGGCTCCTCTTCGGCCGAAAGATGATCCAGCATCTCCAGGAAGATGTCCTGTTCGGTCAGGCCGTAAAGATTCACGGGAACCGCACAGATACGGTATTCTCTGCCGCCGAAGGGTTCAATCTCAAATCCGGATTCCTGAAAATAGGACAGATTTGCTTTCAGCCGTTCTTCTTCCTGCAGATTCAGGCTTACCACCAGAGGAGGATTTAAATACTGAGATTCCTGCTTCCGGCTGGCAAACTGTTTTACAAACCGCTCATAATAAACTTTTTCATGGGCGGCATGCTGATCAATAATATAGAATTTCTCCCCGTATTCCACCAGCCAGTAGGTATCGAAGAGCTGTCCCACCAGTCTGTGGCGGTCTCTGGCCTTTGGGGTCAGTAAAGGGCTGTCAAACAGTTCCATCTGCTTTTCTTCCGGCTTTGGATCCGGCGCCTTCGGACTTTCCATCCGGGGTTTCTCCCCGATCTCCTGCCTGACCGGATAAGAGGGTTCTTCTCTTAGCAGGGAAACCTTTCCGGCAGAAACATTCTGATTCAGAGCTTCCTTTCGTTTTGTCTCAAAAGGTTCCGGAACTTCCCCACGGGTCAGTCTCACCGGGGGAGCCTCTTCTTTTTTCTTCTGCAGCCGTTCTTCTTTTGTATCCAGATTCACTTCCGGAATCATCTCCCGTTCTTTTAAAGCACGGGTTACGGTTTCAAAGATTATCCGGTAAACTTCCGGCCCTCTGGCGAAGCGCACCTCCCGTTTGGAGGGATGTACATTCACGTCCAGATCGTTTCCCTCCATGGTAATCTGAAGAGAGACAAAAGGAAACTGATGCTGCATCAGAAAGCCTTTGTAAGCGTCCTCAATGGCTTTGGTTATGATCTTGTCCTTTACGTAACGGCCATTGATATAATAATTTTCAAAGTAGCGGTTTCCTCTGGAAATACCGGGCTTTCCAATATAGCCCTGGATTTTCATAAACTCATTTTCTTCCTGTACCTCCAGAAGTTCTTTAGCCACTTCCCGGCCGTAAATGTGAAAGATCACATCTTTTACCTGATAGTTTCCCGTAGTATGCAGCTTAACCTGGCCGTTCTGAATATATTTAAAGGAAATCTCCGGATGGGATAAGGCCAGTTGTTCCATCAGACTGCTGATATAACCGGCCTCGGTGGTATCACTTTTTAAAAACTTGCTTCTGGCAGGGGTATTGAAAAATAAATTGCGTACCAGCAGGGTAGTTCCGTCCGGGGCACCGATTTCTTCCAGAGATTTCTCCAGTCCGCCCTCAATGAGATAACGGACGCCGCTGATGGCCGTATGGGTTTTCGTAATCAGTTCCACCTGAGATACGGCTGCAATACTGGAGAGAGCCTCTCCCCGAAACCCCAGGGAAGCGATATGTTCCAGATCTTCCACCTGTTTAATTTTACTTGTGGCATGGCGGTAAAAAGCAAGGGGCACCTGTTCCTTTTCCAGTCCGGTTCCATTATCTGTAATCCGGATTAATTTCTTGCCCCCTTCTTTAATTTCCACAGTAATGGCAGTGGCGTCGGCGTCTATGGCGTTTTCCACAAGTTCTTTGACCACAGAAGAAGGGCGTTCCACCACTTCTCCCGCGGCGATTTTATCAATGGTATTCTGATCCAGAACTGCAATCTTTCTCACGGTCTTCACCACCTGTTCTTAATCTTGTTCTGAAGCTGGTATAAAATGTTCAGCGCCTCCATGGGCGTTAAGTTGCTTACGTCCAGCTCTTTGATTTCTTCTATAATATCATTATCCTGTACCGTGTCAAACAGGGACATCTGTGCCATGTCCACGGAATCATAGGTAATTTTCGTTTTCTTTTTGGGTGCGGTTAAATCTTTTACCGCTGCCGTAATATCTGCATCGCTGAGCTCTTCCACCAGTTCTCTGGCTCTGGAGAGAACCGTCTCCGGAACGCCGGCCAGTTTCGCCACCTGGATTCCGTAGCTTTTATCTGCGCCGCCTTTTACGATCTTTCGCAGAAAGACAATGTCGTCCCCCTTTTCCTTTACGGCGATACAGTAGTTGTGAACCCCGGGGATTTTCCCTTCCAGTTCCGTCAGCTCATGATAGTGGGTGGCAAACAGGGTTTTCGCCCCCAGAAGTTTCGTATTACTGATGTGTTCTATCACCGCCCAGGCGATGGACAGGCCGTCGAAGGTACTGGTGCCTCTGCCGATTTCATCCAGAATCAGCAGACTTTTATTGGTGGCGTTTCTGAGAATATTGGCCACCTCTGTCATTTCCACCATGAAAGTACTCTGTCCGCTGGCCAGATCATCGGAGGCTCCCACACGGGTGAAAATCCGATCCACAATTCCGATGTTGGCTTTTTTCGCCGGAACGAAGCTTCCAATCTGGGCCATAAGCACAATCAGCGCCGTCTGGCGCATATAGGTGGATTTTCCTGCCATATTGGGGCCTGTAATAATGGAGACTCTCTGCTTTTGATTGTCCAGATAGGTGTCATTGGAAATAAACATATCGTTTTCAATCATCTGCTCCACCACCGGATGGCGGCCCTCCTTAATATCCAGGACGCCGCTCTGATTGATGGAGGGCCGGACATAATGGTTTCGCTGTGCCACCACAGACAGAGAAGCCAGCACGTCCAGAGCCGCCACGGCCTTGGCTGTCTTCTGAATCCGGAGCACCTGATCTCCCACCCTTTTGCGGACGTCGCAGAACAGTTCGTATTCCAGAGCATAGAGTTTATCTTCCGCTCCTAAAATCATATCTTCCAGATTTTTCAGCTCCTGGGTAATATATCGTTCCGCATTGGTCAGGGTCTGTTTCCTTACGTATTCTTCCGGCACCAGATCCTTAAAGGAGTTGGTCACTTCCAGAGAATAGCCGAAAACCCGGTTGAATTTAATCCGCAGGGTCTTAATCCCGGTGCGTTCCCTCTCCCGGGCTTCCAGATCCGAAAGCCATTTCTTTCCGTTGGATTTGGATTCCCGGTAATTGTCCACGTCTTCGTGGTATCCCTCTTTAATGATCCCCCCGTCCCGCATGGACAGAGGCGGTTCCTCAATGATGGCCCGGTGAATTAAGTCGGTAACATCCTCCAGAGCATCCATATCCTCATAGATTTCCTTAAGAAGAGGACTCTCAAATTCTTTTAACAGCAGGCGGATATGGGGAAGCATGGCCAGAGAACCGGAAAAAGATACCATATCCCTGGGATTGGCGGTCTGATAGCTGATCCGGCTGATGAGACGTTCCAAATCGTAAATGGGAGAAAGATATTCCCGAATCTCCTCCCGAAGCATGGCTTTGTCGTTGAGTTCTTCTATAGCTTCCAGTCTCCGGTTAATCTCCTCTTTGTCAATCAGGGGCTGTTCCACCTGACTTCTCAGCATTCTGGCGCCCATGGCTGTTTTGGTCTTATCCAGCACCCATAAAAGAGAGCCCCTCTTCTGCTTTTCCCGGAGGGTTTCCACCAGTTCCAGGTTCCGTCTGCTGGAGCTGTCAATGAGCATAAACTTCTCCGTCAGATAAGGGGTAATGGAGGTCATATGGGTCATGGCCGATTTCTGGGTTTCCATTAAATACTGAAACAGCGCGCCTGCCGCAATGACTCCGCTGTCATAATCTCCCAGACCGAGCCCTTCCAGAGCTCCCACCTGGAAATGCTCCCGCAGGGTCTGGCGGCAGCGGTCGTCGTCGAAGTACCAGGCGTCCAGAGTATAGATACAGATTTTCAGACGGTGGCGCAGATCTTCCGCGTCAATTCCACTCATTAAAAAGGCGTCGTTGCAGATGATTTCCGCAGGGACGAATTTATTAATTTCGTCCAGGAGATTCTGGGGCTTTTCCAGCTCTGTCAGATAACAGTCTCCGGTGGTAATATCTGCAATGGCACAGCCAAAGCCGTTTTCCACAGAGACAATGGACATCAGATAATTATTCTTCGTCTCGTCCAGCGCCATTACGTCCAGGGTAGTTCCGGGCGTAACCACCCGCACCACTTCCCGTTTTACCAGGCCTTTGGCCTTCTTGGGATCTTCCACCTGTTCGCAGATGGCAACTTTGTATCCTTTTTCAATCAGACGGTTAATATAATTTTCCACAGCATGAAAAGGCACGCCACACATGGGCGCACGCTCTTCTAAACCACAGTCTTTTCCTGTCAGAGTGATTTCCAGTTCCCTGGATGCAGTCAGTGCATCCTCGAAAAACATTTCATAGAAATCCCCCAGACGGTACAGTAAAATACAGTCCCTGTATTCGTCCTTGGTTTTTAAATATTCCCGCATCATTGGTGATAAAGCCATTATTCCTGTTCTCCTATATAATAAAAACCTTTACATTCTTTTAATTTTACCCGTACGGTTTTACCCACCAGGCTTTCCTCTCCCGGGAAATGCACCAACAGATTCTGCATCATCCTGCCCGTTACATAGCCTTTCTGGGAAGACTGCTTTTCTTCCACTAAAACTTCCTGAACCGTATTTAAGAAACGGGAGGAACGTTCTCTTCCTATTTCCTGTACCAGAGCCAGCAGGCGGTCAAACCGGTCTTTCACCACTTCCTGGGGAACCTGGTCTTCCATGGCGGCGGCAGGAGTTCCGCTTCTCTTGGAATAGATAAAAGTAAAGGCCGTGTCATACTGCGCCTTTCTCACCACGTCCAGAGTCTCCTGAAAGTCTTCCTCCGTCTCCCCGGGGAATCCCACAATAATATCTGTAGTCAGGGAAATATCGTCGATTTTCTCCCGGATTTTCTCAACCAGGGACAGATACTTTTCCTTGTCGTACCGGCGGTTCATTTCTTTTAACACCCGGCTGCTTCCCGACTGTAAGGGAAGGTGCAGATGGTGACAGATTTTCCGGCTCTTTGCCATTACCTGAATCAGCTCGTCGGATAAATCCTTGGGGTGAGAGGTCATAAAACGGATTCTTTCGATGCCGTCAATCTTCTCCACCTCTTTTAAAAGCTGTGCGAAGGTAATGGGATTTTTCAGGGTCTTGCCGTAAGAGTTTACGTTCTGTCCCAGAAGCATCACCTCCACAACGCCGTCAGCGGCAAGGCTTCGGATTTCTTTTAAGATGGCTTCCGGTTCCCGGCTTCTCTCCCGGCCCCTTACATAGGGAACAATGCAGTAACTGCAGAAATTGTTGCAGCCGAACATGATATTTACACCGGATTTAAAGAAGTATTTCCGCTCGCTGGGCAGATCTTCCACAATCTGATCCGTATCTTTCCAGATGTCAATAATCATCCGTTTCTCCCCGCGGACTTCCAGGGCATGGGAAACCAGTTCCGGAAGTTTATAAATGTTATGGGTTCCGAAAATCAGATCCACAAAGGAATAACTGGTCTTTAATTTCTCTACCACCTGGGGTTCCTGCATCATACAGCCGCAAAGAGCGATCATCATCTGAGGATTTTTCTTCTTCAGACTATGAAGATACCCCAGTCTTCCGTAGACACGCAGATTGGCGTTCTCCCGTACCGTGCAGGTATTATAGATGACGAAATCCGCCTCCTCGGTATCAATCAGGGTGTATCCCATCTCTTCCAGGATACCCTGCAGCTTCTCAGAATCTTTAAAATTCATCTGGCAGCCGAAGGTTTCAATATGAGCGGTTAAGGGTCTGCTTAACTCCTTTTTCAACTCTTCGGTCCGGGTTCTGGCCAGAGCCATAAAATAATACTGGCGCTCCGGTTCTTCTGCAGGAGCGGCCGCTGTGAGATCGATCTGACTTAAATCTATTTCGTTGAACATATTTTTTCCCCTATTCCATGTTTATCCATATGATTGTAACTGAATCGAAAAAAAAAGTAAAGCCATAAAAGAGAGGATGCCTTATCTGACATCCTGCTCTTTTCGATTCCTGTTCTGTTTTTAGTTGCTTCCTGAAGGAAAATAGGGACGAAGCACACCGGCCACATTGGAAAGAGGCATGGTCTGCAGCCAGATGTTTCCGGGGCCTGTTACAATGGTATTAAAGACGCCCTCTCCTCCGAAGAGCATATTTTTCACTCCGGGTACTGTTACCACGTCAATCTGACAGCTTGCAGACATGGCTGCCAGATACCCGGTATCAACCACCATCTGCTGTCCCGGCTGAAGCTGATACTCTACAATATGGCCGTCAAATTCTGCGAATACCAGTCCGTTTCCGGATACCTTCTGCATGATGAATCCCTCGCCTCCGAAAAATCCGGATCCGAGCTTCTTCTGGAAGAAAACACTCAGATCCACACTGGCCTCAGAAGCCAGGAAGGCGCTTTTCTGAAGGACGTACTCCTGTCCCGGTCCAATCTGGAATACTTTAATGGAACCGGGAAAGCTGGATGCATAAGCAATCAGCCCGTTACCGTTTCTGGCCGTATAAATATTGCGGAACATGGCCTCGCCGGAAAACAGCCGTCCAAAGGCTTTTCCAATGCCTCCGGTATTGGTCTCCATCTCCATGTTGGGAGACATCCAGGCCATGGCTCCTTTTTCCGTTATCATAGATTCCCCGTCTTCCAGTTCACAGATTACTACCGGTAAGGTTTCCCCTTCTATTTTATATCTCATATGTTTCCCCTTTCTGCTGTGTTTTTCGATCCTTTTATATGCAACATTTTAACACAGCAGGAAAAAGTATTTCAACAAAATCGGGAAAATTTCTGATTTAGTCAGAAATTGGAAGTTCCATCTCAATGGTGTGCAAATCCGGACAGATCCGAAAATTCCCGCCGCAGGAGACCACAATCTGTTTGGCCAGATGCAGTCCCATGACATGCACCTTGCCGGGATCGTTTGTCTCTCCCTGAATAAACCGGTAAACCTCTCCGGGAATTCCCACTCCGTCGTCCCGAATCTGAATCTGAAACCTCTCTTCCTTTCTTGTGGCGTTTATCCAGATTCGGCATCCCTGAGGATTGTGGCTGATGGAATTATTCAGAAGATTCTCCACTGCCCGTTCCAGAAGCGACACATCCCCCCGGGCCTGGCAGCTCTCCAGCCGGGGATCAATTTCCAGAAGCAGTTGGTATTTCTCCTCTTCCATCTGATTCAGATAGGAAGTCAGAATTTTTCGGATAAAGGCGCTGGGACGGTAGGTCTGTTTTCTCAGAGGCTGCATCTGATAAGTGAGCCGGGAAGTCAGATTCAAATCCTCGATCAGCTTTTTGATTTTCAGGCTCTGTTCTTTAATCATCCCTGCCTGTCTCTGACTTTCTGCCGGCAGTGACTCGTCGGATTCCAGACTGTCTGCATATCCCATAATCACAGACAGAGGGGTGCGAATATCATGGGAGACCCCGGAAATCCACTCGGTGCGGGCGTTATCCCGGCGTTCAATCTCCTTTCGCTGCTTTTGCAGAAGACGGGAGGTCTGGTTTAATTTTTCCACCAGGTCTTTTAAGGCTCCTTTTGCGTTCAGATGGATGGCTTTTCCCCTGGTAAGATCCTCGATACCGTTGCTTACCGGCAGCAGAGAACGGTAAAACCGTCTTCCCAGAAACAGAAGAATTAAAAGAAATAAAAACAGATTCCACAGCAGGAACAGGGGAATTGCATTCATCAGGGTGGTTAAGTCCTGCATGGAATAAACCATATTATAGCGGGCAACGCTTCCCTTTTCCTTACCTGCCACCAGCAGTCCGTCTTCGGTACTCCAGACATAGACCGGATAATCCATCAGGTACCAGCGGGAAAAAGAAGCCACGTCAGACAGAGAATAGGTTTTCGCAAGCTCCTTAGGAAGATTCCAGGAATAGAGAATCTCTCCCTCCTCTGACAGCAGCATAAGGAATCTGCTCTGATTGCTCTCTACAAACTGTACGCCCTGCGCACTGAGTTTCCAGGCATCTCCATCCCGCTCCAAAATCTCATCCGCCACATTGCGAAAAAAGATTTTTCCGGCTGAATACTCCCCGTCTTTCTCCAGATGGTAAAAGGCGTATCCCATAAAAGCAGTAAAATTTACCACCAGAATTAAAAGAAAGATCAGCAGTGCAGTGACCATATAATTTCGATATATTTTCAGTAATCCTTTCATCCCTGCTCTCCTATTTCGCCAGTTTGTAGCCAAGTCCCCTTACCGTCAGCAGATACCTGGGCGACGAAGGGTTTTCTTCAATTTTCTCCCGGAGACGACGGATATGAACCATCAGAGTATTTTCATATCCATAGTAATTATCTCCCCACAGGGTTTCGCATAAGGCGTCAAAAGTGACAATATTTCCCCGGTTGTCAGCCAGTTTCTGTAAAATCAGCAGTTCCTTGGCCGTCAGGGCTGTCTCCTTCCCCGCCTGCTCCACGGTCCCGCCGGCAAAGTCCACGGTCTTCTCTCCCAGGTGAATCTTTGTCTGCTCCTCCTTCTGCACAAAGGGCTGGTAGGTCCGTTTCAGCACATTGGCCACCCGCAGCACCAGCTCCCTGGGAAGGAAGGGCTTCGTAATATAATCATCCGCTCCCAGCCCCAGTCCCAGAAGACGATCCGCATCCTGATCCCTGGCGGAAAGAAACAGAACCGGACAGCCGGAGACAGCCCGCAGCTCCTGCAGGAACGTAAAACCATCCCCGTCCGGCAGATTCACATCCAGCAGCCAGAGATCGGGAAGGGCAGTGTTCAGTATGTTCCTGGCTTCTTTCAGATTATAGACGCAGCGGGTGTTTTTATATCCCGCTTTCTTTAATATTTCCATGACCATCCGGCAAAGCTCCGGCTGGTCATCTACCAGCAGAATCCGGCTTTCATACAGATCTTTCATAAACTCGTTCCTCCTTATATAAGAATTATAAAGACATTTTCTCAAATCCGCTACCGTTCTTTCTGAAAAGTAAGGTAAAAGTAAGGATGGCTTCATGGGTCTGTAAGGAGAAGGCTCTATAGTAGTTCTTACAGAAACGAAAAAGAAAGGATGAAAACAATGACCTACGCAATTGAAACCAGCGGATTAACCAAATCCTATCAGAAAACTCTCTGTGTCAACCACATTCATTTAAAAGTTCCCTTCCAGAGTATTTACGGCTTTTTAGGGCCAAACGGCGCCGGAAAAAGCACCACCATGAAAATGCTTCTGGGTCTGGTAAAACCTACCCAGGGTTCCGTTTCTATCTTAGGAAAGCCTCTGAATTCCAGAAACCGGCTCTCCATTTTAAAGTCTACCGGTTCTCTGATTGAATCTCCTTCGTATTACGCCCACCTGACCGGAAGAGAAAACCTGGCTCTGGTCTGCATGATGAAAAATGTGCCGGAATCCGACATCGACCGGGTCCTGGCCATTGTCCGTATGGAAAAACAGCAGAATAAGAAGGCCGGGCACTATTCTCTGGGAATGAAACAGCGGCTGGGTCTGGCAGCGGCCTTAATCGGGCAGCCGGATCTGCTCTTACTGGATGAGCCTACCAACGGACTGGATCCTGCGGGAATCCAGGAAATGCGGGAACTCATCTGTTCCCTTCCGGAAAAATACGGGATTACCGTGATGGTATCCAGCCATCTGCTCAGTGAAATCCAGCAGATGACCACCCATACCGGAATCATTCACAAAGGCTCGCTGATTTTCCAGGGAACCATGGAAGAACTGAAAAAACACAGCCAGAGACAGCTCAAACTGAAAACTGACAACAATCCGGCCGCCCTGCACCTGTTGGAGAGCATGGGTCTGACCTGCCAGTCTCAGGAAGGGTATCTGCTGCTTCCGGAGACCAACGACAGAAATACTGCACAACTGGCCGCCTATCTGGTGGAAAACAAAGTGGGACTTTTACGGCTGGAAGAAAAGGAGAAATCCCTGGAAGAAATCTTCCTCTCTCTTACAGGAAGGCAGGTGAGCCTGTGATGATCCACTTTTTTGCAGAATGGAAAAAAATACACCGCAGAAAACTGTGGCTGCTCTATGTGGTGGCCATCCTGATTATCCTTCTCTGGAATACAGCCACCCTGCTGAGAAATCCTTTCTCAGAGCAGGAAACCCTGACCGGATACAATTATCTGATCCTTTCCCTGAGTCTGGTAAACCAGATGTTTCTGCCGGTGATTCTGGCCGCCTGCGCCAGCAGAATCTGTGATATAGAGGCAAAAGGCGATACCTGGAAACTGCTGTTTACTATGCAGAGCAGATCCAGCCTCTTTAAAAACAAAATCTTTATCAATGTCACTTATATTCTGGCAATGAACCTCATTCAGTATACCTTTGTTCTGGTAATCGGCCAGATTATACATGTGACACAGCCTGTACCCTGGAGCTCCTTAAACTTTATGTTTCTTGGATTCTTCTGCATTGATACGGCCCTTTATATTCTTCAGCAATCTTTGTCTCTGCTGATGAAAAATCCGCTGATGCCGCTGTTTATCGGGCTGTTCGGAACCTTTATCGGAATTTTCACTGCTTTTTTCCCGGATCTGCCTTTGCGTTTTCTCTTTCCCTGGGGATACTACATCACCCTGTGTCCGGTGAATTTGCATTACGATAAAGCTTCTGAAACCGCCCTTTACTACCTCATTGACCTGCCCTGGCCATGGCTGGCAATCCTTATGGTCTTTGGAATTGCAGTCTATCTGACAGGAAAACATCTGTTTCTGAAAAAGGAGGTTTAATCTATGCTTACAGTATGTATCAAGGCAGAACATTTGAAATTAAAACGCTCGTTTATCTGGATCGCTTTTTTCCTCTTGCCCCTGATTCCGGCATTGATGGGAAGCCAGAATTATCTGAACAATTTGGGAGTCCTTTCGGCTGAGTGGTACAGTCTGTGGACCCAGGAATCCCTGTTTTACTCCAACTTTTTCTTCGCGCCCATGATTGCCATTTACTGCGGTTATTTATGGAGAGTGGAGAATTTCGGCCACAACCGAAATGCCCTGCTGACTTACCCGGTTCCTGTGCGAAACATCTTTTTAGGGAAAATGGCTGCCGCCTTTTCTGTATCTATTTTGACTCAGGTCTGGATGTTCTTTCTCTTTCTTGTTACCGGAAAGGCCGTGGGACTTACAGGGCTTCCTCCTGCCCCCATCTTTTTCTGGATGCTGCGGGGAACCTTAGCCGCTTTAGCCATCACCGCCCTGCAGACCCTTCTGGCTATGGTTATCCGAAGCTTCGCCCTGCCTGTGGGGCTGTCGGCTGTGGGCAGTATCCTGGGGCTTGTGGCGGTAAATTCCCAAAAAGCCTTCTTATATCCCTATTCTCTGCTGATTTTGGGAATGAACGCCAACCGGGATAAGGATATGGTGGATTCCGGTATATTGTTTTTCGCCAGCAGTCTGTTCTATCTGATACTCTTTGCCTTTCTGGGAATCTGGATCTTAAAAAAATCCGATGTCAAAGCATAACAAAAGGTCAAAATAAAAATGACAGGGGACTCCGCACACAGGGAGCGCTCCTGTCATTTTTGATTTGTGCACATTCTTTATCCGCCGAAAATAGAGAAAGATCCAATGGCATCCTTTACGGTATTTAGGGTATTCTGGAGATCCTGCAGGCTTCCCAGGGCGTCTGCGAGCTGTTCCAGATCCACATCTTCCGTCAGTTTCTGAAGTTCTTCCAGCTGCTGCCGGCTTTCGCTCATTTCTTCTATCAGACCCTGGATTTTCATTCCCGCATAGGTACATCCGCCGCCGATTGCCAGGGCAAGAACCAGCAGCAGGGCGCAGAGTATCCGCAGCAGTTTCTGTTGTTTCTGTACTAATTCCATCAGTTTTTCTTCCTGTTTATTTTCCAACTTTTTCGCCTTCTTTCTTTATTTTTCTTTCTGATAAAACCAGACCAAATAAGGTTAAAAGGGTTCCCAGTCCCGTCATAAAGGTAAACGGCTCATGAAGAATGGGGACTGCCGCCAGAATCGTAATGACCGGAACCAGATAGATGTAGATACTTGTTTTCACCGCCCCCAGAGCTTTCACAGCGAAATTCCAGGTCACAAAACAGGCGGCGGAAGCGCCCAGTCCCAGAAATGCAATCTGAAAAAGATACACCGGATTTCTGAAGCGTTCCAGTTGAAGATGGAAATCCGAAAAATACAGGGCCGGCAGCATAAAAATCAGCCCGTAAACGAAAATCCGCCTGGTGGAAGGAATGGTATCATATCCTTAGGTTCCTATTTTTTTCACAAAATAAGAATAAAAGGCCCAGACTACGGCCGCCAGAATGGCCAGTAAATCTCCCAGGGGATTCATCTGCACTTCCTGTCCGCCCTGGAAACTGATGACTGCAATTCCAGCCATGGCGACCACAAATCCCAGCCAGAAATTCCAGTGGAGTTTTTCCTCTTTGCAAAAAACGGCAATCACAATTCCTGTAAACAGCGGCGCACTGGATAGGATGACGCTGATATTGGATGCAGTTGTATAGGTCAGAGCAATGTTCTCCAGTAAATAATATAAGGTCACTCCGCAGATTCCCGCCCCGGCAAAGACCAGTTCCTGTTTCTTCTCCTTTAAGACCAGCCTGTGCGGGTAAACCAGATACAGGGCAAGAATCCCCAGAAAGAAACGGAAAAATAAAATTTCCACCGGCTGAAAATCCTGTAAAAGAATTTTGGTAGAAATAAAAGTCGTTCCCCAGATTAAAATTGTAAACACAGCGGCAATGGTTCCTGCCCGTCTCGTTCTCTCCATGGTCTCCTCCTGCTGTTCTTCCTTCTTACATGGAAAAAGAACTATCATAGAAATGGTAGTTCTGTAATAGTTCTTTTCCCTTGCTATTCCTTAATTTTCTCTTTAATTTTCAGATTTTTTTCTTCTGCGTACTAACACATATCCACCCGTAGCCAGAGACGCCATACAGAGAACAGTCAGCGGAAGAATCGGAGATTCATCGCCGGTCTTGGTGTTGCTGGCTTTCTTGGTATTGCTCTTGCTTCCCTTAGAGGTTATAGTAGGTTTCTTGGTGACTTTTTTCGTTGGTGTTGCAGTAGGTGCTTTTGTAATCTTAATGGGTTTGGATATTGTATCTGTAGAATCAGCTACTTCTACCCACACACCATTTTCAAATGTTTCTTCCTGGAAAACCACATAAAGTTCATATTCACTATTAACTTTAAAACTGCTGGTTTTTGTGGATATACTTTTACTATAATCTTTTTCTTTATGCTCATCTTCTGTAAATTCTTTTTCGTCAATTCCCTCCACACCCCAGCGTATGGGCTTCCAACGGTTACTTCCTTCAACTAATTTTTTTTCATCAGCATCCATTCCTGCACCGATAGCTTCAAATTTAATGGGCGTATTTTTCGGTACATCCTTTTTCTCAACATCCACTTCATTATCGGAAGCTTTATGAATTGTGGCGCCTGCAGGTGTAGAAGAGGAGTCTCCTTTGGCTAAAGTAATCGGATCCTGAACAGACTGTTTTTCTGAACCAGTGACCCACTCGCCATTTTGATAAGTCTGCTTAATAAAGGTAATTGTAATATTGATAATTATGTATTCATCATCGCCAAACTCTGTATCCTTTGGTGCTTGATAACCACTTATGATATATTGGTTAAGTCCATCGGCCCACACTTTTTCGCTGCTGACGGTGAAACTGTATGGTTTCCAACGGACATCATCTTCTCCAGGTTCTGTATTGTCAAATCCGGCACCAACTACTTCATATTTGATAGATTCCCCAGGTTTATACTCGCTCTTTTTATCAGGAGTAGTGTAATCATTTACATCTGCTACAACAGGAATTCTCTTTATCTGTACACGACCGTCTGTGCCGAGAACAACATCCGCTCTTCCTTCATAGGACAGTTTATTTTCATTGACTGCCGTTTTAATCCAATTGGGCTTATTCGTTGTCTGAACAACGGTATCATCGGCTGATACATCACCGTCAATATGGAACGCCACATTCGCTCCCGCTGTCAATTTTCCCTCTAAACAGAGGACGCTTCCCTTCTTGAGCACTATATTATCTTTTGTTTTATTATCTCTTTTTTGATTATTATATATTTTTGCAGAACCAGAAATATAAATTGTTTTTTCTGAATAGATTGCTCCGCCGTTACCGGAGGTGTTATCTTTAATAACCCCGCCGTTTATATGAAGGGAACCGGTATTATAGATTGCTCCGCCTTTTACCTTTTCAGAAGTTTTATTTCCTGATAAAGTAACGTTATTCTTCATAGTAAGGGAACCGGAAACATTTAAGATAGAACCGTCTGCTTCTCCCTCTTTCAGGGATCCGTTAATAATCAAAACAGGATCTGCGTTATTATCGGTGCCGACAGTTAAACTGCCTTTCACATCAAACATTGCGCCTTTAAATCCTGCAGCTCTTGACAGAGTCACCTGTTTTTCTTTAGCTGCTAACGTTACGGTCACTCCTGCCGGAACGGTAATCGTACTGTCCAGTGCAAAATCTGCATTCACCCGGATTTCTCCGGTTTTATTGGCGGCGGAAGCCAATTTATTAATCTCTTCCTGTAAGCTTTTCGCTGAATTTACTACAGGAACTTGGTCTGCATCTGTATCAGCCTGTTCGGCAGGGACATTTGCCCCTGGTGAATTATTTATACTATTCTCTGCTCCGACATCTTCCGGGTTTGCAGATGGATTGTCAGCCTCGTTTCCGTCTGTCTCTGAAGTGTCTTCTTCCGTAGGTTCTTCCTCTTCAGGATTTCCAGTTTCCTCCTCTTCGGGATTCTCTGAATCCGCAGCCTCTTCCTGGTCACCAGAACTATCTTCCACTCCGGTAGGATCTGCCTCAGCCGCAAAAACTGCCGGTGCAGAGCTTACTGCCAATATACCTGCTAATGCTAAAGCAAATAACTTCTCTTTTCGCATTTTGTGCCTCCTGTTAAACTAATAAAAAATACTAAGTCATAAATCAATACTCTTTCACAGTATACCACACATCTTTTGGAAAATCCATTAAGATTGTATAAACTATTCGTAAAACAGCAGCTATTCTCTGATTTGTCCGTTTCCGTAGATGATATATTTGGTGGTGGTCAGTGCAAGGAGTCCCATGGGGCCTCTGGCATGGAGCTTCTGGGTGCTGATTCCGATTTCCGCTCCGTATCCGAACTCAAATCCGTCTGTGAAACGTGTGGAAGCATTTACATAGACAGCCGCTGCATCCACCTCATCCAGGAATTTCTGTGCATGATCGTAGTGGTTGGTGATAATCGCCTCGGAATGTCCCGTATTATAGCGGTTAATATGTTCAATGGCCTCCTCCACGGAAGATACGGTTTTAATGGAAAGAATATAGTCCAGATATTCTGTTCCCCAGTCTTCTTCTGTGGCTTTCTTTGCTCCCGGAAGGATCCGGCATACTTCTTCGTCGCCCCGGATCTCCACCCTTTTTTCTGCTAACTGCTGTGCCAGAACAGGAAGGAAATCCCCTTTCACGCTTTCATGTACCAACAGAGATTCACAGGCATTGCAGACCCCCACTCTCTGGGTTTTGGCATTGATGACAATGGCTGCCGCCGCTTCCAGATCCGCGCTTTCGTCCACATAAATATGACAGTTTCCTGTCCCTGTTTCAATGACAGGAATGGTGCTCTGATTAACAACCGCTTTAATCAGACCGCGGCCTCCCCGGGGAATCAGAACGTCCACATATTCATTCATTTTCATAAATGCTCCGGTCGTCTCCCGGTCAGTGGAAGTAATTAACTGGATGGCGTCTTCCTCCACCTGGAATTTTCTCAGGGTCCGGCGGATACAGGAGACGATTTCCATATTGGAATGAATGGCGTCGCTTCCGCCCTTTAAAATCACAACGTTTCCTGTTTTAAAGCACAGGCCGAAGGCGTCCGCCGTTACGTTGGGACGGGCCTCATAGATGATGCCGATAACCCCCAGGGGAACTCTCTTCTGTCCGATGAGAAGGCCGTTAGGCCGTTTCTTCATACCTAAAACTTCTCCCACAGGATCTTCCAGATCCGCTAACTGACGAAGTCCTTCTGCCATGCCGGCAATTCTCTCTTCGGTCAGAAGCAGACGATCCAGCAGTCCTTCCGGCATCTGATTCTGCCTTCCGGCTTCCATATCCTTTTCATTGGCCTTTAAAATGTCCTCTGCATGTTTTTCCAGATCTGCGGCGGCCTGTCTCAGAACCTGATTTTTCACACTGGTCTGCAGATTCCGTATGTATTCTTCCGCTTTTTTCGCATTTTTCCCAATCAATGTCAGTTCCTGCATCATGCTAACCCTCCTTAATCAATACTCTCTTCTCCGTTACAACCCAGTCCGGAAAGATGTCCGTAGCTTCATAAGGCACTTCGGGCATTATCTGGCATTCAAAAGCCAGGGCCGCCTTAAGAACCTTCGGATGTTTTTCCAGAAAACGATCGTAAAATCCGCCCCCGTAGCCAACCCGGTGATTCATCGGGTCGAAAGCCACTCCCGGCATTACCATAAAAGCTTCCTCCCAGGTGACAATCTCGCCGTCCTCAGGTTCGGGAATTCCGAAATAACCGGGTTTTAACTGGGCAAAGTCTTTCAGTTTATAAAAGACCATCGCCTCTCCCACCACTTTGGGAACCGCCACCTCTTTTCCCAGGCTCCAGGCTTTCTCTATGAGATACCGGGTAATAACTTCGTGATTATAGTCTGCATAAATATAAATATGCCCGGATTTCTGAAATGCCTCCAGCTGCGCCACTTTTTCAGTAATGGCCTGGCTGAATGTTTCCAGTTCCTCAAGGGTAATCTGCTTTCTCCTGGAAAAGATTTCCTTTCGGATTGCTTTTTTCTGTGTTTTAATGCTTTCTTCCTTTGTCATATTTTTCTCCTAAATTCACGATGGTTCCATCCTTCTCCTGAATGTCAATCTGATCCAACTGGCACCGGAGATTCATCCGGATGGCTGCTATGTATTCGCTTCTTAATTTCGCCTGTTCCTGTTTCTCTTCGGAAGTCAGGCCTTCTTTTTTTGCTTTCCTTGCCAGCACGTTAATCCGGTCGATTTTTGCTTTTTCCATTTATATAAATACTCCTTACAGTAACTTTTCTATGTAATCTACTAAATAAAACTCTTCTTTGGGATTGGCCAGGAACAAAGTTCCCGTCTCTTTTCCATCCATAATTCTGTGAATGTTATGGAAATCCGCTCCGTTGGCTATCACCATGTCGGCTCCTGCCGAGGTGGCGATTTCGGCCGCCCGCAGTTTCGTTGCCATTCCTCCGGTTCCCACCTTGCTGCCGGTGGAGGATTTGCCCATCTCTTTCAGATGTTCATCCAGATGCTCCACAAGGCCGATAAACTGTGCTCTGGAATTTCGATGGGGATCGTCTGTATACAATCCGTCAATATCGGAAAGGAGGATTAATAAATCCGCTTTAATCAGAGAAGCCACTACGGCCGATAAGGTATCGTTGTCTCCGAATTCAATTTCATATGTAGAAATAGAGTCATTTTCATTTACAATGGGTACCACGCCCATTCTCATTAACGCCTGGAAGGTATTTCTGGCGTTTCTCCGGTTCAGATTGTCCACCATGGTATTTTTCGTCATCAGGATCTGTCCTGCCTGGTGTCCGTATTCAGAAAATAACTTCTGATAAATCATCATTAGTTTCGCCTGTCCCACTGCAGCACAGGCCTGTTTCTCCGCCAGGGTCTGGGGTTTATGAGGAAAACCCAGTGCGGTGCATCCTACGCCGATGGCGCCGGAGGATACAAGAACCACTTCTTTTCCCTGATTGCAGAGATCGCTTAATTCTCTTACCAGGACTTCCATCTTTAACAGGTTCAGACGTCCGGACGCAAGATGGGTCAGAGAAGAAGTTCCGATTTTAATGACGATTCGTTTTTTATCTTTCAGTAATTCACGGTAGTTCACGTTACTCGTCCTTTCAATGTATACTCTTCCTTATCTTACAACATTTTTCTGCTTCCGTCCAGACGGAACCTGTGCTTTTGCCGATTCCGGCAGCTTCTAGCTGGAATAGTTCTCCAGGAAGCTGTAGAGTTCTTCCTGGGATTCTACATATTTTCCATTTTGTATTTCTTCCTGCAAATCCTCCGGCAAATCTTTGGTCTGGATCTGAGTGGGTTCGTACAGGGTCTTTCGGTCTCCTTTATAGACCTGAACGACGCCGTTTTCATCTACCAGATAATAAGTTTCATATTCTGTGCGGCTTTGCCGGATGACCACATGTTCCGGAGAAAAGGCTACCAGAGAGTATTGATAATACATGGTCTGGCTTTTCTTTAAAAAGTTCTCCAGTTCTGTCCGATCCATGCCCAGAAGGTTATCTGCCGCCATGGTGGTTTCTTCCTTTAAATTTCCGGAATACCGATCGTATTCTTCAATGGTACACCGGGTATCTTTGGTAATCAGTTTTTCTGCATATTGTGTTTCCCGGGTTTCTTTTTCATCCAGCGCTTCTTCCAGATGAGTCATCTTCATTTTCATATCGGAGATCTTGTATGAACTATAAAAACCCACGGATAGAACACACAAAAACGCAAAAATGCCGATACTAAACAGTACTTTACGCATGGTCCTTTTGCTCCTTTTTCTTTTAGTATCGGCATTTTTTCAGGTTTTATGCAATTGTAATCTGTGAGGTTTTGTCATTGAGAATGATGCAGACCCAGGTTTTTCCTGTATTTAACTGGATTTCCTGACCGTTCCCATCGTAATAGCGGGTAACGCCCCACTCGGAATCCTTCCTCCAGGAAATGTCCTCTGCCTGTCCCCGGGTAATAAATTTCCCCTGGCCGCCGGAGGTGGTATCTATATTTAAGTAGCCGTTTTCATCATAGGGCTGGTAGGAAGCATATTCCAGAATGATATTGTCATACTGAAGCTGCTGTCCGGTCAGCTCGTCAATCTGGGCTTCGCCGTACTGGAACCGGTTGTATTTTCCGGAAGCGGCATCATATTCAAACCAAGGATGGTTGACGCTGTAACAGTCCAGTTTCACTGTCTGGGCCGGGGATGGGTTTGTAAGTGTTACTTCTTCTCCCGGTACGGCAAACTGATAATGCCCCTGATAGTCTGCGCCGTAATTCTGATCGTATCCCAAAAGGCCGATGCCTGTCTGAATCCCCTGGTAGCTGGTATAGGCATTATGAGGCGCTTTCCGGTCAGAGGTACGGTAAAAGACCTGATCCCCAACGGAAGAGATGCCGTTTATATTATGAATGAAGTCCTGTTCCAGATAGGGAAGGGCGTAAACAGCCTGTCCGTAGTGCACGTAAATGGAATCAAATTCCTGGGCATAATGAATGTAGTAATCCCGGCAGCTTCTCATGGAACCAATCTTCTCTAACTGATCATAATCTTCGAAGATTCCCATTAATCGGGTAATATCCCCTTCTGTGGGCGCTTCATAAACCACTCCCGCATTGGCGATTCCACTCTGGGGACAGCCTTCTTTGGCATTGTTCAGCATAACGGCAATGGGCCGCCGTCTCCCAATGGCTTCCGGCACATATTCTCCGGTAAGATAGCTGACCACTTGTCCCGCTTCCGGCTGCGGCTCCTGGCTTTCTTCCTCCTGTCCGCTTTCCTCCCCCTGAGATGTTTCAATCTGTATCTTAGCCTCATCAATCCCCTTGTCCGGCTGTGCATCCTCTTTTTCTTTTCCACATCCGGCCAGCAGTATGGCTGTCAGACAGAAACAAAGCAATCCGAATTTTTTCATAGTACCCCTCCTTTTTCTGCTACCTTGTAATTCCCAGTTCCTCCAGGGCTTTCCTCTGTTTCCCCTCCATAATTTCGGCTTCTTCTTTTTCCATATGATCGTATCCCAGAAGATGGAGAACACTGTGGGCGATCAGAAAGGAAAATTCCCGTTTTACGCTGTGTCCGTATTCTTTTGCCTGCTGAAAAACTCTGGGAACAGAAATCATAATGTCTCCCAGAATTAATTCTCCCGTATCCATGTTAAAGAAGGAATCCTCCTCTTCTGCCAGTTTATAATCCGCCGGCTCTTCAAAGGGAATACTGGGGAAAGACAAAACATCCGTAGGCGCGTCAATGCCCCGGAATTCCTTATTGATCCTCTGTATCTCTTCATTGTCTGTAAGAACCAGGTTCACTTCCGCCTCATAGGGACACTGTTCGTCTTCCAGAACCCGGGAAACCACTTTTTCTGCCAGCTCTCTGTAAGGTATATTCAGCATTTCCTGTGCTTCATACTCAATCTGTACGGTCATTGCAATCCCCCTTTAAGCTTTTGTCTTACGGCGAAAGGAAGTCTTGGAAGTCTTTCCTTTCTCCTGTCTCATCTGTTTTTTCTGTTCTTCTTTTTCAAAGGCTTTGACAATGTCTTTGACGATTTTATTTCGTACCACATCCCGGTTATTCAGCCGCGTAATGGAAATCCCCTCAATTCCGTTCAGTATTTCGGCGCATTTTTCCAGTCCCGAATCCTGGGTTTTCGGTAAATCAATCTGGGTAACGTCACCGGTCAGTACCATTTTCGATCCTTCTCCCAGACGGGTCAGCGCCATTTTCAGGGTGGGAAGAGACGCGTTCTGACTTTCGTCAATGATGACTCTGGCATGGTTGAGGGTTCTTCCTCTCATATATGCCAGGGGCGCAATCTCAATAATTCGTCTCTCTCTTAGTTTTTCTGCTTTATCTGCGCCGAAAATATCATGAAGGGCGTCGTACAGAGGCCGAAGGTAGGGATCCACCTTCTGGGCCAGATCTCCGGGCAGAAATCCCAGTCTCTCTTCTCCTGCCTCGATGGCCGGACGGCTCATGATAATCCGTTCAATATCTCCGTTTTTCAGTTCTCTGGCCGCCTGTGCCACTGCCAGATAAGTCTTTCCGGTTCCGGCAGGACCGATACAGATGGTTACCACATGATCCTGAAGGGCTTTCACATAATTTTTCTGCCCGAAGGTTTTGCACTTAATGGGCGCCCCTTTCTGGGTAATGGTCACCACACTGTCCATGGCTTTGCAGGTTTCATCCAGATTTCCCTCTGCTGCTTCTTCCAGCAGACGGTACACGATACCTTCCTTTAAATTTTCTCCTCTTTTATATAATGTTAATAGAGAATCCATCACTTCTGCGGCGATTTTTGTATTCCGGCCGGGTTCTCCCTTTATTTCCGCTCTGGAATCCCGCAGGCTGATGGAGACGTTTAATTCTTTCTCAATGATTTTTGCAAATTGATCCTGCATTCCAAAGACTGCCTGCTGCTGATCCACGGTGTCAAATTCGATCTGTTCTGTCTGCAACGATTGTTCCCTCTCTTTCCATCTAATGTAAAACGGACAGATTTTGATTCTGTTTTTTCTATTATAGTAAACCTAAGTATCTTTTTCAAGTATCGGGAATCTCCATTTTCTCCACCGGCACAGAGTACCCGGCCTTTTCGATTACCTGCAGGGTTCCTTTGGCAGTACAGAAGCTTCCGTCTGTCTGAATCTCAATATTATTCTGGCAGATTTCCACCCCTTTATCCAGCAATTTTTCCAGGTAGATCTGTATGTTTTCCTGTGCTTTCTTTCGGGCCTCCTCTTCCGTATAGGTGACCTTTTCCATGACGTATTCTTTTTGCACGATGGTTCCATAGGAGAACGGAAGCACAAAGTTTTCCGTTAAATAAAGGTTCCTGGTCTGTGTGACGGTATCTTCCTTTTCATACTGTTTCTTCCTGCTTCCTCCTTCGGCTCTCAGGGAGAAAATCTGGAAGAAAGGCCGGGATTTCTCATTTCCTGTAAAACTCTTTTTTTCATAGGATAATGGAAAGCTGTCGTAATAGGAACAGGTGTGCCGGATATAAATATCCGCGTCGGAGGTTACATAGTCATAACGGATCACTTCCTGGCTGTCGTTTTTTATATCCAGTCTTCCCAGAACCAGAAGATCGCCTTTTTCACAGAAATCCCCCGCCTGAACCTGAGGAGCGCCCTGTCGCGTAATCATTTTTACAATGGTTCCCTCCAGATTGGAGACAATGCTGGACGGAGCTTCTTCCTGTCCGGAATCGGAGGAAGCAGGATTTTCGTTTTCCTGGATGGTTATGGAAAGATTAGTCCCGGAGAGCCGGGCAGACACCCAGGTAATATCGGGAAACTGTTCCCGGATCATAGCGGAAATAAGAGCACAGTTAATCTCTTTTTTGGGAATTCCGTGCCGGACGTCTTTTTCTTCCAGAAATTTTAAAATCTCCTGGGTGGTATTATAGTAGTTTCCCTCTACCTGGATTCTCCATACAAACTGGGACAGAAATATCACCAGGGCAAAACACAGGAAAATCCCAATAAAAAAGGCCTTTCTTTTTTTATTTCTGTAAAAAAAGAAGGGCAGTCCCCAGCGTTTTACCACATGAATTCTGGAATGGGTTTTCTTACATACAGGCTTTAGCCGAAAGAAATCTTTCAGACTTATCTGCATTTCCCAGGTTTCTCCTGCCGGACGGATTTGAGACAGCAGGATCCCCTGCCGGGAACACAGGTTGAGAAACCGTTCGGGTTTGGGACTTATGAGGCGGATTTTCACGTATCCGTTTTTATACTGCAAGAGCTTTTCTATCAAATTCTCTCCCCCTGCCTAAATTTCAAAGATTACCTGACTGATAAAGCCTGTGACTGTCATCTCATTTTCCATATAAAACTGAATTTCCAGATCTTTTCCCAGAATTTTCACCTTGCCCTGATTCAGGGTTACTACGGTCTGCTGACTGCTGAAAATCTGGATGCCCTTATAATTTTCGATGGTTAGCTGTTTCCTGCCGGTGATTCGGATAATGGATTCCCGGTACGCCAAATCCCTTGGGATTTCCATGGAAGATACCAGATGTTCTTTCCATTTTCTTCGCTTTTTCCCCATAAGAAACTCCCGGCCTTTATTTTTCAATTTATGCCGGGAGACTCTTATTTATGTATTATTCTTCCTCTTTCTGGAGAGGACGAAACAAAATCAGTGAAAACCAGAGAATACTGTTTCCTCCAAGGGAATATTCCATCTGCTGCTGTTCCGTCAGTTCCATTACCACCACCCCGTGGCTTTCCAGACAGGGATGCATTTTTTCCGGATAGCGGCAGGGGCTGTCCGGATAGGTGCAGGTGGGACAAATGTCACAGGATTCGGTTGAGAGGATGAAGCAGTCCAGTCCCTGCTTTTTCATATAATCCTGAATCTCTTCCGTAAGCTTTTCATGCTCTTTTCGGGTACTTAACATCTCTTCCATGTTAAACAGATCGGAGACTTCCGCCACGCTGGAAAAGAACAGGCCATGACGGTAGGAATGGATTCGCTCCTGGCATTCCCCCAGGCTCCCGGTTCCGGGAGGACAGGCCCAGGTGGTGCCGTAACGTTCGCATTCCTTCTCACAGACGATCCGTACCCTCTCCTGCACAGAAATCTCACTTGTCTCTAAAATCCGGTATTCAAATACAGGATACTGTGTAATAAATTCATCGAAACCCGGTATCTGCATGTAATTCCTCCTAACTTTCCTTCCCCGTCATCTGCGATTCATAGTACAGGGGAACATTCTGAAATAAATCGTTTACCGCCTCTTCGTATTTTCTGAGGGTTTCCGCTTTTTTAATCCGTTTGATCTGTTTCTTTCCTTCCGGAAACATCTCCCGGAAATAAAACCAGAGTTCTTTCATTTTAAACAGTACGTTTCTCTCCCCGCAGGACACTTCCTGGTAATTTTCATAGATTTCTCTGTGAAAACAGGAAAATGTCTCTCTGTCCATGGGCGTTTTGTTATGCACTTCCTGTAAAAGTCCGGGATTGGCCAGCAGCCCTCTTCCCAGCATGACATGGGTACATGCGGGGTAAGACCCGCAGAACGTCTGATAGTCTTCTTTTGTAAACAGATTTCCATTATAACATACTTTTGCCCGGCTGTGTTCCAGTCCGTAAGAAAAGGCCTCCATCCGGGGCGTATTTTTATAAAAATCTTTCTGAATCCTGGGATGGATAATCAGTTCCTTTAAGGGATACTGGTTATAAATCTCCAAAAGCTTTGTAAATTCTTCCGGATCTTCCAGACCAATCCTGGTTTTAACGGAGATGTCCAAAGAGGTGCCCTGGAAAATTTCCTCCAGAAATTCTCTGAGTTTCTCCGGTTCCCCTAAGAACCCGGCGCCCTTTTTCTTGGTCACGACGGTGGGCGAGGGACAGCCCAGGTTCAGGTTGATTTCCTGATAGCCCAGTTCTTCCAGGGCTTCTGCCAGCTTCAGGAAATCCCCGGCCCGGTTGGTCAGAATCTGAGGAACTAAATGCAGTCCCTCATTGTGATCGGGCCGGATGTCTTCGTATTCTCTGTGGTTAAAACATTTCTTTGTATTGGTTTTGGGCGCCAGAAACGGAGAAAAATATTTTTCCATTTTCCAGCCGTATTTCTGAAAGGCATTCCGGTAAATGTATCCTGTAATCCCCTCCATGGGGGCAAAATATTCATTCATCTTCTGTTTTCTCCAAATAATTCCTGTAATCGTTCCCCGGCGGTCATCTCATACAGGCCTTCCGGATCTTCCAACCCTCCGGGGCCCCGGCGCCAGGTAAACCGTCCGGTTCCTTCTTTCTTCGTATCGGTGTATTGTTCATAAGGCTTTAAGACAACTCGGTATCTTTTGCTCCATCCGGGAAAATATTTCCTCATATAAGAATCCGCAAGCTGATAAGCCATACAGCTTTTGTTTTCTCCCAGGGCGCTTATCTGTACCCCTCCGCCCGGATAGTTCCAGATGCTCTCAGAAGGGGTGGAATGCAGCAAAACCACACTTTCATCCTGGCAGACGCCGAGACAGATCCACACGTGGCCGGGGATACTGATAATGTCTCCGGGAGCGAAAACGTTCCCATCAGGTATCCTCCTTTGAAAGGTTCCCCATCCGAATACCTCCCCGTAAATCCGGGCCATGGTCTCAGCCGGAAATACATATCCCTTTTTTCCGCTCTCTGTTTCCATGAAGTTATAGACACACCAGCCCACATAACCGCTGCAGTCGGCGCCCCAGTCCCGGCAGAGATTCTGCCCGTCCCGGGTGCGAAGGGTCCGGTAGTCATAATAAGGAGTACGGCACTGGAAGAATTTCTTCCATTTGTACGGCACTCCTATGGTACAGGCAGGTCTTCCTGCCCCGGTATCCTGCGGATTCCAGCCGCCCCCGTAGATATAGAGGGTCTGCCCTGCGGGAGCTAAGGCTGTGGTAAGAAATCTCTTTAAAGTGAGTCTGTTTTCCATCAACGGAAACCACTTCCTGCTTTGCCTGTTCTTTCACACTATGCAGATTTTCTTCCTTTTGTTCATAAGTTATTACCGTTTTCCATATAAATAAAAGAAAGCCGATTCAGGTGATTTACATGAAACCACATCCGCAACTGAAAACCGCCGCCGCTTTCTTCGTTCTGTTTGCGGCCGCCTATCTCATCGGCGCCGGAGCCGGTCATCTCTCTTCCCGTTCCCAGACGGTCCAGACGGCTGCCTCTGCCAGTGAAAACTGGGGACTGAGTTTTTCAAAGGAAGGAAGTCCTCCCGCCGGAAACGCCTCCTGCGAAGAGCTGAAGCAGTATCATGCCGGCTATCTGGATGAAACAGAGGAGAAAGTGATTTACCTTACCTTTGACGCAGGGTATGAAAACGGAAACATGCCTGCGATTTTAGAGGCGCTGAAAAAACATCAGGTATCCGCCACTTTTTTCGTTGTGGGAAACTTCCTGGAAACCAGTCCGGAACTGACCCGCCAGATGGTAAAAGAAGGCCATACCGTAGGAAACCACACCTATCATCACCCTGACATGTCTCAGATTTCCACTAAAGAATCCTTCCAGGAGGAGCTTCACCGGGTGGAAGATCTCTTTTTGGAAATTACCGGAGAAGAAATGGCTCCCTTCTACCGCCCGCCTCAGGGAAAATTCAGTGTCCAGAACTTAAAAATGGCCAGTGAAATGGGTTACTATACGTTTTTCTGGAGTCTTGCCTATGTGGATTGGCTGCAGGATGACCAGCCCACCAAAGAGGAAGCCTTTCACAAGCTGCTTCCCCGTATTCATCCGGGAGCTGTGGTTCTTTTGCACAGCACTTCCGATACCAACGGGGAAATTCTGGATGAACTGCTGACCAGATGGGAAGAACTGGGGTATCATTTCGGAACCCTGGAAGATCTGGCCCGGAAGCTGTAATGTTCCCTGTTTTTCAATGACAGGAAGGAGGGATCAAACTGAAAACCAAATGGAAACTTTTCCTGCAGAGTCTGGCCATTCCTCTGGCCACAGGCCTTCTGGCCGGACTTCTGACCAGGAACCATGTGGGGGAATATCAGACGCTGAACCGCCCCTTCTTTGCTCCGCCCGGCTTTGTCTTTCCCATTGTCTGGACGCTGCTGTATCTCCTTATGGGGATTTCCTTCTATCTGATTTTCACCCACAGCAATCCCCGGAAGGAACAGGCTCTTGCCATCTATTATATTCAGCTTGCAGTGAATTTTCTGTGGCCGATCCTGTTTTTTAATCTGCATCTGTATTTTCTGTCTTTTTTATGGATTTTACTGCTTATTTATCTGGTAATTCTAATGATAAAAAGCTTTTCTGCTATCTCCCCTCTGGCCGCCAGGCTTCAGATTCCCTATCTTCTGTGGCTGGTGTTTGCCGCCTGCCTGAATCTGGGGTTTCTCGTGCTCAATAAGTAACAAAGAATCCTGCTCGCAGGATTCTCCGCCTGCTTCCTATTAAAAAAAGGCTGCTGCAAAGGATTCTGCAGCAGCTTTTCACTAGGATTTCTGAGTTCTTTTTTTGGATAATTCTGCCACGGCGGTATATAATACGTCGGTAGAAGAATTCAGTGCAGTTTCGCAGGAATCCTGGATAACGCCCACGATAAATCCCACGCCTACTACCTGCATGGCTACGTCGTTGGAAATTCCGAACAAACTGCAGGCCAGGGGCACTAAAAGCAGGGAACCTCCTGCAACGCCGGAAGCTCCGCAGGCGCTGACTGCTGATAATACACATAAGATAAGAGCAGTTCCGAAATCCACATCAATTCCCAGAGTATTGGTAGCTGCAAGGGCCAGAACAGAAATGGTAATGGCAGCTCCGCCCATATTGATGGTAGCTCCTAAAGGAATGGACACGGAATAGGTTTTCTCATCCAGTCCCAGCTCTTCGCAGAGTTTTAAATTCACCGGAATATTGGCCGCGGAACTTCTGGTAAAGAAAGCGGTAATTCCACTGTCCTTCAGACATTTCAATACCAGCGGATACGGATTTTTACGAATTCCTATAAATACAATAATCGGGTTCATAATTAAAGCAAAGACGGCCATACTTCCCAGAAGAACTGCAATCAGCCTTCCGTAACTAATCATTGCCGTAATGCCCTGCTCCGAAATGGTGGCAAATACAAGTCCCATAACACCGAAGGGCGCACAGCTGATAATCCAGCGGACGATTTTAGACAGGGCCTCTGAAATATCCATAATCCCCTTTTTCATTCCCGGAGAAGCTTTTCTTAAAGCGATTCCAAGCAGTACTGCCCATGCCAGGATACCGATGTAGTTGGCTGTGGAAATAGATTCTATCGGGTTGGAAACCAGATTCATCAGCAGATTCTGAAGAACCTCTCCGACTCCCCCCGGCGCTACGGTATCTGTTACACTCTCTCCCAGGGTCAGAGTAACCGGGAAAAGGAAACTTGCCACTACGGCGATACAGCCGGCCAGGAAAGTTCCAAGCAGGTATAAAACAATAACCCTTGTCATATTTGTCTTTTGTCCCTGTTCCTGTTTGGAAAGAGCCTCCATAACAAGAAACAGCACCAACAGCGGCGCAATGGCTTTCAGCGCCCCTACAAAAAGATCGCCAAGCAGGGAAATTACCGTTGCCTGGGGAACTGTCAGTCCCAGAATAATACCAACAATCAGGCCTACGATAATACGTTTCACCAGGCTGATATTATTCCATTTTTGAATTAAACTCTTCATATCATCCTCCCTCTCTGTTATCTTTTGCACACTGACTTTACTATGTTAACACAAAACTCTGAAAAAGTAAATCCAATGCTTGAATTTTAAGCTTCCTCAGGCTTTTAATAAAGCGTGAGCCTTTTCCATTCGCTCTGCGATGGAAACGCCGAAGGGGCACCGCTCTTCACAGCTTTTACAGCCGATGCAGTCTCCTCCGTTGGCAGACAAGTCCTGATAGTGGGCTTTTAAGGTAGCCGGTACCTCCGGCTGCATCAGGGCCAGATCATAGAATTTGTTGACCATGGCAATGTCAATTCCGGAGGGACAGGGAGCGCAGTGTCCGCAGTACGTGCACTGTCCATAGTATGCATGAGCCGGTGCGTTTGCCAGTACGCTGGCGTAATCTTTCTCTTCTTCTGTGGCTGTTTCATAAGCCACTGCCTCTTCCACATGCTGAGGTGTATCGTAGCCTGCCAGGATGCTGGCCACTGCGGGACGGGTCAGGGCATAGTGGATACATTGTACAGGAGTTAAGGCTGTTCCAAAAGGCGACGTCTCTTTTTTGAACAGTCTTCCTCCGGCATATCCTTTCATTACGGTAATTCCCACGCCTCTCTGTTCACAGATTCGGTAGAGTTCCGCCCGTTTGGGATCGATGCCTTTTAAGCTGTCGTCGTAGCTCTCCTGGAAATAGTCGTCAATGTTTTCTGTTGCAGGAAGCATGTCAAAGGCCGGATTGACGCTGAATAAGAGCATTTCAATTTCATTGCTTTCTGCTGCCAGTTTTCCCACTTCCGGATTGTGGGTACTCATTCCGATATGGCGGATAATTCCCTGCTTTTTCAGTGTTTTGGCATATTCCAGGAATTCTCCTTCCATGATCCGGTGAAATTCACTGACTTCATCTACAAAATGGATCATTCCCAGATCAATATAGTCCGTTCCCAACCGATCCAGTAAGTCCTGAAAAGCTGCCTTTACTTTCTCCAGTTCTCTGGTTCTGACATACTGTCCGCCCTGCCAGGTGGAGCCCAGATGCCCCTGGATAATCCAGTGTTCCCGGTTCCCCTTTATGGCTGCTCCGATATTGGTTCTTACCTCCGGCTGTGGCATCCAGCAGTCCAGAATATTAATTCCGGCTTTCTCACAGCAGGAGATCACCTCCTTAACTTCCTGTGCGTTATGGCGTTCCAGCCATTCTGCTCCCAACCCGATTTCACTTACCTTCAGTCCGGTGTTGCCTAATTCTCTGTACTTCATAGGGATCCTCCTTTATATAATTCTTTTACTGTGTCATCAATTTCTCTTTGCAGTTCTTCGCTGATTCCTTCTTTATGGGCCCGCCTGGAAACCTCCGCCAGTTTCTGGTGAAGAGGATTGTCTTCCTGGAATTCAGGGATGGATACGGGAATATCCGCTTTAAAGGAACGGGCGTCTGAAGAGCTGACTATATAACGCTCTACCGGGGTAGAATTTAACAGTGCGCACAGGTAGTGAGCTTCCTGTGCTGTAATCTCTCTTCCCTCTCTGGTCTGGGAAATGGAACAGGCATGATCCAGCAGAAGATACATCCGGTAATCCCGGTAAACCGGATCCGTCTCTTCAATGACCGCTGCATTCCATTTCGTATTGTTCCGGAATACCACCTTGTTCTTGGCAAAGGTATAGGTTCCCACTCTGGTGAGGCTGTAGAATTCTCCCTTCTTTCCCTGCACCCTCTGGTTGTATTCCGTCTTTTTAATATCTTCTTTAATCTGCCGGAAATACTTCAGCAGATGAGGCGCTGTTTCCTGCAGTTCCTCTGCCGGGATTGGTTTTTTCACATCTTTTGGCCGGTAAGGAAAGGGCGCCACATAGCGGATTCCCCTAATCTTAAATTTCTCTATGTTCGGACCTTCAATTACCGGACAAAGCATCTCTTTTTCCAGCAGAGAGGGCTGGTTTAAGACCTTTCTTTCGGAACGGGGGTTCTGATAGTTTCTCACCAGAGCCAGCTCTTTCCCGTACCGGCAGATGGTTTTCTCAATTTCCATGAGAAAAGCTTCTTTCGGATAGAGACCCAGCCCTACCCGGCCCCGGTAGCTGCAGACTCCTGCAATGATTTTCATCCAGGGAAACCACTGTGCGTCTTCCAGAGAGATAATGGTGAAATGATTATTCTCCCGGGATACCTGACAGGCTTCTTTTTCTTCTGTCCGGTATTTCTGCCGCACGTCTTCATAGCTTCTGTATTTCTTATCGTCGATCCGGGCGCCCCGCTGTTTTATCATTTCCAGAACGGGCACCCGTTCGCCGTCTTCTTTTTGTGTTTCTGGTTCCTCTTCCTTGCGCAGATAGTAGGTCATAAACTTCTCTGTTACCCCTTTAAAGGGATTTCCCGCATACGTCCAGTCCACGAAACTCTCAAAGGTTAAGGGACCGCCTTCTGTCTGCACCAGATTCCGGAAGCCTTTATAGGTGGACTGAAAGATCAGGGACTTGGGCATCAGAATTCCCATAATCCCCCCTTCCTTCAGCCAGGTATTGGCAGCCACATTGGCAATTAAAGCGCAGATATTCAAGTTGATGCCTCCGGTAAACCGGTCTCCGGAGAAAATGTGATGTTCGATGGAGGCCGCTTTTAAGGTCTCCCGGTATCCGTCCGGAAGGGCTTTCCAGTCAATCCACGGGGGATTGGAGGCGATAAAGTCGAATTTTCCAATGGTTCTGGTGGTTAAAATACTAAGTACCGTCTTAATCCAATACAGGCTGTGTCCGTCTTTTAAGAAAGCATTGCACTGCTTTACAAATCCTGCAGCTATCTCCTGTTCTCCTGACGTCTGGCCCTCAGAGAAAAACAACACTTCCGGATTTTCCTCCTGACTTTCCAGTTTCCGGACAAATTCCCTGAAAATCTTCGGGGCGTCTTTTCTCTGAAACACCGACAGCGGAAGGGCGAACCGGTACTGCTGTTCTCCCAGGGCCACTTCATAGCTGACCAGCCTTGTTTCCTCTTCCTGTTCCAGCCGGGGAACCAGTGCAGAATCTCCGATCCGTACAGGAATGGTAATCTCTCTGTCTTCTTCCGGATCCAGAAACCGGGAAAGAACCAGAAAATAATTAATTTTACAGGTCAAAACGGCCAGAGGATTCAAATCATGCCCCTGAATCCGCTCTGTAATGGTCTCTACCAGACTGCGGTTCAGCAGGTTGTTCTGTTCCAGCAGTTGTTCAATCAGTTTCATGACGAAGGTTCCGGAGCCACAGCAGGGATCGATAGCCCTCCAGTCGTCCTTCTTTCCCACTTTGGAAATCCTGTGGCGGATGACATGATCCGCAAGCCAGTCTTCTGTGTAGTATTCGCCCAGAGAATGACGCACCTCTTTGGGGATAAGGGACTGATACAGTTCTTTAAAGAAATCGTGGACATTTTCCCGGCCAAACAGACGCTGCCCCACATCGTATTCGTCCAGCACTTCCATGATTCTCCGCAGAGGAGCTGTCTGAGATTCCTTCCAGGGCTTCTCCAGATACCAGGAGAAAAAGTCTGTCTCCAGAAGATTGGTAAATCCCATCTGTTCGAACATATCTCCGGAATCAATTTCTCTCATCCTGTTTTGCAGAATGTCTGCCGGAAGTCCGGATAAACCGGAAAAGTCCAGACTGAAATCCTTCTTTTTCAGATAAATGTCCACAATCACATTATAAGCAATCAGTTTCAGGATAATGGTATAAGTGGTCTGAAGGGCAAACAGTGCGGCTGATTCGTCGATTCGGGCTTCCTCTGTCTGGAAATACCCGGCCAGTACCCTCTTTCTCTCTTTGATACTCTTTACATTGTTGTCATTGTGGCCTCCAAGCTGAAACAGATTGTTCCACTCCGATACAATTACTTCTTTCCGGTTGATAAGAGCATCATAAAAGGCTTTTGCCATCTGGAGACTTACACTGTCTCTGGCTGAAATGCTGAAGTCTTTTACCAGCTGCCGGGGAGACAGCTCCTTCCTCCCCAGGGAAAGATAGATTTTCAAAAGCTCTTTCATGCTTTTTTTACATAATTTCTGAGGCTGCGACAGGATTCTTTTTTGGCCGCTGTAGGAAATGAATACAATTTCCCTGCCGTCTGTTAAAATCCCATAATATTTATCAATTTTCTGCTCTTCTGTTTCTGCGGCAAGCTCCATATAATCGGTAAGCTGTTTTACATTTTCTTCATAGTGGCTGTGAATATTTTTCTTATATTCTGTGATAATATTCTGAAACCGGGAATCAATTCTGCGGCTTGTACTTTTTCGGTAAGCGGTGATATAGCAATTCTTCTGTTCTGTTTTCAGCACCACTTCCCTGTCCGGAAGAAAAGAAACCCCGAAATAGTTCAGAAGCTCCCTCAGGATCTCTTCCATTCTGAGGGCAATGGTCGCCTCAGAATTTGCCTCTGCGGCCTCCTGATTCAGTATTTCTGTAAGCCGCTCCACTTCTTTTTCAAAATTTTTCCGCTCCAGAATGGATTCTCTGATTTCCTTTTGTAATTTCTGATTCAATGTTCTCTCCTTACGTCTTCCTTCTCCTGCTTTACAACGGCGGAGTTTTTCCTGTACAGTCCGTACAGAAATTTTCCGAAATAGTTTCTCAGAAGTTCCTGATATTCCCGGACTGTGGTGTTTTGTCCATAATACATAAATTCATAAATTACGCCGTATTCCCTGATTTTAAATCCGGATTCCCGGAAACCGTTTTTTCTGTAAAAGTCTTTTCGCTTTTTTCTCTGCTCATAGTTTTCATAGGAAGGATCCACTTCTTCCATATTTAAAACCAGACTGCAGTCTCTGTATTTCTCTTTTAATTTTTCCAGAATCCGGCTCCCGTACCCTCTTCCCCGAAGGCTTTTTTCCACTGCCAGATAAAAGATAAAGACCATGTTTTTATGTCTGACGCAATAGACCATCCCGGCCAGTTTCCCTTTCTCATAGACGCCGGATAAATCTGCCTGCCCTTTCTTTTTTAAATGAAACAGGAAAAAGGGCATTCGCTCTTCTGCCGGAAATGCCTCCAGGTACAGTTTCTTTATTTGGGCTCTGTTTTTTCTGTCTTTACAGGTTTCCAGATGAATCATCTTCTGCCTTCTCCTTTATTGAATATACATATAATTCATGCAGCGCCCTTGTGGCGCAGATGTATTCTCCCTGTGTCTTATAGGGATTCTCTTTCTGTCCCTTAATTGTAAAAACCTGATCAAATTCCAGGCCTTTCGCCAGATAGAAGGTGGTCACAGTCAGTCCTCTGTGAAAAGACTGGCTGTCCCGGTCCAGATACCCGGCAGGAATCCGGCAGTCTTCCAGTTTTTGGTAAATCTTTTGGGCCTCCTCCTCTGTCATGGTAAGAATGGCACGGGTTTCGTATTTTTGACTATCGTCAATCCGGGCAGAAACTTCCTCTATAAGTTCTTCCAGGCTGTCAAAGGCTGCTTCTGTAACTTCTTTTCCATGGCGTTCCAGAAATTCCAGAGACTCGTCCTGTTCTTCTCCCTGAAGTTTTCCGGCATACCGGGCAATCTCCATCGTATTGCGGTAGCTTTTATTCATTACAATTTTCTTCACGTTTTTTCCGAAAATTTCCGGAAGAAAAGCCGTTACATCTCTTACCGTTTCTTCCATGGTCTGGGCCTTATCCCCCAGAATCGTCATCCGGCAGGGGAAAAGCAGATGAAGAATCACATACTGCAGATACGTATAGTCCTGCATTTCATCAATGACCAGATGTTTGATCTGACGGGCGCCGCCTCCGGTTAATCTCTGTTTTAGATAAAGCATGGGAAAGACGTCTTCGTATTTTAAAATCCGTCTGTCAAAGGGAAGGTCCAGGGGGAACTCCTGCCCGCAGCTCTCCATCAGTTTTCCGTAAATTTTATACAAATCCATTGTCACATACATGGAGTCAAACTGTTTCTGAAGAAACTGCATCTCATCTTCTCTCAGATCCCTCTGCCAGAGGGTGGCAAATTCCTCCGCCACATACTCCATCACGGCGTTCATCCGTTCCAGAAGAGGAACATCCTGAAATTTGAAGTAAAACAAATCAATCAGTTCTCTTTCGGTAATGGATTGTCCTTTCAGTTTTATATCGTGAAAATCCATCAGCTCATCTTCCAGAAGGGCCAGAAATCCTTCCACTTCCCCTAAAAACTCCCGGGACTGCTTCCACTCGTACCGGTCTTTTTCTTCTTTACAGAAATGTTTCATGGTCTGTTCCAGAAACTGATACTTATCTTCACAGTCACTGACCGTATCTTTCAGTTCATGATAGGCAAACAAATCAAAACTCATTTCCTGTATGGGCTCTTCTCCCAGTTCCGGAAGGATATGGGAGATATAGTCTGAAAACACGCTGTTGGGAGACAGAATCAGAATATCCGATGATCTTAAATTCTGTCTCTGGTGGTACAGCAGATAGGCAATCCGGTGAAGAGCCACAGAGGTCTTACCGCTTCCGGCCGCTCCCTGAATGACCAGGATTTTATCTCTGGTATTGCGGATAATGGCGTTTTGTTCTTTCTGAATGGTACGGATAATATTCTTCAGTTTTACATCGCCGTTTTCTCCCAGCTCCTGCTGTAAAATTTCATCATCGATTTTCGTATCGCTTTCAAAGGCATAAACCATTTTCCCATTGCGGATTTTATACTGCCATTTGGACAGGATTTCTCCGGTCAGAGTTCCCATGGGGGCTTCGTAGGACGCTTCTCCCCGGTCAAAATCATAAAATAACCCGGAAACAGGAGCTCTCCAGTCGTAGATGAGAGGCTGTCTGCCGGTCTTTTCTGCAAAATTTCCGATTCCGATATAAAAAGTCTCCTCGGTATCTTCTCCGTCATACAGGAAATCAACCCTTCCGAAGAAAGGAGACTGTACCATCTTTTTAAAACGTCTCATCAATTTCTGCTGTTCCTGATTGGCGTTTACCTGATGAAGAAGGGCCTGCTGGTTATCATAGTTCTCATAACCATACTGATCCATCTCCGTATAATTTTCCCAGTAATACTCATGCATCTGGGCAATCTCTTTCTGTCCTTCCTGCAGAGAGCTTTCCACTTCTTTGATTCGGTTTTTCAGCTTTCTGGTTACTTCCTGAAGGAACCATAAGCTGTCTGTTTTTCTGTCATTATGCATTGGTTTTTTTCCTTTCGACTGTCTCTTTTTCATAAAGGTTCCTTCTGTTTTATGCATAACTACTATTATAACGGAAACTTTCCTCCCTGTACAGGACTCCTTTTCATCCATTGGGAGCAAAAAGAGACTATCCTTGAAAAGCCAGAACTCTGTAGAAGTCTGATTTTATCGAATAGTCTCTTCTTTAAACCTTTAGATAGATTTTCTTATTGCATCGGGCACATGACGATGATTCTCTGGGTACGCTTCCCCGTTGCCTATTTCTTTACCTCCATTTTCTTCTGCCGGACAATTTTGGTATAAAACAGGCAGGCAATGAAAACAACTCCCACATAGGAACAGAGCATGTTTACCACCTGCATCAGTACGGCAAACGGTCCTAAGAAGGTAAATCCATAGGCTGCCAGGGTAACTACGATACAAAGAGGTTTGTACCATTTGCTTGTTTCCGGACAAATATTGATAACTACCTGCCAGGCCATGCCTACGGCTGTGGTGTATACTGCCAGCACCAGAATAATTCCATAGAGTTTTCCGAACCACCCTCCCAGCTGAGAGCCTAAAGTTACCACCGGAACCGAACTTCCGGAGATTACAGAAGCGTTTAAAATGAAAGCGAAAATCAGCATGATTTTAAACACAAAGAGGGATCCTTCTCCGCTTACATTTCCCACCAGCAGTTCCTTCTTGCTGGTTCCTTCACGCGCTGCAACCGTTGCCAGGTATCCGGTAGTCATCATAATGACAAGGCCAAACTCCAGAAAACCTGCAGCCACCGGATTTCCGGTAATCCGGATAGACTCTGCAGACTGCCGGATGATTTCACTGCCTTCTGCCATGCTGTCGCTGTGGAATATCAGGCTGTACAGACAGATAATCAGCATAACCACCAGAATTACCGGGGCAATATTTCCGATAATATCTATCAGTTTCTTAGCGCCAAGGATAATGGTTCCGATTACCGCCGCCAGCATAATGACTGTTCCCGCCCAGTTGGGAATACTGTAGGTTTCATGCATGGTCTCTGCCGCTCCTGCAAACATGGTTCCAGTCATTAAAAACAGCATGACAACTGTATACCAGCGGAATATGGTTCCCAGATATTTTCCGCAGTAATGGGAAAACATTCCATCCATACTGTGAAGATGATAGGTTCCGCAGTCTTTACTTACTACATAGATTAATGTGATAGTAAGCACACAGGAAATCAACTGACTTAAGATTCCCCAGACTCCCAGCGCCCCATGATACTGCAGTAAGGAAATGCCTGTTCCGAAGGAAGCGCCTACCCCGTAAGAAATATAAGCTCCTCCCAGTATAATAATTTCTCTTAACCGTATCTTATTTTCTCCCATATCTTACCTCGTATCTCGTTTACCTCCCAAAAGATAATGAGCTACTTCCCCTTTCTCTTAAATTAAATATCCATTGCTGCATCAAATCCTTCCCTGACAGCCGTCCGAATCAGTCCCGGACTCTGACAGTCTCCAATCCAGATGAAATCCAGAGAAGCTTCTCTCAGACGGTTTACCGTTTCCTCATCCGGGCGCATTCCCGAGGCAGTAATTACCGCGTCTGCTTTCAGAAATATCTTTTCTCCTTTTGGATTTTCACACCATGCGCCCTCTTCTGTAACCTCCACACATTTCGTCTGAAGCAGAATCTGAACCTGGTGTTTTTCCGCATTGGATTTCAGTGCGTCTAACTGCATGACTCCTGTGCCGGGAGCCGGGGCGTCCGGACTGGAGGCAATTTCCTCCCCCATTTCAATAACCGTCACTTTTTTCTTTTCCATTGCCAGGCCGATGGCACATTCCACTCCGGCAAATCCTCCTCCCAGTACCAGTACCTGATTTCCAAGAGCCGGCTTCTTTTTATAATATTCCAGTACAGGAACTGCTTTTTCGATTCCCGGAATAGGAAGAAGCACCGGTTTTCCGCCCACTGCAGCAATTACCTTGTCCGGCCGGATGTTTTCTATCAGTTTAGGCGTAACCTCTGTATTTAGTCGTACATCAATGCTGCTCTTTCCTATCATTCGTTCCAGATATTCCCGGTAACGTCCGATTCGATTTTTAAAAGGCTCTGTCTCTATAAGCGTCAGGAGTCCTCCGAGATGATCCTGCTTTTCACACAGAATCACTTCGTGTCCCCGTTTAGCCGCCGTCAGGGCCGCTGTCATTCCTCCCGGTCCGCCGCCTGCAATCAGCACACGCTTTTTCTCTGTACTTATCGGAGGAAAAGCGAACTCCATATCTCTTCCGATTGCCGGATTGACCGAGCAATGCAGCGGCAGATTAAAATATCCTCCGTTATGGCAGCTCAGGCAGCGGATACACGGGCGAATTTCATCGGCGCGGCCTGACATGGCTTTCCTTGGAAGATCCGGATCGGCAATCAGGGCGCTTGCCATTACTACATAATCAATTTTCCCTTCTCCAATCCACTGATCCGCCAGGTACGGGTCACTGACAGCTCCCACGGTGCCTATGGGAATATTCAGATGCTTCTTAATCTCTGCCGCTGCCTGTAAGTTAATTCCTTCTTCTGTGTCAAACCAGCTGGGATGGGACAGATTGGTCGTATCATGAAAATGGAGGGAACCACAGGATACCTGTATCATATCTGCCCCATAGGATTCCAGCATCTTACAGAATTCAATTGTATCTTTTAGCTGACAGCCTTCTGTCTTCCCTTCCTTCCAGGAAACCCGCACTTCTATAGGAAAGTTTTTTCCGCAGTATTTCCGGATTTTCTCCAGTACCATTTTCGTAATTCGGGCCCGGTTTTCCAGACTCCCTCCGAATTCGTCGGTTCGCTTATTTAAAACAGGGGATAAAAACTGGGAAAGAAGCCATCCGTGACCTGCATGTACAATCACCTGCCCGAATCTGCAGTGTTTCGCCCTGAGGGCAGCCTTCCCGTAGGCATCTGTCACTTCTTCGATGATTTCTCTTGGCATTTCCCGGATTTCATGTCTGCGGATACCATATCCGTCTCCCTGATCAAACTCATCCACCATATCGCTGGGGCCGTAATTGATTCGGTTGTCATCATGAAAATGCATCCCTGCATGGTTCAGTTCCAGGGAAGGGACGGCTCCGTGCTGGCGAACGGCTCCCGCCAGATCATAAAGACCGCTTTCGCTTCGGGGATCATAGAGTTTTACTTTATAACTCCAGTCCACACATCCGGTGGGATGAACAACCCCTTCTCCCAAAGCTACACTGGCCGCCCCTCCCTGGGCTTTTCTTTTAAAGTAGAAAATCCCTTTCGTATCCAGATGATTGTGATCGGTAAGCTCTTTTAGCGATGTAGGCGCTGCGAAAATCCGGTTTCGAAAAACCGTGTTTTTTACTTTCATTGGCTGAAATAAATTAGGAAAGTATGGATTCATGAAATTCCCCCGTTCTATCCAAAATAAACTTTGCTGAATTCGTCAATCTCCTCTGTAACCGTTTCATAAACGCCCGGGTAAGTACTCTCCGGTCCGCCCATAGTCAGACAGGGAATCAAATATCTGGTGCCCGCTGTCTCAAACAGCTCTTTCAGTCCGGCATGGATTTCCTCTCTGCTCCAGTCTGGTTTATCGTATTTTCCATTATCCAGTCCTGCCATAATGGAGACTTTTCCCCCGTATTCCTGAATCAGTTTTGGAATGTCGTTTTCCCAGACGGCTCCCTGAAGAATATCTATCTTCATCCGTACAATGTTCGGAAACAGGTTTGCCACATAGGAATCTGAATGGTGAACAATCAGTTTTACACCGTTTTCTTTCCAGAATCCGTAGATTTTTTGATAGGCCGGTTCGATGAATTCTTCAAACATAGCCGGAGAAAGGAAAGAAGAACGCTGACTTCCCCAGTCGTCGTGATGGAAGAGGGCTTCCGGGTGCAGATGGGAGATCACTTCTTTTGCTCCCTGGATTTCCCACTGGGTCAGATAATCAATTAAATCGTGCATGGCTTCCGGTTCTTCATAAAAATTAATCATAGTATCTTCCATTCCCATGAGGGAATGCAGTTTTTCAAATATTCCGTTTCCTACGTAAGCTGTGGCAAATACCTGATTTCGATCGACAGATCCGGCTTCTTTCAGATAGGGCTCCCACTGGCTGCTGCTGAATTGGGTGGGAGGGGCTTTGATCACTTCTTTCCATCTGGTAATATCTTTCAGCAGCTTATCCTCTCCCTCACAGAGAGGAAACTGTCCCGGAGTTCCTTCAGGGAAACAAATCTTTACACCCCAGCCGTTTCTTCCTTCTTCTCCCTGCTTTAAGGCACATCCTGCCGCTTTTCTTACCGGATCGCTCAGAAATCCCATAAAGCTGTACTGATTTACAAACCGATCCGGAGACTGTCCGCGTATGGTCTCCCACAGATTTTCTTTAATGGTAAGCATAAGTACTCCTTTCACATTTCAGGATTAGATATTCATCGCTGCATCATATCCCTGTCTGGCGGCTGTCCGGATTAATCCCGGCTGATAGCAGTCGCCGATTACGGCAAAGTCAATCACCGTATCTCTTAACTCTTCCACTGTTGTTTCGTTTGGCAGAATGCCCGCAGCCACAATGACCCGATCCGCTTTCAGCTCTATCGTCTCTCCGTCTTTCTTCTGACAAATCATTCCTTCGTCTGTAACTTCTACACATTTGGTATTTAACAGGACGCTGACATTATACTTTTCGATGTTGGACCAGAGAGCGTCTATCTGCATAGAACCTGTTCCCGGATAAGGCGTATTGGGGCCGGATGCCAGAGCGTCGGACATTTCCACAATGGTCGCCTCTTTTCCTTCCATGGCCAGGCCGATGGCACATTCCGCTCCGGCCAGACCGCCGCCCAGAATCAGAACCTTCTCCCCCACTTCCGGTTCGTCTCTGTAGTAATCCGTTATGGTGAGCGCTTTTTCAATTCCTTTCACCGGCGGAAGGGCGCCATGGCCGCCTACGGCTGCGATTACGTAATCCGGTTTTAATTCATCCACCAGCTCAGGGGTTACTTCCGTGTTCAGACGGACGTCTACTTTACTTCGCCCCACCATGCGTTCCAGGTATCTTTTATAAACTCCGATTCGTTTCTTAAAGGATTCCTTTTCCACCAGGTTCAGCAGCCCTCCCAGTTGTCCGTTCTTTTCACAGAGAATCACATCGTGGCCTCTCTGGGCTGCGGTAACGGCCGCTTCCATTCCGGCGGGTCCCCCTCCGGCAATTAAGACCCGTTTCTTCCGGGTCGGCAGAGGCTGGAATTTATAATCGCTGTCTCTTCCAATCTGTGGATTTACAGAACAGTGGATAGGAAGATTGTAGTAGCCTCCCGTCAGACAGGCCAGACAGCGCAGGCAGGGCCGGATTTCATCCACTCGTCCATGCATGGCTTTCTTAGGGAGATCGGGATCTGCGATTAACGCTCTGGCCAGAACCACATAGTCTACCAGTCCCTCTTTTATCCAGGCTTCCATGGCATAAGGATCCGTAATGGCCCCCACAACGCCCACAGGGATATGCAGATGTTTCTTAATCTCTGCAGCCGCCTCTACATTCAGTCCTTCCTCCGTATCAAACCAGCTTGGATGGGACAGATTGGTGGTATCGTGGAAATGAAGGGAACCACAGGAGACATGAACCATATCCAGTCCGTGTTCTTCCATCATTCTGCAGAATTCAATGCTGTCTTCTAACTGATAACCTTCTGTCCGGCCTTCTTTCCAGGAAATCTTTGCTTCGATGACAAAGTCCGGCCCGCAGTATTTCCGAATCCGATCAATAACCATCAGAGTGATTCTGGCGCGGTTTTCCAGGCTTCCGCCGAATTTATCGGTTCTTTTATTAAGAACAGGAGATAAAAACTGGGATAGAAGCCATCCATGGCCTGCATGGAGAACTACCGAACTAAAACCGCAGTGTTTCGCCCTGAGGGCTGCTTTCCCATAACTTTCCACTACCTGTTCAACAATCTCTTCCGGCATTTCAATTATCTGGTGACGGTGAATGCCGTTACCGTCTCCCTGGTCAAATTCATCCACCATATCGCTGGGGCCGTAATTGATCCGATTGTCATCGTGGAAATGCATCCCGGCATGTACCAGCTCCATTCCGGCATGGGCTCCCTGGGATTCAATGGCTCCGGCTAAATCGTAAAAGCCGGCCTCGCTTCGCACATCGAAGGCTTTTACCTTATAGCTCCAGTCCACAAATCCGGTCTCATCCACTACCACGTCTCCCAGACATACCATAGCCGCTCCGCCCTGGGCCCTTCTTTTTAAGTAATCAATGTTTTTCAGATTTACATGATTTAAGTCCGTCAGTTCCTTGGAACCGGTGGAAGACCCGAAAATCCGGTTCCGGTAAGTGGTTTTTTTCACTTTCAGGGGACGGAATAAATTTGGAAAATACTGATTCATATGTTTTCCTCCTTTTTAAAAACCTCTTTTGTCATAAGCCTCTTTCAACTGTTCCAGCGCCTGCTTCAGCAGACTTCTCGGACACCCTATGTTTATCCTCATATAACCTTCTCCTTCACCTCCAAACCATTCTCCTGAATCCAGCGCCAGTCCTGCTTCTTTCAGACAAAATGTTTCCAGCTCCTTTCCTTTCATTTTCAGTTTTCTGAAATCCAGCCACAAAAGATAGGTGGCATCCGGTTTCTGGCAGGTAATTCCCGGCATATATTTTTTCAGATATTCATCTGTATACAGATAATTTCCCCAAAGGTATTCAAGAAGCTGTTCTAAATATTCTTCGCATTCCGGATGGGAATATGCGGCTTCGAAGGCCACAGCACCAAAAAGATTGGGAATGTAGCACCGCCGCTGCATTTCTTCTTCAAATTTCCTTTTCAGTTCTTTATTGGGGATGATCAGCGCCGACATCTGAAGTCCCGCGATATTAAAGGTTTTGGAAGGAGCTGTTGCAGTGATGGTCTGACCGGCAATCTCCCCGGATAAGGATGCCAGGGAATAAAACCTGCAGTGGGGAAACACCAGATCATGATGAATTTCATCGGCGGCAATCAATACCTGATTCCGCACACAGATATCTGCAATTTTGAAAAGCTCTTCTTTCGTCAGTACCCTGGAGACAGGATTCAGGGGATGGCAGAACAACAACAGTTTATTGTTTTCTTCCGCCGCCAGTTTCTCCAGTTCATCAAAATTAATCCCCCATTTTCCGTCTTTATAAACCAGATTGTTATTAACCAGGGTACGCCCGTTATTTTCTACCGCTTCCCGGAAAGGATAATATACAGGGGGCTGAATAATTACCCCCTCCCCCGGTTTGGTGAAAGCAGTTACAATGGCGTTTAAGGCAGGGACAATGCCGTTGCTGAAAGTAATCCAGTCCGGATCCACATCCCATCCCCTTCGTTTCTTCTGCCACCGGGCGGAAAGTACGGCGGAATCGCTGCCGATTTTACTGTAGCCGTAGATGGGGTGAGCCGCCCGTTTTACAACTGCGTCCACAATGGGCCCGGGACAGGGAAAATCCATATCGGCAACCCACATGGGAAGCGCCCCTGGATTATCCGGAAAGTTGGTTTCCTGGGCGTCCCATTTCTGGCTCATGGTATCTTTCCGATCGATCCAGTTATCAAAATTGTATTTCATATTTCATCTCCTTATCTATTTAATATATAAATAGTAAACTATATTAACTATTAATATAATAAACTTATATTTTCCCAAAATCAATATTCTATTTTTCACAATTTTCTCTTTCTTTTTTTATGAAATAATTTTTTTTCTGATTTTTTCAGACAGCTAGAATCTTCTTTGACATTCCTCTGCAAATCATGTATAATTTTGCCAAAGAGGATGGAGATTATACGATGGATAATGAACGTTTCAACCAAATTTGCAGTCTTCTGGATGTTTTTGACGAAGGGTGCAAATATGTGGAAGAGTACAATTCCCTGCTGCATGATTACAACGGAATTATTCTGTATCAGGCAGAATCCCAGTTTATCAGGAAAATTGGCGATAAACCAGGAATAACGATTACGGAGCTAAGCGAGTATTTCGGGAAGACCAAGAGCGCCTGTTCCCAGCTTATGTACCGGATGAAAAGAAAAGGATTTTTAATTCAGAAACGAAATCAGAAGAATAACAGAGAATACAATCTGTATCTAACCGGAGACGGGGAAACTCTGTATCAGTCTCATAAAGTATTTGAGAGGGCCTGCTATCAGCGGACAGCTCGTATGCTGGATGAATTTACAACAGAAGAACTGGAAATATACAAAAAGATCCAGACCAAAATGAACGAATCCTTTTTCCTGGATGTGGAAGAAAGCAAGAATCTTGATTTATAATACGCAAAAAACCATCGCCTAAAAATCGAAAGTAAAAGAGAGACTATCCTTGAAAAGCCAGAACTCTGTAGAAGTCTGATTTTATCGAATAGTCTCTTCTTTAAACCTTTAGATAGATTTTCTTATTGCATCGGGCACATGACGATGATTCTCTGGGGTGTGGTCTGAGGCGGAATGCTGAACGTTGTTGTGGTGTAGAAAACTAAAAGCTCCTGATTTTCCGGCCGGCATAAGAACCGCTGGCCGTTCATGGTTTCTATGGGCGTCAGCGGAGACAGATTTAACTGCAGGGAATTATCTGCTGCCGTCATTGAACTGTCAAAGAATTTTAAGGTCACGTCCTGATTCCTTCTTAAAGAAGCAATCAGCTCCGCCTGGTACTGGGGCGGATAAATTGCCGGAGCCGGCAGATTTCCATCGTAAAAGGCTGCAATTCGCATTCCTCTGCGAAGCCGGACATTATCAACCACCATTGTATCTCCTGAAACCACCAGATTCACCGGTCCATCCTCTGTGGTGATGGACACCATCTGGGTACAGCAGGAGTTTCCGCTTCGGATATTCTGGATGACACCAGTCACTTTCATAAAAGACTCAAACGCCATTTCTAAAAAACCTTTTTTTCTTAGCATATGAAAAAAAGAGGTTCTTGTGACCCGAGAGTTATACGGTAGTTTCTTCTTTCATCCATCCTTTCAGGCTAAAAGTTTGAAGCAGGTGTGATAGAAAAAGTAAAGAGAGGCTACTATCATTCCGTCCGTGTTTTATTTCCAAGCTGCCAGAAAGCAACTGCGCTGGCAGCCGCCACATTCAGAGAATCGACTCCGTGGGACATGGGAATCCGTACGGTATAATCACATTGCGCGATGGTGCCGGATGCCAGACCGTCTCCCTCTGTTCCCAGAATCAGGGCCAGTTTCTTTTCTTTCATTAGACGGGGATCGTCAATGGAAACGGATTCCTCGTTCAGTGCCATTGCCGCTGTGCGAAAACCAAGCTCTTGTAATAGCCGGATTCCTCCTTCCGGCCAGTCTTCTTTCTTATCAAAAAATGTCCACGAAATCTGAAAAACCGTTCCCATACTTACCCGGACAGCCCGGCGGTATAAGGGATTGCTGCATGCGGGTGTTAAAAGCACCGCATCCATATTCAGAGCCGCCGCAGAACGGAAGATCGCCCCAACATTTGTGGGATTTACCACATTTTCCAGAACCGCAATTTTAGAGGCGCCTTTGCATACATCCCTGACAGCAGGCAGGGCGGGCCGGTACATAGCGCATAACATTCCCCTTGTCAGGGCAAACCCGGTCAGTTGGGTCAGCACGTCAAATTCTGCTGTGTACACAGGGATTTCCCCGCATCGTGCAATCAGACCCTTCGCCTGATGGCGAAGATGCTTATGTTCCACCAGAAAGGAAATGGGAATACAGCCTCCATCCAGGGCCCGTTCAATTACCATGGGACTTTCCGCGATAAAGATTCCCTTATCGGGCTCATGCCGGTTCAGAAGCTGCACTTCGGACATTCTCGCATAAACATCCAGACGGGGATCTGAGAAATCCGTGATTTCAATTATATTTTCCATATCATTTTCCTTCCTCACATTCGTCAGATGTTATTTCTCTGGTGATGTCAACTCTTTTTGTTCAATTCCCATCACCTCGTCTACAGGAAGGGACATTACGATTCCATGAGCCGGAGTCTTCAGGCCGCAGGATGCGCTGATCGCCGCCATGATCTCCGCTTTCTTCTCCTTGGGCACTACCATTAGAACAAATTCCTGTTCTTCCTGCATGGGAATTCCCAGATATTCCGTTACCTGTCCGGAATTCTGTCTTCTCCCTTTGATAACGGTGCCGCCTCTGGCGCCTGCTGCTCTCGCCGCTTCAATCACTTCTTCGCTGTATCCGCTTACCACGGACGTCCAGACAACAGAAAATTCTCCTGTCTCTTTCACCCTTTCCACCTCTCCTTCGATTTTTGTACGTAAGATCTTTTCCGCTTCTTCGCTAAGCAGATGATGAACGGAACTCTGAACACCGTTTACCGGAATTGTCAGGGCAATTCCCGCCCCTTTTTTGTGAAAGTTCATCTGCCTGTCCAATATCTCAAATATCTCCCGGCTTCTGCATTTCGGCAGGCAGCCCACAGTTATAATCCTGGCAGTGCCGCACACCCCCAGAAGATCCAAAAGCTCCGACGGCGCTGTGCCCTGGGCTCTGCACTGGTGCAGAATGGGCATATGCATCTCCTGGAGCACACGTTTTAATTTCTTTTCCTTCTCTGCATGAGTAATTAGTATCAGAATACGAAGTGACATATTTTTTTCATACTGCACTGTCATATTTCATCTTCCTCCAGTTCCACAATAATATCATCTGACAGATCCCGGGATGGTACTGTATCTCCTCTCATCTTCAGCGAATAGACAATACCCATGACCTGAATCGCGATCAGGGGCGCCAGCGCTACAAGCGCTACAATGCCGAAGGCATCTGTTACCACGTTTCCGCCCAGAGCGGTACATGCGCCCATTGCGAGGGGAAGAAGGAACGTGGACGTCATCGGACCGCTGGCCACACCGCCGGAGTCAAAGGCAATTCCCACAAAAACAGGCGGAACAAACCGGCTTAAAATCAACGCAGCCGTATATCCCGGGATAATGATCCAGTAGATGCTCAGTCCTGTGAGAACACGCATCATGGAAATCCCTACCGCAGCAGAAACGCCGATGGAAAGGGCTATGTTCATCATCGTATGGGATACTGTTCCTCCCGTAAGTTCCTCAACCTGATGGTTTAATACCTGTACAGCAGGCTCCGCTTTGACGATGTAATATCCGATTAGCATACCGATAGGGATCAGAAGCCATTTATAGATTCCTGATGTAATCCCGCTGCCAAGCAGATTCCCCACCGGGGCGAATCCCACGTTTACTCCTGTCAGGAACAGAATCAGTCCGATTACCGTATAAAGCATACCAACGCACATCCGGATAATCTGTCTTCTGTGAAAATGGCGTGTAAAAAGCTGGAAGAGCAAAAATACCCCTGCCACCGGAAGGATGCTGATTAAAACTTCTTCTGTATACTGGGGCAGGGACTGGATGAATATCCGCGCCACGTCCCTTGTGGTTTCCACTTCAGTAACCTCGACCGCCGTGTATGCCGCATCTGTGGGATGATAGAAGATCCCCAGAAGCATAACCATCATAATCGGGCCGATGCTGCACAGCGCAATAAAGCCGAAGCTGTCTTTCTGCCCGTCTTTGTCGCTTCGCGCCGAAGACAGACCAATCCCGATCGCCATAATAAAAGGCACTGTCATTGGCCCTGTAGTCACTCCGCCCGCATCAAAGGCAACCGCCACAAACTCGGACGGCGAGAAAATCGAGAGAATAAAGAGCAGGATATACAGTACTGTCAGCATCTTTGCAAGACTCACATGAAAGAGAATCCTAAGGACTGCCGCCACGGTGAAAATACCGACCCCGGCCGCCACAGTCCAGATAAGCACCGCGTTGGGGATGGAGGCTACCTGGTTTGCCAGTACCTGGAGATCCGGTTCGGATATGGTAATTACCGCTCCCATCAGAAAGCAGATGCCCGCCACTATAAGAAGGGATTTCCCCTTTACCAGTCTGGCGCCTACGCCCTGTCCCAGAGGAGTCATTGCCATTTCAGCTCCCAGCTGGAAGAACCCCATCCCCACAATCAGGAATACGGCTCCTGTTAAAAATAAGGCAAGTGTCCCGATTTCCATTGGAACGATGAGAATACTCAGAATCAGAACAATTCCAGTAATGGGAAGGACACTTGCCAAGGCTTCTCTTGTTTTTTCTTTTAAATTTTCAATCATCTATCTATAGACCAGACCTCCTTTTCTTTTTATGTTCTATATCTATTGTAACAGACTTTTTTACTTCATTGCAACCCTAAATATATTTCCTGACCGGCCGGTCAGGAAATTCTCCCGTATAGAAAAACTGGGCAGTATCTATTTACCTGATACTTCCCAGTTTATTCCGCATTTTATTTAAGTAACTGCCAAAGTGCCTTTCGGTCACTGTCGGAAACGCTCAATACATCCATGGACTGTTCCGCAGACCATCCCATTTTTTCCATAAGGTTCTTAATGTTAGCGAACAGTGTAGAAATTCTTTCTTTCTGAGCCGCTTCCTCATTCATTTGTTCAATTGCCAAACACACATCAATCGCCTCCTCGCCTTCTTTGACTGCTATCTTTGCACCTACGCAGGCATTTAACACATCCACTTCCTCTCTCCCCAAATGGCGGAAAGAATCATCTGCATCTAATACCTTTTTCAACTCATCCTTGTCTCTTGCATACTTGATAAATGACAATACTTCTTTCAAGGAACTCTGGAATTTCCCAAAATCTTTATCCTCTATGGAAACCGGAGCGATCAAATTCACTTTGTAATCCGGAACCAGTGCAAGAACCCTTGCATCCTGCCCGGAAAACATTTCATGGATGGATAACGGGCCGTCCCACTCTTTCGAGTCGAAATATACAACCAGTGTTACCACCGGCAATAAATGATCTTCTTTCATAAAGCCAGAAAGATATTCATCACTGCTGACCCTCTTATAATCGCCGGACAATCTGTGGGAAACGAGCGCTTCTTCCACCTGCTTCGCATATTGAAGCGCATCATAGACCATATTTTTTACCGGCATCGCATAATGGATATTGGACTGGTTCTCAATTGCAAGGAGCAGATATGCGGTACTTTTATCCATCATCGCAACCACGGATTTTATAACATCCCTTGTTTTCTGTACTGGCTGACCGGCACCCTTTTCACCGCCATAAGGGACATCGATCTCACGGGTATCTAACTCTTTCAGGCTTTCAGGATGAATGACCTGCTCTCCGCCATATATAAAATAGTTAAATGCATCCGCAAAGATTTCATTCTGTCTCATATATTTGGTTGTTACCGTATCTTTTACTCCCAAAGGATTCACCACCTTTATTATATGCTTCTGCTAAGCAAATATCCTTTCCTGTTACCTGTATCATACCATAGCAACTCTCGTTTTACAAATCGAAAAATATTTCCTGACCGGCCGGTCAGGAAATTCTTCCGTTATCCATCTCATACACCACATCTGCTAGGTTCATAGTGGACTTCCTGTTGGATACCAGCAGCACAGTCTTATCCCCTTTTCCTTCTTTCAGAGATTTCAGGATAATTCCCTCATTTAAAGAATCCAGATTGCTGGTTGGTTCATCCAGAAGGAGGAAAGGCGCATCATGTAGGAACGCTCTGGCGATCCCGATTCTCTGCTTCTCTCCGCCTGAGAGCGTATCTCCCAGTTCGCCCACTTCCGTATCATAGCCCCGGGGCAGGCTCATAATGAAGTCATGGATGGATGCTTTTTTTGCCGCCTCCATAATCTCTTCCCGGGATGCCCCCGGTTTTCCCACAGCAATGTTGTCTGCAATGGAATCATGGAACAGAACTGTCTCCTGGGTTACATAGGACTCCATTGCCCGCAGGTCGGAGGTGCTAATCTTCCGGACATCCCTGCCGGATATTTTCACCTGTCCGCTCTGTACATCCCAGAACCGCATAAGCAGCTTTAAAAGAGTGGATTTTCCGGAACCGCTTACGCCGTGGATACCAATTACTTTTCCTCTGGGGATCTCTATGGAATAGTTCTTTAAGATCTGTTCTTTTTCATAGGCAAAATCCACCCTGTCTGCTTCTGCATCTGTAAAGGAGATTCCTTCCATCCCCTCCACTTCTTCCACCTGAGGAGATTCTTCCAGAATGGACAACACGCGCTCGCCGCTGGCAAGGGTCTGATTCAGATTATTGGACAGACTGGCAAGGGCAGTCACCGGTCCGAAGGAACCCATCATCGCAATGGTTCCGATAACCATGCCGGTCAGATCCGTTCCTTTTGTCTGTCTCAGATAAATCATCAGAAACAGCATTGCAAAGGAAAACAGCAGAATCGTCAGATTCGTTACCGCTCTCTGAGAGGCTTCCACCGTATTCAGTTCCTTTTGCACTCTGCCTAAAAGGTCGGAGCGTTCCTTCATCTCTTTCCTTCTTTTCTCTCCCTGTCCGTACTGAATGGTCTCATCCAGTCCACGCAGGGAATCCAGAATGAAACTGTTCAGCTCTCCGAAACCGTTTCTGAATTCCATTCCTTTCTCTCTTCCTCTGCTGCCGAAGAACAGGGGGATCGCCGCACCTACCGTAAGGTAGCCTGTCAGCGCAAGGATTCCGGCAGGCAGGGAAAAATGCCCGATGAATACTACCATCACCAAAGATGTCAGAACTGCAATGGCAATGGGGGAGATGGTGTGTGCATAGAACACCTCTAGCAGTTCAATGTCTGAGGTAATGACCGAGATCAGGTTTCCTTTGTCTCTTCCTTCCAGTTTTGCCGGGCAGAGTTTCCGAAGAGCGGCGAATACTTTATGGCGAATGATTGCCAGCAGTTTAAAGGCGATGAAATGATTACAGTACTGTTCGCCATAGTGCAGAATTCCCCGCAGAACAGCCATCACTGCCAGGGCTGCAAACAGAAGGTTCGGTTCCATCACCGGTTCCGGTAAAATATGCATCAGCCCGTATCCTGCAAGGACAGTCAGAAAAATAGCGCACAGATACCCGATTGTTCCAAGGATAACTGCAAGGAGCATCACCGGAAGCAGGGGTTTTACAAGGCCCACCAACTGTCCCATGATGCGGATGCCGCTGCGCCGCGACTGCCCCTGATTTCCCGTCCGGGTTTTCTTTCTACCCCTCATGGTGTCGCCTCCTTCCCGTACCGTTCCAGTTCCATCTGCGATTGGTACAGCTTCGCGTATTCTCCGTCCAGTTCCAGCAGTTTTTCATGATTTCCCGCTTCTTCCACGCAGCCGTCCTTCATCATATAGATTCCATCGGAATCTACCACATTTGCTAGCCGGTGGGAAATCAGAAGAACCGTTTTCGTCTCAGCCAGTGCGTGAACCACATCCATAATCATTTCCTCGCTCTCAGCGTCAATGTTGGAGGTAGCCTCATCAAAGATGTAAACCGGCGTGTCATGTAAAAGGGCCCGGGCAATGGCAAGCCTCTGGCACTGACCGCCGGAGAAATTGCTTCCTTTCTCAAGAATGGGGGTGGCAAGCCCCTTTTGTGCTTCCAGAAATCCCCACAGGTTCACCTTTTCAAGGACTCTTATCATTTCTTCCTCTCCGGCATCTGGCTTCCCCATCCGCAGATTACTTTCAACGGTTCCCTTAAACAGATAGCTGTTATGACTGACCAGGGTGATGCGATCCATCAGACTGTCTTCCTTTATTTCCGAAAGCTCTTTTCCTCCGATCGTTACGCTGCCTTCATACCCCCGGTTTCTTCCCATCAGCACCGCTGCCGCCGTGCTCTTGCCGCAGCCGGAAGTTCCCACAATGGAGGTAAAGCTGCCTGCCGGAAATTCCATGTTGATTCCTTTTAAGATTTCCCGGTCTTTCCCGTAAGAGAAATGCACCTCTGAGAACTCAATATCCATATTTTCCCCCTTCAGAACCTGCTCCTTCTCCTTTGGTTCCGTCAGATCCAGAAGGGCAAAGATTTTGTCGCTTGCGGCCATGCCGTTCATAGCAATATGGAAGAAGGAGCCAAGCAGACGAAGGGGAATAAAAAATTCCGCTGCCAGCAAAATCAGCATCAGCGCTCCGTGGACGCTTACTTTTCCTGCCGTAAACTGGGAAAGGGTGACGATCATTCCCACTGCTGCCCCTCCGTAGGCAATGATGTCCATCACACTGGTGGAATTCAGCTGCATCGTCAGCACCTTCATTGTAATCTGCCGGAATCTCTGGGATTCTTCATCCATCTTTCTGGCCTTGTTTTCATCGGAGCGGTAAATCTTAAGGGTTGTCAGTCCCTGCAGATTTTCAAGAAAGCTGTCTCCCAGCTCTGTATAAATGCCCCAGTATTTATTCAGCAGTTTTTTGGCGATTTTCTGCACTGCCACAATAGAAACCGGAATCAGGGGGACGCAGACCAGAAGTACCAGACTTGCTTTCCAGTTCACAAAAGACAAAATGACAAACAGAGTCAAAGGCGCCAGCAGGCTGTAGAATAGCTGAGAAAGGTATTTTCCGAAATAAGTCTCCAACTGCTCCACACCTTCCGCCGCCATCTGAACCACCTCAGAAGTTGCTGCCTTTTCCCGGTAGGAAGCCCCCAGACGGAGGAGCTTTTCATAAATTTTGTCTCTTAAGATCCGTTTCACATCCACACTGGCATGGTAGGACGCATGAGATGCCTGACGGTCACAGAAAAACCTCAGAAGCAGGGAAAAGATTACAATCCCGCCATAGCAGACTCCAATATCCGTAGAAACTTTCTGAAAAAACGCTTGTTCCAGAAGCATAGATACGCTGTAGATCATCAGTATCTGGCACAGCAGCGCGAGCCACTGCCAGACTACCTGGTATACAATATATTTCTTTGCATGGGATAAAAGTCCCAGAAGTCGTGTCTTAATCATAGTTTCCTCTTTTCCTGTTAATACCTGGATTTATTCCACAGCTTCTTCCGACCGGATGGTTTTCACCCGCAGGAAGAAGTAGAGCAGATGGCAGATCCAGACAACAGCAAGGCAGACTCTCCCCGCAGGCACCCGGCTCATTAAAAGAAAGCCAACTGCCATAACCACGGTTACCGTCCCCACGATCCGAAGCTTCGTCTCCATAGTCATGGCACGCTGTTTTACAAAGCTGTCCAGATGCTTCTTATACAGCCCGGTTCCTATAAACCAGTCGTGCAGCTTTCTGGAACTTTTGGCAAAGCAGAACACCGTGGCCATATAAAACGGCACCGTAGGAAGGATCGGCAGGACAATGCCCACCGTTCCCAGTCCAAGACAGATAAAACCTAATAGGATCCAGAAGATCCTTAGTGGATTCTTTTTCTTCATTTTTTTCACTCCTGTTATACAGTCAGTACAAATTTCTTTCCTTCTATTGTGGTTACTCCCAGGGAGATTCCATACAGTTTCTGGATGCACTCTGTGGTGATAACCTCCCTGGGAGCTCCGTCCGCCTCCACATGCCCGTCTTTCAGTCCGATGATCCGATCAGAGAAATGGATCGCCTGATTGATGTCATGGAGTACCATAATAATCGTGATTCCGTACTCTTCATTGAGTTTTTTCACCAGTTCCAGAATCTCGATCTGGTAGCGGATATCCAGATAGGTAGTTGGTTCGTCCAAAAAGAGAATCTTCGTATTCTGAGCCAGCGCCATGGCAATCCACACACGCTGCCGCTGTCCGCCGGAAAGCCGGCTGACTTCCCTGTCTTTATACTTCTTCACATTGGTAACCTCCATCGCCCACTGGATCAGACGCTCATCCTCCTCGCTTCGCCCCTGCATCAGTTTCATATGAGGGGTACGGCCAAAGGAAACCAGCCGCTCCACAGTGATGTCGTCCGCCGACGAATTATACTGATGGACAATGGATACCCTTCTGGCAAATTCTTTAAGGGCAAGGTTCTGGATATTTTTTCCGTAAAGAAAAATATTTCCTCTGCCCGGGTACAGGTTTTTCGTCATCAGGTTAAACAGAGTGGACTTGCCGCATCCGTTTGCACCCATGATGGTGGTGATTTTCCCTTCCTCAATCCTGAATGACGTATCCTTTAACACTTTGTTTTTTCCAAAGGAAAAGAACAGGTTTCTCACTTCCATGGCAGATTTTTTCTTATCCTCACGCTGCATATTTCTTCGACCTCCTTAACAGAATGATGAAGAACGGGCCGCCGATCACACTCATAATGACAGACGCAGACACCTCGTAAGGCGCCGCTATCGTCCTGCCGATGGTATCGGCCAGCAGGAAAGTAAACGCTCCTGCCAGCATGGAAAAGGGAATCAGCGCCCGGTGATCGCTTCCCACCAGGAGACGCCCGATATGCGGCACAAGCAGTCCCAGGAAGCTGACAGCCCCGGCCACTGCTGTGGAGATACTGGCCAGAAGCACTGCAACCAGGGAAATCAGAATCCGCATCAGATTCACGTTGACGCCCAGTCCCCGCGCCGTCTTGTCCTCCAGCGACATCAGATTACACATCCCGGAAAACAAGATGGCAAGGATCAGTCCTCCTATAACATAGGGGAGGAGAGTCTGTACGTCCTCCCACGTTTTCTGTGTGATATTTCCTTCCACGATAGACGCAACCCCTGTAGAACTGCCTCCGGTCATGGAATTAAGCGCATCGGAAAGTCCGGTAAACACGGTGCTTACGGCCACGCCGGTCAGGATGATACGCAGAGGACTCAGTCCGCCTTTCCACGACAGGCTGTATACAAGGAAGAAGGCCAGCACACCGCCTGCAAATGCAAACAAGGGTGTGAAAAAAAACAGCGACGGAAGGAATGCGGTAATCAAAACAGCGGTAAAACCTGCCCCGCCGGAAATGCCGATAATTCCCGGATCTGCCAGGGGATTCTTAAGAACCGCCTGGAACAGTACACCGGAGACTGCCACCGCTGCGCCTGCAAACAGGGAAATAACAATTCGGGGAAACCGCAGATCGTAGATCGCTGCCACATTTTCGATTCGTTCGATAAACAGTCCCCGGAACAGCTCTGACGGAGATACCCGGAGGCTTCCCATATTCACTGCGGCAAAAATCAGAATTATCAGCAGGACACCCATAATCAGGAAGGAGAATGTGGCCCGCGCCGTCTTTTTCTTTTTCCGGCTCATATCCATCCGATGACTTTCCTCCAGTTTTTTCATGCGATATCCCTCCTACCTGGTAATTTCCTTCAGCGTTTCCTCATTTGTTTTCTCGCTGGCTTCGCTCTCTTCGGCTGCCCGGGCGGCGTTCTCGCTGTTGGATTTCGCCTTCGCCTCGTCTTCTTCGCTTTCCGGATAAAGCATGGGCTGCAGCTCTTCCAATGCTTCCGGATAGCGGAAGGTGGCGCTCATACCAAAGAGCTCATAGGATAAATCATAGACCCTTCCTTCCTGTACAGCGGTGAAATGCTGCCAGATACCGCTGGTTTTAAAATCTTCGTTAAACATCTCAATTACCTGATCCGGAAGAGCATGGGCCGCACGCAGAATCACATCCGGTTCCTTCGACTGCATGTCTTCCGTATTGACAGTCAGAAATTCCTGCTCCGTGCCGGCATAAACGTTCTCTCCTCCTGCCAGTTCTACCAGACTTCCCACATAGGAATTTTCTGTTGCAATAATATAACTGCCGGGAAGCCCCATGAGGATCAGTACCTTCGGATTTTCCTTTCCCTCATTGGCAGTGCTGTAATCTTCATAGAATTCTGTAAACTCATTCACCATCTCCTGGGCCTGTTCCTTTCGATCAAAGATTTCCCCCAGCTCCTGAATGGAGCGGTACATGCCCGGTACGCTGCGCAGATTCAGAAATGCCCAGTCCGTTTCAATAGCCTCATACTTTGGCTGCAGATCTGACTGCAGGCTTGCAGGACTTAAAATCCAGTCCGGAGACAGGGATGCTACAATCTCCATATCGGGGCTCATAGAGGTTCCCACCTGCTCCACATCCGCATACCGATCCGGCAAAGTGGAAATCGTACTGGAACATATGCCTACAAGATCCAGCTTTAGTCTGTCGCAAATATCAGCCGCGGCCGGGGAAGTAGCAATGATTCTGGGTTCTTCTTCCATGGCTGCCACCTTAGCCTTTGCCGCTTCTACCGCTGCTTTTTCCCGGGGATCTGTGATCGCAAGGAGGGTCTCTGCAGCCTGTGCCGTCTCTTTCCGGGCTGCTTCCGTCTCGGAAGCCCCGCCCCTTTGATCCACGCACCCTGTCAAGAGACTGCAGGCCAGCGCTGTACTTAGGACGGCTCCTGCCAGCCTTTTGCTCTTATGTCCTGCTCTAAATTTCATCATCATCGTAACCTCCGCCCCAGCGTCTCCAGTTCTTACGGAAGAAATATACGATTACTGCTGCAGCGCCCATCAGGATCAGGCCGGATACCGTAATGGCTGTCCCAATGGCAAAGGCGCTGGTTCCGCCGGAAGTTCCCGCTGTCCCTTCTTCTGCAGCAGCCTCCGCTGTTGAAAGACTTAAGCCCTGCGCGTCATTGAGTTCTTTATCCGTGACCGTATCCGACGTCGGTTCCGCCGCCAGCTCAATGGAGCTGGACAAGGCCGGAGCCTCGCTTTCGTCCGTTGTATTCCCGGATTCCTTATCTGTCGTTTTATTCGCTGCAGTACTGGTATCAGAGGGGGAAGAACTGTTCTGCGCGGGGGGCTCACCTTCCCCGTTTTCTGCACTGCTTTCTAAGGAAGCCGGCGTTTCCGCAGAACTGCCTCCTGTGGCATTGGTACCGGAAGAGTTATCTGCGGATGCCGCTGTACTGTTTTCTGCGGCGGCTGTACCAGCGGTACCCGTGCCGGAAGAATTGTCTGCGGCGGCTGCCCCACTGTCACTTCCCGAGGCTGACGTCACCATGGTAGCATTCATATCTGTATTATTTCCTTCTGCATAGTCACTGGGATAAAGATAGAAAACCACATCTCTCCCCATAGGCTCCACGTACATAGAGCCGCGGACTACGCAGTTCTCGCTGGGAACCTGCATACAGATATCCGCTGTGTCTCCATTATTGTCTGTACCTGTACCTGTTATGCCCATCGCCGGACTGGACCAGCCGGAATCCCCCACATTCTGCACCCAGAACGTATGACCGCTGGTATATCCCATCAGACTCATCCGAATGGTCAGGTAATATTCTCCGCTGTCCGTCAGTTCAAGGATGCCTGTGGTATAGACTGCTCCGTCAATCATCCCCTGTCCGGTAGCATAGGAAGCTTCCCCTCCGGAATCCTCGATTACCCCGGTGACCGGATGTGCGTAACAGGGATGAATCACACAGGTATATACATTGCCGCTTGCCGCCTGCACCTGCACTGTACCGGCCCCAATAAGGACAAACAGGAACAGTCCAAGCAGTCCGGCAAGGATTTTTCTCATTCTTTTTACTGTTTTCATTAATCTCTCCTGTCTGCTCTCTCTGTTTTCTTCTTCATACTCTCTTCCTCCACCCTTTGGGATTGAAAATTGTTTCTTTCCGATTCCCGTAATCTTTTATAGCGCAGGTTAGGAAGGACTACCCATATAATATGAGTTAGTTGCGACTACCTCCTTTAGGTATAACATGCTAATTATTTCCTGTCAATACAGAATTTTTTATTGTGTTAGTTTTCGCTAACCTTCATATTGAAGAAATTCCTGTCAGTTTTGATTATTATTGCTTCTGGAAATAGTATATGGTCGCTGACAACAGACATATCTTTCGATATAGGGATATTTGCAAACAATATGCAGGACTTAACACCTGCAGCTCAGGAATTTGTACACATAATCAAACAGATTATTTAGCTCCGTGACTGGAAGGGCATACCGCCAGCCACAGTGCAATGCTAAACAGAGGATTTGTTATGAGAAACTGCAAATCTGCATCGCAGCGCCATCTTTCATCATCTGAAATCCGAATTGTTCATAAAACGCAGCATTTTTGCTTTCTTCCGGCATAACTTCAAGATACGGAAAATCTTTATATTTTTCCTTAACCTGATTTATCATTGTTCCCGCAATCCCTTTTCCCTGATAGGAGGGATGAACAAGCACATAATGTATGTACGCAAGCATTGATGAATCATCTAAGACTCTGACAAGGCCCACCAACTGTTCCCTGTCCCATGCAGTGATTACAGTAGAAGAATGTTTCAACGCTTTATATAATCTGTCCGGATACCGGCCGGAAATCCATCCTACAGATAAAAATAATTCGGTTACCTGTTGCTGTGTAAAAATTTTCTCATCCGTATACTGAATCTTCATTTTCTCTCTCCCTGTCACATTTTACTGATTCATAATTCCCCACGCGCAATAAAACAGAAACAGCGCAAGAATGGAATTGATCAGACGATAGTACTTTTCATAACCCGATTGAAGCCTGACTCCTAAAAACGCCCACACAAGGGAAGCGGCGCTTCCCACAGCAGTTACTATAATTCCTGCTGTCACAAGCATGAACAGATTTTCCATATATGGAATAAGATACACGGTTAATAAGGTACTAATATAAAAATAGATTTTAACATTCACAAGCTGCAATAAAAAACCTCTGAAAAAATCAGGGGCTTTATCTAAATTCTTTTTTTCCGGACGGCTGAGCAAAATATGAATTGCCAGCCAGCACATATAAACAGCGCCAATATACTTTAACAGTGATAATACCGGAGTAAGCAGTGTGTTCAATTCATATAATGCCAGCGTACAAATCATCTGAACTGTAAAATATCCGCAGCAGATTCCCAAAATCAGCTTCTTTCCTTTTCCCCATCCGTACTGTGTTGTCGTATTCATGGCCAGTATATTGCCCGGACCGGGAGTGAAGGAATTAACGATCATATAGAAAGACAGTGTCCCTAACACGGAAAAGGTCATATCTGTTTTTCTCCTTTTCAAACTGATTCAAGCTTTTATAAGTGGTCACATTTCTGGCACTGTGTCATGGTATGTTCACTGTCTTTTTTATAAAAAATCCCAGACCATTTACAAATATTCTGCAGAATCGGAACAACCGATTTTCCCTTTTCCGTAAGTGAGTATTCAACCTTCGGAGGAATTTCATCGTACGATTTTCGGATAACAATTTTATCTGCGATTAATTCCTTTAATGTTGATGACAAAACCGCATCGGTGATATTGCACATTTCTTTTCTGATTTCACTATATCGCAGTTTTTCCTTAGCAGCCAGTACACATATAATTCTGGATTTCCATTTGCCTCCGAAAACATCCAGACCGTATTCTAACGGACACCGTATATCTTCCTGCATTTTTTTCTGATACATAACATACAGCTCCTTTCGATTTCCATTGTATCATATTTTATTCTGCAAGGATAGCCGCCATAAAAAAGCTAGGTTTCTGAAATTTTCTTTTGCCGATTCCTATTCCCGATTTTTTTATAGAACTTTCCGGAATAGGTACGCCGAATTTCTGCACAAAGTACCGCAAAAGAGCAGCGCCTGTAGGTGTACAGATTTCTCCTTCAATTTCTCCTTTTTCATAAGGAATTCCCCGAAGCAGATTTGCAGTTGCGGGAGCAGGAACATCGAGAACTCCATGGGCACAGCGTACCGTTCCATTTCCCACATGGACGGAAGAAGAAATAATATTCTCCGGCTTAAGTTCATCCAAAAGCATACAGGCGGCACTAACATCAGCAATCGCATCCAGTGCCCCAACCTCATGGAAATGCACTTCCGTCACCTGGCAGTTATGTGCCTCAGACTCAGCCAGGGCAATCATCTGATATATCTCCAGAACCATCTTTTTAATATGCTGCGGTACTTTAAGGTTTCCCACAATTTCACGGATTGTTTCCATAGTCATATGCCGATGAGCTGTATGGCCATGTTCGGAAAATGCCGTTTCCTCCGTTTGCTCACCTATTTCTACCGTCATGGAAAGTCCTTCCATCTCATAGCGTTTTGTATTGTTTATCAGAAACTTTGCTCCGGGAATCCCCATGTTGTTCAGTCGTTTTACCATAGCTGCCTTATCTTTTATAAGTCCGAATAAAGCGGCGCAAATCATATCTCCTGCCGCCCCTCTTTCGCAGTCAAAATAAACTGTACACATCGTTTTCCTCCTATCTGTGATTGATCATGCTGGCAAAGCAGCCCGCGCCAAATCCATTATCGATATTCACTGTGGCAACTCCATTGGCACAGGAATTTAACATAGATAAAAGCGCTGCAAGACCATGAAAAGAGGTGCCATATCCTATACTTGTAGGAACTGCAATAACCGGACAATCTGCAAGACCGGCGATTACACTTGCAAGCGCTCCTTCCATACCTGCGATTGCAATGATTACATTTGCTTTCATAATATCTTCCATATGTGCCAGAGTACGGTGTATGCCTGCAACGCCTACGTCATAAACACGCTGTACCCGGTTTCCCATGACTTCTGCCGTCCATGCCGCTTCTTCAGCAACAGGAATGTCGCTTGTTCCTCCTGTCATAATCAGTATGGTACCTTTTCCGTCGGGGGCAGGTTTCTCTCCTGAAAATCCGATATGTGAATCGGGATCATAATACAAATCAAATTTCTCTTTTATTTTTTCAGCCGCTTCCTGGTACAGCCTGGTGATTAAAATCGTATTCTGTCCCGCTGCTTTCATAGAAGTAAGAATCCCGATTATCTGTTCCGCAGTCTTCCCCTGTCCGAAAATCACTTCGCCATATCCTTGTCTTAATTCCCTGTGGTAGTCAATTTTCGCATACCCTAGATCTTCAAACGGCATCTTCTTCAGTTCAAAAACCGCCTCATTTACGGGAAGTTTTCCTTCTTTTACTTCATTTAAAATTTCATACAGTTCCCTTTTTTTCATTTTTTCTCCTTTGTCTGAAGAAACACAGCGGCATCTCTGCCGCTATGCTCCTTCTTTTTATGGGATTCAATTAAAAGTAAGATGTCTGCATAAATTCTGCGATTTCAGATGCCAGAATACCTGCCTCTGTGGCATGTGCTTTTGCCCCGGGTATTCCCACACTTATATAAGCAGCCCGTTCCGCTTCTTCTGCCAGGACAGACGGGTCATTTAGTTTCAGAGCAGATGCCACTGCCACAGGGATTACCACATTTAAAATGTTACAGCCTGCAAGTGCAAGTTCATCCATGACTCCTGCCGCAAAGGGGACAGCCCAGGCTACATCCTGACATTCTCCCTGGCATACTCTTGGAATGATGTCATGAACAAATCCTTCCATGACAGCCTTCTTTTCTCCCAAAGTTACCGTCATATCCACGTAGGGATCAAATGACCAGTATTTTTTTACTAATTTTGCGGTTCTTCTTGCAGCACTGTGAAGATTTTCTACTTTTACAGTCACTTTTTCTCCTGTCATCTCACTGAAAAGAGCTCCTGCCTGGGTTTCCACTGTCAAAAGTCGTTGGTCATCCAGGGCTTTTACAACTTCTGCCAGACTTTTTCCTTCTTTTAACTGGTCATAGGTAAAGGAGGCTTTTGTAAAAATCGCCTTTGTACGCATAGGTTCTGTCGCCCTAATCATCAGCCTGGTCACTGGTCCGAGCCTTACCTCATCTGCTTTTCTCGCTATAATATTGATACTTACCAGAGCCGATTCCGGATTCAGAGAGTTTGCGGTTCGCTCCTGAACGAGCTGTTCTGCAATTTCCTTTGGATCTGCATTTTCTTCCAGAAGAGCTTTCATAACAGCAACGGCATAGGAACCCTGGTGTCCCAGCGGCGCATTCACCGGGCCGGAAGAAAATCCGCTGGAGATTCCTTCCTTAAAGCAGGCCAGAATTTCAGCCAGAGCCATCATACCAATGACAGAAGGTCCCCCAATATCTTTTAGAATTAATCCTATATCTCCCACAAGCTGTGCCGTATCAAATTCCTGATTGGTCAGATGCATATGTATTTTTTCCGGAAGTCCTGCTGTTTCAGCTGCCGCTTTTCCCACAAGCCGCACAGATGTGGTTCTTCCATATCGTCCTTCTCCTTCCGGTACTTCCGCATCCGGATGAATCACCTCAAGGATTGCCGCCGCACCGAATAAAGCGGCATGAAGGGGATCCGGACGTATCCCTGCTCCTGCCATAGCATCCAGCATCGCCTTTGTTCCGATCTCCGCTCCTTTTTTTGCGATTCCCGGCCAGATAATATCCTCTCCTAAGGCACTGTGACCATATAAAGGACTTCCGCCTACATTCTGAGGGACATCTCTTCCATTAATGGGTGATAACGTTCCGTCTAACATTGCCTGATTGACTGCCAGAACAGCCGGAAAAGCAGAAATTTTACTATTCATTTTAGATGTGGGAATTGCGCTTACACCACTGCGATCCACTCCTGCCAGCATACGGCAGGTTGCTCCCAGTTTCCTGTTTCCTGCGGGGATTCCTACCTGGGCTGCAGTTCCTGCAAGATACATCAGTACCGCCGTCAGCAATGCTGCATTTGCACCATCTGCCCCGGAGGCTTTTGCTGTATCGATTGCCTTTTTTATAATATTTTCCACTGGCAGTTGACGGGCATCTGCAAACCGGATGGCAATGCTGCCTCCTCCAAGAAGCTCTTCTGCTATAACATTGGCTACTGTATGGATTGCAATATTTACCATTCCGTGCCCTCCGGCAAGAGCTTCAATCCGGTCGTTTGTTAAATTTGAAATATTTGATACCGATGCCATTTGTGCGGCAGACAGTATCTTTGCTTTGTTATTATTTTCCATAGATTTCCTCCTAAATAGTCAGTTCATTTTTTTCCTCATAAAACAACATGGACAGGTAGTTTTGAATATTTTTCACCGGAATTGAAATTCCTTCTTTTTCGAGAAGAAGTTTTTTAAGTTTTATACAGTTTTCATATTCCGGTCTGGCATGTTTCCAGTCATCGTTAATGACCTTCCCTTCTGCCTCAAAATTGTAATATCCTTTTTCTGTCCGGATTTTTATTTGTTTCTTCTGAACAGAAACATTGGTATGACGGTGACAGGTAGAAATTCTGTGCCAGCCTGAGGATCCACACTCTTTTATAATCACATTTTCTACTTTATCTGCTTTTTGGAAGGGGACATCGATAAAAATCATATACGCCGGACGGTTTTTCTTTGTAATGGCACTCACTATCTGTACATTTTTTGCCCCGGCATCATAAAAATCTTCTATTACATTGCCTAAAAGTTCGCCGCTTAGATGATCAATCTGTACCAGTATCAGAAGACCTTCTTTTGAATATATGTCCATTCCTTCTTCCCCTCCCTTTCTGCATTTTACATATGAATGGATTCGCTCCAGTCATCTTCATCATAAATAAAGTGAAAAACTTCCATATCCTCATCTTCTTCTGACATCTCTCCGGATACCATACGATGATATGCTTCTTTATTAGACATCTCATCTTCTTCTGACTGCGGCTCTGCCATCAGAGAGGCGCCGTACCATTTCAAAGGCGCCCACCACTCCGTTGCTGCTCTCTCCTTCTCCGGCACATCCTTTCTCCGTCGCTGAAGGAAAAAATCCGTTGTTTCTTTTGCCTGCAAAATACGTTTCATGTCCACTTGAAACTGCTTTCCCGTGTACTCATAGGTACGTAAAATTTCATCTCCAAACTCATAGTAAAACTGTTTCCGAATCCCTGCCTGCCATAAAATCCGAGCCGCTTCCGTTGAAGGATTTGTATACTTCTCCAGATATTTTTTTCTGTTTTCCGGTAAGAGATGAATGATTTCCGCTGCTCTTTTCATTGATTTAACCTCCCAGACATTTTATATTGTCTATTATAAAAGTTAATTGGTTCTTTTCAATATACTTGCAAATTTATGATACACTCATAAATTTCATAGTAAAAAAGAATTGTAATCATACTATCTTTCTATGAGATACAATTCCAAATAATTCTGGAACGTAGCACAGCAAAAATTAAAAGCTGTAATACTGCCACCAATCCACAGGCGACACCGACAACCTGCATTGTTTCCGCAATGTAAATCACACCTGAAACAAGCATAATCCGGTATGTTGTAAATGCTCCGACAAGACAGCCAAAGACAGTGGGAATGAAATAGACAAAGACCATTTGCCTTGTGATAAGACGCCGTATCCCGCGTGGCTTCATGCCTAAACGCCGGAGATTTTCGTACACGGCTGCATCGTCCCATATTGTACTGACAAGTTTAAGACCCACCACCATGATAGAGGACACAAAGGCTACAATTGCAATAAACAGCATGAGCATGAGATAGATGGCAAACGCCTCAAACTGTGTTGTTGCACTGGAGAGCTTTGACAGGGGATAAAGGGCCCATACACGGGCAATACGGGTTTCGTTCCCAATATAAGACAAATACTCCGCTTTACTTCCTGTCTTTTCAAAGGTTGCGCTGTTATGCCAATTTGTGAAAATCATCTCGTCATTGTCAGAGATTACTTCTTCCAATATGCGGTTCTGAAATACTCCTGTGCTGCGCCAATCGGCAACATTCAACAGGAATGTAGTTGCCTTATATTCCGCCCCAAGCGTCGATGAAATGTCCATATAATCATCGTCATTGAGGATTAAAAAGGACGAAAAGAAAGAGCGGGAATTCACCAGCCTGTCAATAGAAATCGGCTCATTCTGCGTATAAACGGCCTCGTCCCCCGTGGTCGGATTATAGAACAAGCTGCTGCTGCTATGAAATGCATTTCGCTTATACTGCATGGAACCATCAAAACAAAGAGTATAGCTTCCTTTTGGTACGGTTACTTCCTGTCCGCAAAGTTCCTCGAATGTGCTTTCACTCACAATTACACGGGAACCCCAATCGGTGGATCCGTCTTTGTAGGTGTTTTCCACCCCAATCAAAAGGCAATCCAGCCGGATAATTTCTGTAATTGCCGTGTTTGTTTCCTCCGCAATAGAGGAAATGCGCTGTTGCGTTATTTCCGTTCTGTCCGCCGTGGTGCTTATCGTATAGTCATATGGTTCATTGAGCGCCACATTATACCCATCCACAAATCCGGCAGCGATAAAGCCAATACCGAAAATAGTAAAGGTAATAAGCAAAGACGCAGCAAAAATAGAGCGGGTATATTGCCTGATTTTCTGCTTTAAGAGGTTATAAAATACAATGTTTTTGTAATAGGCCTGAACGCAAAATCTTTTCAGAATATCCCCGATTGAAGCGCATTGAATAATCAGAATATAAACACCCCATACGGCAGCGGCAAGGCCCATAAAGGCAAGAAGCGCGTTCAGGAAGCCTCCCATATTCTGCAATGTGAAAAAGGCTATGATGCCCACTGGAACAAGAGCAGCCCCCAAAATCAGAAAAAGCAGATTTCCGCTTTTTGTGCCTTCGTTTTCATCAGAACTTTTTAATATTTTCAAAATATCAAGGGTACAAATATATCTGCGGTTGACCTCACGCAAAATCAGCCAGGATAGGACGGAAAAGACAAGGGCAATTAGCAGTCCTCCCCAGCCAATCGAAAATGCCGTTTCCTGTGTTTTCAAAAAAATGTTCAGTGACGTCCAGCACAAAAACGCAAAGGGAACGGACAAAATCAGCCCCAGCAAGGCGGCAATCTGAAACAAGGTTGTAAACTCCCTGATAATGATTTTCTGTACGCTGCGGCCGTCAATCCCAAGCGAAAGGAAAATCCCGATTTCCCGCGACTTATATTTTAGAAATAAAACGTCCGCATAAACAAGGAAAACGACAATACCAAGCATAGAGCCGAAAAACATTCCTTGTGAAATGGTCTGCGTGGAACCGCCGTCTGCCAGTACATTTGTAATCGTGGGGCTGTATTGCAGTACGCCGTATGCCCCGGTCATTATGATGGAAAAGAGAACGGAGAAGAAAAAAAGCGCATACTGCTTTCGGTCATTCTTTATGAGCTTGCGGCTGATCTCATTAAGCGTCATATCCATCACCATTAACCTTTCGGATAAAGTCCAGCAGTTCATCCAAAAACTGCTTCGGCTTTCCATGCCGCACAAGCTCACCAAATACAATTCCATCCTTTAGTGCAATTACCTTATCAGCGTAGGAAGCGGCAAATGCGTCATGAGTTACCATTAGAATGGTAGCGCCCATGCTTTTGTTTGCAGCTATAAACGCCTCAATAACCGCTGCGCCTGATTTGGAATCAAGATTTCCTGTGGGCTCGTCTGCTAAGATGACAGAGGGACTATTCGACAATGCTCTTGCAATAGCGGCCCGCTGCTTTTGACCGCCGGACACTTCAGCAGGATATTTCGCCGCAATGTCCCCAATCCCGAACATGGAAAGCAGACTTTCGGTTTTTCTTTCCATGCTCTTTGCGGGCCTTCCCGCGATTATTTGCGGTAAAAACACATTCTCCCGGATTGTCAATCCATTAAGGAGCATAAAGTCCTGAAAGACAAAGCCGAGTTGGCGCTGCCGGATTTCGGCAAGGATATTTTCATCCCCTGTCAATATGTCTTCCCCGTCCAGCAGGACACTTCCACTGTCCGCAGAAGTAAAGCCAGACACCACATTGAGCAGCGTTGTTTTACCACTGCCGGACGGTCCCATGATTGCGACGAATTCACCATCTGAAATACTTGCTGATACACCTTTCAAAACGGGAAAGTCCATCCCATTTGAACGGTATGTTTTCGTAATTTCCCTGATTTCTAACATAATGTTATCTCTCCTTTTCTGCTGCTTATGGGGTTACGAATACAGCTTACCGCCCAATTTTCAAATATCTGTCAATCAAAAAAATCCCCCGGTGGATTTCCACAAGGAGATTTTTTATTATCTATACTTGTTATTTTTTCATATCAAAGCTGGTACAAACTATGGCGCCTTTTTTCGCTCCGTTTGACAGCAATATATTTCCGCCGTGACGCACGCACAGGATTTTGCAAATATTTAGACCAATCCCTAAATGCTGGTTTTCTCCGTCCCCGGTAGTGTAAAAAGGGTTTGTTGCCGATTTGAGCGCAACATCATCAAAGCCTTTGCCATCATCGCCTACGGAAAGAAATAGTGTGTTTTGCTCTGTCCGGCATTGTATGGTGACGGCTTCATCCGCATAGCGGACGGCATTTGACAGGAGGTTTTCAAACACCTGCATAACGATTTCCGGGTCAAGAAAAAGCGTTGGAACCGTCGCCTCATTAAGAAAGATAAGCTGCTTTCCATTACATACGATTTTTCCGGTATCCCGTAACTGACCAATAAAATCTGCTGTTGGGATACATTCTCGATTGATTGGTATATCTTCCAACCGCTGCAGGGTATTCATTGAGGCAACATAAGTTTTTAATCGTTTCATCTGCCCGGCCATTACTGTATAGGTATCTATTATGTCGTTGGATGATAGTTTTCCGTCTGGCACATATTTTTGAAGAATACCTAAATGACCCTCCAACACGGTGAGTGGTGTCCGCAAATCATGAGAGAACGCGGCATTTAATCGCTTACGCTCGTCCATTTGCCGCCACATTTCGCGATTATTTGTCTCCAGAGCAGAACGCATTTTTTCAAATGCCACACACAATGTACCCATTTCATCATGGCTGTCGTATTGAAGCGAGAAGTCCAAATCATTGTCTGCAATCCGTTCAGAAGCCACAGTCAACAAGGCAAGCGGTGTTTTGATCTTACTCCGATAAAAAGTCACCCCCGCCATAAAGAAGCAGATAAGATAGGTAACAGGCGGCAGCAGCCACAGGCACATTTCATACAGCCACATCCTTCTGCTATCCTGTTGAGAAAGCCAAAATACTGCCTGATTGCCCCAAACCTTTTTAGAATTAAAGCCCTCTACGATATTGGAGTACTGGAAAGCTATCTCTGTCTGAGCATTGGATAAAATCGTCTTTTCAACCTCAGCCAACAACATAGCAAGCAGGATAAAGACGATTGACAATAATATGAAGGTCGGCAAAATGGAGAGGTCTCGCAGTTTGTGCTTTATTTTTGCCATTTATACCCCACCCCCCAAACTGTTTCGATGTACTGCTTTGCACCTATGGCTGCAAACTTCGCCCGGATTTTCCGAATATGCTCTGCAACAACAGAATTATTCCCCATACCGTCTAAGCCCCACGCCGCTTCATAAAGCCGCTCTTTATCAAAGACCTGTCTGGATTTTGCGAAAGGACTTCGATTATATCGAACTCCTTTTTCAAAAGTGGGATTTCCTGTCCATTCCAATAGGCGGCCCTTTCTGTATAGTCAACAGCAAGACAATCATTGAATAGTACCCGCGCTTTTACTTTACTGCGGCTCTCCCGCCGCAGATGTGCGGATACTCTTGCGCCTAATTCATCAATGGAAAACGGTTTTACAATGTAATCATCCCCTCCTGCGCCAAAGCCTTTGATTTTGTCGCTGTCTTCCACATTAGCGGTCAGGAACAGAATGGGGCATGAAATAAAGTCCCGTATGCTTTTGCATAAAGAGAGGCCATCTATATCCGGCATATTTATATCCAGCAGAATAATGTCCGGCTGAAGCGACAATTTGTTTCGTGCGTCCTGTCCTCCGGCTGCTGTAATCACATCGTAGCCATCAAGTGTAAAATAGCGTTTTAGCATATTCCGTATTTCTATTTCGTCGTCTGCGACAAGTATTTTCGGCGCCATAAAATCACCCCCCTACAAATGATACTACCCTCTCTTTTTCAAATTTCTATCAACCTTTTGCTTTCCTTAGGCTCTTATTCTCAAAAACATCTCTTCCTGCTTAGCTGGTCTCTTAAATACAGTATATTTTCTTCAACCTGACGCATGACATTCCGAAAAGCGTCATCGTCCTTTCCCGTTGGATCCTCTAATCCCCAGTTGACCATCTTTCTGCCGGGAATGTTCGGGCATGACACATTGCACTCCATGGATACATAAATATCCGCTTCCGGTATGTCCTGAATCAGCTTGGAATACTGTTCTTTTTCCATGTCTATCCCATACTCCTGTTTCATCAGCCTTACCGCATCCTGATTAATCTGCGGTTTCGTCTCCGTTCCGGCAGAATAGCAGTCACAAAAATCTGATAAATATTTTTTCCCCAACGCTTCCGCTATCTGACTCCGGCAGGAATTATGGACACAGATAAAAGCAATCTTCTTTTTCCTTTCGCAGAATGGACAGCGTTTCCCGATGCACTGATTATTCTGACGGCTGTACGAGCAGCATATTTTCGGTTTTTCCATAAAAATCCCTAGGTTCTCTCTGACAAAATCAACGGCCTGAAGAATTGAAAGATAAGAATCCCTTTTGCAGCATCTGGGACCTCCGACTTCTCCGATTGCTCCCAGGGCTTTTGCCGTCATCTTATTGGACAATCCGAAATTCTCCTTTCCCAAAGGCGTAGACCCCGTAGCAATGGAAAGAAACATTCCCGTACTGATTCCTGCCCCACAAGCTCCCCAGAAACCGCATGTCCCTCCCGGGACAGATCGTCCCCTGCTGTTCATTTCTATCAGCGCATTCTTCAGATCAAGATCCCCTCCGGAATTTCTGTACGCTGTCAGAAGCGCCATTCCAACCATGATATGATGCTCCGGCCCATGCATATGGCAGAAGGGCTGAGCCATCATTTGGTTCAGGATAATCGCCGGGTTTTTGGATGTCTCCCCCATGCATATCCCAATGAGACTGTCAATCCCCTGCATATGGCATTCATTGCAGACATAATGCCCATTGATACATCTCGTTTTGCTTTTTTCTTTTTTATGGCACAGTTCACACTCCATTTCTACATCTTCCTTCAGATATTCCAGGGGTGCTTTACAGATCAAACATTCTTCTTTCATAAATTCCACCGCTGTTCCAGTTGATTTTCAGAACCCTTTTCTTTTTATTACGCAGGCAGTGAGCCAGGCAGACATGCTTGCATGTCTGATCTGATTATAGCAAAGACCTTATGCTGCTTCAATCAGAACCTGTCCATATCCTCCTGGGTAGCCACCACTACCATGCCGATGGTATGAAGAAGGTATTGAACCATCCAACCATTCCTTTCTAATCATAGATAGCACATTTTTCATTCAAGAATACAGCTTTGGATTAGCAGATATCAACCTAGTAACTCTATTCACACCATCTCAGAAAACAGGAAAAGCGCTGGCATCTCTTGATACTCCCGCCTGTTTTGCAATTCTGTCCAACCCCACAGCCGCAATGGTTACGATACTTTCCCCATGAATAAAATCTGTAGCACTGGCATCAAAAAGAAGATTTCCCTGCGATGGAAATTCCTCATCTCCCTCCCAAAAAAGGAATCGAACCGGAATACATTCGAATGCATTTAATTCATACCCTACATCCGACCATGTTATTTTTTTACCTCCCATCTTCTGAAGAGCTTCTTCTAATTCTCTCGTATGCTCATGGAACATTCTTGAAAAAGGATCTATGATTCCCTGCTGAAATGCCTTTGAAAACGGAGCTGTATTCTTTAATTTTTCAAACTTTACCCACTCATTTTTGAAATATGCCAACGAAGTCACATACCCGAATAAAGTGTAAATATTCAATTTTTCATAGCAGGTTACCGGCTCGTCATCCTCCATCGCCCTGATATTTCCAATATCTTTATGAATCCCCAGTTTTCTTCCAAAATGACAAATTGTCAGCCAGTCGCCTTCTTCTTTTAATTCCGGCAGCAGTATTTTTAATTTTTCCTGGTCCATATCCAGAAATTTTTCCCGCCACTGCTCACACCATTTCTCATAATTATTTGTCTCTTCTGCTTGAAACTCATTCTTCATTTCTATCTCCTCCTACTGCTTTTTTTATTTGTGCGTTCATATGCGCCATAAGCTGTGCCAGTGGCAGCTTTACAGGGCAAACGTGGTCACAGGCATGAAATTCATCACAGCCCTCATATACATACCTTCGATATTTTTTCAGCATCAAATCTTTTTCCTTTCCTTTTGAAACAGAAAAAATTCTGACAGAGGGAGCAAGTACCGCCATTCCCAGGAACTCATCTCCACCCGTATAGCTGGTACAAATTTCCAGACAACATCCACATTGCAGACATTGCGAAGCGCAATAAGCCTCCTTCTGGTTTTCCTGTTTTACCGGACCTTTTCCTTTTATCCAAACCTGCATTTTCTTTAAATTTTCAAAAACTGAACTCCTATCCACGATCAAATCCTTCACAACAGGAAATTTCTGTAAAGGCATCAGCTCCACTGTGTCCATATGAATATCCAGTTTTTCTTCACAGGCTAATGCCGGAAAACCATCGATCAGCATTGCACAGGCTCCGCATTTTCCCTGCTGGCAATTACATTCCCATTGAATAGGTTCTGCTTCTTTTCCTTCTATGTCCTTCAAGGGACTCCTTTGATTCAATTCCAAAAGCACATGTGCTATGGAAATCTGCGATTTATTTGTATCATAGCAGAACGTTTGCCAGAAAGTGTTTTCTTGCTGCTTCCGAAGAATTTTTATATATTTTCTCATCCTACATCCACCTCGTCTTCACTAATCTTACGAAACAGAATTTTCACCTTTCCCTTCTCAAACCGGGCAACCGTAATCCTCTGAAAGTCTTTTTCTTCCCTAGGATAATCTGCTCTCCAATGAGCACCTCTGCTCTCTCTTCTCTCCAGTGCCGACTTCACCATAGCAATTCCCAGAAGCAATTTATTCTGAATCACCCATGAATCTGTCTTTACAAACCATTCTTCCAATTCGCACAAAGCGCTCCGCAACCTATCTTCATTCCTCATAATCCCCATACACTTTTCAAGAATTTCTCCTAAGCGCTTTGCCTTATCCATAGCTTCTGGTGCCGAAAAATAACCGGTATCATCCTCAATTCTTTGCATTTTAAATTGCCGGATTTCCGATACCGCTGTCTCTGCTGCTTTTTGTCCTCCATAAATCGCACCTAAGATAGAATTACCGCCTAATCGATTAGCCCCGTGGTACTGGCAGGCACATTCTCCCGCTGCATATAAAAATTTTTTATTCGTGCGGTGATTTTTATCTGCTAAAATGCCGCCCATGAAATAGTGAATTGCAGGTTCCACTGGAACAGAATCTTTTTGGGGATTTATTCCCAAGAACTTTTCACACATACCCCGAAGCTCAAAAAGCTGTTCTTCCCATACTTTTTTGTTAATTCCCGTCATATCTAAATAGATGGGAAGCTCACAATCCTCTCTTTCACTGACCTCCTGCATCTTTTTCACCGCCGTGTCCCTCGTAACCAAATTCCCTTCCGGTCCATAAAAATCCTCCAGAAAATACCAGTTTTCCGTTCCTCGTTTTATAAATAACCTTCCACCATGGCTTCTGGCAGATTCGCTGACCAGCAACTTCTTCCCGGCGCCTGTAACCGCAGTAGGGTGGTATTGGATAAATTCTAAATTCCCCAATTCTACTCCCTGGCGAAATACAGATGCCGTTACGTTCCCGTCATTTTCCAGCCCGCCTGTTGCCTTTCCCGGAAACAGGCCGCTCATACCGCCAGATGCTAAAATCACCGATCCATATAATGTCATTTTCTGTCCAGAATAACAATCGCGTATGATACAACCCTGACAGTTCTCTCCATCCAGAAGCAGACTCTCAAAAACATGATGCGGCAGTCGTTCCACAATTCCCAGAACCTCTTTTTTTCTCACTTCATCAATTAACGCTGTCATAATAACCTTTCCCGTACTGTTTCCTGCAAAACTGGTACGTGCCCGGCTATGTCCACCCAACTTTCTCAATGCCGCAGTTCCGCTTTCCATCTGAAAAGGTGCCCCCAATGCTTTTAACTGCCGGATGATTTCCGGTGCGAATTGTACCATACGCCGCACTGCATCGCTATCCGCCAAATCACATCCTGCTTTCATCGTATCCTGATAATGAGAAAAAATATCCTCTGCATCCTGGGAGAGCGCTCCGCTGATTCCACCCTCCGCCAGCACGGACTGCGCCCGTTCTGACGGCTGCCTGGAAACTAAAACACATTTGCAGTCTCTCTCCGCCAATGTAAGGGCTGCGGACAGTCCCCCAAATCCCGCACCTATAATAATAATGGTTTCATTCATAATTTTTTGCCCTTTCTGCTGCCAATTCATAAAAGCTGCCATCAGCTAGGCTCAATGCAACTTTCAATTTTTCCTCCATCGAAAGTTTCCGTTTTCCCAAGTTCAACATTCTATCTTTGACTCTTCTTTTGTATTATTTTCTGGAACCCATAGTTTAGACTCTTTTTATCTCATAATGTTATTTTTAAATTAACATCTTTTCCAACAGTATAACGCTTAAAACCCTCTTTGTCAATATAATGTTATTTTAAAAATAACATTATATTTCCCATAAAAAACAGGTGAATCTTTGCTTTTTCTCTAATACAAAGATTCACCTGTTTCTAATCTGCTATAATATTCCCGAATAATATCTGCTAATGTGATCTGTTCCATTTCCCGCTCTGCAGTTTGTTGTATCTCATCATAGTATCGCTGCAGAGCAAGCTGAATATTGACTCCCGCGGCACATTCCGGATTTGTATGCGTGTCCAAATGCAACAGTGGTTTACTCCCTTCAATCGCCCGATAGACATCCAGCAAAGATATCTTTTCCGGTTCACGCAGAAGTACCGGTTTGGCTTTCCCCCGTGTCCCGGACAGCAAGCCCGCTTTTTTTAGAAGCATCATAAGCTGGCGGACATATCCCGGATTTGTATGGATGCTTTTCGCAATAGCCGTACTGCTCAGATCCATTGTGGGATTGATCACAATAAAGGCCATGACATGCACCGCGTCACTTAATTTTGTTGAAAATTTCATTTTCCCTCCTCTATGTATTTTATAAACTTCTTGTTATTCACAAAATAACATTTTGGAAGAAAATTGTCAACTGTGACTTTCCACTCCTGCTATCCTTTAAATTCTAATACCTCTAGTTTCACCCGTTTGGAAACGTGCGCTGCCAGGCACACCACTAAAAAAGAAAGTCGCTGATTCTTAATGAATCAGCGTCTTTTCTTTCTGCTTTTATTTCATAACAATATTAATAATTTTCTTTGGTACGTAAATTTCTTTTATTACATTTCCAGTCAGCTTATCTGCAATGGCTTCTTTTCCCTTTGCAATGGCTTCTTCCCTGGAGCTTTCTGCCGGGATTTCAATTACGGCTTTTGTCTTTCCGTTAATCTGTACCGGCACCTTGATTTCATCGTCTTTCATTGCCTCTTCGTCTGCTTTTGGCCACTGGGTATGGAAAACAGAATCTGTATTTCCCAGTTTCTCCCAGAGTTCTTCTGCAATGTGAGGTGCGAACGGCGCAAGAAGAATGGTTGCCGTCCTGATAGTCTCCAGATCCATTCCGCCTTCTTTCTTTGCAATCTCCATCATCTTATTGGTATATTCCATAAAACCGGAGATAACCGTATTCAGGCTGAAGCTTTCCAGACGCTGGGTAATATCATACACCATTTTATGGCGGATTTTTACCATCTCTTTTGTCTCTGCCGGATTCTTTTCAATGCTGTCGCAGGCCAGAGTCCAGAAACGTTTTAAGAAACGGTATACGCCGTCGATTCCGCGGTCATCCCACTCTGCATCCAGTTCCGGCGGTCCTACGAATAATTCATACATACGCAGGGAGTCACAGCCGTAGTCTCTTACCAGATCGTCCGGGGATACCACATTTCCTTTGGATTTACTCATCTTGATTCCGTTTTTACCGGTAATCATACCCTGGTTAAACAGCTTATGGAACGGCTCGTCAAAGTCAATTGCTCCAATATCATATAAAAACTTGGTATAGAATCTGGAATACAGAAGATGAAGAACTGCGTGTTCTACTCCTCCGATATACATATCTACCGGAAGATACTTATCTGCTTTTTCCTTGGATACTAGTTCTTTATCATTCTTATTATCCACGTATCGCAGGAAATACCAGGAAGATCCGGCCCACTGAGGCATGGTGTTTGTCTCTCTCTTGGCAGGAGATCCGCAGCACGGGCAGGTGGTATTTACCCACTCGTCAATGGCTGCCAGGGGGGATTCTCCGGTTCCGGTAGGCTGGTAGCTGTCTACCTCCGGAAGGGTTAACGGAAGCTCTTCTTCCGGTACGGGAACAGCTCCGCACTTAGGACAGTGAATAATCGGAATCGGCTCTCCCCAATAACGCTGACGGGAGAATACCCAGTCGCGGAGTTTGTAATTTACAGTCTTTCTTCCGATTCCTCTCTCTTCGATCATGGCCGGAGCTTCTTTTTTCAGAACAGCGGATTCCATGCCGTTCCACTCTCCGGAATTGATCATGGTTCCGGAAGCTTCTGTGTAAGCTTCTGTCATATTTTCGATTTCTTTTCCGTCTTTTGCAATTACCTGAATAATCGGAATCTGGAATTTCGTTGCAAATTCAAAGTCGCGGTCGTCATGGGCAGGTACGCACATAATGGCTCCTGTACCATAGTCGGCCAGTACGTAATCGGAAAGCCAGATGGGAACCTTCGCTCCGTTTAAAGGATTGATGGCATAGGTTCCGGTAAATACACCTGTCTTTTCTTTATCCTGAAGACGATCCACATTGGATTTCATAGAAGCATCATAAATGTATTTTTCTACGGCTTCTTTGTTCTCCGGGGTTGCCAGAGAGGCTGCCAGCTTATGCTCCGGCGCCAGTACCATAAAGGTGGCTCCATGGAGGGTATCTGGTCTTGTGGTGTATACGGTAATCTTTTCCTCTCTTCCTTCTACCGGGAAATCTACCTCCGCACCATAAGATTTTCCAATCCAGTCCGTCTGCATCTTCTTTACTTTCTCCGGCCAGTCCAGTTTATCCAGATCATTTAAAAGACGGTCCGCATATTTGGTAATACGAAGCATCCACTGACGGAGATTTTTCTTGGTAACCGTAGCGCCGCAGCGTTCGCAGCAGCCGTTTACCACTTCTTCATTGGCCAGTCCTGTTTTACAGGACGGACACCAGTTAATGGGGAATTCTTTTTCGTAAGCCAGTCCTTCTTTGAACATCTTTACGAAAATCCACTGGGTCCATTTATAGAAATTGGGATCTGTGGTGTTGACTTCCATATCCCAGTCATAAATAGCGGCAATGTCATTAATCTGTTTCTTAATATTTGCCACGTTCTGAGCCGTTGATTTGGCCGGATGAACGCCCATTTTAATTGCGTAGTTTTCTGCGGGCAGTCCGAAAGCGTCCCATCCCATGGGATGAATCAGATAATATCCCTGCAGCATTTTATAACGGCTCCATACGTCTGAAATTACATATCCTCTCCAGTGTCCTACATGTAATCCATTGCCGGAAGGGTATGGAAACATATCCAGACAGTAATATTTCGGTTTTTTTCCATCATTGACGTTTACCGGATTTTTTTCCCAGTTTGTACGCCATTTTGCTTCAATCGCTTTATGATTGTAAGGTACACTCATGACTTCTCCTCCTGAATTATAAAATAAGAAAAAAGAAGCCCTCTGTCGCTAATCTCTTAGAGACGAAAGGGCTTAATTTTCCGTGGTACCACTCTAATTCATCTGTCTTCTTTCTCAACAGACGCACTCATTTTCCGATAACGGGGAAATAACCGCCGCTGCCTACTCTTCTTTTCGGCAGTGAAGCTCAAAGGCCAGTTCAAAAACTTCCGCTGCTGCCTTGCACCTGCCGGCAGCTCTCTGAAAGACATCCGTTTTTTACTCTTCCTTTTCCTTGCCTTTCTCCTGTAAAACTATTGTCATTTTAACGAGCGGTTGTCTGTTTGTCAAGTATTAACCTGAGATTTTGTGGCTTTTTCGTAACTATTCAGCCGGGTAAGCGGCGGTAGAGCAGCGGCAGCTGCGAGAATCCGAGATGCATGGCTGAATAGTTACGCTTTTTCCTGTCTTTTGTACTAGGATTGTGTTTCTTCGCTTTCTGCGGCTGTTTCGTCTGTTTCCTCTTCTGTACTCTCTGTTTCTATTTCCGCCCGGGCATCCCCGGAGGCTCCGGTAACAGAGGTCACTTCACAGGCCGGTTCTCCCTCAATGTAAGTAAGAGTAATCGTATCTCCCACATCGTATTTTACAATTCCCAGAAAATCGGTAATAGGAACATCATATATGCGATCCTCATTTTCCAGCATCAGATAATAATGGGTATTTCCCTCCACGACCGCCTGGGCCATCCGGGAAATCACTCCTTTTGCTTCTTTTTCTTCTGACGACTGAGCCGCTTTCTCATCATCCAGCATTCCATTGTCTACCAGAAGTTCCAGATATTTCTCCTCACACTGGGAAACCGTATCTCCGATTGCCACGTTCTGATATTTCTGGATGTTTACCATAGCATACTTTTTCACCAGACCGGCATTATCCTTTAATGCAATCAGATATGTGGGTTCGTCTGCGATGTTTAAAAGCAGAGGGAAGGCTGCGGTATACGCCAGGTTCTGCACCTGCCCTTCCGCAGATTCCATGGCGGAAAATTCTTCCGCTCCCGGGATTTCATAGTATTTCGTTTCTCTGGTTCGCTGATTCATCAGCACAAATCCCACATTGGATTTATCGCCGCTTACAGAAGTAACTCCGGTATACACCCAGACATCATCGTCAATGGCCAGGTAATTATATCCTTCCGTTGTTTTCAGACAGCCTTTCTGTCCGAAAACGCTGTTGAAAAATCCGTTAATTAATTCTCCGTGATAATCATACATCTCAATGAGAAGATCCGCCGGATAAACCCGGTCTATCCAGGTAGGGCAGTCTTCCACATCCATATCCGTACATTCACCGGTTACAGCGTTGCACAGAACCACTTTTCCGATGGTCTGGCCGCCGAATAAGCCGATAGTATATTCTTTCACCGGACAGATCCAGAACGGAGTTCCCTCTTCATCAATTTCAAAACTGATCTGATCGAAAATGTAAGTTGGATAACGGAATCTTAAATGCCGGTAAATATTCCGGTTAAAATATTCCGATTCCGTATATTTCATTCCTTCTTTTAACTTCACCAGTTCTGTATTCTGGGTTGTCATGTCAATGGTGATGTAAGCCGGAATTCCCTCTTTCTGATTGGTCAGCCATTTAATGGGGCTTGCATAGGTAAGAGGCGTTACACGCACCGGTCTCCCCTGATAATTAATCTGGGAGTAAATGGAACTTACTTCGAACTGGGATACCATATCCACCATGCTTCCCATCTTCCTGTTTCCCAGAAGTGTGGCAGAGTCCTTGTCTAAAATAGGAATCTGATTGTAGCTGATCTGCTCAATATCTTCTGTGAAATCACTGGTCTCAGGAGTTATCAGTTCCCGGTATTTCTTTGCATTTATAATCGGGGAAGACAACAGTGTCCCGATTAAATAGACGGCCACTACGGCCACAATGATTCCGAGGCCGGCTTTGATTACCTTATTGGTTTTAAATTCTTCCGGAGAGCGCACTTTCCGGATGCCGTAAAGAAACAGACATAATACCAACAGTGCAATCAGGAAAATCCAGAAACCTGTGGCGTGAATGTTAATCGCAGGAATCGTCACGTAGTAATAAATTCCCGCAATAATCAGAACAGCTAAAACGGCAATGATCTTTCCTTTTTTACTTTTCATAGTCTCCTTCTTTCTTTTCGTCTTTTATCTTAAAAGCCCTTCTATGGTATCATTTTTCCCGTAGAAATACAATTAAGATTCTATAAATATTTTCCAGGAGAAAAACATACGGAAGGCTGTCGCACTACTGCGGCAGCCTTCTATAAAATCCCCCAATTTCAAAGAAATAAAACTGTATTAATCGTCTGCTCCTTCTTCCACTTTGCTTGCTCTTGCGGCAATCTCTTTCTCCTGAATATCATTTGGAGCCTGCTCGTAGCGGGCGAATTCATAAGAAAATTCTCCGCTTCCGCCGGTCATGGAGCGCAAATCTGTGGAATAACCGTATATCTCAAGCATTGGTACATCTGCTTCTATTACAGTAAGACCGCTCTTTTCCGGGGACATTCCCAGAACACGGCCACGGCGCTTATTCAAATCGCCCATAACGTCTCCGGTATATTTATCCGGAACTGTTACTTTCATAGATACAATCGGTTCCAGAAGAACCGGAGATGCCTCCATAAATCCCTTCTTAAACGCTAAAATAGTTGCCATCTTAAAGGCCATTTCGGAAGAGTCTACGGTATGATAAGAACCGTCATATAAGGTAGCTTTCACTCCTACTACAGGATATGCGGCCAGTGGTCCTTTCTGTACACATTCCTGAAGACCTTTTTCCACTGCCGGGAAGTAGTTCTTGGGAACGGCTCCGCCCACTACAACCTGTTCAAAGATGTATGGAGTCTCCAGATCGCCGGACGGCTCAAAACGCATCTTTACATGACCATACTGTCCGTGTCCTCCGGACTGTTTTTTATGTTTGCCTTCCACATCGGAATTTTTGCGGATAGTCTCACGGAAAGGAACCTTCGGTTTGGAAAGCTCAATTTCCACTCTGTAGCGCTCTTTTAATTTGCTGCAGATAATATCCAGATGCTGCTCGCCCATACCATAGAGAAGAGTCTGGCGGTTGGCAGAATCGTTCACATTGCGGATGGTCAGATCTTCGCTCATCATTTTTGCCAGTGCCTGGGAGATCTTATCTTCATCTCCTTTGTTCTTTGCACGGTATCTCTTATATGTATAAGGAACGGAAATGGCTGTCTTCGGATACAGGATTGGATTTGCCTTGGTAGATAAAGTATCTCCGGTCTGTACGCTGTTTAATTTTGCAATTGCTCCAATATCCCCCGCATGCAGCTCCGGAACTTCCACCGGTTTGGAACCTTCCAGCACATACAGCTTATTCAGTTTCTCTTCTGTTCCTTTTTCTGTATTATACAGAACGTCGTCGGATTTAATAACGCCCGATGCCACTTTCACCAGGGAATATTTACCCAGGAAAGGATCTACGATAGTTTTCCATACATAAGCAGATTTTGCTTTTGTGAAATCATAGTCCGCAGAGAAAATTTCGTTGGTCTTCTGCATGATTCCTTTGCATTCCCGTTTATCCGGTCCGGGGAAGTAACCGCAAATATCATCCAGAAGATTGGATACGCCCCGCAGGTTGATTGGGGATCCCATACATACCGGAACAATGCTTCCGTCCTGAATATTATTGGCTAATGCAGCGGATACTTCTGTAACAGAAAATTCATCTCCCTCAAAATATCTTTCCATGAATTCCTCACTGGTTTCTGCCACAGATTCCATTAAGATTTCATGATATTTATCCAGGTATTCCTGAAGATGTTCCGGAACCGGGCATTCCTGTTTTCCGGCTTTATCCACGTATTTTCTTCCGGCCTGTTTTACCACGTTTACGTATCCCACGAATTTTCCGTCTTCACGAATGGGGAAATGCAGAGGCGCAATTCTCTTTCCATATAATTCAGTAAGGTCTTCTACTACTTTCCGGTAGCTGACATCGTCCACGTCCATGTCTGTTACAAAAATCATACGGGGAAGTTTGTATTTTTCACATAACTCCCAGGCTTTCTGTGTTCCCACCTGTACGCCGGCTTTTCCTGATACCACGATAATTGCGGCTCCTGCTGCGCTTACGGCTTCTTCTACTTCTCCCACAAAATCAAAATATCCGGGTGTATCCAGTACGTTGACTTTCATTTTGTTCCATGGTACTGGTACCAGAGTTGTGGAAATAGAAAAATGTCTCTTCATTTCTTCTTTATCATAATCGCTTATGGTATTACCGTCTTCCACTTTTCCAAGCCGGTTCGTAACACCTGCTAAATATGCCATTGCCTCCACTACTGTGGTCTTTCCTGCTCCGCCATGACCTAATAAAACTACATTTCTTATTCGGTCGGTTCTATAAACGTCCATCTGTAATACCTCCCTGTAGTATAATATGTTCATATTTTACTAAAAAAGTTGAGTAATTTCAAGTAAATTATATAATTTTAACAACTTTTTTTCGTGATATTTTTCCGATTTCTTTAATTTTTGCTGTGCAATTGACATTTATAGCGGATTCTCTTAAAATAAACCATGCGCGTTAACGTATTATAGAAAGGATGCATAAAACTTCAATGAATGTAACAATTGGCTTTATTGGTTTAGGTTTGATCGGAGGCTCTCTTGCAAAGACCATCCGGAAATATCATCCGGAGTACTGTCTTCTGGCCTACGATGTAAATAAAGAGGCACTGGCAAGCGCCCTTTCTGACAACATTATCAGTGGTGTCTGCGAAGCAAAAGACCCACGTTTTAAAGAATGCGATTACATTTTTCTGTGCGCCCCCGTTTCCTGCAATCTGGAGTATCTGAAATACTTAAAGCAGGTCATCAAAGATACCTGTATTATCTCTGATGTGGGAAGCGTAAAAGGAATTATCCATCAGGCAGTAACGGAAATCGGGCTGGAGAAGAATTTTATCGGCGGACATCCTATGGCCGGTTCAGAGCGCAGCGGTTTTGAACATGCCAGCGATCATCTGTTTGAAAATGCCTATTATATTTTGACTCCTTCTGAAGAAATTTCTCTGGATAAACTGTCTTCCTATACGGATTTGGTGACTTCTTTCGGCGCCATTCCTTTAGTCCTCACCTATGAAGAACACGATTATATCACTGCGGGAGTCAGCCATCTTCCGCATATTATTGCTTCTTCTCTGGTAAATCTGATTCATTCGCTGGACAATGAAGCCGAATATATGAAAATGATTGCAGCAGGAGGATTTAAGGATATTACGCGAATTGCTTCTTCTTCCCCTGTGATGTGGCAGCAGATTTGTCTGGAAAATCCCGGAAATATCTCCTCTGTCCTGGACGATTATATACGGATGCTGATTCAGATTCGCTATTATATTAATGAAAAAGACGGGGATGCTATTTTCCAGATGTTTGCAGATTCCAGAGACTACCGGGATTCCTTCGATACCGTTGCCCATGGTCCTTTAAAATCTTCCTATCGTCTTTACTGCGATATTGTAGACGAGGCCGGCGGAATCGCTACCATTGCAACGATACTGGCAATGGATAAAATCAGTATTAAAAATATCGGAATTATCCATAACCGGGAGTTTGAAGAAGGCGTTTTAAAAATTGAGTTCTACGATGAAGCCGCCCTGGAAAGGGCAGCCGCTCTGTTAAGAAAACGAAATTATATCATTTACGATTCATGAGGGAGGATCTTATGGTTATCAAAAAAGTATCCCGCCTAAAAGGGGAAATAACAGTTCCGGGTGACAAATCGGTTTCTCACCGTGCCGTAATGTTTGGTTCCATTGCCCGTGGAACTACGGAGATCACCGGGTTTTTAAAGGGTGCAGACTGTCTCTCTACCATTGACTGTTTTCGGCAGATGGGGATTGACATCTCTGTTCAGGGAGATCAGGTACAGGTACATGGAAAAGGTCTGCGGGGTCTGAAGAAACCATCTCAGATTCTGGATGCGGGAAACAGCGGAACTACGGTGCGTCTGCTTTCAGGAATTCTGGCCGGACAGGATTTTACCAGTGAAATCACCGGAGATGCTTCTATTCAGAAACGGCCTATGCAGAGAATTATAACTCCTCTGGAACAGATGGGAGCTTCTGTTTCCAGCCAGAAAGACAACGGCTGCGTGCCCCTCACCATCCAGGGAGGAAACCTTCATGGAATTCACTATATTTCCAAGGTAGCTTCCGCCCAGGTGAAATCCTGCGTCCTGCTTGCCGGCCTGTATGCGGACACTCCTACCAGTTTTACTGAACCTTCTCTCTCCAGAAACCATTCGGAACTGATGCTTCGTCACTTCGGAGCGCAGGTCGCCTCCCATGGCACCACCGCCACCATTCTTCCGGATCCCTGTCTGGAAGGACGCAAGATTATAGTACCCGGAGATATATCTTCTGCCGCTTATTTTATCGGCGCCGGACTATTGACTCCGAATTCTGAGATTTTAATTAAAAATGTAGGGATTAATCCTACCAGAGACGGTATTTTAAGAGTACTTAAAAAGATGGGCGGGGATGTTACCCTTTTAAATTCCCGTCTGGCCGGGGAAGAACCGGTGGCAGATCTGCTGGTTCGCTCTTCCGAACTGCATGTTGCGTCCATAGAAGGCGATCTGATTCCGACACTGATTGACGAAATTCCGTTAATTGCTGTTCTGGCCGCTTATGCAAAGGGAACCACGGTTATCCGAAATGCAGAAGAATTAAAGGTCAAGGAATCCAACCGTATTGACGTAATGGTCGATAATCTCTCCCGTATGGGTGCGAAAATCTCCGGAACCAAAGACGGGATGATTATTGAAGGGGGACATCCTCTTCACGGCGCACAGATTGATACGCACCTGGATCACCGGATTGCCATGAGCTTTGCCGTGGCCGGACTGATCTGCGAAGGTGAGCTGACCCTTCAGGGCGCAGAGTGTGTAAACATTTCCTATCCCGATTTCTATCAGGATTTATACGGTCTGTCTGAATAGTATATAAGGATGTCCCTTTCCTGTGAATTCTTGGTTCAACAGAAAAGGGACATCCTCTTTTTATACAGGGACTTTAAAACAGCATTTTCACTCTTTTTCCACGATATCTGCCGGGTTTGCAAAAGAACAGGGGACGCCGCACATGCATTTACCACAGGCATCGCCATCACCAATGGGGTATCTGGGAACAATTTTATCATAAATTTGTTCATTGCACCGAAAACGATCGTACACGGTTTCGAGCCCCTGTAGGGAAAAAGCCTGATTGACGCATCTGTCCATACATTTTTTACAGATGCCTTGGCGTTTATAAAGGCAGTATTCCTCTTCCTTTCGACGGGTAGGAGAAAGTTCCATATCTGTTATGACGCTTCCGATCCGTCCGCAGCAGCCCTGGCTGGTAATTAGAAGCTGATGAATTCCAAATTTTCCGATGCCTGCAATATATGCGGAGCTTTTATGGGACCATTTGCTGACCAGTCTTTTCTCATCGTACTGATAGGTAGGCGGCAGGTTGGAGGCGTGCCATCCCATATCCGTTATGGTCCGGTACAGCTCATGGCAGAGATCACGGATAAGCTGATTGGTTTCAATACATGCATAGTCCCATTCCCGCGAACTTTCCTCACCTGAAATATTACTTTTTATAATCTCTTTAGAGAAGGGAATAAAAAATACAATCACGGATCTTGCACCGGGAACGATTTCTGAAGGAAGAGCGTGGCCGGGGCAGATTTTTTCTTTCAGTTCCCTGTACAATGGGTCAAGGGCGTCTGCCACTCCGATGACCGGGCTGCGCCAGTGCGTTTCCGTGTGATGGAGTTTCTGGTACGTGCTTACAAAATCTGTAATTTTCTGTTCTATCATCAGCCGTTTCTGTGTCATATTACAGTACCTCCCGGAAAAATAAAATCAATTTCAATTTTCTCGGTTCTTAAAACTGGAATTTATTTACTTTCTAGCTTGTAGTTCAACAAGTGCTGCATAATGCTTAATATCAAATTCTTCTGGTGCTATTTCTGAAAGCATTTTTAGATGTTCAGCCTCCCATTCTTTCAATTCTTCTTTAGAAAGTGAAGCGCCCACACCACGACAGGCTTTCATTCTTCCATTCCATGTATCTCTGGAAAAATGCACATTCAAAAGGTATTCTTCACGGTAAAGCACCTCAAAACACAATTCATAACAATCTGGAATTTGAATTGGATGAAGCGTTTCCCCTGCGCCACTCCATTTCGGGCTATATTTCAAAACAAGCTCTTCGCTTTTTCCAGCTATTTTATCCTCATAGGGAAGCCATGCCATATACAAAACCAACAATTTACCATTAGGTTTTAACATTCGATATAAGTTTGACATGACATTTTTATGATCGAAATACCAAAAACACTGACATGCGGTAATAACATCAAAAGTTTCCTCCGGGAAATCTATGTTTTCTGCTGCTTCTACAAAATAATCAATACCCATTCCCACCGATAACTTTTTTGCTTGCTGAATATCTGTACCAATCCATTTTGCCCCATAAGAATACATATTTCTCGGCAGAACACCTGTACCCGTGCCGAGATCTAAAACCTTTTGTCCATCTTTGCACAATCCTAAGTCAAGAATCTTTTCATAAAATTCTTTTGGATAAATATCTCGATATTTTGCATATTCAGAGGACACTTTTCCCCAATCAAATCCCTTTCCATTATCTATCATTTTATTTTTGATAATCAAAGGGCAAACACTTCTCTTTCTTTATCTATTGCTTTTGCCATTTTGGAATCCTCCTTTTTCGTTTTTTGTTACTTTCTGCATATTGTGTTTCCTAAAATGATAATTACAACGACATCAACCAAAATAATCCCCAGTGAAATATATACAAAAAATGCTGGTAAAGCATTTTCAAACAATCCCATAATCAGAAGAAGAATTGCTATAACAGACATTCCTATTCCCATTGTTCGACATAACTTCTTTTCATTATATTTTGCCTTTTCTTCTTTAGAAGCCATATTGTATCCGGAAATAAAACAGCTCCCATGCCCAGAAACCAAAATAATAGAAAGTACAGCAAGTATAAAAAAACCAATCCATACTATCCAATCTGGTCCCGTTGATAAATCCGCCAATTTCATTTTAGATATCCCTCCACAACTTCTAAATTTGTCTTCCTGATTTCTTTTATTATACCATTCGTTTCTTTCTCTGTCATTGTATTTGATATTATCGCAGCAAAGACATACTTCCGGCATTTTCTTTCCCAGGGTAATTCCCATAATTGCCGCCGTATTTGCAATCAGGCCCATAGGCAGATGTTCGTCAATCACCATCACACATTTTTCATTTTGCAAGTCCATTTCGATTTCCTTCTTTCCTAAATTGTTTTCTTTCGGAGAGCAGCAACCCGGCCAGTGTCAGAACGGTTCCGGTCCCGGTCAGCCAGGTAAACGGCTCGTGCAGGATAAGTACAGATGCCACCACCGTGATAACAGGAACCAAATAAATATAAATGCTGGTCTTTACTGCTCCCAGCAGCTTAACCGCAAAATTCCATGTAACGAAGCAAAGTGCTGACGCCCCAAGCCCCAAAAAGATTATGTTCAGCAAATAAGTCAGATTGGCAAATCGCCTCAAATCTAACTTGAAATCAAAGAAGAACAGTGCCGGTATCATAAATAGTACCCCGTAGAAGAACACCCGTCTGGTGGTCTGGATGGTATGGTATCCAAAGTCACTAATCTTCCTTGTCAGGATGGAATAACAGGCCCATAAGAGAGCAGCCAGCAGCGCCAGCAGATCCCCCACGGGATTGAGCTGCAAAGAGGAACCGTTGAAACTGATCAGCGCAATTCCCACCATGGCCACAAGAAAGCCAATGAAGAAATTGGCCCGCAATTTCTCGTCCTGTTTCAAAAAGATATGGGACAAAATTGCGGTAAAGAAAGGGGCAACGGAAATAATTACTCCCACATTGGAGGCCATCGTATAGGTCAATGCGATATTTTCCAGCAGATAATAAAGGCACACGCCGCACAGCCCCGCCCCGGCGAAGGAAAGTTCCTGCCTGCCCGTCGTCTTTGGCATACGGTGAGGATAAACGATTAAAAGTGCCAACAGTCCCATGACAAAACGGAAAAATAAGATTTCTATGGGCTGAAAGTCTGCCAACAGCACTTTTGTAGAAATAAAAGTGGTTCCCCAAATCAAAATCGTAAGCAGCGCAGATACGTGCCCGATTGCTTTATTATGCTCCATGCCGTTCCCCTCCTGTTTCCTCTTTCTTTAGGAATATTTCACGGTAGGCGCCGGGAGACAGACCAATAAAACTGTTAAAATAATTGGTGAAATGGCTTTGATCGGAAAAACCCGTCTGCATAGCCGCCTCAATGGGGGCAGCGCCCTGTTCCAATAATTTTTTTGCTGCGCCGATCCGGATATTTTCCAGATAGCGGTACGGCGTAACGCCTTTCGCTTTTGCAAAAGCCCGAAGCAATGTGGATTTACTTAAATTCGCACTCCGGCAGATCTGGTCTAAGTAAATGCGCTCGGTATAATGCTGCTCCATAAAGGCGCAGGCTTTTTCAATTTCTTTCCGGCACTCTGGAATACATTCTTCAAAAGGCTGTCCGTAACGCTGAATCAGAACTGACAGCAACAAAAGAAGATGCTCTTCTTTGTCAAATTCCATAGAACCGTTCATGATCCGTTCATGGAGAGGTCTAAGATAACAGGTAATTTCTTCATCAGAAATGACCGTCTTTGAAAAGCCCGGTAGTAAACGCTTTCCGGTGACTTCCCCAGCCAAATCCAGCATGGTTTCCTTTGTGATATTAAACCCCCGATAATCCAGGGTTCTGTCATCGGTCTGGACACAGGCGTGATTATCGCCAGGATTGAACAGAACAATATCGTTTCGACCAATGGTGTACTCTCGATTTTTGCAGGACAGGCACCGTTCTCCATCTTCTACAAATCCGATGACATAGTATTCATGGAAATGGTTCGGAAACGGCTGCACAATTCCTTCAAAGCGGTAGGCTTCGATACGCAGTTCATCATCGTAGACCACCGTTCTTGTTTCTTTCTTCATGTGCATTTCCTCCTTAAACGTTTCCATTGTATCACTGTGAATTTCAAAAGGCTTGTAAAATATCTTCATTTTACATCATAGAAAAACCGCCGTTATGGTATTACCCATAGCCGCGGCATACATAGCATTTGTAGCTGCTAAATTAATGGTTGTATTTTTTTGATTTGTTTAAAAAAATATAAATTCCAATCAATACCAAAGTAGTGATTCCAAGTATCATATACATTGTTTCAATATTTACTTCACTTCCAAAAAAATAAAGATTACAATCAAGGGAATCTTTTAATTTCTCAATAACCTCTGTTGGAATACCTTGATTTTGCATTTCGGCAAGTGCCCCCTGCATTGTATGATTTCGGATAAGTGATGTACCATAAGTCCCCGGCAAAAATGAAATTATTTTCTGCAATCCTTCGCCAAATGAAGAAATAGGCATATATGCACCACAAATGAACCCATATCCCGCACTGATGATTGTACCTACCGCTGAAATTTGTCCTTGTGTTGATAAGAAAAAATTAATAATCGACGATAATGCTGTTCCAAACAAAACGAGGAGTAAAATATCAAGAAATAAAAAGAGTACATCTGCGAGTGACATATACCAACCGACAATAGCCACATAAGCAAGGCAGATACCCGTTGCAGCAAAGCAAATAATAAGTGTTGAAAGCAAAGTTGCAATATAATAACTCAGCGAAAGCGCAGCTGACTTCACAGGAGATATTCTTAAATCTCTTATCGTACCATTTGCTTTATCTTGCACCATTAAAAAATTAGAACAAAAAGCAACCGTTACACACGAAACAGCAAGAATAGATGAGATAAGTTGACCGCCTACCAGTCCCTCTATTATACTTTCTGATAGTTTTAATGAGTTAGGTAAATTAGATACAAAACTATCCCGATACACATTCCCAAGAAAAGTCACATAAAGTACAAGCAATATAGCAGGCGTTATCAAAGAGGTAAAGAACATTCCCTTATCTTTGAAAAACAATTTGATGTTTCTTTTGATAAGAATGAAAGCCATACTCATTTTTCTGCACCTCCCACCAATGTTTTGCCTGTAACAGCAAGAAAAACATCGTCCATTTTTCCTTTTGTTATTTCGTAATCATTAAACAACTGCGGATTACGAATAATCAATTCAGTTGCAGCCTTTGTATTCGGGACAGAAAGCCGATAACCGTTTCGGATCTGCTCATATTCTACATTAAGTGCTTTAATAGCCTTTTCATCTACACCGTAAATGGTGATGTAATCTCCAGTATAGATATTTTTTAATTCAAGCGGAGTACCCTCTGCGGATATTTTCCCATCATCAATAATTACAACATAATCCGCTTGTGCAGCTTCTTCCATATAATGCGTAGTTAAAAATACAGTCATATTTTCATCTTTGCGAAAATTTGATATAACATTCCAAATCAGTCGGCGTGTCTGCGGATCAAGCCCTGTTGTCGGCTCATCAAGAATAAGGATTTTAGGTTTATGAAACAAAGCCCTTGCAATATCAATTCTCCGGCGTTGTCCTCCTGATAATTTACCAACGGTGCGTTTCAACAAGTTTTCAAAATCTAATATTTGGGCAAGTTCCGTAAGCCGTTTCTTAAATTCCTTTCCAGTAATGCCATATAAAGCGGCACGGCTTTCCAAATTATCATAAACAGAAATGGCTGAATCCAAGACAGATGATTGAAAAACCACACCCAGTTCACGCTTAATATGGTCCATATCCTTATCTAAATCGTGTTTATCAATAAAAACGCTTCCACTGTCTTTTGACAGTTGTCCGCACATAATATTGATTGTAGTTGATTTTCCTGCCCCATTGATACCAAGAAAGGCAAACAACTCCCCTTCTTTCACACGAAAACTCAAATTCTGAACAGCATTTACACTTCCAAAACTCTTGTTAAGATTATTGATTTGAATAATATTGCTCATTCAATTGCCTCCTATTTTATTATCCTCTGTCCAGACAATCAAAGAGAGACCGTCAAATTCTTCGATATTTCCATTATCCATTTTGTTTTTAAAATACCACTCCACAATGGTTTGATCACCTTGAAAAAAAACTGTTTAATCTCCCAAAGAAGAACCCTTCCGCGCGTATTCCATTCATCAAACCATAATCGGATTATTTCTTCTCTCTCGTTCATAAGGCACCTTTTTCTCATTACGTTATACTCCTCTCTTTACTATTGTTAATTTTCGCTTTAAATCCCGGTCTTCTATAAAACTCGGATTTAATGTTACAAATTTATAGCCATAATATATTCTTCATTATTTTCATTAACAACAGTAAATCCAGCTTTCTTATACATTTTTACAGCGTAATTACTTTTCTGAACAGATAAAGAAATTTTTGGATAACCAGCTAATCTTTCTACTGACAATAGTTGTTTCAATAATGAAGTTCCGATTCCTAATCCTCTGTATTTTTTATAGATAGACATAGCAAGGGATGGAGTATCATTATCAATATGTCCATAGTCATTCATTATTCTAGCCCAAATAGCTCCTACCACATTCTCTTGAATTTCTGCAACTAAGGCTTTATCATGTTTTCGTTTTCCAAAGTCAATGATATATTCTTGTAATTCAGGACAACCTATTATGGATTTGGGTGGAGCTTCAATACCGTCTGGAATATAAATCGCTTCGTATAAAAAATTGTCTAACAAACAATATTCTTCATTTCTCATTTCTCGTATTACATATTCCATCTGCTCACCTCTTTATGATCTAAATTCTCCGACCCAAACTACATTCCTGTCTCCACATCTCCCGAAAGTTCCAATTTTGAGAAACCGGGATTGCTGTTATTGCTGAAATATAAAATCACAAATTATATCTGCGGCCTTTTCCGCGTTGGAAAAGAGAGCCGGGTGGCCTCCGTCCGGGAACAGATATACGGAAGCCTTTGAAACCATAGATGCCATTTCTCTATACTCTTTTTCAATGTCGTTTCGGCAGCTTTCGTCTTCTAAACTTCCCATGAATAAAACAGGCGTTCTTAATTCCTCCAATGGCTTATGGAACAGCGGACGCTTTTCCCACGCGCACTTCAATAATGCTTCCGTATCAAGCTCAACTACCTTTTCCCAGTCTGCTCCCTGACACCATTCGTAAAATTGCCTTGACTGTGTATTTTCTTTTGCCGCTTTCCTTTCAGCTAAAAGGTTAACGGAAAAATTTTGATCAAGAGTGCGTCCGTCAAAACTGTCTGCTACGACTGCCCGAAATAAGTCGGGACGTTCCAGTGCCGCATTAACAGCCACCCATGCACCGCCGCTTGTTCCGATAAGGCTGACCTTCCCGCATCTCAAGTGTTCAGCGAGGGCAATCGTCTGCAAGGCTTCATCATACCACATATCAGGCGAAAATTTCTTTACCCGGTCTGACTGCCCGTTGCCTAAAAAATCAATCAGAATACATCTGAAATTTTCCACATACAGCGGCATGAGGAGCTGGGACATTTTAGAAGAAGCAGTATTGCCATGCAGGAAAATCACCGGCTCGCCCTGCCCGTATTCTTCATAGTAAATAGATTTTTCCCGGTATTTAAAATATGCCATTATCTCACCCCTTCTTACGCTTTTATCGGTTTACTTCCTGTTGGGCTTTCTTTTTATTCCCAACAGCCTGACAAAATCCTCAAACAAAGCTGTATCCGTTGGCTCAAACATCAGCCATTTTCCATCATGGTAGGTTTTAGTTTCATCATAAATTTTTTGAACTTCTTCTGAATAACTATTTCTATCTGCATCGAATTTTAACCGTTCATCTTTCCCTAAGATAATCATAAATCCTACACAGTTTTCTCTTGCGTACAACGCACAAAGTGTTTTCCCGCCGCGACGGTATTTATACTCATAAGTCCACGCTTTACCGCCTTTGTTCCACAAGCATTCCATGTCATACTTTTCATCAATTAAGGTACACAGTTTATTCCATATATCATACAATGATCGCCCTACCAAAGCAGTCATTTCCTCCGCATCAGGTATTTTATCCAGCATACTTATTCCCCCTAGCGCGTTCTTTTAAATTCGTTTCGCAATCTCCAAAGCAATATAGAATTTATCCATGTTATGGTTGGCATCGTTGAATCCTTCCATCTCATATTTATCTTCCGACAGCACATCCCCCGTCACAAGAAAATCATATAGATCAAAGCCGTAGAAGTCACAAACAGACTGCACACCTGCCAGCTCCATATCTACCGCAATACAGCCTAATAACAAATCTCCCTTGAGTTTTTTCTTTATCAAGACTTCCCGCCGAGCCAAACATGATAAACTTCTCAGCACCGGTCAGCCAATTTGCCTCAATACAATATTCGGATGTTCCCGTTGCACCGATCGCGGATAAATAGAAGGCCATTTCCTTTCCACTATAGCTGAATTTATAGATGGGAACAGCCCCGTTCGGTGCATTGATTTCCGCAATTTTTGTACAAATATAAGTGGTGAGTATTGTCTCGTAAATCTCTTTGGAAAAAATGATAATACAGGTATCGAGGATCTTTTTTCTCTCTCCATAAAAATCCTGCAGCGTAAATATAGGTTCAGTTTTATCGTCAAATGAATCCGTAATCATACTCTTAATCCTTCCCTGTCCTGTGATAGTTAGGTATAGTCCTGCTTGTCCTTTCGGCAGCCTCTGATTTTCTCAATTCTACAAGCTGGGAGTTCCTCAAACGCCTTGTCTTTACATTTTAGGCATAGGCGCGGTATAAAAACCTAATTTATGGAAATTATACCAGTCTGATATTTTATCTTCACTTGCTACATTTAAAGCAGACAAAATCTCTTTTGCAAATTCCATCGGTGCCGTACCGTTCGCGGTTATTATATTTCTGTCTCTAACCGCCTGTTTCGCAATATACTTTGTTTCCCCTGCATAGGAAGAGCCAGCCCATTGTTTTAAGTCATTTACATCATTACCTGTATGTATCACATCATTCAAAACACCGGCTTTACCTAAAAACGCAGATGCATCACAAATCCCGCCTAATACTTTGCCTTTTTGATAACACTCTTCTACAAGTACTTCTATTTGCTGTGTATTTTCTGTTCTCCATGTCATTCCGCCAATTAAAACCAGTGCTTCATAATCCTTTGGAACAGATTTAATATCATAATCGGGCAATACCCGAAAACCACCTATAGACTGGACATAATCTTTCGATAATGATACTGTTTTTATATCGTACTGCCCTTGTCCTAACATAGTTATTGCAGACGATAAATATGCAGCTTCCCAATCCGCATATTGCTGTAAAATCACAAATAAAATCGTTTTTTTCATTTTAATATACTCCTTCATAACTTCTAATTTTCTCAGTTCTACAACCTGGGATTTTGTTATTTAGATTTATCCTTAAAGAAGCCAATTAAAATTAAAGCAATACCGAGAATTGCTATTGGAATATAAATAATATTAGGTATATGATAAACAAATCTATCAATTCCAGACATAACAATATAAATAATAATTCCCACACTGATTAAAATGCTTTTATCTTTCATAGTCGGTCTCCTTTACAACTTCCAATTTGTCTTTGTGTACATTGTAGCATGATATTTTAATATCGTCATTTCTTTTCTGCTTTTTAAAATACTAAAACATACGAGTCTCCCTCAGAGTACAGGTTCTTCCTGTTCAAACTGTCTGAAAAAGTGCGTTGAAAATAATCCTATCAGGCATACAATCACTCCGCTTGGAATCAGTACCCAATAGGCGCTGTCCGTAAACTGATCGAACAAAGCTCCGTAAATAATCTGTCCCACCGGCTGTGCACACATAGAGAGGGTAAATACACAGGACATTACCTTCCCCATCAAATGCTCCGGCGTCCGTTCCTGTATGATAGAAATAGCATAGGTAGAAAACAGGCTGCAGCCAAGCTGGCAGACGCTGAACATTACCAGCAAAATCAGGTAACGGGTAAAATCAATTGCCGGCAACAGAAACGCGATTCCACACGGAATGAGGCATATCCCAAAGGATATTAAAACAATGGCAAGATGGTGCGCCTGGAGCTTTTTCGCCAGTATCACAACACACAGACTTCCTAAAATGGAGGCAACACCCATAGCACTTTCTGCAATTCCATAATGAGCAGCGGAGAGCCCCAGCACAGTGCGGACTAAATAGGGAAGACCTACCACAGCAATACCCGCCACAAACAGGCTTACCGCCGCCGCCAAAAGAAGAAGTTTCATAATCCCCGGCTGTTCCCGACGTAAAAAATGCATACTGACAGAGAAATCTTCCCTGATAACTGCACCAATCCCTGTTCTTTGTCCCGGCTTTTTGTAATCCAGTTGAATAAAGCATTCCAGTAAAGCAGTCAGAAAGAAGCATACGACTGCTGCACAAAATACAGTCCGGATTCCGAATGCGGTATAAAAAAAGCTTCCCAGAAACGGAGTAATCAGAGATGTTATTGAGGCCACCTGACTGATAACAGCATTTCCTTTAATGATATTATCCCCGGACAGCATCTGCGGTACACAGGCCTGCACAGTGGGCGATTCAAAAGCGCCCAATACCGACAGAAAAATCAGCAGTGCGCCAATGACAAAAATATCCTTCCCCATTGTAATAACAAAACCGGCAATCAGTACCGACATTCCAGAAAGAGCATCCAATGCAACCATGATATTACGACGGTTTGCCCGATCTGCAAGAATTCCTCCAAAAGGGGATAAAAAGATTACAGGAAGCATAGACAACGCCAGCAATCCCGCAAAAACCGACGCAGATCCGGTCTGCTCCAGTACGTACATGGACAGGGCAAATTTTAACGTGTAATTGCCAATCAGGGAACTGACCTGCCCTAAAATTAAAAAAGTAAAATTCCTTGTAAAAAGTTTCCGATTCATTTCTTTGTCTGTTTTCATTTCTCCTCCTTTCAATACCATACGACGGTATGTAAATAAATAAAAAAATTACTCATCCCAAATGAGTTTTCTTTTACATTCGTTTGGTATGTATTATATTCTACGTCACCTTATCTGTCAAGATACATTCGTTTGGTATTTAAATCCGGAAGAATTTCCCATTACATAAAAAAGAATCCTGCTCGCAGGATTCTCCGCCTGCGGCGGGGCGCAAAGCGCCTTCTTCCACTCCGACGCAGTGCGATCCACGCGGAGCGTTTTGTTTAATAGGGAACGCAGCTTCCTATTAAACAAAAAAGAATGCCGGACATAAGGACTCTGACATTCTTTTCGTTTACTTTGTTATTCTGTTTCTTTCGTATACAGGTGTTTTGGCAGCTTTATTTTTTCTCTGACATTTTTTCAATAAATTCTTCCACCAAAACGTAGATAGAATCATCCATAAGAGGAACTCCCATTTTCTCCAGCATATCGCCAAGGAAATAAAACTTCTTCTTCATTCCTTCTTTATCAGAAGGAAACACCGATGGCAGCAGCCACAGGCTGGTAAGGAGCGGTATGAGTTCCGCAATTTCCCTGACATACTCTGTATGCAGGGAACCGTCCCTGTTTCCCTCTTCCAGCAGCTCCTGAAAATATGGAGTCAGAATACGCCGGTTAGATTCGATCATTTCCACCAAAAGCCGGGGATTTCTCGTCAGGGGAATGGATTGTATTGTCATATTGGTCTGGTTCTCATCCGCCTGATTCAGATGAATGGCCTCCCGCAGTTTCTGCAGGCCGTTTAAGTCCGAACGCTTCCGGACTTTCTCAAAAGGATTATTTGCTGAAAACATCCGGTCGCCCACCGCATCCATAATTTCCTCTTTAGACTTAAAATGATGATAGACCGCTCCCTTGGATAATCCATCCAAATGATCCACAATGTCCTGAATGGTGGTGTTATCATATCCTTTTTCTAAAAACAGCCGCTGCGCCACATCCAGAATTTTTTCCACGGTTACCTCGGGGTATTTGTTTCGTGCCACAGGATCCCCTCCTTCTTCAACATACGTCTGGTATGTATGAATTATACCGTTCACTGTATGGCCTGTCAAGGTGCCTGTCGATTCCGGCTGTATCATACTCTGTCTTTTCTTTCAATATCATAAATATCTCCAAACGGAATTTTTGTATTTACTACTTTCAATATCCCCGCAGTGGGATCCATGCGGGATACCATCCCCGTAACTTTTAAGTATTCTCCCCGGCAAAAGTAGATCACGGAAACCATATCCTTTCGCTGAATCCCGTGGAGCTTCCGATCCAGCACTTCCCCGTATTCTTCAGACAGCTCCCTCTTTGGCACTATAATCTTCTCTTTCCTGCGCAGCGCCTCCGGATACCCTTTTAATGCAGCAAAAGGCATAAACTGCTTTGCACGTTCCTCACGGCTCATTTTCCCTCTAAACGCCACTTTTATGCCCTCCTATCTGACCATTTCGTTCCATTGCAGTCGCACTCTCCTGCAGGTTCATTCCTTTTAAGATCGCATTCTTTCCAAACTTTCCCTTAATGTCCAGCATTGCGGTCTGCAGCCGATGTTCCCGTTCCATCTCTGCCGGATCGGTAAACAAATCATACTGTTTATACGCTTCGTCCACAACATGATTAAATGTAACATTCATACGCCGGACAGATACATGAGGATTTACAATCCTCTCAAAGAGTTTCTCTGTATATGCCATAATCTGACGGGCGGAGCTGGTAGTCACTGTCATGGTAATCGTTCCGTGGGCCGGCTTTCTTTCCAGTCGGTTGGAATATCCCACATGCAGCGTGATGGAATCTGTCACCAGTCCTTTTTCCACCAGTTCCAGCGCCAGAAGATCCGCCATCTCCTTTACTGCCAGTCTGGCTTCCTCATAACTGTAATCCCGGGGCAGCACCTGTCCGCTTGATACGGAATTGCTTTTTGGCTTGTATGACTTAATGTCTGCCATTGTCACAGGTTCTCTTCCCCATGCATGGTCAATCAAAAGCTCCGCGTCAATCCCAAACATCTGATAAAGCATATCCTCATCTGCATGGGCAATTTCTCCCATGGTGCTGATTCCGGATCTCTTTAGTCGGCCGGCAACACCCTTTCCGATTCTCCAAAAATCTGTCAGAGGCTTATAATCCCACAATGTATTGCAGTAGCTTTCTTCATCCAGAATCCCAATATGATCCGCTGCATGTTTCGCTGTAATATCCAGAGCTATTTTTGCCAGATACAGATTCGTCCCGATTCCCGCCGTGGCAGTGATTCCTGTTGTCTTTATAACATCGTCCATAATCATCAACGCCAGCTCCTTTGCGGTCATCTGATACATTTCCAGATAATCCGTAACATCCATAAAAACTTCATCAATGCTGTAAACATGGATGTCTTCCTTCGCGATATATTTCAAATAGATTTCATAAATCTCAGCGGAGTAATCAATATACAGCTGCATCCGGGGCGGCGCCATAATATATTGGATTCCTGCCGGGATTTCAAACACCCGGCATCTCCCGGGAATCCCCAGAGCTTTCATCGCCGGAGATACTGCAAGACAAATGGTTTTCTCCGTCCGTTGAGGATCCGCTACAACAAGGTTCGTGTTCATGGGATCCAGGCCTCTCTCCCTGCATTCCACCGATGCATAGAAACTTTTCAAATCAATACAGACGTATATCCGCTTCTTTTCCATTCACATCATCTCCCTTGTTATTGTAAATCCTTTTCTTTTTAATTATACCAGAACATTCGTTCTGTTTCAAGAAGGATAAAAATGGAGTATAATAAACTCAGTAATCAACAGAATTTGGGAAGTGCTGACATGACAAAAGATACACTGGAAAAGTTTTTTCAACGGTACGAACGCTTTTTTATGCAATCACTTAACGGAGAAATTGATGGTGACGAAATGTGGGAGCTATACGCTCCGGAATTTATTGCAGCTTCACCGATGGGAGTTCTGGCTGGAAAAAATGATACCGATTTTCGGCAGGCTCTGTCCGCCGGCTACGAGCAATACCGAGAAATCGGAACAAAAGGGATGCATGTTCGGGGTGTAGGAATGTCACAGATAGATACGTTTTTAATTTTCGCAGCACCATTTCACAATCTGTACAATTAGCTCTTCGGGAAGCGACTGACTGTATTTGAGATAAACAGCCGACTTTTTACATTCATATTCGCGCAAATCTGTGGAAAAATGCTCTATTGCCTTTTCCCCCACATAAAGGCTGGCATGATTTTTACAGGCTGAAAACTGCACAACAATCTTCTTTTCCCCATATGTTGGCATACTCCACGCAATTCTCTGTTTCCTGTCGGGAACCGCATCACTGATCACCTGATGGAGTTTCCGGAAATAATTCTGTAAGGGCTGCTCTTGCTGCAGTATCCATTCCTCGATGGTTTTCGGAGCTTCCCCGCAGTAATGAGACTGATTGTTCCGCTTAAATTCTCTGTTGCATTTAGGACATATCCACATCATAGAATCTCCCGTTTATAGACGTAAATGAACGTGTAACTGTGAATCTATTATACCGGAGGATTTTTAACCGGACAAGGTTTTACCTGAAATTTTTCAGCAGGGTCTTGCTTGTGACCCTGCGTAATGATTTATAATAGGTATCAGGAGGTAACGGATTATGGCAAAACACAGAGCAATTCCGGAAGGGTTTCTGACAGTTGGCGAAGCGGCAAAGAAAATGGGAGTTACCGTCCGTACTCTGCAGTATTACGATAAAGAAGGACTTCTCTCCCCGTCGGCGGAAAGTGAAGGCGGACGCAGGCTTTATACCGATAGAGATTTGGTTACACTTCATCAGATTCTCTCCCTGAAATCACTGGGATTTTCTCTGCATGATATAAAACAGCGGCTGATTGCTTTAGAGACGCCGGCTGATGTTGCAACCGCTCTTTCCGAGCAGGCAGAGGATATACGCCAGAAAATAGAGCAGCTTAAAACTTCTTTGACGGCAATCGAACAGTTAAAAACCGAAGTTTTGCAAATGCAGACCGTCAGCTTTAAGAAGTATGCAGATATTATTGTAAATCTGCAGATGAAGAATGACTCTTATTCTCTTATTAAGCGTTTCGATGATGATACACTCGACCACATACGCAGTCAGTTTGATAAGGAAAGCGGCCTGGATTTTATGGACAGATTTAACCGCCTGAGCGATAAAATCGTACAGCTTCAAAGGGAAAATGTATCCCCTGAAAGCGAAAAATGTCAGCAGGTTGTAAATGAATACTGGAATCTGATTATGGAGTTTACCAACGGGGATATGGGGATGCTTCCCAAATTGATGGAGTTCGGTAACATTGATACCGCCACAAACGCCTGGGAAGAAAGGCAAAAAATTGTAAACGAGTATTTAGAACCGGCTTTACAAGTCTATTTTTCAAAGCTTGGAACGAATCCATTTGAGGAGGAAAAACAGTGAAAGAAGCAATACAGGTCCTTGAATTAAAGAAAAGTTACGGCAGCCATAGGATTCTCAGGGGAATTGATTTCCGAATTGAAAAAGGAGAAATTTTCGCCCTGCTCGGCATAAACGGAGCAGGAAAAACGACAACTCTTGAATGTATCGAGGGTCTGAGAAACTATGACAGTGGTACGATTACTGTAAATGGGAAAATGGGGATTCAGTTACAGTCCTCCTCTTTACCAGGCTATATCAAGCCAATGGAGGCTATTAAACTGTTTGCAAAATGGAATAAAACAAAAATTGATTATGCCATGCTTAACAGCCTTGGTATCAGAGGAATGGAAAAGAAGCAGTATCTGCAATTGTCCACAGGACAGAAAAGACGGTTACATCTTGCCCTGGCACTTATCGGCAATCCCGACATTATTTTTCTTGACGAACCAACTGCAGGGCTTGATGTGGAGACAAGGCAGTCTCTCCACGGACAAATCCGCAAGCTCAAATCAAAGGGGAAAACTATCGTTCTGGCAAGTCACGATATGGCAGAAGTAGAAACTTTATGTGATCGCATTGCCATTTTAAATAAAGGAAAGATTAACTTTTGCGGTACCGCTTCAGAACTGGCTGATAAAATCGGGAGAAAATATTTCATCCATATCAAAACACAGCAGGGAGATGATACTTTTGAAACGGCTAATATCGAAAATACTTTGCTTTCCCTGCTTGGCGATTTAAAGCAGAAAAACATCCATGTACAGGATATTAAAATTGACCGGGGCACACTGGAACAGCATTTTATGGAAATAGCAGGGAGGGAAACTTAAATGAATGGTTTTTTATATGGTCTGGCATTGCAGTGGAAAATGGACATACGCAGTAAATCTTTGTTTGTGACCTGCTACATCATTCCCCTTATTTTCTTCCTGCTGATGGGTGGTATTTTTACTTCTGTTATGCCTGAAATGAAAAATACACTGATACAATCTATGATTGTGATGAGCGTTTCCATGGGAGCCTTTATCGGGTTACCGCCATCCCTGGCTGAAACTTATGGAAGTGATATAAAAAAGATTTATAAAGCAAATGGAGTACCTTTGTATTCAGGTCTTCTCACTCTGTACCTTTCTGCATTTGTCCATTTAATGATTAGCTGCGTCATTCTTCTGCTGCTTGCCCCTGCCCTGTTTGAGGCAGTTTTGCCGACACAGCTTCCCCTTTTCCTTTCTGCGCTTGCCGTATATATTCTTGTATCACTGAGTACCGGAAGTATCCTGGGACTGACTGTAAAAAATCAGGCAAAGCTGACGATGACTGCACAGCTGGTTTTTTTACCCTCGATTATGCTTTCAGGGACTATGTTTCCTGTCGGCCTGCTTCCTGATTTTCTTGAAACCACAGGGCGCTTTTTCCCCGCCTACTGGGGATACCGGCTGATGCTGGAAAATGGTTTCCGCTCTGAAAATCTATGGTATTTCATTTTTGTTTTTTGTGTGTCAGCAATTCTATGCGCCATACTTTTAAACAAACAAATATCCGGATAGACAGAAGAACCCGCTTCTGGGATAATAAATCCAAAAGCGGGCTTCTTTATTAAGCGGTTACTTCATTGGGACTTTCTTTTCCTTCCATAAAGTCCTTGGCATTGTCCAATGTGGTTTTTGCAATGGCAGAGAGCGCCTCCTCTGTAAAAAATCCCTGGTGGGAAGTAATCATTACATTGGGGAAAGATAACAGTCTGGCCATGGTGGAATGGGGCATAATTCTTTCTGACATGTCTTCATATACGAAGTCGGTTTCTTCCTCATATACGTCAAGCCCTACGGCAAAGAATTTATGATCCCGGATTCCATCCACTAAATCATCTGTTTTTATCAGACCGCCCCGGGAGGTATTAACTAAAATAACTCCGTCTTTCATCTTGCGGATAGATTCTTCATTAATCAGATGATGTGTCTCATCGGTAAGAGGACAATGGAGACTGATTAAGTCACTTCTTTCAAATAATTCATCCAGAGAAACGTACTCCAGAAAATCCAGGTTCTGATTGGGATAGGCATCATAGCCTATGACTTTCATTCCGAAACCGTGACAGATCCGGGCCATTGCCTGTCCGATTTTTCCGGTGCCCACAATTCCTGCTGTTTTCCCATAAAGATTCACACCCATCAGGCCGTTTAATGCGAAATTGTTTTCCCGGCATTTAATATAGGCCTTATGCATGTGTCTGTTGGCTGTAAGTACCAGCGCCATAGCATGCTCTGCCACTGCTTCCGGAGAATAGCTGGGCACTCTTAAAATTTTTATCTGGTATTTGGCTGCTGTTTCCAGATCCACATTATTATAGCCTGCACAGCGCATCAGAATCAGACGCACCTGGCAGTGGTGAAGGGCTTCTATTACATCCTTTCCCAAATCTGCATTTACAAATGCACAGATCGCGTCATATCCTTTTGCAAGGGCTGCCGTCTCCTCATGGATATTCGCCTCGATAAATTTCATTTCGATTCCCGGATACTGTGGAAGCAGTTTTGTAAAAAACTGTTCATCATAACTTTTTGTACCATAAAACAATATTTTCATAACAGAACACCCCTTTGATATATTTTATAAGTTCATTATACCACAGTTATACTGCTATCCTTCCCTGATTTTTCTAAATTTATTCCGATTCTTCTTTATACGCTTCCCGAAGCATCTTAATTTCTCTGGCCCAGCCTTCTTCATCGTTGGGTGTTTCCAGAATAAAGGGAATTCCTCTTAAGGAAGGGTGATTGATAACCCTTACCAGAGCTTCCAGGCCGATTTTGCCTTCTCCGATTTTCGCATGGCGGTCCTTATGGCTTCCCAGGTCATTCTGACTGTCGTTCAGATGAATGGCTTTCAGACGGTGCAGGCCGATGATTCTGTCAAATTCCTCCAGTACTTTGTCTAAATCTTTTACAATATCGTATCCCCCGTCCCACACATGACAGGTATCCAGGCAGACTCCCATCTTTTCCTGGAGGTTTACCTGCTCTAAAATTGCCTGCAGTTCCTCAAAGTTTCTGCCTACCTCCGTTCCTTTTCCGGACATGGTTTCCAGCAGAACCGTTGTAGTCTGTTCCTCTTTCAGCACTTCATTGAGCACCTGGGCAATCAGCCGGATTCCTTTTTCAGCTCCCTGACCCACATGGCTTCCCGGATGGAAGTTGTAATAGTTTCCGGGGGTGTATTCCATTCGCCTTAAATCATCTTCCATAGTTTCTCTTGCAAAAACTCTCAGCTCCTCTTTTGCCGCACAGGCATTAAGGGTATAGGGCGCATGGGCCACTAATTTCCCGAACTTCTCTTCTTTGGCCAGTTTTAAAAACTTCTCCACATCTTCTTCCTGTATGGCTTTCGCCCGGCCCCCTCTGGGATTTCTGGTAAAAAAGGCAAAGGTATTCCCGTCTTTTTTGGCTGTTCTCTTTCCCATTGCCAGATAACCGGCAGAGGAAGAGGTATGATTTCCTATATAAAGCATTCTGCAAATCCTCCTGTATCTTATCCTTTCATCTTTTTCCTGCCTGCTTATTATAGCAGACTTCTGTTCATACGCCTACTTTTTCCTTTTTTTCTCTAAAATATTGACAAAATTCGGGAAGATCAGTATCTTGTTATTAGCGTAAAGCAATTTTGAGGGAGGATTGTAACAGGAATGAAAAAATTAAAGAAGAAAACGCTTTCTGCCTATCAGGAAACGAAGTATGGGAAACAGGATCGGAGGAACAAAATCATTGCTCTTTCATCTGCCGGCGTTGTTCTCGCTCTGATTGCGGGTATCCTTCTCTTTACTGTTTTTAAGGACTCCTCTTCGGGGAAACCCGCCGTTTCCCGGGATATACAGGAAACTGCCAAAGATACCTCTTCCGGCCAGGCAGAAACTTCTACGTCTCTGACCCCTGTCCCCCAGCAGACAGAGCCGGTCTCTCTTACCCTGTCTCTGGTGGGCGACTGTACCCTTGGCACAGACGAAACTTTTGACTACAGTACCAGTCTGAATGCGTACTATGAAAGTCAGGGAGCAGATTATTTTTTCCAGAATGTTCGTTCTATTTTTGAAAGCGACGATCTGACCATCGCCAATTTCGAGGGTACCTTAACCACTCTGGATACAAGGGAAGACAAACTGTTTGCCTTTAAGGCCGATCCCGAATATACCCAAATCCTTTCAGGAAGTTCTGTGGAGGCTGTCAATATGGCCAACAACCACAGCCACGACTACGGGGATCAGAGTTATACAGATACTCTGTCTGCCCTGGATGCCGCGGGAATTGTCCATTTCGGTTATGACGAGACTGCAGTCATGGAGGTAAAGGGAGTCAAAGTAGGACTGGTGGGAATCTATGAATTAAACGATCACATGGAACGGGCGCAGCAGTTAAAAGATAACATCGCAAAAGTAAAAAACGAAGGGGCGCAGCTTGTGATTGCTGTCTTTCACTGGGGAAATGAAAAAGAAACCGTGCCCGATGAAAACCAGAGACAACTGGGACATATGGCCATTGACGAGGGCGCCGACCTGGTTGTGGGACATCATCCCCATGTGCTGCAGGGAATTGAAGTTTACAATGGAAAAAATATTGTTTACAGTCTGGGAAACTTCTGTTTTGGCGGTAATGCCTACCCCAGCGACATGGATACCATCATCTTCCAGCAGACCTTCACGGTAACCACAGAAGGCGTACAGGAAGATAATGTAACCAATATCATTCCCTGCTCCATTTCATCGGCCTCAGATTATAATAACTATCAGCCGACTCCGGCAGAGGGAGAGGAAGCCTCCCGTATTCTGGACAAAGTCGGGGAATTATCCCAGATGATTCCCTCTGATACTCAAAGCGCCGACACTTCTTCCCAGGAAGAAGATGCTGAAACCAGTCAGGAGTGACAAGCTTTTACACTTTGCACGCCGCTTCCATACTGCAAAAGGGACTGCCACATGACAGTCCCTTTTTCGTTTTTTATTCTTTTATTCTTTTATTCTTTTCATCCGTTCTTTCTTAATAGTTTCCAGTATGATCTTCCGGGCGTTTTTCGCCTCTTCTTTAGACATACTTTCTACTCCTTCCAGGGGATAGGAAAGTCCCAGTTCTTCATATTTTTTTATCCCCATGGTATGATACGGCAGCACTTCCAGCCCTTTCAGATTGGGGTAGCGGCTGATTAATGTACCGACGCCCTCTAATTCCTCTCTGGAATCTGTAATCCCGGGCACAATCACATGCCGGATAATCACAGGCACCTTTGCTCTCGCCAGAGCATCGGCAAATTCCAGCACCGGCTTTTGGGGCTGCCGGGTCAGCTTCAGATGTCCTTCTTCCCGGCTGTTTTTTATATCTAAAAGAACCAGATCCGTCACCTGAAAAAGATTCTGAAATGCTTCTTTCTTCTTTTCTGTATACAAAATGCCGGAAGTATCCAGGCAGGTATGAATCTGACGCTTCTTCGCCTCGGTAAACAGCTCTGTCAGAAACTCCATCTGCATCAGAGGCTCTCCTCCTGTTGCCGTAATTCCCCCTGTTTTATAAAAGCCCTTATTTTTTTCGTACTCTTTCAGTAATTCCTCCACCGTCATTTTTTCCCCGCCCCCGGGATTCCAGGTATCCGGATTATGACAGTACTGGCATCTCATGGGACATCCCTGAAAAAAGATGACAAAACGAATTCCGGGACCGTCAACGGTCCCGAAACTTTCAATGGAATGGATGAATCCTTCTTTAGATTTCATCATGGAAGGTTCTGGAAATAACCTCGTCCTGCTGCTCTTTTGTCAGCTTGTTGAAGTTTACTGCATATCCGGATACACGAACAGTCAACTGAGGATATTTCTCCGGATGCGCCTGGGCATCCAGAAGGGTTTCTTTTGTAAATACGTTTACATTTAAGTGGTGGCCGCCTTTTTCTGCGTAACCGTCTAATAAACCTACCAGATTATCAATCTGAGCATCACTAATCTTCATATCGCAGTCTCCTTTTCTTTTTTATATTTATTCTTCTTCGTCTACTGTTAAATTAGGTTCACAGCAGGCGCAGTCAGGTTCCAGTTCAAAAGCAATGTCGTCAAAGAATACAGCGTCGTCCTTTCCAAGAGCCCCCGGAATGATGGAGAAGGTATTGGAAATTCCGTCCTGTGCATCTTTAAACGGAAGTTTGGATACAGAGCTTAAAGAAGCGACTGCTCCGTGAGAATCTCTTCTGTGCATGGGATTTGCTCCCGGTGCGAAAGGTTCTCCGGCTTTTCTTCCGTCCGGTGTGGATCCTGTGGCTTTTCCATAGACCACATTGGAAGTAATGGTCAGAATGGAAGTGGTAGGAATTCCTCCCCGGTACGTATGGTTTCCTTTTACATATGCCATAAAGTCATGGACAATATCGTAGGCAATGGAATCTACCCGGTCATCATCGTTTCCGTATTTCGGGAAGTCTCCTTCTACCTGATAGTCAACCACAATTCCGTTTTCATCACGGATTGTTTTCACCTTGGCATATTTAATTGCGGATAAGGAGTCGGCTACAACAGAAAGTCCTGCAATTCCCGTTGCAAACCAGCGGGTGACGTCTTTGTCATGCAAAGCCATCTGAATTCTCTCGTAGCAGTACTTATCATGCATATAGTGAATGATATTAAGAGTATTAACATAGACTCTTGCCAGCCATTTCATCATATCGTGGAATTTCTTCATTACTTCGTCGTAGTCCAGATATTCGGTAGTAATCGGACGGTATTCCGGTCCTACCTGCTTTTTGCTGACCTCATCCACACCGCCGTTGATGGCGTATAAGAGGCATTTTGCCAGGTTTGCCCTTGCTCCGAAGAACTGCATTTCTTTTCCTACTCTCATGGAAGATACGCAGCAGGCAATGGCGTAATCATCTCCGTGGGTAACGCGCATCAGATCATCATTCTCATACTGAATGGAAGAAGAACTGATGGAAGTCTTCGCACAGAAACGTTTAAAGTTCTGAGGCAGTCTGGTTGACCAGAGAACCGTCAGGTTTGGTTCCGGAGCTGTTCCCAGATTTTCCAGAGTATGCAGATACCGGAAGGACATCTTGGTTACCAGTGTACGTCCGTCAATTCCCATACCTCCGATGGATTCGGTTACCCAGGTAGGATCTCCGGAGAACAGTGCATTATATTCCGGTGTTCTTGCGAATTTTACCAGACGCAGTTTCATGATAAAATGGTCGATGAACTCCTGAATCTGCTCTTCGGTAAAGGTTCCGTTCTTTAAGTCTCTCTCTGCATAAATATCCAGGAAGGTGGAAGTACGTCCCAGAGACATAGCCGCTCCGTTTTGTTCTTTAATCGCTGCAAGATAACCGAAGTACAGCCACTGAATGGCTTCCTGCACGTTCTTCGCCGGTGCAGAAATATCAAAGCCGTAAATCTTTCCAAGCTCTTTGAGCTCTTTCAGGGCTTTAATCTGCTCGGACAGCTCTTCCCTCTGTCTGGTTACATCGGAATACATAATGGTTCTTGTGGTATCTTTCTGATGCTGCTTATCCTCAATCAGACGATCGATTCCATAAAGAGCCACTCTGCGGTAGTCGCCGATAATACGTCCCCGGCCATAGGCATCCGGAAGTCCGGTAATAATATGGCTGGAACGGCACGCTCTCATCTCCGGTGTATATGCGTCAAATACTCCTTCGTTGTGTGTCTTTCTGTGCTTTGTAAAAAACTCTACAATTTCCGGATCCACATGATAACCGTTGTCTTCGCACGCTTTTACAGCCATACGGATTCCGCCATAGGGCTGTAAGGAACGTTTAAAGGGTTTATCTGTCTGGAATCCTACAATGGTTTCTAAATTTTTATCTAAATATCCGGGGCCATGAGAGGTAATTGAGGAAATAATCCGGGTGTCCATATCAAGCACTCCGCCTTTTTCTCTTTCCTGCTTTGTTAAATCCATCACCTGGGCCCACAAAGTTTTCGTACTCTCTGTTGCTTCCGTTAAAAAACTTTCATCCCCTTCATAGGGTGTGTAGTTTTTCTGGATAAAGTCTCTGACATTAATTTCTTTTTCCCAGATTCCTTCCTGAAAGCCTGTCCATTCTTCTCTCATAAATTACCTCCTGTTTTTTCTTTTATGAAACACAGATTTCACATAAAATCCTGCTGGTTCCTCCTGTATTTCAGGTTTCCCAAAAAGATTCTGCACTCATAACGTCCAATTTCATGCAATCCCCGTTGTTTCCTGATGTTATCTCTTCCTAACACGCACATATAGTACCATTACTCTTCAAAGAAATCAATATCTTGTAGCAAAAAAGAATGTATCTTTTTGTATACAATATTCATTCGGGCCGGATGCCCTCTTTCCTGACATCCGGCCCTTCTTCTTTTCGATTATAAATTTCCGATTTTCTTAATCACAATTCCGATTTCTGCGTAAAGGAAATTTTCTCCTTCTCCTATTATTCTGATGGTATTGGGTACCCCCGATACCTGAATAATCTGAGTAAAGGCGATATTTTCATTTTCCAGACTTGTATGGAAAATGTGACTCACAGCGGCGCCGGGAACAAGAGTTCCCTGCTGCTGCAGATAAATAAGAATGGAAACCGGGAACTTCGTATTTTTCACAGAAGCTATTGTTCCATGGAAGGATACACAGTAATATCCTGTCTCGTTCAGAGTAAAATCCGTACTTCCTTCTGTGTGCGTCACTGCATTTCCAAATGTCACCCCGTTTTTATCAAAAACCAGGGCTCCTCCTGACGTTCCGGGATGTGCCGGAGTAGAATACGCGGTCAGAAATTCCGGAGGCAATGCACTGGCTCCTGTATCTCCTTTGGGAATTACGAAATCAAATATAGCATTCTTCTCATCCCCACTGTTGGTTACTGTAGCACTTGATCCCGGTTCTCCTGTTGTTACCGTTCCTACTGCAATGGTGGCTGCTTCTCCGTCGTCTCCGGTGGGACCTGTTGGGCCGGTTGGACCGGTTGGACCCGTTGGGCCTGTTGCTCCACTTGGACCTGTCGGGCCGGTCGGACCTGTTGCTCCGCTTGGACCTGTTGCTCCACTTGGACCTGTTGCTCCGCTTGGACCTGTTGCTCCACTTGGACCTGTTGCTCCGCTTGGACCTGTCGGGCCGGTCGGACCTGTTGCTCCGCTTGGGCCTGTTGCTCCGCTTGGACCTGTCGGGCCGGTCGGACCTGTTGCTCCACTTGGACCTGTTGCTCCGCTTGGACCTGTCGGACCCGTTGGACCAGTTGGACCGGTCGGACCTGTTGGACCCGTTGCTCCGAATTCGCCGGTTGGACCGGTCGGACCCGTTGGACCTGTCGGGCCTGTTGCACCAGTTCCTTCGCCTGATCCGGTCGGACCGGTCGGACCTGTCGGGCCGGTTGGACCTGTTGGACCCGTTGGGCCGGTTGGGCCAGTTACATTAGGAGGACAGGGCGGCGGGCAGGGCGGTTTCGGCTGACAGCAGCACCGTCTCTCCTGCTCCTGCATCTCCTGATTTTCTCTTCTATTTTGAAACCATGTCATATGATTAACCTTCTTCTTTTTTGTTTCTTTATATCATATGTCCATTTTTTCAATTTGCCCCTGAGTTCTCTTTTTTCTTAAAATACTCCTTATTTTGCAGATAATACGGGGATTCTGGTTTGTATCTTCCGGCAAGTTCATTGTAAATTTCTGCCTTTTTCTGATCTCCCATCCGATCATAACAGATACACAGAGAGATAGCCGGAAGGAATCCATAACAATCCTCCTCAACAAAAGCTCCGGTAGTCTTATTCTTTTTAGAATAGAGTGCCTGCTGATACCAGAATACTGCCTGCTCATATTGTCCCTGATTCAAAAAGTGTCTTCCCAGAGCACAACAGGTCTCTCCCCGTGGTACATCATACGCCAGTCCTTCCAGCAGCGCTTTCAGTGCCTCTTCTTTTCTTCCGGTCTGTTCGTAACAATAAGAAAGCTGGCGGGTGGCATCGATTTTATTTTCAATCCATCCGTCCGGAGTCTTCAGAAAAGCAGTCAAAATTCGTATCCCTTTTTCATATCTTCTATGAGTAAGTAATTCTCTTCCGTAATAATAGAAATCCCTTGGAGAAAAATTTTCTCCCTCTCTTTCCATTTCTTCATAGATATTCAGGTTGCGTAAATGGTCCCCTTCTTTTGTTTTCTGATGCCTGACAGGTATATCTGCATAGAAAATCTTCCCTGACAGAGCAATGGCTTCATGAACCCGGCCTTTAAAACGAAAGTTCTCCTGATTTTTCACAATCCGTTCTCTGTAATAACTGAATACAGGCGCTCCGGTTTCATCAAACGCCGTTTCGTAAGGCATCATCACAATATCTGTTTCTGTTGTCAGTTCCTGCTTCAGTTCCAGCAGTGCCTGTGCATTTTCTGCAGAAAGTATATCATCTGCATCCATCCACATACAATATTCTTTGGTGGCTTTGGAAAATCCATAATTTCTGGCGGCGGAAAAATCCTTTATCCATGGAAAGTCATAGAGTTTATCCGTATATTTTCCGGCAATGGCCTTTGTATTGTCTTTTGAGCCTGTATCTACTATGATTATTTCGTCCACACATTCCCCCACTCCTTCCAGGCATCTTTCAAGAGTGTCTTCTTCATCCTTTACTATCATGCAGAGACTTATGGTTATCATCTCAATCGCCTTTCTGAAATTACACTTCCCTTTATTCTATGAAAAAATTTCAGCCATTCCCAAAATTTTGTAATTATTCAGCCATGCGGCTGCTGATGGCAAAAATACAACGCAAGCTTGCTTGCAGAGGAATTTTGCCATCAGCAGACATATGGCGTTTAGCCGTAATCGAGGATTCAGCCGCGTAAGCGGCGGTAGAGCAGCGGTAGCTGCGGGAATCCGAGATGCATGGCTGAATAGTTACAAAATTTTAAGGCAATCTTTTGTTTTCTCTTGCACTCTTCCCCGGAAAACTATATAATTATAGAGGATATACATAGCTTTTTATGTGTTCCTCTATACAAAAGAAGCCCCGAATACATAGTTCGAAGCCGTTCTATGTATCCGGGGGTTTATAATGCCATGGCAATATCTTCAATAAATTTTAAAATCACTTCCAGTTGTTTCCCTTTGCACTGGCTCAGAAGATGATTAATATCCTGCCGTAACTGGCTGTCTTCCAGTTTGTCATACTCCAGTGTAATCAGACTTTCTATGGGAATATTGTAAACTTCACATACCTGAAGAAGTTTCGCCAGACTGATTGGCTGTTCTCCTCGTTCAATCAGACCCCAGTATTCGCTGTTTTCTCCCAGAGACTCACAGAACTTCTCCCTGGTCAGACCTTTCAGTTCCCGTATTTTACGCAATTTTACCGCAATTTCCTTGATTTTCCCATTCACACTATTGTCCACTTTTCTGCCCTTCCTTAGTAATCGTTCTCCTTTTAGAATATTTTATCGAAAATGTCACAATCTATGAAGTGATAAATTTATAGGATAATCATTCGCTTTTATATAAACAATTTACAATATTTTTTTATTTATGGAATTAATACTTTTTTAAATTTATGTAAAAATTTACTGACAAATTATGATTCCCGAACCAGGGCAGCACCAATTGCAAAAGGACATTGCAGCTTTCTACAATGCCCTTCTCATATAAATCGCGTCGCTCATGGGATTTTCATAATACGGCTCGCATTCCTGAAATCCAAATTTCTTATACAGATGAATAGCTGCATGCAGCGAAACAATAGAATCCAGTACCATTTCCTGATAGCCGGCCGCTTTTGCATGTTCTATCAGTGTCTCGATCAGCCGTTCCCCTGCGTTTCTTCCCCGATACTCCGGATTTACATACAATCGTTTCATTTCACACCGTCTATCTGTATGTCTGTGATAGGCAATCATCCCGATAATCCGGCCGGCTTCCTCTGCCACCAACACTTCTCCCTGAGGCGGAGTATATTTTTTGGCCGGATCCCGCAACTCTTCTTCCAGATTCTGAAAAGTCAAATCTCTCCCCAGCCAGCTGGTATATTCTTCAATCAGTTTCCGAATCTGCGGGATATAAGGTCTTCCGTCCAGTATTTTCATAACCCCTCCCTGTTCATCCTATAAACATCGCATCCCCGAAAGAGAAGAAACGGTAACGCTCTTTCACAGCTTCTTCATAGGCATGCATGATCTTTTCTTTGTCCGCAAAGGCGGATACCAGCATTAACAGGGTGGACTCCGGCAGATGGAAGTTGGTGATCAGACCATCCATGATTTTAAACTGATAACCGGGATAGATAAAAATGTCTGTCCATCCGCTTCCTGCCTTTAAATATCCGTCCTTTTGGGCGGCGGATTCCAGTGTCCGGCAGCTTGTGGTGCCTACACAGATAATCCTTCCTCCTGCTTTCTTCGTTTCATTTATCATCTCAGCCTGATCTTCTTCCACAATGTAAAGCTCAGAATGCATGTGATGTTTCTCCACGTCCTCCACTTTCACCGGACGAAATGTGCCCAGTCCCACATGAAGGGTGACATGGGCGATCTTTACACCCATGGCCTCTACTTTTTCCAGCAGTTCTTTGGTAAAGTGAAGGCCGGCTGTGGGCGCTGCCGCAGATCCTTCATGCTTTGCATATACCGTCTGATAACGGTTCTTGTCTTTTAGCTTATGGGTGATATAGGGGGGCAGAGGCATCTCTCCCAACTGATCCAGGATCTCTTCAAAAATCCCTTCATAAGTAAACTGTATCAGACGGTTTCCCTCTTCCACAATATCCAGCACTTCTCCCTTTAAAATCCCGTTTCCGAAAACAATTTTAGCACCCGGGCGGGCTTTCTTTCCCGGTTTCACCAGTGTTTCCCAGATATTATTTTCCCTGCGCTTCAAAAGCAGAATCTCTATCAGAGCTCCTGTGTCTTCTTTATGTCCGTAAAGGCGGGCCGGGATTACCTTTGTATCATTAATTACCAGACAATCCCCCGGATTCAGATACGAAAGAATATCGGAAAATACTCCGTGGTCTATTTTCCCGCTGTTTCTGTCCAGGTGCAGCAGTCTGGAAGAACTCCGATCTTCCAGAGGATCCTGCGCGATTAACTCCTGGGGTAAATCATAGTAAAAATCAGATGTCTTCATTCCTGTGTACCGAACCTTTCACAAATTAATAATAGGTCTTATCTTCTTCCAGAAAGACCGCTTTTTGGTCTTTTACCTCCAGAATGTTCACGCTGCAGTTAGGCGGGACCTTTCCGTGCCAGAAATCCCCGGTTTCGCCGTAAGCCGTCTGAAGCAGCGCCCGTACTGCACATCCGTGGGCAGTAATCAGAATGGTTTTTTCCTGATATTCAGGAATCCGTATCAGTTCATCCCAGAATTCTTTGGTTCTGGCACAAATATCCCAGATACTTTCTCCTCCTTTGGGCGCCTGAAAGGCAAAGGGCATCTGGAAAAATCTTTTGTAGTTCTCTCCGTAAGCGCCTTTCATCCCGTCTTCAATACTGCTGCCTTCCATTTCTCCGAAATCAATCTCCCGGATACGTTCGTCTGTATAGATGGGAATCTCTCTTCCTTTCAGAACCAGCCGGGCAGTTTCCACTGCCCGGCTTAAAGGACTTGAAACAGCGAAGTCAAAGGGAACCTCCGCCAGAGCCTTTCCGGTGATTTCGGCCAGACGGATTCCGTTTTCATTTAAAGGGATGTCGGCTGTCCCCTGCAGTTTTCTCAGACTATTCCATACCGTCTCCCCGTGACGCATAATATATAATTTCATATCAACTTCTCAACTCTATTCCAAGACCTGTCAGTCCGTTTAAGATTTTCTTCATGGCACCATTGATTTCTGATTCTTCCAGAGTTTTGTCATGGGCTCTGAAAACAAGGGAATAAGCCATTGATTTATAACCGTTTTTAATCTGGCTTCCCTCGTAGATGTCAAATAAACTGCAGCTTTCCAGAATTTTTCCGCCCCGCTGTCTTAAAATATCTTCAATCTGTCCGGCCAGAACTTCTTTGGGAACTACCATACTTAAATCCCTTGTGACAGCCGGATATTTGGCAATTCCCGTATATTTGTGACTGAAAGAAGCATATTCCAGAACTGTGGGAATATCAATCACTGCCACATACGTTTTTTCTCCGATTCCATAAGTCTCAGCCACGACAGGATGTACCTCGCCTAAATATCCTACGACAGTTCCCTGATAGAAAATATCAGCCTGTCTTCCCGGATGCAGGAAGGGTTTTCCGCTATTGGGATCGTAAGTAAATTTGTCTTTCATTCCCACTTTTTCAAAGAATTCTTCGCAGACGCCCTTCATTTCGAAGAAATCACCTTTTCCGTACATGCCAAGGGTGAATTTCATCCGTTCGTCAGGAAGTTCTTTTAAGGGAAGTTCTTCAGGAAGGTAAACATTCCCCAGTTCATAAAGACGCACGTCTTTGTTTCTGCGGTTATAATTGGTAGCCAGGGAAGTCAGCATTCCGTTTAAGGAAATCGTTCTCATAATACTGTAGTCTTCTCCCAGAGGGTTGCTGATGGGAATGGCCTGTCTAAAAGGACTGTCCTGGGGAAGCAGCAGCTTGTCAAATACTTTCGGACTTTCAAAAGAATAGGTCATTCCCTGAGAGAATCCGCAGTATTCTGCAATATCTCTGGCAATCTCTTCGATTCTCAGTTTAAAGGACAGTTTTCCTGTGGTAGCCTCTCCGGTCGGCAGAGTTGTAGGTACTTTGTCATAACCGTAGAAACGGACAATTTCTTCTGCCACATCTGCCATGCAATGTATATCCTGACGGAAAGTAGGAGCCACGATTTCATTGGTTTCTTCATCATAAGAAAGCTCTACCCGATTCAGGTAGTCCAGCATTTCTTCTTTCGTAAGGCTGGTTCCAAGAAGAGCATTGATTTTCTCCGGCTCGAATTTTACCCGGGAAGGCTCTCTCGTCTCGCTGCATACGTCTACAATTCCGCCTACAACTTCACCGGCGCCCAGCTCCTCCATTAACTGGCAGGCACGGTCAATGGCTGCCTGTGCATTGTTGGGATCCAGTCCTTTTTCGAACTTTCCGGAAGCGTCTGTACGAAGACCGATTTTCTTAGAAGACAGACGGATATTGGTTCCGTTAAAGCAGGCTGCTTCAAATAAAACAGTTTTTACCTGGTCGGTAATCATAGAGTTTTCTCCACCCATGATTCCGGCAATTCCCACGGCTTTTTCTCCGTCGCAGATCATTAAAACAGAATCATCCATCTCTCTTTCCTGACCGTCCAGGGTGACAAATTTCTCATTTTTGTCTGCCCGGCGTACAATAATCTCTCTGCCTTCGATGGTATCCAGATCGTAAGCATGCATGGGCTGTCCATATTCTTCCATTACATAGTTGGTAATATCTACCAGGTTGTTAATGGGACGGATTCCGTTGGAAGCCAGACATCTCTGCATCCATTTAGGAGAAGGACCGATTTTCACATTTTTTACTACTCTGGCGCAATATCTGGGGCAGAGCTCCGGATCTTTGACTGTTACTTTGATATAATCCTCTGCTTTCTCGCTGTTTCCAGTTTCCTGTACCTCCGGCATATGGAACTTTTTATTAAAGGTCGCTGCAGCTTCTCTGGCAATTCCCAGAACTCCGTAACAGTCTACACGGTTTGAGGTGATTTCGTATTCAAAAACTACGTCATCCAGTCCCAGAGCCTTTACCGCACTCTCTCCTACAACCGCATCTTCCGGGAAAATATAAATTCCGTTTTCCGGAGCTTCCGGATACATTTCCCGGTTGCTTCCCAGTTCCTCGATGGAACACATCATACCGCAGGATTCCACGCCGCGCAGTTTGCCCTTTTTAATTTCAATTCCGCCCGGTGTCTTCTTTCCATCGTGGCCTCCGGCCACTCTTCCGCCGTCCAGTACCACCGGAATCTTATCGCCTTCTTTTACATTGGGCGCTCCGGTTACAATCTGAACGGTTTCCTTTCCAACGTTTACCTGGCAGACAATCAGTTTATCTGCATCCGGATGCTTCTCAATTTTTTCAATCTGGCCGATGATAATTTTATCCAGGTCGGCATCTAAAATTTCATAACCTTCTACCTTTGTACCGGATAATGTCATTGCATCCATATATTCCTGGGCCGTGACATCCAGATCCGGCACATACATTTTAATCCATGATAATGAAGTATTCATTTTTCCAATCCTCTCTATTTCATTCTTTACCTATAAGCCTGGTCGTCTGTTCTCTTAGAACTGGTTCAGGAAACGAATATCGTTTTCGTATAAGAGACGCATATCATCAATTTCATATTTCAGCAGGGCAATTCTCTCAAGACCCACACCGAAAGCAAATCCGGTGTATTCTTCCGGGTCAATTCCGCACATACGCAGAACGTTTGGATGCACCATGCCGCAGCCCAGAATCTCAATCCATCCGGATCCTTTACAGAAACGGCATCCTTTGCCGCCGCATTTGAAGCAGGAAACATCCACTTCTGCACTTGGCTCTGTAAACGGGAAATGATGAGGACGGAACTTGGTCTTTGTTTCCGGTCCGAATAATTCTTTAGCAAACTCTTCCAGGGTTCCCTTCAGATCTGCAAATGTAATATTTTTATCAATCACAAGTCCTTCAATCTGATGGAAAGAAGGAGAATGGGTCGCGTCCACTTCGTCAGAACGGAACACTCTTCCCGGCGCAATCATACGAATCGGGAGTTTTCCCTGTTCCATGGTACGCGCCTGTACCGGAGACGTCTGAGAACGCAGACAGATTTCTTTATTAATGAAAAAAGTATCCTGTTCGTCTCTGGCAGGATGATCCTCCGGGATATTCAGTTTGGTAAAGTTGTAGTCCTGGTATTCCACTTCCGGACCTTCTACCACTTCATAGCCCATTCCCACGAAAATACGCTCTACTTCTTCCAGTGCGATGGTATTCGGATGGCGGTGGCCGATTCTTGCTTTCTTAGCGGGAAGTGTCACATCAATCACTTCTGCCTTTAACTGGGCTTCCCGTTTTGCGTCTGCCAGCGCTTTCTTATGGTTTTCCAGAAGTCCTTCAATCCGGCTTCTTGTCTCATTGACAAGCTGTCCTACCTTGGGACGGTCTTCCGGCGCCACATCCTTCATACTTTTTAAAATAGCTGTCAGTTCGCCTTTTTTTCCGAGATAGGCAACTCTCACTTCATTGAGTTTATCCAGGTTTCCCGACTCCATAATCTTTTTCCTGGCTTCCTCATGAAGCGCTTCCAGTTTCTGCTTCATATCCATGTCTCTATTCTCTCCTTTACTTTTTTAACAATCTTTTAAATAAAAAAGAATCCTGCTCGCAGGATTCTCCGCCTGCGGCGGGGGCGCAAAGCGCCTTCTTCCACTCCGACGCAGTGCGATCCACGCGGAGCGTTTTGTTTAATAGGGAACGCAGTTTCCTATTAAATAAAAAAGCTCCATCCCCAAAAGGGACGAAGCTATCTCGCGGTACCACCCTGTTTCCTGCATATCTTCTTTGCTTATGCAGGCACTCATCTGCTTAACGCGCAGCAAACGGCATCTCCTACTGTTTTCAGAGAAGCAGCTCCAGTGGGAATCTCAAAATAATTCTGAACTAAAGGTGACTTTCAGCCGATGATCTCCTCTCTCTGATAGAAAAATTATTTCTACTGACACTTTCCTTGCTTTTTCTTATTTATACTTTTGTTATTTTATCTGTAAAAAGAAATTCTGTCAAGTAGCAGATTTCAGGATTCCTTCCGTTTCTGTGATTTTTCTTTCTTTTTTTTCTGCTCCTCCTCGAAAATCCGGTCAAAGACATCCTCCAGTTCCATCTCTTTTTCATCTTTGCCTTTCTCCAGAAACTCTTTTGCCATCTCCTGAGCCTGGCCGGGAGTTTGACAGTTGAATAAATGAAAAATCACTTGTAGGCCTTATAAAACCTGCTTTTTTTGTGTCAAATTTTTA
>NZ_NFJL01000029.1 GCF_002159835.1 Blautia sp. An249 | reverse complement strand
ATTGAAACCGCCGTGTACCGAACGGTACGCACGGTGGTGTGAGAGGACGGGAGCTAATCACTCCCTCCTACTCGATTTGTACTAAAAATTCAGAGGAAATCTCCTTATTTTGGAAATCTGTCTTGAATTCCCCCAAAAAAGTGATATACTTAAATTAGTCAATAAATTGACCGTAAAGAAATAGACTAAGGACGGTAAGTTATGAAAAAAGAAGAAAAGAAAAACGCGTACCTGTATTGCAAGTTCAGAGATGAACAGTTTGCTTTATATGATGAATACGCAAAACGCCATGGCATGCTGATGAAAACGCTGCTGGTATTAAATGTCCTCTTTTATGCGGAGGAAGGTATAACACAGACAGAAATATGCCGGAGAACCCTGCAATCCAAACAAACTGTGAATGTAATAATCAAAAATCTCCTGTCAGACAGTTATGTAACAGTTATGGAGACACCGGAAAACAGACGAAATAAAATGGTGCAAATGACAGAGTCGGGCCGCGCTTATTGTGAAAAAATAGTCCGTCATATTACATGGGCAGAAGTTACAGCCATGTCCATGTTTACGGCAGAGGAACAGAAACAGTTGATTGACTTATCCAGGATATTTACAAAAAATCTGGCTAAACTGGTGAACCAGGAGATGGAGGGGTAACAAATGGAGTTTAACGAAGTGATCAACAAAAGGAGAACAAGCAGAGAATGGAGCGATCAAGAAGTGGATTTTGAAACGATAAAAAGGATTTTGGCCGCCGGAATGAAAGCTCCCACATGGGATCATTACCGAAATTGGCAGTTTATCGTTTTACATACAAAAGAAGAAAAAGAAAAGGCATTTGCCTATGCCAAATACATTGCAGATAAATTTGATACAGGCAGATACGAAAACAGAAAGCTTAATCTGGCACAGGAAATGTATGCCTATGCTATGCCGAGGCAGTATACGATGCTGGTAAATTGCCCTTACGTAATTGTCCCTCTATTTAAATGCAGCAGGCTGAATGGAGAATGGGTCAGTAAGCTCAATCCTCTTACCAGCGCCTGGTGCGTAGCAGAAAATATGATGCTGGCTGTAATCAATGAAGGTTTGGGTTATTCGCTGCGTATTCCCCTGAACAAAGAACATGATATTGTGCTGGAAAAACTGGGTGTTCCCAAAGGCTGGATGACGCCCTGTTTTATTGGAGTAGGGCATCCTAAAGAAGAGGAACGGATTTTAGAACAGTACGACAGCAGCCCGGAAGGTCATATACATATGGGCGGTTGGCGCAGGAAATAAATTTTGGCTTAATGCCGAAGAAGTGGTGTTCTTCTTCGGCCATTTCCTGTTGGAGTATTTGCATGGCGTATACAGCGGAATTGACAATGCGGACGGTGTTCCCTTCCGGACATCTTTAGGGTTCCCTTTTCAGGTGCGGTAGCGCAGGCAGCTGTCCCGTTTGGCAATATAATAGGGCAGTTCGATTTTTAAGGGCAGGCGGTGGCCGTACTGAATCCGATCCAACAGAGTCTTAGTGGCAATCTTTCCCAGTTCTTCAATGGGAACGTGAATGGTGGTCAGCATGGGAGACAGATACTGAGCCATGGAAATATCATCGATACTGATTACGGAAATGTCCTTCGGGACATTTCTTTTACTTTCGGAGAATCCTTTAATGGCGCCGATGGCGGTTAAGTCGTTTGCACAGAAGACGGCGGAAATATCCACGCCCCGCTGAATCAGTTGCTTTGCCCCCTGATACCCTCCGTCGATGGTCTGAATCACATTGGCAGTGTTGGTTATACTAAAGGGGAGGTTAAGTTTGGTAAGAGCGTCTTTATAGCCCAGAAAGCGGCATTCATTTTTCTGTTCTCCGATATATCCGATTTTCTTATGGCGCAGTTCAAAGAGGTATTTTACAGCGGAAACAGAGGCGTCATATCCGTTACAGATGACCTGATCACATTTCAGGTCGGTGGGATTGAGTCCCACGTAAATGACGTTTTTATAAGTATCATTCAGGAAATTCATCTGTGCCTGAGAAAAACCGAATCGGCCTAAAATCACCACCCCGTCGGCGAGATTTCCCTGGAGACTGGTGATTTCTTTCATATCCCGAATGTCAGCCGGAGCAAAGGAGCGTTTTACAATACAATTGTGATTAAATGCCTCCTGTTCGATGGCCCTTTCCAGTTCGAAGAAAAAGGGATCGGCGTCGATGTTTGTGCTTCTGGCCTGAAGACAGTCGATGAAGCGGGTAGGTTTGTCAGAGTTTACGAGGGCGTTTCCTTTTTTCAGGGTCTGAGCTGCCGGGTTGGGCGTGTAGCCTGTTTTTCTTACAATGGACCAGATTTTATCCTGAGTATCTTTGCTGGCAGCGTTGCATGCTTTGTTGTTTATGACGCGGGATACCGTTGAAATGGATACGCCGGCTTCTTTGGCAATGTCCTTTAAAGTCATGTAGTTTCCTCCTTATGTATCCTTATTATACGAAAAATGAAAGGGCAAATATGCAGGAAAAAGCGCAAACGTTTGCAGGCACGAAAGGAATATTTTAACCCAGATTTTTGTATCCTTTTCCAGGGAAATCTGATATTATAAATACAGTAAGGAGATGAATTTATGAAAATATTATTAGGAATTATGCTGCCGTTTATAGGAACTTCAGCCGGCGCTGCCTGCGTCTTTTTCCTGAAGAATGAGATGAAATCCTACATGCAGAAGAGCCTTCTGGGTTTTGCATCGGGGATTATGGTGGCCGCTTCGGTGTGGTCTTTGCTGATACCGGCTATGGATATGGCGGAAGATATGGGGCGGTTTGCCTTTGTTCCTGCGGCCGTGGGATTTGCCGCGGGCATCGGATTTCTGCTTCTGATGGATAAACTGATTCCCCATCTGCATATGGGAAGTTCCTGTCCGGAGGGTGTAAAATGCACACTAAAAAAAACGACCATGCTTGTCCTTGCAGTAACCCTTCACAATATTCCGGAAGGAATGGCAGTAGGGGTTGCTTTTGCGGGAATGCTTACGGGAAATCATGAGATTACGTATGCGGGGGCCCTTGCACTGACTCTGGGAATTGCCATTCAGAATTTCCCGGAAGGAGCGATTATATCTATGCCGTTAAAGTCAGAGGATCAGATGAGCAAAGGGAAGGCGTTCTTTTATGGAACTTTATCAGGAGCGGTTGAACCGGTGGGAGCTTTGATTATGATCCTGCTTTCCAGTCAGTTATCTGCCTTTCTTCCGTATTTTCTGGCGTTTGCGGCAGGAGCGATGATTTATGTGGTAGTGGAAGAACTGATACCGGAAGCCTCCCAGGGAGCTCACAGCAACCTGGCGACTATCGGCTTTGCGGCGGGATTTATTGTAATGATGATATTGGACGTAGCTCTTGGCTAAGGTCCGTTTACAGGGGCAGGAGAGAACATGAGGACTTATGAGGAAGAATATCTATATTGCGCCATGATTATCGGCGAATATCTGCTTACCGGGGGAGCAGAGGTAAGCAGGGTGGAAGATACGATTATCAGAATCTGCAAAGCATACGGGGCGGAACGGGTAGATGTATTTACCATAACCGCCTGTATTGTTGCAACCATCTATGGAAAGGATTTTGGAACCTGCACACAGACGCGGAGAATCCAGTCAGTAAGGACGGATTTTACTTTGCTGGAGAAACTCAACGATTTATCCAGAAGGATCTGTGCGGAAAAGCCGGAGTTTTCCAGAATCCAGGAGGAACTGGATACTATTTTAAAAACACCGGGCTATTCCTTTCCCATGCAGCTTGTCACTTATGCTTTAATCTCCGGATCTTTTGCCGTTTTTTTCGGAGGGACCTGGAAGGATATGATTGCTTCCGCCATCATCGGGCTTATTTTAAAATGTGAGGAAGCTGCGCTGAAGAAACTGCATATTAATTTTTTCGTTCTTGCCATGCTGTGTTCAGTGATAGGAGGATTATGCGCCAATCTTTTCGTTTCCCTGGGAGTCGGGGATTACGTAGATAAGATCAGCATTGGAAATATTATGCTGTTTATTCCGGGGCTTGCCTTTACCAATGCCATTCGGGATATGTTTAAAGGAGATATGGTAACCGGTCTGATAAAATTTTCAGAATCTATTTTGCTGGCAATTACCATAGCGCTGGGATTTCTGTTATCCGGATATTTATTTTAGAGAAGAAAAGAAAGGTTTTCATAAGAAAAAATGGGAGAGATGATTCAGCTTGTCATGGCTTTTCTGGGATCTCTGGGATTTGCCATGTTATTTCAGATGCGGGGAAGAAATCTGTGGTTTGCTTCTCTGGGAGGACTGCTGGCCTGGGGTGTTTACCTGGGGCTGGGGAAAGGGACTTCCAACATTTATTTATGCGCCATCGGAGCGTCTTTTGCTATGACTGTATATTCGGAAATTATGGCCAGAAAGAGAAAAACGCCGGTTACTGTCTTTTTAGTGGCCTCCTCCATTCCTCTGATACCAGGAGGAGGGCTATACAGAACCATGAGCGCTGCGATGCGGTATGACTGGCATGGATTTGTGCAGGAGGGAACATATACCCTTTTGTTTGCCGGAAGCATTGCTGTGGGCATTATGAGTGTTACGGTAGCAGTGCAGCTTGGAAGAGGGTTTTTTATTTACAGAAAGATGATTCGGCTTGCGAAGAACTTAAAGAAGGAGCGTTAAGAAATGTTAAAGGACGTCCATATTCATCTGGAGAGAGGCACATATACGAAGGACTGGGTGATGAAATTTGTTTCCCAGGCCCAAAAGAAGGGGCTGGATGAAATCTATTTACTGGAACATACCCACCGTTTCCGGGAGTTTCTGCCTATGTACCGCCATCTGTACGGTACGAATGGGTACTTTGATTCCTGGCTGGATGGGAGAGGGAGCCAGAGACTCTCCGATTATCTGAAGCTGGCAGAAGAGATGAGGAAAGAGTCCTTCCCGGTGAAAGTCCGCTGGGGACTGGAGGTTTGCTATTTCCCGGATTGGGAGGAGTTTATAAAAAGAGAGACCCAAGATCTGCCCCTTGATTTTCTCACTGGTTCCATTCACTGGATAGACGGCTTTGGCTTTGACCATAAGAAAGAACTCTGGGAAGGAAAAGATACGGATCAGGAGTATGAAAGATATTATGAACTCATGGAGGAGCTGATTGACAGCGGCCTTTTTACCGGCCTGGCCCATCCCGATTCCATTAAATGTTTTGGACGGGAGTCCTCCCGGGATTTGGAGGAAACTTATGGCAGACTGGCAGGAAAATTAAAGGAGCAGGGAATGTATGCGGAACAAAGCAGCGGTCTGTTCAATAATTACGGATATGCTTACAGGGGAATGAATCCTCAGATGCTGGCTGTTTTCCAGAGAGAGCAGGTTCCCATTGAAACGGCTTCAGACGCCCATTGTCCCGAAGATGTGGGAAAGGGAATTTGGGAAATGGCGCAAAAACTTGAAAAGCAGTAAAAAACACTTGTCAATAGACGGGTTTTATTGTATAATGACTTACGTTGTGAATAAAAAGATGGTCCTCTGTTACAGATACTGTATTAAGAACATCCAGAAGAATAGGAGAGAATAAAATGAACGACATCATTAAAAACATTGAAGCAGAACAGCTGAAAAAAGAAGTACCGGAATTTAAAACAGGAGATACGGTAAGAGTACACGCTTTAATCAAAGAAGGTAACCGTGAAAGAATTCAGGTATTCGAAGGAACTGTATTAAAGAAACAGGGTGGAAGCAACCGTGCCACATTTACTGTAAGAAAAACATCCAATGGTGTAGGTGTGGAAAAAACATGGCCGTTACATTCTCCACATGTTGTAAAAGTAGAGGTTGTAAGACGCGGTAAAGTAAGACGTGCAAAATTAAATTACTTAAGAGATCGTGTTGGTAAAGCAGCCAAAGTAAAAGAAATAGTAAAATAAGTTTTGACAAACGGAGAGTGTTGTAGTTGTTGCAACACTCTCTTTTTCAATCATGAGGCAGAGGAAGTCATGAAGAAAATACAAAGTGAGAAATTACAGAATTTAAAGCATTTCTGCGAACAGGAAGCAGTGAAAAAAATTTTAAAATGGGTCTTTCAAATTCTGGTGGTTCTGTTTTTCGGGGCTGTAACGGCAATTCTCTTCTTTCAGACCGTGACCATGCAGGAAGGATCCATGGAACCTACGATTTCAACAGGGGAACGATTTTTTATGAACCGGATGTCGTATAAAATAGGAGATCCCCAACGGGAAGATCTGATTGTTTTTAAAACGAATGCCAGCGATGAAGCGGCTCTTCATATTCGGAGAGTCATTGGACTTCCCGGAGAAACGGTTCAGATTAAAGACGGACAAATCCTGATTGACGGCGAAGTATATGTGGAAGGAAAGAGTTTTCCTTCTATGAATCACGGAGGGAATGCGCAGGATCCCATTTCTCTGGGAACCGGGGAATATTTCGTCCTGGGAGACAACCGCAATAACAGCGAAGACAGCCGTCACGGAGACATTGGAATTGTAAAGAAAGCATACATAGAAGGGAAAATCTGGTTTCAGATCTCTCCCTTAAAAGAAATTGGATTTATGAAGAAATAGAGGTAGAAAAATGAATGTACAGTGGTATCCCGGCCATATGACAAAGGCCAGACGGATGATGCAGGAAGATATGAAATTAATCGATCTGGTAATCGAACTGGTTGATGCCAGAGTTCCGTTATCCAGCCGGAATCCGGATATTGATGAGCTGGGAAAGAACAAAGCGAGATTAATTTTACTGAATAAATCAGACCTATCAGACGATGCTGCAAATGAAAAATGGGCCAGGTATTTCCAGGAGAAAGGTTTTTTTGTGGCGAAAATAAATTCCAAATCAGGAGCAGGGGTGAAAAGCCTGCAGGGAATTATTCTGGAGGCCTGCAAGGAGAAAATAGAAAGAGACAGACGCCGGGGAATTAAAAACCGTCCTATCCGTGCCATGGTAGTGGGAATTCCCAATGTGGGGAAATCCACTTTTATCAACACCTTTGCAGGAAGAGCCTGTGCGAAAACCGGAAACAAGCCGGGAGTAACCAAAGGAAAACAGTGGATCCGCCTCAATAAAAACGTGGAACTTCTGGATACGCCGGGGATTTTATGGCCCAAGTTTGAAGACCAGGCTGTGGGTGTGAGGCTGGCCTTTATCGGTTCTATTAAAGATGATATACTGAATATAGATGAACTTTCTCTTCTGCTTATTGAGAATCTGTGCACCCGTTATCCGGGAGCTCTCACAGAGCGTTATGGAATCTCAGAAGAAGGAAAGCCGGTTGCTGTTTTGGAGGCTGTTGCAGAGAGCAGAAACTGTATTTTGAAAGGACAGGAACTGGACTACAGCAAGGCAGCAGGGATTTTATTAGATGATTTCAGAAGCGGGAAACTGGGAAGAATCACCCTGGAAGACGTTCCTCTGAATCAGGAGAAGGCATGATGATTACCATTGGAAGTATTAAAAAAGAGTTTGAAAATATGCCTGCGGCCGGGTGGAAAAAACTGTATGAAAAGTACGCTTCGGATGAGAGAAAAGGCGTAAAAAACCTGCTGGAAAAGTATAAAAAGCAGGAAGAAAAACTGGAGCTGGAACGGCAGCGGACAGAGCAGATGAAGCAGTATGAAAGAGAATATGAACACATGGGATACGTCTGCGGAATTGACGAAGTAGGAAGGGGCCCTCTGGCAGGACCGGTGGTGGCCTGCGCGGTAATTCTTCCGAAAGACTGTCAGATTCTCTACATTAACGATTCCAAAAAGCTTTCTGCAGCTAAAAGAGAAGAGCTGTATCAGGAGATAGAAAAGGAAGCGGTAGGAATTGGAATTGGAATGGCAAGTCCGGCCAGAATTGATGAAATTAATATCCTGAATGCTACCTACGAAGCTATGCGGATGGCCATTTCCAAACTGCCGGTAAGACCTCAGATTTTATTAAATGATGCGGTTACAATCCCTCAGGTGGAGATTCCCCAGGTGCCTATCATAAAAGGCGATGCAAAGAGCATTTCCATTGCGGCAGCCAGCATTGTAGCTAAGGTAACCAGAGATCGGATGATGGCGGAATACGATAAACAGATGCCGGAGTATGGATTTGCCTCCAATAAAGGATACGGAGCGGCAGCTCACATAGAGGCGCTGAAGAAATACGGCCCTTCTCCGATTCACCGTCAGTCCTTTATCGGGAATTTTATATGAATAAACGGGAACTTGGAAGCCGGTATGAGGAAGCGGCGGCCCGGTTTCTGGAAAGCCGGGGCTATGAGATTATAGAACGCAATTACCGGTGCAGGCAGGGGGAAATTGACCTGATTGCAAAAGAAGGAGAGTATCTGGTCTTTGTGGAAGTGAAGTACCGTTCGGGAGACAGCCGGGGAGGATCTATCGAAGCAGTAACCCCGCAAAAACAGAGAAGAATTTCAAAAGCCGCTTTGCACTATCTCATGCAGAAACAATACAGAGAAGACGTTCCCTGCCGTTTCGATGTGGTAGGGGTTGACGGACGGAAGATTACGCTGTTGCGCAACGCTTTTGATTACCGCAGGTGAAAGGAGAATGAAGATGGAGATTATCTGGAGTCTGCCGGAAGGGCAGCACATGGTTCCTGAGAAAAAAGGAGACCTGATCTATCTGGTTTACCCTGGCTGGAAGGATCAGAAGGAGTATGTCCATGGGTTTAGTACCCGTCTGGGAGGAGTCAGTCAGGGAATGTATTCCTCCATGAATTTAAGCTTTACCAGAGGAGATGAAGAGACAGCAGTCCAGGAGAATTTCAGAAGAATTTCGGAAGCCATAGGCTTTTTAAAAGAGGATTTGGTCTGCTCCGATCAGACCCATACCACCAATGTAAGGAGAGTGGGAAAGCAGGATCGGGGAAAGGGAATAACAAGGCCGAAAAATTTCACGGATGTGGACGGTCTGATTACCAATGAGCCGGGTGTGGTTCTGGCTACCTTCTATGCAGACTGTGTTCCCCTATTTTTCATAGATCCTGTCCACAAAGCCGTGGGACTTTCCCATTCCGGCTGGAAGGGAACTGTGGGGAAAATCGGAAAGGTTACTGTGGAGGCCATGGAGAGAGAGTTTGGCACCAGACCGGAAGAACTGCTGGCGGCTGTGGGGCCGTCCATCTGTCAGAAGTGTTATGAAGTCAGCGAAGATGTAATCAGGCAGTTTCAGGAGCATTTCACAGAAAAACAGCAGGAAGCCCTGTATTATAGAAAAGAAAACGGGAAATACCAGCTTGATTTATGGAAAGCCAATGAATTTGTATTTCTGGAGGCGGGAATCCTTCCGGAACATATTCAGATGCCGGGAATCTGCACCTGCTGTAACCCCGACTTTCTGTTCTCTCACAGAGCTTCAAAGGGGAAGAGAGGAAACCTGGGAGCTTTTCTGGGAATCCGGTAAAAACGCAAAGAGTACAAGTCCCTCGCTCAGGAAGGACTTGTACTCTTTGTTTGCTGCATCTTAGTTATTTCTTACTTTGTTCATCAGATCAATAATCTTGGTATTGCTGGAGCGGACTTTTTCCACGGAGACGTCGTGGTTAATAATATCCATGATACTTGCCAGATATTTGCTCATATTGGCTTCTACATAATAAGGGCGTGTCAAAAGTTCCGGATCCCGGTAATTTAGGTTGGTGGTAATGACTTTATCCAGATACCCTTTCTCATAATATTCATCGAATTTTGCAAGACCGTCTGTGAAAAGGCCGTAGGTGGTGCAGACAAAGACACGGTTTGCATGGCGTTCTTTAATCTGTTTTGCCACATCCAGCATACTTTCACCGGAAGAAATCATATCGTCAATGATGATGACGTCTTTTCCGTTTACGGAATCTCCCAGGAACTCATGGGCAACGATGGGGTTCTTTCCGTTTACGATGGTGGAGTAGTCCCTTCTTTTATAGAACATCCCCATATCCACACCCAGAATGTTGGAGAAATATACGGCTCTGGACATAGCGCCTTCATCCGGGCTGATGATCATGAGATGATCGTTGTCCGGTTTGAAATCCGGTACGCTGCGCAGCAGAGCTTTCAGGAACTGATAGGTGGGGAAGAAGTTATCAAACCCTTTCAGAGGGATGGCATTCTGTACCCGGGGATCGTGGGCGTCAAAGGTGATAATATTGGAGACTCCCATGTCGCTGAGTTCCCGCAGGGCAAGGGCGCAGTCCAGAGATTCTCTCTTGGAGCGTTTGTGCTGGCGTCCTTCATACAGGAAAGGCATAATTACATTAATTCTGTGGGCCTTACCCGTTGCAGCGGAAATAATACGTTTTAAATCCTGGTAGTGGTTATCAGGAGACATGTGGTTCACATGTCCGCATACTTTATAAGTAAGGCTGTAGTTTGTAATATCTACCATAATAAACAGGTCCACACCGCGGACGGATTCTTTGATGTATCCTTTTCCTTCTCCGGTTCCGAAACGCGGGCATTCGCAGTCAACCAGAAAAGTTTTTTCACTGTATCCCTGAGGTGTAATTCCAATTTGATTATGGGTAACCAGCTCTTTACGAAATTTTACTAATTTTTTATCGACTTCCTTTGCTAAATCCTGACATCCTGCCAGGGCGGCAATCTTTATTGGGGCAACAGGCATTGATTTTTCCAATAATTCAATATTTGGCATAAGAGTCCTCCGTATATTAAGGCTGTTAAAGAAATGGAATTTCTGTAACAGCCCCTTATTGTTTATTTATGAATCCTAATACATTTATAACATTTGCCCCTACCCCCGTCAAGGAATTTATTGCTTTTTACGTCTGAAATTGGTATGATAGTCTCTGTATGAATTAAGTCTTGCCCTTAGAAACGCATCCTTGTATACTAAGGATGAAGAGAGAAAACAGGGAAGAAAATCAATATGACGGAGATAATGCCTCAATGAAACTAAAAAAGCACATCATCGCCTGCGTAAAGCCGGGAAGTATTGGCGAAGAACTGGGTTTACGGCCAAAGGATAAGCTTCTTGCGGTGAATGATACGCCGGTCAGAGATGTTTTTGATTATCATTATTTAATGAATGAAGAATATGTAGAGCTTCTGATAGAAAAAGAAGACGGGGAAGAGTGGCTCCTGGAAGTGGAAAAAGAATATGAAGAAGATCTGGGAATTGAATTTGAGAACGGGCTGATGGACGAGTACCGTTCCTGTTCCAATCGGTGTATCTTCTGTTTTATTGATCAGATGCCTCCGGGAATGAGAGAAACTCTGTACTTTAAGGACGATGACTCCAGACTTTCTTTCCTTCAGGGGAATTACGTGACTCTTACCAATATGAAAGATGAGGATCTGGATCGGGTGATCCAGTATCATTTGTCGCCTATCAATATTTCTGTTCATACCACCAGCCCCAGGCTTCGGTGTCAGATGCTGCACAACCGGTTTGCCGGAGATATTTTAGAGAAAATCCGCAGACTTTATGAGGCGGGAATTGAGTTAAACGGACAGATTGTTCTGTGTAAAGGGATAAATGATAAGGAAGAGCTGGAGAGAAGCCTGACGGATTTATCGGCATTTGCCCCGGTAATGGAAAGCGTTTCGGTGGTTCCGGTAGGACTGACCAGATTCCGTGAGGGATTGTATCCACTGGAGCCTTTTACAAAAGAAGATGCACGGGAAGTTTTAGAGACGATTCACCGTTTCCAGAAAGCAATGAAGAAAAAGTGGGGGATTCACTTTGTTCACGCTTCCGATGAATGGTATATTCTGGCCGGGCAGGAACTGCCCTCAGATGACAGATACGACGGTTACCCCCAGTATGAAAACGGAGTAGGAATGCTGCGCCTTCTGGAAGAAGAGATTAAGGAAGAGATGAAGAAGAGAGAAGGGGACAGCCGAAAGATAAAAGCATCCATTGCTACCGGGAAACTGGCCACTCCCTTTATGGAGTCTCATATAAAGAGAATTCAGGAGAAATATCCCCAGGTGGACATTCAGGTGTTTCCCATTACCAATTTTTACTTCGGAGAGGAAATAACAGTTTCCGGACTGATAACCGGGAAAGATTTAATAGAACAGTTACAGGGACAAAAACTGGGAGAAAAGCTTCTGCTCCCCTGCAATATGCTGCGCAGCGGAGAAGATGTCTTTTTAGATGATCTGACAGTTGCCCAATTAAAGGAGGAACTGAAAGTTCCTATTGTAATTGTGGATACCAGGGGAGAGGATTTTGTAAAAGCAGTTTTAGAACCTCCCCGGGAAAATGCCAAATTAAGAAGGAGACAAATTTATGAGCAAACCAATAGTGGCTATTGTGGGAAGACCGAATGTGGGGAAATCCACCCTGTTTAACGCATTAGCCGGAGAAAAAATATCTATTGTAAAAGATACGCCGGGAGTAACCAGAGACAGAATTTACGCAGACGTATCCTGGCTGGATAAGACTTTTACCATGATTGATACCGGTGGTATCGAACCGGACAGCAGTGATGTGATTCTGTCGCAGATGAGAGAACAGGCGCAGATTGCCATAGACACGGCAGACGTAATCGTGTTTATTACCGACGTCCGCCAGGGACTGGTAGACGCAGACGCGAAGGTTGCGGATATGCTGCGCCGGAGTAAGAAACCGGTGGTACTGGTAGTAAATAAGGTAGACAGTTTCGAGAAATTTATGGTAGACGTCTATGAGTTTTATAATCTGGGAATCGGGGATCCGGTGCCGGTTTCAGCCGCATCCCGTCTGGGAATCGGGGACATGCTGGACGAAATCGTCCGTCATTTCCCGCAGCAGAAGGAACAGGAAGAGGAAGAAGAGATTCCGAAAATTGCAATTGTGGGGAAACCCAATGTGGGAAAATCCTCCCTGGTGAATAAATTAATCGGGGAAGACCGTGTGATCGTATCCGATATTGCCGGAACCACCAGAGACGCCATTGACACCAGGGTGAAATGGCAGGGAAAAGAATATATCTTTATTGACACAGCCGGGCTGAGAAGAAAGGGAAAAGTCAAAGAAGATATTGAAAGATACAGCGTCATCCGTACGGTGACGGCTGTGGAACGGGCAGATGTGGTGCTGATTATGATTGACGCCACGGAAGGTGTTACGGAACAGGATGCAAAAATCGCGGGAATCGCCCATGAAAAAGGAAAAGGCGTAATTATTGCCGTAAATAAATGGGACGCCATCGAAAAGGATGACAAGACCATATATAAGCATACGGCGAAAGTCCGGGAAGTTCTGGCCTATATGCCTTATGCGGAGCTGATTTTCATATCAGCGAAAACGGGACTGCGGCTTCCGAGACTTTATGAGACCATTGATATGGTCATTGAAAATCAGACTCTTCGTATCCAGACCGGGGTGTTAAATGAAATTCTGACAGAGGCTATGGCGCTGCAGCAGCCGCCTTCGGATAAAGGAAAACGTCTGAAAATTTACTATATGACGCAGGTGGCAGTGAAGCCGCCAACCTTTGTAGTCTTTGTTAACAGCAAAGAGCTGATGCATTTTTCCTATGTCCGGTATCTGGAAAACCGGATTCGGGATGCTTTTGGCTTCAGAGGGACGTCACTGAAATTTATTATACGTGAGAGAGGGGAAAAAGAATAAACAATGGAACGGTTACTGTGTCTTCTTATCGGATATGTATGCGGCCTCTTTCAGACATCTTATATTTACGGCCGTATGCATCATATGGATATTCGGGAACATGGAAGCGGAAATGCAGGAACAACCAATGCTTTAAGGACATTGGGGAAGAAAGCGGGCGCCCTGACGCTGCTGGGCGACTGTTTAAAATGTGTGATTTCGGTACTGATTGTAAGAGCTGTTTTCGGAGAATCTCAGAAGGAAATTCTGCCGCTTTTAAGTCTGTATGCGGCGGCCGGATGTATACTGGGACATAATTTCCCGTTTTATCTGAAATTTCGGGGAGGAAAGGGGATTGCGGCATCTGTGGGACTTTTGCTTGCTTTTGACTGGAGACTTTTTATTCTCTGCGCTGTAATCTTCTTTAGCATTTATTTTCTCACCCATTATGTGTCTCTGTGTTCTCTCAGTGCTTATGCGGCGGCGTTTGCGGGAATTGTGATTCTGGGACAGATGGGACAGTATGGAATGGATAAAGCCCATATCCTGGAATTAGACGCAGTGATGCTTGGTCTGACTGTGCTGGCATTTTACCGGCACAGACAAAACATCGGCAGACTGCTGAAAGGAACAGAAAATAAAATTTATCTCAGTAAGAAGAGGAAAGGAGAGAGGTAAATATGGCAAAAATCAGTGTATTGGGGGCCGGGAGCTGGGGAACTGCTCTGGCGCTGCTTCTCAGCAATAACGGACATGAGGTAACGCTCTGGTCTGTAATTGAACAAGAGGTGGAAATGCTGAAAGAAAAAAGGGAGCATGAGTCCAAGCTTCCGGGGGTGAAACTGCCGGAAGATATGGAGATTACCACAGATTTGGAAGGATGTCTCAAAGATCCGGACGTAGCAGTTCTGGCGGTGCCCTCTCCTTTTACAAGAAGCACGTCCCACAGTATGGCCCCTTATGTACGGAAGGGCCAGAAGATTGTGAATGTGGCAAAAGGCATCGAAGAGGGAAGCTTTATGACTCTCAGCGAGATTATTGAACAGGAAATCCCTCAGGCAGATGTGGCCGTTCTCTCCGGCCCCAGCCATGCAGAAGAAGTGGGAAGAGGACTTCCGACTACCGTATGCGTCAGCGCCAGAACACAGGAAACGGCAGAATACCTGCAGGGGATTTTTATGAATCCGGTCTTTCGTGTTTACACGACTCCGGATATTCTGGGAGTGGAACTGGGCGGCTCTCTGAAAAATGTAATCGCCCTGGCTGCCGGAACCGCAGACGGACTGGGTTACGGAGATAATACAAAAGCTGCGTTAATTACCAGAGGAATGGCAGAAATCGCCAGACTGGGAGTCGCCATGGGCGCCAGACTGGAGACACTGTACGGTCTGTCCGGAATCGGCGATCTGATTGTAACCTGTGCAAGCGTACACAGCAGAAACCGGAAAGCCGGGTATCTGATGGGAAAAGGCTATACCATGAAAGAGGCGATGGACGAAGTGAAGATGGTGGTGGAAGGCGTTTATTCTGCGAAAGCTGCCAAAGGCCTTTCTGAGAAATATCAGGTTGAGATGCCGATTATCAATGAAGTAAATAAAGTCCTGTTTGAAGATAAGGCGGCTTCAGAAGCGGTGAAAGATTTGATGCTGCGGGACAAAAAGGTGGAAAATCCCATGCTTCCCTGGGAAAAATAAGAAATAAGAGAGATAAAAAGATACCGTATCATTGTACACGTTTTTATTACGTACAATGATACGGTATCTCTATGTAGTGACAGGGAAACCCGGCGGCCTTTTTCTTAAAAAGCCGTTCCCTGCAAATCTTCAGGAATGCCTGCGCTTCTGAAATTCTGATTAAGCTGGTCGATGTATGCCATATCCTCTTCTTCGATTTCAAAATCGAAAATATCTCCGTTGCTTACGATTCTCTGAGGGTTTGTGGATTTGGGAATAACGGCCACCCCTTTCTGCAGAGCCCATCGAAGACCGATCTGGGCAGGAGTTTTGCCGTATTTTGTAGCCAGTACGCAGATAATATCATTATCCAGATAGGCGCCTCTGGCCAGAGGTGCATAAGCCTGTACCTGGATTCCTTTTGATTTACAGTATTCCAGCAGTTCCTTCTGGTACCAGTAAGGATGAAATTCAATCTGATTTACTGCGGGAACCACATCGGATACAGAGGCCAGTTCCTCCAGATGGCGGATTTCGAAATTGCTGACTCCGATGGAGCGCACACGGCCGCTTTCGTACAGCTTTACCAGTTCTTTCCAGGTGTTCAGGAAACAGCCGGGGACAGGCCAGTGTATCAGATACAAATCAATATAATCAAGCTGAAGCCGTTCCAGGCTGCGGTTAAAAGCTCCGGTAATATCTCCCAGACGCTGTGCGTTGTTCCAGATTTTGGTAGTGATGAAAAGATCTTTACGGGGGATTCCACACTGTGCAATTCCCCGTCCCACGCCGTCTTCATTGGCATAGGCAGAGGCTGTATCAATCAGTCTGTAACCTGCATCTGCAGCATGAAGAATTGCTGTTTCCACTTCGTTTTCGCCAACCGCTTTATATACTCCTAAACCCAATAAGGGCATTTCCTCGTCTGTGTTTAAAAAAACAGTTTTGCTATTCAAAAAAATTCCTCCCTTAACTAAACTCTGTTACCCAGTATACCACATAAATATGTCCGATTAACATATAAACTTTTACAAAATCCTAAAATTTAAAACGTTAAATAAATAACGACAATGTTAAAATAAAGACGTGTATAGAAAAAATATGGCGATACTGCATAAAATTTTGGCGTATTTCATAAAAAATTAAGAATATTTCCTTGCTATAGCAGGCGGAACGTTGTATAATAACTACATATTGATAAAATATTATCAGAAAGCAGAGACACGGGGCATGTGTTCCGGTACTTTGATTGAAAGGAGCTTGAAATGCACATAATAAAAGACGAGAATGGCAACGCCATTCAGCACGGACATGAGCATGGATGCAGCCAGGAACAGGGACATTCCCACCAACACTGCGGCGGATGCCAGAACGGAGGGAACTGCCAGGATGAAACGGTGGCTCTTCTGACCTATATGCTGCAGCACAATGAACATCATGCGGCGGAACTGGATCAGATGGCGGAAAACCTTCAGAAGTTAAATATGGACGATGCTGCCAGAATGATTCGGGAAGGGGTTTCTGATTTTCAGAAAGGCAATATGAGACTGAGTCTGGCCCTGAGTATGGTGAAAGAGCAGCTTGAAAAATAGCCGGCGTAAGCAAAATAAAGGAGGGAGCAGACATGTGTCTGGCTACAGTATATAAAGAAAGCGATCAGTCGGTGATACTGAAAAATGTCAGCCGTATTGATGTGGATGGAACAAAGATTATTCTGAGAGACATTATGGGGGAGGAAACCCAGGTGGAAGGCAGAATTCTTATGGTGGATCTGGCCAACAGCATTGTGAAGCTGGAGGTTGATTAAAGAGCCTATGGCTGTAAAGCCTTAGATAGATTTAAGAAGAAAAAACAAAATGGAGGTAGCAATTATGAAATTAGCAGAAGCGATGAAAGAGAAAATGCTCCTTTCCTTTGAGCTTTTTCCGCCGAAAACAGAGAAAGGTATGGCAAATCTTCCGGGAACAATCGAACATCTGAGCAAATATAATCCGGAATACATTTCCTGTACATACGGCGCAGGCGGCGGAAACGTAGGAGCCAACAGAGAAGTTTGTCAGATGATTAAGAAGGCAGGCACAATCCCTGTTACTCACTTTACCGTTATCCGCAACACAAAAGAAGGAATCAAAGAGCAGCTTGACCAGTATCTGGAAGAAGGCGTAGATCATATGCTGGCTCTGCGCGGCGATATTCCGCTGGGCGAAACAACCACATGCGGTGATTTCGAATACGCTACAGATCTTGTAAAATTTGTAAAAGATCAGTATGGCGATAAATTTGAAATTGCAGTAGCAGGTTCTCCGGAAGGACATATTTCCTGCCGCAGCCTGGATTCAGACATTGCAGTTCTGAAACAGAAACAGGATAACGGAGCAGACTACATTATGACACAGCTTTGCTGGGATATGGAACAGTTCAAACGCTGGCTGGATGCTATCCGTACCGCAGGCGTAACTATGCCGGTAGACGTAGGCATCATGCCGATTCTGGATCAGGCAGCTACCATTAACATGGCTCTGTCACGTAACGGCTGTGTAATGGATCGTGAACTTTCCAGACTGATTTCCAGACATTGGCTGTTCCCGAATCCTTTCAATCCGAAGGATGCTGAGGGCAAACCGTTTGATATGTTCTATGAGAAGAAAGTAAAAGAGTTTAAAGAAGAAGGTATTGAATATACTATTAAGCAGATTGATGAATATCGTGCACTGGGTGTAAATGGTATCCATCTGTATGCATTAAATAAGTGGAAAGACGTATCTGAAATCATTGACAGATCCGGACTTCGTACACTTGTTTAAAATTCAGATTCAGGAGGCGCCGGATTTATGGCACATGTAATTGCAGTCGCAGGAAAAGGCGGCGTAGGAAAAACTACCTTATGTGGAATGTTGATACAGTACTTGGGAGAAAAGGGAAAGGGTCCTATTTTAGCTGTGGACGCTGATGCCAATTCCAATCTGAACGAGGTTCTGGGAGTGGAGATTGAAACCACCCTGGGAGAAGTGAGAGAGGAAATTGCACGGGCGGAAATGGCGTCAGAAAATCCGATTCCGAGAGGAGTGTCCAAGGCCGATTGGGCGGAAATCCGCTTCAATTCTGCGCTGGCTGAGGATGATGATTTTGATCTTCTGGTAATGGGAAGAACCCAGGGGAAAGGCTGCTACTGCTATGTAAACGGACTTTTACAGGCACAGCTTGCAAAATATCAGAATAATTATCCTTATATTGTAGTAGACAATGAGGCCGGAATGGAGCATATCAGCAGAGGAGTGCTTCCCAGTATGCAGACGGCGATTTTAGTCAGCGACTGTTCCCGAAGAGGAATTCAGGCAGTGGGCCGTATTGCAAAACTGATCGAAGAATGCGATATGCATCCCCAGAGAGTTGGGCTGATTGTGAACCGGGCACCCAAAGGTGTGCTGAATGATGGAATCAAAGAAGAAATAGAAATTCAGGGGTTGGATTTACTGGGAGTTGTGCCTCAGGATGATCAGGTCTATGAATATGACTGTGACGGGAAACCGACAGCCAGTCTGCCTGATGACAATCCGGTGAAAAAAGCTTTGCATGAAATTGTTGATAAGCTTGGCTTATAAGAATATTCCTTGCTGTGTATGCAGCAAGGAATATTGTGGGTAAAAATAACCCCTGGGGGAGGATGTGATGTTCTCCTTCAGGCGGTTGAATAAATTATATCATGAGAATGTACATAATGTGCAAAACTTGAAGGAGGTTTATAATGAGTGAATTCAAATTAACTACAGTTGACGAGTTTGAAGCGGCTACCAATCGATTGTTGGAAACAGGCGCGAAAGTAGGTGCGGACGCTTGGCAGATTCGTGTTAAGAATCAGACTCCTCACTGTAAATTCGGAGAATCCGGCGTATGCTGCAGAATCTGTTCCATGGGTCCCTGCCGGATTACGAAGAAAGCGCCGAAAGGTATCTGCGGATGTGACGTGCATGGTATTGTAGGAAGAAATTATCTTCGTTTTACAGCCGGCGGATCTGCAACACACTCTGATCACGGACGTGAGATCGCCCATACTCTGTATGAGACAGCAGCGGACGGAAACTACAAAGTAAAAGATCCGGAAAAACTGATGCGTCTTGCAGAAGAGTTCGGTGTAGAGACAGAAGGAAGAGACATTTATGATGTAGCTCATGAAGTAGCAGAAAAAGGTCTGATGGAATATGGTAAACCATTCGGAAAACTGATCTTCCTGAAACGTGCTCCGGAACATACCCAGGAAATCTGGAAGAGAGAAGAAATCGAGCCAAGAGCAATTGACCGGGAAGTTTCCTGCTCTATGCATATGACTCACATGGGATGTTCTTCTCTTCCGGAAGCTCTGATTCGTCAGTCCCTGCGTTCCGGTCTGTCAGACGGATGGGGCGGTTCCATGATGGGAACTGAGTTCTCTGACGTTTTATTCGGTACCCCGAGAGAAGTAGAAACAGAAGCCAACTTAGGCGTTATGGTAAAAGAAAATGTAAACATCGTAGTACATGGTCATGATCCGAGTCTTTCCGAAATGATCTGCGAATATGCAGACAGCAAGGAAATGATTGATTATGCAAAATCCATGGGCGCACAGGGAATTACCGTATCCGGTGTATGCTGTACCTCCAATGAAGTTGCAATGCGCCGCGGCGTACCGATGGCAGGTAACTTCTTACAGCAGGAAAATGTTGTTCTGACAGGAGCCTGCGAGGCAATTGTCGTAGACGTACAGTGTATCTTCCCGGCTCTTGGACCATTAAGCAAATGTTTCCATACCAAGTTTATCACAACCTCTCCTGTAGCACAGATGCCGGATTCTGATTTTATCCGCTTCAATGCAAAGACAGCAGGGGAAAACGCAAAAATGATCGTTAAAACTGCGATTGAAAACTTCAAAAACAGAAATAACGATTTAGTTTATATTCCTGATATGAAACAGAAAGCATACGTAGGTTTCTCTGTAGAGCAGATCGAAAAGAAACTGGACGGCGTAGCCAACACCCATGTAGATGAAATGGGCACCATGGTTCCGTTAGTTGACTGTGTGAAATCAGGCGTACTCCGCGGTGCAGTGGCAATGGTTGGATGTAACAACCCGAAGGTTCGTCCGGACGCTGCACATATTGAGCTGATGAAGAAACTGATTGCAAATGATATTATTCTTGTAGTTTCCGGATGTTCTGCACAGGCAGCAGCGAAAGCAGGATTGATGGACAAGAGAGCAAAAGATCTTTGCGGCGCAGGTCTGAAACGTGTCTGCGAACTGGCAGATATTCCTCCTGTACTTCATATGGGATCTTGTGTTGATATCAGCCGTATGATGGTTCTGGCTTCCAGAATTGCAAAAGACTCCGGCTGGAATATTTCTCAGATTCCGCTGGTAGGCTGTGCTCCTGAATGGATGTCAGAAAAAGCCGTATCCATCGGTAACTATGTTGTTGCAACAGGTATTGATACATATCTTGGCGTTGAGCCTTATGCATATGGTTCCGATGTTGTAGACGGTCTGTTAAAAGGCGGACTGGAAGACTGGGTAGAGGCAAAATACACAGTTGAACATGATATTGACAAATTAGGTGATCTGATGATCGAAAGAATTGAAGAAAAGAGAACAGCATTAGGTATTTAACAAGAAAAAGAAAGGCGCGATAACTTATGAAAATTGCAGTAACCGGTAAAGGCGGAGTTGGAAAAACGACTTTTGCAGCAACGTTAGCACGTTTATATGCAGAAGAAGGAAAAAATGTACTGGCGGCGGATGTGGATCCGGATGCAAATCTGGGACTGGCGCTGGGATTTGATGAAGAAACATTGGATTCCATTGTTCCCATATCCAAAATGAGAAAGCTGGTGGAAGAACGTACCGGCGCCAATGCACAAAATCAGTTTTACCGGGTCAACCCAAAAGTAGACGACATTCCGGACACATACGGAAAAACCTGTAACGGAGTGAAACTGTTAGTTTTGGGAACTGTGGAGACAGGCGGAGCCGGATGTGTTTGTCCGGAACACGTGATGCTGAAGAGAATTTTGAATAATCTGGTTCTTCACCGGGATGACGTGGTTATCCTGGATATGGAGGCCGGCCTTGAGCATCTTGGCCGTGGAACCACGGAGGGCATGGATGAGTTTATCGTAGTCATTGAACCGGGAGCAAGAAGCATCCAGACTTATAAGAATGTGAAAAGACTGGCTTCCGATCTGGGAGTGGGGCAGGTAAAAGTTGTGGCTAATAAGGTTCGCAACGAAGAAGATGAAGAATTCATCCGCACCAAGATTCCGGCGGAAGACCTTCTTGGGATGGTTCATTATAATACCGAGGTTATTGATGCTGATCGACAGGGAAAATCCCCTTATGACTTCAGTGAGACGGTAACCAATGAAATTGTGAAAATCAAAGAGAAAATAGATCACCAGTGATCGGATAAATTAGGAGGTAGAACTGTGCTTTTATTTGATATTGTATTTAATGGAAATGACAGCATGTACGCGGAAGCGGAAAAAGCTGTAAACGATGCCATTGCCAAATATGGTGAAGATAAGGCTGTGGGATTTCCGGATACAGCATACACACTGGCTTGTTACTATGCAGAAACAGGCACAAAAATCACCACATTAAAAGAAGCAAAAGAAGCTTTGGATTATATTAAAACCATCATGCTGAGAGAGAGAAGACTGGATTCTGCATTTAATTCCGGTGTTGCAACAGCTTTATCAGCAGAGTTAATTGAAGCTATGAAATATGTGGACGGCCAGAAACCATACGAAGAGCCGTATCTGGGACATATGACAGACGCTCAGATTCGTGAACTGGGTGTTCCCCTTGTAACCGGCGATATTCCTGGTATTGCTGTTATTATCAATGCTGCTCCTTCAGTAGAAGAAGCCTGCGCACTGGTTAAGAGCTATCAGGCTCAGGGTAACTTCGTATGTCTGGTAGGCGGAATTATCGAACAGTTAAAAGAAGCAAATTATAAGACAGGCTTTAACGTACGTGTATTCCCAATCGGAGAAAATATTTCTTCTGTTGCCCATGCCGTATCTGCAGCCTGCAGAACTGCTATGATCTTCGGTAATATCACACCTGGAGATAAGAAAGCCCTTCAGGAATATACCTTCAACCGTTTCCGTGCATTTGTAAATGCATTTGCACCGCTGGATGAAAAGACGGTTGCCTGTGGTGCAGGCGCTATCTATTATGGATTCCCGGTTGTGACAAACGACATGGACTATACACCTTCCGTACCGAAGAGCTTAATCAAACAGCCGAAAGTGGAAGAATTTAATGCAACTTCCCTGGAAGCCCGCGATATTAAGATTAAAATTACCAACATTGATATTCCGGTTGCCTTTGCTTCTGCCTTTGAAGGGGAAATCATCCGCCGCGGCGATATGCAGGTGGAATTCGACGGTTCCCGTGTGGACTGTGCCGAACTGGTACATACCTGCGAAGCCAGCGAAATCGAAGACCACAAGATTACCGTGGTTGGTCCGGAAGTGGACGACATGGAACTGGGCAGCAAGAACAGCATTGCCTATGTGGTAAAAGTTGCCGGAAAGAAAATGCAGCCTGACTTTGAACCGGTTATTGAGCGTAAGTTCCATAACTACATCAACTGCATTGAAGGCGTATACCACACCGGCCAGAGAGATATGCAGAGAATCCGTATCAGCAAAGACGCCTTTGCCGCCGGATTTAAGATTAAACATATCGGAGAAGTTTTATACTCCCAGGTAAAGAACGAATTTGACGCCGTTGTGGACAAGTGTGAAGTTGTGATTTACACCGACCCGGCAGAATGTACCAGAATCCGCCATGAAGTGGCAATTCCTACCTTTGACAAACGTGACGAGCGTCTGGAATCCCTGACCGATGAATCCGTAGACGTTTACTACAGCTGTATCCTCTGCCAGGCATTCTCCCCGTCCCACGTATGTATCGTAACTCCGGAACGTCTGGGACTGTGCGGCGCCGTATCCTGGCTGGATGCGAAAGCCACCAACGAACTGGATCCGGCAGGCGCCTGCCAGGTAGTAACCAAGGAACGTCCCATTGATGAAAATCTGGGCGCCTACGAAGACGTGGATGAAGCGGTGAAGAAATTCTCCCAGGGCGCCCTGGAGCACGTAACCCTGTATTCCATCATGCAGGATCCCATGACCTCCTGCGGATGCTTCGAGTGTATCTGCGGTATCGAACCGTTCAGTAACGGAGTGGTGATTGCCAACCGTGAATATGCGGGCATGACTCCTCTGGGAATGACCTTCCCGGAAATGGCGTCCATGACCGGCGGCGGTGTACAGACACCGGGATTCATGGGACATGGAAAACACTTCATCGGCTCTAAGAAATTCATGAAGGCAGAAGGCGGTATTGAGCGTATCGTATGGATGCCGAAAGAACTGAAAGAGACTGTGGCAGAACGTCTGAACAAGACAGCCAAAGAATTATATGGAATTGAAAACTTTACCGATATGATCGGAGACGAAACCATCGCAGAAGATCCGGAAACACTGGTTGCTTTCTTAACAGAAAAAGGCCATCCGGCATTAGGTTTGGATCCAATGATGTAATTAGTGAAAAAGGGCTGCCGCAGGATAGACATGTTCTGCAGCAGCCCATAGTGTAAAAGCAGAAATCGGCTCTCAGAAAGTAAAAGAATTGGAGATGAATGGAAAATGTTGATTAACAGAATTTTCAGCGGCAGCGATGCGGTATACGGACTGACTGCAGAGGCGGTAGAAAATGCAATTTCTCAGCATGGAGAAGACAAGGCTGTGGGATTCCCGCATACAGCATACTGCCTTCCCTGCTATTATTCCGTAACCGGTGTGAAAGTAAAGACCCTGGGAGAGTTAAGAGAGGCTTTAACCGTAGTAAAAAGTCTGATGACCAGAGAACATGAGCTGGAGGATGCTCTGATGTCCGGAGTTGCCACAGCCTTGTGTGCAGAATTTATTGAAGCATTAAAGTATCTGGACGGTGCGGTACCTTATGAAGAGCCCTGCTATGGTCATTTGGCAGACTCTGTCATTCGTGAACTGGGCGTTCCCCTTGTAACCGGTGATATTCCCGGAGTGGCTGTAATTTTAGGTTCAGCGCCTACGGCACAGGAAGGTGTCGATTTGATTAAGAGTTATCAGGCACAGGGAATCCTTGTTACCTTAGTGGGAGGAATCATTGAACAGGCGACCGAATTGGGTCTGAAGATGGGATATAATCTCAGAATCGTTCCCCTTGGAAAAGATGTAACATCCGTTATTCATGTTGTTTCTGTGGCTCTGAGAGCTGCACTTATTTTCGGAAACATAACACCGGGCGACGCAGGAAGCCTGCTGAGCTATACGGCGGAACGTGTACCGGCTTTTGTCAATGCCTTTAAACCGGTGGACGACGTGATTCTGGCAGCAGGTGCAGGAGCCATAAAACTGGGCTTCCCGGTAATTTCCAATGAAAATGAAAATATCGTGGAAGTTCCCGGCGCTTTAATTGCCTGCCCAAATGTGGCAGACTTTAACAAAGTATCTCTGGAAGCCAGAAATATTAAAATCAAAATTACGAACATCGATATTCCCGTTGCTTTTGCATCCGCTTTTGAGGGAGAAATCATCCGCAGGGGCGATATGCAGGTGGAATTCGATGGTTCCCGTGTGGACTGCGCCGAGCTGGTGCAGACAAAGGAAATGGACGAGGTAGAAGATCATAAAATTGAAGTGATCGGACCGGATGTGGATACGTTTGAACTGGGAAGCAAACACAGTCTGGCCTATGTGGTAGAGGTAGCCGGAAAGAAAATGCAGCCTGATTTCGAACCGGTTATTGAACGTAAGTTCCATAACTACATCAACTGTATTGAAGGCGTTTACCATACAGGACAGAGAGATATGTTCCGTATCCGTATCAGCAAGGACGCTTACGAAGCAGGATTTCGGGCAAAACATATTGGAGAAGTCCTTTATGCCCAGGTGAAAAATGAATTTGAAGCGGTGGTAGATAAATGCCAGGTGAAGATTTATACTGATCCGGCAGAATGTACCAGAATCCGTCATGAGGTGGCCGTTCCTGCGTTTGATAGAAGAGATGCAAGACTGGAGACGTTAACCGATGAATCCGTAGACGTTTACTACAGCTGTATCCTCTGCCAGGCATTCTCCCCGTCCCATGTATGTATCGTCACACCGGAGCGTCTGGGACTGTGCGGCGCCGTATCCTGGCTGGATGCGAAAGCCACCAACGAACTGGATCCGGCAGGCCCCTGCCAGATAGTAACCAAAGAGAAACCGATTGATGAAAATCTGGGCGCCTATGAAGACGTGGATGAAGCGGTGAAGAAATTCTCTCAGGGTGCCCTGGAGCATGTAACCCTGTATTCCATCATGCAGGATCCCATGACCTCCTGCGGATGCTTCGAATGTATCTGCGGTATCGAACCGTTCAGCAACGGAGTGGTGATCGCCAACCGGGAATATGCAGGGATGACTCCTCTGGGAATGACCTTCCCGGAAATGGCGTCCATGACCGGCGGCGGTGTGCAGACCCCAGGTTTTATGGGCCATGGAAAACATTTCATCGGTTCTAAGAAATTTATGAAGGCAGAAGGCGGTATTGAACGTATCGTGTGGATGCCGAAAGAATTAAAAGAGACGGTGGCGGAACGGTTGAATAAAACAGCCAGAGAGCTGTATGGCATTGAGAATTTTACCGACATGATCGGAGATGAAACAATTGCCACCGATCCGGAAACATTGGTTGCATTTTTGACAGAACATCAACATCCTGCCTTGTCAATGGAACCAATGATGTAGTATAATAAATAGAAGATACTGCGCGTATAACTGCATAGTTGTGCGTCAAATAAAATTCATTAAGGAGGCTAACGAGAAATGCCGTTTAATCAGAAACCACAAAAGTTTAATGCACAGATTAACACAGTTACCATCGGAAGCGGAGAGAAAGCTGTTACACTGGGTGGAGGATCTACTTTCCCATTCTATACTTTTGACGCTCCAGCAGAAAATGCACCTAAGGTAGGTGTTGAGATTACTGATATGGGCTTAGAAGGTATGTCAGCAGGAATCAAAGCTTATTATGATGGCGCGGCCACAATGGGCGAAATCGCAAAGAAGGCATCCGAAATGGAAGGCGCAGATTTTGTAGCTCTGTATCTGGAAGGCGGAGATCCAAACGGAGCAGATAAATCTGTGGACGAATTAATTGCGATTGTAAACGAAGTTGCAGCTGCAGTTGACTGTCCGTTAGTTGTGGAAGGATGCAAGAACGTAGAAAAAGACGCAGAACTGCTTCCGAAGGTAGCAGAAGCTCTGCAGGGTAAAAATGTTCTGATCCTTGCTGAAAAAGAAGAAAACTACAAAGCAATCGGCGCAGCAGCCGGACTGGCATACAACCAGATCGTAGGCGCTGAATCAGCGGTTGACATCAACCTTGCAAAACAGTTAAACGTTGTGACAACACAGTTAGGTGTTGACGCGAAGAAGATCGTTATGAATGTTGGTACCGCATGTGCAGGATACGGTTATGAATACGTGGCATCCACTATGGACCGTATTAAAGGTGCAGCATTATCTCAGAATGATGCTATGCTCCAGATGCCTATTATTACACCAGTTGCATCCGAGACATGGAGCGTGAAAGAGGCTATGGCTTCTGAAGCTGATATGCCGGAATGGGGACCTCAGGACGAAAGAGGAATCGATATGGAAATCATGACAGCAGCAGCAGACCTGGCAGCAGGTTCTGACGCAGTTATTTTAAGACATCCTCAGTCTGTGGCAACCATTTCTAAGATGATTAAAGAACTTGTGTAATTGAAGAATAATAGGAGGAAGAAGATATGGCACTGAATGGTATTCAGATCTTTAAAATGACACCAAAGAAAAACTGTAAGGAGTGCGGATGCCCCACATGTATGGCTTTCTCTATGAAAGTTGCACAGGGCGCTATGGATATTTCCGCATGTCCGCATATGTCACAGGAAGCGCTGGACGCATTATCTGAGGCAACTGCTCCGCCAATGAAGACAATCAAAGTCGGCACAGGCGATGCAGAGTACAGCCTGGGCGGTGAGACCGTTCTTTTCAGACATGAAAAAACTTTTGTGAGTAAGACAAGATATGCAGTAAAACTGGATTGCTGTATGGATGCGGCAGCAGTAGATGCAAAGATTGAAGAAATTAAAAAAGTAGATTACGAACGTATCGGCGAGAGAATGTTCGTAGAAATGATCAACGTAGCTTATTGTGGAGAACACAAAGATAATTTCCTGGATATTGTTAAGAAAGCAAACGAAACAGGAAGAATTCTGGTTCTGGATTGTGAAGATGCGGATGTGGCAGCAGAAGCTCTGGCTGTCTGCGCAGCCAACAAACCGATCCTCAACGGTGCAAATGCTTCTAACTATGAAGCAATGAGTAAAGTCGCAACGGATGCAGGCGTAGTATTAGGTGTATCAGGAAAAGACTTAAATGAATTATATGATACAGTTGCAGCACTGGAGAAATCCGGAAACAAGAACTTAGTTCTGGACGTAACAGGAGCAAGCGTAAAAGAAGCATTTGGAAATGCGGTTCAGGTTCGTCGTGCATCTGTAAAAGATCAGGACAGAACTTTCGGTTATCCTTCTATTGTAAACCTGACAAAGGTTGCAGCAGGAGATAAATATATGCAGGCTGCTCTGGCATCTGTATTTACCATGAAATATGGTTCCATCGTTGTAATGGATCAGATGACTTATGCAGAAGCACTTCCGATTTACGGACTGCGTCAGAATGTATTTACCGATCCTCAGAAACCAATGAAAGTAGAGCCGGGTATCTATCCACTGAACGGCGCAGACGAGAATTCTCTCTGCCTGACAACCGTAGACTTTGCTCTTACCTATTTCGTTGTATCTGGCGAGCTGGAGCGTTCCGGTGTTCCATGTAACCTGTTAATCAGCGATGCAGGCGGATTATCCGTATTAACCGCATGGGCTGCCGGCAAACTGTCTTCCTCAACAGTAGCAAAATTCATTCAGGAAGAAGTTGAGCCAAAGGTTAAATGCAGAAAACTGGTTATTCCTGGTAAAGTAGCTGTCTTAAAGGGTGACATTGAAGCGAAGCTTCCCGGATGGGAAATTATCGTAGGACCTAGAGAAGCTGTACAGCTTGTAAAATTCTTAAAAGATATGCAGGCATAACAGGCAAATATAACATGTAATGTAAAGGAGAACGTAAGTATGGCAAAATTTGTGACAATTGGGGAAAGAATTCACTGTATTTCACCAGTTATTCGTGAAGCAATGGCAACAAGAAATCCAGAGCCGATTTTAAAAAGAGCAAAGGAACAGCTGGATGCTGGCGCTACATATCTTGATGTAAATATCGGACCTGCTGAAAACGATGGAGAAGATTTAATGAAATGGGCAGTTAAACTGCTTCAGGAAAACTTCGACAACGTTCCTCTTGCACTGGATACAGCAAATAAGAAAGCTATCGAAGCTGGTATTTCTGTATACAACAGAGCAAAAGGAAAACCAATCGTAAACTCCGCAGATGCAGGCGGCAGAATCGAAAATATTGACCTCGCAGCAGCAAATGATGCAATCGTTATTGCTCTGTGCTCCGCAGAAGGAATTCCTTCAGACAACGACGAGCGTATGATGTATTGCCAGAACATGCTGGAAAGAGGTATGGGTCTGGGAATGGATCCTCAGGACTTATGGTTTGACCCGTTATTCCTGGTAGTTAAAGGTATGCAGGACAAGCAGATGCAGGTTCTGGAAGCTATTAAAATGTTCTCTGATATGGGCCTGAATTCTACAGGCGGATTATCCAATAACTCCAACGGTATGCCAAAACATATCCGTCCGATTATGGATTCCGCTTTAGTAGCTATGTGTATGATGCAGGGTCTGACTTCCGCAATCGTAAATCCATGTGATTTAAGACTGATGGAAACAATCAAATCCTGTGATGTATTCAAAGACAATACATTATATGCAGATTCTTATCTTGAAATCTAAAAAGTACAGGAACAACATATAGGATAAACATGATGATAGGGGACTGGGGCACTGCCTTTTAGTCCCCTAAAATGAAAAAGGCTATGGAGAAAGGTGGATACCTTTATGTTTAAGGTGACGTTTGCATTCGAGGATGGAAATTCAGTTGAGACTTATGCAAACCAGGGAGACAATCTTCTGGAAATAGCCAGAGAGGCAAATGTAGCGATTGATGCTCCATGTTCCGGAAATGCTTCCTGTGGGAAATGTCGGGTGCAGTTAAAAAGCGGAGGGCTGGATTCGAAAAAGACGCTTCATATATCAGATGAAGAGTACGAACAAGGATGGAGACTGGCGTGTGTAAGCACCGTCTGCGACGATGTAACCGTAATTGTGCCAGATATTGCGTCTGCTTATAAAAGCAGAATGAAAGTTGCGGATTTAAGCTCAAAAGAGGAAATAGCCATTTTTGAAAGAGCGAAAGCGGATGTGGAATTTGCAGGAATTCCACTGACTAATAGTTTAGATATAGTAGAAGTAAAGATGGATGAGCCGACTCTGGACGATACGATGCCGGATAACGAGCGTCTGACCAGAGCGCTGAGACGTTTTCTGAACATTAAGCGGGTAAGAATTCCTTATGCCGTTTTAAAGAAACTCCCGGATGTATTAAGGGAAAATCATTTTGATATAAAATGTGTACTGCGTACAACTCCCAACGATATGTTTGTTTACGATGTATTCGGAAGTCAGGAGGAAGTTGTAGTTGCAGGATTAGCGGTAGATATCGGAACCACAACCGTATCAGCCGTAATTATCAACATGGAAAATGGAGAAATACTGGCTAAAGGTTCTGCCGGAAACGGACAGATTCGGTATGGAGCAGATGTGATCAACCGTATTATTGAATCTCAGAAGCCAGGAGGCAAAAGAAAATTACAGGATGCGATTATAAAGGAGACAATCAATCCTATGGTTCGGGAGATGTGCAGAAATGCAGGAATTCCCAGAAGTCAGATTTACCGTATGAGTGTTGCATCCAATACAACCATGAATCATCTGTTTGCAGGAATTAACGCGGATCCTCTCAGAATGGAACCCTATATTCCCGCATTCTTTAAAACAAATTCCCTCTTCGCATCTGATGTGGGAATTGATATTAATCCAGACGCCCATATTATTGTGGCGCCGAACATCGGCAGTTACGTCGGAGGCGACATTACTGCCGGAACATTAATCAGTATGATCTGGAACCGGCCGGAGTTTTCCCTGTTTATTGACCTGGGAACTAACGGAGAGCTGGTTTTCGGAAATTCTGATTTTATGATGAGCTGCGCCTGCTCAGCGGGACCGGCTTTTGAAGGCGGCGATATCAGCTGCGGAATGAGAGCGACTGACGGAGCCATAGAAGCCTGCACCATTGATAAAGAAACCATGGAACCAACATTTACGGTAGTGGGAGAAGAGGGAACCAAACCCATCGGCCTTTGCGGTTCCGGGATTATCGATGTAATCAGCGAGCTTTTTATGTGTGAAATCATTAATCCGAAAGGAAAGTTTATAAGGGAAGGAAAGAGGATAAAACACGACGAATTTGGTATGGGAAGTTATGTTCTGGCTTTTGAAGAGGAGGCCGGATCCGTAAAAGACGTGGAAATCACAGAGACGGATATTGATAACTTCATCCGCGCCAAAGGAGCTATCTTCTCCGCTATCCGTACCATGCTGAGTTCTCTGGATTTCGACGTATCCATGATCGATGATGTATATGTAGCCGGAGGAATCGGAAGTGGAATCAATATGAAAAATGCGGTCAATATCGGGATGTTCCCGGATATTCCCATTGAGAAATTCCACTACATCGGAAACTCTTCTCTTTGCGGAGCTTATGCGATGCTCCTTTCCACACAGGCCGAAAGAAAGACCTATGAGCTGGCATCCAATATGACCTATATGGAGCTGTCGGCAATTCCGTCTTATATGGATGAATTTGTAGGGGCTTGCTTTATCCCGCATACAGACACAACCATGTTCCCTTCGGTTATGGAAAATATGAAAAACTAAGACAGGCAGGACAAAAGAATGGCTTTTAATTTAAAAGATTTAAACTACGAAAAGGACAGTAAGGAAAGAATGCCCTGGGAGCATTATCTGGAACTGTATCAAAAAGCGGATCCCAAAGAAATCGCTCAGAGGCTGCAGATTCCTTATGAGGAAGAGAGCAGGAGACTGACCTTATATTTCCTTGGAAGTACCTATCAGATTACCTGGCCGGATTTTCAGGTAAACCATATAGAAGATGAGAGAGGATTTTATCCTCTGGAAGAAATGATTTATGCAAAGATCCTGGTCATCCGTTTCCTGTTAAATGGAAATGATACAAAATCTTCGGGAAAATATAAGACTTACAGGGAGATGCCCTGGGGAGAAGTTTATTTAAGACAGTTTGACGGACGATGCATTAAAAGACTGGCCTTCACATATGGAAACCGGCTTGCTGATTTTGCAAAAATCATGGAGCATATCGGGGGAGAGAAAATCAAATTCGGAGACTGTTCCTATGAGATTGAAATTGTGAAAAATTATCATATCCAATTAATCTTATGGGAAGGAGACGATGAATTTCCGCCTTCCTCACAAATACTGTTTTCCGATAATTTTCCGGCGTCCTTTGAGGCAGAGGATATGGCCGTGATGGGGGATGTAATTATCGGTTCACTTAAATCTTTTTTAAAAGTTCTTTCATAAAAAACAGGAACACCTGTTTTAATAAAAATTTTACGAAATGGTAAAAGGAGGTTTTTTCTATGGGATTCAAAACTGACATCGAAATTGCACAGGAATGTACAATGGAGCCAATCACAAAGATTGCAGAAAAAGCGGGGATTGATGACAAGTATCTGGA
>NZ_NFJL01000028.1 GCF_002159835.1 Blautia sp. An249 | reverse complement strand
AATTTCCTGTAAAATCTGCAAAAAATAAAGTATGGTGGAATTTACCTCTGCACTGGAATTTAAAATTTCAATTTAGCAAAGGAAAGCAGAAAGGGGAGACAGAAATGGCGGATGCAATAGTGACAACCGGTTTTATTTTATTATTTGTACTGTTTTCAGGGCTGTGGCTGTTAATCAGTCTGGCCGGTTATTTGTTATATGGTCTGGGAATCTATGATATAGCCATGGAAAAAGGGATTAAGAATCCCTGGTTTGCCTTTATTCCGGTGCTCAGGAAATATCTTCACGGGCAGATAGCAGGGGAAATCCGCCTGGGAAACAGGCAACTGAAGAATCCGGGAATCTGGATGGCTGTGATTCCTATTTTATCCAGAGGAATTATCGGCATCTTCGTTCTGATAGTGTGGTTCGGATATATTTTAAGAACGGTGCTCCACCTTGCGGCAGGGGGCTATACCGTAGGAGGGGACATTGGATCCTGGATGTTTATCCTGATTATTACTTCTATATTCAGCAGACTGATTGAGATCGTGGTGGTGACTCTGACCGGACTGGTAAATTACCAGATTTTCGAAAACCGCGCCAGGGGGAATATGAGAGTCTTTCATGTACTTCTCTGTGCGTTCGTTCCCTATTATGAGTCAGGATACTATTTCTATCTGCGTCATAAAAGAATGAAGGAAGCCCAGGAAGAGTCCCCGGAAGGAGAAGAGCCGCGGGAAGAAAACATAGAATAACAAATACGGAGATTTGCATGATGCAAGTCTCCGTATTTTTTACAATTTTTGACTGGACTATTTTTCTATTTTGTGAGAAAATACTTCTAGGTTGTTATCGCTCAATAACAACGAATAAGCCAATCAACATTTGAAAGGAGTATTACAATGATTTATTCACATGAAGTAGAAATGATGTGCCCAGTTGCTCAGGGCGTTGCTCATGGTGCAGCTCCTATTCCAGAAGAAGCAAAATGGGTAAAAGCAAAAGAGATTAAGGATATTTCTGGTTTAACACACGGTGTGGGCTGGTGTGCACCTCAGCAGGGAACCTGTAAACTGACTTTAAACGTAAAGGAAGGAATTATTCAGGAAGCACTGGTAGAGACAATCGGATGTTCAGGAATGACTCACTCTGCAGCTATGGCATCTGAAATTCTTCCTGGAAGAACGGTATTGGAGGCTCTGAACACTGACCTTGTATGTGACGCAATTAACACAGCTATGAGAGAACTGTTTTTGCAGATTGTTTACGGACGTTCTCAGAGTGCTTTTTCTGAAGAAGGACTGCCGGTTGGAGCCGGACTGGAAGACCTTGGAAAAGGACTTCGTTCTCAGGTTGGAACCATGTATGGTACTCTGAAAAAAGGACCTCGTTATTTGGAAATGGCAGAAGGTTATGTAACAGGTATTGCACTGGATGACGAAGACTGCATTATTGGTTATCAGTATGTAAACTTCGGAAGAATGATGGACTTTATGAAAGCAGGCGATGACGCAAACACAGCTTTTGAAAAGGCAAAAGGCCAGTACGGACGTGTTGCTGACGCAGCGAAGATTATCGATCCGCGTAAGCAGTAAGAGCCGGATGCGCGATACTGAACAGAAACAGCGTTGCCATAGAAAGATATAGGAGGATAGAAGAATGGCTTTATTTGAATCATATGAGAGAAGAATTGATAAAATCAACTCAGTATTAAATAGCTATGGAATTTCTTCCATTGAAGAGGCTGAGAAAATTACAAAAGATGCAGGTCTGGACGTATACAATCAGATTAAAGGTATCCAGCCGATCTGCTTCGAAAATGCATGTTGGGCTTATATCGTAGGTGCAGCGATTGCAATTAAGAAAGGATGCACAAGAGCAGCAGATGCAGCAGCAGCAATCGGAGAAGGTCTTCAGGCTTTCTGTATTCCGGGATCCGTAGCAGATCAGCGTAAAGTAGGTCTGGGACATGGTAATCTTGGAAAAATGCTTCTGGAAGAAGAAACAAAATGTTTCGCTTTCCTGGCAGGACATGAATCTTTTGCAGCAGCAGAAGGTGCCATCGGTATTGCAGAAAAAGCAAACAAAGTTCGTAAAGAGCCACTGCGCGTTATCTTAAATGGTTTAGGAAAAGACGCCGCTCAGATCATTGCACGTATCAATGGATTTACATATGTGGAAACAGAATATGATTACTTTACAGGAGAATTAAAAGAAGTATTCCGCAAATCTTATTCTGAAGGACTTCGTGCAAAAGTAAACTGCTACGGAGCAAACGACGTTCGTGAAGGCGTTGCAATTATGTGGAAAGAAGGCGTAGACGTTTCCATTACCGGTAACTCTACAAACCCGACCCGTTTCCAGCACCCGGTAGCAGGTACCTATAAGAAAGAATGCGTAGAAGCAGGAAAGAAATACTTCTCTGTTGCTTCCGGCGGCGGTACAGGACGTACTCTGCATCCGGACAACATGGCAGCAGGCCCGGCTTCCTACGGTATGACAGATACTTTAGGACGTATGCACTCTGACGCACAGTTTGCAGGTTCTTCTTCCGTACCGGCTCACGTAGAAATGATGGGCTTAATCGGTGCAGGAAACAACCCAATGGTTGGTATGACCGTAGCAGTAGCCGTTTCCGTAGAGGAAGCTGCTAAGGCAGGCAAATTCTAAGAAATACAGTAAAATCAAGGACTGTTCAGAGTTGAAAACGTTGTAAAACACTGAGTATGAAAAAAGGCTATATCAGAATCAGAATGATTTCCGACATAGCCTTTTTTTTATTTGATTTTTAGAATTATCTATGGCGATTATGTGAGTTGTCAGAGGTATAAGAATATGGTAGAATTTTGCCATGGAACAACCGTGTTACAGGGTGGCTTGACCTCATTCCAAAAGAATGGGGGTGATGCCTATGAAAAATCATTTTGATTTTAAGGATTTGATGACCTTTGGTCTTTTCCTTCTGGCATTGCTTACATTCATATTTTCGTTTTGTAAGTAGCCATACATAGCAAAACCACCCTTGTACTTTGGACGGTTCAGGGTGGCTTGCTATCCTTATAATCGGTCAACCCCTTGTGGGCGGTTGTTCCTTTTTCTATAATATAACACAACTGTTCAGTGTGTTCAATAAAAAATTCAGAACTGAACAGTGCCGGAAACCCTGAATTTTTGCATAGAAAGGAATAGGAGGGTTATCTGTGGAGATGGAACAATTGACACTGTTTGACAATTCGCAAAAAACGTCTCCCCTTGCTACCAGGCTTCGTCCTTCCAGTCTGGAAGAGTTTGTGGGGCAGGAGCATTTGCTGGGGGAGGGCAAAATACTGCGTCAGATAATAGAAAGAGATCTGATTTCATCTATGATCTTCTGGGGACCGCCCGGGGTAGGAAAGACGACTCTGGCTCGAATGATAGCCGGAAAAACAGAGGCGGAATTTATTAATTTCAGTGCTGTGACCAGCGGAATCAGAGAAATCAAAGAAGTTATGAAAACCGCAGAACAGAGGAGACGGGTGGGCCGAAAAACGGTGGTATTTGTAGACGAAATTCACCGGTTTAATAAGGCGCAGCAGGACGCTTTCCTTCCCTTTGTGGAAAAAGGAAGCATTATTCTGATTGGCGCAACCACGGAGAATCCCTCTTTTGAGATAAACGCGGCGCTTTTATCCCGGTGTAAGGTTTTCGTTCTGAAACCGCTGACAGAACAGGATTTGTTTAAGCTTTTGAATAATGCCTTAAAGCATCCCATGGGCTTCGGGAAGGAAAAAGTTAAAATCACAGACACGCAGTTAAAGGCGATTGCCGCTTTTTCAAACGGCGACGCCAGGACAGCTTTAAATACTCTGGAGATGGCAGTGCTAAACGGAAAAACGGACGAAAACGGGACAGAGGTCACTGATTCGGGACTGGAGCAGTGCATCAGCCGGAAATCCCTTTTGTATGATAAGACGGGAGAAGAACATTACAATTTAATTTCTGCCCTGCATAAATCCATGCGAAACAGTGATCCCGACGCGGCTCTTTACTGGATGTGCCGGATGCTGGAAGGAGGGGAAGACCCGCTGTATATCGCCAGACGTCTGATACGTTTCGCCAGTGAGGATGTGGGAATGGCGGACAGCAATGCCCTCCATGTGGCAGTAGACGCCTATCAGGCCTGCCATTTCCTGGGTCTGCCGGAATGCGACGTTCATCTGACTCATGCGGTCATCTATTTATCCATGGCGCCTAAATCCAATGCCCTTTATACGGCCTGCGAGGCGTGCAAAGGAGATGTGAAAGCAAAGAGAGCAGAGCCGGTGCCCCTTGCACTGAGAAACTCTCCCACCAGCCTGATGAAAGAGCTGCATTATGGGGAGGGCTACCAGTATGCACACAGTACAAAAGAAAAGCTGACCGTTATGCAGTGCATGCCGGACAGCTTGAAAAATCAATGTTATTACCATCCCACCGATTCCGGAAAGGAAAGGGAAATCAAAGAAAGACTTCTCCGAATAAAGGAATGGAAAAAAACGCACAGGAATTAGAATTCTTTACGCTCCTGAATGAGAACGCTGATTCGGTAGGAGATAAAGGTGAAAACAAAGGTGAAAACTGCCAGCAGGCTTAAGAATCCGGCCGGTTTCAGGGCATGTAAAAATTCGCCCAGAACCTCAAGGGGAAAAAACTGCAGCCCGATTCCTCCGAACAGCACCAAAAAGAGGAAAATGCCAAATAAAGCATAGCGTCCTTTTTCCCCGCCGAATTTTAAATGAATGGGGAGCATAAAAGACAAAATGATAATTAAAATCATGAGAACAGCAGCCGCGGGTACCAGTAACTCCGTCAGGGAAAATCCGGTATGGGTAAAGTACCGGTACAAAACAGTGATAATCAATGAAATAATACAGCCGGCGGTTCCTGCCAGAAATCCAAACAGATATTTTTCTTTTACATAAGTTTTCCTGGAAAAAGGAAGGGTATATAAAAAAGCATTTCCGTTATCAAACTCGTCGTAACTGATGGTACTTAATACAAAAAAAGAACAGATAAAGGGAAAGTATCCCATCAGGAAGGAAGAGAAACCGGACAGGAGCATAGAGGCAATGGCGCCGATAAAAATAACGAACAGGAAATTTTTCTGATTTTTCATAAGCTTAAAATCTTTGATTAATAACCCTTTCATAAAGATACCTCCTTGTTAAACAGAATCAAATCGTCAATCCCGCTTTTTTCCACAACAATATCAGGGTAGTTTTCCAGATAAAACTGTTTTTGATCTGTAAGACATCGATAGCCGTAAGCCTCCTGCTTCCATTTCAGCAGATACCGGGGGTCCAGTTTCTGAAACTGCCGGTTATCTACTTTCAGAATCGCATACTGGCTTAAAAGGCGATCTGTGTCTTCGTGAAGTAAAATCTTTCCGTTTCCGATTAGATACAAATCGTCACATAAACTCTCTAAATCCGTTGAGATATGGGAGCTGATTAAGACAGCCCGATCTTCTTTTTCCTCCATGAAGTCTCTGAGAAGAGTCAGCAGTTCGTCTCTTGCAACCACATCCAGCCCGGCAGTGGGCTCATCCAGAAGTAAGAGAGAAGCGTCATGGGTGATAGCTGCGATTAGTTTCAGCTTCGCTTTCATACCAGTGGAAAATTTCTGGATCTTTTTATCTAAGGGCAGTTGAAAACGATTGCAGTATTCTAAAAATGCGGCCTGATCGAAGAGGGGATACAGGCTTGCGAGAATCGGCAGGATGTCGTTAATGGTTAAATAGCCGCTGAAACCGGAATTGGATAATACAACGCCTATCTTCTGTTTGTCCGTCTCTGTAAAATCTTTTATATCTTTTCCGAAAATAGAGATGGAGCCGCTGTCTGTGGAAATCAGTCCCAGAATGGCCTTGAAGGTGGTACTTTTTCCGGCTCCGTTTCGGCCCACAAGACCGGTGATGCATCCGGGCATTACTTCCAGAGAGCAGTCCAGGGTGAAGGAGCCATACTGCTTTTTTAGATTTTCTACTTTTAACATGTTTTATTCCTCCTCTGTCATAAGGTTCCATAGATCGTTTAATTCTTCTTTGCTGAATCCATATCGTCTGGCTTTCTGTATGAATGTTTCCAGATCCTGTTCCAGTTCTTTCTGGTATTCTTCCCGCATACGATCCAGATTGGGAGGAGCCACGTAGGTCCCTTTTCCGTGGACAGTTACGGTAAAGCCCTCCTGTTCCAGCGTATCGTATGCTTTTTTTACTGTCAGGGCGCTGATTTTCAAATCTCTGGAAAGAGAGCGAACGGAGGGCAGGATGTCGTTTTCTAACAATTCTCCCTTCAGAATCAGAGCTTTCACCTGTTCTACAATCTGCTCATAAATGGGAACCATCGAGGATCCATTGATTATGATTCTCATCTTTTACCTCCTTTCGTTGTAAACAGTATATAACAGTATATAACTGTTGTCAACTGTTATATACTGTTTATTGAAAAATATCTGGAAAAGAATTTATTTTTAGAGTATGATGGACAAAGAGAGGCATAAATACACAGAGTTTCTGTGTATACTGTCATTAGAAAAAAGGAGGAGATAAGATTATGAAAGTGCTATTATTAAATGGAAGTCCCAGAAAAAACGGCTGTACATATACCGCTTTGTGTGAAGTCGCAGATGCATTGAAAAAAGAGGGGATTGAAAGCGAGATTTTTCAGGCCGGTAATCCAAGTAAAGAAGCAGTGAAAGAAGCTGCGGAAAAACTGAAACAGTCCGATGGATTAATTGTGGGCTCCCCGGTCTACTGGGCGTCTCCCACGGGAAAAATCATTGAGTTTATGGATATGCTGTGCAGCATGGCAGGAAACGAACTTCTCTATAAGCCGGCGGCTGCGGTAGCTTCTGCAAGACGTGCGGGAACAACGGCTACTCTGGATGTATTAATGAAATATTTTCTGTATCATCAGATGCCGGTGGTATCTTCCAATTACTGGAACATGGTTCACGGAAATACGCCTGAGGAAGTCCGCCAGGACAAGGAAGGTCTGCAGATTATGCAGATTCTGGGTAAAAATATGGCCTGGATGTTAAAGAGCCTGGAAGCCGGAAGGAAAGCAGGAATTTCTTTACCGGAGCAGCAGGAAAAGGTTAAAACCAATTTTATACGCTAAAGAAAAATACCGCAAAATGGAATGCTCCATTTCAGCGGTATTTTAAATTACTCCTGATAAATTCCGTTGATGGTGACCTGGAATACGGCGTCTTTGCCATTTAATTCTTCTACCCCGTAGTCCTCCGGGAAAGTAACATTGACTTCCACAGTCTCCTGGGGATGGTGCCCGATGAGCTGTTCTTCGAAATCATCAATATAAGAATGAGAGCCTACGACCAGAACGGTTCCGGAACCGTCGGTGCTGCCGCCTTCAAATTCTTCTCCGTCAATGGTGCCTGTGTAATCAATGTTCAGAGAATCTCCGTCTTTGACAGTAAGAGAGGAATCCGAATCATAGGTTCCGTTTTCCGTAGAAACGATGGAGGAACCGGTGGCTGTGGCAGATTCCTGCCGGGTGTCTGTCTCAGAGGAATCAGACTGTCCGGCGTGGAGGGCCAGTATTAAGACGATGATTACGAGAGCTGCACAGGGAATAAAGTACAGGAAAAATTTCTTTAATTTTCTCTGCCGTTCCTGTTTTGCTCTTTCTAATTTCCGCTTTTCCTGCGCCATTTTTCTGTTTTCTTTCTTCATAGCTATAACTCCTGTTTTATTTAGAAATTTTCACTAAATTCAGTATAATAGAAAAATGTGGTAAAAGTGTGTTTTTTTAACCGATTCCGCCAAAAATAATTCCCAGAACGAAAACCAGGATGGTCAGTCCGCAGAAAAGATACTTGCCTAATGGAAAATACCATTCTCCCACAGGATGAGCGCGGCCTTTGGATACTTCTGTGACCACAAACTTTTTCCCCAGAACCCAAAAGAACATAATTCCTGCAAGTCCGGCGCCGAGAGGACAAATATAAATGGATACAAAGTCCATCCAGTCAGAGACAATGCCCTGAATACAGAGACTGACAATCAGGGTAATCACAGCAATCACGCCCACGGCTTTGGCGCGGCTTAATTTCAGGTGTTCCTGCAATGTAGCGATGGGAGCCTCGAATAAATTAATTAATGAGGTGATTCCCGCCAGGAATACAGCAGCAAAAAATACGATAAGAAGCAGGGTGCTTCCCGGCATACTTTTGAATAAGTTGGGAAGGTAAATAAACATAAGTCCCGGACCTCCCTGGTTTAACTGAGAACCGGTAGTGGCCATGGCAGGAATAATCACCAGGGCGGAAAGCATCGCGGCCAGCGTATCAAAGAGCGCCACGTTTCCCGCAGAAAAAACAATATCTTCTTTATCAGATAAATAGGAACCGTAAATCAGCGTTCCGTTTCCGGCTAAGGACAGAGAAAAGAAGGCCTGTCCCAGAGCAAAAACCCAGGTCATGGGATCGGTAATGCCTTTTGGATCAATCCGGAAGATATACCGGTATCCGTCTAAAGAACCCGGCTGGAAAGCCATATAGACTGCCAGTCCCAGAAACATCAGGAAGAATAAGGGCATCATAATTTTATTGGCTTTTTCAATTCCACTGGCGATTCCGAAAATCATAATGGCAAAAGTGGCGGCAAGACCTATGATCTGCCAGAAATTATTTCCAAAAGAAGAAGCCATGGATCCAAAAAAGGATGAAAATTCTTCCACATTTTCAGAAGCCATTAACGCACCGTTAAAAGAACCTGCCAGGTACTTTAAAATCCAGCCCACCACCACCGAATAACCGATGGCAAGAGCCAGGGAACCTAAAACAGGAATGGAGCCAATGGCATTTCCGGTCTTTTCGCTTTTTCCCCTGCTTTTTAAGGCTTTTCCGAAAGCGCCGATGGGGCCGGAACGGGTACTTCGGCCAAAGGTCATTTCTTCAATTACCCCTGAAAACCCAATCAGGATAACAAAGATGAAATAAGGCAGAAGGAAGGTACCTCCGCCGTAAGCAGATACACGTGTTGGAAACATCCAGATATTCCCCATACCTACTGCAGAACCGATACAGGCCAGTATGAATCCGTAACGGCTGCCAAAGGAATCTCTGTGGTGTTCTGTACTTTTTCTGGTATTCAAAAAATTCCCCCTTTTTCAGCAATGATACAATGAAGAAAGTGTATCATCAGATTTGACAGAAAGTCAAGAAAAAACAGAAAAAACTGCAAAGGTCAATGCCCCAAAGAGAGGAAAAAGGACAGTATTTTGTGAAAAATAAACAAAAAAGAGAAAAAATGGAGAAAAATATTGAAATTTCAATGACTATGTGATAAATTTAACATATGATTAAAAAGGCTTAATAACTGACGGAAAAGTGGAGTACCACAAAGGAGTTAAGCCTAAGATACTGCCGGCCGTCTGGGCAACATTTGTAAAGGAAATTTACAGATGTTGCCCTTTTTTAAGAAATGCCGGAAAAATAATGTATACCATAATGTAAGGAGGGAATGGTTTATGTTTAAAGATGAATATCAGGCAGTTTGCAGCGCAGGGGCAGGAAAATCAAACCTGTTAAAAACAAATCCACTGGGGTATGTGGTATCGTCTCTGGTGGCCGGAATGTTTATTTCTTTCGGCAGCTTTGTAGCCTTTGTACTGGGTTCCGTTATTTCAGCCGGAGATGCCGCATCCTGGACCAAAGCGGTTCAGGCTTTTGCATTTTCGTCGGCTCTGAGTCTGGTAGTAATGGCAGGAGCAGAGCTGTTTACGGGAAATAATTTTGTAATGGCATCGGCTGCACTGCGTAAGAAAGTAACCTGGGCAGAAACGGTTAAATTATGGATTGTCTGCTGGATTGGAAACTGGATTGGCTCCCTTATCTGTGTGGCGGCTTTTAAATTAACCGGAATTCCCACCGGAGACACAGGGGCTTATTTTGCAACGATTGCAGAAGGAAAAGTAGGACTGGCGCCTGTGAACCTTCTGATAAGAGCCATTCTCTGTAACATTTTAGTCTGCCTTGCCGTATGGTGCGGAACGAAAATGAAAACCGAATCCGGAAAACTGATTATGATTTTCTGGTGCATTTTTGTCTTTATGGTTTGCGGTTTCGAGCACAGCATTGCCAACATGAGTATTGAGGGCGTAGCTTTATTTAACGGCGACATTGCTGTAGGAAGTTATCTGTACAGTGTATTAATGGCAACCGTTGGAAATATGATAGGCGGAATCGTCTTTGTAGCGCTTCCCTATCATCTGATTTCAAAAGAAGTTTAAATACATATTAATAAAATAGAAAAACCACAGGAAGGGTTGTTTGTAAATTTGGAATCTCATGTATAATCATCTGGAATTTTCAGAAATTATAAGAGAAAGCCTTTTTTACAACAGCCCTTTTGTGATATACTGAAACAAAGTAGCGCAGATGTTAAAGGAGAGGTTAGATGGAAAGTAAGACGACGGAAGGTTTACTGAATTTTATAGAGAAAAGTCCCAGCTGTTTTCATGCGGTAAAAACAATCGGAGACAGACTGAAAGAAGAAGGATTTCTTCCTTTAAGCGAGAAACAGCGCTGGGATTTGAAAAGAGGAAATTCTTATTATGTAACCAGAAACGATTCCTCTTTAATCGCTTTTACCATTCCCGCAAAAGCTCCGGAGGGATTCCGTATATTTGCTTCACACAGCGATTCCCCCAGTTTTAAAATTAAAGAGGAACCGGAAATTACAGCGGAGAAACACTACCTGAAACTGAATGTGGAAGGATACGGAGGAATGCTGTGCGCGCCCTGGTTTGACCGGCCTCTGTCTGTGGCCGGACGGGTTGTGGTAAAAGAAGGCGAAGAGTATGTAAGCAAGCTGGTAAACATTGACCGGGATTTGCTGATGATTCCCAGCCTGGCTATTCATATGAACCGGGAAGCAAATAAGGGATATGCCTATAATCTTCAAAAAGACATGCTGCCTCTCTATGGAGAGGCAAGTGACAGCGGTTCCTTTTTTGAAGAAGTGGCCCGTTGGGCGGGCGTCTTGCGGGAGGAAATTCTGGGACATGATTTGTTTTTGTATAACCGGATGAAAGGTACCGTATGGGGAGCCCGTCAGGAGTTCGTTTCCAGCGGACGGCTGGATGACCTGCAGTGTGCATATGCCGGCCTGGAAGGATACTTAATGGCAGAAAGGGAAAAAACGACGGCGGTATACTGCGTCTTTGATAACGAAGAGGTAGGAAGCGCTACGAAACAGGGAGCTGAATCCACCTTTCTGCAGGATGTTCTTATGCGAATCGTAAAAGGGCTGCAGTGGGACTATGAGGAATACCTGATTCAGTTAGCCAGAAGTTTTATGATTTCTGCTGACAATGCCCATGCCGTTCATCCCAATTACGGCGACTGTGCCGATCCGGTTCACCGTCCCTGTCTGAATGGAGGAATCGTAATTAAATTTAATGCAAATCAGAAATATTGTACCGATGGAGTTTCCGCGGCAATGTTTAAAGATTTATGTAAGAAAGCAGGAGTTGCCTGCCAGTTATTTGTGAACCGTTCTGATGTGGCAGGAGGATCCACCCTGGGAAATATTGCAAATACGAAAGTGGCGATGAATACAGTGGATATCGGACTTCCCCAGCTGGCCATGCATTCGCCCTATGAGACGGCCGGGGTGAAAGATACAGAGGCGCTGATACTGGCAGCAAAAGAATTTTTTGACTGAAAGGATAGAAAACAGGAGGAAAATATGAAAACTTTAAAATTGAGGGAAAATTTTTACTGGGCGGGCATTCTGGATAAAGATCTCCGTGTGTTCGACATTATTATGTACACCAAATACGGAACCACTTATAATTCCTATGTCTGGAAAGCCGGAGATAAGACCGTCCTTTTTGAAACGGCAAAAGAAAAGTTTTTTCCGGAATATCTGGAAAACCTGAAGTCCCTGATCGATGTTACGAAAATCGACTATCTAATCGTAAACCATACGGAGCCGGATCATGCAGGCAGCGTGGAGAAACTTCTGGAGCTCAGTCCCCAGATGAAAATCGTAGCTACCGGCTGTGCAGTCAGTTTTCTGAAGGAAATTGTGAATAGAGATTTTACATCCATTGCGGTAAAAGACAATCAGGAAATGGAAATCGGGGGAAAGAATCTGAAGTTTTTGGTGGTACCCAACCTGCACTGGCCGGATACCATGTATACGTATATAGAAGAAGAACAGATTCTGATAACCTGCGATTCCTTCGGATCTCACTACGCCTTTGACGAGGTGCTGGTAAGTAAAGTTACCGATCAGAACGCCTATATGGAAGCTGCGAAATACTATTTTGACTGTATTATCGGGCCTTTCAGACCCTTTATGCAAAAGGCGCTGAAACGGGTGAAGGAACTGGATGTTTCCATGATCTGTCCGGGCCACGGACCGGTTCTGGATGATAAAATTGATTTCATTTATAATACTTATGAGAAATGGTGCGATACGACCAATCCCAACCGCAAACAGACAGTCGTTATTCCTTATGTAAGCGCTTACGGCTATACAAAGATGCTGGCAGAAAAAATAGCAGAAGGGATTCAGGAAAGCGGAGACATAGAAGTACGCTGTTACGACCTGGTAACAGAACAGCCGGCGAAGGTTCTTGAAGAGGTGGGATTTGCAGACGGTCTGCTTTTCGGAACGCCTACAATTGTGGGAGAAGCCCTAAAACCTGTCTGGGATCTGGTGACGAATCTGTTTGCTGCCACCCACGGAGGGAAACTGGCCAGCGCCTTTGGAAGCTACGGTTGGAGCGGAGAGGGTGTGCCTCATATTTTAGAACGCCTGCGTCAGCTTCGGATGAACGTGGTGGACGGATTAAAAGTCCGCTTTAAACCGGGAGAAGTAGAGCTTCTGGATGCCTTTGAATACGGCTACAATTTCGGATGTCTGCTACAGAAAAAAGAAAATCCGAGAAAATCCAAAGGCGCCCGCAAACTTGTGAAATGTCTGGTCTGCGGAGAAATCTTTGACGCTTCTCTGGAAGTCTGCCCGGTCTGCGGAGTGGGAAAAGAGAACTTCGTTCCCTATGAAGAGGAAGAAAATGGATTCTACCATGATACGAATGATTTTTATGTAATTCTGGGAAATGGAGCGGCAGGACTCAGCGCGGCAAAAGCCATCCGGGAACGGGACAGAACCGGTTCCGTTTTAATGATTTCCAATGAACCCTATTCCACCTATAACCGGCCTATGCTGACCAAATCTCTGATGTCAGAACTGACGCCTCAGCAGATAGAGGTAGAAAAAGAAAGCTGGTATGAAGAAAACAAGATTTACCAGGTTCTGGGAAAGGAAATCCGTACCATAGATACCCAGAATAAGGAAGTGGTTCTGGAAGACGGAATGAAATGCAGATACAGCAAACTGATTTATGCTCTGGGTTCGGAGTGCTTTATCCCGCCGATTCCGGGCTCTGATAAGCCGGAAGTAATTGCCATCCGCCGTTTAAGGGATACCCAGAAAATTGCCGCCCTTTTGCCTCAGGTTTCCAATGTGGTCGTGATCGGAGGCGGCGTCCTGGGTCTGGAAGCGGCCTGGGAGCTGAAAAAAGCCAGGTGTCAGGTAACGGTATTAGAGCTGGCGCCCCAGATTATGGGCCGTCAGTTAGATGAAAATGCCAGTCAGATGCTGACAGCCATTGCAGAAGGCCATGGGATCTCCATTCATACAGGAGTTCAGATTGAGGCCATAGAAGGAGAAGAGAAAGTTTCAGGAGTACGTTTAAAAGACGGAAGGATTATAGAAGCTGATTTGGTAATTGTTTCAGCAGGAGTCCGGGCGAATTCACTTCTGGCAAAAGCAGCAGGAATCCAGATTAACCGGGGTGTGGTAGTAAACGAAAAGATGGAAACTTCCCTGGAAGACATTTATGCCTGCGGCGACTGTGCAGAATACGACGGAATGAATTATGCCATCTGGCCACAGGCTCTGGAGGAAGGCAAGGTGGCGGGAGCCAATGCCGCAGGAGATTCTCTGACCTATGAAACTGTGCCGGCGGCTTTGACCTTCCACGGCATGAATACAGCCTTATACGCCATCGGAGACAACGGGAAAAACCCGGATCTGCTCTACAGAACAGTGGAATTTAAAGATATGGGCAGAAAACAGTACGAAAAATACTATTTTAAAAACAATAAGTTATGCGGAGTAATTTTAATCGGAGACGTTTCAAAGATGGCAGAAGTTACCAAAGCCATCGAAGAGCAGGCCTCCTTTCAGGAAATGTTTTAAAGAAAAAAGGAGAGAGACATGTTATTTATAGAATATCCCAAATGCTCGACCTGTAAAAAAGCCAAAAAATGGCTGGAGGACAGAAAGATTGCATTTACAGATCGCCATATCATCGAAGAGAACCCCACAGAGGAAGAACTGAACCAGTGGATACAGAGAAGCGGACTGCCTGTAAAACGGTTCTTCAATACCAGTGGAATGAAATACCGGGAGCTGGGCTTAAAAGATCGGCTGCCCCAGATGAGCCAGGAAGAGCAGATTGCTCTTCTGGCCACAGACGGGATGCTGGTGAAGAGACCTTTGTTAGTCAGCGATACCTTTGTTGTTCCGGGGTTTCGGGAAAAAGAATGGATGGAAAATTTAAAAATTGAAGAAAATTGAAAAAAGACTGGACAAAAGAAGGAAGTTAGTATATACTAACCATAGTTAGATTTGATTCGTACTAAAAAAGAACATCGAAAGATGTTCTTTTAAAAAAACAGTGATTAGGTGAAACTAACCAAGAAAACAGGGATTCGTGTAAGGAGGAATGAGATGAGCGTTGTAATTATCGGAGGTCATGACAGGATGGTCTGTAAATATAAGGAGATATGTAAGAACTATAAATGTAAAGCAAAAATTTTCACACAGATGCCGGCAAATTTAAATAAACAGATTGGAAAACCGGATTTATGCGTGCTGTTTACAAACACGGTTTCCCATAAAATGATTAAATGTGCCGTAGAAGAGGCAAAACGCTCAGATTTTCAGGTTGTACGCAGTCACAGCAGCAGCGGAACAGCCCTTGCAGGAATTTTAGAAGAAAAATGCAGTATGGCATAATGAAGAGATTGCGTGGGAGAGGGGAAGACCTTCTCCCATTTTGTTTATACAAATGTAAAAACACATCTGTTCCGGGAATTTAGACAAAAAAAGAAGGATAATTCTGGCTAGTATTCCGTATTTACCTATAAAAGGTATTATGATAAGATAATTTCAGAAAATACAAAAGAAAAAAGTTGAGGAATTTGAAATGTCAGAATCTAACGGTCGATATGTAAAGTCAAAAACGAAATGTGATGTTGTTGTGGAAGAAATTTTAAATATGATTGCCACAGGAAAATATAAAGAAAATGAGAAACTTCCCCCGGAGCAGTATTTTGTAGATTATTTCGGGGTCAGCCGGGTGACTATCCGGGAGAGTTTTAAGCGGCTGAATATGCTTGGAGTGATCAGTATCCGCCAGGGAAAGGGAACCTTTGTGAAAAAGATGGATGTGGGAATGGTTATGCAGCCGTTATTTGCTTCCATTATGCTGGATAATTTAAGTATCAATCAGATTTACGACGCCCGTCTGTTTGTAGAATCAGGAACGGCATGCATGGCTGCCAGAAACAGAACCGAAGAAGAAGTAAAAGAGCTGGAGGAACTGGTGGCAGAAATGAAGAGTGTAGTCTATGAACAGGATATACGCCGATTCAGCCAGTTAGATATTACCTTTCACAGAAGGATTGGGGAAATTTCGGACAATCATATCCTGCTTGCTACTTATAAAACCATCAAAGAAGTTTTGGATAATTATATGAAAGAGAGTAATTTATCTATGGACACGGTGCGCTGTTCCTGCGAATACCATGCCCGAATTGTTGACGCAATTCGAAGAAAAGATGAGAATCAGGCAAGAGAAAAGATGGAAGAACATATTTCTTTAACGAAGCGGGATTTAATCGAGAGATTAAACCGTACGGGAGCTCCTAAATATATCAGAATCAACGAATAAGAAAAGAGAGGAGGAGGGGCTGATGCCCGAAACATGTAAAATTCCTTACGGGAAAGGGTATATCAGTTATGTGATGAAGGATCCGGACAGGTATCAGATACTGGAACCGGGCCCTTCAGCGCAGGAAAGCTCCGAAGAGGCAATCCTGAGAGAGGCTTTGGATCATCCCATCGGAACGAAGAAACTGCACGAACTGACCCGCGAAAAGAAAAAGATTTTAATTATCACCAATGATAACACCAGACCCATGCCCTGCCGGATTACAATTCCTGCCATCCTGAAGTCTTTTTATTACCCTGAAACATATTATGATATTACTATTTTAATAGCAAACGGTATGCACAGGGAAATGACGGAGGAAGAGAAACGGGAACAGTTTGGAGAGGAACTTTATTCTAAATATCCCATTGTAAATCATAAAGCAGGAGATAAAGAAAATCTGAAAAACTTTGGGGTTTTATCCACCGGAAATGAACTCTGGCTGAACCGTCTGCTTACAGAAAATGAAGTGATTATTACAGAAGGATTTATTGAACCTCATTTTTTTGCGGGATTCAGCGGAGGAAGAAAGAGTATTCTTCCAGGAATTGCAGGAGAAAGCACCATTATGCGAAATCACTGTCCGCAGAATATCAGAAGTCCCTATGCCTGTTCTGCAAATCTGGAGAAGAATCCCGTACATCTGGAATGTCTGGAGGCGGCAGAACGGGCAGGAGTGGATTTTATTCTGAACGTGGCTTTAGATAAAAAGAAAAAAATTATCGGAGCCTTTGCCGGAGACCTTCGCATGGCGCATCTGAAAGGGTGCAGATTTGTGGAGGAACAGATGAAGATTCCGGCTGAGAAGACAGACATCGTTATTACCTCCAACAATGGGTATCCCTTGGATCGAAATTTGTATCAGTTGGTAAAAGGGGCGGATATGGCTGCACATATAACGAAAGACAGAGGGGTTATCATTATCGCAGCCCAGTGTGCAGACGGAGTGGGTCACCGATCCTTTGAAGAGTTAATTTTATCATGTGCCACCAAAGAAGAACTTTATAAAAAAATGTCTGCCCCACCCATTGCGGCGGACAAGTGGCAGGTGCAAATCCTGGCCCGGATTTTACAGAAGAAAGAGGTGATACTGGTATCCGGAGGCATTGATAAAGAAAAAGCAGAAAAGTTATTTCTGCACCATGCAGAAACAGTGGAAGAAGCGGTAACGCTTGCGGAAAAAATTTTAGGAAGGGAGGGAACCATCAGCATTATTCCGGAAGGTCCTGTGATAATACCAGTGCCGCAGGAAAAGGAGCGGCACAGCAGATGAAAGGAGAAACGATATGAGAAGAAAAAGGATGATAGCAGTTGTATGTTCCGTGTGCATGTTTGCGGCTTCTCTGGCAGGCTGCGGATCCAATGCAGAGGATTCAAAAACATCGGAATCAGAAGAAAAAAGCGTGGAACTTTCCATTGCCCATATTGGCGCCTTGGAATCTCCTTCTAATTTAGCGGTGGAACATTTTATCGAAATTGTGGAAGAGAAGTCGGGAGGCAGCATCACCATTACCAATTATCCCGCCAGCCAGCTTGGAGGCGACCGGGATATTCTGGAGGGAATTGTAGGAGGATCTGTGGATATGGGAATTCCGGCGGCAGGAATGACTGCGTTATACCTGCCGGAATACTACATATTTGATACTCCGTATATGTTTGACAGTGAGGAACATTTAATGGATGTTTCGGAAGGGGAACTGGGAGAGGAAATCGCAGATAAATTGTTAGATACAGCGGGAGTACGGGTGCTGGCCCAGAACTGGGAACGGGGCACACGGCAGTGTATCTTTACCAATGATGTAGAAGATCTGGAAGACTTTAAAGGGGTTAAGATCCGTCTTCCGGAGATTGATTCTTATCTGAAGGGATTTGAACTTCTGGGAACGAAACCCACCATTATTTCCTTTAATGAAACCTATTCCTCTTTGCAGCAGGGAGTCGTGGAAGGTCTGGAGTGTCCCCTTGACTGGATTTATGACAATAAATTTTACGAAATCTGTAAAAATCTGGTTATGACCAACCATGTCTATTCGATTATGACCATGATTATCAATGAAGAGAAATATAATACATTGTCTGACAACCAGAAAAAAATCCTTCAGGAAGCGGCTGTGGAAGCAGGAGAATATCAAAATGAAATTCTTCATGAAAAAGAGGCAGAGTACTTGGAAAAAATGAAAGGAGAAGGAGTAAAAGTTTACGAACCAGACCTGGCTCCGTTTAAAGAAAAAGCAGAGCCCATGTTTGAGGAAATGGAAGAAGTCTGGGGAGAAGGTTTATACGAGAAAGTGCTGTCCTACAGTAAGGAAAGTGAGTAAGAGACAATAACCGGTTATGGAAGGGAAGTGATGCAGAATATGAAAAAAAGAATGGATAAATTTGCCCATGTCATTGAAATAATCGGGGGAATCGGGATACTGATAATGACGTTGACTGTTCTTTTGCAGGTTATTATGAGGTACGTGTTTAATTCGCCTCTTACATGGACGGAGGAGCTGGCCCGCTATTTGTTTATCTATCTCACCTTTATAGGCGGAGGCCTGCTGGTTTATCAAAGAGGCCATTTATTTGTGGAGGTAATTTTTAATAATCTTCCAGATAAGGTAAGGAAAGGGATTCAGATTTTTATTGATGCGATTGTCTGCGGGTTTTCCGTTTATCTCCTTATATCAGCAAAGACGTTGATGGGAATTGCATCCGGATCTTACTCCACGGCCATGCATATTCCTATGGAATACATCAGCTTCAGCGTGCTGCTGGGAGCCGTACTGATTATCCTTTTCTCTGTCTGTAACATTTATGAGGATTTGAAAAATCTGAAAAAAGATAAGGAGGGAAGCCAGTGATACTACTTGTAATCAGTTTTTTTATCTTACTTTTAATCGGTGTTCCCATAGCCATTTCCATGGCCCTTTCTGCAACCATTGTTTTTCTGGTGTCTACAGATATACCGGCCCAGATTGTTGCCCAGAGGATGCAGTACGGAGTAGACTCCTTTTCCCAGCTGGCTATCCCGTTTTTTATCCTGGCAGGTCACTTTATGAACCGGGGAGGAATCAGCAGCCGGATAATTAAATTCTCCTCCACCCTTGTGGGTCATATAAAAGGAGGGATGGCACAGGTTATGATCGTGGCCAGTATGCTGTTTGCAGGAATTTCCGGATCAGCCTATGCAGATGCTTCCATGCTGGGAACCGTGATGCTGCCGGAAATGAAGGAAAAGGAATATCCGGTAGATTCCAGTACCGTTATCCTGGCAGCAGGAGCAACCATAGGTCCGATCATTCCTCCCAGTATTCAGATGGTTATTTATGGCGTTACAGCCAGTGTATCTGTAGGGCAGCTGTTAATCGGCGGCTTGATTCCGGGAATTCTGATGGGGCTGATGCTGATGGCCATCACGGGAATAATTGCCAGAAAAGAACACTGGCCCAGGGATGAGAAAGTGAGCTGGAAAGAAAGAGGAAAAGCATTCGTTGACGCACTGGGAGCTTTATTTATGCCGGTCTTAATTGTGGGCGGAATGCTTCTTGGAATCTTTACTCCTACAGAGGCGGCAGTGGCGGCATCCTTATATGCCTTTATCATCGGCAAATTTGTATATAAAAAGCTGCAGTTAAGAGATATTATCCCTATCTGCTGCGACGTATTTAAGCAGACGGCCCAGGTAACCATCATTATTGCCGCTGCGGGAGTACTGGGATGGCTGCTGACAAAGGAACAGATACCTGCTCTTCTGGGACAGGCGCTGCTTTCTGTTACGGATAATAAATTTATTATTTTGCTGCTGATTAATGTAATCTTATTGATTCTTGGCTGTTTTATGGAAACTACCGCAGTGGTGCTTCTTATGACCCCAGTATTTCTTCCCCTGATGAATACCCTGGGCATCAATCCGGTGCATTTCGGAGTATTTATGATTTTAAATCTGTGTATTGGATTAATTACCCCGCCTGTGGGAATGTGCATGTATATCGGCTGCGGAATCAGTGGATGTTCCATTTCAGACTTTACTAAAAAGCTGGGACCTTATTTGCTGGCCCTTTGTATTGCCTTATTTATCACTGTTTATATAGAACCTGTTTCCATGTTCCTGCCCAATCTGTTATTTAACTGACAGGAGAGAGGAAGGAAAAGAAAGGAGATTTTTATGACAAAAGCAGAAAGAATCCAGGCGGCTCTTCTGGGAAAGATACCGGATAAAGTTCCCTTTATTATTAATACGATGATGCAGGAAGTACAGGAGAAAATTGTCGGGCATAAGATTGAGGATCCCACCTATACGGGACTCAATAATGCCGGATGGCTGGGAGGACTGGAAGAAGAAGCGCAGGTTACTCCCGCGCTGACGGTTGTACCGGAAGTTGCTGATAAAATCGGGCTGGATGCCATTCAAATCCAGGTACTTCCCCCTCTTTTTGTCAATTGGGTTGTAAAAGACGGGGACGCCTGCATCAGTGGGGGACTTATCGACAGTGCTGAAGCCCTGAATAAAATCCAAATGCCCGATCCGGACGATGAAAATCTGATGAAAACCATAGATCAGATGATTAAAAGATACAAAGGGGAGTATGCGATGGGAGCCAGGATCCGGCTGGGCGCATCCCCGTCTATCTTAAGTATGGGAATGGAGAATATTGCCAATTTCTATGCAGAAGAAGACGATACCCTGATCCGAACCATTGAAATGTATACAGACTGGAGCCGGAGAATAAATAAAAATTTAAGCGAACTGGATTTTGATTTTTTCTGGGCTTTTGACGATATTGCATTTACTTCCAGTCTGTTAATATCTCCTGCTATGTTCCGGGAATTTTTTAAAGAAAATCTGAAAAAGGCAGCAGAAACTATAAATAAGCCCTGGATTTACCACAGTGACGGAAATTTCCAGGCGGTTCTGGACGATATTATTGAGATTGGAGCCAATGGAATTCATCCCATTGAGCGGACGTCCATGGACAGTAAATGGCTGAAAGAAACTTACGGAGATAAATTATGTCTGGTAGGAAATGTAGATATTAATTACATCCTGAAAGAAGGAAGTCTGGAGGAAGTGGATGAGGAGGTAAAAAACTGCATTGAACTTCTGGGAAAGAACGGAAGGTATATTTTGTCGGATTCCAATAGTATCCCTGCCTGGTGCAGACCGGAAAATGTGATTCAGATGGGCAGATCCGCAGAAAAATACAGATATATTTATTGAAGAGAATACATCCTGATTAAGGCTCGCGTCTTTATGGCGGGGCCTTAATTTATTGGAATTCAAGGCATATTACCGCTTTGCGGTATTTCAGCGGCGAAAATTTAAGGTAAAAGCAAGGTTAACGAAAGGCTAAAGAAAGGCAGGGATGATAGAATATCTGCAGAAAAGGAGGAGTGACCTATGATGAAAAAAGTGTTTGCTTTCATTGGCGCCGTTATTTTGCTGATCTTCATCTGTGCTTTGGTTTTTCTGGTTTCCGGAGCAGGAAGTACAGACTATTATTCTCAGATTGATAACAGTAAACTGGAGGAGACGGACTCAGATGGAGGAGTCATAGATTTTAGCGGAGGCCTGGAGTATTCCTATACTCTATACTGCTATAATGAGAAGGGGAAAGAGAAGGAGATTACCTTTGGGGCGTCCAGAAAATTAAGAGAAGGGGCTTTTCTTCATCTGACAGTAATGCCTGTCCGCGGCGTCCTGGAATGGAAGGAAGTACAGTACGAGGAACTGCCCGCGGCTGTTCAGGAAAAATATTCAGTACAGTGATAAAAAATAATTGTCAGAAGTACTTTTCTGATCCGCAAAAATCAGATATAATATTTTAAAAGATATTATCCAGAGTACACTGTCAATACAGTTGGAAAAGCTGAAATATGAACAAAGTGTGAACATGCCAAAAATTCCCCGGAATCCTGGATTTGTGAGAATATTCAGATAAATACCTGCAAAAACGGGTCCGGGAAGGCAGTGTTTACAAGGGTTTGCGGAGGCTGCTGTAGAAATAAGAAAAGCCCGTGGAGGGCATTGAAACGTTCTTGTTTTTGTTTAAAAGAATATCCTTTATACTGTAGAAATAAGAAAAGCCCGTGGAGGGCATTGAAACGGTTTTAGGCTCATAGTAGTTGTGAAATACACCATTTGTAGAAATAAGAAAAGCCCGTGGAGGGCATTGAAACATACATCTTATATTCGTCAAATGCCCGAATATCAGTAGAAATAAGAAAAGCCCGAGGAGGGCATTGAAACACCGTTTTGACTGGAGCAAAACTCCTCAAGTTTCCGTAGAAATAAGAAAAGCCCGTGAAGGGCATTGAAACAGATTATCAATTGTCTGCTGTTTTTCTTTACTTTGTAGAAATAAGAAAAGCCCGTAAATAGCCGGTGGGAGACAAATCAATATTTAGTTCTACAGTGATGAATTTCAGAAGTAAATTTCAGGAGGTACATAACATGAAGGACAGGATTGGATACTGTGGGTTGGACTGTGAAAAATGTGATGCCTATCTTGCAACCATCCGGGACGATCAGGCACTACGGGAGAAGACGGCAAAACTATGGGCTGAATTAAATCATGCTCCCATTCTGCCGGAGCATATCAACTGCGAGGGATGCCGTGCTGATGGAGTGAAAACGGTATATTGTGACAGTATGTGCAGCATTCGCCAATGTGCATTAAAAAAAGGTGTGGTCACCTGCGGCGCCTGTCCGAACCTGGAGAAATGCGAGACTGTGGCAATGATTCTCAATCATAATCCCACCGCTGCGGAAAATCTGAGAGAATAGAGAAGGTTCTTAAATAAAAGATTCAAAAATAATTGCTAAAGGAACAAAGTGGACAAGTCCTCTTTGTTCTGTAATAGGATTAGGGTGTCAAAAACCTCTTCTGGAATTACGTTTCGGTAAAATATACAAAATCATCCGGACGTCGCGACTTTGCGCACAACGGAGATGAGACTCAGGGAATCGTGGAAGCCTTTGCTGAACACGATTTCCGGTTTCGGAGGCTCATCGGAGTGTTTTTGTGCGCTTCGCGCGGAAGGATATTTTGTGCATTTTGTCAAGCATAGAAAAAAAGAACGGCTTTTGGCACCTTAATTGTAATAGGAAATTTGACAGAATTTACTATTATATAAAAAGTGACAGGGGACTGCCGAAACAGTCCCCTGTTGTATGTTAAAACTTAAAATCCCCTTAGTACCAGCGAACCATAGGGAAGTCGTTATTGATGCCCTTTGTGGCCAGAATCTGATGGAGATCAATAATTCCATTATGGAAGGTTGCGGCGCAGGAGTTCAGGTAAAGATCCCACATCCGCAGAAAACGTTCGTCAAACATCCTGCGTTCTTCTTCAATGTGTTTGTGGAAATTGTCGGCCCAGCATAAAAGAGTTTTATTATAGTGAAGCCGGAGATTTTCCACATCCATAGTATGGAAATTATCTTCTGCCATACAGGAGAGCATTTCTCTGAGGCTGGGAACGGTGCCGCCCGGGAAGATGTACTTCCGGATCCAGGGATCACCGGCATGTTCTTTTAAAGCGCTGATAAAATGGAGCAGAAATACGCCGCCCTCTTTTAATATGGCATTCACACAGTCAATAAATAGTTGGTAATTGGGTCTTCCCACGTGTTCTGCCATGCCCACGCTGACAACCCGGTCAAAGGAGTAACCGCTTTTGGGGAGATCCCGGTAATCCATAAGTTCAACCGTCAGAGAGTCTTCCAGATCTTCTATATGGATACGGCGGTTAAATGCTTCAAACTGTTCTTTGCTGAGGGTAATTCCCATGCCTTTAATTTTATATTTTTTAGCTGCTTCAATGAGAAGAAAACCCCATCCGCAGCCAATGTCCAGTAAAGACATTCCCTCTTTAAGATTCAATTTCTGAAGAAGATAATCTGCTTTATTTACCTGGGCCTGATAAAGGGTATCCTCCGGATGCTTAAAATATCCGCAGGAATAACTCATGGTCTCGTCCAGCCATAATTGATAGAAGTCGTTGCCTATATCGTAATGGGAAGTGACTTCTTTTTGCTGATTCTTTTTGGATACGGATGTATGCATCAGTTTTTTTAAAGCAGATTCATTTGTAGAGAATTTCCCCAACTGTCCCAGAAAATGATCCAGAGCATAATAGAGATCGCCCTCAATTTCCAGATCGCCGTCCATGTAAGCCTCCCCTAAAGCCAGAGAAGTGCTGGTCAGTAATCTGGATCTGGAGATGGGTTTTTTAAAATGTACCGTAAATTCGGGAGTACCCTGGCCAATGAAATACTCTTTTCCATCTAAGATAACCTTAAATGGATAATCCGTAAACTTTTGTAAAAAAGTGATTAGAAGATGTTTCATTTCCTTACCTCCGATTTATCAGATAACAGAGAATAATAAGATTCCTGATTAATAATTCTAAACCTGTTAAATTAGAAAGGCAAGGTAAAAATAACTGAAAATTACGACTTTATAAGATGATTTCCGACAATAATACTATCCACGGTAACGGTTAAAGCAGGCATAAATTTCCTGGATGCGGGGGAGGGCCAGCCCCGCCGGAATATAGGAACCGGAAAAGAGAAACTGAAATCCGGATTCTTTCAACTGCTTTTCTAAAGTCTGCACCAGACGGGTCAGACTGATTTTTTGTCCCGGATAATGTTCAAGGCTGTATTTCAGCAAGTATCCGAGAGCCCTTGTCTGCTCTATGTCCTGAAGCTGCTCCACATAACGGAGATCCACCGTTGTTTTATTCAGAAGGAGCGTATCTTTATCGTGGACCTTTAATTTGAATCCGTCATATTTTCCGCGCATTTTGCGGTTGTTGGATCTGCCGGAAGGAATATCTGCAAAGATTCGATCCTGAAATCCCGGCATACAAAAGGCAGGAGCCTTCAGAGCCGGAGAAGGATATTGCCGGCAGAGCTCTTTTACTCTGGCGGTAATGTCTAAGGTGCGGTAACAGTCCATCTGTAAAATGGTGTCTGCGATATGGAAATAGGAACCGGAACTTCCTGCAACCAGAATGGTAGAGATTCCGGCTGTTTCATACAGATCCCGGGCACGTTCCAGGAAGGGAGTAATCGGTTCTTTTTCCCTTTTTATGACCTGCTGCATAAACTCATCCCGAACCATGAAGTTGGTGGCGGAAGTGTCTTCGTCTATGAGAAAGACGGTACTGCCTGCCTGAATCCCCTCTATAATATTGGCGGCCTGGGAAGTGCTTCCGCTGGCATCCTCTGTGGTGAAATGGTGCGTATCTTTTTTATTTGGCAGATCATTGATAAAAAGAGAGATGTCTGTGTTTTTAATACACCGGCCGTCTTCAGCCCGAAGCTTTAATGCTGTTTCATCGGTGATGACGTATTCCCGGCCGTCACCCGGAATGTGGTTGTATACGCCCAGTTCCAGTGCGTTCAGAAGGGTGGATTTCCCATGATACCCTCCTCCCACAATTAAGGTGATGCCTTTGGAAATGCCCATGCCGCGCAGTTTCCCCCGGTGGGGAAGATCCAGTACCACGGCCTGAGATTCCGGGGAATGGAAAGGAACGCTGTTTTTCATAGGTTTTTGTGAGACGCCGCTTTCCCTTGGTAAAACAGAACCATCAGCGATAAAGGCAACCAGTTCTCTTTTTTTCAGTTCCTGCCGGATCGCATACTGATCCTCAGCCAGGTAAAAGACTTCTTTCACTTTCGCTGCATCCAGATTCTTATAATAGAAAGATTTCCTGACAGCCTGGGGAAGATAGTCGAAGATAATCGTTTCCAGAGCTTCTGCGTCAATGGTTCGTCCCCGGGCCGGAAATCCCACGTGGAAACGGACGCAGATTGCCTTTTCGGCAATTTCCACGGAAGTCCGGGAAAGGATTTCCTGTCCGCACTGGCTGACAGAGATTAATCCGCTTTTTCCCGAACCTCTGGCTTTAAAAGAATAGCGTTCGGTCTGCTGACAAAACAGCCGGGTCAGAAAATCCTCCAGGGCAGTCCGGGTATGAAAACTTTCGTAATACGAAGCAGGGAATCCGGCAGTCCGGTGGGGAATGAGAAGACTGACGGCGGAAGGAGAAGCGAAGGGATCCCCCTGTACATGATCGATGGAAAGCCTGTAAGAGAGAAAATCATAGGTTCCCTTTAAAGATTTATAGGCAGGATAACTTTTTTTGTGAATGGAATGAAGAAGAACTTTCAGTTCATTGGATGATTTCATAATAACCTCCGTTTTTGTGAATTTATTACAAGTATACCGTTGCGGGGAAGTATTTACAAGACAAAGGAAAGAAAACAAATCTTTACAAAGTTTTAATAGAAATAACAGGTTTCTAAAATAGAAAAACCACAATAAGTGTGTTATACTAGGTGCAGTGCGATAACAGAGGGAAGGGGAGTTTATGAAATTTGGTAAGATTCGGATAGAAAATAAAAATTTAATATTTACAAAGCGAATGCGGATCAACAGTCTTCCCTGTGAAGAAATTGTATTTGCCGACTGGGATACACAAATACGCCGAGATGATGGAGAAAGTCAGGAAGAAGCGGCTGTTTTTGTTATGACAAAACAGAATAAAAAATATCGTTTTCCAATGAAAGACAAAGAGGCCAATCGTTTTATGGAATATATCCGAACAGAATTTCCATCGATTCTTACGGAACGTCCTTATAAGAATCCGGTATCTTTACAAAGCCTTCCCAATACCAGAGATTTGGGAGGGATCGCCAATCAGGAAGGGCGCGTCATTTTTCCGGGGAAATTACTGAGAAGCGGAGAACTTTATCATGTTTCCCGGATGGATCAGAAATATCTTACCGAAAACTGCCGTCTGAAAACAGTGATTGATTTGCGGACGCCCGGAGAGATACGCAGAAAACCGGATACCCAAATGGAAGGCGTAACTTACATAGAAAATCCTGTGGTCGATGAGATGACTGCGGAAATCACCCATGAGACGGGACTTTTGAATTTCATTGATTCTATCGACAGGGATCCGGAGGAATACTGGAAGAAATTTTACCGGGAGCTGGTGTTAGACCCGTATTCTGTGAATAAATATGCAGAATTTTTAGATTATCTGGCGGAACAGAAAGAAGGGGCGGTTTTATGGCACAGTTCTCTGGGAAAAGACCGGGCAGGAGTAGCGACGGCGCTTCTACTTTGGGTTTTGCAGGTTCCGGAAGAAACAATTCTGGAAGATTTTACAAATACCAGTAAGTTTCTGGAGGGAGAAATGGAGTATATGCTTCGTCTGTGCGATTTGAATTCTGAGAAACAGAAGAAGCGGGAGAACGGGATTACCGCCTGCTATCAGGCAAAGAGGGAATATCTGGAAGAAGTTTTCCAAACCATAGAAAAGTCTTATGGAAGCATGGAAATCTTTCTCAGGAAAAAACTTTATGTATCGCCTAAAATGGCAGAAGCATTGCAGAAGAAATATTTGATATAAAAAAGAGTTTCCTTAAGCGGCGAAACTTGACAAAAAAATTATCCTTGGTATAATGAGAAACGGGTGTATCTAATACATTACAAAGCTAAAGCGTTGAAAGAAGGTGTTGAAATGCAAAAGAGAGTCATTTCTCTTTTAGTGGATAATACAGCAGGCGTGTTGAGTCGGATTTCGGGTCTGTTCAGCCGGAGGGGATATAATATCGACAGCCTTTCAGCAGGTGTGACGGCAGATGAACGTTATTCCAGAATGACAGTTGTGTGCAGCGGAGATACTCTGATTTTAGAGCAGATTACCAAGCAGCTTGCGAAGCTGGTGGATGTCCGTCATATTAAAGTACTGGATCCGGAGGAAAGTGTCAGCAGAGAGCTGATTCTGGTAAAAGTTGCAGCTACGTCAGAGCAGAGACAGGGCGTCATTGCCATTGCAGACATCTTCCGCGCGAAAATTATAGATGTGGGAAGAGAATCCCTTGTCATAGAGCTGACAGGAAATAAGAGTAAATTAGAGGCGTTTATTGATCTGATTAAAGATTACGAAATTCTGGAGCTGGCCAGAACAGGAATTACCAGCCTTTCCAGAGGAGCCGACGATGTAGCCTATCTTTAGGGAAAATACATAGTACGCTAGGGGAGAGATCCCTTAACAATATATATCATTAGGAGGAATTAAAAATGGCAGTAAAGATTTATTATCAGGAAGACTGTAACATGAGCTTGCTGGAGGGTAAAACCATTGCTATTATCGGTTACGGAAGCCAGGGACATGCTCATGCACAAAATTTAAAAGATTCAGGTTGCCATGTTATTGTAGGCCTTTACGAAGGCAGCAGATCCTGGGCAAAGGCAGAAAAACAGGGATTTGAAGTATATACAGCAGCAGAAGCAGCAAAGAAAGCCGACGTTATTATGATCCTCATCAACGATGAGAAACAGGCGAAACTTTACAAAGAATCCATCGAGCCGAATCTGGAAGAAGGCAATATGTTAATGTTTGCCCATGGATTCTCCATCCATTTCGGACAGATTAAACCGCCTAAGAACGTGGATGTTACCATGATCGCTCCAAAAGCACCGGGACACACTGTAAGAAGCGAATATCAGATCGGAAGAGGAACTCCTTGTCTGGTAGCCGTAGAGCAGGATTACACAGGAAAAGCTCTGGATATGGCTCTGGCTTATGCCTGCGCACTGGGCGGAGCAAGAGCAGGTGTCTTAGAGACTACCTTTAAAGTAGAAACAGAGACAGACTTATTCGGCGAGCAGGCAGTTCTGTGCGGCGGTGTCTGTGCATTAATGAAAGCCGGATTTGAAACACTGGTAGAAGCAGGATATGCGCCGGAGAACGCTTACTTTGAATGTATCCATGAAATGAAACTGATTGTGGATCTGATTTACCAGAGCGGATTTGCAGGAATGAGATATTCTATTTCCAATACTGCAGAATACGGCGATTACATTACAGGACCGAAGATTGTAACAGAAGAAACAAAGAAAGCTATGAAGAAAGTTCTCTCAGACATTCAGGACGGAACATTTGCAAAAGACTGGATCACAGAAAACCAGACAGGCAGTATGCACTTCCTGGCAATGAGAAGAATGGAAGCAGAACATCCGGCAGAAAAAGTCGGTGCAGAGCTGCGTAAACTGTATAGCTGGAACGACGAAGAAAAGCTGTTAGATAACTAATATAAAATGAAAAGCCGTTTTGGGGGAAGTGCGAAAGCCCGCCTCCATTGCGGCTCATTTATTCATGGAGAAAATTATGGAATATAGAGAGAAAAATGTAGCCCTTTGTATTGTATTTACCATTATTACCTGTGGTATCTACGGACTCTACTGGCTGGTCACATTAAATGACGAGATGATGGATGTAACCAGAGAAGAGGGAACCAGCGGTCTGCTGGTATTGGTTCTGACCATTGTTACCTGTGGAATCTATGGTTTGTACTGGTGTTACCAGATGGGAAAACGTGTGGACTGGATGAATTCCACCTACGGGAGACATACAGACAACAGCGGACTTTTGTATCTGGTAGTGTCCCTGCTGGGATTCTCTATCGTTGTATATGCAGTTATGCAATATGAGTTGAATCAGTATCACAGAAATATGCTGGAATAAAGCATTACCGGATCGAGGAAGAGAAGTGTCTTCTTCGATCCGGTTTTTTATGTAATAGGAAATTCCGTCGGATTTCCTATTACATAAAAATCGCTCCGCTGTGGATGCGACCAGATGCATATGGAATTTGACTGCCTGCGGCAGCCTGCATCTGGCGCGCAAAGAGTACAAGTCCCTCATGAGTGAGGGAAATAGGGAGTTGAAGAGGACTTGTCCTCTTTTTTATATCATAGGAAAGTACTCCATCTTGTACGGGGGTCAAATGGCATTCCTATGATATAAAAACCGCTCCGCTTTAAGAGGAGATCGAGAAATAGGAGAGAAATTTGGAAGGGGTCAGAGCTCTGGGAAGATTGCCGTAGGAGAGTCCGATCTGCCGTTTAGGGACAGGGGAGGGCATGGGCAGTTCTTTCAGAGTCCCCTGCTTCAGTTCGTCTGCAACGAATTCTTTAATCACACAGGCGATGCCAAGGCCGATTTTTGCAAATTCGATTAGTAAATCCATGGTGGTGATTTCCAGCAGATTTCCGGCATGGAGCTGGTGCCGGGTAAGATATTGTTCAATATGCTGCCGTGACAGGTTGGTGTGATCCAAGAGCATTAAAGTCCCGCAGGAAAAGAAACTGCTTACCGCCTGCCCGGTGTTTTCCCGAAGACTTAAATTTTCCAGGTAAAGGGGAGAGGCTACAAAAATGTCCTGTACATTGCCGAAAGGATGAAAATCCAGGGGGAAATCCCCGGAAGGAACGCCCATAAGTCCCACATCGATTTTCCCTTCTTCCAGAAGCTTCTGGGTATAGGCGGAAGACTGGCACTGGATGGAAATCCGTATATGAGGATAGTCTTTCACAAATTTCCGCAAAGCCGGAAGGAGAAGATATTTGGACAGGGTGGTACTGGCGCCGATTCTTAAATGGCCCATCCCCAGGGACTGGAAGTTTTTCAGTTTTTCTTCCCCCAGATCCAATGCTTCAAAAGCCTTTTGAACGTATTCAAAAAGAACCTGACCTTCTTCTGTCAGGCGGACGCCTCTGGAATTGCGGAAAAATAAAGGGACGCCCAGGGCGTCTTCCAGTCTGCGGATGGATTTGCTGATTGCGGGCTGGCTGATATAAAGCTCCTGGGCGGCCCGGGAGATGTTTTTGTAAAGAGCTACGGTGTAGAATATTTTGTACTGGGACAGAGAATGATCCATAAAAAGCCTCCAATATAATCTGTGGTTATAATAATTATTCTTAATATGTATTTCTATTATATCAAATTCTGTGTTACAATGGCAACAGTGAGAGAGGAAAAGGAGGAATGAGTTATGGGAATGACAATGACTCAGAAAATTTTAGCAGCTCATGCGGGCTTAGACTATGTAGAAGCCGGACAGTTAATTGAGGCGGATTTAGATCTGGTACTGGGAAATGATATTACTTCTCCGGTCGCAATTCATGAAATGGAAAAAATGACAGTAAATAAAGTGTTTGACAGAGATAAAATCGCTCTGGTTATGGATCACTTTATTCCAAACAAAGATATTAAATCAGCAGAACACTGCAAATGTGTCAGAGAGTTTGCCTGTCGTCATGATATTACCAATTATTTTGATGTAGGCGAGATGGGAATCGAACATGCCCTTCTCCCGGAAAAAGGACTTACCGTAGCCGGAGATGTTATCATCGGGGCGGATTCACATACCTGTACTTACGGCGCATTAGGCGCTTTTTCCACCGGCGTGGGAAGTACCGATATGGCAGCAGGAATGGCTACCGGCAAAGCCTGGTTTAAAGTGCCCTCTGCAATTAAATTTAATCTGGTAGGAAAACCGAAAAAATGGGTCAGCGGAAAAGACGTAATCTTACACATCATCGGAATGATTGGAGTAGACGGAGCTTTATACAAATCCATGGAATTTGTGGGAGAGGGAATTGCCAATTTATCCATGGACGATCGCTTTACCATTGCAAATATGGCGATTGAAGCCGGCGGAAAGAACGGAATCTTCCCGGTAGACGATCTGGCCATTGCCTATATGAAAGAACATTCCAAACGTCCGTATACGGTTTATGAAGCAGATGAAGACGCCGTTTACGATGCAGAATATACCATTGATTTAAGCGCCTTAGAGCCCACAATTGCGTTCCCCCATCTTCCGGAAAATACGAAAACAATTTCCGAGATTCAGGAAGATGTGATAATCGATCAGTCGGTAATCGGTTCCTGTACCAACGGAAGAATTGACGATCTGCGCTGTGCAGCCGAAATCCTGAAGGGCAGAAAAGTGAAAAAAGGCATTCGCTGCATCGTAATTCCGGCAACCCAGGCCATTTATCTGCAGGCAATGGAAGAAGGACTTCTTAAAATCTTCATTGAAGCCGGCGCAGTGGTAAGTACCCCTACCTGCGGTCCCTGCCTTGGCGGCTATATGGGAATTCTGGCAGAGGGAGAACGCTGTATTTCTACCACAAACCGTAACTTTGTAGGACGTATGGGACATGTGGATTCTGAGGTATATCTGGCAAGTCCTGCAGTCGCAGCTGCAAGTGCGGTAACCGGAAAGATTTCAGCACCGGAAGAATTAGGATTATAGGAGGAATAGGAAATGAAGGCAAATGGAACAGTTTTTAAATATGGCGATAACGTGGATACGGATGTAATTATTCCTGCAAGGTATTTAAATTCTTCCGATCCAGCGGAACTGGCTACTCATTGTATGGAGGATATTGACAAAGATTTTGTATCAAAAGTTCATAAAGGGGACATCATTGTGGCAGAGAAGAACTTCGGCTGCGGTTCTTCCAGAGAACATGCGCCCATCGCTATCAAAGCGGCGGGGGTAAGCTGTGTCATTGCAGAAACTTTTGCCAGAATTTTCTACCGCAATGCCATTAACATCGGACTTCCCATCATTGAGTGTCCGGAAGCTTCCAGAGGAATTGAAGACGGGGATCAGGTAGAAGTGGATTTTGATTCCGGTATGATTTACAACCGCACGAAGGGAACGGAGTTTAAAGGCCAGGCATTCCCTGAATTCATGCAGAAAATCATCCAGGCTGAAGGATTGATTAATTACATTAACGGAAAGAATGCATAAGAAATTTTTGAAAGATTTCAAATAAATAAAAAAAATAGTTGAAATCTTTCCAGTTTGTGCTATAATAGGTTTCACCGGGGTATGGCGTAGCTTGGTAGCGCGCACGGCTGGGGGCCGTGAGGTCGCAGGTTCAAATCCTGTTGCCCCGATGAATCCTCTGAAAATATAGTTTTGATGTAATTACATAAACACACATTGTGACTACAAGAGAAGAAAGAGGAAAAGACACCGCAGATTTTGCGGTGTTTTTTGTAATTAGAAATAGTTTCTGCTATACGCCTGTTTTGAAAAATTCTTTTAGCCATTGACAAAATGAAGGAAGGATGGTAATCTTATTTTAATAATTTCATAAGACGAAATGCTTAGATGAGGATGAGTACATATCGCTTTGGAGCACAGAGAGCTGCTGGCCGGTGGAAAGCAGCGGAAGGAGGATATGGAACTGCCCTCGGAGCATCTGTCCGAAATGAATGAGAGTAGGCGCAGACGGGTTCCCGCCGTTAAAAGGGATGGATATAAGGCTCCCCGGGAGTCCGTATCTCAGAGTGTATGAGGAAACTCATAAATAAGAGTGGTACCGCGCAGACTAATCGTCTTTCGTCTCTTGCAGCAATGATTGCAGAGCCGGAAGATTTTTTTATGTAATAGAAAATTCTGTTGGATTTCCTATTATATAAAAAACGCTCCGTGAGGGATATAGGGAGTTGAAGAGGACTTGTCCTCTTTGTTATGTAATAGTTTTAAGGAGGAAAAGAAGATGATGAATGTAAACAAATATAAGAGGCAGTATTATATGCCTCCGGTAAAATGTATGAAATGGGCAGAAAAAGAATATGTGGATAAGGCGCCGATCTGGTGCAGCGTGGATCTGCGTGACGGAAACCAGGCCCTTGTGATTCCCATGAGTCTGGAACAGAAGATCGAATTCTTTAAACTTCTTGTTCAGATCGGTTTTAAAGAAATTGAAGTGGGATTTCCGGCAGCTTCTGAGACAGAATACACCTTTCTTCGGACATTGATTGAGCAGGACCTGATTCCGGAAGATGTTACCATCCAGGTTTTAACTCAGGCCAGAGAACATATTATCCGCAAGACATTTGAAGCAGTGAAAGGCGCTCCGAAAGCCATTGTCCATGTGTACAATTCCACTTCCGTAGCGCAGAGAGAGCAGGTATTTAAAAAATCAAAAGAAGAGATTCTGAAAATTGCCGTAGACGGAGCCGCTCTTTTGAAAAAACTGGCAGATGAAACAGAAGGAAACTTCCAGTTTGAATACAGCCCGGAAAGTTTCACAGGAACAGAGCCGGAGTATGCTCTGGAAGTCTGCAATGCAGTTTTAGACGTATGGAAACCTACGCCGGATAAGAAATGTATCATTAACCTTCCTGTAACCGTGCAGCATTCCATGCCACACGTATACGCCAGCCAGATTGAATATATGTGTGAAAACTTAAAATACAGAGAAAACGTGGTGGTATCTCTTCATCCGCACAATGACAGAGGATGCGGAGTGGCCGATTCGGAAATGGGTCTTCTGGCAGGAGCCGACAGAATCGAGGGAACCCTTTTCGGAAACGGAGAAAGAACCGGAAATGTGGACATTGTTACTCTTGCAATGAATATGTATTCTCAGGGTGTGGAGCCGGAACTGGACTTCTCAGATATGCCTCATGTATGCCAGGTATATGAAGAGTGTACGGGGATGAAGGTAGGAGACAGAAGTCCATACAGCGGCGCTCTTGTATTTGCGGCCTTCTCCGGTTCCCATCAGGATGCTATTGCCAAAGGTATGCACTGGAAAGAAGAAAAGGATCCGGATCACTGGACAGTTCCTTATCTGCCCATTGACCCCACCGATGTGGGACGCAATTACGACGCAGATGTTATCCGTATTAACAGCCAGTCCGGAAAAGGCGGCGTCGGATATATTCTGGAAACCAATTACGGCTTAAATCTGCCGGCGAAGATGCGGGAAGCTATGGGATATGCGGCAAAAGAGGTATCCGATCACCGTCATAAAGAACTGCATCCCGATGAAATTTTTGCATTGTTTAAGAAAAAATTCGAAAATGTGGTTATGCCGTACAGTATCAATGAGGTGCATTTCCAGCAGAAAGACGGAATCATTGCACAGGTTACATCCACATTCCAGGGGAAAACCATTGTTACTGAAGCAGCCGGTAACGGCCGTCTTAATGCAGTAAGCAACGCCTTAAAGAAAGCTTACGGACTGGAATATAATCTGGATACGTATCAGGAACACGCTCTTGAGAGAAGCTCCAGTTCCAAGGCAATTGCCTATGTGGGAATTCAGAAGCCGGACGGAACTCTGGCATGGGGAGCAGGCGTGGATCCGGATATTATCCGGGCTTCTATTGACGCTCTGGTTACGGCGATTAATAACCGGTAAAACAGTCGAATACTGTTAATTCCATGAAAAAAAGAAATAAATTTGTCATAAATATATGAAAAGAGTGGGGTTTGTCGAAAGAAAATTGAAGGAAACATCCAAAATCTTTTAAAATTGCTTGACTTCTGGACTGATATTAAATATAATTTTCTTATGCGTTACAAAAATGTTACAAAATGTAACAATAATGTTTTGTGTAGAGGGCAGAGCTATGAGAGACAAGATTCAAGAGAGACAAAAACCACGAGGGAAAAAGCAGACGAAAAAGAGAAAACTGAACAGTTTACATGGTCTTACTGTAATTGGAGGATGCTTTGCAGTGGCAATGGTGATTGCGGTGGGTTCTAAAGTTGTAGTACCTTCGGAAAAGAGTGAGGTTTATGCAGCGGCGGAAGATCCTGCTGAGATTTACCAGACATCGGCTTCTCAGAAAGAAAGCCCGGTTGTCTCCGGAATTCAGGGAATTCTGGAAAGTGTTCAGGAGACGGCAGTATCAGCTACTTCCGTAGAGCGAATCGGGACCTCTTATGAAGATGTTATTGTGGGACAGAGGATTAAGAAAGTAGATCCCACACCGGCAGAAGTAGATGTAAGCAGCTCCATGGAGCAGGCAGTCAGCCGGATGGAAGAACAGTCTGTGTCCAAGGCGGGAACACCGAAGATGATGTCAGACACAGATTACAATACGCTGCTTCGGATCGTAGAAGCAGAAGCCGGCGGAGAAGACATCAAAGGAAGAGTCCTGGTGGCCAATGTAATTATGAATCGTGTTCAGAGCGATCGTTTTCCGGATACCATTACCGATGTGGTATGGGACTGGACAGGAGGCACTCCTCAGTTTTCGCCTACCTATGACGGAAGAATTGAGGAAGTGGAGGTTTCACCGGAAACGGAAGAAGCAGTAAAGATGGCCATGGAGGGTACAGATTATTCCCAGGGCGCTCTGTTCTTTGTGGCAAAGGATCAGGCAGAAGAGGGAAATGTACAGTGGTTTGAACGGGACTTAGTGAAACTGTTTAAACATGGTGTTCATGATTTTTATACCTATCCGGATTTAGTTGAAGAGGAAAAAGAAGCATAAATTTTAAGACAGCACGAAGGGAGAAATGAGATTTGCTTTCTCCCTTCGTGTTTTTTTTTGAGCCGGGAAACTGGCTGATGAAAGAAAAAGTGGCACCGTTTCTTATTTCATGCTATAATGAGGCATTAAGAGAACCATCACAGAAAGGCAGGGTAATTATGCAGATTTACTACAAGAGTACAAGAGGACATGAAGAAAATGTGACCGCCTCCCAGGCAATATTAAAAGGTTTATCAAAAGACGGAGGTCTTTTTGTTCCCACGAAGATTCCGAAACTGGATATAAATATGGAAACACTTTCTCAAATGAGCTATCAGGAGACCGCATACGAAGTGATGAAACGGTTCTTTACAGACTTTACAGAAGAAGAACTGAAAGACTGTATAAACAAAGCTTACGATGAGAAATTTGATACAGACGCAATCGCTCCGTTAAAAGAAGCGGACGGAGTATATTATCTGGAACTGTTTCACGGAGCTACAATAGCATTTAAAGATATGGCTCTTTCTATTCTTCCTCATTTAATGACAACGGCAGCCAGAAAGAACGGCACCGAGAAAGAGATTGTTATATTAACGGCAACATCCGGCGATACCGGAAAGGCAGCTCTGGCAGGATTTGCAGATGTGCCGGGGACCAGAATCATTGTATTTTATCCGAAACATGGTGTAAGTCCCATTCAGGAAAAACAGATGGTGACTCAGAAAGGGGAAAATACCTGTGTAATCGGAATTACAGGAAACTTTGACGATGCCCAGACCGGAGTTAAGAAAATCTTTAATAATCAGGAACTGGTACAGGAGCTGGAAGAGAAGGGATTTCAGTTTTCTTCTGCAAACTCTATTAACATCGGCCGCCTGGTTCCTCAGATTGTCTACTATGTATATGCTTATGCAACTTTATACCGTCAGGGAAAGATTAAAGAAGGACAGGAAATCAATGTGGTAGTTCCCACAGGAAATTTCGGAAACATCCTGGCTGCTTATTATGCGAAAAATATGGGGCTTCCGATACATAAATTTATCTGTGCCTCCAATGAAAATAAAGTGTTGTATGATTTCTTCCGTACAGGAACTTACGACAGAAACCGGGAATTTATTTTAACCAGTTCTCCTTCCATGGATATTCTGATTTCCAGCAACCTGGAGAGACTCCTTTACCTGCTTGCAGGAGAAGATTCCGGAAAATGTGCGGAATTAATGAAAGAATTAGCAGAAAAGGGCAGCTATACCATTACAGAAGAAATGAAAGAAAAGCTGGGAGATTTCTACGGAAATTACTGCAGCGAGGGAGAAACGAAAGAAGCCATCAGCGCTGTTTATTACGGAAGCGGCTATGTGCTGGATCCCCATACAGCCGTGGCAGGCGGTGTTTACCAGAAATATTTAAAGGAGACCGGGGACGATTCTGTAACTGTGATTGCCTCTACGGCAAGTCCCTATAAATTTACGAGAAGCGTTGTGGACGCCATTTCAGACAGATACCAGGGAATCGACGATTTACAGCTTTCGAAAGTACTGGAAGAACTCTCCAAAGTGCCTGTTCCGAAAGCGGTGAAAGAGTTAATGGATGCGCCGGTTCTTCATGACCGTGTTATCGCGGCAGACGAAATGGAGGAAACAGTGAAAACAGTACTGGGAATTTAAAAGATGGATTGGAAAGCATTGTTGTGCCCCAGACGTCCGGGAACCTATAAAAAAGTTTCCGGAAACGGGGGGAATGATTTAAGAAGCGAGTTTGAGAAAGATTATCACAGAATCATAGGAAGCTCCTCCTTTCGGAGACTGCAGGATAAAACACAGGTATTTCCCCTGGATAAAAGTGACTTTATCCGTACCAGACTGACCCATTCCCTGGAAGTTTCTTCCTTTGCGAAATCTCTGGGGCAGAATATTGCAGAATATCTTCTGAGAAACAAGATGGATCCTGAATTCACAGAAAAAGATAAGGCAGATATATGCGACATTCTTCAATGCGCAGGTCTGATTCACGACATCGGTAATCCGCCCTTCGGTCATTTCGGCGAAGAGGCGATTCGGGACTGGTTTGTCAGAAACCTCCATAAAATAGAATTTCAGGGAACGCCCGTAACAGAGATTTTATCTCCTCAGATGATTCAGGATTTTTATCATTTTGAAGGTAATGCCCAGGCTCTCAGGCAGGTATGCAGACTTCATTTTCTGGTCAATGAAAAGGGAATGAATCTTACCTTCGGAATTTTGAATACGATTATCAAATATCCTGTCTCTTCCCTGGAAATTCGTCCGGAAAGCAATGATATACGTGAGAAAAAGATGGGCTACTTCTATGCGGAAAAAGATTTGTTTCAGGAAGTGCAGGAGGCTACCGGAACTTATGGGAAACGGCATCCTCTGACCTTTATCCTGGAAGCAGCCGACGACATTGCCTACCGGACGGCAGATATTGAGGATGCATTTAAGAAAAGCTGTTTTTCTTACGATCAGTTAAATTATGAAATTGAAAAATGGCAGAGCCGGCAGCCCCACCGGGAAGACGCTATCGATTTAAAAGGGATGCTGCAGCATCAGTATCAGAAAGCAGTTTCCATGGGAATCAGCAATCCTCAGCTCTACGCTGTGCAAAACTGGGTTGTGCGCCTGCAGAGCGCGCTGATTTTCTGCGCGACCCGGGGATTTACTTCCCATTACCAGGAGATTATGAGAGGAAGCTGGGAGAAGGATTTATTTTTTGAAACGGCAGGAGAATGGGTGATGGAGGCCCTGGGAGATATTGCTTACCGTTATGCCTTTATTTCCAAGCCTATTTTGCAGTTGGAAGCAGCAGCAGCGACCATCCTGAACTTCCTTTTGGATAAATACGTGAAGGCAGCGGTATATTA
>NZ_NFJL01000027.1 GCF_002159835.1 Blautia sp. An249 | reverse complement strand
GGAAGCAAAGCGTACTTCCGCAAGACTGTTGGATAAAGTGGTCTGCGGAGAATAAAATATTTCCCTTGTTTCGGCTCATAAGGGCAAAAACAAGGGAAAATACATGAGGTTGGAACATTGAATAGGCGAAAAGCCTTGAAAACAAAGGACTTTTAGAGGGTTGAATAGATAAACTAGGATTTGTCAGTCATACTTTTCAATATTTATCGTAGCAATCGCTGATTGATTAGGTTCTCCTGTTTTTAAGTCTTGTGGGGCAGGGACTAACATCATAAATCCGTCTTTTCCATATCGTTTTTTATAGCCCTGTGCGTATTCTTCCTCAACGGAAATGTGTTGTACTTGCCCGATAATCATTGAAGTAATACCTGCTCCGCTTAAATCCTGCGTTTCTTTCAAAGTACACTCCATATTTATAAAAGCCTCCTGTATCATTGGGGCATGGATGGTCTTGGCATTTATAAGCGCAAATTTCCCTACTGAAAACTCATCAGCTTCGTAGTCGTTATGGTTAATAGTATCTACCAATTTATCATAGTAACTTATTGGAAGAAAATTGATACAAAAGCACTTTTCCCTTTGGATATTTGCATAAGTATGAGTGTGACGATAAAGATTTCCCATAACAGCAAAGAAAGCTGTCTTATCGCCATGAAAACAACTCCATGCGTGGAAGCATACATTAGGCTTTCCGTTTTCTTTCCATGTGGTAATTGCAAATAAAACTGTCGGTATTCCTGCTGTCGTTTCAAAATGGGAGAATAGTTCAAATTCTTCTGGATATGAGGGTATAAAATACTGTGGGAAATCTTTTCCTATCTCTATTTTCATTATCACACCTCCCGTAAACTTCCAATTTACTGTCCTAATTGCTTTTTATTATACCACTCGTTTCTTTCTCTGTCATTGCATTTTCCTGTGCACACAAAAAGAAAGCAGACTGCATCTGTCCGCTCTCTTCCCGAACCAATTCTTATCGTATCATGCCCGCCGCCATAAATCCTTCTTACTTGTGATACGGCTCTCCATAACACATCTAAGTACAGTTTCTACGGCAATATCCCATGCCAGTGTTCCATTTAAATCCATGCATCTATCCAAGAAGATACAATATTCTTTAATTCTTTCAAACACGTCTGCTGACAAATCCTTTTCTGCATGGCAGCAAACAATCTTTTCATCATCAAAATATACATCCACACTACAATCTTCATGCGGTATCACCTGTACCACAGTTGGAAAATATTCTAACATGACAACGCCTCTTTCACATTAAAATCAAAGGATTGATTCAATTTAATGGTTTTCCGTCCTTTGCAAGTTCCCAGTTCTGCATCAATTCATCCTGATGAATCACGTACCATGCCAACACAAGTTTCAGTTGTCTTGATGGTAATGCCCCTTGTAAGACGCACGCATCATTTATATCAATTAAAGTCTTTTTCCATTAGTTTGAACATCTACACTTATATAGTACGAAACTGGAATTCTTCATTCTATCTCTGCACTTTCAACGTCATTAACAGTTATCAACGAATCTTTCTGCAAATACTTGATTGCTTTCAGCGCATATTCATGTGCTTCTTTGCTTGAACCAGCAACCGCATCAGTTACAACCTTAATATAATAGTCGTGTTGATGGGCATCTACCGCTGTGTAATGAATACAGACATCTGTCAGCCCTCCAATAAGATACAAAGTATTCACACGCAGTCCTTTTAGCAAAATTTCTAAGTCCGTTGCAAAGAATGCACTGTATCTTCTCTTAGAAATCAGGTATTCTCCCTTAATGGGATATGTCAATTTTGCATAATCTGTATATGGTGAATCCTCCATACAATGAATGGATTCTGCTCCGTCTAATTCTCGTCCAAAATCCACCATATCAGCTCTATGAACTTCCTTGATTTGAATGACAGGCAGATTGTTTGCACGAAAAACAGCTAAAACTCGTTTAGCATTACGAATACATTTCCATTCTGGTGCATCCGCATTTTCTGGTATCATTTCCTTAAAATCTTCTTGTTGTATATCTATTACAAGTAATGCGCTATTTTTGCTTATTTTCATTTTAAATTAAATCCTCCATTATGCATTCATTTTGATATTATAGAATAATGGAGATAATCAATATCTATCCATATTGATTCCAAGTGCCTCGCTCATCTCATCACCCCAAAAATATATAAATAAAGTTGTATCTGTTGGCTCAAACATCAATCATTTTCCGTCATGATAGGTTTTTGTTTCATCATAAATTTTTGAACTTCAAATCCTTCAGCGTGAATATAGGCTCGGATGACATTGTCTAATTTCATTTATTAAAAGAATAATACCATATAAACCACAAACTAAAAGGATTATATCTTCATACGCATTAAAAATAACTGATTTTATCCCCGTCAAGCCCCATACCGTTAATAGCGTAAGAAGTGCTTTATTTTTTCTCTTATACCCTGAATATATAACTATACCCAAACTAACAACAGGGCAAGGCATGATATGTGTTACCATTTGTGGATAATTATTCCCCAACATAACAGAAATCAATGGATATAATAAGTAGAGAGCCAATAGCGAAACTTGCCATAAATTAGGCTTTTCAAGTCTATCATCCCTGCTGTGATAACATTCATATAAAAACAAAATACCACACACCAAAAACAGTGGTAAAGCAAAAAATTTTTGAATAGGTTCAGTTCCATAATACGAAAAAAATGCAATTCCTATAAACAGATTTACGATTCCCAATACAAACTTAGCTGACCATTTCACTTTTTGAGTATATGATAATGCAATACCCAAAATCAAAATCATAAATAAAATAATTTGAACATTCTTAGTCTGCTGATTATAATTTCCTATTACATTCCAAAATGCCTGTGCATCCATAATTTATCTCACAACCTCTAACTTAGCGATTTCTCATCTTTTGTATCATTCAGACATTCCCTGATCTTCTTTCAGACAATCCATTTTATCTTCAAAGCGTTTCTGTAACTGCTCCACAGATACATCTTTATCTTCAAAACGAAAAACAACTGCTGTGGAAACATTATTATATGAAATTGCACACATCACACTACCGAAACACGGCTGTGTATAATAATTAACCTCCCCTGTAGAGAATCCTGTTTCCCCAGGGAATATCACTCGTGGGGTTTCAACGGCATTTAAAATCTCATGGACCATACTCGCATATTGTATAAAATCAAGATCAACTGTATTGCTTACTGTCGGCTCAATCCACACAGATTCATTCACATAATCTATATCCGCGATATATCCGTATTTCTCAGTGATCGCAGCTAATTCATCAAAGTAGCTCCGCTCTTTTTAAAAGCACTGCTAAATAATCATCCTCACAGCCAAAATGATAAATATTATCGTATAAAAGAGTATGAACAGAAAACTCAATTCCATTTTCATCACAGAACACCCCTTTGTCTGCGGTCTTATCAAAAGATTCGACAACCGAAAACTCATGCTCGGGATATGTTTCTTCCAGACACATGACGATGCGCTCATTCGTGTCCTTCCCGCTTAACGGATTATCCGAATCTACGGCATCATGCAAAAGTTTGAAAATTTCTGTGCATCCTGTCAGTAACAGGCACATCAATATTATTAAAATCGCACCAAACTTTCTCATTCTCCTCACCCTACAAACCATCTTTCTCATTCTTATAAATTTCAATTTCTCCGATTCTGTAAACTAGGAGTTAAAGGCTAAAACTCATACCTTGTCCCATGTGAAAGTATCAGCCCGTCTGTTAATTCCACGCATAAAATTATAGTATTTTCATCATCAAAATTATTATGTCCGTTGTCAATCCACTCAGAAAATACTTTTTTCAATTTCTCTGCAATCCAGTAATTTTCTTCTTTCCTGAAATATCCTAAATTGATGCTCTTTCCATGTGCTGTAAACCATTCACCAGCTATTGCAACAGTAGAGTTGCTTTCCATGTGCTTCATTTTATTTGATAGTGCATATGTAATAATATAAAATGCACCATTCTCATAATAGGCATTGACATAGCGCACAAAAGGAACTTCATTTTCTACTGTTGCTAATGCAATAATGGTATCTTTTCCAAAGCGTTCCGTCATTATTTTTTCAGCGTCTTCACTCAATTTTTTCACAAGGTCATCTCCTCTTTATCTTTATCAATACCAATTTAACAACCACATAAACTAGGATTTTGGAAAATTGATATTATTTCAAATTGTTTATTTCTGACTGCATAAGAGCCAAAAATCTTCCAGCGTGTGCGCCATCCATCTGTGTATGATGGAATTGAAATGAAATTGATAGATAAGAGCGAAAGAATTTCTTTTTGTATCTTCCCCAAATTATAAATGGGTTATTAAAAATACCGCTATTCATACCCACTGCACCATCAATTTCAGTATCTATAATTGCAGATGTGCCAATTACCATACAGTTTTCTGAAAGATCTCTATCCGTACAATTTTCCGCAACTTGCTTCGTATATTTCAGATAATCACTGTTGAATTTTTCCAATTTGCTCGTAAACAGAATGTCGCAGGAACTTACTTCTCCTTTTTTGTTTTTTACAATAGTATTCACAGCGATAGTCTCATACTGAATCAATTTATCTCCAACTGGAAGCAAATAAAATTCATCTACATCCTTTGCCGCTTTGCCAATACAATAGTCCATCAACATATTAAACTTCAGATGCTTCTTGTTACTTACCTTGACAAGATTTGTGACATCCATTGTCTTAAAGAAAGTTACCATTGGATTTGGTGCTTTCATCCAAAGCTCAAATGCTGCAGCTCGTTTCGACTTTCGTGGGTCAATCTCTTTTGCCATGTTTACCTCCATCAATTCTAAATTATCATCCTGATTTTCTTTATTATCCCATTCGTTTGAGAATTGCACCATCATTGACCTTGCCATTCGTTCTTTAACAATCTGTATTCTAATCTGGTTTTCATTCTGCCATCATGCCATTCCCAATCAAGATGCTCCACTTCTTTTATAAGTCCACATTTTACCATTACTTTTTCGGAACCAATATTTTCAGCCAAACATCCAGCTGTTACCCTATAAACATCATTTTCAGTAAAGGCATACTCTAACACTCTTTTGAATGCTTCTGTTACATATCCTTTGCTCCAAAATTTAGGATAAATAAAGTAGCCTGCGTGAACAATCTTGCCAATAGGGGTATTATCAACCACCGTATAACCGATACTGCCAACTTGTTCATGTGTCTCTTTCAATTCGATGTGAAAGAAATAAAACTTTCTATCTTCACTTATCATATCAACTAATATTTTTGCAAAGTCCGCATCTGCTTCCTCTTTTGAAAATAACTGTATATCTTGCAAATAATACATAGTTTCTTTATCACTTTTCAATCTGAAATAATCATCTATATCTGCATCATTATATTCTCTAAGTATAAGTCTGTCTGTTGTCATTGCAGGTATCATATAATCTCACCACCCAAAATTAAGATTTATCTTTTAAAATCTTGCAAGATATTTTTCCAAAGCATCAACAAACTCACCAATATGGATTCCATCAACGAATGAATGATGTGCCTGCACAGAAACAGGCATGATCCATCTGCCATCTTTTTCATAATATTTCCCCCAGTCAAACAACGGTGTAGCATTATCTTGTTTGCCAGAGTTTGTATGTGAAATATGTGTATACGTTACCCACGGCATTGGTGAACATTGAAAAACATCATTTCCAAGTGATCCGGTAAAATAAGTTTCTTGTTCATCAGCAATCTTCTTTGCCTTGATACAGTATTCTTTCATGTTGTCTATCATAGGTACATTTACAACTTTGAATAATTTTGTTTTTTTATTCAGATAAGTAAATGCTGTATCAACCTTATCGAACAAAACAATCTTACCATCTGCAAATCGATATCGGAATTCCTCTATTTGGTTTGCACATTTGCATACTGCATAAACCATAGCTAATGTAAATGAAAGATTATTTTCCTTCACATAATTCTTTAAGCCTGTAATATCCACTTCAAAAGTAACGCAAAAAGCGGGTTCTACACTGTTTCTGAAAATCATACAATGCATAGCCCTTTCCCATGTATTTTCATCTATCACCTTATATAGATTTGCCATATGTCCGCCCCCAACCACATAAACTAAGATTTGTCACTTTTTGCATATTGTGTTTCCTAAAATGATAATTACCACGACATCAACCAAAATAATACCCAGTGAAACATATATAAAAAACGCTGGTAAAATATTTTCCAACAGTTCCATAATTAAAAGAAGAATTGCTATAATGGACATTCCTATTCCCATTGTTCGGCATAGTTTTTTTTCATTATATTTTGCCTTTTCTTCTTTTGAAGCCGTATTATATCCAGCAATAAGCCAGCTCCCATGTCCAGAAATTAAAACAATGGAAAGTATAGCCAATATTATAAAAAAAATCCATACAATCCAATCTGGTCCCGTTGATAAATCTGCCACTTTCATTAAATACACCTCCACAACTTCAAATTTGTCATCTTAATTGCTTTTATTATACCATTCGTTTATTTCTCTGTCATTGTCTTTCTCGTTCCTACACAAAAAGAGAGCAGACTACCATCCGTCCGCTCACTTCCCAAATCACCTCTCATCAAATCACGCCCAACGCAAAAAACCGCATTTATTTATGATACGGCTCTTCACAACATATCCAAGCGCGGTTTTAATTCCTTTCTAAAATCCTCCGTTATTATAAGCTCTTGTAATCACATAAGAAGGCTCATAATATGCACTGCTGTTATAATTGTCGATCACTTCACATATTTCATCGTTATACACCCGTATTATGCCGTCTATATAATCTTCTGACGGCTGAAGTGTTGACATAATCAGTCTCATATACACTTTTCCCATCTGTGTCTCAGAAGGGATCTCATCTACAAGTTCTTTATCCACTTTTGTGATATCAAAGGTACCTTTTTCCAGTTTATATTCCTCAATCCATTCTGCCTCAATCTTTTTCGGATTCTCACAATGCAGTACATTGGCAAGACTGATCAATCGCTCCCATTCATCTTTCGAAATCCGATTCACAACATACCTGTTTCTCTGGTGCAGCTTTCTTGCCACCCGTTCTATCATATAGCACAGAAAATACAGATCATTTTCGGTTATTTGTTCATCCGGAAAAAACTTGTTTGTCATAATGAATAACTCCTTTCAAACTTGATTGTCTGCAATGCCCTCTCTGTGCAGAAAACAATCTGATGCGTTGGATATTTAAACTTAACTAATTCCCAAAACGCAGCTTTCGATATTCGCCCTGCCATATAATCTTCTACATAATCCCATATTGTATCATCCGCCATGGGACCTTCTACAATATCATATTCATGTCTTATTCCTCTGCGGCAGTCAACTACGAACTGAAGCCATTCTTCTGTCATTTCCTTAAAAACCTTTGTCTTCAAGCCAGGATCTGGTTTATATTCATACTTATTAACAATATGATGCTTTCGTTTTGTTATGGCCCAGCGCTTCGCTTGCTTTTCGTAAATTGTGCAGTAAAACCCGTAACCAAAATCCTTATAAAATCCATTCTCTAATATTTGAGGTTCTGTCACCACAACATTACTCCCATGATATAAAATCATATAATGCACCCTTTTCTACAAATAAAATTTGAAAAATCCTCTGACAGATATTCCATCTACTACATATTACATGTATCATAACACAAAAGTATCTCAATTTTTCAGTTTATCAAACTGGATTTATCACTCTACAATTTCATAACCCGCGTGTTTAAGAATATCCAGTGCCTTTTGATACTTTTCCTTTTTTATCAAAACATAGTCCGTATTATAAGTTGAAATTGCAAAAATCGAAATACTGTTTTTTGCCAGAATCTCTGTGATTTTAGATAGTATCCCAATCAAAGAAAAATCTAAAATTCCTTGAATACGAAAGCCTTTCCATCCATCATCTCGTTGAATAACATTTGGCGGAACATCGCTTGTAACGCATACCAAGGATTTTTCTTCATCTGTTTTTCCGATGAAGCTGTATTCCGCATTTAAGTTTACAAGTGAATAATCCTTCACTTTGCATACTGAAAAATCTTGATTGATTTTTTTTATTTCCATGATATTGTCCTCTGCAACTTCCAATTTATTTTATCCCCATTATACCTACCTGCATATTTGATAACCAGATTATTTCCCTATATCGAAATCCACAATCTGCAAGAATTTTTATATGTTCATCAATAGTAATAGGAAAATAATCTTTTCCATAACGTTGAAGATGTCTGTCTACTTCTTCTTGAGGTTTTCCTTGTGAAAGCTGATAGGCTTTCCATCTCTGAAAATACAGCGGCAAGAGAACCTCATTTTTAGGACGGAAATTTTCAAAATATATAAAAATCCCATTCTCACAGAGTGCGTTAAGGCAATTTTGGATTGCCGTTATCCGTTCTTCGTAAGATAGATAATGCAGCACCTGGATTGCTGTGACAATATCAAAGCAATCTTTTTCTTTTATATCAAGAACTGAAATATTCATAAACTCTGAGTACGGCTCCGTATGTTGCTTTTTGACCAGTTCAATCATTTTCTGAGAATTATCACAAAATACGAAACGTTTAACGGCTATATTATTAAATACCTCATCTGCCATCCGTCCTGTTCCACACCCCACATCAAGCCAACACAATGGTTTTTCCGTTTTAGCTTTAACAACAGAAATAATTTGTTTATAAAATTCATCATAATAGGGAATCGTTTTCCGGATCTTGGCATTGTATTCATGTGAATTAAAAGCAGATACATTATCGTCCATAAATACTTCTCCTCCTAATTATTTTTTATTATACCACCCGTTTCTTTCTCTGTCATTGTATTTCCCCGTGCATACAAAAAGAAAGCAGACTGCATCTGTCCGCTCTCTTCCTGAATCAATTCTTATCGTATCATACCCGGCGCCATAAATCCCTCTTACTTGTGATACGGCTCTCCGGATAAAATGCGGTATCCTCTGTAAATCTGTTCCAGAAGGATTACCCGCATTAACTGATGGGGAAAGGTCATTTTAGAAAAACTCAGAAGATAATCTGCCTTCTTCAGAATCTCTTCATCTAACCCGATAGATCCACCGATAATGAAAATAATATGGCTTGTACTCTGTATTCCAAGACGTTCTATTTTTTCTGCAAACTCTTCCGAAGACAACATTTTTCCGTCTATCGCCAGAGCAATTTTATAAGCGTCTTCCCGTAAATATTTTTGGAGTCTTTCCCCTTCTTTTTTACGGATCTGCTTTTCCAAAGCTTCACTGGCCTGATCCGGAGTTTTCTCATCTGCTGTTTCCACTATTTCCAGTCTGCAGTACCGGCTTAACCGTTTGCTGTATTCTGCAATGGCATCTTTCAGATATTTTTCCTTTATTTTCCCCACGGTTAAAATTGTAATCTTCATGGGCTCTGTAAACTTCCCTTACATTGGAAAATCCATGCAGGAACGTTTGGAAACCACTGTGTGTACATAGGTTTTTACCTTCATGTGTTCCGGATGGGTCTGGTACCCTTTCAGCGCCTCTTCAGACTCAAACGTACTGGTCAGAACCAGATCGTGAGTGCTGGACGGAAGCACATCAATATAAACCTGGCAGGAAAGCATTCCCGGAATTTTACCCATTAATCCTTCCAGTCCCTCTTTCATTTTCTTTGCTGCTTCGGTTTTCTCCTCTGCCGTCATCTCCTCCCGGAAAGACCACATTACAATATGACTTACCATTTTCCTATACCTCCTGTATTCTTTTTATTTTATCACCTCTTCAAATTCTTCCAAGGTCATAAGTACTTTTCTGGGCTTGGTTCCCTCTTCCGGTCCCACCACCTGGACTTCTGCCAGCTGATCCATAATTCTGGCCGCCCGGTTAAAACCAATTTTAAAAGCTCTCTGGAGCATTCCGATGGATGCCTTTTCTTTCTCGATTATCAGTCTTCCGGCTTCTTCAAAATACAAATCCCGTTCCTGTTCAGAGGAATCCGCCCCTGCTGCCGGAGACACGCTGGAAGTGATCTGTTCTTCGATTTTCTCATTGTATTCTACCTTCGGATGCTTCTTTGATAAAAATTCCACCACAGCGCTGACTTCTTCGTCGGATACAAAGGCTCCCTGCAGTCTGGCAGGCTTTTGATACCCCTGGGGATAGAACAGCATATCTCCCTTTCCCAGAAGTTTCTCTGCCCCGTTCATATCCAGTATCGTTCTGGAATCTACTCCGGAAGAAACAGAGAATGCGATTCTGGACGGCATATTCGCCTTAATCAGGCCGGTAATTACATTTACAGACGGACGCTGGGTAGCAATAATCAGATGAATTCCCGCAGCTCTCGCAAGCTGTGCCAGACGGCAGATTGCATCTTCTACCTCTCCCGGCGCCACCATCATTAAGTCTGCCAGCTCGTCTACAATAATTACAATCTGCGGAAGCTTCTCCGGTTTTTCTTCCGACTGGGAATCTTCCAGCGCCTCCGCTTTTTTATTGTAATCTTCCAGGTTTCTTACATTGTATTCTGCGAAAATATTATAGCGGGATGTCATCTCCGATACTGCCCAGTTTAAGGCCCCTGCCGCTTTCTTGGGATCGGTAACCACCGGGATAAACAGATGGGGAATTCCGTTATAGACACTTAACTCCACTACTTTCGGGTCGATCATAATCAGTTTCACCTCTTCCGGAGAGGCTTTATATAAAATACTCATAATCAGCGTGTTAATGCAGACGGATTTACCGGAACCGGTGGCCCCTGCAATCAGCAGATGAGGCATCTTGGCTATGTCCGCCACCACCGGCTGTCCGGCAATATCTTTTCCCGCCGCAAAAGCCAGTTTTGAAGGGCACTTTCTAAAAGCCTCTGACTGAAGCAAATCCCGCAGCATAACGGGACTGTTTTCTTCATTCGGCACTTCGATGCCAACCGCCGCCTTTCCCGGTATAGGCGCTTCGATCCGAATATCTGACGCAGCCAGATTCAGTTTTATGTCATCGGATAAATTTACGATCCGGCTGACCTTCACCCCCTGCTCCGGCTGAAGTTCATATCTGGTTACCGTTGGGCCGCAGCTTACATTTGTAATGGTCACATTCACACCGAAATTATGAAGGGTTTCCTGAAGTTTCTGAGCTGTCTTCCGCAGATGGCCGTCCGAGTCTCCGGTTTTCCCTTTCTTTCCTCTCTTTAGCAAAGAAAAAGGCGGAGTCTGATAGGGCTTTTCCTTCTTTTCTGTCCGTTTATCAATTTCTCTCTGAATGTTCTGGATGCCTGAAGCAATTTCCTCTTCAGAGGATTTGGACTGTTTCGTCCGAGCCGGAACTTCTGTATCTTCTTCCTCTTTTTCCTCCGGAACCAGAGCTTCCTCAGGATTTAAAATCAAAACACTGTCTTCTGAAGTTTCGCTTTCTTTTTCCAGTGGTTCTTCGCTTCTCTGAATCTGGAAATCCACAGGTTCCGCTGTACTTTCTGATTTCCTTCTCTCTTTTCGTGGCCGTACTGCTTTCGGCTGCTTTTCTTTCTGCTTCTGAACACGGGCCGGCCGTTTGGGTTCAGATTCTGTTTCCCTTCTCTCAAACAGCGCACCTGCTTTCTTTCCGATGCCGAAAATGATTCCATTCACAAAGCCGAAGAAGGAGCGCTGAGTGATAATAATCAGACACACGACTCCTACCAGAATAAGAATCGCATAAGCGCCTATGGTTCCGAAAGCGGCTGTTGTGGAGATACATAAAGCCCCTCCTACCAAACCGCCTCCGGTATGATAGTAAGCGGAGTTATGAAAATATTCCATCAGAGGCGTCGTCTCCATGTAACCTTCTGTCAGAAGCTGTATCAGTCCGCAGAAATTCAGAAACAGAAGAACTCCCGCCAGAATCTTTTTCTGTGCAAGACGGCTTTTTCTGTTTGCGATAAAAAAGGCGCTTCCTATTACCAGAAGCAGGGGAAACAGATAGGACATCAGGCCAAAAGCGCCAAAACAAAAAGAACTGATGGCGTCTCCCACAACGCCACCAACTCCAAAATTACTTGCCAGCAATATGACAGCAACTGCCAGTATGAACAGTAATAGAATCTCTCCTCTGAATCCGCTGGTTGCAGCTTCTTGTCTTTTTGTGCCTTTTTTTGATCTTCCTGTAGCTTTTCTTTTGCCTGTTCTGTTTTTTGCAGATGCTGCCATGTTTCTCCTCCTCAAAACTACATTACAAAATTACTGATAAGCGCAATGATTCCGATAAGAAAACAATAATATGCGAAATAACGGAATTGCTTCTTTCGTACTAAAACGAGCATTGTCTTCACACAGAAATATCCCACGACGCCTGCCACGATCATTCCCAACAGATAAGTAAATCCCAGCCCCAGACTCATGGTTTCACTTCCGAAATTTTTCAGCTCCAGAACTGCGGCGCCTAAAATTGCCGGAACAGACATAAGGAAAGAATATTTCACTGCAAACTTACGGTTTAACCCGGCCAAAAGGCAGGCGCAGATTGTCATGCCGGAACGGGATATTCCAGGGAATGTGGAAATCCCCTGACAGATACCAATCCACATGGCATTGGCATAAGTAACATCTTTGGGAATCCTATTTCCGGAATTAATGAAATCCACTACCAAAAGCAGAATCCCTGTAATTAACAGACCGATTCCGGGAAAGAGCAGAGATGAGCCCGCCTTTTCTACCAGTCCCTGGGCAACAAAGCCCAGAATTCCTGTGGGAATTGTAGAGACCAGAATCAGCATTACAAACTTCCTGTAATTATTATGTACGATTTTCCGATATGGATCATCGTCCCCTGTTTTGCGGTTATTGATAAAAATTTTAATGTTCTGGATTACATCATAGATAATCCGGACTGTCTCAATTGCCAGTTGGCGGATATCTTTCCAGAAAGCTACAAACACAGCTCCCAGCGTGCCTATATGAAGCATCACATCAAATAATATCCCTGTATCGGTATTCACTCCGAATACAAGCTTAAAAATCACCAGATGGCCGGAACTGCTGACGGGAAGAAATTCCGTCAGTCCCTGTAACAATCCCATTAATATTGCATTTAACACTGACATATGCTTATTCCTCTTCTTACGTATTCCATTTGCGATTTCTCTGTGCACACCGGCACAGGAATTAAGAGAAGTATACCATATCTTTCAAAAACGCGCAAGAATGGAAGAAAACGGAACAAAGAGGACAAGTCCTTTTCAACTTCCTATAATATAAAAATCCCTCCGGACAGGGAAATAACCTTTATCCGGAGGAATTTTTTTCTAATTAATGAGGAAGTCTCTCATCAATCATATTTGTAAGGTTGTCTGTATTCTTCAGAGGAGCTACGAAGGTTCCGTCTGCAACTGCCACCAGTTTTCTGTTTTCACAGTTCAGAACTCCGCCGTAAATTTCTCCGATATAAGAATTTCTGTATACATCCGATACACAGTTTAAGTCTTCGGAAATATCGGCTGCTTCGTCATATGGCATCTCTACTTCATATACATGAGCAAGCTCTGCTGCAACTTCCCAGTTATTGAATACCACGTCTTCATCAATTACCTGTACCACTGCCTGCAGTCTGCGCTCTGTATTGGTATAAGTTCCGTCAGCAGAAGCGAATCCGGTTCCCGGAATCACCACGTCTGCCATCTCTGCGGTCTTAGTCATATGAGTATCGCATACCATCATAAATTCCACGTCGGAAAGCAGGGAAGTATCCGGATCTTCTCCAAATACCAGAAGAGCCTTCACGCCTTCCATAGCTTCTGCTCCGGCTGTAATTCCCAGATCGATCAGACCCTGGCTGTTGTTCTTTGCTTTCAGCTGCAGGATACCGTCTCTCGGGCTTCCGATATGTCCGGAAATAACTGCCAAATCTGCCAGTAAAACAGCCGCTTCGGTTGTTACCAGATTCTGCTGGAATACAATCATTGCCTTCTTTGCACCGGCATAAAGTTCTGCAACAGCTTTTGCCTCATCGCAGACCTGTGCGCCTTCTACACTCTTTGCAAATTCTTCGTATCCTTCTGTGCCGTTTCCTTTGCCCATATCAACAAGGGCTTTTCCGACTGCTTTTAAGAATCCCAGATCATTGCCGGTGTAGATGGTTTTATAAGCGAATCCAAAGTGTTCCTGCTCATATCCCTGCGGGTTAACCAGAACAACTTTTGCGCCGTTTTTAGCAGCCTGGCTTAATTTCACTCTCATAACCTGAGAATTGTCAAATCCCACAACCAGAATCACTTCTGTGGAAAGCAGCTCGTCAATAGTATTCGGGGAAGCATTTACTCCCAGAACTTTTTCCAGTCCGCTTTCTCTGTTGTTGAAGCAGAGAACTTTTGCTCCGATGGAATCAGCCAGTTTCTTCATCACATAGGCTTCTTCATTGGTATAGCGGTCGGAAATGGCGACAGCTACTGCTTCTTTGCCGTATTTTGCTGCAACGGCTTCTGTCTTCTTAGCCGTTAAAACGAAAGCATCGTGATAATCTACTTCTTCAAACTGTCCGTCCACATTCTTGGCAACCGGATCCAACAGCTTTCCTTCTACCATAGAACAGTCGAAGCCCCATTTTCCTCTGCCGCAGAGAAGTCCTTTATTAACGGCGCCCTCTTTATCCGGCACTGCTTTAATCAGCATATCTCCGTAGGTCTCCAGATGCATGCTGCAGCCAACGGAACAATGAGAACAGATAGTATCGGCGGAACTGGTTTCCAACGGAACTGGTTTCTCAATGGAAAGACGTTCCTGAAGAGCTCCGGTCGGGCAGCAGCTTACACACTGTCCGCAGGAAATACATCCTGTTTCTGCCAGAGGCATTTCCAGAGCCGGTTTTACAACCGTGTCAAATCCACGTTTTACAAGGCCCAGAGCGCCTACACCCATAACTTCATCGCAGACACGTACGCAGGTATCACAGAGGATACATTTGTTGGGATCTCTGAGAATGAATGGATGTTCATCGTCATAATCCACCAGATTTACATCTCCGGCGAAGCGATCCGGTTCTACATTGTACTGGTTTGCATAATGAATCAGTTTACATTCGAAGTAATCGTGGCATCCGCATTCCAGACAGCGGGCTGCATCTGCCTGTGCCTGTTCTTCGTCGTATCCGAATACTACTTCTGTAAAGTTATTCTTTCTTTCTTCTGCAGAAAGCTGTTCCATCTTCGGACGGCACATTCTCTCTCTGTCTTCGAAAGAAGCAGGGGTTAAATCCGTTCTCTTAACCGTATACTGAGGTTTGTAGCCGATGGTTTCCCCATTTAAGTAAGAGTCTACTACCTGGCTTCCCTTCTTGGCATCTGCAATGGATTCTACTGCGATGGAAATCTTATCATTTCCGCAGTCACCTCCGGCAAATACTCCCGGAATCTGAGTCATAAAGGTTTCCGGATCGTAAACGATTCCGTTCTTTCTGGTCAGTTCCAGTCCGTCAAATCCTTCTGGATTTACTCTCTGTCCGATTGCCAGAATTACCGTATCCACATCGATGGTCTTGGTTTCACCCTCTACCGGAATTGGCGCGCGGCGTCCGGACGCATCCGGCTCACCCAGTTTCATAACCTGCAGAACCATCTGTTTTGCTTTTCCGTTTTCATCTGCCACAATTTCCAGAGGATTGGTCAGATTCAGGAAGATTACGCCTTCCTCTTCTGCTTCTTCAATCTCTACCATATCCGCAGGCATTTCATCTTTTGTTCTGCGGTAAATGTTATATACTTTCTTTGCGCCCAGACGTACGGCTGTACGGCAGGCGTCCATTGCGGTATTACCGCCGCCGACGATGGCAACGTTTTCGCCCAGATCAATGGATTCGTTGCGTACGACTTTTCTCAGGAAATCAATTCCGCCGATAACGCCTTTGGAATCTTCCCCCTTACAGCGCACGCCTGTGGAAACCCATGCTCCGATACCGATGCAGACAGCATCGAAGTCTCTCTTAATGGTTTCAAAGGAAATGTCTTTTCCGATTTTTGTATTCGGAACCATGGTTACGCCCATTCTTTCAATCAGGGCAATTTCTTCATCCAGAACTTCTTTTGGAAGACGGTATTCCGGAATACCATAGCGAAGCATACCGCCCAGTTTCGGCATGGCTTCATAAATGGTAACTTCATGGCCTTTCTGTCTCAGGAAGTAAGCCATGGATAATCCGTAAGGACCACCACCGATGATGGCAACGTTCTTTCCTGTTTCCGGAGCGATTTCCGGCATGAACGGATCCTCGCCGAACATATCTGTATCTGCTGCAAAACGTTTCAGCCATGCAATGGAAACCGGTTCGTCTACCATACCACGGCGGCAGGCAGTTTCACATGGATGAGGGCAGACACGTCCGATGGAAGCCGGAAGCGGAATTTTATCTTTAATTAATTCAATGGCCTCTTCATAACGTCCGTTAGCAATTAAGCCCACATATCCCTGACAGTCCGTCTGAGCCGGACAGGCAAGTACACATGGAGGACGACAGTCGCCTCTGTGGTTGGAAAGCAGAAGCTCCAGGTTGGTTTTTCTGGATTCAATGACACGGTCTGTCTTTGTGCGTACAACCATATTTGGTGCGATTTGTGTGGCACATGCTTTGCAGAGCTTGGGATTTCCCTCTACTTCTACAACGCAAAGACCGCAGGCACCATAAATTTCTGTTCTTTCATCATAGCAAAGGGTGGGGATAACAATGTCGTTTTCCTTTGCAACTTCGAGAATGGTCTGTCCGGGAATTCCGAGACATTCTTTCCCGTCGATGTTTAATCTAAATTTATTCACAGTCTTTCCCTCCTAAACTCTTTCTACTGCGCCAAACTTACAAGACTCTTCACACTTACCGCACTTAATACAAAGTTCCGGATTAATCTCATGAACTTTCTTCTTTTCTCCGGTAATTGCGCTGACCGGACAATGTCTTGCACAGGCACCGCAGCCTTTACATGCATCTGTAATCTTATAGGAAATCAGAGCTTTACAGGATTTTGCAGTACAGGTATGGTTCGAAATATGATCTTCATATTCATTTCTGAAGTACCGGATAGTTGTCAGTACCGGGTTCGGAGCTGTCTGTCCGAGACCGCACATTGCTCCGTCACGAATCTTGCCTGCCAGTTCCTGCAGAAGTTCAATGTCTCCTTCTTTTCCTTCACCCTTTGTAATGCGTTCCAGAATTTCCAGCATTCTCTTGGTTCCGATACGGCAGTAGTTACATTTACCGCAGGATTCTTTTTTGGTAAAGTCAAGGAAGAAACGGGCCATGTCTACCATACAGGTTCTTTCATCCATAACGATCATACCGCCGGAACCTACGATAGCCCCTGTTTTATTAATATCTTCGTATGTAACAGGCGTATCAATCAGATCAGCCGGGATACATCCGCCGGACGGACCGCCCATCTGAACAGCCTTAAACTCTTTATCATTTTTAATTCCGCCGCCGATGCCGTAGATAACTTCCCGCAGGGTCATGCCCATGGGCACTTCCACAAGTCCGCCTTTTTTGATCTTTCCTGCCAGAGCAAATACTTTCGTACCTTTACTCTTTTCGGTTCCCATAGCGGCGAATGCTTCTCCGCCGTTGGCAAAGATCCAGGGAACGTTGGCATAAGTTTCCACGTTATTGATGTTGGTAGGCAGTTTCCAGTAGCCTTTTGCAGCCGGGAACGGAGGTTTCAGACGAGGCATACCCCGCTCGCCTTCCAGGGATGCAATCAGTGCAGTTTCTTCCCCGCAGACAAAGGCGCCGGCGCCGGCTTTAATCCGGATATCGAAGGAGAAATCGGTTCCGAACAGGTTCTTGCCCAGGAATCCTTTTTCCCTTGCCTGCGCCATTGCAATTTCCAGACGGGAGATCGCCAGAGGATACTCTGCTCTGCAGTAGATAATTCCTTCTGTAGCTCCTGCTGCAAATCCGCCGATAATCATACCTTCCAGTAAGGAGTGGGGATCGCCTTCCAGCACGGAACGGTCCATGAATGCACCCGGATCGCCTTCGTCTGCATTACATACCATATATTTTTGTTTTCCCGGATTGGATTTAATTGCATTCCATTTAAACCAGGTAGGGAATCCGGCACCGCCGCGGCCCCGAAGTCCGGATACTTTTACAACTTCAATTACTTCATCAGGAGTCATAGAAGTTACCACTTTTTTCGCTGCTTCGTATCCGCCTCTTGCTATGTACTCGTCAATTTTCTCCGGATTAATCAGACCGCAGTTTCTGAGAACAACACGGGTCTGCTGAGAAAGAAATTTCTTGTCTTCCTCGGTAATGGTGTATTCCGTTACCACATTGCCTCCGATTAAGTGTTCTTCCACGATTTTCTCTACCTTTTCCGGCTGACACTGCACATATCTGGCTTCCAGCTCATTCTGGTCATTGTACACATCTACAATTGGTTCCAGATAACAGGTTCCGATACATCCTGTTTTATCAATGATAACATTGTCTAACTTTTTCTCCGCTAGGATCCTCTCGAATTCGTTAGAGGTTTTCTTAGCGCCAGTTGCAATACCGCAACTACCTTGTCCTACAACAACTTTCATGTTTTTACCTCCTACGCATTCTTTGCCTTATAGTCATCCAGGATTTTCTTTACGGATGCCTTTGTCAGGTTTCCGAAAGTCTCCTCGCCGTCTGCTGTTTTTACCATCATGACAGGCGCCAGAGAACAGCAGCCAAGACAGGCCACATTATTCAATGTAAATAAGCCGTCTTCCGTTGTCTCCCCATCCTGGATTCCAAGATGTTCACAAACGGCTTCTTCAATCATATCGGAGCCGTTTACATGACAGGCAGTTCCCTTGCAGAGCATAATTAAATACTTTCCGATTGGCTGCAGACGGAACTGTGCATAAAAAGTTGCCACGCCATAGATTTTCGCAGGCATGATTCCTGTCTTCTCCGCAATATAATTAATTGCATCAAGAGAAAGGTAACCATAAATATCCTGGGTCTGCTGCAAAATTGTAATCAAACTTCCCGGCACCTTTGCGTACTTTTCCAGTACAGGCGCCAATTCGGTGAAATTCGCTTCCGCGTTTTCCCCTGTTTGACATCCACACTTCGTGCTGTTCATGATTTTCCCTCCTATTTTCTAATTTTTCATAAACATAGTAGTCCATTAAAATTATAGCATAAACGATCCAACAGTCAAAGGAAAAATCCTGGTATCTGCAAAATTATTATTAATTTTCCACGAAAAAACAAAAAAATACCTCCTTTGTATTTGATAAAATACAAAAAGGTATTCTTTTCTTCTCTTATTTTGTTGTAGCTTTCTTCTCTTTTTCCTCTATGAGCCGGTGGAGTTTTTCCATTGCTTCCTTAATTCCTCCTACCTCATTAATCAGCCCTTCTTCCACCGCCTCTTTTCCCTCCAGCATGGTACCCACGTCTTTTACAAGCTGAGAAGTATCCAGCATCAGCTCTTCCAGCCGCTTCTGGGTGATTCGGGAATGCCCGGAAACAAAGGCAGTGATTCTGTCCTGAATTTTCTCCATATTCCGGTAAGTCTGTGCTACCCCGATAAACATTCCGTTGGATCGCACGGGATGTATAACCATGGTGGCGCTTGGCACCACAAAAGAATAATCGGCGGAAACTGCCATCGGCACTCCGATGGAATGGCCGCCTCCCAGAACAAGAGATACTGTGGGGATACTCAAAGAAGCAATCATTTCTGCAATGGCAAGCCCGGCTTCTACGTCGCCGCCCACCGTGTTTAGCAGAATCAGAAGGCCGTCTACCCGCTTATCATCTTCAATCAGGGCAAGCTTAGGCAGAACGTGTTCGTATTTCGTTGTTTTACTGTGGGAAGGAGCCGACTCATGTCCTTCCACCTCCCCGATAATGGTTAAGAGTTCCACCCGGTGCTGTTCCTGATTGGCATCCAGGGTGATTTGTCCCATCTCTTCAATTTGCTGATTCTGTTCGTTTTCCTTTTCCAGCTCTTCTTTTTTCTTTCCGGACATAAAAATACCTCCAAGATCGTTCTTGAAGGTATTATGTGCAAAATCGCAGATTTTATTCTTCCCAGTTATGCCAAACGTCTGTGACATCATCGTCCTCATCCAGTAAATCCAGAGTCTTCTGCAAATCTTTAACAGCTTTTTCGTCTGTAAGCTGCACGTAAGTCTGGGGAATCATGGCAACTTCTGCCTGGGTCAGGGGAACATTCTCCTTTTCCAGAGCTTCCCGCACATTCCCGAATTCATCCGGATCGGTCAGAATTTCATAACTGTCTTCTTCTTCGCTGAAATCTTCAGCCCCGGCATCCAACGCCAGCATCATTAAATCATCCGCATCCATTTCACATTCTTCTTTGTCAATCAGGATCTGGCCTTTCTTATCAAACATGAAAGAAACACATCCCTGGGTTCCGATGCTTCCGTTTCCTTTCGTAAATGCGCTCCGTACATTTCCTGCAGTACGGTTTTTATTATCTGTTAAGGCATCTACAATGATGGCTACGCCGTTGGGGCCGTATCCTTCGTAGGTTACTTTTTCGTAATTGTCTGCACTGTCAGCTCCGGCTGCTTTTTTGATTCCACGTTCAATGGTATCATTGGGCATATTGTTCGCCTTTGCCTTGGCAATTACATCTCTTAATTTGCTGTTGTTATTGGGATCCGGGCCGCCTTCCTTAACAGCAATTACAATTTCTCTTCCAATAACTGTAAAAATCTTACCTTTTTTTGCGTCGTTTTTTTCTTTTTTGTGTTTTATATTTGCGAATTTTGAATGTCCTGACATATTTTTTCTTCTCCTTTGGTTTCTTTTAATTTTTCCACTCTTACTTTGCCTATGGTGTTTTTATCAATCGATAAAATCTGAAAACGATACCCGTTTGCAAGTACTTCCTCATCGTCCTGAGTTGGTATATGCCCCAGTATCGAAGTCAGATACCCGTTCAGAGTCTCAAACTCCGAATCCCCGAAGCTGATTTGAAGCTCTTCTTCCACGTCTTCCAGAGGAGTAAGCCCCTCCATCAAAATGCTGTTATCCACCAGCGGACGGATGAAAGTTTCATCCTCATCGTATTCGTCCAGAATGTCGCCCACGATTTCTTCCAGAATGTCTTCCATGGTTACCAGTCCGGAGGTCTGGCCATACTCGTCTACAACAACTGCAATATGTATCTTTTTTGCCTGCATGGATTTAAAAATATTTCCGATTCCCCTGGTCTCCGGAATAAAAGAAATCTGGCGAATCAGCCCGGCGATTTCGGAGATGGGTTTTTCCTTCGCCTTCTCGTTCCTGGCCACGATTCCCATCACATCTTTGTAGTGAATCAGACCGATAATATTATCCAAATCTTCCTCATAGACAGGGTATCGGGAATTCCCTTCCTCAAGCATGACTTCCATAGCCTCTCCCAGCGTCCTTTTCACATCGAATCCAATGATCTCTTTTCGATGAGTCATCACGTCCTGGGCCTCTGTTTCATTAAAAGATATAATATTCTGTATCATCTCTGCTTCGTTTTGTTCAATGACTCCCTGTTCATGAGCTTCTCCCACCACAGACATGATTTCTTCTTCTGTCAAATCTTCCCGCACCTTGTGGGGATCCACTCCGAACAGTCGGACGGTCAGATTGGTCAGCAGGGTGACAATCCATGTCAGGGGCATGAAAACCCACACAAAGAAACGTACCAGATTCACAAAACGATAGGCAATCTTCTCCGGATAAAAGGTTCCTATCCGTCTGAAAACAAGCGTGCCAAATGCCGCAAGCAGGATCACTGCAGCTAAGATAAGCAGAATCGTTGCGGCTTCTTTAAACATATAGTTTCTCAGGCTGTGTGCCATCTGAGGAACAAGAAAAGTTCCCAGGCAGATTCCCGTCAGCGAAGTAAGAATGGGAATGCTGTTTGCCAGCATTCTTGTATTTCCTTTTATTTTTTCTATGCCGGCTGCCTTTTTGTTTCCTTCCCGGACTTGTTTATCCAGTTCGGCAGGGCTTAAATTCTGCAATGCCGCGGAAAATCCATAAAAAGCCCCATTAATAATAATGAGTAAAATAAATATGATGCACCCCCATAAGGGGATACCAGTGCCATCTTCCATGTAACTTACTTTAACACTCCTTTTCCATTTCATTCTTTGAAAAATATATCATCTTCTTTCGCATTCGTCAAGAATCAGCCTGTTCCATGGGATTATGTAGTCAATTCCAGACTGATTTCCAGCGCATGATTTACTTTTTTCAGCATCGCCTGATCCAAATGGCAGACTTTATCCTTCAGACGCCGTTTGTCAATGGTCCGAAGCTGCTCCAGCAATATCACAGAATCCTTCACAATATCATACTCCGACGCATCAATTTCTATATGTGTCGGCAGTTTTGCTTTATTCATTTTCGAGGTTATTGCCGCACAAATCACCGTGGGACTGTGCTTATTTCCCACATCGTTTTGTATGATTAATACCGGACGAACCCCGCCCTGTTCGCTGCCCACCACTGGGCGCAAATCTGCATAATAAATATCCCCTCTTTTTATAACCACACGATTCACACTCCGATTCCTAGGTTTTCTATAGTATTCCCATATTCCTCCTGTGTATACCATGCAGTTGTTTTCTTCCTTCTAACAGAGGTTTTTTTCCATTTCTGCAAATGTTTCCGGCAAAAATTCTATAAGATCCTGCGCAGTCATACTTCTTTCCCCTTTTTGGCCGCGGGCCAGATCTCCCGATCTTCCATGGAGGTAGTTTCCAAGCACTGCCGCTTTCATTTGTTCCATCCCGTTTCCAAGAAGCGCCCCTATGATTCCGCTCAGAACGTCTCCGGATCCTGCGGTTGCCATTCCTGCGTTTCCATTGCCGTTTAACCAGCAGTTTCCCCTCTCATCTGCAATGACTGTTCTGGCGTCCTTCAGCACACAGACAATTCCCAGTTTTTCTGCCAGACGGCACGCTTCCCCTATCCGGTCTTTTTTTATTTCCTGAAGGGACTTTTTGCAAAGTCTTTCCATTTCTCCCATGTGGGGTGTCAAAATGCACCGGGGAGACAACCATTTTTCCCACTCCCGGTTTTCACTTAACAGATTCAGAGCATCTGCATCTGCCACCATTGGTTTTCTGCAGTTTTTCAGAAACCACTGTGTCTTCTGCCTGCTTTTTATGCTCTTTCCAAGGCCAGGGCCTATCACCACCGCATCGCACCAGTCTAATGCTTCCTGCCAGCTCTGTTCCTCTTCCCCGGTAGCCAGCATAGCTTCCGGCAAAAGCCCCTGAAGGATTATGCGGTTTTCTTCTTCTGTAAGGATTTTCACCATACCGCATCCCGCATAAAGACAGGCCCTGGCGCTTAAATAGGCGGCTCCTGCCATGTTCTTGCTTCCTGCCACGACCAGAACTTTTCCAAAGGTTCCCTTATTTCCGTCTTCTTTTCTAGGGGGCAGCCAGTTTTTGTCTTTTTCCTCCAGCATCCAGACATCGGTTCTATCCTCTTTTCCGGGATAAATTCCAATGTCTTTTACCAGAATCTTTCCTGCATAAGACGCCCCCGGATAGAAACAATGACCTCTTTTCATACACCCGAAGGTAACGGTGACATCGGCTTTCACTGCGATTCCAAGTACCTCGCCTGTATCTGCACAGATGCCGGAAGGGATGTCCACTGCAATTTTGCAGGCCTTTGTCTCGTTTACTTTCCGTATCACTTCCTTGTAGATACCTTCCACCGGACGGGATAAACCGATTCCAAAAACAGCATCTACTATAGTAGTATATTCATCCAGCCGCGGGTTATTCACCTGTCTTACCTGATAGTTCCGGGCGATCTCTATCTGTCTCTTTGTCTCTTCTGTATAATTCCCCGGATTTTTCACCATGCAGAATTCCGAAGGAATTCCCCAGAGATGGAGAATTCGTGCAATTGCCACCCCGTCTCCTCCGTTATTTCCGTTTCCACAAAGGACAAGCACCTTAATAGGATGTGTTTTTTTCACTTCTTCCGCTACTGCCAGAGCGGCCCGCTCCATCAGAACGCAGGAGGGAATCCCCATTCCCCTTATGGTTGTCTGATCCATTTCTTTCATTCTTCTGCCGGTCACAATTCTTTTCATAGATTTCCTCCAATAAAGAGACCCCTTTTATTAGATGGTCTAACAAAAGGGGATCGATTCCTGGTTTTTGTGTCAGTCTTTATGTTCCTGGCGATACTTGCTTAAATTGTAGGAAAGTGTCATCAGACTCTCTGAAAGATGTACGTTCTCCACAATTACATTTTCCGGAGTTTCCAAATCAATATGTGCGAAATTCCAGATTGCCTTAATGCCGTTGGTTACCAGAAGCTCCGCCATTTCTCCGGCTTTATTTTTAGGAAGTGTAAGGACAGCTATTTCCACATGGTTCTCTTTCAGGAAGAATGGCAAATCACTGATCATCTGAATCTCAATTCCACGAACGGCAATTCCCTCTAAGATGGGATTCACATCAAAAATTCCCACAAGCCGAAATCCCCGTTTCTCAAAATCCACATAGTTGGCAAGAGCCTGACCCAGATTACCTGCTCCCAGAATAATCATCGGGTGAACCGTGTCCAGTCCTAAGATCTTTCCGATTTCCGTATATAAGTAACTGACATTATATCCATAGCCCTGCTGGCCGAATCCTCCAAAATTATTTAAATCCTGCCGGATCTGCGATGCTGTTACCCGCATCTTCTTACTGAGATCATTGGAGGAGATACGCTCGACGCCCTCTTCCATCAATTCACCCAAATATCTGTAGTATCTGGGAAGCCGCTTAATTACCGCTTTTGAAATCTCTTTTACCTCCACCTGAATCCCTCCTAACTATGAAATTATTATATCCAACTGATAATTTTTTGTCAATTTAAAGATAGGGAATCTCCCGCCTTTTTCACATTTTTCAGTTGTCATTTTTCTTTTTTTCGATATAATGTTACTGAACAGGAGGTTATAAAATGATACTGGCATGTCATAACATTTGTAAAGCATTCGGAGAACACGTTATTTTACAGAATGCTTCTTTTCATATAGAAGATCGGGAGAAAGTTGCTCTGATTGGAAATAACGGCGCAGGCAAAACCACTTTGCTGCGCATGATTCAGGATGAAATCCCCCTGGATTCCGGTCAGGTAGTTCTGGCTAAAGGATCCTGTATGGGATATCTGGCCCAACAGCAAAATGTAAACGGACAGCTTACTATTTATGAGGAGTTACTGACTACCAAACAGTCTTTAATTGATATGGAGGAGAAAATCCGCTCTCTTGAACTGGAAATGAAAACTTCCTCCGGTTCCCGGCTGGATACTCTGATGAACACCTATTCCCGGCTGAATCACGAATTTGAATTAAAAAACGGCTATGCTTACCGCAGTGAAATCACAGGGGTTCTTAAAGGACTTGGCTTTTTAGAAGAGGATTTTGATCAGAAAGTAGCCACTTTATCCGGCGGACAGAAAACCCGGGTTGCCCTGGGTAAACTTCTTTTGACCAATCCGGATATTCTCCTTCTGGACGAGCCTACCAACCATCTGGACATGAATTCCATTGCCTGGCTGGAAACCTATCTGATTAATTATCCGGGAGCTGTTCTGATTGTTTCCCATGACCGCTATTTCCTTGATAAAGTAGTCACAAAAGTGGTGGAAATCGAGCAGGGACAACTGCTGTCCTTTTCCGGCAATTACTCTTCTTACAGCCTGAAAAAGGCACAGGTACGGGACGCCCAGTACAAGGCTTATCTCAACCAGCAGCGGGAAATCCACCATCAGGAACAGGTCATTGCCAAACTTCGTTCTTTTAACCGGGAAAAGTCCATTAAACGTGCGGAAAGCAGGGAAAAACTGCTGAACAAAATGGAAATCCTGGAGAAGCCCGCGGAACAGCCTTCCGCCATGCGAATCTCTCTGGAACCCCGGTATCTCAGCGGGAACGACGTACTTACTGTGGAAGATCTGTCCAAATCCTTCCCCGGACAGCCACTGTTTTCCCGGATTTCTTTTGAAATTAAGCGGGGAGAGCGGGTTGCTCTGATTGGAAATAACGGAACCGGCAAGACTACCCTTTTAAAGATTTTAAACGGATTGCTGGATGCTGATGAGGGAAAATTTGTTTTAGGGGCGAAGGTGCAGATTGGTTATTATGATCAGGAACACCACGTTCTGCATCCGGAAAAAACGATTTTTGAAGAAATTTCTGACTCTTATCCTACCCTTACAGAGACCCAGATCCGTAATATGCTGGCCGCTTTCTTATTTACCGGGGACGATGTATTTAAATCCATCTCCTCTCTTTCCGGCGGGGAACGGGGACGGGTTTCCCTGGCCAAACTTATGCTGTCAGAAGCTAATTTTCTGATTCTGGACGAGCCCACCAACCATCTGGATATTATGTCCAAGGAGATTCTGGAAGAAGCTCTCAACAGCTATACGGGAACAGTTTTTTATGTATCCCACGACCGTTACTTTATTAATCAGACCGCTACCCGCATTTTGGATCTGACCAACCAGACTCTGGTCAATTATATCGGCGACTACGATTACTATCTGGAGAAAAAAGAAGAGCTGACGGCGGCCTATGCCCCGGAGAAAGAGAAGGAACTCCAGGAGAAGGAAGTCTCTCAGGTGAAGCTTTCCTGGCAGCAGCAAAAAGAAGAGCAGGCCCGGCAGCGAAAACGGGAAAATGATTTAAAGAAAGTAGAGGAACGCATTGAAGTTCTGGAAACCCGGGAGAAGGAAATTGATGAGACCCTGCTTCTTCCGGAAGTGTGCACCAATGTGGCCAGATGCGTGGAATTATCCAAAGAAAAAGACAGTATCTCTGAGGAACTGGCCGGATTATATGAAAAATGGGAAGAACTTGCCTGAAGTTCTTCCCTTTCTTTTTATGCTTCCAGGGCTTTCCGGATTTCTCCGATAAATTCCTGGCTGTTTAATACAACCGGATTTTCCAGGGTTGTAATTAACGCCAAATCCTTGGTCATCTTTCCGCTTTCAATTACAGACAAGGTTGCCTTTTCTAATTTATCGGCAAAACTCATCAGTTCCTGATTGCCGTCCAGCTCGCCTCTCTTGCGAAGGGCTCCGCTCCAGGCGAAGATCGTAGCCACAGAGTTGGTGGATGTTTCTTCTCCTTTCAGATGACGATAATAATGACGCTGTACCGTTCCATGGGCAGCTTCGTATTCAAAGTATCCTTTGGGAGATACCAGGACAGAGGTCATCATAGCCAGAGAGCCGAATGCTGAAGAAACCATATCGCTCATTACATCGCCGTCATAGTTTTTGCAGGCCCAGATAAATCCGCCTTCGGCTTTCATTACACGGGCTACAATATCGTCAATCAGGCTGTAGAAATAGGTAATTCCTGCTTCCTGGAATTTCTCTTTGTACTCGTTTTCGTAAACTTCTTCAAAAACCTTTTTGAAATAACCATCATAGGTTTTGGATATGGTATCTTTGGCTCCGAACCAGACGTCCTGTTTCAGTGAAAGCGCATAGTTAAAGCAGCTTCTGGCAAAGCTTTCGATGGATGTCTCCAGATTGTGCATACCGCCTACAACACCTTTTCCCTGGAACTGATGTACCAGTTCCCGTTTCTCGGTTCCGTCTTCTCCTGTATAGACCAGCTCTACTTTCCCCGGTTTGTCAATAAACATCTCTGTATTTTTATACACGTCTCCATAAGCGTGACGGGCCAGGGTGATAGGTTTTTTCCAGTTTCTCACACAGGGCTCAATTCCTTTTACCACGATGGGCGTACGGAAAACCGTTCCGTCCAGAAGGGCACGGATAGTACCGTTGGGGCTTTTGTACATGTTCTTTAAGCTGTATTCTTCCATGCGGGCCTGATTAGGAGTAATGGTTGCACACTTAACGGCCACTTTGTATTTCTTCGTCGCTTCTGCTGCGTCAATGGTTACCTGATCGTCCGTCTCATCTCTGTGCTTCAGTCCCAGATCATAGTACTCTGTTTTCAGATCGATAAAGGGGAGTAACAATTCCTCTTTTATCATCTTCCACAGAACTCTTGTCATTTCATCTCCGTCCATCTCCACCAGGGGAGTTGTCATTTGAATTTTACTCATTCTTATCTCCTTTTCTATTTCAGTTTTATCTGCAGTCTGTCTGCTGTCTCCTGAATCACGGCTTCCAGCTCTTCGTCGGTCAGAACTGTGACTCTTCCGTCTTCGTATTCCCGATCTACCCATTCTTTTACCAGAGCTACCAGTTCTGATTTTTTGTCAACATGGCTCTCTTTCGGCAGCCGGTAATGGGTATTAATCCAGTGGGCAATCCCTGCCGCACCGGAAGTATTGGATACCGCCACTTCGACCGGACGGTTCAGGAATTTTTCGGTATCGAAAATATTATAGATTTCTTCGTTTTTAAGAAGTCCGTCCGCATGGATTCCTGCCCGGGTGATGTTGAAGTTTTTCCCTACAAAAGGAGTCCTGGGCGGAATTTTGTATCCGATTTCCTTCTCATAATATTCTGCCAGCTCTGTGATTACAGCCGTATCCATACCTCCCAGGTTTCCTCTTAACTGTGCATATTCAAATACCATAGCTTCCAGAGGGGTATTGCCTGTCCGCTCTCCGATTCCAAAGAGAGAGGTATTTACACCGCTGGCTCCATACAGCCAGGCTGTGGTGGAATTGCTGACTGCTTTATAGAAGTCGTTATGTCCATGCCATTCAATTAATTCCGAAGGAACACCTGCATGAGTCATAATTCCATAGATAATTCCCGGCACGGAACGGGGAATCACGGCTCCCGGATAGTTCACACCATATCCCATAGTATCACAGCAGCGGACCTTAATGGGAATTCCATACTGCTGGCGCAGTTTCATTAACTCCAGGCAGAAAGGAATCACATATCCATATATATCTGCGCGGGTAATATCTTCCAGATGGCAGCGCACACTGACCCCGATTTCCAGGCATTCCTTTACAACGCTTAAATAATGCTCCATGGCCTGGCGCCTTGTCATCTTCATTTTATAAAAGATATGATAATCGGAACAGCTTACTAAAATCCCGGTCTCTTTCATTCCCATGGATTTTACAAGCTGAAAATCCTCTTTACTTGCACGAATCCAACTGGTTACTTCCGGAAATTTATACCCTCTTTCCATACATTTTTCTACAGCATCCCTGTCTTTTTTGCTGTACAGGAAAAACTCAGATGCCTTAATCTTTCCATTGGGCCCGCCCAGTTTATGTAAGTAATCAAAGATTGTCACAATCTGCTCTGTGGTATAGGGCGCCCGGGACTGCTGTCCGTCCCGGAAGGTGGTATCCGTTATCCAGATGTCTTCCGGCATATGGTGGGGTACAATTCGATCGTTAAATGCTATCTTCGGTACTTCAGAGTACGGGAATAGATTGTGAAACACATTTGGTGTTTCCACATCTACCAGTGGATACATATGTTCTTCCAGTTCCAGAAGGTTTGTGTGGTCATTCATTTTCACTGGTCTGTCTTGCATTTTGCATTCCTCCTTATCACTAGCCTTCATTGTATATAAATTTTTTTCATTCGTCAATGTCTTTTCCGTTCTCATCCTATTCTTCAAAGGCTCATAAACTTCTGAAAATCAAACCTTCCCCACCCCTGCTGGTTATGGGGAAGCCCCATGTCCCGGGCGCTTTCTTTCAGCATCATTTTAATTTCTACGTTCGTTAAATCCGGTTCCTTCTCTAACATCAGAGCAATGGCGCCGGAGATAAAAGGAGTTGACATGGAAGTGCCGCTTTTGACCGTATATGGCTGAGAACTGCGGGCATAAGGAGGCGCGCAGGATGTAATATGGTTTCCGGGCGCAACCAGATCCGGCTTGCATACACAGTCTAATGTGGGACCTCTGCCGGAAATCCCCTGTCTGCCGCCCAACAGATCGCTGGATCCTACCGTTATCACTTTCCTGCTGCTTCCAGGCGCCGTTACACTGCCGGGTTCCGGTCCCTGATTGCCTGCGGCCGCCACCACGACCAGCCCCTGATCCCAGACTTCTTCCACCCCTTCAATCAGGGTATTGTGATCCAGTCTGGAATGGCAGGTCGTTCCCACCGATATATTTACAATCCGGATTCCATACCGGTCTTTCTCTTCTAAAATCCAGCGGAAAGCTTTGAGAACGTCTTCTTTTCTTCCGTTTCCGTAGCGATCCAGGACTTTCAAACCAATCAGCTCACACCCCGGCGCCGCTCCCTGGTATCTGCCCGCGGAAGCAGTCCCGTCTCCTCCCAGAATCCCCGCCACATGCGTCCCGTGTCCGTTATCATCGTAAGGAGTCTTCCGTTTCCCCACAAAATCTTTAAATCCTGTAATCCTCCCGGAAAAGTCGACATGGGGATAAATCCCTGTGTCTAAAATTGCTACGCCGACTCCTTTTCCTGTATATATTTTCTTCTGCATGTCTGTTTTCCTCCCCATTGTTCCTACTGTTATAACTTATTCCGGGGAAAGAAATCTGCGCACTGAAAATGTTCTGTTTTTACTGGTTTTGACCTTCTATTTTCTCAGCAAGTTCATTTAAATAGACCCATCGTTCTGTTTTCTCATCCAACTGTCTTTTCTTCTCCTCTATCTGCAGAGTCAGCTCTGAGAGTTTTGCTGAGTTTGTGGCGTTTTTCAGCATTTCTTTATTTAACGCCTCCACTTCTGCTTCCAGTCCGGCAATAACGTCGTCTATGATTTCAAACTCTTTTTGCTCCTGATAAGTAAATTTCAGTTTCACCGGACGATTCTGTTTCCATTCTTTTTTGCTGTTCTTCTTTCCTGTCTGAGCCGACTTGTGCTGCCCGGATTCTTCTTCCTGATTTCTTCTGTTTTTGGCCTCCAGATAATCCGTATAGCCGCCCTCATACTGTCTCAGATGTCCCCTGCCGTCAAATTCCAGGATGCGATCCACCACATTATCCAGAAAATAGCGGTCATGGGATACGGTAATTACAATTCCGGGAAAGGTATTCAGATAATCTTCCAGAATGGTCATGGTGGGAATATCCAGCGAATTTCCGGCTTCATCCAGAATCAGTGTGTTGATTTCCCGGGACAGGACTCCCAGCAGATACAGCCTTCTCTTCTCCCCTCCTGAGAGCTTCCCGATGGGCGCATACTGCATCTGAGGAGGGAATAAAAATCGTTCCAGCATCTGTGAAGCGCTGATCTTTCCGTCTCTTGTGGAAATATACTCTGCAATATCCCGGACATAGTCAATTACCCTCTGTTTGTCATCCATCTCAGGTTCTTCCTGGGCAAAGTAGCCGATTTTGATGGTCTCTCCAATTTCAATTCTTCCTTCGTCCGGCTGCACCAGACCGGCAATCATCTTCATTAAAGTAGATTTTCCGCAGCCGTTGGGACCGATAAATCCCAGCCGCTGATTCCGCAGCACGATGTAATTGAAATCATCCAGTAAGAGTTTCTCCCCGTAGCGTTTGCTGATATGGTGAAATTCTATGGTTTTCTTTCCCATTCTGGCCTCCGGGGCATCCAGTTCCACACTTTTTGCCTCTTCCAAAGCCTTTCCCTGCTTCAGCAGTTCCAGACGTTCCAGCCTGGCTTTCTGCTTCGTGCTTCTTGCCCGGCAGCCTCTTTTTGCCCACTCCAGTTCCATCCGCAGAATGCTCTGCCTTTTCCGTTCAGAAGCCAGCTCCCGTTCCTCTCTTTGCGCTTTCAGTTCCAGAAATCCGGAGTAATTAGATTCATAGCTATATACATTCCCCTGACTGATCTCCAGAATCTGATTGGTTACCTGATCCAGGAAATAACGATCGTGAGTTACCATCAGAATCGTCCCTTTCCAGGCTTTCAGATATTCTTCCAGCCAGGAAACCATTTCCTGGTCCAAATGGTTGGTAGGCTCGTCCAGAAGCAGCAAATCAAAGTCTTCTGCCAGCACTTTTGCCAGGGCCACTTTCTTTTTCTGGCCTCCGGACAGTGTCTCTACCGGCACGTCATACCGGGTAATTCCCAGACGGTTTAAATTGCTCTGCACCTTCCATCCCTGTTCTTCGCCTCCCATTCTGGAGTAAGACTCAATGGTCGCTTTCTCAGGAAACAGGGGATTCTGATCCAGATAGGCAATTTTCAGTCCGTTTTGTGTAACAATCTGCCCTTCGTCCGGCTCCTCCAGTCCGGCTATCATTTTCAGAAGAGTGGTTTTTCCTGTTCCGTTTATTCCGATGATTCCTATTTTATCTCCCTGACAGACTCCGAAAGAAGCCTGGTGAAACAAAACTTTCTCTCCAAAGATTTTACTGATGTGTTCCACGTTTAATAAATTCATCTCTTACGCCCCTTCCCTGTATTACAATATTCCCAGATGCTCCAGTAAAATTTTCAGTCCGATTATGATTAAGGCAATTCCTCCAAGCAGTTCCGCGCAGGAACGGTATTTGGATCCGAAAATATTCCCCAGCTTTAATCCTGCTGCCGATAATGCGAAAGTAGTAATTCCGATGCAGAGAACCGCCGGAAGGATCTGTACCTTCAGAAAGGCAAAAGTAATTCCCACTGCCAACGCATCAATACTGGTGGCCACTGCCAGAGGGAGCATGATTTTAAAAGAAAAGGAATCATTCATCTGCTCCGACTCTTTTCGGGACTCCAGAATCATGTTCAGGCCGATAATTCCCAAAAGCCCAAAGGCGATCCAGTGATCAACTTCCGTAATCAGGGCCTGAAATCTGGTTCCAAGAAGATACCCGATAAGAGGCATCAGGGCCTGAAATCCTCCGAAATACAGCCCCACTATGGCCATGTGTTTCTTCCTGATCTGACAGACTGCCAGTCCTTTGCATATGGATACGGCAAAAGCATCCATTGATAATCCCACTGCTACAATTACTAACTCTAATATACCCATTTCTCATCCTCCGCTTGTTTACTGTCAGGAGACATAAAAACGAGACTTATCTGTAGCTGCAGATAAGTCTCGTCAATTAAGACAATGCCAGGAATCTTCCAGTATGTTGACATCATCACACCTTGTGCCGACTACTCCCTTATTCCGTATGATTCTAGCATGAAATGGATTATTTTTCAATCTTTTTATTGTCTTTCATCTGTTTTATCATCTGATAAACATAAGTACTAAGCCCCGCTACTAAAATCCCCTGGGTAAGGGAGGTAAATGCGGCCATTGCAATCTCTTTGGGTGTTTTCATTGCTTCCGTTGCAAATACATAGAGGGTGCAGATAAGGATTCCGCAGATTCCGTTTAGCAGAGGAATAAAGCGGCAGTCCAGAATTTTGCTCTTTTTTACCGCCACTCCCAGAAAATAAAGTACCACAGCCACAACAAACAGCTCCGGCTTCACATAATCCATAAATTCCATGATGGTTTCTCCGTTTTTCTTTTAATTTATGCAGAGGGCGAAATAAGGTGCAATCGCGTGCTTTTCATGATATGATAAAATCTGGTAAAACTAAAAGCAGGGTGATTATAACTATGAAGAAAAAACTAAAATTACAGGAATTAATCTTTGTTGCAAGTATGCTTTTCGGAATGTTTTTCGGAGCAGGGAATCTGATTTTCCCTGTTTCCATGGGACAGCTTGCCGGAAACCAGATGTGGCAGGCATCTGCCGGATTTCTCATTACGGGAGTTGGCCTTCCCCTTCTGGGCGTGGCGGCTCTCGGGGTGAGTCAGAAGAACGGTCTGTTTGAACTCAGCAGCCAGGTGGGCAGACGGTACGGGTTCTTTTTCACCTGCGCCCTTTATCTGACCATTGGTCCCTTCTTTGCCATTCCCCGCTGCGCCACCGTATCTTTTACTGTGGGAATGGAGCGGATACTGCCTCCCCATGGACAATTCTGGGCTCTGGCCGGATTTTCCCTGCTCTTTTTTGGTGCTGTTCTTTTCTTCTCTCTCCGTCCGGGAAATATCCTGACCTGGATCGGAAAAATTTTAAACCCGCTTTTTTTGTGTTTTCTCGGTATCCTGATTATCCGCACTCTTCTCTCCCCCATGGGACGCATTTCAGAGATTCCGCCTTCTTCCGGTTATGAATCCGGCGCCTTTTTCACCGGTTTTCTGGAAGGTTATAATACTATGGATGCTCTGGCCGGACTGGCTTTCGGAATTATTATCGTCAGTGTCATCCGGGATCTGAATATTCAAAGAGCAGAAGATGTTGCCGTAAATACCTTGAAAGCCGGGCTTTTAAGCTCTCTTTTCATGGCCGCCATCTATCTGCTGGTTACCGTTGCAGGCGCACAGAGTCTTGGAACTTTCTCTGCTTCTTCCAACGGCGGGGAGGCTCTGGCCATGATTGCAGAATATTATTTCGGTCCGGCCGGCGCGGCTATTCTGGCAGTGACGGTGACCATTGCCTGTCTGAAAACAGCCATCGGCTTAATCACAAGCTGCGGGGAAGCTTTCCGCCAGATCTTCCCAAACGGTCCTTCTTACTCTGCCTGGGCCGTTTTATTCAGTCTCCTCTCTTTTCTGATTGCCAACCTGGGACTGGATACCATTGTGGCCTATTCCATGCCGGTACTGATGTTTCTCTATCCACTGGCTATTACCTTGATTTTGCTGACCCTTCTGGGACGTTTTTTCCAAAACGACAGAAAGGTCTGGATTCTGGTAACCGGATTTACAGCTCTGGCTTCTCTGTCTGATTTTCTCAATGCACTGCCCTCAGAAACTCTGGCTTTTTTGCATCTGCAGACTTTTGCTTCCGGCGCCGCCACATTTTTCCCTTTTTCTCAACTGGGATTCGGATGGGTCTGCCCTGCTGCCTTCGGATTCCTGCTGGGGACTATCTGGCATTTCTTTGAAGTTGGGAAAGAAAAAAATTTATGACTCATTTTCCTCATCTATATCAATACGTTCCAGTTTGAAAATAACCGGCCTTGTTCCATCGTTGCAGCAGGCTATCATCATTTTTTCATCATTTGTCCAACCGGCCATGATGGATCCGCCCTGAAGGGCGGAGTAGATATACCGGCTTACGCAGTCCCATGCTTCCGCGCAGAATTTTCCATTAAGCATGCTCATATATTCCTCCGGCCCCACAAGAAATTCCTGGCCGTCCCGGAAAAATTCACATTTTCCGGATTTTGGATTGGCAAGATATTGCTCCTGCAGATCGGAAAAAATTTCCCGGCGCAGTACGGTGATCTTCACTTTGTGTGTCATGATAATTCCTCCTTTTTCTATTTCGTGATATAATAGAATGAAATAAACTTGAAAGGGGACAACCCATGGGTCAGATTCTTCCTAAATATTTTTTCTCCGGTGAATATACTGCCTTTTATCCCGAACTTCTGTCTCTGCCTCACAAAGAGATTGTCTGCTCCGCCGGGGAATTGCTCTGGGGATCCGGAGAACCAATCACAACGATTTTTTATTTTCGTTCCGGCGTTGCCCAATGCTATGTAGAACATGAGGACGGGCACCGGAAAAACCTGTCTTTTCATGGCGCGGATACCATATTTCCAGGTATTCAGAAGGCGGATTTTAAAATTGAAAAGTCCATTCTCTTAAAAGCCTTGACGGATATTGAGGCGACGGCTTTTGACCGCAGTGAGTTCTATCAGTTTTCCCTGGAGCACCCGCTCTTTATGGCACAGCTTTATGAAATGCAATCCGCATATGTGAATATGCTCATTTATGATGCAGCTCACCAACGATACAACCCAACCTTTCTTAAAGTGTGCAACTTTCTTTTTTTAATGGCATATAACGGTTCGTCCCATGGTCGTTCCATAAGCATCTCCCAGGAAAATATTGCAGATACCCTTGGTGTGGGACGTAATCATGTAACTAAAAGTCTGTCCCGGCTGCGACAGGAACATATCATTCAACTGCGCCGCTGTCATATTGAAATCCTGGACTTTGACAAATTATCGGCGTACTGTTCTCTGGAAACCATCGATACCCCTTTCCTATAACAAGTATAGTCAAATAGAGAGCTTTCTTCTGTTCCCCAGAGAACAAAACGAAATTAAGTCCCACGAAACAAAAAACTGACGGTCAGCATTGCCGTACGCCCCAGTCCCATCATTGGTCTGGGACAGGCAAGATTCATCCGTAGAAAGTCTTTTCCATTTCCTCCAAACTGACTTTAACCTTTTCCATCAAAAACACCTCTGCTTCCTCTTCCTAAACTTCTCTGTTTCCCTGTAACTCCAATGCTGTTATACATTACTTACTTTTTTTCATCCAGCAGCATAACGCCCGGTTCAGGGTTTTTATCAATCGCTCCTACAATCGGATGGGGAACGTACAGTTCTTCCAGATATTCCACATCTTCCTGTGTGATTTTTATATTCAGCGCTCCTGCTGCGTCATCTAAATATCTGGCTTTGGTCGCTCCGATAATGGGCGCCGTCACCCCTTTTGCCCACTGCCAGGCAACAGCAATCTGCGCCATTGTACAGTGATATTTCTCTGCCAGTTTCTGAACACGTTTTACAATCAGAATATCCTGCTGCTCCATACGATCATATTTTCCGGCTGCGACCCTGTCTGTCTTCCCTCTTTGGGAATCGGATTTCCACTCAGGTCTGGTTAAGTGTCCTGCTGCAAGAGGGCTGTAAGGCATCAGAGAAACATTCATCTGTTTACAGATGGGAATCAATTCCCGTTCATCTTCCCTGTAAAGCAGGTTATAATGATTCTCCATTACAGAAAACGGCGTCCATCCATTCTCTTTCGCTGCCACCTGCATATTATAGAACTGATAGCCATACATTGCAGATGCGCCGAGAATCCGCACCTTTCCTGCCTTTACAACCTCATGAAGCGCCTCCATCGTCTCTTCTATGGGCGTATCATAATCAAACCGATGAATGATATATAAATCCAGATAATCTGTTCCAAGTCGTCTGAGACTTCCGTCAAGTTCCCTTAAAATTGCTTTTTTAGACAGACGTCCTTCATTAAAGTATACTTTAGAAGCAAGAACTACCTGATCTCTGGATACATTTCTTTTAATTGCCCGTCCCAGGTACTCTTCACTGGTTCCGTCGGAATATCCGTTCGCCGTATCAAAAAAATTGATTCCCAGTTCCAGAGCATGTCTGATTACTTCTTCACTCTGCATCTCATTCAGCGTCCAGTCATGCATCGTTCCTGCCCGGCCAAAGCTCATACAGCCCACACACAGTTTTGAAACCTCTACATCTGAATTTCCCAGTTTTGTATATTCCATTTTCTCAGCCTCCTGACAGATAAATTTTACTTATCTATATTCTAAATCTTTCCTGTTTCTGTGGGAAATACCTGCTTCATATATCATAAGATACCTTTTCGGCATTTCTCAGATAGGCCCGACCCTGTACTGCAAAAAGGAAGATACCGTCCTTAAAGGGTTAATCTGTTAAGGACAGAGAAAATAAAACCGCAGAAAGTGAGGTGCAGAGCATGAGGACAGCCACAGAAGCCAAGAAAATCACAGCTTTATACGAGCGTTTGAGCCGAGATGATGAATTACAAGGCGAGAGCAACAGTATCAAAAACCAGAAACAGCTTCTTGAAAGCTACGCCCACAAGAACGGCTATTCCACTATCCGGCACTTCACAGATGACGGAGTAAGCGGAACGACTTTTGAGCGTGAGGGCTTTCAAGCCATGATTGCCGAGGTAGAAGCCGGAAATGTGGGCGCAGTTATCGTAAAGGACATGAGCCGCTTTGGGCGTGACTATCTGAAAGTCGGTTTTTACACCGAAGTCATGTTCAAGGAAAAGGGCGTGCGGTTTATCGCTATCAACAACGGCATAGACAGCGCAAACCAACAGGACAGCGATTTTACCCCGTTCCTAAACATTATGAACGAGTGGTACGCAAGGGACGCAAGCCGCAAGATACAAGCGGTTTTCAAATCCCGTATGCAGGACGGCAAGCGTGTTTCCCCAAGCGTTCCCTACGGCTATTTGAGAAGCCCCGAAGATAAACAGAAGCTAATCATTGATGAAGAGCCTGCCGCCGTTGTGCGCCGGATTTATCAAATGGTAATCGAGGGGAAAGGCGTTACCGCCATAGCGGATATTTTGACCGCTGAAAAGGTGCTGATACCGTCAGCCTACGCAAAAATCCATTGCCCCGAAAACGACCACAGCAAAGGCTTTACAAATCCCTATCTCTGGTCTGCCACCGCCGTTTCCTATATCCTTGAAAAGCAGGAATACATGGGGCATACGGTACTGGGAAAGACAGTCAGCGTCAGCTACAAGACCAAGAAGCGGCGCAAGGCAGAGCCGGACGAACTGATGATTTTCAAGAATACCCACCCCGCCATTGTGGACGAGGAAACATGGCATTTAGCGCAGAAGTCTGCCCCCTGTTTGTTCCGTCTGCGCTGTTTGAAGTGGGAAAGGAGGATTGAGTGAATGGGTTTTCCATACTTCTACGGCAGAGCCGCCGAACAGTACGCCTTTTACCGCATACCGAAGCTGCTGTTTTCTGATGAACGCTTTGAAGCCCTCTCCACAGACGCAAAACTGCTGTATGGTATGCTGATAGACCGCATGGAGCTTTCCATGAAGAACGGTTGGACGGATAAGGACGGGCGTGTGTTTATCTACTTCACACTGGAGGACGCAAGGGAACGGCTGAAATGCGGCACTGAAAAGATTGTGAAGCTGTTTGCCGAACTGGACAGCGAGAAAGGTATCGGGCTGATTGAGTGTGTTCGGCAAGGCTTAGGCAAGCCGAACATTATCTATGTCAAGAACTTCATGGACGATACTTCCCTCTATGACTGGTAGGCGTGGGAGGGAAAGGGTTTGGGAAAGGAAAGGAAAGGATAGGATTGATAGATAAGTCTGTTATACTTGTATTGATATAATCAGCTTTATACACTTCGATAACCGAAATTCAGGAACTACGGAAATCGAAAGCCAGAGGTATTGACTTCCATTTTTGTTTGTGGTATATTTATAACACAAAGATAGAAATACACCACATTCAAGGAGGACGATACTATGAAATCAAGACACTATCTGTATGGACTTATGGGATTGCTGTCATTGTTGGGATTTATCGGTGTTTTTACAGAGGAACGAGCCTTTTTAGCTTTCTTTGCCTTTGTTGTTGACTTTGAATATTTCTTTATCAAGACAGATGAAATGCTTGAAGAATATATCAACAAATCCGCTTCAAGAGCCTTTTATTGCGGAATGGTAACAACCGCCGTTGTTGCACTGGTCTGCTTCTTTGTAAATCAACACGCCGCCAATGCCGCCCTTTTGTATGGCTTTGCTTCTGGTTGGGGCGTGTCTGTTGCCGTACATGGTTTTTCCATTGGATATTACAGATTTAAAGAAGGTTGGGGGCTTGAAAATGATAAAGAATAGGATAAAGGAGTATCGAGCCAAATATGATATGAAACAGGAGGATTTAGCCAGATTAGTTGGTGTACGCCGTGAAACGATAGGCAACCTTGAAAAAGGCAGGTACAATCCCTCTTTGGTATTAGCGTGGAATATCGCTAAAGTGTTTAATGTGACAATCGAAGAAATCTTTACAGTGGAGTAACCGAAAGAAGCGTTTTTTGATATGCAGTATCAAGAACGCTTCATTTTGTGTTCAAGAATATCGGTGCCGTTCCCCACCTCTCCCGTCTGCTTTGCGTAACTATCACACAAACAGACAGGAGGAAAACCGAATGAGCGAAAACATAGAAATCTTGCAACGCCAGTTTGACGCATACTGTACGAAAGTCTTGAAGTATGCCGCCATTACCTACTACCATGCCAACCGCCGCCGCAAGGCGCATGAAGTGTCCTTTTCTTCCCTACTGGAAAAGGATTTAGCCGAGGTCAGTACCACAGACAGCTATCCTTGTATGCTTTACCATTTCCAAGTGAGGGAATGGCTTATCGAGGTGCAGAGTGAACCGTTGGGAAACGCCATAGAACAGCTTACCCCGTACAGACGGGAAATTATCTTGCTGTCCTATTTCTTAGGCTTCAAGAACAAAGAGATTGCCGCCCTCTACGGCTGTAACGCCAGAAATATCAGCCACCACAAAATGAGGGCTGTCCGGCAAATACGGGCAGAAATGGAGGTGCGCCGCCATGAGTAGGAAATACAAAGACCGCTATCTGCCCGTTGAGGTAATCATAGCCGCCACACAGGGAGAAGCCGCCGCCATTCAGACGGTACTGAAAACCTATGAAAGCTATATCCGCAACAAATGTATCAAGACGGTTTATGACGAAAGGGGGCTTGTGCATTACGGGATAGACACCGATAAAAAAGACTTTATGGAACGCCGCTTAATTCATGCTGTCGTGGAGAATTTCAAGATAATCGGATAAGACAGCAGGACAGACAGGGGTAGTCAGAAAAAAGCTGATTGCCCTTGTTGAATAGGGATAGGAAATACAGGCGAGGTGTGATATAATGAGAACAGCAAATTAGAATTTATCGAACATATTCCTCTCCCAACCAATGGTTGAGTTTGATAATTAAGAGGACAACTCCGATTATCTCAAAAAAGCCCGTAAATCCGGGCAAATCACGGGATAGGGGAACCGAATTTACTACCAAATTACTACTTTTGGATTGAGCCGGACACGCTTACTA
>NZ_NFJL01000026.1 GCF_002159835.1 Blautia sp. An249 | reverse complement strand
GTTTATGGCGAGACACAGGAGAACGGGGAGATCCGTGCCACAAAGGTCTATATTACCCGGTATGAGTAAGGAAGGAGAGAGCAGTATGCCGTTTTATCAGCGAGGCGTTCTTTACCTGACACGAAAACGTGCCAAATCCATTCTGCTTTTGATGATTTTTCTGTTTGTCAACAGCATGATCCTTGGCACGAACATGATCCTGCACGCCGCGCAGAGTACGGAAGCCGCCATGAAGGAAAAGACGAAGGCGAAAGTGGTCTGTGAAATGATAGATGCAGGGCAGCCCGTTACAGAGGTGGATGCAAGGAAAATTGGAAACTTAGATGCAGTGACATCCATAAATCGGATGGGACAGCAGGCCGCATATCTGCCGGAGCTTCTTCTGGTTACTGGGAACACTTCCACGGAAGCGGATAACCAGAAAGTCAGCCTGTTATCCTTTGATGACATGGAGACAGACAGCCCCTTCGCGGATCAGTCCTTCCGGCTGACAGAGGGCAGGCTGATCGGTCCGGACAGCCAGTACTGTGCAGTCGTGAACCAGGGATTTGCCCAGGCGAATGGGCTGAAGGTGGGAGATACCTTCTCCCTTGAGAATGAGGAGGGAAAGAAGACCACGGTGGAGATCATCGGGGAATATCTTGCCGGAAATGAAACCCGGCAGGAGAAAGAGACTCCTGCTCTTTACCGGCAGGAGAACCAAATCTATATCGACAATACAGCGTATCTGGAACTATTTGGCGAGAAAGGATTCTATAAACTGTCCGCCTATGTCAGCCAGCCGGAGCTTCTGGATTCACTTGCCGGGGAAATGCAGGAAATTGTGGGAGAAAAGGCAGGGGTCACTACATCCGATACCCTGTATCAGCAGATGAAGGCTCCACTGACGCAGATTACCCGGGTGGTGTCGCTGATGCGTCTGCTTGCTTTCGGCACCGGTACGGCCGTTGTTTCCCTGCTTTTATGTATGTGGATGCGCAGCCGCCAGAAAGAAATGGCGGTGTTCCTCAGTATGGGAGAGGGGAAATCCGTGGTCTTTTGGCAGGCGCTGCTGGAATCGGCGGTGGTCTTCCTGATCGCGCTGCTGGGAGCCTGTGCCCTTGGTGCAGCCGCAGCAGGCTGGATGCAGAAGCTTCTTCTTGCCACTGTGGATACAGGGACTTCTCTTACTGTTACCTTACAGGCTGGCGATATTGCACAGCTTCTGGGAATCGGGGGAGCTGTAGTAGGGATCGGAGTCCTGCTGTCCCTGATCCCGGTGCTCCGGTCAAATCCAAAAGATATTTTATCAAGAATGGAGGGATGATTCATGAATCTGTTTGAACGGGCAGGGCGTTCCTGCTGCCGGAAGCCGGTTCGCAGCCTGCTGCTTTTGCTTGTGGTGTGCCTGATCAGCCTGCTCTTCCTGTCGGGAATGGCAAGCCGCAGCGCCAATATCGGGGCGAAAGACAGTACCCGCCAGGCCATCGGCGCGGGATTCCTGCTGGAATATAATCCGGTGAACCGGAGCCAGCGGATCGAGGAAGCCAGCGAAAAGATCTCAGAGCTGTACGAGGACGGCCAGGGAAGCTACGGGGGCGTCCATCAGGAGAAGATTACGGTCAATGGCTCGGAAAACTGGAGTGTCTACACAGATAACTCTTTTGAGTCATTAAAGACGGAGGATATTGAAAAGATCGCAGGGACGAAAGGGATTGCCGACTATAATATCACCACAGTCCCTACTGCCGTGAAACCGGCGGACTTTGAGCGGATTGAGGATGCGGACACCGACCAGACCAATGACTTTCAGGGCGTCACCCTCATCGGAAACCGGGATATGGCGCTGGATGCCAATGTCTTAAGCGGAAATGTTACCCTCAAAGAGGGGCGGATGACCACAAAAGAGGATGCCAATGTGTGTGTCATCTCAGAGGAACTGGCGGAGAAAAACGGACTGGAAGTGGGAGACCGTATGAGGTTTCATCCTCTTAAGGAAGAAGAGCCTGTACAAGAAGCAGAGATCGTAGGGATCTATCAGGTGCAGGAGCCCATGCAGCCCTATATGTCCGGAGATACGTTCCGCTCTGAGAATGTGATCTTTACGGATCTGGATTTCCCTGCAAAGGCGGAGCAGGATGATCCGTTGTACGAGAAGGCTTATTTCAAAGTGGCAGATGTGGATGATTATGAGACTGTGAAAGACTCCATCCGGAAAACGGACATGGAGTGGGAGTGGTATGATCTCATAGATAACAATGGCAATCTGGATACCATGGCGTCCAATTTTAATGATCTGGAGAAAATCAGCAATACGCTTCTGACGGTGGTGGCGGGAGCCGGATTTGTGATCCTGTTTCTGATCTTCATTTTCTGGATCAGGAACCGGACCAATGAGATCGGAATCCTGATGTCCATCGGCATCGCAAAGGGGAAGATCCTCCTGCAGATTTTAACAGAAACGGTTCTGATCGGGGGTCTTGCCATTGCTTTGTCGTTCCTCATCGCCCCTGCGGTGTCAAACGCAGCGGCACATTACCTGACCGGTCAGCAGGAACAGCAGGCCGGGGTACAGGAGGAGATGGACGCCGGCAAGATTGCCACGGATTACCAGGCGCCGGAACTGACTGTGACGGATGTGGAGACCAAGATCACACCGGAGATGCTGCTTACAGACGGGGCTGCGGTGACAGGGCTGATCGCCGTTTCCACCTGCGCCTCCAGTATCCTGATTTTCCGTAGAAAACCGAAAGACATTTTAAGTGAAATGAGTTAGGAGGAAGGAAGAATGATCTTAGAAGCAAGGAATCTCATGTATTCTTATTCGTCAAAACGGGAGAAACTTGTCCTGAAAAATGTGTCGGCCTCTTTTGAAGAAGGTACGTTCTATGCGGTGGTTGGTGCCAGCGGCTCCGGGAAGACCACGTTCCTGTCTCTTCTCGCGGGGCTGGATGCCCCCGTGTCCGGGCAGATCCTTTATCATGGGGAGGACATCCGTAAAAAAGGATTGAACTGCCACCGCAGGCACAATATCTCTCTGGTATTTCAGAACTATAATCTGATCGACTATCTGACTACCGAGGAGAATGTAAAGCTGGGCGGCAGGAAGGACGTCGGGGAACTGCTCTGTCAAGTCAGTATTCCAAAAGAGGACTGGAAGCGAAATGTGCTGAAACTCTCCGGCGGCCAGCAGCAGAGGGTGGCGATTGCCCGTGCCCTGGCGAGTGAGGCGAGGGTGCTGCTGGCAGATGAGCCCACCGGAAATCTGGATGAAGAGACAGCGGCAGAGATTATCGAACTGCTGAAACGAACCGCCCACGAACTGGGGAAATGTGTGATCGTAGTGACACACAGTAAGCAGCTTGCGAAGGAGGCGGATGAGATTCTGGAGATGAAAGAAGGGAAACTAAGAAAGCAGGAGAGAAGCTGTTTAGAAGTACGGGAGGGATAGAGAGCGGTTGCGGATTTACAACTCCGGAGAAAAACAGGAATCCAGAGACGAAGAACCGTCAAAGGATTCCTGTTACTATGCTGAGAATGATAAAGTTGTTTTGAAACCGTTTCCTTCCGTACTCTGTATTGCCATTGTCCCGTGGTGTGCTTTTATGCGAATACGGAGTTTTGCAGTTCAATTTTCAGTCAAACCCCAGCAGGCTTTTTAGCGGCAAAGTTACATAGAAAGTTGCTCCGCCTCCTGCGGTATCTGTATGGCCCACCGTTCCGCCCAGCATTTTGGACAGTTCAAATGCAATACTCAGGCCCAAGCCGAAATGTGTTTTATCAGAACGGGATTTATCCGCACAATAGAAGCGGTCAAAAATGTAGGGCTTATCCTTATCAGCAATGCCACATCCATGATCGACAATGGAAATTGTGATTTCCTTTGGCAATAAGCCGGCACATATGTCGATAGAGGCTCCGGGTGGAGAATAATAAATGGCATTATCCATAAAAACACTCAGAATTTGGTATAGCCTTTCACGGTCAGTGATTAGCTTTGGAAAACTGGTTTTATTCAGATCTAAGTTCAGGTGAAGCTTTTCTTTTATGCATACCGGCTCATAGGCTTCGTAAAGGGAGATCAATAAGGTATCCACATTGATTTCTGCCGTTTGGACGGTCCATTTATCTGCGTCAGAAGAAGCGAGAAGCAGCATATCTCGGACGAGCCTTGACATCCGCATACATTCGGAATCAATCGTCTGCAGACCGGACTGTATTTGCGGATTGTCCTGCGGGACAGTGTCCTGAAGTTTTTCCGCACTAGTCATGATCACTGCAAGGGGGGATTTCAGTTCATGGGAAGCTGCTGCGACAAACTCTTTCTGCCCTTTCAGAATCTTTTCTGTCGGCTCAAAGGCTCTTTTGAACAGGAACCGGCTCAAAAGAAAGATGCACAGAAAGGAAGACAGCCATACCATGATATAGGTTGCCATGCGGGTTGTAAAAACTTCCCACATGGAGGTTCTTGGATAGAAGATCTCCAGCATGTAGATCTGTCCTGATTTTGCGCGGATGGTGGAGGTCACTCCGAAATAACGCTCTCCCTGGCTGCCGGTAAGTTCTAGGGGTTCCATAATGGAGGAAGCCTCCGAGGTTGTCTGAACATACAGAATCATCTCGTTCATCGCAATGGAAAGTGTTTCGGCTTTTGTTGGAAAATCGGCATTGTCTTCATAGAGGACATCACCATATAAGTCCTTCAAAATAGCAGCCACCTCATTATTTCCCCAGTTCAAAAGTATGCGTTCTGCCGGAGCCTGTTCGGTTTCTAATTCCAAGACGAAAAAGGAGGCCATTTTCTGTAAGTAATTTTTATCTGCCGCAACCTCGGACTGATACTGGCCATAAGATAGAACCGCTATAACAGCGGTTATGAGGCACATGATCGCAATTATAAAAATTGTCTGTAATCGTCTGGATAACTTTTTAAGCATGGGAACGCTCCAATTTATAGCCGGTGCCATAAACCGTTTTTATTTCACAGCGGCTTTGCAGTTCTTTTAACCGTTTGCGGAGGAAAGAAATATAGTTTTCTACATTTCCCGGCTCAATCTCTGAGTTTGCGCCCCACACTCTCACAATGAGCTGCTCCTTGGTTAGCAGAGTTTCCGGCGTTTTCATCAGATGATACAGCAGTTCTGTTTCTTTTCCTGTCAGGGTCAGCTCCAACTCCCCCCTGCGCAGCAACCGGTTCATCCGGTCAAAGGTTAAATCACAATAGGTGAGACAGTTGGATTCTTTCATTTCATGTGGGCGCCTTGTCAAAGCACGGACTCTGGCAAGCAGTTCCAGAACGTGGAAAGGTTTTACAAGATAGTCGTCGGCTCCGCCGTCCAGGCCTTCGATCCGGTCATCCAAGGCAGCCATTCCTGTAATGATAATAACCGGAATCGTGATACCCTTTCTCCGCATGGACTTTATAATCGTCAGTCCGTCAACGATCGGCAGCATACGGTCTACAATAGCTAAATCATGACCTAAATCAGTATTGAGGGCATAGAGCATGGCGGTTTCCCCGTCATGGCAGCAATCCACGGAATAACCTTCTTTTCCAAGAGCCTGTTCGATGGTATCGCACAGGGTCAAATCATCCTCTAATAGTAAGATTCTCATAATATACATATCCCTCTGAGTTCATTTTTTCATCTGATTATAGCATACGAAACCTCTAAAAGTCCTGTAAAAAATTGTGGAAAATGGGCCGCCATTTTGAGGACTTTTAGTGGGGCTTTTCTGTAGCATGAGAGGGCAGGCAAACGAAGAAAGGAGGAAAACGGAATTGCAAATGAAACACTCAAAAGGAATTACCTTACTGTTGGCAGGCGTAAGTGCCATATCTCTGATGACAGGCTGCGGCAGCAAGGCGGAAGCTCCTTTAGGAGCGGAAGGCGGATCTGAGATGAACGAGGAGGTATATGAGGGCGCTGTTTTGACCGGTATGGTTATCGACTATGCAGACGGCGAGTTCTCTGTTTTGGCGATACAGGAGGAAACTGCTGACGATGGCGGGGCGATTGCCATCATGCCGGCTCCGGGTTCCGAGGGAGCGAGCAATACCACAAAGGTCACCTATGATACGGATTGTGAGTTTCAGATTGTCAAGATCGATGCTTCCCGGGAAAAAGCCCCTGAGTATCAGGATGCCGGCTCCGGGGATGTACAGAAGCTGACAGAGATTATTGTCTTTGGAGAGGAATTATCCTCTGGTGAAGTACAGGCGGATAAGGTGCTTATTTCACAAATCTACAACAAAGACAAGATGCCTGGCAGATATTAAGATTGGCGGGGGTGCGCTATGGCATTTTATCAACGGGCTTTTTTATACCTGTGGCGGAAACGGGGGAAATCAATGCTCCTGTTGCTGATCTTTCTGTTTGTCAATACGATGATTCTAAGCACCAATATGATTCTGCGCGCCGCGGAGGACACAAAAGCCGATATGCAGGAAAAGACAAAATCAAAGGTGGTCTGCGAGGTGGCAAGCACAGGCACGCGGATTACCATGCAGAATCTGGAAAAAATACAAAACCTGCGCCATGTAACGTCTGTCAACCGCTCAGGGGAAAATCCGGCTTTTTTAAGCAATGCGGTTCCGATCACAGGCAGCGGCTCAGCGGATGACGCAAATTGGATGGTGAAACTGTCCTCATATGACGAGCTGGCATATGACAGCCCATTTGTGGATCGCCCGTACAAACTGACGCAGGGTGATTTCCTGACTGCAGACACCAAAAACAGTGCCGTTGTCCATGCTGATTTTGCGGAAAAGAACGGGCTTGCTATTGGTGATGAGGTCGGGGTGGAAATTAAAGACGGGAAATCCGCAACTTTGAAAATCATAGGACTTTACCGGGCTGGGAATGAGCGAAAGCAAGGTGACGACATCTTGGCAGTACGCCGCATTGAAAACCAGATTTTTATTGATAATACGGCCTACATCGGATTGTTTGGTGAGAACGATTTTTACAAGGCGGCTGTTTATACGGATGCACCGGAATATCTGCAACGTTTAAGTGGTGATTTACAAACTCTGCTGGGGAGTAAAGTGAGCGTTGAGAGTTCAGACGCGCTCTACCGCCAGATGAAAGCCCCTCTGGAGCAGACTACAAGGGTCGTGGAGCTTATGCTTCTCCTTACCTTTATCACCGGGACAGCGGTCATATCCCTGTTGCTTTGTATGTGGACAAGGACAAGACAGAAAGAAATGGCAGTTTTCATCAGTATGGGAGAAAAAAAGATAAAAATCTTTTTGCAGGCGATGCTGGAATCCGCAGTTCTTTTCCTGATGGCGGCCATGGCGGCCTGCGGTTTGGGAACCTATACGGCAGGATGGTTACAAAGCGTACTGATTTCTTCCAATACCGCTCAGATGGAACTGCAAATATCGCTGCAGGCAGAGGATATGGCATTACTGCTTGCCATAGGTGGGGCTGTTGTGTTGCTGTCCGTATTTTTGTCGGTCCTTCCCATCCTAAGAACAAATCCTCGTGAGACGCTTTCAAGAATGGAGGGATGAAACCATGAATTTACTTCAGAGAGCTTGGCGTTCCGTTGTCCGAAAGCCTGTCAGAAGCTTGCTGCTTTTACTGGTCATTAGTATTATCAGTGTGCTCTTCTTATCCGGAATGGCCAGCCGAAACGCCAGCATCGCTCTCAAAGACAATACCAGGCAGGCCATCGGCGCAGGATTCTTAATGACGAAGAACGTGGAAAATGAGAGCAAGCGTGTGGAAAAACTTTCTCAAAAAATAGGAGATAAGGACGGGAGTCTGGAAGGATATCACCAAAAGAAAGAAATGATTGAGGGGCAGCCCATGTGGAGGACATGGACGGACAATGTTTTCCACTGTATCAAAACAGAGGATATTGAAACGGTTGCCAGTGTGGACGGCATTTCAGATTATAATATTACCACAGCCCCTACCCGTGTAAAAGGCAGCGGCTTTGAGCGCATTGAAGACCCCGAAGCAGACCAGACCTATGACTTTGGCGGTGTTGCCCTGATTGGCAATCTGGATATGAAACTGGACGCCAACGTATTGAGCGGAAATGTGAGTATCATAGAAGGCCGTATGGTCGCTGCGGACGACAAAGATGTATGTGTAATTTCTGAGGAACTTGCCAGGAAGAACGGGCTGAAAGTAGGAGATACCATGACCTTTCATCCCATTGAGGAGGAAGAACCTGTATCAGAGGCGGGAATTATCGGAATTTATCAGGTGAAGGAAAAGATGACGCCCTATATGTCCGGTGATACCTACCGCTCGGAAAATGTGATTTTCACAGATTTGCATTTTCCGGAAAAGGCAGAGCAGGATACGCCTCTTTTTGAACGGGCCTGTTTCAAGGTGGGCGATGTAGACGATTATGAGGATGTCAAAAAAAGGATCATGGAGCTCGATCTGGACTGGGAATTGTATGACCTGATTGATAACAACGGAAATCTCAACACCATGGCCGGGAACTTTAATGACTTGAAGAATATCAGCGAAATCATGCTGTTGATCGTAGCAGGTGGCAGCTTTATCATCCTGTTTCTGATTTTCCTGTTTTGGATTCGCAACCGTAATAATGAGATGGGGGTACTGCTTTCATTGGGTGTCTCAAAATCCAAAATCCTATTTCAGATAATCACAGAGGCACTCATCATTGGCGTGATTGCAGTGGGTATTTCCTTTGCCGTGGCGCCGGCCACAGCTCAGGAGGCAGCCACCTATCTCGTGGGGCAGCAGGAAGAGCAGGCACAGCTGGAGAAGGACGCTGTTGCCGGCCAGGTAGCGACCGAATATAAAGACACTGAACGGATGATTACCGGTGTACAGGCAGAGGTCACAAAGAATATGCTTCTTGTGGACGGCTTGGGGATTGGCGCACTTATTATTCTTTCAACAGCGGCTGCCAGCATCCTGGTTTTCCGGAAGAATCCAAAAAGCATACTGAGTGAAATGAGTTAGGAGAGGACTTAAAGCTATGGCAGGAAGAATACAGGAAAACTAAAAAGCAGGAGAGAAGCTGTTTAGAAGTACGGGAGGGATAGAGAGCGGTTGCGGATTTATAACTCCAGAGAAAAACAGGAATCCAGCGACGAAGAACCGTCAAAGGATTCCTGTTACTATGCTGAGAATGATAAAGTTGTTTTGAAACCGTTTCCTTCCATACTCTGCATTGTCATTGTCCCGTGATGTGCTTCTGTGATCTGGCGTACCAGCAGTACACCAAGACCATGGCGCAGACGTAGATTTTCATCGCATGGGGTGGTTTTCCGCTCTAAGTGTGGGGCGGTACAGCTTTACCTTTCTATGAGAATACGGAGTTTTGCAGTCCCGGTGGGAATGGCTGTCTGCCTGAGTATTGCGGGATTAGGTTGCCATATTTTAGGATTTAGCAGTATGTTCCCGTATTCCCAGATCATCCTGGGGCTGTCATCGCAGGATGAGACGCTGCCGGTTGACAGTATGGTTTCGTTAGTCCTGATGGTGATTGTATACATTGTATTGTTCATCCTATTGGCAGCGCATCGTTTAAAAAAGGCGGATGTCGTAGCAGGATAGGGAGACAAGAACATACGAGGATATTTTCACTGTTGAGAAGTATGTTGTACTGGGAAAATAACAAATCAGTGTTAAGTAAATTTCATATCACAATCTGTCATCGTCCGGTTGGCTTAAGTTCTGCCGGGCGATATTTGATACTATGGACTACGTTTCTGTTCTAAAAATCCTTGTCGGTTTTGTAAATCTTTGGTAGAAAATTGTTCTGTACCCTATCTTTGAAACGAAAAGTAAGAAATCTATTGACAATGAAGTGTATAATGTGTATAGTGTGTATATAAAAACATCACATTAAAAGGAAGAAGATATGAAAATAGTCATTTCAAATACGTCAGATATGCCTCTATATAAACAGATAGAGGACCAGATAATTGATGCAATACTAAAAGGTGATTTATCCGAAGGGGAAACCTTGCCGTCAATCCGCTCGCTTGCGAATGATTTGAAGGTGAGTGTTTTAACAATCCGAAGAGTTTATGACGACTTAGAAAAAGATGGGTTTGTAAATCGACAAGTAGGTATTGGAACAATTGTTTCTGCAGGTAATGTTGAGTTATTAAGAGATTCTAAACGTAGACTTGTAGAACAAAAAATGCTGGATATGATACAGACTGCAAAAGCACTCGGGATTACGCAGCAAGAATTAAATGATATGATGAATATTTTATTTGAGGAGGAGTAGGCGTGGAAAACATTTTAGAAGTAAAAGGACTGAATAAAACTTATCAAGATTTTTCATTGAAGGACATTTCATTTTCTCTGCCGGAGGGGTGCATAACAGGCTTTATCGGTATAAATGGAGCAGGGAAAACCACCACATTACGGTCTATTTTAGGATTAACACCGATAGAGTCTGGTGATATCCGTGTATTTGGGATGGACATGGCTACTAATGAGAAAGCAATTAAAGAAAGAATAGGAATTGTTCTTGATGAAGGAGGATTTTATGATGAATTAAGTTTGTCAGAAATGAAAGGTATTATAGCTTCTGCCTATCAGTCATGGAATGAAAACGAATATAGGGCATATCTTGACCGCTTTTCACTTAATCCGAAACAGAAAATCAGCACCTTATCCAAAGGTATGCGAATGAAATACGCCTTGGCGCTTGCACTTTCGCATGAGGCAGAATTATTAATCATGGATGAGCCGACTAGTGGGCTTGATCCCCTTATTAGAAGTCAATTGCTCGATATTTTGAAAGAGTTCATGGAGAGGGGCGGACGAGGTGTATTCTTTTCCACTCATATAACGTCTGACCTGGATAAAATAGCTGATATGCTGGTAATGATCGATGGGGGGCGAATTGTTTTTCAAGAAGAAAAAGACACTTTGCTGGACGGGTATCGGATTGTGAAAGGTGATCTGATGAAACTGGATTCAAATAGTGAAAAGATGTTTATGGCTATAGATAAAACGACATATGGTTTTACCGCAATTACAAAGAATGTTGATGAAGCCCGAAAAATCCTGCCAGACAGCATTTTTGAACGACCTGCAATAGAGGATATAATGCTCTGCAACATCAAAGGAGGAAAATAAGATGTTACTGCAATTGGTTAAAAAAGACTTTTTAATTGTGAAAAAATATGTGCTGCTCATGATAGCGGTGTGTGTTGTTTTTCCGTTGTTTCTTATATGGAGATCGCCGGAATATGCGGGCATACTGGGGTTCGTGTTGATAACAATTTTTTCGATTTTCATGTTGTTACAGTATGTATCATTAAAAGAAACACAATATCCGAAGGCATCTACTTTGTTATGTGCCTTACCATTTTCTCGGAAAGACATTGTACTGTCTAAATACATTTTTTGCATATTGATATACTTTGCCTGCAGTCTGATTTTTGGTCTGGAAACGCTTTTATTTCCTCAACTCCGTAATGTGGGATATGAATTGCCGGCTTTGTCGTTTCTGGTGATATCAGTTGTTTTGGGCATTTATCTTCCAGTACAATATAAACTGGGGTATGAAAAAACGAAAATGTTTTTCGTAGTGCTCATTATGGCGTCTCCATTTTTGTTTGCAAAGTCACTGGAAATTGAAACAAACTTTATAGCGGAAGTTTTATCTGAGAGGAATCCTATCGCTTTATTAGCAGCTTGCCTGATAATCAGTATGGTAATTCTGATTATCTCTTCTGTTATCTCGACAGGGATTTATAAAAAAGCTGATTTATCGTAAAACTTTTGAGGTGTTTGTCATGGATGAAGAAGTTGTTTTTTTAGGGGCTATAGCTCTGATTTCTTTTGCCTATTGTATTGTGAATATTGTTTCCTATCTGTTGTATAAAGATTCTTCTGGAAAGACGCAGGGGGTAATAATTTCATTCAAGACAATAAGTCTGCCGACAGAGAAAATGAGAAATTCAAAGTGGGCGACTATAACATATACTGTGGATGGAAAAAGATATACTTCAAAAAAGCGGATACAGGTTCCTATGACAGCAGATGTTGGCAGTAAAGTTTTGGTGCGTTATGATACAAAACAGCCTGAGAGACTATATTGTTTTTCTGTAAAGCGTATCGCTGTTTCCGCTTTAGTTATGATTGGCAGTTTGATAATAATAGGACTAATATTTTTGAGTTGAAGGAGGACTCCAAAATGCTGCATTTTCCAGAATGGTTTGTTGCGATTTGCATTTTATTGCCGATTGGAAATTATATTTATCGCAAATGGAAACAAAATAAGAGGAAATAAACATGTACACAACTCAATGTAAACGTAAATATTTACAAATAGCTGGACAGATAAAAAAAGAGATATTTTGTGGTAATTTACAAGGGAATACCCCTCTGCCTACAATCAGAAAATATGCCATCGTCTGTCAGGTTTCTATAAGTACGGTTTCTAAAGCTCTCCAGTTTTTGGAGAGACAAGGTATTATTTATGCCAGGCGAACAACAGGCTATTATGTTGTACCGCATATTTATGAAAAGAAGAAAGAGTTGGCTATGTCGCTGATTGAAGATTTGGTCACAGCAGTTAGAATACTGGGCTATACGGAAGAAGATCTATTGTTATTTGTGAAGGAATACAAGAAAGATGTCGGCAAGTAAGGGGGATGGTTTTATGGGAAAGTGATCGTATTGACTTTTAGCGATGAAGATAAAAAGCTCTGTGATAGAATATTAGCTATGATCTCGGATGAATCGAGAATGGCTTGCCCTCAAAAGGAGGTTCCCAGTTCTTTGATTTTTCCAAGATTAAAGATCCATCCCTGCCAACACAGAGTATTTATAGAGGAAAAAGAAGTGCTTTTGACTAACTTAGAGTTTGAAGCGCTTCATTTTCTGGCCCGGCGTCCAGGATATGTATTTACAAAAGCGCAGATTCACGAGGCAGTCTGGAAAAGAGAAACTGAAAATTACGAAAATGCGGTACAGTGTGTGATTGCCGGAATAAGAAAGAAATTGAAGGCTCACACAGAAAAGGAATACATACAAACAGTGCGAAATGTTGGATATCGATTTATTGTGCCGAAGACATGAGATGTTTTTTGAAACGGAATATGTCATTTACTTTATATAGATAATTGTAAAAAAATTTCTTAAATGTCGGAGCGAAATGATCTCAATTTCACTCCGATATTTTTATGCTATAATTTTTTGGGGGAAAATGAACCGCCAAGAGTGTTGTGACGAATATAAGGTGAACGGGCAGTGGAGGTGAGGCATTGGACGCAAGAGAAATCGAAAGGTGCATTGATGAATTTGGAACGGATTTATATAGATTTTGTCTGAAACTCTGTATCGATAAAGTAGACGCAGAGGATTTATATCAACAGACATTCCTGAAGGCCTTGGAAACCAAATGGCAGCTTGACTGGGAACAAAATCCGAAAGCCCTGTTTTTCTCACTGGCACATAATCTATGGAACAGCGATAGACGAAAGCAGGCCCGAAGAAACAAGATCGCACCCTGTGGGAATCTGGAGGCGGGGGAAGAGGCTGCCCTGCATTCTGGTGAAAGTATTGAAGATAACTATTTACAAAAAGAACTGATGGCGGAAGTAAATCAGATGATCCAAACACTTCCCGAAAAGATCCGGATACCGATGATATTATTCTATCTTTCGGATTGTTCCATAGATCAAATTGCTGTTATTATAAAAAAACCGCCTGGAACGGTAAAAAGCCGGTTGTTTAAGGGAAGATCCCTGATTAAAAAAAGATTGGAGGAAGCAGGTTATGAGGAATGACGGTTATGATACAGAGATAGATAGAATTATTCGGGAAGCTATAGAACTTACCGATAAGCCAGGAGCAGACTTGAACGGGAAAATTAAGGCGTCCTTATATGAAAAGGAAAGACTGATGCGAAAAGAACCTGCCGCGCGAGTCTTATCGGTCTGGTATCTGCCGATGATTCTAAATTTAGTGACATTTCTTATGCTGGCAATTGCTTCATTTATGATGATCAGTAATACGTATTTATCTTATTTTGCTACAGGGATTTGCCTTTATATCGGTCTGGCGGGCATTCTGCTTACCGCAGTCGGGGTAAAAAGAACGAATATGAAGGAGAATATCACTATTTGTATAGAGAAGAGAGGTGAGTTGGCGTGAATCATAAAAAGAGGAGCAAATCTCTGATTGGTATTGGAGTTATAGCTATCTTGTTATTAATTGTTTTGCGATTTGGTCTATACTTCCTCAAAAGTGATGGATTTAGCGGGCTCTCCATGCTGATCCCACTTTTACTGCTGCTTTTTATTATTTTTTCACTATGTACCAGTTCTTTTTTTGCAGCATGGGTATATCAGGATTGTAAAAAAAGAGGAGACGATCCGGTGTTATGGGCAATCGTAGTATTTATAGCTACACCATTTATTGGATTACTGATTTATTTTTTGCGCAGGTCAGAGTTGAAAGGAACATGCCAAGCCTGTGGGCATCGAGTTTCAGTAAAAGCAAAGTTTTGTGAAGAATGCGGAACGCATATCAATAAGGAGGAAAATATTATTATGGTAAAACAGGGAACACACCATTTAAAGTTAATTGTGGCAGGGATTGTAAGTATGGTACTTATGCTCATATGCCTGACTGGATTCATTGTGAGCGCAGCTACAGGAAATGGCGTAAATACAGATGTCGCTTCCAACGAGAGAGTATGGAATTTAGGCACAATCAGCATGAATTCCAATACCTATCTGGATGGTATCTGGAAGTTAGATTTTAGAAGTGCCAGTGACGGATTTGTAGAAGAACAAAATATGAAAATCGATGATGCAGATTCCCAGTCTGTCTATGCAGATGTTTCCTGCAAAACGGTGCCGGAGGGCGCAACCCTTGTCTTGTGGTTAGTACAGGGAGATATATCAAGATCCATAGATGTGACAGACCTGTCGGAACCGGTTGAGTATTCTTTATCTGAATTTCAAAACGGGAAAATCCATGTGAGACTTCAGATTAACGGTGTGGAAGATGCTGTTTCAGAGATTTATATTCGATAGGGAATGAATGTTAATTTGCGTTGCTTGCCTCAAGAGACATCTGCTGACTACAATGAAGCCATAAAAAGGAGGTATAGCTGATGTTTGGTGACAATTTGAAATTAATACGCAAGCGGAAAGGAATGACACAGGAGGAGCTGGCTATTCGACTTAATGTCGTGAGGCAGACGGTATCAAAATGGGAAAAAGGCTTGTCCGTACCGGACGCCGACTTGCTTATAAAACTGGCTGATGTTCTTGAAGTAAAGGTAGCTGAATTATTAGGCGCAAATAGTGTTGATGATGAGAACAAAAATGAAATTGCGGAACATCTGGCACGTATCAGTGAGCAATTGGCGATAAAAAACCGTCGTTCCCGCATAGTTTGGAAAGTTTTGGCGGGACTAGGTATTCTATTTCTTGTTATCAATTTTTCCCTTGTTATTGTTGGCATTATATCTCATAACTCATACAGCGAGGACATAGAGATTCAGCAATTACCAATTTCTGAAGAAAGCCAGATATATGAGAATAACCAATGAAAATGAAATTAAGCGAACTGAAACTGGGGATATCAGGCTTTTGAGCAGCCATTGACAAGGAATGTTTGCCGTAGTATGATCATATCCAGAGTTTACAGCTCTTAAAAAGGAGACGGACTATGAATAACTTTCGTTTGACAGACCAGCGTAAAAAGCGAATCAGCTCTGTACAATCCATACCGATGAAACATTGTGCAGAGTATAGCGTAGAAAGAGCGTATTGAGATTTCATCGGAAAGCCAGGGGGAAACTCTACCCTTTTTGAAGAAACGGCTTTCCGCTTCGTGATCATGTGTATAGGGCTATGGACAATGTTTTGTCTGTAGCCTTTTGTTTTTACTGTTGAAGGTAAAAGGCAGAAGGCAGATGCATGTTTATGTGTCTAAACTTCTGCCTTTTTGCGTCTATAAATATTTGAAAGGATAAAATAGCGATGAGTTTATTAGAAATTGAAGGATTATCACATTCATTTGGCGATCATGTACTTTATAAAAATGCTGGATTTACTTTAAATAAAGGAGAGCATGTCGGCATTGTCGGGGCAAACGGGACGGGAAAAAGCACGTTTATAAAAATTTGCACGGGACAAATCATACCAGACAGCGGCCGGCTCGTCTGGCAGCCGGATATTGCCATCGGTTATCTGGATCAGTATGCCGAAATCCGTCCTGATCTGACAATGAAGGAGTTTTTACAATCTGCTTTTTCAAAGCTCTATGAAATGGAAGAGCGGATCACGCAGCTCTATGAAAAGGCGGCTGAAGGAGATGACAGGAGCCTGGGACTTGCGGCCCGATACCAAGAGGAATTGGAAGCATGTGATTTTTATTCTATTGACACGGCAATTGAGCGTGTCATCAATGGATTAGGACTGTCTGCGATTGGACTTGATCGCCAGATCGCGGAGATGAGCGGAGGACAGAGAGCGAAAGTGATTCTGGCAAAACTGCTTCTTGAGAAACCGGATGTGCTGCTATTGGATGAGCCTACGAATTTCCTTGATAAAGAGCATGTGGAGTGGCTGGCGGAATATCTGTCTGCACTGGAGAATGCTTTTCTGGTAGTTTCGCATGATTATGGATTTTTGGCAAAGTTTGTGAACCGTATCTGCGATATAGACAATCATACAATCACAAAATACTATGGAACGTACTCGGAATTCCTTCGGAAGAAGGCGTTTTTGCGGGAGGACTATATTCGTCAGTATGCGGCGCAGCAAAGGGAGATTAAGAAAACGGAAGAATTTATACGCAGGAATATCGCCGGCCGGAAATCTAAAATGGCAAGAGGACGCCAGAAACAGCTTGACCGGATGGATAAGATGGAAGCACTGGAGCAAAAAGAGATCATTCCCCATTTCCGTTTTTCGGGACTACCGCTTACCAATACAGAGCATTTACTGGTTAAGCAGCTGGCAGTGGGCTATCATTATCCTGTTTTGTCGGATATAGAGTTCAGTGTGAAAGGCGGACAGAAGGTTGTGATCACGGGTTTCAATGGAATTGGAAAATCAACTTTGTTGAAGACGCTGATCGGGCAGCTTCCACCTATGCGGGGGGATTTTAAGTTCTCTGACCAGGTAACTTTCCTTTATTTTGAACAGGACCTCACCTGGAAAGAACCGGGATGGACACCGATTCAGATAGTCTCTGACGCCTATCCTCATATGATTATAAAAGATATACGCAAACAGCTGGCCCAGTGTGGGATTTCAAGCAAACATGCGATGCAGCCGATCAACACACTGAGCGGGGGAGAACAGGCGAAAGTAAAAATATGTCTGCTGACATTATCCCCATGTAATTTCCTGATCCTGGATGAACCAACGAATCATTTAGATTTCCATGCAAAAGAAGCACTGAAAGCAGCCCTTTTTAGTTTTGAAGGAACGGTGCTTCTGGTATCACATGAAGAAGCATTTTATCAGGACTGGGCGCAGAGGGTGATCAATATAGAAAAGCAAATAGGATAGAAACAAAGATCCGATTACTGACCGGACAAAGCAGATATTTTCATCCTCATAAAAAATAGATAATTATATGTCACCATTGGTACTAGATATGTGTATTATTAGTGAAGGAGAAAGGATAATCGGATGAATGGTGATCACATTAAAGAGATATTCTCTTTATATAGTCCAACATTATATAAAATATCAAGCTTGATGTTAGGCAACAGAAATGACGCTAACGATGCAGTTCAAGAGACGTTTTTAAAGTACATGCTATCACATAAAAAATTTTGTACAAATGATTACGAGAAAGCATGGTTAGTCAGAGTCAATATTAATATATGTAAAAATATGCTGAGATTTCGTAAGTTACATCCACACGTTGCTTACGAAGAGCTTACAGATAAATACCATAGTTGCGGAGAAAACAAAGTGATGGATATTTTAATGGAAATGAAAAGCAAGGATAAAGAAATATTAATTTTGTACTATGTTGAGGGCTATTCATGTAAAGAGATAAAAGAGTTATTAAAAATTAGCGATAGTGCTGTAAAAAAAAGACTTGAGAGAGCAAGAAAGAATTTTAAAAAGTTATATGAGGAGTGATAGATTTGTTTTTTGAAAAAATGTCAGATTTGGCGGGAGATATTACATTTGATGAAAGAAAAGTAGACGAGCTATATACGAAATGCTGTGCGAAATATGAACTAAAAATCAGGAGAAAAAGGAGAAATTACTGTTCTATGACATTTATAGCCGTAATACTTCTGATCTGTATGTGTACCACTTTGCATAATTTGAATTCAACAATAGTATATGCTTCCGGAATTGAAGGAAAAATTCAGTTAAAAGAAGGAGAAAAGATCCGGCTCATGGAGGAAATGACTCCACTGGGAAGAGGATATACGATTGAAATATCTCTTGGGAAAAATGAACGATTTGAAGTGATAGAAGGACTGGAGAACGCTAATGCTGAAAATATTTTTATTAAAGAAGCTTTCATATATTGGATGCCGGATGGGTTCTCGCCAGGAAGAATAACGGATGAAAAGGGTGAAGATATTCAAATTAATAAAACGAATAGTTCAGTGTTAAAAGTGCGGGTGTATAAAGGCGAAAAGACCGAAGACATCAATTTACGATTGGAAAGGGGGGACAAGGGGGCATATATCGAATTATTAGAAAATGAAAGTGGGAAGTAAAAGCTGAAAAATAAGTTTAGGAGATGAGGTTATGAAGAGCAGAAAAATAATTGGAATATTATTATGTAGCGTGATTATACTATCTGGATCTGCCATGGTATTTGCTGGTGATAATGAAGAAAAGGCTGCAATTACACCGGATAACATATGCGTTAATTCGGATGTTCCGGAAAAGTCCAATAAAGAAGAACCATTGGCCGGTCTTAAAGTTATTACAGATGAAGAAGAGATCTCAAGGATTACTTTGGAAAACCCGGAGATAAAAAAGTATTTGGAGCAAAATGAACCATTCGCTGAACTTGAAATTATCACCGACCAAAGTGAAATTAAAAAAATATGGGAAGAGAATCCTGATGTAAAAGCACTTATGCAGTCTGAAACGCATTACTATTTAGCATATGTGAAAGGAACTGGTGTCAGACTAAGAAACTTGCCATCGACATCAGCGGCCATTAATGGTCTTTTATATGAAACAGAAAATGATTGGGTACTTCTAAATGACAATTATTCACTGAACGAAAAATATTTATGGTGGGAAGTTGAGGATAGCTCTATCGGTTTTTCCGGCTTAATTAATACTTTCCCAATCTGCCGTACTATAGAGTAGCGGCAGACGGGGTGCTATTCTTCCTTGGCCGGCCTCTTGGAGAGGGCGTAAAATTTTCTGTGTCTATGGGAAAAATTCTTCTTTGATAAGAAACAGATATGTATAATTGTCTTGTCGGAACTTCTGCTTTTTGGCTGTCGAATTACTTATCTGTTTATAGTATTACCCATTTGACTCATGTTATACATGAATTTTAAGATTTTTTGCAGCACAAATAACGGCATCTGTAATCCCTTTTTCGTGGGCTCTGCCCACACCCGGCCTCAGGAATAAGCTGGGATTTTCTGGGAATACTATAAATGCCGAAGGAATAAGGGGAAGACAGGAGCGGAATAGTTTTTCATCCACTCCTGTTTTCCTTTTACAGGTATGCTGTCAGTCTCTCATCGTATAAAAGAATCAGTTGGTTCAACACCTGATCCCAGTTCCGATAACGCTGCGTCCACTTCTTTGTTACATTTCTGCTCGCAAGAAACAGCATCTTTTCAAGAGCGGTATCGCTTGGGAACACACTCTTTGTCTTTGTGACTTTCCTGTATTGACGGTTCAGCCCTTCTATGATGTTTGTGGTATACATAATTCTGCGGATATCTCCGGAAAACTGGAAGAAAGAACTCACATCTTCCCAGTTGTTTTCCCAGTTACTGATCGCATAGGGATATTTCTTTCCCCATTTCTCCTTGATCGTTTCCAATTCCGAAAGAGCTGCGGATTCATTGGGCGCGTTATAGACAGCCTTGAAGTCTGCGGAAAACTTCTTCAGATCGTTATAATTCACATATTTAAAAGAATTGCGCAGCATATGGATGACACAGCGCTGGATCTGTGCCTGTGGGAAAACGGCCTGAATTGCGTCTTTAAATCCGGGGAGACCGTCTACGCAGAAGAACAGGACATCCTGCACGCCACGGTTTTTCAGGTCGTTGAGCATTCCGAGCCAGAATTTACTGGTCTCATTCGCTCCTACGGTAATACTGAGAATATCCTTGTATCCTTCCACGGTAACTCCCAGTACAATATAAGCAGCGCGGCTGAGGATCCTGCCGTCTTCCCGGACTTTGTAATGGATACAGTCCATAAAAACAAAAGGATATACAGGGTTCAGTGGACGAGACTGCCACTCTTTCACTTCCGGAAGGATTTTGTCCGTGATTTTGCTGACCATTTCGGCGGAAAGTTCAATCCCATAAAGTTCCTGGAGCTGGTCATGAATATCCCTTGTACTCATTCCGCGGGCATAGAGAGAGATTACTTTCTCCTCAATCCCGGAAATATCCCGCTGATATTTCGGGATCAGCTTTGGTTCAAACTCACCATTGCGGTCACGGGGAACATCGATCTGGAATTCCCCGTACTGGCTTTTGAGTGTTTTGGGAGAGTGGCCATTCCTCTTATTATCGCTCTTAAGATCACCTTTACAATTTTTTTCATAGCCCAGAGTTGCATCCATCTCGGCTTCCAGAAGCTCCTGCAATATATCTTTGAAGCTGTCTTTGAGAAGGGAGTAAACATCAGCCACACTGGTAATGTTGTTTTCTGTAATAATCTGTCGGATTTGGTCTTTTGCTACTGCCATAAATAAACTCCTTTTCGATAAGAATTGTCATATCTGTAATTCTTACCAAAAAGGAGCCATTTTTTACCAAAGCCACAAAGTTTTTTACACTACCCTCTTGGACGATTAGGTTTGGGCTCTGTAGGTTCCTTCTTTGGCCTGCCACGCTTCTTTGGCGCTGGCTTTGGAACTGGTATGGATAGCCCTAAAGTCTCAAGTTCCTCAAAGACGCTCACTATGGTATGTACCCAGTAGCTGTCATCAGAGTGTGGAGGAGCAGGCGCATCCACCATACGCCAGGCGGAACTCAGATCATCCATAAGATCCTTATAGGACATCTTGTTCAGCAGACCAGCATCCCTCGCCTTCTGTATAAGACGACAGGTGAGCACAGTAGATATAAAGTTGATGAACTCGGAACCCATAAGGGAGAAGTCTCCCTGAACATTCGTTTGATCCAGGCACTGATCATTTTTATACTGCTTGAAGACGAGTTCCAGTATCCATCGTTCATCGTAACAAAGGTAAGCGGTCTTAGGATCCATATCAAGATCCGATTCGAATACAATGACCCCGAAGACGAGCCTTTTCTTTTCATACTTTTCACTTATGAAATCATGGTTCTGTTCTCTTCGCTTTAAGTAATCGGTCTCCTCCATGGCTGCCTTACTTGATGACTTAAACGAATAAAGATACCGGCCTCCTTTTATGGCCTGCTTTTTATAAAGCACATGGTCTCCGACTCCCTCAAGGACTCCGCTGAAAGTCAGCATGGCATTGTTCGTGATGCGCGCATCATTCCTCTTTATGGGAGTAAGGAAATGCAGGTCAGGCCGATCGCCAAGTTCCTTGATAATTCGTACCGGAGGAAACCCTTTATCGGCGATGATGATGCCCTGCCTTATATCGTTATCCACTATGAATGACCTGTAAGATACGGCATCTATGGAATTTCCGGGGAACACCTCTGCACAGATAGGTTCCATAGCCTCAAGGTCATAGGCATATATAACGGATACATCCTTACAGCCCTTCACTCTCCCTTTGTAGGAAAATGTAGAAAGATCGTTTACTGTGCTGGTGTCCTGTTTCAGCATACCGTCTATGATCACATGGTGATCCCTTGCTACCCTCAGAGCACGCTTTTGATAGAAAGTTCTTCGTTTTCTGCCATCTTGTCCGAGCCGCTGAAGGAAACCTGAGATCGTATTTGGAGACATCCCTATGCCGGGATAATCCTTACATACGAATGTGCGGTTATATTCGGTCGAAAGCCTGCCATTCACGATGGATGGCTTTATGATTCGCAAGGTGGCGATAGCCATTATAGTATATGCCTCTTTGATGGGGTACACCTCCAGAAGATCATCAAGGAGATCCTCCGAGACAGATTTTACAAAGGCTGAAGCACCATAGGAGAGCATGTCCGGCCCTGAAACGGAAGCCTTATCCTGTTTGGGGACATATTTCCCGTCCCGGATATGGCCGATCACCTTTCCGTTTTTCGGCTGCGGGTTGCCGCCGGAGATGTATTTGATGCTGACCCTCTCACGGACAGCAAATCGGTTTGGACCATCACGCCCGTTGTCTTCAACGATGGTGTTGACGGGTCTTGGAACCATGCGAATGTACTCTGGAACTGCCATAAAATCACCTCCAAATATAGTACAATTATATCATATATAGTACTATATATCAATGAATTTATGGTTTGTTTTTCAAAGAACTATGGACGTCAAAAGCCTCACGAGACGGTGATTTTGACCTTGGAAGAGTTGTTTTTGGCCTATTTATAACCAACTTCCCCGAAAAACTATAGTTTTTTAGGGCTGTTAGCACAAAGATCGCTGTTTTCTATAGTACGGCAATCTGGGAAACTTTTACTTAATTGTAAATGATTATATTTATCTAAAAACTTCGACTGACACAAGCAGAAATGCGGATGATATACCAGAGGTTGATTTTGATACGTTAAAATTCATCCAATAGCACCTTGTGGTCATTAATAAACAGAGGTTAATATGAAAAAACATTTGCCAGTTACCGCAATATTTTTCTTGGTCTTTTGTTTTTCCGGTTGTAATCTACAATTACAGGCAGATTGTGAGATTGTAAAATATCAATGGGAGATGGAGAGTGTTTCCAATTTAGAAGGAGATATTATTGTATCGAATCTGAAGCAATCGGATCTGGCAGGGAGTCAATGTGATTTAGTACTTCAATTTAATAAAGACAATACTTTCTTACTATCCGATAAAACGAACAATGCTGTTTGGAATGGAACTTACAGTCTTGAAAGGGCGAACACATCTCATCCATGTACATCACATAAACTAAGCATGGTATTTGAAAATGAAGAATCTGCATTTATTGGAGTGTACGGGACGAGGTTATATAATAATTCCGAAATCCCTTCAATCCTTTTTCAAACAGATGATTATATATTGTCTTTTTTGGCATATGAAAAAATTCCATGACATGTTATGCTCCTCCCGGAAGTATGGAACTTCCGGGAGATTGCCAAAATCCCTGTAAATGGAATTCTTTATTTCAAGCTAAAGCGCCCCTTCATAGACGAGATCCACATTTCTATCGCCTGTGCAAGCATATACTGCTGTTCTAAAACTGCCATTCCCACTTCTGGGATTTCAGGATCGTTTTTCTTAATATCCAGGTTTTCCTCCAGATAAGATTTGAGTGTTTTAACCTGATCCTCAATATTGGCAAGACAGGATTTCCGGGTTTCTTCGGGTAAACTGTCAATATTGACGATTACTGCGTTAAAATCCAAAAAGATATTAATCGGTTTGCGTGAAATTTCCATCATCAGTTTTTCAAACTGGCGGTGTCCGGATTCGGTCAGTGTGTACACTGCCTTTTCCGGCATTTTTCCTTCTTTGACCGTTGTACTTGTAATGTATCCTTTTTCTTCCAGTTGGATTACTTTTTTATATATTGAAGGTGTACTGATTTTTACCCATTTAGAGATATTGCGGTATTCAACCAGTTTTTGAATGTCGTAAGCACTTAAGGATTCTTTTTTGAGAATGCCGAGAACAATTAAATCGATTGTTGCCATGAGAAGCTCCTCCTTTTTCTTGACAACTACTATAAATTATAGTAGTATGTGTATCGCAGCTGCGATTGCTATAAAATATAGTAATATACTTTATAATCCATGTCAAGAGAAAGGAGATTTTATATGAACAGCAGAAACAATAAAATGGAGCTTTTGGGAAATGCCCCCATATCCAAAGCACTTCTTGCAATGGGAATTCCGACCATGTTGGGTATGATGGTAAACGCCATCTACAATCTGGTTGACGCGTATTTTGTCGGTGGTTTAGGTACAAGCCAGATGGGAGCAATTTCCGTGGTATATCCGCTCGGTCAGATCGTTGTAGGTCTTGGTTTGTTATTCGGGAATGGTTCTGCCTCGTATCTTTCCAGACTGTTAGGCAATCGGGATCAGGAGCAGGCAGATAGAGTTGCGAGCACTGCCTTGTACAGCAGTGTTGCAGTAGGAGCGGTGTTGATTATTTTTTCAATGATTTTTCTTCGTCCCATACTAAGACTTTTAGGCGCGACAGACAGTATCATGCCGTATGCTATGACCTACGCAGGCATTTATGTTGTCTCATGCATATTTAATGTGTTCAATGTAACGATGAACAATATTGTAACAAGCGAGGGCGCAGCAAAAACTACAATGTTCGCGCTGATGGCAGGCGCTGTCCTGAATATTGGCTTAGATCCGGTTTTCATTTATACATTGGATATGGGAGTTGCAGGTGCCGCAATTGCAACCGCCATTTCCCAGATCGTTTCTACCCTGATATATCTGACCTTCATTTTCAGGAAAAAGAGTATCTACAGCTTTAAAATGAAGAACTGTACATTTACAAAGGAAATTATGTCGGAAATATTCAAGATCGGTATCCCTACCCTGGTGTTTCAGATCCTGACAAGCCTTTCTATATCCCTTGTAAATACGCAGGCAGGACCGTATGGGGATTCCGTGATTGCCGGGATGGGCGCTGTGACGAGGATCGTCTCTATGGGCAGCCTGATCGTATTCGGATTCATTAAGGGGTTCCAGCCGATTGCGGGGTATAGCTACGGCGCGAAGAAATTTGACAGACTACATAAGGCAATCCGGACCTCCATTCTATGGTCCACGGTATTCTGTGTGATTTACGGACTGTTACTGACCATATTTTCAAGCAGGATCATAGCGCAGTTTACAGATGGCGATCTGGAAATGATCCGCGTAGGGACGCAGTCGCTGCGCATAAACGGGCTTTCCTTTCTGTTGTTTGGATTTTATACCGTATATTCCTCCCTGTTTCTCGCACTGGGGAAGGGGCTGGAAGGGTTTGTCTTAGGAGCCTGCCGGCAGGGGATCTGTTTTGTCCCGGTTATTTTGATACTCCCAGTATTTTGGGGAATAAACGGGATTCTTTATGTGCAGCCGATCGCGGATGTACTTTCTGCCATTATCACCATATTTATGGCATTGCATTTACATAAAGAATTGGCGCTTGCAAAACAGAAATTTATAACTCTTTGACAGCGGGCAAAGCAATCCTGACGCATAATCCCTGTGGATGGGCCACGGAGAAATGTACGGTTCCGTTATGAGCCTTTACGATCTGGCGGACGATCTTAAGACCGAGGCCATGTTCTATATCGTCAGTAGATTCCTGCGTGCTGGTTATGGATTTGTCCTGGTTCAGCTCCTGTAGTCTGTCTTCGCTCATTCCTTTACCGTCATCTGTAACGGTGAAGATGCAGGAGCCATTTTCCAGAGCTACAGAAAGTATGATCCTGCAGCCAGATGGGTTGTGGATCATGCTGTTGCGGATGAGGTTGGAAAGCATCCGCCTAAGCAGGAGATCATCACCGGTCAGAGTGATTTCCTTTCCAGGCTGCTGCTCGGAAAATTCCAGTTCATACTGTTCCGGCATCTCTTCGTTGAGGATCTCGCTTAATGCCTGACGGGCTGATTCAACAGCGTTCAGGCGCTCCTTGTGAATGGGCTGCATGGAGTATTCCAGCTTTGTTGTGAGGTTCAGATCAGAAACGAGGTTTTTCAGTTTTTCACTCTGGCGCAGGATGATACCGGCCTGTCTCCGCGTCGCTGGTGGAAGCGCAGATGTTCCTTCAATCTCGCTTGCATACATTAGGATAACAGACAGAGGGGTTCTGATATCATGGGAGATCCCGCGTATCCAGACAGCCCTGGTATTGTCCTTTTTTATTAAATAGTCGCCGGCCCGGTTTAATCCGGAATTGATTTCCGCCAGTTCCCCCTTTTCTTCGAGTGAGACTGGTTTTCCCTCCGAGAGCTGGTGGATGCCTTCCAGGATTGGCTTCATGGCTTTTTCTACCCGGCGTGTGCTGCGGATAAACAGGTATGCCATTAAAAGAAGGTTGATACAAAATACAGCGCCGATCCCTGCCAGGAGTGGACGGATATATCCTGCCTTAAAAGAAAAATAATAGTTGGCGATGTCTCCCGGCGGAAGCCCGACCACCAAAAGTCCGTCTGTGCGTTTCCAGATATTGACCGGGTAATCATCCAGATACCAGCGGCTGAACATTGCTACCTCTGTTGCAGTATACCGGCGGGGGAGTTCAGCAGGCAGATCCTGCTCCCAGATGACGATTCCGCTGTCGTTTAAGATCATAGCCCATGCGCCAGAATCCGCCAGTATTTCCTCCGCCTGCGCATCAATGTGGAACTGCCCGCTGTCCGCCTCGATATGCCGGGACAGCTCCTCGATCGGGAAGTTGGAGTTTTTTACATTTCCCAGACCGGCAATCACAAAATACGCGCCAAGCAGCAGGATATTGAGGAGAAAGAAGAGGATCAGGATTCCAATCGTTGAGAGAATATAGCGACGGAAAAACCGCTCTATGGACTTCATGGCTGTGCCTCCTTAAGATTAAGACGGTATCCGACGCCCTTGACCGTAATGAGGGAAACCGGTCTGGACGGATCAGCTTCGATCTTCTCCCGCAGGTGGCGGAGATGCGTAGAAAGGGTCTTTTCATATCCTTGCCAGAATTCTCCGCATACAGCCTGGCATAAGGCACCCGTTGTAACGATCCGCCCGGCGTTCTGGTAGAGCTTTTCAAAAAGTGTCAGCTCCTTTGCCGTCAGTGGATAGATCCCGCTGTCGCGCTGTACTTCCGCTTTTTCCAGATCAACCGTGGAAGCGTCGAGATACACCCTTTTCTCCTGTTTTGGATAGGAGCGTTTTAAGATTGCCTGTACCCGGAAAAGCAGCTCCTTTGGCAAAAAGGGCTTTACTAAATAATCGTCAGCACCGTTTTCAAAACCGGCGAACTTGTCGTCAGCCTCTCCCCGTGCGGTCAGCATAAGGACTGGGACCTTGCTTGTTCTTCGGATCTCTTTTAAGACATGGAATCCGTCCATACCCGGCATCATGACGTCCAGGATGATGATGTCAGGCTGTTCTTTTTTCCACACTTCCAATGCTGATTTTCCGTTATTAGCCGTGAGTATATTCCGATAACCTGCCCGCTCAAACATTGAGGACAGGGCTTCGAGCAGATCTGCTTCATCATCCACAATTAGAATCTTTTTGTCGTACATAAGATACCTCCTGTTCACTCTGCAACCATTATATCGTAAAAAGTGTGCCCTTACTATTTATGACCGGAAATCTCAGAGTAAATTCAGAGTTGCCTCAGCGTTATCTCAGACTTCGTGTGTTATTCTTGCCTTGAAATGAAAAGGAGGCAAGAAACTTATGAGTGAGTATATGATTGAAACCCGGGATCTGACCAAGAAGTACGGAACCCAGTCCAGCGTTTCCCATCTGGATATCCATGTGAAGAAAGGGCGCATCTACGGGCTCCTGGGGCGTAATGGAGCAGGGAAGACTACTACGATGCGCATGCTGCTGGGTCTGACAGCGCCCACTTCGGGAGAAGTGAAGATATTCGGAAAGCCATTCGCAGGAAATGAAAAAGAGATCCTGCCCCGGATCGGCTGCCTGATCGAGTCACCGGGATTTTATCCCAATCTTACGGGGACGGAGAATCTGAAAATATTTGCGGATCTGAGAGGACTGCGAAGCCCGAAGTACATTAAGAGCGCGCTTGAGCTTGTCAACCTGCCTTACCGGGATAAGAAATTGTTTTCCCAGTATTCCCTGGGAATGAAGCAGCGGCTGGCGATCGCCCTGGCAGTCATGCACAATCCGGAACTGCTGATCCTGGATGAACCCATCAACGGGCTCGATCCGATCGGGATTGCGGAGGTCCGTGATTTTATCCGGGAACTGTGTGATGCGATGGGAAAAACCATTCTCATCTCCAGCCACATCCTGTCTGAGATTTCCCTGCTGGCGGATGATGTGGGGATCATTGATCATGGGAACCTTCTGGAAGAAGAGAGCTTAAAAGAGCTGGAAGAGAAAAATGCAAAATATATCCATTTCTGTGTATCCAACGCCCAGAAAGCGGCCCAGGTTATTGCATCATCTTTTGGAAGCAAAAATGTCCAAGTTTCGGACGGTAACAACCTGTACCTGTATGATACAGATCTCCCGGTAGAAAAGATCAACCGGAATTTTATGGAAGAGGGGATCGGTATCCGGGAAGCTCATCTGTGCGAAGATACACTGGAAGATTACTTCCGGAGGATTACAGGGGGTGAGGGGATTGCTTAAACTGATCCAGTGTGAAATGAGGAAGCTGAAGCGGAAACATTTCGTTTCCTTTGTGGTCTTCGCGGCACTTTTATTCCCCATTCCTTTTACAGCGCTTGTGCTGGCGGGCAGTGTGGGGAACTTTACCGGTTTTGAAGCCGTATTCGGTCTGCTGGTGACCATGGGAATGCCTATCATGCTCCCGGCAGCCCTGGGGATTATCGGGGCAATGATGTTCTTTATGGAGCGGGATCATGATACGTTGAAAAACCTGCGGGTCCTCCCAGTCTCTCCACTTAAGATTGTGACAGCCAAGATCGCGGTGCTTTATATCCTGGGGCTTGTCTTTGCCCTTGCCACAATGCTTTCCTCTATGGCAGGGGGACTGATCGCGGGAAGTGAACTGTCCAATATGGGGGAGAACATCGGGATCGCAGTGATCACAGCACTGCTCTATACGACAAGTATCCTGCCTGTTGTGATTGCCATCGTGGGATTTAACCGGTCTTATATCTTTTCGATCATTCTGACCTTTTTCTACACAATGTTCGACTATATGCTGGCATATGGAGGAATGTTTGCCACCACAGATCCTGTGATGAAGCTCCTTACCAATATCATGCCAGCGCCCATCATTTACCGCTGGCAGGCATCAATGTTCGCGGAGGCAGGGACAGCAGCGTATACTGCGATGGAACCGTATTTTCTGCCCCTGTGGATCGTAATACTGACAGTTGCGGTCATCGGAGGATTGTCCTATCTTGCGATTGTCCGCATTTACAGCAGACGGGAAAGTTGAGGTGAGAAGAATGGCAAGTATCATAAAGACAGAATTTTATAAAATGAAGCGGTATTCCGTGATCTGGATCGGGGTAGCGACGATGCTGACGGTTGTTTTGCTCAGCCGGTTCATGGCAACGGCTTCAGACGGCGCATCACATACTCTTATGAATTTTTCATCGAATGTGATCTGGAATAACCTGGTCCTGATCTACCCGGCGACGATCACCCTGATAGCAGGCTACATGATAGACCGGGAACGGACAGATGACACGCTGAAAAATATCCTGACGATCCCCGTGTCTTTCCGGAAGCTGTTGGTCGGGAAACTGGTTGCAGTGGGCTGTATGGCAATCGTGCTGTCAGCGGTGGAGTTCCTGTTTACAATTATGATCTTCCTGGTCAGCGGTTTCCCAGGCTTTACAGCAGCAGGGGCGGGAAAGGTACTGTTCCAGATGATCGGGATCAATCTGTCCGCTTACCTTGCGGTTATGCCGGTCATCGCATTTACCGCCCAGCGAAGGGGCAGTTTCATGGCTGGCGTCGGATTCACTTTCTTCTATGGTTTTGTTGGAATGATGGCGTCCGGGCATGGCCTGAGAGATATTTATCCCATTACAGCAGGGCTGACTTTGATCGGATATGACGATGGGAGCGGGGATTTTGCAGGAAATTCCATACTGAGTATAGGTTCCCTTTTGATCATTCTGGGTGTTACAGTGGTTGTTATTGCCACGGCAAAGAACCGTGAACGCTCTGCCGAAAATAAAAAGAGGCCCCGTGGAAAGAATGTCCGTGGACGAAAAGTAAGAAGTCCAGCTAAGAAATGTCAAGAGGTGATATGAAAAAGATTAAATTTATTACAATAGAGCAAAAAAGGGTAACCTTAACAGACCATTCTCCAATATAGGACTGGTCAGAAACTAAATATTCAGAATGCTGTGTTGATTATGCAGCCTTCCTGATCTTATCGGGATGTTCTGCAGCAAAGCGTCTGCAGTGTTCTTCCGGAGTGATGATCTCAAAAGGTTTGTTATCCCGGAGCATGGCAAAGATGATGTTGCAGATCTTATGCATGACAGCGCCCATTGCTACCGGCTTTTTCTTGCCGGAACACTTCCGGGTGTAGTAGTCGTAAACTACAGGATTCACAGGTATGCCGCTCCCTTTAGCAACCTTTACGTTATTGAGCGCAGCCATATGAAGAACCCGTCTGGCAAGGCTGGAGCCACGCTTGGACATATGTACTTTATCGCCATTGAGCTTTCCGGACTGTTTGACAGCGGGGTCAAGCCCAAAGTAGGCGTAAAGCTTTTTCGGGGAAGAAAAAAGTTTAAAATCCCCCATTTCTGCGACCAGGACGACTGCACTTAAGAATCCGATCCCGTACAGGGACTGCAGAAGGCAGATCTGGTCGTAGATCAAGGTATCCTGCAGTTTCTCTACCGTCTCATGAAGTGCTTTCAGGAGCGCATCCAGATGCTTCTGGTATTCCTGGTAAGTGTCGATATAAAGACGGATACGGACAGCATTGCTAGGAAGAGCCCTGCCGAAAACAGCGGCATCCTGCGCGGCAGAGATGATGGCGTCATACTTACGCAGGGCATAAGCTTCGCCAAAACGTGCGGTACTGCGGATGATATCCACAATGTCCTCTTTGGAGGCGGCAAGCATGTCCTCAGGAAGAGGATAAGAGCTTAACAGCTTTAAGGAAGACTGTGTGGTGACTTTGCTGAAGACCTTAGCGTAAGCGGGAAAAGATACTTTCAGTTCCGCAGTGAGCTTCAGGGCGACAGCAGACTGGAGGTCCTTGAAATAATAATAATCACGGACCAGGTTTCGCAGATCGACAACAGAATCATCCGGGAGGATGGAAGTCTTGAGAGAAACATTCAGGCCAACAAGGGCAGCCTTTTTTGAATCGAATTTATCATTATGCAGTTTCCTTATGTTGATGTTTGTGCTATTCTTAGTGATGATAGGATTAATGACGGAGCAGTCAAAACCCTTATCACGAAGGAAGCACAGGAGCGGGATGTGGTAGATCCCGGTAGACTCAAGGAAGCAGCGGCTTTTGAGAGAATACGTCTCTTGTGCTTCTTTTATTTTTGTGACAGCGAGATCTCTGGACCGAGAATCAGAATGGATGATCTTAAAGGGCTTCCCTACAAAAGAACCATTGGGGAGAGCAATTGACATCCAGGTAAAATCAGCGCCAACATCAAGGCCGACAGAGAGGTAAGAAGAAACGCCGTCAATAAATGTAAGTAATCTTTTGTAATGCATGATAAACATCCTTTCCGGCAGGCATCCATTTCCATAAGGCGGATACACAACCTAGCGGCTTATACAGGTATAGCCTGAGGCTTCCCAACCAGCCAAACCATAAATCACCACCGAATGGACAGACAGACTTTCTAAGAGGTTTTCCCGGCGGAAGGCCGGGTCCCAAGGAGGCGTCGTCAATCGCCCTGCCTCAGTGATTATACCTCAGGATCTGATCTGGTGCATTATGGAAGCCACAGACACAGTAAGGAAACAATAACTTCTGATGGAGAGGGAATCCCTCCTTCAGTTATTCATTTAGATTTTGTAACTATTAACTCGTAGTCATTATTGACTACACCATTATTATACTAGGAGGTAAAGGATGATGAAAACAAAAAAGATTATGATAAGTATTTTTGCAGTCATTTTGATCATGATCTGTGTGGGAGGAGCATTTCTGGCAGCACAGAATGAGGAGTATTATACTCAGATTGATAACGATAATGTTCAGGAGATCGCGCCCCATGGTGACATGAACTATAAATATACATTACCGGCTTACGACAGGGAAGGAAATGAGAAAGAACTTAAATTTGAAACGAGCCGAGTACTGAAGGAGGATGCATTTATCTGTCTGAAAGTGAACCTGATCCGGGGCGTAGTAGAATGGGAAGAGGTTGAGTATACAGAAATGCCGGGAAAGGTGCAGAAATATTATAGTGAGTAATACTACTTCCAGACAGTGGAGGAGTTGGACGTAAAGTTATAGTCCCGGAGGCATGAGTGCTTCCGGGACATCGTTTTAAATGTAAAGAAAAAATAAAAGTTCAATAGCATATTTCACCGCAGGAGGACTGTACATCTAGTCCGTCCAGGAAGTTGTTTCCCCACTGACACATAGCGTCCAGAACAGGAACAATGCTGTGTCCGAAGGCGGTAAGGGAGTAAATGGTCTTTGGCGGTTTTTCCGGAATTACTTGGCGGTGTACCATTCCACAATCCTCCAGGGCGCGAAGCTGCGAGGAGAGCATTTTGGGAGTTGCTTTTGGTATGAGACGCTGCAGTTCCATATAATGCAGGGATTGATCCTTCAAATGCCAGAGAATGAGGGGCTTATATTTTCCGCCGATCAAAGAGAGTGTGGCTTCAACCGGGCAGTTAAACTGAGATTTTTTGTAGTTCATAAATGTGTCCTTTCTTATCAGGTACTATCTTTTAGGGAAGTATCTTCCATAAAAGTGCATTCTTGTGTAAATCTATGTTGGTGATAAAATCAACCTATGGTGATTATAACACACCAAATACATATTAGAAAGTGAGGAAGAGATACAATGGATTTCATTAATATTGCAAAGAAACGGCATTCCGTGCGCAGTTATACTTCGCAGAAAGTAGAACCGGAGAAACTGGAGCAGATATTGGAAGCTGCCCATGTAGCGCCTACCGCAGCGAATCTCCAGCCTGTTCATCTGATCGCAGTGCAGAGCGAGGAGGGATTGGCGAAGATCAGTAAGGCTGCCGGCATTTATAATGCACCGTTGGCAATTATCGTATGTGCGGACCATGAGAAAGCATGGGTACGTCCTTTTGATCAGAAGCAGACCGGGGACATTGATGCTTCAATCCTGACAGACCATATGATGCTGCAGGCAACAGAGCTCGGGCTGGGAACCGTGTGGGTGTGCTATTTCAAGCCAGATGTCCTGCGGGAAGAATTCCAGTTACCGGACAATCTGGAACCGGTCAATATCCTGGTAATCGGATATTCTGCCGACAAACTGGCGGATACGGAGCGTTTTGATACGCAGCGCATCCCGATGGATGAACTGGTTTCATATGAGAAACTTTAGTTGTTTGTGCAGTCCCGAAGGGGCTGCACTTTTATAGTTCCAGAATGTGGGTGAAGGTTTCCTCTAAAATCCATTTAATATGTTCATCTTCTAAAACATAAAAGACGTTCTTGCCCTTTTTATATGATCGGACTAACCGTGCAATTTTCAAAATACGCAGTTGATGGGATACAGCGGATTCTGTAAGCTGTACTTCTTTTGCAAGCGCACTGACACAGTATTGGTGTTTCATTAACTTCCATAGGATTTCCATCCTGGTACGATCGCCCATTGCTTTATGCAGATTAGATAGTTTTTCAAGTTGACTTTTATTAGGGGGAAATAGAGGTTGCTGTTTTTCCATAAGGCTCTCCAGTTCAGACTGTTTGATATATTGAAAATGTGCCGTGTTCCGCAAGGGAAGAGACGGCACATTTTTAGTAGCTATTCTTCGACAAAAACAAATTTCCTTACACGCATGGCACGGATGGCATTCAGGATGGCAATAACGGAAACGCCGACATCTGCAAATACTGCTGCCCACATATTAGCGTAACCGAAAGCCCCTAAAATAAGTACGATGAATTTAATGCCTAAAGCGAATATAATGTTTTGGTTGGCTATGCGAAGTGTCTTGCGTGCAATCTTCATCACGGAAGCAATTTTAGAAGGTTCATCCGTCATCAGAACAACATCGGCGGCTTCGATGGCTGCATCTGATCCAAGACCGCCCATTGCAATCCCGACATCGGCACGTGCCAGAACGGGAGCATCGTTAATACCATCACCAACAAAGAGGAGTTTCCCTTTTTCACTTTTCTGCGCTAGTAGTTCTTCGACTCGTTCCACTTTATCTGCCGGTAGAAGTTCAGTATATGCCTGATCTAAGCCAAGGCGATTTGCAACCTTTTTACCTACAGCATCGGAATCGCCGGTTAACATGACTGTTTTGCGGATACCCTCATCTTTTAGAAGATCAACTGCTTTCTGGGCATCGGGCTTGAGTTCATCCTCGATGACAATACACCCCAGATATTTTCTATCACAGGCAAGATATATGACTGTTCCGATAGTAGATGAATCCGTATATCGGATATTTTCTTTCTCCATCAGCTTTGCATTTCCGGCAAGAACTGATTTCCCATCAATGACAGCGCATACGCCATGACCGGGAATTTCCTGAACACTGGAGATCCGGTTACTGTTAATTTTTTTTCCATAAGCCTTTTTGATTGATAAAGAAATGGGATGAGTGGAATAATCTTCTGCATAGGCAGCCAGCTCCAGGAGACGCTCTTTTTGCACATTGACAGGGTGAAGCTCACTGACTGCAAAGGCGCCCTTTGTTAAGGTCCCGGTTTTGTCAAAGACAACGGTTTCAGCGGAGGCCAGAGACTCCAGATAATTGCTCCCTTTCACTAGAACTCCGATTTTAGAAGCCCCTCCGATACCACCGAAGAAACTAAGCGGTATGGAAATCACCAGCGCACATGGACAAGAGATTACGAGAAATGTCAATGCTCTGTAAACCCATGTTCCAAAATCTTGTCCAGTGATCAGCGGAGGCAGGAGAGCGAGTACAAGAGCGGCAAATACTACCGCGGGGGTGTAATAGCGAGCAAACCGTGTGATAAAGTTCTCTGTTTTTCCTTTTTTATCACTCGCATTCTCCACGAGGTCAAGAATCTTAGCTACAGTAGATTCCCCAAATTCCTTTGTGGTACGGATTGTGAGGATTCCAGTTTGATTGATACAGCCGCTAATAACATCCATGCCGGGAAGTGCTTCGCGAGGCATGGACTCTCCGGTAAGAGCGGAGGTGTCTAATGATGAAGAGCCTTTTATTATTGTTCCGTCCAAGGGGATACGTTCCCCAGGCTTTACAATAATAGAGGAGCCTATCGGGACTTCGTCCGGATCTACTTGTATCAGCTTGCCATCCTGCTCAATATTTGCATAATCAGGACGGATATCCATTAGGCTTGCAATAGATTTTCTGGATTTAGAAACCGCATAAGACTGGAACCATTCACCTACTTGATAGAACAGCATAACTGCTACGCCCTCCGAGTATTCTCCTAAAATAAGCGCTCCTAAAGTGGCGATGGTCATTAAGAAGTTTTCATCAAAAACCTGACCATGCAGGATATTTGTGATCGCTTTCCAGATAATATCCCATCCGACAACGGTATAGCAGACTAAGAAAATCCCTATTTCTATCGGTTCCTGTACAGAAAAAACCTTTCCGGAAATAAATAAGATTGTAGCGACAATAATACGAAGCAGCAAGCGTTTCTGTTTTCGTGTCATACAAAATCTCCTTTCAGACGAACACCGGCTTCTATATTCATAAGCCGGTGCGCGCATTTTTTTATACTTTAACTGTTACGTCTGGTTCGATTTTCTTGATAAGAAGTTTTGCTTCAGCAAGAATAGAATCAAACTTGTCATCCGGCGCTTCCAGTATCATCTTCTGGTTTAAAAAATTAACCTCAACATGGGTGACACCGTCGATTTTTTGAACCGCTCTCTGAATTTTGTCGGCACAATGCCCGCAGTCGAGATCGATTAGTTTAATGGTCTTTTTCATGAAAAAGATCCTCCTTTCATAATTTGTCCGTTTGGAGAAGTTTATATGAACAATTAAAAAAGCGTTTAATTGTTCATGCGGCAAGTATAAGTAGGAAAGGGAAGACCGTCAATAGGATTTGGCGGAATCCTGCCCTTTGGAGCGCAAAACCTGCTGATTGGAGTCGCATCGGAAATTCCTGCTTTTTGGATTGAAAAGCCTCCACTCTGGAGCGTACAAAAGGATATTTAGGTATTTATAATGAAAATCGGTCTAAGGAAGACCGTTTGTGCAGACGCAATGATTGGGGCGCAAGGTATCTCTCCCCCTATTGATACCGAACGCCCCTTCCTATGACCAGATTCGGGTCCTGGCAGGGGAGGGGTATCTGCACGGAATATATAAAGAAAGAAGGGATGAAATTGCAAAAGGATCAGTTTGACATTACTGGTATGACTTGTTCGGCATGTTCTGCCAGAATTGAAAAAAGTGTGGGAAAGCTGTCCGGAATCAAAGAAGTATCTGTAAATCTGTTAAAGAATAGCATGGTTGTTTCTTATGATGAAACTGTCTTAGATATACCCCGGATTGTGGGGGCGGTCGAAAAAGCCGGCTATAGAGCATATCTTAAGCCACAGGGAACCATTAAAGGAAACAATATCGGGGTGGAACAAAAGGACAAGGCAGGAAAGAGTATTGCTGCGGAAGAATACCGACAGATGAAACAGCGTCTTTTGATTTCTGTGATTTTTACAGTACCTCTGTTTTACATATCAATGGGGCACATGATGGGTTGGCCGCTTCCGGGCTTTCTTTTGGGAATGGAGAATGCGGTAAGTTTTGCCTTTACACAGTTTTTGCTTTTACTTCCGGTTGTATTCGTAAACTTTAAGTATTACCGAATGGGATTTAAGACTTTGTTCCATGGTTCTCCGAATATGGATTCACTAATTGCTCTTGGATCTGGCGCTGCTATCGTCTATGGAATCTATGCCATTTATAAGATTGGCGTGGGATTTGGTCAGGGAGATATGGCTATTGTCCATGGCTTTATGATGGATCTGTACTTCGAATCAGCAGGCATGATTCTGACATTGATTACGTTGGGAAAGACGATGGAATCCCGCGCAAAGGGAAAAACTTCGGATGCCATTACTAAGCTGATGAATCTAGCGCCAAAAACAGCTCTGGCAGAGCGGGATGGGGAAGAAGTAGAAATTCCGGTGGAAGAGGTGCAGTTGGGAGAAATACTAATTGTAAAAGCTGGGGAGTCTGTTCCAGCGGACGGTATCCTTATGGAAGGAGTTTCTTCTGTAGATGAATCTGCATTGACAGGTGAGAGTATTCCGGTAGAAAAGTATGTAGGGGATAAGGTAATAGGAGCTACCATAAATAAGTCAGGATATTTCAAGATGCAGGCAACTAAGGTTGGAGATGATACGACGTTGGCACAAATTGTTCGTTTGGTAGATGAAGCTACCAGTTCGAAAGCTCCTATTGCAAAACTGGCAGATAAGGTCAGCGGCATTTTTGTACCAGTTGTTATCACAATTTCTGTGATTGCCTTTATCATATGGATGCTGATTGGATATGGGCTTGAATTTTCCCTTTCAATAGCAATTTCCATATTAGTTATATCCTGCCCTTGCGCCCTGGGGCTGGCAACACCTACTGCAATCATGGTCGGCACTGGAAAGGGGGCAATCAATGGAATCCTGACAAAATCAGCAGAGGCCCTGGAGGTAGCCCATAACATTGATACCGTAGTACTGGATAAAACAGGAACGATCACAGAAGGAACCCCGGCAGTAACGAATATGCTATGCAGTGTTGGGGTTTCTCAAAAAGAACTGTTGCAAATTGCGGCTTCATTGGAAAAATTGTCTGAACATCCGTTGGCAGATGCCATTATAGCGGAAGCGGAAAAGGAAAAACTTCAGATGCTAGCTGTAACTGATTTCCAACAGATTCCGGGCAAAGGAATTACAGGGAAGATTTCAGATCAGCGCTGTCTTGCGGGAAACCGGCGGCTGATGGCAGATGAGGGTATTGAGGGGGGTGGAGTTTTAAAACTGGGAGAAGAAATGGCAGTAGCTGGAAAAACCCCATTATTCTTTGCACGCGATGGTAAGCTGATTGGCGTGATTGCTGTGGCGGATGTGGTAAAAGCAACAAGCAGACATGCCATTCAGGAGTTGATACAGATGGGGCTGGAGGTAGTTATGCTGACGGGAGACAATGCAAAGACAGCAGAGGCTATCCGGCGTCAAGTTGGCGTGAATCGTGTGGTGGCAGAGGTTTTTCCACAGGATAAGGAAAAAGAAATTCGGCGTCTGCAAAGTTCAGGAAAAAAGGTTGCAATGGTCGGTGACGGAATAAATGATGCTCCGGCATTGGCACGGGCAGATATTGGGATTGCTATTGGAGCCGGGACGGATATAGCTATTGATTCAGCAGATATTGTTCTGATGAAAAGTGATCTGCTTGATGTGTCTACGGCTATCCAGCTTAGTAAGGCAGTAATCCGCAATATTAAGCAAAATTTATTTTGGGCGTTTATATATAACATCATCGGGATTCCGATTGCGGCGGGGGTATTCTATCTTCCATTTGGATGGAAATTGAATCCGATGATTGGTGCCTTTGCCATGAGTTTTAGTTCAGTATTTGTAGTATCAAATGCTTTACGGCTAAGGTGGTTTAAAGCAAAGCATTTGTCTCAAATAAAACAGGGAGATTTCCAGTTAGATGATGAAGTAGTAAAAAAGAAAGATAAAGGAAAGAAAAAGATGCAGAAAATATTAAATATTGAAGGAATGGTTTGTAGTAAAGCATGTGGAACAGGCTTTAAGGAAAACACAGGGAATCAAAGAGGTAGAAGTCAACCTTGACGAGAAATCTGCCAGAGTACAGATGGATAGGAATGTGCCGGATGATATTCTTAAGTCTGCGATAGAAGAAGCCGGATACCAGTTGGTCAATATTCAATAACGGTAATGTCTATGAAAGCAGAAAAAGTGCAGTGATAATGGAGTAAAAAGAGGAAATGGAACTTTTATTTCCTCTTTTCTTTCTTTTCGGAGTGAAAATCCTGCCAAACGGAGCGTACAAAGCAGAGACCTTTTATCTATAATTTATATAGTTAGACGCGGCTAATAATAAATGCAGGAGGAAGAGTGATGAAACAGGCACTAGATACAAGAACAAAACTTTTAACAAAAAGTCCGTGGCCTTTGATGGTAGAACTGAGTATACCTGCGGTTCTCGGTATGGTTGTGGTTGGGCTTTATAACATGATGGATTCGATTTTTGTAGGGCAAATGGTAGGTGCCGCTCAGATGGGGGCGGTATCGATATCTTATCCGTTTACCCTCATCAATGCAGGTTCCGCTGCCATGATCGGAGTTGGCTCCGCATCCGTTTTGTCCCGGGCAATCGGAAAAGGGGATGAAACTACGGTTAAGAAGATCATGGGGAATCTGGTTGCTGCGGTATTCGTGATGTCGGTTGTCTATACCGTGATCGGGATGGTATTTACCCGCCAGCTTCTCATGCTCGCAGGAGCCAGTGACAATATTTTAAACTATGCAGAAAAATATCTTCGTATTGTTTTTGCGGGTTCTTTATTTGTGAATTTCTTTCAGAGTGCGAACATGGTGATCCGTGGGGAGGGGCAGCTCAAAAGGGCTATGAGTATTATCGCCAGCGGCGCTGTTTTGAATATTATTCTTGATCCCGTCTTTATTCAGATCCTGAAGCCTTATGGAATGGGGATTGAAGGGGCAGCATATGCAACAGTCCTGTCCCAGTTTGTACAGGCAGCTGTGACCGTATGGTATTTCAAAAAGAAAAGCCTCCATGTAAGGATTGGGCGAGTCCGGATTGATGGCACGTTGCTCCCGCAGGTTTTATCCGTCGGGGTATCAGCCCTTCTGATGCAGGTGCTGACACTGGTACAGCAGACCGTTATCTATCGGGTGGCGTCAGAATATGGCGGTGAGACATCCCAGATCCTGTTAGGGGCGGCGCTCCGGTTCTGGAACTTTTCCTTTGTCCCGCTCTGGGGGATCAGCCAGGGATTCCAGCCTGCGGCAGGAACTAATTATGGTGTGGGAAAATATGAACGGGTGAAGCGGCTTACCAAAGTCTTTGTCATTGCGGCTACCGTATTGTCGTTGGTATTTTACATTCCGGTGGAGCTGTTTCCAGACAAGGTACTGTCCATGTTTATCACAACACCGGGAGTTGCCGCAGCGGGAGCAGTGAATTTCCGAATCATGTTCAGCACCTATGTCCTTCAGGGAAGTTTCCTTATTGCAGTGACTTTATTCCAGTCTCTGGGAAAAGCGCAGAAAGCAACATGGCTGGTTTTGTTCCGACAGATTATTTTGTTCATCCCGCTATGTGTTGTTCTGCCGATGATTGGCGGCATGGGAATTCGTGGCGTATGGCTGGCCATTGCTCTGACGGATGCAGTGCTTGTGGTAATCACGGTAGTGATGATGCTTTCGGAGTTTAGAAGGATGCCTGCGGGCACAAAGTAAGAGGGGTGAATGTATGTATCTCAGTGAAGGAAGGACGGGAAAACAATACAAGGTAGAAAGCATACGGCTGCCCGTTCAAATGGAAAAACGACTTGAGGCTCTTGGTATGACCAGAGGGACAGAAGTTGATGTACTGAACAGTAAGAGTAGAGGAGTCCTGATTGTAAAAGTCAGGGGAAGCCGCTTTGCCCTCGGACGAAATATTACAAGGAACATTATAGTGGGGTGAGAGAATGCGTGAAAATATGACAATTGGCTTTATCGGCAATCCAAACTGTGGGAAGACTACACTTTTCAACACTTTCACAGGTGCAAATTTGAAAGTGGCGAACTGGCCAGGAGTAACCGTGGAGAAGGTGGAGGGAGCAATCAAAGACCATGACTTGAATATTCGTCTGGTAGATCTTCCCGGTACATACAGTCTGACCTCCTATACAATGGAAGAAACTGTGTCACGGCAATTCATTCTCAGTGACGAGGTGGATGTGATCATTGATGTCGCAGATGCCTCCGCTTTAGAGAGAAACTTATATCTGACCTTGCAGCTTCTTGAACTGGGAAAGCCAGTAGTGCTGGCACTCAATATGATGGACATAGTAGAAAAGCGAGGCATGGAGATTGATCTGCATAGATTACCGGAGATGCTGGGAATCCCGGTCATCCCGGTATCAGCAAGGAAACGGGTGGGGCTGGATGTGCTGCTTCATGCAGCGGCGCACCATAAGGACTGTACAGATCCGACCTGTCTGATCCATCATCATAAATTCTCGTCCCGGCATCCCCATGACCATCATGCGGAATATGCAATGGTTTACAGTGATAAGATTGAAGATAAGATCGACCTGATCACAGAAGAATTAAAGAAGAGTTATCCGGAGATAGAGAATTACCGCTGGCACTCTATTAAACTGTTGGAGCAGGACAAGGAGATCACAGAGAAATATCCCATCTATCTGCCACAGGTAATCGACCGTAATTATGAATCAGATTTGATCAATGAGAAATATGACTTTATTCAGGAGATTATCAGTGAAGTGGTCGTCAATAAAGAGAGGCAGGAGCAGATGACTGAAAAAGCGGACCGGGTACTGACACACCGGATCTTCGGAATTCCTATCTTTCTGGGGATTATGGCCGTGGTATTCTTCTTGACATTTACGATCGGGGACTGGCTGAAAGGTTATCTGGAGATGGGGATTGAAAGCCTTTCCGGACTAATCCGTGATGGACTGACGGCTACCGGGGTAAATGAAATGCTCCGTTCCCTTTTGGTGGACGGGATTATTGCCGGAGTAGGAGGCATTCTTACTTTCCTCCCGAATATTTTCATACTCTTTTTAGCTCTGGCTTTTTTGGAGGACAGCGGATATATGGCCCGTGTCGCCTATGTGATGGAAGGGGTTATGAGTAAACTGGGATTATCTGGCAGGGCATTTATCCCGATGATCTTAGGATTTGGCTGTACGGTTCCGGCAATCATGGCTTCAAGGGCATTGGAGAATAGGAGAGATCGTTTTAAGGTGATGCTTGTAACGCCGTTTATGAGCTGCAGCGCGCGGCTTCCGATTTATATTCTTTTTGCAGAGATGTTTTTTGGAAAGAAAGCGATGCTGGTTGCGTATTCTATGTACCTGATCGGCCTGATTGTAGCGATTCTGGTTGCAGCAGTGCTTCATCTGATTGACCGCCGGAGAACGGAAAACTATCTCTTGATCGAACTTCCGGAGTACAAGATACCCAGTGGAAAAACTGTTGCTATCTATGTGTGGGAGAAAGTGAAGGATTATCTGACTAAAGCAGGGACCACGATTTTTATAGCATCCGTCGTGATGTGGGTGATTTTGAATTTCGGTGCGGAAGGTTACACGACAGAGATGGCAGATAGCTTTGGCGCTGTCTTGGGACATCACCTCGTACCATTCTTTATGCCTGTTGGCCTGGGCTTCTGGCAGATTGCAGTGGCACTCATTGCCGGAATCTCAGCGAAAGAAGTGGTAGTTTCCAGTTGTGCCGTGCTGTTTGCCGTGCCAAATATCAATTCCGGATCTGGGATGGACGTATTGACAGGGATACTGGAACGTATGGGATTCGGGCCGCTGAATGCACTGTGCTTGATGATCTTCAGTCTTTTGTACATTCCTTGTGCGGCTTCACTGGCAACAATCCGGAAAGAAGCCGCGAGTACAAAGTGGATGCTGTTTTCTGCAGTGTTCCAGTTGGCAGTTGCATGGATCGTTACGTTTGCTGTATATCAGATTGGAAGTTTATTGTGAGGAAAAAGAAATGAAAAACAGAAAATGGTTATACATAGTTACTGGATTAGTGGTATTGATTATCATAACACGACGATTATTTCACAAAAGATAAGAAAGGAAAACGCTGTAAGTGTATCAGCGGGGAATAGAAATGAGTATAATAGAAACAATGAAAAATACAGCATTTTCAAGTGCTGTACATACAGTCTTAAATTATCTGGAAAAAGATCCGGAGACGAATTTTCCAAAGGCGATGGATATTGTAGACAAGGTGTTGCCGGATGGCTGGTATGAAAGCCAGCGAGCGGCATTTCGCAGGGCGATTGTTGAGGAGAGCAACTGGTATCAGCTAATTCAGAAAGTCTATCAGCTTGATGAAGGCGTGAGAAAGACATTTTTCCAGAACTTTATCGTTAATTCCGCCCTGAAAGGATCTGCCATTCAGACTGAAATCAAACAGAGGGAAAACTGTAATATCCCGTGGGCGATTCTGCTTGATCCTACGTCAGCGTGTAACTTGCACTGTACGGGCTGCTGGGCGGCGGAATACGGGTCTAAGCTCAATCTGAGCTTAGAAACCATAGACAGGATTATTCGTCAGGGCAAACAGATGGGAACCTATATGTATATCTATACGGGCGGCGAACCGATGGTGAGAAAAAAGGACCTTCTTACTCTCTGCAAAATGCATCCGGATTGTGAGTTCCTTGCCTTTACCAATGGGACTCTGATTGATGATGAGTTTTGCAGGGAGATGCTCCGGGTAAAAAACTTTGTGCCGGCAATCAGTCTGGAAGGGTTTGAAGTTGCCAATGACGGACGGCGTGGAGAAGGTGTCTTTCAGAAAGTACAGGATGCTATGAGACTTCTGAAAGAACATAAGCTGCCTTTTGGAATTTCCACCTGTTATACCAGCGCGAATTATGCGGATATTAGCAGTGAGAAGTTTTTCGACATGATTGTAGAGGCCGGGGCGGTGTTTGCGTGGTTCTTCCATTATATGCCAGTGGGCAATGAAGCGGTTCCTGAGCTTCTGCCGACGCCGGTACAGCGAAAAACCGTTTATAAACAAATCCGTAAATTCAGGGAAACAAAACCGATATTCAGTATGGATTTTCAAAATGACGCGGAATATGTAGGCGGATGTATTGCTGGAGGGAGAAACTATCTCCATATTAATGCGGCAGGGGATGTGGAGCCATGTGTGTTCATACACTATTCCAATGTAAATATCCATGACTGCAGTTTGCTGGATGCGCTGAAAAGTCCGATTTTTATGGCTTATCATGACGCTCAGCCTTTTAATGCGAATATGCTCCGGCCGTGCCCGATGCTGGAGAACCCGGAGAAGCTGCGGACGATGGTGAAAAGGACGGGGGCAAAGTCAACAGATCTGCGGTCCCCGGAACCTGTAGATCATTTATGTGATAAGTGTGAAGCATATGCAGAGGAATGGAAGCCTACAGCAGAGGAGTTGTGGGGAGAAAGGAAGAAAGGAAGATAGCATGATTGTAACAGGTATCATCATATTAGGGATTGCCGTTTACTCCATATGTGTCGTGAGGAAAATCTATAAAAACCGTAAGAATGGTTCGTGTTGTGGCGGTTGTTCCGGGTGTGCCGGAAAAAACTATTGCAGTAAATCATAGCGGTGCTCTGGCATAAGTCAGTAAGGCAGGAGAGTTTCTTTATTTCCTTGCGGGGAAGGATTATAATAGAATCCGAAAACGCGGAAGAGTTCAGAGATTGGAGTTGGCGGAAATGGAGAAAACCTATGTCATAAAAGATGCTGAAAAAGTTCTGGTATACCAGATTGAACAGGGCGGAACGCAGGAAAGGAAGCCAATGAAAAAGATCCCTATAAAATATATGAAAGAAATGTCATTACCTACCACGAGGGATTCTGAAGGTTACTGTGCACTTTACAAAATGGACTGCGGGGATGGACTGGGACTTATGACTGTCTATCAGGTTTATCCGGGAATCCAGGTGATTTATAATGATTTTGAAGCTGCTGGATGTGCATGGGAGGAGAATCTGGACCGGGATATCCTGGAGATCAACCATTGCAGGGAAGGGCGGGAGGGAAGCCGTCTCTTAAGCGGCTCCTGCCTGTATCTGGGAGAAGGAGACCTCTCCATCCATACAATGGATAACTGTGCCCCGGAGATGAGCTTTCCGCTGAGGCATTACCGGGGAATCTCCGTTTTAATCAATCTGAAGATGGCAGCAGAAGCCCCACCAGAGATCCTGTCGGAGAGTGGAATTGATATCCTGAAGTTTAAAGAGAAGTTCTGTCATGACGGAAATTGCTTTATCATGCGGGCAAAAGATGAAATCGAACATATTTTTTCTGAACTTTATTCTGTGCCGGAGTGCCTGCAGAGACCGTATTTAAAACTAAAGGTTCAGGAATTACTGCTGTTTCTATGCATGGTCGATGTATCAAAGGAGAAGCAACGGACACAGTATACTTCACCGCAGGTAGAGCTTGTAAAAGAAATTCATAAAAGGCTTACTGCAAATCTGCAGGAACGGCCTACGATCGAAGAATTGTCAAAAGAGTACCTGATCAACACAGCTACGTTAAAAGACACATTTAAAGGAATTTACGGGCAACCGATCGGCGCTTATATGAAAGAGTATAGAATCCGGCAGGCAGCGGATCTTTTGAGACAGACGCAGGTATCCGTCGCAGAGATTGCCAGTCAGGTCGGGTATGAAAATCAGAGTAAGTTTGCCAGTGCGTTTCGGGATATCATGAAGATCGCGCCGGCAGAGTACAGAAAACAGAGCAGTGATGAATAAGAAGAGCTTCATAGGTGATATGACAAAAGCGCTTTTGAAAAGCAGGTGATTATTTGGGAAAATGATGATTTTGACATTTGAAGAAGGAGAGGAAGAACTTTTAGAAAGAGTGATGTCTGTCCTGCCTTTCCCATCAAAGATTTTAGAATGCAAGCCTCAGAACAACCGTGCAATCAATATTTCGGGATTGTCTATTGATCCAAAAGAGCATATGGTAAAGTACAAAGAAAAGGAGATATTCCTGACAAAGACAGAATACGGAATTCTTGAGTACATGGCAGAGAGACCAGGGCAGACATTCAGCCATATGCAGATTTATGAAGCGGTATGCCCAGGAGAGGCAGAAGATATCCACAATGCAGTACAATGTCTTATTTGTGCTCTGAGACAAAAGTTAAGAGATTGTGCACATAAAGAATATATTCAGACTGTACGAGGTGTGGGATATAAATTCATAGCTCCGGAGCATGAAGGTTTCTCGGAAAAGTCGATACATGATTAAGGGGAGGGGGAGCGCCTGCCTTCACATTCCCTTTATCTAAGCAGTACAGAATCCGTCAGAGTATAGAAAATAGAAAAAGTGATGAGGGAATCCATAGACTTAGGATAGTCAGTGGATTCCCATTATCGGAAGTTCAATGTATATTCTTTTACATATCATTTCGTCGTAATATTTCTATGATGCTTTCATCTTTTGTCTTTCTAAGGATCAGCAATGTTGATGTGGCACAAACTACAATAATTACGAGAAATAGGATTAAATTGTTTATTAACGGAAATTCAAATGGTATCCCGTATATATTAAGATTTTTGAATACAAAATATCCTGCTGGTATACCTATTATTATTGCAATGACAATAGATAAAAACGCATAACATAAACTTTCAGAAACAACCATCTTTTTTAACTGCCTTCTGGTCATGCCGATGCTTTCTAAAACAGCAAATTCTTTGGAACGATTTTGTATACTTCCAGACATCATATTCAGGTAATTTGAGATTGCAAGAAGCATAACGATAAGTCCTATGCTTCCTCCCAGAATTGTTATCTGGTTTTCAGAATTCTTCATTTCAGAGTATCTGCTTAGTTTTGAGTCAGTGGAGACAAGCGGATTGTCTTTTATTAAATTCATGATTGAGCTTTCCGTACTTTCAGAAAATGCTTCTTCATAATCAATTTTAATCATTTCAATCAGCGGCTGTTTTACAAGTTTTTCAAAATATTCATCGCTGATAATTAGATCAGGAGTATAACCGGCAGAATAATAAGCCGGATCATTGTTTAATAATGCCCCGATTTCCACAGACGCTTCTTCATTCTGCGGGGAATCTCCTGGAATAGAAAACATGACCTTTTTTCCAACTATTCCGTTACCTTTTTTAATAAAGATACTGGAAGCAAAGGCTGTATCACCATTCTCGAACGCATCCTTATCCAACGGTTTTTCCAATGTCTGATTGAGCCGTTCAAATTCTAAATCGTCAATCCCAATAATCCTGCAGGTAAACGAATAATAATCAGGCTGTTTTTTGTACAATTCTATATCTTTGTCATAATCGCCGGGTGAATATCTGGACTGATACAACTCTTTGTAATATTCCCCATATACATTTTCCTGATATGGTACGACTGCCGTTGTAGATTCTAATACCCTGACCTCTTTTACGCCTTTAGTGTCTTTTATTGTTTTAATCAGATCTGGACTTATAGCCTGTTTTTCATTGTCGGAAAGTAATGTCTGATTTAAAATTCTTAAATCATAATCATAAGAATGATTTAATATATTTGTAGCATTATTTGCATAAATGACTACATTTATAACGAGAAACAGTGATATCGCCAGACTCAGGGAACACATGATAACAAAAAATTGTTTCTTATCGCGGAACAAATTTGTCTTTACCATTGAGCGTATATCTCCGCCATTTCTGACTTTTTCCCCGACATTTGAGGAAGGTGCTCCAATATATCTCAATGCCTCAATGGGAGAGCAGTTCATAGCTATTTTTGCAGGCTTCTGACTGCTGAATATCGTTGTGGCAAAAGAGAACAAAGCAGCAGCGGCAAATACCCATATAGAAACCGCTTTGATATCGCTGACCGCAATTGACGGGTTAAGAGCATGTAATACTTGAGGGATTACAACTTTTCCTACAATGGAGGAACCAATCAAGCCAAGAGGAATGCCAATTACCGTGTTCCAAAACATCTGTTTATAGATTATTTTTCTGATCTGAACAGACGTGGTGCCAATTGTCTTAAGCTGTCCATAATATCGAATATCTTTGTTGATAGATATATATAAAGTATTATAAATAAACAGATATCCACTCAAAAAAACGAGGAACAGCAGTGCCAGAAGCCCGATTATCGTTTTACAGAAGTTAGAAATTGTATCATAGTCAGCTTCTATGATTTGATTTCCGGATAATTCAATCTGGTTCTGCATTTCTGTTATATCACTTTCAGAGTAAAGCGGATTTGTGAGGGAAATCTTTAATTCTCCCTGTGTTAGATCTGTTTGATGAACACCTGTTGTTCTATAAAAATCTTCTGAGACAAAGCCTTTATCTGCTCCTGAATAATCTAAGAACCAACCGCTTAAAATGAAAGTCTTTGCGATCTCTTTATTATTGCTGCTTTCCTCTAATGTTTGATATATAAGGGGAAGCTCCATACCAATTTCAGGGTCTTTAATCCCCATAGCGTTTAAGGCACTCTTTGACAGCATAACTTCGTTTTCCTTCTGCGGATACTCCCCACTGTAGTAATCCAGCGCAGGAATCGTCTGATTTTCCCAGCAAACATTGTCTAACCAAAATAATCGTATTTTGTCCAGTTCTCTATCTTCATATTTTGATAAAACTGCACATTTCACGCTAAGGCCGGCATACTTTACTTTATCCATTTCACGAATTGCAGACACCTGATCGTCTCTGGGTTCTGTTAATGCTATATCATAATCCATACCCTGCATTCTTTTCTGCCGAAGTGCTACTGTGTCCCAGTAACTCGATCCTATGGATATTACGGTACATATTAGAAAGGTTGTGAAAAAAATCGCTGCAATCGTCAACAAATTTCTTTTTTTATTGGCGGTATAGGTTGTTTTGGCGAGGTCTTTTATCACCTTGCTGTTATTGACTTTGAGCATCCTATTCACCGCCTTTCATGATTTTCCCGTCTTCCAGGCGTATAATCCTGTCTGCCATTTGAGCAATTTCATCATTATGTGTTATCATCACAATCGTCTGCGCCAGTTTTTGGCCTGATATTTTCATTAGACCTAGAACATCCTGGCTGGTCCGGCTATCAAGATTTCCTGTTGGTTCATCTGCAAGAATAATGGCTGGTTTGGATGCCAGAGCCCTAGCCAGAGCAACTCTTTGCTGCTGGCCGCCAGATAGCTGAGACGGCATAGAATATTTCTTGTTTTCTAATTTCAACAGTCTGAGTATCTCGGTGATATAATTATTGTCCGGCTGAATTCCGTCCAGTTTAATCGGAAGTACAATGTTTTCATATGCATTCATGTGGGAAAGAAGGTTATAATTTTGAAAAACAAAACCTATTTTTCTTCTCCTGTAAATTGTTAATTCATCACGGGACAGCTTGGAAATATCTTTCCCATCAATCAGAATTTTTCCAGAAGTAGGATTGTCCAATCCACCGAGCATGTGCAATAATGTGGATTTTCCGCTTCCGGATGTTCCGACAATCGCCAGAAATTCTCCTTCTTTAATATCCAAATTTACTCCATCCAACGCCTTTACCGTATTTTCTCCCATCTGATAATACTTTTTCAGATCTTGAACTGATAGAATATTCATCTTTCATCTTCCTTTCTTCGTTTGACCTGATAATAACAAAGACTTCTTTCTCAAATCTTTCTCAAAAGTGACACTTCTGACACAATTTTAGATTGAGAAAAAAGCCCGGTTAAAAATTTTGACAAGACAAAAATACTTCAACAGTTGTTCCTGTATTTAATTTAGATTTTACTTTTATATAACCCTGCTGTTTCCTTAAAACTTCTCTGGCTAAATATAAGCCGATTCCAAAGCCCTGCTTGTCAGTCACATTCGTACCTCTGTAAAATCGTTGGAAAATCTTTCCTTGCTCTGCTTCTGGAATACCGATACCTTGATCAATAATTTGGACACAGATAAATGATTCGTACAAAATAGAGTTAATAGTTACAGAAGTCCCATCGGGAGAATATTTAATAGCATTTTCAATGATATTAGTAAACACTTCTTCCGTCCACTTTGGATCAGCATACGCTTTACAGGCGCTATACTTTGTAATAAGCTGGATTTTCTTTCTCATTGCGTCTAGTTCGACAGACTGACAGCTTTTCCTGATAACTGCATCAAGGTCAATGAATTTAGGTGATACTGAAATAATCTCCTGCTCTGCATAAGAGGATTTCAGCAATTCTTTCATAAAAAATTCTAATTTTCCTGTATTATTGTTTATCTTATCTGCCAATCGAAGCGATTCTGAATCTTCGATCCTTTCTATAAGCAAATCTGTATATAAAGTAATATTGGCAAGAGGAGTTCTGATTTGATGGCTAATATTCGTAATGAGTGACTTTACAATGTCTCTTTCTTCCTCAGCAGCTCCCTTTTGCATACGATATATTTCCATAATCCGGTTCAAACGTTCAGAAATTGCCGAATCTAAGGATTCATCGTAGGAAAGTTCTATCTGTTTACCGCCTAATATTTCATCGGTTTTGTTAAGAAAATTTTGATACTGGGTTAATAATTTGTTTCTGTACCAGCGGATGACCAAATATATAAGCACAATATTTATTACGATTAAAAAAAATAGAATGATATATAGATTCATTTATATATTCTCCCACATATAGCCCTTTCCATAAATAGTCTTGATATATATTGGATTAGAAGAGTCGTCTTCCAGCTTTTCTCTCAACCGTCTTATTCCAACCGAAAGAGCATTATCTTCCACGTATTCTGTTCCTTCAGGCCATACCCACTCCAACAGACGTTCTCTAGTTATGATGATATTGGGATTTGATATCAACAGATATAAAATTCGCTGTTCTGTTTTGCTTAGTTCAATCGGCACACCATTTTTGTAAAATTCCATTGTTTCAAAGCGAAACAGAAAGACAGCGTCCTTGTATTCCTGCTCATACCTTACCGCGGATCTTCTAAGTAATGCTCTTATTCTGGCACGAAGAACCATTAAACTAAAAGGTTTTGTAATATAATCATCTGCGCCGCTTTCCAGTCCTTTTACAATATCCAGTTCCATGCCCTTTGCAGTAAGAAGAGCAATGGGATTAGATATTTTCTGCTTCAGCTCACGACAAAAATCCACTCCGTTTCCGTCAGGAAGATTAATGTCAAATATCATTAAATCAAATTTTTGTTTTTGTATAGCAACTTTTGCGTCTGCGATTGTCTGGCATATGATAAAATTTAATTCTTCACTTTGCAGGGACAATTCTATTCCCTCCGCTAAGTCGATATCATCTTCCAAAATTAAAACCATTTTCTTCATTATGTAAGAGTCTCCTCATGACAAAGCCAGATTTAAGTGTATATGGTTCATCGATTTTTATGAACCATTATAACAGTTATTGTATTTAGTAAAAATAGATTTGTAAAGTATGAAAATCAGTTATTCAATATGATACAATAAGCAAAGTATGAAATTAGGAGAAAATTTTTCTCTTCATAGTGTCTGTTTAAATATTAAAGCCGCATTACCAGTTTAAATATTAAAGCCGCATTACCTACCTTGTATTATTCGAGAAAACGAATTACAATATTAAGATTGGAGGTGCAGTATGGATTATACGACATTGAAAAAAGCTGGCGAAAAATGGGGCGTGACCCCTCGTTGGATAAATTATTACTGTTCTTCGGGCCGTATTTCCGGAGCCGTAAAAATGGGGACTGTCTGGCTCATTCCAAAGAACGCGGAAAAGCCCATTGATGGCAGAACAAAAGAAGCGAGGAGAAATCGAAATGGAAAATAAAATTATGCTGATTGAAGATGATGGAGAAATCAGAGAAATGGTAAAAGATTATTTATCGGGAGAATTTGAAGTAACAGCCTTTCGTGATGGTACAACAGCTATTCAAACAATCGCGGATTATGACAAATATTCTCTTGCCCTCATTGATCTCATGCTGCCAGATATGAGTGGAATGGAAATTATAAAAACCATTCGCCAGTCCAGTAATATTCCAATCATCATCATTACGGCAAAGGACAATGATACAGATAAATCATTGGGATTGAATTTGGGAGCTGATGATTATGTGGTAAAGCCATTTTCATTGATAGAACTTTCCGCAAGGATAAAAGCCAATATTAGGCGAGCAAAAACTTATCAGCCATTGCCGGACAAAAATTCAATTCTCAAAATCAAGGGCATAGAAATCGATACAATCAGCCATACAGTAACGCGCAAAGGAACACCCATAGATTTGACACCCATAGAATTTGAAATCTTACACCTTTTGGCAAGCCATCCGGGACAGGC
>NZ_NFJL01000025.1 GCF_002159835.1 Blautia sp. An249 | reverse complement strand
TTCTTTGAATATTCCGTTGGCGGGAACCGCCCAGACCGGCGGTTGGTTCCAACCAGTCCGGTCTGATGTTCCTATGGTTCCGGGACGGAACCGTTAACTGTTTTCTTTGATGCCATATATCTCACGCATGGACTTATCATGCTCCTTATCAATATACTGAATCTCTATCAGATAGGAATCATGAACAATACGATCCAGGATGGCATCTGCTATCTGTCCTTCTGGAAACTTGTTATACCACCCCATTGGAGCAAACTGCGAGCAGAAGATCGTTGATGCTTTATGATGCCGGGCATGGATGATCTCCAGTAAGTCCCTTGCTTCTGTTTCGGTCAGTTTAACCAACAGCCACTCGTCCAGAATGAGCAGCGTATATTTTTGATATTGTTTGATTGTCTCTTTGAACTTTCCCTCACCTCTGGCAACAGCCAATTCTGAGAGTAGTTCTGGAAGACGAATATATTTTGTTGAAAAGTAGTGTTTGCAGGCTTCCATGCCAAGTGCACAACTCAGATAGGATTTTCCCGAGCCGGTCGCACCAGTTATGATGATATTATGTTTATCCTGGATATACTCACACGTTGACAAGCGCTCAATAAAGCTTTTGTTTAACTTCCTGCCAGATGTATAGTTAATGTCATGGATGTTTGCCTGTGGCTGATCAAAGGCTGCCCTTTTGATGAGACGTTTTCTTTTGTTGTCTTTGCGGGCATTGTATTCAATATCTACCAATAATCCAAAGCGGTCTTCAAAGGAGAGTTCCTGCATGGAATGATCCGATAACTGCGTGCGATATGCATCTGCCAGTACAGAAAGCCTCATCTCAATCAGTTTATTGATGGTTGTTTCATTTGTCATTGATTCTTACCTCCGTAGTATTCTGCGCCCCTGGTATAACCATAAGCATTATTCTCTGATTGCGGTGTTGCAGGTACGTCTGTACTTGTACTGATTTTATCCTGACCTGTAACAAGGATGTTCTTCACACTCTTGTAACTGGGATGTGGTGTATAGGAAAGTGCTTTATTGCAAGCTGCTTCCAAACGTTCCACAGAGTATTTATCAGCTAGTTTCAGAAGGCCCATGCAGGCTTTATATCCCTGCTGTTCCACTTTGTAGGAGGAAAGGATCGATCTTACTGTAATACTAGTACTGGTGCCGATTTTTTCGGCCCATGAAATAAATCTGTTCCCATCCCATTTCAGATATTTCTGATGGTCTTCCGGCATATGGATCTCCATTGTACTGTACTGACCGGGACGTCCGTAAAGACGCTTGTGGGAACAGATCCTCTGATTGTGATAGAAAACTTCCACAACAGAGCGGGTCAAACGCACATCGACCTTTTGCCGGATATACTCGTAAGGAACCGAGTATTGCATCTTGTCCACGGATATATGATAATTGAACTGTACAGTGGCTTGTTTCCACTGGGATAATTCATAAGGGGCAGGCGGCAGTGGCGTGAGAAATGGCTTTTCATCCGAAAGGAAAACACTGTATCGGCTGCCTTCTTTCTTTTGGAAAGGTGCTTGATTAAAGTTTTTCAGTCGACGATGGATTTCGCGGTTTAATTCTGCCAGTGAGAAAAATTTCTCATTTCGGATTGCTGCGGTTATCCATGTCGAGATGACACCGACAGTCCCTTCTGCGGAAGGTTTATCCTTTGGAGCCCTGACACGTGCCGGAATAACGGCAGTGTCATAATGTTCAGCCATTTCATGGTAAGTTTTATTAATCTTTGGGGTGTACCAGTCACTATGATCAACACCGGTACGAAGATTATCCGGAATCAGCATGCGTGTACTTCCACCAAAGTATTCATACATATGGACATGTGCTGTGATCCAACTCTCCATGTCCATAGAAAAGAATGCTTCTGCATATGCATACAGACTGTAATTCAGAACGCCGATGAATAAATAGCAGGGAATGATCTCACCGGTTGCCGGATCGATCACCTTTGCTGTATCACCAGCCCAATCCACTTCGATCTGCTCTCCGGGTTTTCGAGGGATATGCATGGCAGCACGTTTCTTCTCTCGATGTTTCTGGTAATGAAAGCAGAATTGCGAGTACATCAGGGGTAATTCATTTGCCTGTCTGCATTCTTCACAGTATTCATTCCAGAGTAGTTTGAGAGTAACTCCATTGCGCATCATCTCCTTATCGATATACTTGTAATCAGGATACCTGCGCTCCACAGATGGAACATATTTATCCGGGAAAAGAAGTTTTTCCAGATCTGCATCTGTGGTATCGGCCTTTAACGGCCATGCGATGTCCAGCTGCTTTGCTCGGTTCAATACATTACGAACCGTCTTTCTGGCGCATCCACAACTACTGGCAATGCCAGTTTGATTAATCCCCAGGCTTGCAAGCCGAAGGATTTCACGATATTTGGTCATAGCAGATGACCTCCTTATAAAAGATTTACATCGAGAAATCGATGCATAATCTCATTATAAGGTGTTGGAACGCTACCGGAATGATTGAAACTTCATCCCGGAACGGTTGGAACCAAGGTCCGGTCTCAGTGAGAAATCACGTCCGGAATATTCATTCTTACAGTGATAGCGGTAGATGCTCCTTTGTGTGTATTTGGAAAGCTGTAAAAATTTACGTTGAATTTTACAGCTTTTTGTATATAATAGAAGTAACAGGAATAATATCAAGAAAGGAGTTGAAAGAATATGGCTAATATTTTACCAGTATCTGATTTGAGAAATTATAATGAAGTTTTAAAAAATTGTCACAAAGGAGAACCGGTGTATTTGACCAAAAATGGCAGAGGACGGTTTGTTGTTATGGATATTGAAGATTACGAGCGTGACCGTGCAGAAAAAAAACTCTTGATAAAGCTACAGGAAGCTGAAGAAGCAGTGAAAGATGGCGAAGGTTGGCTAAAGATGGATGAATTGAAAGCACTTGTGGGGGAATAAAATGTTAAAACTGCGGATCAATTCGATTGTTGCAAAGGATCTAAAGAATATCCGAGATTACATTGCTGAAGATAATGAGGGATATGCTGCAAAGACCATAAAGGAAATTTATGGTAAATTTGAAAATCTTCAGATGTTTCCGGGAATGGGGGCAGATCTTTCTAAGAGAGTCAGCTTTCGGACAGACTATAAATATGCGATATGGGAAGAGTATGTGATCATCTACAAGGTAAACAACGAGTATTTAGAGATTTACCGTGTGGTTAACCGATATCAAGATATTACAAGAATTTTTGAGTGATAACACAAACATGATAACACTAGCAGGAACAGCAAAAGGTATGAGCGGCGTAAAAACGTTCATTATCTTTGCGGTGGTTGCGCTTTGCTTTTCCGTTATGTCTTGGAGTGAATGGGCGGATTAATTTATGGCGAATCCTCTGTTCGTCAACTGTGTAATTCTTTTATCCTACTTTTTTTATACTTATCAATGAATAAATAGAGAAGTACCACCATCTTTTTCTTGAAAATACAGAGCATACCGTCGAAGCGGCGGAAAAGATGCTGAAAACAGGGAAACTTACCATAGAGGAGATAGCGGATTGCCTTACCGGTCTTTCGGTAGAGGATGTTGAGAGGATAAAAGAGAAACTGGAACAGAAAGTATAAAGTGAATTACTAAATGAAAGAAGTCTGAAGAGCTGTTGTAGAAGCGGAAAACATCCGTTAAAGCAACAGCTCTGTTTAGACTTTAAATATAATGAAGAAACATATACGGTCAGAAAATAAGGCAGTATACAGGGAGTTGGTCATTTTTTCATCGGAAATCATATACCTCAAGGAACTAATACTCTTTAGGCAGGGCGATACATATTTTTGGCCTCAGAACAGATACTATCCCTAAAAACGAGAGGTGATAGTATGGCAGTTGCACATAGAGGCAGTATCTCGATGGGGCTTGTGCTGATTCCGGTGGGATTATACAAGACCACGGTGGATAATGATATACATTTTAACCAGCTTTGCAGGGAAAGCAAGCAGCGGATTCAGTACAAAAAATACTGCAGGCATTGCGACAAAGAGGTAACAAGTGACGATATTATCAAGGGTTACGAGTACGAGAAGGGCAAATATGTGGTCATGACCAATGAGGAACTGGAGAAGATTAAAACGAAAAAGGACAAGACCATCCACATCCTCCAGTTCGCTAAGATGTCAGAAGTCAATATGATCTATTACGAAAAAGACTATTATGCAGTGGCGGAAGCAGGGGCTGAAAAAGCATATGAGCTGCTCCGCCAGTCGCTGCTTTCCCAGAAGAAAGTGGCAATCGCCAAAACAGTGATGGGAACCAATGAGAAACTGTTGGTGCTGTATCCTACAAAGGACGGGATTATTGTTAAGACGCTGTTTTATCAGGATGAAATTATGGAGATGCCCAAAGCAGTTCCTAAAATGAAACTGGATGAGACTGAACTGAAGATGGCGAAGCTGCTGATTGAAAATATGACGAAGCCTTTTGATGCAGCCGCATTTCATGATGAATATCAGGAACGGCTCCGGGCAGCGATCACCAAAAAGATACAGGGACAGGAAATTGTAGCGGTTGACTCCGGGGAGCCGTCGAATGTCATCGATCTTATGGAAGCATTGCAAAAGAGCCTCGAACTTGCGGGCGCAGGGAAAGAGCCACGGAAAGGAACGGCCTGATGGATCTGTTTTATGGAAGGGGCGCAAGTCCCATGCTGATTGCATCGCAGGAGAAGGCATTTGATGATCCGGACTGGATTTATGAGTTGAAGTTGGATGGGATCCGCGCGCTGGCATATCTTGACCGTGGCATGGCAGATTTCCGAAACAAGAGGAATCTAAAAATCAACAATCGGTTCCCGGAATTGGAGCAGATTCATAAACAAGTAGCCGGGAAATGTATCCTGGATGGGGAGATTGTGATACTGAAGAACGGTGTTCCGGATTTTTATGCACTGCAGAAGCGGACGCTTTTAACGGATAAGTTCCGGATAGAATTGGAGTCCTCCAGGTTTCCGGCAGCTTTTGTCGCATTTGACTGTTTATATAGGGAAGAAAAGGAACTGATCTGGGAGCCTTTGACTGCCCGGAAACAGATTTTGCAGGAGCTTGTAAGGGAGACGGGGCGAATAGCGGTTTCCAGATACAGTGAAGGAAGGGGAACTGCCCTTTATCATGCGGCGGAACAACAGGAGCTTGAGGGGATTGTGGCGAAGCGCAAAGCTAGTATCTATCGTATGGGGAAACGGAGCCGTGACTGGATCAAGTGCAAACGGATGGCGGATGAAGAGTTTATCGTTGCCGGATACATTCAGAAAGGAAAGCATACCTTTAGTCTGGTGCTTGCCAAATACAGGCAGGGAACGCTGGTGTATAAGGGTCATGTAACATCCGGCGTAACACGGGATGCGGTGAAAGAACTGGATGTCACGGGAGAAAATCCCTTTCATCTGCTTCCGGCCGGGAATGAACAGGCGGTGTGGGTATATCCGGACCATGTGTGCGTGGTGGAGTATATGCCCAATACCATACAGGTGCTCAGGCAGCCCGTATTTAAAGGATACCGGCTGGATGTGACACCACAAGAGGTTGTTATATGAGATAAAATCAACTTTGGACGGTTGAAGGGAACCCCTTTTGTTAGACAAAACAGAAATCTAACGAAAGGGGTTTTTCATGCCAAAACTAAAATATTCAGAAGAGCTAAGCTAAAAGCTCCAAATAATCCATTATCTTATAGCGGGGCATTCCATGAATGAAGGCGAACGAAAAATTCATGTTGGGAAACAAACCATACAGCGCTTTATACTTTCTGTTCCAGTTTCTCTTTTATTCTCTCAACATCCTCTGCCGAAAGCCCGGTAAGGCAATCCGCTATTTCCTCTATGGTAAGTTTCCCTGTTTTCAACATCTTTTTGGCGGCTTCTTCGGCCTCCTTTTTCGCTTCGATTTTGGCTTCTATTCTGGCTTCTTCTTTCACCTCTTCCACCTCTTTCGCAGCTTTCTTGGCGGCAGCTTTGGCTGCTGCTTTCGCAGCTTTTCGCGCGGCCCTTTCCGCCGCCTCTTTCACTCGGTTTTCGATATGAATCTGAAGGATCCGTTCTTCATCAAATAATGTTGACATAATATCCACAACCTCCTTTTCCCGGCTTTCCAGATATTCTTTCAGTACATTTTGCTCCTTACAGATCCGGATGGTTTCTGTAATGGTTTTCTTCGTTCTTTTGTACTTCACTAACTGTTCATTATATACCTTTGTGAAAAAGATATACTGTTGAATAATGTCCAGTTCTGTTTTATCGTTCGTAGTTGTATCTTCCCACGCCGGGTCTCCGTAAAGAACTTTGATCGTTACTTCCAGGGCACATTCCTCACCCCGGAAAAATTCTTCCGTGAGCGAAATCCTCTCCGGCCGGTTTCCTCTTCTTCCCGTATAGATCACATATAACTCAGGCTTTGGTACTTTCACTTTCTTACTTCGGTACAAATCGGCTTTTTCTCTGTTGAAGTAATCCTGATAGGTCTGGGCTAAATAGAGGAGCGCTCGAAGAATAATATTCACCGTCCATGTGGTCTGTGCCTCTACCAGGATCAGCAGCCGGTCTCCGGCCAGAAATCCCAGATCGTTGTAGATGCCGTCGGTCAGCACGTTCTTCATGGTAATGTTCCTCAGAGAGTCTTCCGTAGCCTTTTTATCTTCCGGGTGCAGCGTCCTGTAAAGTTCCAGCAAATATCTCTTCTCCTGGAAAAGAGAGGTAAATACGCTGTCCTTAATGGTATGTTTGGGAATTGGGATCTTTTTCTCTTTTGGTGTTTCCTCCTGGTTTCTCTTCTGTACGCTTTGGGAAAGATCTTTCATTTTGTTACCTCGTAAATGACTAAAGATGTTCCTCGCGTTACAGTTTCTGCACTTCCATTATAGTAGAAAAAGGATTTTCCTTCAATGCTTTTCCCCTATGTACAAACTGCCTAAGTATTTTGCTGATTTAAATATAAAAGTTATTGATATTTCTGTCAGAAATTATTTATTTTTTATCTGATTTGGGCTGTGATATACTTTATCCAGATAAAGAGTTAAGAGGAAAACCTCATAAGAATTGACCGTACACAAATTCATTAGGAAAGGGGAAGATAGCAGAATGTACAGCATTGATCTGAACAGCGACATGGGGGAAAGCTTTGGAGCTTACAAACTTGGCGGAGATGAGGACATTATTCAGTATGTAACCACAGCCAATGTAGCCTGCGGATGGCATGCAGGAGATCCGATGGTTATGGACAAAGTGGTTCGGATGGCCAAAGAAAGAGGCGTAATGGTGGGAGCGCACCCGGGGTATCCGGATTTGCTGGGATTCGGACGCAGGAAGATGGTTTTGTCCCATGATGAGGTGAAAAATTATGTCAGATACCAGATTGGAGCTTTGGCCGCATTTACCCAGAGCTATGGAATGAAACTTCAGCATGTGGCTCCTCACGGAGCGATGGGCAATGCCTGCCAGTATGATGAAGATATTTCAACTGCTATCTGCGAGGCTATTTGCGAATACGATAAGGATCTGATTGTGTATTACTGTGCCGGAGCAGTTCTGGGAGAGATCGCAGAAAGTAAAGGACTCCGGACTGCATCAGAAATTTTTGCAGACCGGGCTTATATGGATGACCTTTCTCTGGTTCCGAGAAAGATGGAAGGCTCTATGATTACAGACGAGGAAATTGCAATTGAACGCTGCGTCAGAATGATCAAAGAGGGCAAAGTTACTTCCATTAACGGAAAAGAACTGGATATTAAAGGCGATACCCTTTGTGTACATGGAGACGGCCCCAAAGCCCTGGCTTTTGTAAAGAAGATTCGTGAGAGATTTACAGAAGAAGGAATTGAGATCAGACATTTATAAAAAAGAGCATCATAGTACATAGAATTAATTGCCGGATAAATCAACGGAGATTTAAAACAGCAAAGGAGCTGCGCGTTGATCTGTCCGGTATTTTTTAAGGCTGAAATAGCGAAGCGGAAGCTTTGCATTCAGATAATCAATTATAATACACTCTCTCAAATAATAATAAAGAGAAGGAAAGGAAGGAAAAAAATGAGCAAAGAGACAACGAAAAAGAAATCATCAGTTGTAAGAAACATGATGATCGCCCTGGTAAGCGGTCTGGTCATCGGTATTGCATTTCTTCTTCTGAGGGAACAACTGGTTGCATCCGGCAATGAGGAAGTCTGGAATGTGATTAATAAGCTGTTGTTCCAGGACATTACGGCCGCAGACGGAGTCAGCGCATTAGGTCTGTTCTACATTATCGGCCAAATTTTTATGAGGGGTCTGCAGCTTGCTATTGTACCGCTGGTACTGGTATCCTTAAGCCTTGCGATGTGCAGTATTTCCAGCTCTTCTAAACTGGGAAGAATTGCAGGAAGAACGCTGATCGGCTTCTTCTTATTCTATGTAGTAGGAGCTTTCTTCGGAGGTTTGGTTGCCTATGGAGTAAAATCTCTTGGATTCTTTAATGTAACCCTGCCAAGCGAAGCGGTAACTGACGCAGCGACTCTGGACGCATTTAACCCGTTGGCTACGGTTGTAGAAGCCGTACCGTCCAATATCGCATCTGCATTCAGCAGCAATAACAGCATTCTGGCAGTCGTTGTAGTTGCGATTATTATCGGACTTTGCATGAATGCACTGGGAGAGAAGACAGAGCCTCTGAAAAAAGTACTGGAGAGCGTAAATGAAGTTATTCAGTTCTATCTGACCTTTTTAATTAACAAAGTAGGTCCTGTGGCTATCTTCTGTCTGATTTCCAGAACCTTTGCGATTTACGGAACAGAATATCTGGCTCCGGCAGCAGCATATATCGTATCTGCTATGATTACACTGTTTATCCTGGTTGTAACCATTTATCCTATCGGTATCTGGCTGACCACAAGACTGAACCCTATTCAGTTTATTAAGAAGATTGCCAAGGTAGGTGTCTTCGGATTTTCCACAAACTCTTCCGCAGCATGTCTTCCTCTGAATACAAGAACCTGTATTAATGAACTGGGATGCAGCGAGGAAATTACAAGCTTTGTACTTCCTACTGGTATGACCATTAATATGAACGGAACAACGGTTATGCATATGTTTGCTGCAACCTTTATTGCAACAAGCGCCGGCATTGATGTTACTCCTGCAAACCTGGCTGTAGTAGCCTTCCTCTCCATCTGTGCGGCAATGGGATGCCCGGCAATCCCGATTGCAGGTACCACTTTGATTGTTACCATTCTCTCAGGAATGGGATGGACTTCCGATGCCTGCATGATCGCATATGCCCTGGTTGTAGCTATTAACCGTCCGGTAGAGATGGCTCTGCTGCCTCTGAATGTTATTGGCGATGCAACTGTAAACGTAATCGTAAATGCCAAGGAAAAAGAACTGGACAAAGAGATGTATAACCGTTAAATATAAAAAGTATGAATATTATACATACAAATTCTGAAATTGACTTTCGGTTAAGCCGATGATACGATTTTCTCAGAATAAATATCATTTCAGGAGACAACGGCAGACAAAACTGCAGGTTGTTATCCGGGATTTCAGGAGGAAAACGGATGGAGTATAAAACAGCGAAAAGAATGGAGAGCCTTCCATTTTCAGGTATTCGTGCGGTAATGGAAAAAGCGACTAAGATGCAGCAGGCAGGCGAAAAGGTGATTCATCTGGAAATCGGACGTCCTGATTTCGACACACCTCAGAAGATTAAGGATGCTGCCTATGAGAGCCTGAAAGCAGGCCATGTATTTTATACCTCAAATTATGGTACACCGGCTCTCAGAAAAGAGATTGCCCAGTGGGAAAATGAGCACCACGGCACAGAGTATGAAGCAGAGGAAGTGCTTGTTACAGTAGGTGTAGGAGAGGCTACGTATGCTTCTATGGCTGCGTTTCTTCAGGAAGGGGACGAGGTTCTTGTTCCCAATCCGGTATGGCTGAACTATATTCATGTTCCGTCTTCCCTGGGAGCAACGCCTGTGACCTACAGTCTGAAAGAAGCCAATGACTATCAGATTGATTTTGCAGAGCTGGAGTCCAAACTGACAGAGAGGACAAAGATGATTGTGGTTGTAAATCCCAGCAATCCCACCGGCGGCGTATTTTCAAAGGAAACTCTGGAGAAGCTGAGTGAAATCGCTGTGAAACACGATCTGCTTGTGGTTGCAGATGAAATCTATTCCCAGTTAGTATATGACGGAACGAAACACGTAAGTGTGGCTTCCCTGCCGGGAATGAAAGAGAGAACCATCACTCTGGGCGGTTTCTCAAAAGCCTATTCCATGACGGGCTGGAGACTGGGTTACATGTGCGCGCCGAAAGAAGTGATTCAGGCCTGCGTCAGAGTACACCAGTATACCATTACCTGTGCTTCTTCCTTTGTGCAGGATGCGGCAGTTACAGCTCTGAAAGACTGTGCGGATGATGTGGAAGCAATGAGACAGGAATATCAGAGACGGAAAGATTACATGGTGAAAGCCTTAAATGAGATTGACGGAATCAGCTGCAACAATCCACAGGGAGCCTTCTATATCTTTGTGAATGTAAAGAGCCTGGGCATGAGTTCCATGGAAGTGGCAGAATATCTTCTGGAACATGCGAAAATTGCCCTGGTGCCCGGATCCGCCTTCGGAAGTGAAGGAGAGGGTTATCTGAGAATCTCTTATGCATGCAGTTACGAAGAGCTGCAGGAAGCAGCGGCCAGAATGAAAACGGCAATTGCAGAATTAAAGAAATAAAAAAATAGAAGAATAAATGAAAACAGACAGACGTATCCCGCTCGAATCAATGCATTTTGCATTGAACTACCTGTGGCATACGTCTGTTTTTATATCATAGGAAAGTATTCCATATTGTTCTATATTCCAACATTTCTAACTTTACCGAAATTACGTTTTATTATATACTTAATTTACTATTAGACAGGAGGTTTTCATATGACAGCCCTGCATCCCAAAAGTACAGATAGTCTCATGCGCTACTTGAGAGACCAAAAAGGAATTGCTATTTCCGGCTCGGCTCAAAAGCGTAAATTAATGAATATAGGATATTATCATGGATATAAAGGGTATCGGTACATAAATACTCCTTCCAAAAAAGTGGCATATACGAAGTTTGAAGAAGTAGTTTCGGTGTATGACTTCGATTCTCAGTTAAAATCCTTGTTTTATCCAAGTGTGATGTTGATTGAAACAGCTGTAAAAAATTACGTTCTTGACATTTTGGTGTCTTCTACCAATTCGGAAAATTTTATAGATATTTACAATCAGTTATTGGATAATTATAAAATGTTTTCTACTAAAGGGAAAATATATAAAAATACATTTGAACGGCAGAAAGCCGAAGATAAATTTAAACGCGAATTAAAACGGAGATTGGAATTACGCAATCGAATTTATAAAGTTCAAACAGATGCCTATGGTAGTGGGAATAAAATTGCAGATCATTATTTTCGCAACGATAGGAATCTTCCTATTTGGGCTATTTTTGAACTCATAAGTTTAGGGGAATTTGGTCATTTTGTTTCCTGTCTGAATCAAAATTGCAGAATGGATATTTCGAAAAAGTTGGGAATTCGTCCTTCCGATGATACAAATGCCTTAATGCCGCAGCGACTCATTTATGCTACGAAAGATCTCAGGAATGCGATTGCGCATAATGATGTTATTTTTGATACACGTTTCCGAACCGGAAAAATTGATAAGCAAGTAGGAAACGCTATTTCTAATGCGACTGGTGTTAAAGGGCTTACATTTGGAACAATTACGGATTACCTGGTGCTTATAATTTATCAATTAAAATTACTGCACGTATCAAAAACAGAAATGAAACGGAGTATATTGGGATATGAAGATATTGTTGATAAATTAAGAATATCTATTCCAACAAGTATTTTTAATCAAATTATTCATACAGATAGTAATATAAAAATTAGTAACTTAAAAAAATTTGTTTCCAAGTGAAAAATCTTGCATTTTTAATCGGGTTTTTGTATACTATAAATGTGAATTGCGGTGCGTTTCTACGGAGCGTACTTGGGAGAATCGGATGCGTCTGGTTCTCCTTTTAAATTTTTTAAGAGTATGAAATAGAAAAACCGGATGCCTGAATGAATCCATCTCAGGGCATCCGGTTCCTTTTTTCTGATAGTTACTTTCCTTCATTTCCCAGAACCTGGCCCGGGGATAGCTGCAGGGGCAGGTCTTTTAAGTATTCTTCCAGACTGTTTTCAAACATTTCCACTGCCGTGCGGTTAGTGATTTTAGGGTACCGGTGGGTAATCTTATAGCAGATTCTGTCCGGCGGCGGATTTTTCAGCTCGCTTACATACAGAGGCCGGTAAGAAGCCAGCTCCAGAATCACAGAAATGGGCGCAATCATCCAGTTTCCGGGCTTTTTCCAGAGACGGTTTGATAAAAGGATGGTATCCGTTGAAACGTGAGGACGGGAGACGACGGAGAGCCAGCGGTCATGCCAGATCTGAAAATTATCATCCCAGCTTAAAAAGATTTCCAGTGCGGGATCCAGCTCATCCGTATGTACTTTTCCGGAGGGAATCGCCGGAGGATCCGTCTGAATGAGATAAAGTTTCTCCTGGAAAATTTTCTCGGTAATAATATTTTTGTAATGAAGCTTGTGGTAGACAAAGCCAATGTCGATGTTGTGTTCCGCAAGCAGATTATACAGTTCCGAAGAGTGGTGGGACTGGATACTTAAGTCAAGGCGGGGTGATTCCAGAAGTTTCTCATAAAGCGGTGCAAATACGGCAATATTCAGGCTGTCTGTGCAGCCGATGGTCAGAAGATAGGTTTCCTGATTGCGGCCCAGCTCCATGGTTTCTTTCCAGAGGGAGAGCCAGCGTTCGGCAATGATAATGAAATCTCTTCCCTTGGGTGTAAGTTCAATCTGTTTATGGCCTTTATTTCGAATCACAAGAGGAAAGCCCAGTTCGTTTTCCAGTGCGGTCAGTCTGTGGCTTACGGTTGGCTGGGCTAAAAAAAGCAGCTCGGCAGTCCGGGTAATGCTTTTGGTGTTTACAATGGTCAGAAAAGTTTCGATTTCGGACAGGTTCATAGGGGCCTCCTTTCATGCAGATAATATAAAATATATCTATATTATACAGAGAAATTATTCGTTTTTCAATTATTTACTTCTATGCTATGATAAAAACAGAAAAAAGAAAAGAGGTTTTGGATATGGCAGTAGGATGCAGAATTAGAAGAAATTTTGAAAGACCGGCAAAAGAGTTAGTAGAAGCCTTCCGCGGGATTCCGGTGGCCAATATAGACGACAACTGTGGAAGGATCGCGGCAGTGGATGCAAGTATTTATCCGCTGAATCCCAAAGCACGTCTGCTGGGAACTGCTTTTACAGTAAACGCTCCGGCAGGGGATAATTTATTATTCCACAAAGCCCTGGATATGGCTCAGCCGGGTGATGTAATTGTTCTTGCCAATAAAGGCAGCATTAGCAGATCCCTGTGTGGGGAAATTATGAGCAGTTATGCGAAGGCAAGAGGACTGGCAGGAATCATTATTGACGGATGTGTCCGCGACAGCTACACATTAAGCCAGATGGATTTCCCGGTTTACGCAAAGGGCGTAACACCCAACGGACCGTACAAAAACGGCCCCGGAGAGATGAATTTCCCGGTATCTTTCGCAGGAATTATCATTAACCCGGGAGACATCATTGTGGGCGACTCTGACGGACTGATTGCCGTAAGACCGGAATTTGCAAAGGAGCTGGCAGAGAAAGCAAAAGCTTACCATGAAGGAGAAGAAAAACAGATGGAAGGAATCCTCAGCCGGGGAGAATGGCCCCGTTCCTGGGTAGATTCCAAACTGGAAGAAGTAGGATTTGAATTTGTTGATTAAGTAAATAAAAGAACAAGCAGGAAGATTGTTTGCAGGTGAATGGAGGAATCTGTATGGAAACAAAGGCCTATAATCCTTATGAAAATATGATTGCCGTGCTGGAACAGGCAGCAGACAAGCTGGGACTGAAACAGGATGAGTATGAAACGTTAAAGTATCCGGAAAGAGAACTTACGGTATCGATACCGGTTCGGATGGACGATGGAACTTTAAAAGTATTTGAGGGATACCGGGTGCAGCATAACAGCGCCAGAGGCCCCTATAAGGGAGGAATCCGTTACCACCAGAACGCGAACCCGGATGAGGTGAAAGCTCTGGCAGCATGGATGTCATTCAAATGTGCGGTTGCCAATATCCCCTATGGCGGAGCAAAAGGCGGAATCAAAGTGGATCCGCGGAAACTTTCCAAAGATGAGTTAATCCGTCTGACCAGAAGATATACAACCAGAATTCTTCCCCTTATCGGACCGGATCAGGATATACCGGCGCCGGATGTGAATACAAATGGCGAAGTAATGGGATGGATCATGGATACCTACAGTATGTTTAAAGGACACAGCGTTCCCGGAGTAGTTACGGGAAAACCCATTGAGATCGGCGGCTCCATCGGAAGGGCGGAAGCAACCGGCCGGGGTGTTACGATTATTGCAGAAAAATGTCTGGAAGATGAAGGACTGGATCCGAAAGAACAGACCTACGCCATCCAGGGAATTGGAAATGTAGGCGGAACAGCGGCGGCTATTCTGTATGAAGAAGGAAAAAAGGTAATTGCTGTCAGCGACTGGTCAGGCGCGGTGATGAAGAAAGACGGTTTAAATATTCCGGAAATCAGAGAATTCCTTTCTGACAGAAAGAACTGCCTGAAAGATTATAACGGAGAGGGAGCAGAACATATCACCAACGAGGAACTGCTGACCTGCGACTGCACCGTACTGATTCCCGCTGCCCTGGAAAATCAGATTACAGAAGAGAATGCCGGAGACATAAAGGCGAAAATTGTTGTAGAAGCGGCAAACGGCCCGACAACCGTAGAGGCGGACAAGATTCTGGAAGAAAGAGGTATCCTGGTTGTTCCGGACATTCTTGCGAATGCCGGAGGCGTGGTTGTATCTTACTTCGAGTGGGTGCAGAATATCCAGAGCATGGCGTGGGAACTGGATGAAGTAAACCAGATGCTGAAAAAAGTTATGCTGAAAGCTTATAATGACGTAAGAACAATGAGCAAAGAGAAGGACAGCACCATGCGGATGGGCGCCTATATGGTAGCCATAAACCGAATCACCACAGCAGGAAAACTCAGAGGCGGTCCGATTTCCATGGCATAAACCAGACAGGGAAAAGCCCCGCAGGCTGCCATACAAAAAGGAAAACGTAAAATCAGCACATAGAGCAGGAAGGTCTGTTATCGGGTAAGGACAGGCCTTCTTGTGTTAAAAGAAAGGGAGGGAATATTGTGGATGTAAAATTTCTAATAGCAGGAGACAGAGCTGTATCTGTGGAATTCGGAAAAGAAATCTGCCTGGAAATCAATGCGAAGGTCCGTATGTTGGAAGATAAACTAAAGGAAGAGCCCATTGAAGGAGTGGTGGAATGCGTTCCGACGTACTGTTCCCTGATTGTACATTACCGGCCGGAAATCCTGCTTTACGACCAATTGGTTCAGGAGCTTAAGAAACGGCTGGAAAATCTGCGCGGGCCCAGGGAACAGAAAAAGATTATCAAAGAGGTTCCTGTTCTGTACGGCGGAGAGACAGGTCCGGATCTGGAATACTGTGCCCAACTGGAACAGACCAGTGTGGAGGAAATCATCCGCAAACATTCTCAGCATGAATACTATGTCTATATGCTTGGTTTTGCTCCCGGTCACCCTTATATGGCCAGATTTGAAGAACCTTTTGGATTTAAGAGAAGAGAGTCCCCCCGTGTAAGCATTCCGGAGCGTTCCGTTGTTGTTCAGCAGAATCTGTCAGATTTGATCCCGTTTAAACAGCCATGCGGATGGAATATTATCGGCAGTACGCCTCTGGACATCTGCAACTATGAAAAAGAAGACCCCTTCCTTCTGAATGCAGGAGAATGGGTAAGGTATGTGCCGATTACGAAAGCAGAGTATACACAGATTCGCAGAGAAGTAGAAAACGGAACCTACCAGGTGAAAACGTACACACGGTAGGAACCGGCAAAAGAACGGAGGGCATGATATGGGAATAAGTGTTGAAAATGGAGGAATCCTGACAACCGTTCAGGATGAAGGAAGATTTGGCTATCAGGCTTACGGAGTGTCTACTTCCGGAGCAATGGACAGTCATGCGTTTCATATTGCCAATCTTCTGGTGGGAAACAAAATGACAGAAGGCGCGCTGGAAATGACATTTATGGGGCCGACACTTACCTTTACCTGTGATAATATAATAGCAGTGACAGGCGGCGATTTAATGCCTATGTTAGACGGACAGCCCATGCCGATGTATCAGGCGGTTCTCGTCCGGAAAGGACAGAAGCTGCAGTTTGGCGGAGCCAGAAACGGCTGCCGCGGATATATAGCCTTTGCCGGAGGACTGGAAATTCCGGAAGTTATGGGAAGCAAATCCACCCTGCTGAGAAATAACCTGGGCGGAGTAAAAGGACGGAAACTGGAAAAGGGCGATACCATTGCCTTTACGGCTCCGAAAACAGAGCTGTCCAATATGGAAAACAGAAAAGTTCCTGCAGACATATATCCTGCAGACGAGGTGGTGCTGCGTGTGGTTCTCGGACCCCAGGACGATGAATTTACGGAGAGGGGAATCCGCAGTTTCTTCTGGAACAGTGGGGTCATCACCGATGAATTTGATCGGATGGGATGCCGGATTGAACGGGAACCCATTGAACACAAAGGGGATGGAAATATTAACACAGACGGAATTTCTCTGGGAAGTATTCAGGTTCCTGCAAACGGAAAACCGATCATCATGCTGGCGGATCGTCAGAGTACAGGCGGGTATGCGAAAATCGGAACCGTGATCTCTGTGGATCTGCCGAAGATTGCCCAGAGCAGGCCGGGACAGAAGGTGCGGTTCATACAGGTCAGCCTGGAACTGGCTCAGAGCCTGTATATCAGGGAACGCAATAAGATGCTGGAACTGGATGAGAAACTAAACGGGCAGGAAGCCCTTTAGATAGAAACGGAAAAGAAAATAAAAACAGAAAGGTGAGAGAATATGAAGATTGTAGTTTTAGACGGATACACAGAAAATCCGGGAGATTTAAGCTGGGATGCACTGAAAGAGCTGGGAGAACTGACCGTATATGACAGAACTTCCTATACAGAATCTCCTCTGATTGCAGAACGTATCGGAGATGCAGAGGTTGCTGTAATTAATAAAACTCCCATTTCAAAAGAGACCATTGACAAATGTGAGAATCTGAAACTGATAGCAGTACTTGCCACAGGATATAACGTTGTGGACTATACCTATGCCAAAGAGAAAGGAATCCCGGTGGTTAATGTTCCTACTTACGGAACCCAGATTGTAGGTCAGTATGCCCTTGGCCTGCTTCTGGAAATCTGTTCCCACTACGGACATCACGACCAGACAGTCAAAGAGGGAAAATGGGAAAATAATGATGACTGGTGTTACTGGGACTATCCTATGATTGAGCTGTACGGAAAGACAGCGGGAATTATCGGACTGGGAAGAATCGGACAGGCCACAGCGAAACTGTTAAATGCGCTGGATATGAAAGTAATTGCCTACGACGCTTATGAAAGCGAGTCCGGAAGAAAACTGGCTGAGTATGTGAGCCTGGACGATCTGTTTGCACGCTCTGATGTGATTTTCCTTCACTGCCCGCTCTTCCCGGAAACAGAAGGAATTATCAATAAAGAAAATATCGCGAAGATGAAAGACGGCGTGATCCTGATTAACAACAGCCGCGGACAGCTTGTAGTGGAACAGGATCTGGCAGATGCTTTAAACAGCGGCAAGGTATATGCAGCAGGACTTGATGTGGTTTCCACAGAGCCCATTAAAGGCGACAATCCTCTGCTGAAAGCCAAAAACTGCTTTATTACCCCTCATATCTCCTGGGCGGCACAGGCTTCCCGCCAGAGAATTATGGACATTACAGTAGAAAATATCCGTTCCTTTATGGACGGAAAAACAGTTAACTGTGTAAACGGCTGATTCCTTTAAGATAATAAAAGCGGGCGGTACCGGAAAATTCCCGGAATTTTTGGTACCGCCCGTAATTTATGTCCATTGACATGAAATATAGAAAGTATTACCATGTAAAAATGAAAGAGATAGAAATCGGAGAGTAACCAGCGCAGTAGTATGGAATTGTATGAAATTATTAAGTTGCACAATCGTCCCTGGTCGCGCCTTGAAATTCTGTGTTTCTCGGTGATTTTCCTGTTTCTGGCAGGCAGGGCTTATGTATTATGGCAAAGGAAACGGATACGGGGCTCTCAGGCGGCTGCTGTCTGTTTTGTGGTTCTTTATCTGGGAATTGTATTTGCCTCCACAGTGTTCACCAGGAATTCCACAGAAGAGGCAACCTATCAGCTTCAGCTTTTCTGGTCCTGGGAAAAGGTGATACGGGAACAGAGCCGGGAGGCATTAAAAGAAAATATTTTAAATATGATGTTATTATTGCCCTTTGGAATGTTACTTCCGGTCACAGGGAACCGAAAGCTGAAAGTGCGCTATGGACTAGCCGCCGGTTTTCTGGTATCCTTAATAATTGAATTGTGTCAGTTGATTTTTCACAGAGGGTTATTTGAATGGGACGATATGATTCACAATGCCATTGGGAGTATGGCGGGATGCATGATCATGAACCGGGTGCTGAGCTGGATAGCCCGGTGCGGCAGAAAAAGAAAAGAAAGTAGGGATTAAAATGTGTGGAATCGTAGGGTTTATAGGAAATCAGCAGGCTGCCCCCATTTTGCTGGATGGTCTGTCGAAACTGGAATACCGCGGATATGATTCAGCCGGTCTGGCAGTCCGCAGCGATGACGGAAAGATTGAAGTGGTAAAGGCGAAAGGGCGTCTGAAAGTGTTAGCAGAAAAGACCAATGGCGGACAGTCATTGCTTGGCAACTGTGGAATCGGCCATACCCGTTGGGCAACTCACGGGGAACCTTCAGAAGCCAACGCTCATCCCCATTACAGCGAAGATCATACGGTTGTGGCAGTTCACAACGGGATTATCGAGAACTATCAGGAACTGAAAGATAAATTATTAAAAAAGGGGTACCAGTTTTATTCTAATACAGATACGGAAGTGGCGGTAAAACTGATCGATTATTATAAGAAGAAATACCTGGGAACTCCGGTAGACGCCATTAATCATGCTATGGTGCGGATTCGTGGTTCCTATGCGCTGGCTGTGATGTTCCAAGATTATCCGGGAGAAATCTATGTGGCCAGAAAAGACAGCCCGATGATTCTGGGTGTGGAAAACGGAGAATCCTATCTGGCTTCTGACGTGCCGGCTATTTTGAAATACACCAGAAACGTATATTATATTGGCAACATGGAAATTGGCTGCCTGAAAAAGGGAGAAATCACTTTTTATAATCTGGACGGAGACGAAATCCAGAAGGAGTTAAAGGAAATCAAATGGGATGCAGAGGCGGCGGAGAAAGCCGGATACGAGCATTTCATGATGAAGGAAATTCATGAGCAGCCCAAAGCAGTATCCGATACCCTGAACTCTGTAATAAAAGAGGGCAGGATTGATTTGTCCGAAGTGGGAATTACAGAAGAAGAAATAAACAATATCCGCAGAATCTGCATGGTAGCCTGCGGTTCTGCCTATCATGTGGCTGTAACGGCTCAGTATGTATTTGAGGATTTGGCCAAGGTGCCGGTCCGGGTAGAACTGGCCTCCGAATTCCGTTACCGGAAACCACTTCTGGAAAAAGATACCCTGGTGATTGTCATCAGCCAGTCCGGAGAGACTGCCGACAGTCTGGCTGCCTTAAGAGAGGCAAAAAGCAGAGGAATCCAGACTCTGGCCATTGTCAACGTGGTAGGATCCTCCATTGCCAGAGAGGCAGACAAGGTATTTTATACCCTGGCAGGGCCGGAGATTGCCGTAGCAACCACCAAGGCCTACAGCACCCAGTTAATTGCCTGCTACGTCCTTGCTGCGGCATTTGGAAGGGCAAGAGGAGAGATTACGGAAGAATATTATGAGGAGCTGATTGGCGAGCTGGAAAGCCTGCCGGATAAAATCAGCAGAGTGATTGAAGATAAGGAAAGAATCCAGTGGTTTGCTTCCAAACAGGCCGCTTCCAAGGATGTTTTCTTCATTGGAAGAGGGATTGACTATGCCATCTCCCTGGAAGGAAGTCTGAAGATGAAGGAGATCAGTTATATCCATTCCGAGGCCTATGCAGCCGGAGAATTAAAACACGGTACCATCAGCCTCATCGAGGACGGAATCCTGGTAATTGGTGTTTTAACCCAGCAGGAACTCTATGAGAAGACGGTCAGCAACCTGGTAGAGTGTAAGAGCCGGGGCGCTTATTTAATGGGGCTGACCACCTATGGAAATTACAATATTGAAGATACGGCGGATTTTGTAACGTATATCCCCAAGACGGATGCACATTTCACCACTTCTTTAGCGGTGATTCCCCTGCAGCTTCTGGGTTATTACGTATCGGTGGCCAAGGGACTGGATGTGGATAAGCCAAGGAACCTGGCCAAATCAGTAACAGTAGAATAAAGAAATGGAAATGGCAGGCCTCTTTTACACGCCTGCCATTTTTTTATTCTAACACATATTTTTCCAGCACAGGAAAGGGAACGGGGCCGATTTCCAGAACTTTCTTATGGAATTCTTTTAACTGGAAGGAATCCCCCTGCAGCTCCTGTGCTTTTGTCTTTATATCCTGGAAATACAAATAGCCCAGATAATACTTGAGATAATTGGCCGGTGTTTCCACAATGTACAGATAAAGCTCCTCGATGGCCGAATCTTTGGTGATTCCGAAGGCGGAAAGGAAGGAGGCCGTCTGTTCCCGGGTCCATCCCCGGTAGTGAATCCCCACATCTAAAATGGAATAGAGGCAGAGGTTGATGGAACGGTTTAACCAGACAGCTCTGGAATAGTCGGAATCGATTTCTGCATATCCGTAAGCGTAAGATTCAATGTAGGTCGCCCAGCCTTCAATATAACCTCCGGAGGTAATCAGATAGCGGATATTCTCCGGTTTTTGCAGGCTGAAGTACTGATTCTGGTATAAATGTCCGGGAAAGCCTTCGTGGGCCAGGGTGGTAAATAATTCCAGATTGGTGGAGCGGCTGGCGTTGTTGATGTAGATGGTATTTGGCGCGCGGGTGTCGATGGGAGGCGTCAGATAGAAGGCCGGGCTCAGAAAATCTTCCAGAGCCTCGTGAACATACTTTACTTCATAAGAGGCGGCGGGGAGAGCGGGAAAATCTTCCTGACAGAGCCTGCTTAAGGCCCCCAGGGTATTTTCCGGAGAATCCCCGGGAATGTCTTTGTCGCTGTGAAGATCTTTCAGAAGGGCGGGATTTTCTTTTAAGAGGGCGCCCATCTCCTGGTAATCGGCCATTAATTGCTGATAGAGTCTTTTTTCAATAACAGGGACGGAGGCGTAGACTCCCACATCGCTTTTCAGCAGGTATTGGTAGTAGGAAGTTCCGCCGGGGAAATTGGCCAGACCGCCCGGATTCTTCCCGGTTCCTTCAAGAGCCTTCAGACCGGCCATAAGGTTCTGATAGGCAGGTACCATGCGGTTTTCCAGGATTTCTTCATGTTTCTCAAGGAGTTCTTCTCTGTCCTTTTTTTTCAGGGAAGAAAATTTCTCCAGCTTTTCTGCAAAGACTTCCGTCATATAGGAGGGATCCTGAACGAAAGACTGGCACTGTTCCAGAATCCGTTCTAAGGTGGCGTCGCTCATGAAGCAGCCGGCCTGAGATTTTTCCTGTTCAAATTCCAGGATGCTCTGAAAATAATCGGGAACGCAGTTTAAGAGGGATAAGTAGTCGGAAATATCCCCGGTGTCGTAAAAGGTATATTCCGCCAGCAGAACCGGGAGCTGGGCCTGGATACCCAGGCTGGGGCTGAGGGGTTCTTCCAGAAGGAAGCTGCTGCCCAGAGACTGCCTGGTATTGTAATATAAAAGAAGCATATCCAGAGTCAGGCGGTTATCCTCAGAGAGCCGGTCATAGTCAAATTCTTTTAGCTGCTGTTCGTATTGGGCCCACTGCCTGGAGGCGGCGGGCATATCCTCTGTAGTGATATATCCCAGGGTGACAGGGGAGAGTTCAATTCCGTATTCTTCCGGATTTGCCAGGGAATAGTGGAGATTCAGAGTATTGGAAGAAACCTCTTCCAGAAAAATCTGATCCGCGAATTTCTCAAACTTTGCATCTTCTGAAAATACATGAGCGGACAGCCAGCCTCCGCTTAATCCCAGGCACAGAAGCACAAAGAGGATTCCGGTAATCAGCAGAGGCCTGGGGGCGTTCTTTATTCTTGCTTTTACAGACATGGCATTCCTTTCCAGTGGCTCTATCCTTACTATTTTATTGGAAAAAGGGAAATCCTATGCTATGATGGGAGAAAGAATGAGAAAGGGGCCCAAGGAAGATGAAGGAAACGGTATATGATTTGATTATCCTGGGAGCCGGGCCGGCAGGGTTAACAGCCGGTATTTATGCCCGGAGAGCCAGACTGAAGACATTGATTCTGGAAAAGAATTTTACAGGGGGAGGACAGATTGTCAGTACGGATCAGGTGGATAACTATCCGGGAATGCCGAAAATAAGCGGATATGAACTGGCGGAAGCCTTTGTAAACCATGCCCATGCACTGGGATTGGAAATTACGCAGGCAAAGATAACCTCCATTGAAACCGATGCCCAAACCGGGGAGAAAGTGATAGGGACGAAGAAGGGAAACTTCCGGGGAAAGGCTTTGCTCTTCGCCTGCGGGGCAGGACATCGCCATCTGGGAGTTCCCGGGGAGGAAGAACTGGCAGGTATGGGAGTATCTTACTGTGCCACCTGTGACGGCGCCTTTTTTAAAGACCGGACAGTGGCTGTGGTGGGAGGCGGAAATTCTGCTGTGGAAGAAGCCCTGTTTCTGTCCCGTCTGTGTGCAAAAGTATTTCTGATTCACAGAAGAGAGACTCTGCGTGCGGATCCGGTTCTGTGGGAACCGTTAGAGAAAGCAGAGAATATAGAGGTGCTCTATAATACCACAGTTTCCCGGATCACAGGGGAAGAGCAGGTGGAAAAACTGGTTCTCTGTAAGCAGGGCAGGGGAGAGTATGAACAGAAAGTGGACGGCGTCTTTCTGGCGGTGGGGATGGAACCCAACACCCAGCTTGCGCAGGGACTGGTAAATCTGGATGAGAACGGCTATATTGTGGCGGGGGAAGACGGGAAAACAAGTGCCCCCGGAATCTTTGCGGCAGGGGACATACGGACCAAGAGGGTTCGCCAGATTCTGACGGCGGCAGCCGATGGTGCAGCAGTGATTGCCTCCGTTTCAGACTATCTTTTACAGGATTGTACAATTTCTACAAATAGTATAGAAAATTAGTACAAATTAGGGGGATAAGGGGATAAAGTTATCCACATGGAAAACTATGAAAAACCCTGTAAAATGAAGTTATACACCAAGTTATCCACATTATCCACAGAAGAAGGATGTGGATTACCTGATTTACATAAAAAAATTTGGAACAAATGTTTTGGATAGATGTCATAAATCGTAGAAAAACGGAAAGAAAACGCGAAAAAGGGTTGACTTTCTTATATTCAAACGAATGAGCAGAAAAAGAAAAAATTCAAAAAGATGTCAGATAATAAGAGGAAATTGTTCTGAAATTATTTATGAAAAAAAGGGGACTCCCGATGCAGACAAACATCTGGGATTCCCCTTTTTTTAAGCCCCCTGTTTCATACGCTTGATTACTTTCAGACGGGTGAATTCTTCCCGTTCTTTTTCTTCCAGAGCGTTTTGAATCTCTTTGGTAAGGGATTCAAATTTGGGGATGGTGATATTTTTCAGGGCATTGGCCCGTTTCTGTGTTTTCTTGATGTTGGTGGCCAGCCGGATGGCGGCGTTTTCAATCATAGAGAGCCGGATAGAAAGTTCTTTTACCCGCTCGAAAGCGGCCTTGGCCTCGTCCAGGGAGGCTTTGGTGCTGTAGTAGGCATACGTGGGATAGTTGCTTTCTCTGTCGTATTCCACCAGGGGAATTTCTGTCCCCATAACGCTGCGGGTTTTGATTCGGATGGAAGTTTCAATGGGAACGGTGTGTGAAACCTGCTGGACAAAGGCGATGCCCATTTCCATGTTGGCTTTCTGCAGGGCCGCATAGGCGGTGCGGAAGGTTTCATCAATCTGGGACTGAATATCCTTTGCCTGATCGATCAGGTCCATCATTTCCCGAATCAGAATGTTTCGTTTCTTATCCATCAGCTCAAATCCCTGACGGGACAGAGCCAGGGAGTTTTTAGCCAGAATCAGATTTCCTTTGGTGGGAAAGGTATTCGGATCCATTTATCCACCTCCTAGCGTTGAGATACGTGATAATACTTATCCAGAATCTTTGTATCAATTCGATCCAGTTCTTCTTTGGGCAGCATTCCCAGCAGTTCCCATCCTCTGTCCAGAGTTTCCAGGATGCTTCGGTTTTCCGTTTCGGTCTGTCCGATGAATTCTTCTTCAAAGGCTTTTCCAAACTCCAGATAACGTTTATCCAGAGGGGAAAGTTCGTCTTCCCCGATAACGGAGGCCAGGGCACGTGCGTCGCCTACCTTTGCATAACAGGAGAAAAGCTGGTTGGCCACATCCTGGTGATCTTCCCGGGTAAAGCCCTCGCCGATGCCGTCTTTCATCAGACGGGACAGGGAGGGGAGGACGTTAATGGGAGGATAGACAGCCTGGCCGTGAAGCTGGCGATCCAGCACAATCTGACCTTCTGTAATATATCCGGTCAGGTCCGGAATGGGATGGGTAATGTCGTCGTTTGGCATGGTCAGAATGGGAATCTGAGTGACCGATCCGTTCTTTCCGTGTACAATGCCGGCCCGCTCGTAAAGAGTTGCCAGCTCGCTGTATAAGTAGCCGGGATAGCCCTTTCGGGAAGGGATTTCTCCTTTGGAAGAAGAAACCTCACGCATGGCTTCACAAAAAGAGGTAATATCTGTTAAAATAACCAGAATGTGCATCTCCTTTTCAAAGGCCAGATATTCGGCGGCAGTTAAAGCCAGTTTGGGCGTCAGCAGACGTTCTACCACCGGATCGTTGGCCAGGTTCAGAAACATAACCACATGATCGGAAGCGCCGCTTTCTTCAAAGGTACGGCGGAAGAATTCTGCCACATCGTACTTGACGCCCATGGCGGCAAAGACAATGGCGAATTTTTCATCGGAATCTGCCCCCAGAGACGCCTGCTGAACAATCTGGGCGGCCAGTTTGTCATGGGGAAGGCCATTGCCGGAAAAGATGGGCAGCTTTTGTCCGCGGATCAGGGTGGTCAGTCCGTCAATGGCGGAAATTCCGGTGTTGATATAGTTTCGGGGATATTCTCTGGTAACCGGATTCAGGGGAAGGCCGTTGATATTCAGATGAACCTCCGCGGTAATATCCCCCAGTCCGTCAATGGGCTGGCCGATACCGTTAAAGGTTCGTCCCAGGATTTCTTCGGACAGGCCGATTTCCATGGGACGGCCGGTAAGGCGGGTATGAGTATTGCTTAAAGACATATTGTCAGTGCCTTCAAAGACCTGAATCACTGCTTTGTCTTCGTAAATTTCCACAATTCTTCCGATCTTCTTTGTGCCGTCGTCCATGCTGAACTCCACGATTTCTTCGAAAGAGGCATTCTTTACTCCTTCTAAGACCACAAGAGGGCCGTTTATTTCACTAAGACCAAGATATTCAATTGACATAGAATCTTCTCCTCCTAACCGTTGATTTCCAGCACATGTTCATAGAAGTCATCGATGGCTTTTCGATAGTCTTCCATTTTTTCCAGTTGACTGTTGGGAACATCGTATTTTATGGCAATGATTTTTTCAAAAATATTCTGCTCTTTTAAAACGGAGACAGGCATTCCCCGGTTAATCAGAGCTCTGGATTTTTCATACAGGTACAGGATAATATCCATCATCAGATACTGCTTTTCCAGAGATACACAGGTATCGTCGGGATGGAAGGCATTTTGCTGCAGGAAGCCCAGCCGGATTACCCGGGCGATTTCCAGGGTCAGTTTCTGGTCGTCGGGCAGTACATCGCTTCCGATCAGTTTTACAATTTCCATCAGGGAGCTCTCCTGATTTAATAAGGCTACCAGTTTATTCCGGTGGGAGACAAACTGAGGAGAGACATTGGCCCGGTACCAGGGGGTTAAATCTTCCAGATATTCACTGTAACTGGTCAGCCAGTGGATAGCCGGAAAGTGACGGGCGTAGGCCAGGGATTTATCCAGCCCCCAGAAACAGCGGACGAACCGTTTGGTATTCTGGGTGACAGGTTCGGAGAAATCGCCCCCCTGGGGGGAAACTGCGCCGATTATGGAGACGGAACCTTCCGTTCCGTTTAAGTTCTGCATCATTCCTGCCCGCTCATAAAAGGCGGACAGCTTGGAAGCCAGATAGGCGGGGAAACCTTCTTCTGCAGGCATTTCTTCCAGACGTCCGGACAACTCACGCAGAGCCTCTGCCCAACGGGAGGTGGAGTCGGCCATAATTGCCACATCGTAGCCCATATCCCGGTAGTATTCTGCCAGGGTAACGCCTGTATAAATGGAGGCCTCACGGGCTGCTACAGGCATATTGGAGGTATTGGCGATTAAGGTGGTACGATCCATCATCAGATTGCCGGATTTGGGGTCAATCAGTTTATTAAAATCTTCCAGTACCTGAGTCATTTCGTTGCCTCGTTCTCCGCAGCCGATATAAACAATAATATCTGCATCGGACCATTTGGCAATCTGGTGCTGGGTCATGGTTTTGCCGGTACCGAATCCGCCGGGAACAGCTGCCGTTCCGCCTTTGGCAATGGGAAACAGGGTATCCAGGATACGCTGTCCGGTAACCAGAGGAACACTGGCAGGGAACCGTTTATGGGTGGGGCGGGGGATACGGATGGGCCATTTCTGAGCCAGCTTCAGAGGGACTTCCGTACCGTCTGCTTTTTCCAGAAGGGCGATAGTATCCACAATGGTATATTCTCCGTCCCCGGCTGTCCAGGTAATGGTTCCTTCCATATTCGGGGGTACCATGGATTTATGAAGGATGGAAGCGGTCTCCTGGGTTTCGGCGAAAATCGTACCGCCGGATACCAGATCCCCCGGTTTGGCCGTAATGTGTACCTTCCATTTTTTCTGTGTATCCAGGGAGTCCACACTGACGCCCCGGGAAATATATTTTCCGGAAGATTTTGCGATTTCTTCCAGAGGTCTCTGGATTCCGTCGAAAATGTTATGGATGATTCCGGGGCCCAGCAGGACGGAGATGGCGTCGCCGGTTGCGGTAACTGTTTCTCCCGGACGAAGACCGGTGGTCTCCTCGAAAACCTGTACGGTAGTCATCCCCTTTTTCAGGCCGATCACTTCCCCCACAAGTTTCTGCTCTCCCACATAAACCATTTCTGAGATCTTAAAACCGGTATCGCCTTTTAAGTAGATAACCGGTCCGTTAATTCCATAGATTGTTCCAGTTCTATTCATGTTTCAGACCTCCCTCGAAGGTGAATTCTTTCTTCAGAACCTCAAAAGCGCTGGAGAAAGAATTATCAATCAGGATATTCTTTTCCGGGATAACGGCTTTAATTCCGCCCCGGAAAGATTTTTGAGCGACCTGAATGGGAAGTCCTGTTTTCTCCTCCAGAAATTTCGCTTTATGGGCGTCGGGAAGTCCGATATAAATCTGAATTTTATCGTCCTGGGCAAACTCTCTGGCCTCAAGGATCTTCTGACAGAGAAATTCATCGTAAGCAGGCGTTGCCATGAAAGCGTCCAGATGCTCCTGCACTTCAGAAAACAGCCGGGACTTCAGTTCATTCTGCTTCTGGGTCCAGTTTCGTTTGATCGTAAGCTGTTCTGCAGAGAGGGCTTTGTTAATTTCGTGTCTTGCGTTTTCCGCCTCTGTTTTAACCGCAAGTTCTGCTTCTTTTTGTTTGATTTCTTTATGTTCGCAGAGGATTTGCTCCAGATGTTCCTGATGCTTTTCAAGCTGCTGCTGTGCCTCTTTTTCGGCCTCTTTTACAGATACATCGTAGAAATGCTCTAATTTTTCTTCGATTGTCATAATTTCCTCCATTCTGTGTGATTCACAGCGCAAAGGCGTCTTTGCATCTCTATAATTTTAATCCGATGGCTTCATTGACATAAGAGGTAATGAAGTCAGGCTTTCTTCCGGTGCCGTGCCGGTCGGGAATTTCTATAATTAAAGGTGTTTTATGACGGAGTTTTACATCGTCCACAATCTCCGGGAATTCCCGTCCGAATTTCTCAGTGAGAAGAATGATGCCGTTTTCTTTATCAGAGATGGCTTTCTGAAGAGCTTCCTTTAGTTCTTCCCGTTCATGGACCACCACCCCGTCTACTCCTGCCAGACGCATACCTGTGTAGGTATCAATGTTGTCGCTGATAAGGTACATTTTCATGCGGGTCACTCCTTATAATTTACCCAGGATCATAAATGAGATAATCAATCCGTACAGAGCGATACCTTCTGCCATAGCTACGAAGATCATAGACTTACCAAAGATGGAACCGTCTTCGCTGATAGCTCCCAGGGCTGCGCTTGCAGAGCTGGCAACGGCGATACCGGAGCCGATACCGGAAAGTCCGGTAACAAGAGCCGCGCCTAAATAACCAAGTCCTGTGGCCAGCCCGTTTGATGCAGCGTCAGAAGCGGCGGCGGCAGTCTCGGTCCCTGCGAACATCACGATAGTGCCCAGAAGAAGAGCGCCGAAAAAGCAGAAACAGTTGGCAGCCAGAGATTTTTTATACCGTTTCCTGTTCTTTTCGCCGGCAAAGAATGCCCCAAAGGGAACCACGATACTTAAAATTAATGCGGCTGCAGTTGTGATCTCAATGATTGTTTTCATAGATAAAAGCCTCCTTATTTCTAAATGCAGTTTTATTTTATGCTTTCTTTCTTAAGAATGGTTTGAATTCTCTGCCGTCTCCTTTATAGAACCGGCTGAACATCTCATAATATTCCAGACGCAGAACCTGGATGCCTACAATCAATCCTTCCATAGCGCAGACGAAGATGTTTCCCAGGATAATGACCAGCCAGTTAACGGAGTCTCCATTGGCTGCCCCGGCCAGCATCAGTACCACTTCCATCATGGCGGCGTGGCTGACTGCGAAAGCGCCCATACGGACGAAGGACAGAGTGTTGGAAAAGTAACTCAGCAGAACTTCAAATAATTCAAAGAAGCTCTGAACAAAAAACATAGGCTTGCTGCCTTCTATGGCAGGCTGCTTTTTTTGTACCAGCCGGGTTAAGGGTTCCTTCAGCATAATAAGAAGCAGAGGAATCAGAAACATAACCACCAGTACGCCGGCCGCCGGCAGTTTCTTACCGGTCATATAAAGGACAATGACTGCAACCAGCGAGCCGTAGAAAACCAGTCCTGCAATGGCGTTCTGGTCAAACAGAATGTTTTCCAGATCTTTGGAATGGATGGCGTTGATAATGTGAAACACGATCGTAACCAGAATCAGAAACATTCCAAAGGCGATGGCCACCACGAAGACCGTATTCATCTGCCCGATAAAGGGAAGGCTGGTCATGGCCTCTTTCGGCTTGAGCCAGATGGCGGGCAGTAATTCTTCAAAACCGAAGAAGCTTCCGTACAGGAATCCGAAAATGGTAGAGAAAATACCTGCCATACTGATAATGGCAGCCAGGGTCATTTTCCTGAAACGGTACAAAAGAGCGCCTCCCACAACCAGACACAGTCCCTGTCCCACATCTCCGAACATGGTTCCAAAGATCAGGGAATAGGTAAGGGCCACGAACCAGGTGGGATCAAATTCCCCATAGGAAGGCAGGCCGTACATTTTTACATACATTTCGAAAGGCCGGATGATCCGGGGATTGCGAAGCTTGGTGGGCGGCTGCTTTTCCTTATAGACACTGTAATCTTCCACAATGCAGAAAATCTGGTCGTCATCCATGATTTCTTTCTGGAATTTCTGAGTATCCCGGTCGGACATCCAGCCGCACAGGATATAGAAAGTGTCCCGGCGGTTATCGGTGCAGGCTGCCAGCCTTCGTACGTCGAAGCTGGCGGAGAGCAGTTCCAGAGCCTCTTTGGAACCCAGGATTTCTTCCCGCAGTTCCTCCAGCCGTCTGGTACGCCCCGCCCGGATTTCTTCCAGGTCAGTCTGGATGTCTTTTAATTTCCGGGTCAGGGCTTCATAAGCCTCTTTTACTGTACCCGGATAATTGTCGGGGATTTCCATCTGTTCAAAATGCATGGAGGCGTAAACAGCGTCGATTTTATCCATCTGGGAACGGGGTGAAAAATAGATTCCCCATACGTACTGGCCATCGTCGTCACATTTACAGAACACCGTGTCCAGATCGTCGTAAATATATTTTTTCAGTTTCTCGTAGTAGGTTTTCTCAATTCTTCCAAAGTGGCAGCTTACGAATTGAAAGTGCAATAGGGAAGAGAGCGGAAAATCCATGGAGTGAAAGGGCTGGATAATTTTCAGAGATTCTGTAAGGGAATTCTGAAGATCTTCCAGGTTTTTCTGCTTCAGGCTTTTCTGAGACATTTCTTCTTTCAGGTTTGCTGTAAATTCCAGGGCCTTTTCCAGTGGAATTTCCGGAACCGAAGATTGGCTGCCGGGTTCCAGCTCCTCATAAAAACCGGTAATTGTCTGCAGAGACTCCTTATAAGGATTAATTTCAATATAAGGGGTCAGATTCTGCACCGAAGTCAGCTCGGACAGGGCATTTTCCAGATGGATTTCATATTTGGAAAGATATTTGGAAACCACTCTGTCAATATCCGCTTTGGGACCGGTTATGCTTATAAATTTCATTTTTTCTATCACGTTATTACCTCCGGGTATCAGTTTTTGAGAACATAACGTAAAGTATCCGCAGGATCAATTCCGTAGCGGATGCATTCTATTGCTATGGTAAGGCGGTTTACTTCATGTTCTTTATGGTAGAGATAGGAGTACAGAACGGCCGCACAGTAGGGGTGGGTTCTGGTTGATTTCTCTAAGGTGGAACGCAGCAGATAAATGTAGAATTCCTCCAGGGTGTTTTCCTTCATCTGCTGTTTATAACGCCTTCCATAATAAGTTTTATCCAGTATCTGGTAAAATTCATCCATTGAGGAGGCTTCCGTAAGTGTCTGAACCTCTTCTTTTTTTAATTTGTAATTTACAGGGATCAGCAGAGCATAAATATCTGCCGGATTTATCTGGAAGTACTGTTTGGAACGCTGGATAAACTGCAGGTTCAGCAAATCGAATTTGACCCCGTAAGCTTTAGTAAGCTCTTTTAAATCCAGTTTGGCAAACAGCTTGTCCTTCATCTTCCAAATCTGATTAAAATAGTAGAGATCGAGAGCCATCCCGTAGTCAAATACCAGAGGATTCTCGTGCTCCTGTATCATGGAAAGGGGACGGTAGAACTCATTTCCCTTCAGGGATGAAATCAGCTCCTCCATAGTGGCGGAGGCCGTCAGAAGATCCAGATCCAGTCTGGAATGGTGCCGGAAAAAATCCCGGTAGGGTTCCAGATTGATACGGGGCGTATCTCTGTGATCAAAAATATTTGCCAACAGCTCCTTTAAAACCCGGATTTCATAACGCTTGGAATAAAGCATCAGAAATTTCCGCTGTTCTTTATCTGCAAAGGAGTAGATTTGGCTGAAATTTTGGAAGATTGTTTTTTTCAGCATGACTTCAATCTCCCCCCGGTGCAGCGCGTTTTCATCTACATTGGACCATACGGCTCCGTATTGCGGGGTTTTCTTTAAATAAGAAACCACCTGGGGGACACTGGTAAGCTGAGCAATTTCAGCCAACTGCTGTTCGTTGATTAATTTGCTCTGCATTGCCCGGATTTTTGTGGAAATTCCGCTGTAGGAGAGCATATTTCCCATGATGTCACTTCCTTGTATCATAAATTTGCAGACAGTCAGGGCTGCCGTCTGCAGGATTGAAAACTTACGAGTGAAGTATTTCTTCAAAAAGCTCTCTGGCAAGCCGCTGATGATTCTGCCTGTAGTAGGAATCAATCTGGTCATTGTGTTCCTGGGTTTCCTTACGCAGCTTCTGAAGATGCGTTTCTTTGTCCTGAAGAAGCTGTTTCTTAATTTGTTCGATTTTCTGAGCAGTTTCTTCTTCCAGAGCAGAATCGAATTCCCGGCATTGTTTTTCCATTTCTTCAGAGAGTGCATGTTTTCTGCGCTCAGCATCGTCCATGATATGGCCGGCTGCTGTTTCAATTTCTGCTAATTTTTTAATTATTTGTTCCATTTCCACCCTCCTTGTTTTTGTATCTATCATACACCTTTTCATTGAAAATTACCAATTGAAAATAGAAAATTTACAAAAAAGTAGAGAGATTACTTAAAGAATTGTGGAAGAATCTGTGAAAAAATGGAGAAAATGTGGAAGATTGGAGAAAATTGTATAGTAAATTATATAAATTTAAACCAGAACGATGGATTTTACAGGGGAGGATTGACAAAGAGGAGACAGATATGAAACAATAGCACCGAAAAGGAGGACGTGGATATGCGGTTGAGAAATATACCAGGGGCGAAAGAGATTATCCGCACCAGCGAATATGTGGTGCAGAACCCGGAGGCCAGAAAAGGGCTCTGGGCGGCGGTCTTTCCGAAGAGACAGCCTCTTCATATAGAAGTGGGAATGGGGAAGGGACGTTTCCTCATGGATATGGCGGCTCTTCACCCGGACAGAAACTATGTGGGGATTGAGATGTACGACAGTGTTCTGCTTCGGGCCATACAGAAGCGGGAAAGCCGGGAGGAAGAGAAGGAGAGACTTTCCAATCTGCTTTTTCTGTGTGTGGATGCCAGAAACCTTCCGGAAATCTTTGACCGGGGAGAGGTGGACAGAGTTTATCTGAATTTTTCGGATCCCTGGCCTAAGGCCCGTCACGCCAAAAGGCGTCTGACTTCCTGTGAATTCCTGAAGCGGTATGAGAAGATTTTATCCCCCGGGGGCTGTGTGGAGTTTAAGACGGATAACCGGCAGTTGTTTGAATTTTCTCTGGAAGAAATAGAAAGAGCCGGCTGGGAGCTGCTGGAAAAGACTTACGATCTGCACAGGGAAGCATCCATGATGGCAGGAAACGTTATGACAGAGTACGAGGAAAAGTTCTCTCAGATGGGGAACCCGATTTACAAATTAACAGCCAGGAAAAAGTAGAGACAGCATCCGGAACAAATCCTGCATAGAATAGTTACAAAGAAAGACAGGAGAGTTCCGGAATGTCTCGTAAAAGGAAAAAATTGGACGCAGCATTTACAAAACTGGGCTATGATCACAAAAAACTGGATGCCCGTATGAGAAAAATCAAAAAATCTGTAGATGAGATGAATCGGATTTTTGGTGAAATGGAAAAGAAAAAATAGAAATTATAAAAAAAATATAAAAAAGTATTGACATTTGCAGGGAATAACGATTATAATATCTCTTGCGTTAAACAAATGAGCGCCTTTAGCTCAGCTGGCAGAGCACCTGACTCTTAATCAGGGTGTCCAGGGTTCGAACCCCTGAAGGCGCATAAAAAGCACTGTTTTTGCGGACGTTTTGAGCCGTGGGGACGGTGTTTTTTTGTGTATATAAAGGAGACTGCTTTCTTTGGCGTTGCAGAATAACCAGACATAGGATACAATGGAACAAAACACTTCAGGAAGGGAAGGAACCCTTAGGGCAGAGAAATCGTCCGAAGAGACAAAAGAACAGGAGAATAGGCAGTTGAAGGAAAAAACAGATAAAAAGATGATTATCGGCTGGATTATCCTGATTGGCGTAATGGCAGCCATTGGAGGCGGATTCTGGAGCACGGTTGCCGATCAGGCAGAGCAGATGAGACAGGAAGAGGCCAGACAGGAAGAACAGGCGGTGACAGCTATGTATATTGAAACAGGAATGCTGGTACCGGACGCAGTCTTTGTGGATATGGAAAACCAGACCGTGTTTACAGCAGAGGTTCCGGAAGAAGGAATCTATAATAAAAACAACAAACGGGAGGCGGACGGTATTCTGGAACACGGAGACGTGGTTAAGATTACCGGGGATGGAGCCATGACCATGTCCATTCCGGCGCAGTATCCGGGGGTTACGAAAATGCAGGTATTAAGAAGAGGCAATACAAAAGAGATGGCCGCCTGCGAGAAAGCGGCAGAGGATACCTTGTCTTAACAGGAGAAGAAAATGAATAAGAGAATTGCTGTTTTATCAGATACCCACGGACTTTTGCGTCCGCAGGTAATGGACATTGTAAAAAACTGTGACGCCGTTATTCATGCCGGCGACATAGGAAAGCAGGAGATTCTGGATACCCTTTCCCTTTGCGGCCCCATTTATGCCGTCAGGGGAAACAATGACAGAGAATGGGCGGCTCATCTGAAAATGGTGCAGGAGTTTCGTCTTTTCGGCCTGGAGTTTTATGTGGTGCATAAGAAAATCCATCTGCCGGACTACCTGCCGGGGAAAGAAATTGTGGTTTACGGTCATTCCCATAAATATGAGGAAGAAAGAAAAGAGGGGAAACTGTATCTGAATCCGGGAAGCTGCGGCCCCAGGAGATTTCAGCTTCCGGTAACCATGGCCGTGCTTACAGTAACGGATGGAAATTATCAGATAGAGAAAGTGGAGATAGAATGAAAATTATAATTTCTCCTGCAAAAAAGATGAAACAGGACACAGACACTCTGGAATGTCAGGGACTTCCGGTTTTTCTGGAGAAGACAGAGCGCCTGCTGCAGTGGATGAAGGAACTGTCCTATGAGGAATTAAAAAAGCTCTGGAATTGCAGCGATTCCATTGCCCGCCTGAATTATGAACGAATTCAGACCATGGATCTTCGCAGGAATCTCACCCCCGCGCTGTTAGCCTACGAAGGGATTCAGTATCAGTATCTGGCCCCGGCAGTTCTGGAAGAAGGAGCGCTTTCCTATCTTTCAGAAAATCTGTTTATTTTGTCTGGTTTTTACGGGGCATTAAGAGCCATGGACGGGGTCGTTCCCTACCGTCTGGAGATGCAGGCAAAGGGCGCGCCGAAAGCCTCGGAAAACCTTTATGAATTCTGGAAGGATGAGATTTACCGGGAAGTCACCAGGGAGGACTCTCTGATTATCAATCTGGCCTCGAAGGAATATTACCGCTGTCTGGAGAAGTACCGGACAGCGGCGACAGAATGTATTACCTGTATTTTCGGGGAGTGGAAAGAAGGAAGGGTTATCCAGAAGGGAACCCAGGCGAAAATGGCCAGAGGCGAAATGGTACGCTATCTGGCCCGGAAGAAAGTTCAGAATCCGGAGGAAATCAAAGAATTCTGCCGGCTGGGGTATTCCTTTGAAAAATCTCTTTCCTCAGACAGTCAGTATGTATTTATAAAAGCAGGCAGGTGACAGGTTTTATTCATCGTTACCTTCGGAGAAGGTATCCCGGGATATGGTACGCACCTGGATGCCATTCACTTCTATATGGTCGTTTACAGTAATAACCAGACACTGACGGCCGTCAATGATACGGGTTTCCACCAGGTCGGTCCGATCCGGATGAACCTGTATCGTAACATCCGGCGTCTTAATTTCAAATTTTCTGGCGCTGACAATATTGGAAGCCAGAAATGCAGCTTTATGGTCAGCAGAAGATTCAAAACAGGAGTCAAAGGTTTCCAGTTTTTCCTGCTGAACGCCGCTGCTTTGCAGAAGTCGTTTCACTTCTTCTTTTTCCAGGGCAGGAGGTTCAGGACTGTCTTTCTGAGTTTCTGCATATTCATTTAACTTTTCGTGAATCGTCTTAACCACTTCGTAATCGCAGTCTTCCTGCAAAGTTTCCTCAATGATCGAATTGAAGGTTTCCTTTTGTTCTTTGGCTGTCATGGAAACGGAACAGCCCAGAAAATCTTCAACAAATTCTGTCTGCAGTTCCTCTGCATTTTTAGAATAATAGAGAACGTGGTGGATGTCGCTGCTTCTGTCGTTAAAAGCAGGGAAGAGAAAGCCTTTTGCCGGAAGTTCCACCAGCCAGTCTCTGGCACGGTCTTCGATGCTGTTTCGCTCAGCGTTATAGCAGAGTCCGGCTTTGGAGAGCTTCACCGGGCAGATACTGCACAGCAGGTATTCATAAACTTCATCGGAAGCGTCAAACATTTCCTGACCGTCTTTTGCCTTGCCCGGCACGTCATAGGCGGCATGGATGAGAATAATAAAATAATTTTCTCCGTAATAATAACTTTCAATGATTTTATCGTAAAACTCTTCCAGAAGAGCGTCATCCTGCAGGCGGCTGTCTCTGAGAGAGAGGAGAAATTCCTGGGATTTGCCGTTAAATTCTGATTCCAGAGGGAATTCCAGATTCAGAAGGTTCTTCCCCAGGGTTCCGGAAAGGGTTTTTTTGAAGATTTCAAAATATTTAAAAGCTTCTTCCTCCGGAAGAGACAAAAAAGCCTCTTTCAGAGTTAATTTCTTCTCTTTTTCTGCATCTACATAGCAGCCGCAGATTCTGGTAATGGAACAGTTTTCCGGTGTGAATTGTTTTTTTATTTCTGTAACTTCTTTTTTATTCATAATATCCTCCGATTGTTACGTCAGGTTGTTTCCCTGCTATTATATCGGAATTTGAAACCGGGGACAAGAAGGTTTTAGGCGTTGCGTTTAAATCCAGGTGTGTGATACTATAGACACAGAAAGACTTTACAACAGAAACAGGATAATAGGAGAAGATATGAATTATAAAATCCGATACGCATGTGTCTGCGACAGAGGAAAGGTACGTACCAATAATGAGGATAATTTCTGGTGTCAGGGGCTTTATCTGGATCAGGAACATCAGGGGCTGGATAAAACTCTGACCGGAGAGGCGCTGCAGGAGACTATGCCGGGCTTTGCTGTATTTGACGGTATGGGAGGAGAAAGCTGCGGGGAAATCGCCTCCTATCTGGCGGCCAATGCCTTTCAGAAATGTTACCAGAAGGAGATTGGAAACGGCAGCAGCGATATGGAAGGCTTTATCAGACGGGCCTGCCGGGAGATGAACCGGGAGGTTTATCAGTATTCTCTGGATCATAAGATAAGAAGTATGGGCTCTACGGCGTCTGTGATTATGTTTGGAAAAGAACAGATTTATATTGGAAATCTGGGCGATACCCGAATTTATCATTTTTATGACGACACGTTAAAACAAATTTCCAAAGAGCATTCGCTGAAGCGTTTCCCGGGGGATAAAAAGGGCCCCCTGACCCATTATGTGGGAATTCCGGAGTCAGAACTGCAGGTATCCCCTCATATTGCCAGGGGAAGCTATCACCATAAAGACAAATATCTGATTTGCTCCGACGGACTTACGGATCTGGTAAGCGATCAGGAAATCGGACAGGTTCTGAAAAACGGAAAGTCTGTAAAGGAATGTGTGGAAATTCTGCTGGAGATGGCCCTGAATCAGGGAGGACGGGATAATATTACGATCCTTTTATGCGAACTGGAGCAAACCGGGGGAACAGAGCCGGCTCCCCGTATAAACAGGAAGAAGAAATGGGGAATCATTGGAGCGGCGCTGCTTCTTGGAATTGTCGCATTAGGCGTTCTGGCCTGGTTTCAGTTTGGCGGTACGGCAGAAGAGACATCAGGGGAAGAAACACGTCAGGAAGCCGAACCCTCAAAAGCGCCTGACAAAGACAGAGAGGGAAAAAATGTTCAATTGCAGGAACAGGAGAATAACACACAGTTACAGGAGAACAGCATTCAGATGCAGGAGCAGGAGGAAAATACGGTGGGGTTGGTTACCAAGCCCAAAAATCAGCAGCAGGAACCGGTTGTAGAAACAGCAGAGGCAGAATATACCTATGATGAAATGGAAGAGGATCTGAAACTGCTGGAAGAACAGTATCCGGATTACATGAGCCTGAATTCTCTGGGAAAGACAGCGGATCAGAGGGACATCTGGGAGGCTGTCCTGGGAGATCCCCAGGCTTCCAGACATATTTTAATACAGGCGTCCATTCATGCCAGAGAATACATGAATACTCTGGTTGCTATGAAGCAGATAGAAGAATATCTGACTGGCTTTGAAAGCGGGGCCTATGAGAATATTCCCATGGAGAATCTGTATGAGGATATATGTATCCATGTGATTCCCATGGTGAATCCTGACGGAGTGACCATCAGCCAGAAGGGGCCGGCCGGTATCCGGGATCCGCAGCTTCGGGCAGCAGCAGAAGGAATCTACCAGGCAGATCTGCAGAATCAGAAAACAACTCTGCCGGAAGAAGAGTATTGGAGAAACTGGAAGGCAAACGCAAGAGGCGTGGACTTAAACCGGAATTTCGATGTGGGATGGCAGGAATATCAGGGAACTTCCTATCCTTCCTCGGATTGTTATAAAGGGGAGGCCCCGGCCAGTGAACCGGAGACACAGGCCATTTTGCAGGTGCAGCAGGAGAATCCCCTTGTCTGCTGCGTGGCTTATCACTCTTCGGGAAATCTGATTTACTGGAACTATGGAAGCCAGGGCCAGGTGCTTGCGCAGGATCAGGCTTTGGCACAAAAAGTGCAGGAGGTTACAGAATACCCGCTGCATTCTACCATCGACGACGGAACAGATTCTGCCGGGTGCAGCGACTATTTCGTATTAAAGCTGAATATTCCGGCTATTACCATTGAAAACGGAACAGGGGCATGTCCTCTGGGAATAGAAGAATGGGAAACCTTATGGACAAGAAACAAAAATCTGTTTCCGGCTCTGGCGGTTTTATACAGATAAGAGGGAGGCAAGAGATGCAAAGGGAAGAGAGGATTCCTGAATATTCAGGATGGGAAGAGTGGACACTGACAGAGTTTCTGGGAGAAGGCGCTTACGGAAAGGTGTTTAAAGCCCGACGAAATGGAATGAAGGGGGAGTTTTATTCCGCCATAAAGAAGATTACCATTCCCAAGAGCCAGACGGAAGTGCAGTCCCTTCTGGGCGAGGGGATGACAGAGGCGTCTGTCAGAACGTATTTTTCTGATATTGTAAACAAATGTATGGATGAAATTGCCCTTCTTGGAAAGCTGAAAGGTCATCCTCACATTGTGAGTGTGGAAGAATTTAAGCTGGTTCCCCATGAAAAAGGAATCGGATGGGATATTTATATCCGTATGGAACTTTTAAAGAGCCTGAATGAATATCTGGCAGGAAGAGCCCTTACGGAGAAGGAGGTGCTCCGGATTGGAACCGACATCTGTTCTGCCCTGGAATATTGCGAAGAATATCATATTATCCACCGGGACATTAAGCCGGATAACATTTTCGTAACACCTGCAGGCAGCTTTAAACTGGGAGATTTCGGCATTGCCAGAACCCTGGAGAATACGGGTACCAATCTGTCTGTAAAAGGAACTTACTACTATATGGCCCCGGAAGTTTACCGGGGAAGGCCCTACGGAAGCAACATTGATACCTATTCCCTGGGAATTATGCTGTACCGGCTGTTAAACCGGAATAAATATCCTTTTATGGACATCCGGCAGGAAGTTTCCACAGTGACCGACAGGGAAGATGCCTTTCAGAAACGGATGGCCGGAACGCCTCTGCCAAAGCCCTGCGCGGCTTCCCAGAGTACCTGCCAGGTGATTCTGCGGGCCTGTCAGTATGAGCCTCAGAATCGTTACGATTCCGCCAAATCCATGAAAAGGGATTTGACCAGAATCCTGGAGGAGGGAGTTGTGTCTTCTCAGCCATGGGAGGAAGAGACGGTAAGAGCGGTTCCCCCTGCAGAGAAATCCTTTGAACGGCAGTCCGGCATTTCCGATTTTGATCCGGAGCGGAAGAATATAAATGGAATGCAGAAACCAGGAAAAAGCAAAGCTTATCTGGCCGGGATTCTGATGGGGGCGGCAGCCCTTGTGCTGGCAGCAGCTCTTGGAGGATACTTCCTTCTTCGGGATAAGCCGGCCGAGAACGAAGTCCTGAAACAGGAGGCGAAGGCAGCCCAGGAGGAGGAAGTGACAGCAGCCCCCAGTCCGGAGGCAGCCCAGGAGCCGACACAGGAGCCAGTGGTTTCTGAGGAGCCCGCTCAGGAAGAAGCGCCCACAGCAGCCCCCGCTCCCACGGTTCAGCCAGAACAGCAGCCCCAGCCGCAGGCCCAGGCAGCAGAACCTGTGTATACTACGTATTATGTAGTGAACTGCCAGGAATATATTACTCTGAGGAGAAGTCCGGATACGGCGGCCGCAGAAATTACTAAGATTCCCTTAAATTCAGCAGTCAGTTATGTGGAACCGGCGCAGAACGGGTTTTACAAGATTATTTATAACGGTCAGACAGGTTATGCCCTGGCGTCCTATCTTTCTGCCACTCCCGGCTCAGCCAGTCAGGCGGCGCCGGCTCAGCAGAATACGGCCGGCAGTAATCTGCTGCAGGTAGTAGGCTGCAGTACTTCTATTACCATGAGGAGCGCCCCGAATGTTGACGGGGCGGAGATTACCCAGGTTCCGCTGGGAGCTTCCGTTTCCTATACGGGAAATTACTCGGGAAGTTTTTATGAAATTACTTACGGCGGTCAGACGGGCTACGCCCTGGCGTCCTATCTGCTTCCGGTGGGCCAGACACAGGTGCCCTATACGGTGATGAAAGTGGTAAACTGTCAGGAAAGTATTACCCTGAGACAAAGTCCCAGTACCCAGGCGGGAGAATTAACACAGATCCCTCTTGGATCCACAGTGGCATGTATAGACTCCGGTTACGGGGATTTTGCAAAAGTATCTTATATGGGAGCCGAAGGATACGCCTTAAAGAGTTATTTGACAACATTTTGAAAGCGGTAAATTAGACAAAAAGCATACCTGAGTTTTGTGTAATATGACAGGGTACGTCGGAGAAAAATTCGACGCCCTTTCCTTTTTTTGAATGAAAAAAGATAAAATAAACAAAAAAAGGATTGAAAAATTGTGAAATATTGTGTAATTGAATATTGACTTTGCGGGCGCAAAGAGTAAAATAAAGAGCAATTAAAAGGAAAAGAAAAGGAGGGGATTATACGGGTAATTTATCAAGCACATTGATGGAAGAACTTAACTGCAAAACGGTTTTTACCATACCTGTGTTTGGAGGAATTCCTGTAGCAGAGTCCATCGTCGTTACCTGGATTATTATGGCGGTTCTGGTTTTGCTGTCTGTAATTCTGGTAAGGAATCTGAAGGTGGAAAACGTAGGAAGAAAGCAGCTTCTGCTGGAAACGGGGATCAGTTTCCTGTATGACTTTTTCTACGGTATTCTGGGAGAAAAGGGAAAACGATACATTACGTATCTGATGACGGTTGTTCTCTATATAGGAATTGCGAATATTATCGGTTTGTGCGGCTTCAAATCACCAACCAAGGACCTGAATGTAACCGTGGCGCTTGCGGTGATGAGCATCGTGCTGATTGAATATTCCGGTATTCATGCAAAAGGTTCAAAGAAATGGCTCAAAAGTTTTGCAGAACCAATCGCCATTGTGGCGCCGATTAACGTACTGGAACTCTTTATCAGACCCTTGTCGCTGTCTATGCGGCTATTTGGAAATGTACTGGGATCCTTTGTAGTAATGGAGCTGTTAAAGATTGTTATGCCAATCTTGCTCCCCATTCCCTTTAGTATCTATTTCGACATCTTTGACGGGTTTATCCAGGCGTATGTATTTGTTTTTTTAACCGCATTATTTATGAAAGAAAAAATGGAATAACAGGAGGAAAAAAGAATGGGAACATTAATCGCTATTGGAGCAGCTATTGCAGTTTTAACAGGTATCGGAGCAGGCGTAGGTATTGGAATTGCCACAGGTAAGGCAACAGAAGCGATTGCCAGACAGCCGGAAGCAGAAGGAAAAATCAGCAAAGCCCTGCTGCTCGGTGCGGCCCTTGCGGAAGCAACCGCTATTTACGGCTTCGTAATCGGACTTTTAATTATTATTATGCTGGGATAAAGAAAGGTAGGTGGACCAGTTGGTTCAGATTAATATTAACCTTGTCTTTGAGATTATTAACCTGCTTGTTCTTTATCTGCTGCTGAGAAAATTTCTGTTTGGTCCTGTGATGAATGTTATGGAAAAGAGAAAAGCCATGATTGAAGGCGGACTGAAGCATGCAGAAGATACAGAAAAGAAAGCAAATGAATTGAAAGAACAATATGAAATCGCGTTAAGCTCTGCCAAAGAAAAATCCGGTCAAATCGTAGAACAGGCAAAACTGGAAGCGAAAAGACAGGCAGATCAGATTCTGGCAGATGCACAAAAAGAGGCGGGACAGCTGATTGCCCGAGGGGAAGAGGCAGTGGAAAACCAAAAGCAGCTTGCCATGCAGCAGATGGAAAGTCAGGTGGCTCAGCTTGCCATGGACGCAGCTTATAAAATCATCGGTCAGAAGACCAGCGAGGAAAATGATTTGTCCCTATATGACCAGTTTATAGAAAAAGCAGGTGATTCCCATGACACAGACAGCAATTAATTACGCAGAGGTACTGTATGAACTGTCGGTACCGGAGGAATCCATTGAAAAGACAGAACAGATCGTTCAACAAGTTCCCCAGGTGGGGGCTGCCCTGTCCAGTCCGGTAATTGCCCTTTCTGCAAAAGAAAAGATCATCGATCGGATATTCCCCGCAGAAATGAGAAATTATCTGAAAGTGCTCTGCAAATATCAGAAGGCAGACAGGATGGAAGAAATCTTTGAAGCGTATCGGGAATATAAACGCAGACAAAACCAGATATTAAAGGCTACGCTCTGGTATGTGACTCTGCCCCGGGAAGAACAGACAGAGAAAATCCGCTCCTTCCTGCAGAAGAAGTTTCACTGCAGGGAAGTGGCTTTTGAACTGAAACAGAAAAAGGATTTAATCGGAGGATTTCTTCTCCAGGCAGGAAATCAGGAGTATGACTGGAGTCTGGCAGGACGCTTCAGACAATTGGAACAGAAATTAATCCGGAGGTGAACAAGTTGAGTGCAATCAATTCAGAAGAAATTATTTCGATTCTGAAAGAAGAGATTCTTAATTATGACGAGATAAGTAAAGATAAAGAAGTGGGCAGGGTGCTGACCATAGGAGATGGAATCGCAACGATCTATGGGATCGACCATGCCAGATACGGTGAGATTATAACCTTTGAAAATGGCCTGAAAGGAATGGTTCAGGACATTCGGAGCAATACCATCGGCTGCATTTTATTCGGAAAAGAGGATGGTATTCATGAGGGTACCAAGGTGGCCCGTACCGGAAAGAGTGCGGGGATTCCCGTAGGGGAAGGTTATATCGGAAGAATTGTAAATGCCCTGGGTGCTCCTCTGGATGGAAAAGGGGAGATTCAGGCAGAGGACTACCGCCCGGTGGAGAATCCTGCGCCGGGAATTATTGACAGAAAGTCGGTCAGCGTGCCCCTGGAAACCGGGATCCTCTCCATTGATTCCATGTTTCCTATCGGCAGAGGACAGAGGGAGCTGATTATCGGCGACCGTCAGACAGGGAAAACATCTATCGCCATTGATACCATCTTAAACCAGAAGGGAAAAGATGTGATCTGTATCTATGTAGCCATCGGTCAGAAGGCTTCTACTGTGGCGAAACTGGTTAATACTCTGCAGAAATACGGAGCCATGGATTACACCACGGTATTTTGCGCGACGGCCAGCGACTGCGCGCCGGAACAGTACATTGTTCCCTATGCGGGAACCGCTCTGGCAGAATACTTTATGTATAAGGGAAAAGATGTGCTGATTGTATACGACGATTTATCCAAGCACGCTGTGGCTTACAGAGCCTTATCCCTGCTGCTGGAACGATCTCCGGGCCGTGAAGCCTATCCGGGAGACGTTTTTTACCTTCATTCCAGACTGCTGGAACGCTCCAGCCGGTTAAGCGAGGAGGCGGGGGGAGGTTCCATTACGGCACTGCCTATTATTGAAACTCAGGCGGGAGATGTTTCCGCTTATATTCCCACCAATGTAATTTCCATTACAGACGGACAGATTTTCCTGGAAAGCGATTTATTCTTTGCAGGTATGCGGCCGGCTGTTAATGTAGGTCTTTCCGTATCCCGTGTGGGAGGCGCCGCGCAGACCAAAGCCATGAAAAAGGCATCGGGAAGTATTCGTATTGATTTGGCACAGTACCGGGAGATGGAAGTCTTTACCCAGTTTTCTTCCGATCTGGATGCGTCTACCAAAGAACAGCTTCAATACGGCAGCGGGCTGATGGAGCTGTTAAAACAGCCCCTGTGCAGTCCCCTTTCTCTCCACGAACAGGTTATTACATTATGTGCGGCTACTCATAAAACCCTGATGCATGTGGAGAAGAAAAAGGTAAAAGAATATCAGAGAGAACTTTTGAAATATGTAGATAATGTCTATCCTGAAATCGGCCGGGAAATTGAAGAAAAACGGGAGCTTTCAGAGGAGCTGGAGGCGAAGATCGTAAAGGCTGCAGAAGAATTCAGAGACAAGAGCAGGTGTTAGTATGGCAAATGCAAAAGAAATACAGACACGTATGAAGAGCATTGAGGATACAATGAAGATCACCAATGCCATGTATATGATTTCTTCTTCCAAGATGAAGCGCGCGAAGAAAGCCCTGGCGGATACAGAACCCTATTTTTATAACATTCAGGGGGCAATTTCCCGTATTCTGCGCCATGTGCCGGATATTGAACATCCCTACTTTGACAAAAGGGAAGAGATTCCTGCAAAAGAGCGGAAAATCGGATGCGTTGTGATTACAGCAGATAAGGGACTTGCCGGAGCTTATAACCATAATGCGATAAAGGCAGCAGAGGAGCTGCTGGAGAAAGAAGGAATCCATAAGCTGTACGTTCTGGGTGTTGTGGGAAGACACTATTTTGAGAAAAGAAATGTGGAGATGGACGGTTCTTTCCAGTATACCGTTCAGCATCCCACCATGCACCGGGCGCGGCTGATTGCAGAAGAAATCATAGAAGAGTTTAAAGGAAAAAAGCTGGACGAAGTGCATATTATCTATACGCAGATGCAGAGCGCAGTCAGTGTGGAAGTGGAGCGGATTCAGCTCCTTCCCCTGCAGAAAGCCCGGTTTTCTCCTTCTCAGATCCCCCTGGATGTGCACCGGGAGGACATTGTTATGGAACCTTCTGCGGATGTGGTTTTAAACAGTATTATTCCGAACTATCTGACAGGTCTGATTTACGGATGTCTGGTGGAGGCTTTTGCCAGCGAGCAGAATTCCAGAATGATGGCAATGCAGTCTTCTACGGACAGCGCAAAAGCTATGTTAAAAGATCTGTCCATACAATTTAATCGTGCGCGCCAGGCCGCGATTACACAGGAAATTACAGAGGTAATCAGCGGAGCCAAGGCGCAAAAAAGGAAGTGATGTGAATGAATAAGGGAAAAATTGTCCAGGTCATGGGACCTGTAGTAGACGTAAAATTTGATGAAGGACAGCTTCCTGAAATAAATGAGGCATTAGAGGTGGAAAACGAAGGCCGAAGATGCGTGATGGAGGTTGCCCAGCATGTGGGAAATAAGGAAGTACGCTGTATTATGCTTTCTGCCAGTGAAGGACTGTACCGGGATATGGAAGTAACAGCCACAGGGAAAGGAATCCAGGTTCCGGTAGGAGAGAAAACCCTGGGCCGTCTCTTTAATGTACTGGGTGAAACCATTGACAAGGGAGAATCCCTGGAGAAGGAAGAGCACTGGGTGATTCACCGGAATCCCCCTTCTTTTGAAGACCAGAGCCCGGTGGTGGAGATTCTGGAAACGGGAATCAAAGTCATCGACTTACTGGCGCCTTATGCCAAGGGTGGTAAAATCGGTCTGTTCGGAGGAGCCGGCGTAGGCAAAACCGTTCTGATCCAGGAGCTGATTCAGAACATTGCCACAGAACACGGAGGCTACTCTATTTTTACAGGAGTAGGAGAGCGTTCCCGTGAGGGAAACGACCTGTGGACGGAGATGAAAGAATCCGGAGTCCTTTCTAAAACAGCCCTGGTATTCGGTCAGATGAACGAGCCGCCGGGATCCCGTATGCGTGTGGCAGAGACAGGGCTTACCATGGCAGAATATTTCCGTGATAAAGAGCACCAGGATGTGCTGTTGTTTATTGATAATATTTTCCGTTTTACCCAGGCAGGTTCTGAAGTTTCCGCACTTTTAGGGCGTATGCCCTCTGCTGTAGGCTATCAGCCCACACTGGCAACAGAGATGGGCGCTTTACAGGAGAGAATCGCATCCACCAAAGAGGGATCTGTAACTTCTGTTCAGGCCGTTTATGTGCCGGCAGACGACCTGACCGATCCGGCTCCTGCCACCACCTTTGCTCATCTGGACGCCACCACCGTTTTGTCCCGAAAGATTGTGGAACAGGGAATTTATCCGGCAGTGGATCCCCTGGAATCCACCTCCCGTATTCTGGAGGCAGACGTGGTGGGGGAAGAACACTATGAAACAGCAAGAAAGGTTCAGGAAATTCTTCAGAAGTACAAAGAGCTTCAGGATATCATTGCGATTCTGGGTATGGAAGAATTATCCGAAGAAGATAAAAATACCGTATTTCGCGCCAGAAAGATTCAGAAGTTTTTATCTCAGCCGTTCCATGTGGCGGAAACCTTTACAGGCGTAAAGGGGAAATATGTGCCTCTGAAAGAAACCATCCGGGGATTTAAGGCTATTATTAACGGCGAAATGGATGAATATCCGGAAAATGCCTTCTTTAATGTGGGAACCATTGACGAGGTAATCGAAAAGGCAAAGGCAGAAAACGAAGCCGGGCAATAAGGAGTGAGCGCTTATGAATACATTTGGTCTGGAAGTTTACGCCAGTAATAAGCTGTTTTTTTCCGGAAGAGCTGCCGAGCTGATTCTTCCTTCTGCCGACGGAGAAAGAGGTATCCTGGCTCACCATGAAGATATGTTTGTGGCGCTGGTACCGGGCAGTATGAGAAAGAAAGACGCAGATGGAAACTGGGAAGAAGTTATTATCAGCAATGGATTTGCGGAGATTGTAAATAACCGTGTGAAAGTATTTGTTCTGACTGCGGAACGTCCCGATGAAATTGATAAAAACCGGGCCCGGGAGGCAAAAGAGCGCGCACAGGAACAACTGCGCCAGAAACAGAGCATCCAGGAATATCATATTAATCAAATGGCTCTTGCCAGAGCAATGGCTCGTCTGAGAGCCGGAAATAAAGGGAATCATAACATCTGATGAGTAAGAATAAATGTGATATAATGTGTTTGACAGATGCAGTTTAGTTGCGAAATCTTATGATTTGGATTATACTTAGTCCAATAGGAGGAAGGAGGCACGATTGCATGCCGCAGACAATTCAAACACTACTTACTCAGTATTTATCAGAAATACAAAAGATTTATGGTACACATCTGAAATGTGTTATTTTATATGGTTCCTATGCAAGAGGGGATTATACCTCAGATTCTGACGTGGATATTATGGTGTTGGTGGATTTATCGCCGGAAGAACTGGAAGGCTATTCCGATGCACTGTCAGAGCTTGGGTATGAATATAATGTTAATTATGATATATGGATGATGCCGGTTGTAAAAAACCTTCAGCATTTTAAAAAGTGGGTGGCAGCGTATCCGTTTTATACCAATATACAGAAAGAAGGGGTGGTTTTATATGAAGCAGCCTGACTTTCTGGACGTAGGGACAAAAATGGATGTGGCCTGGCATCGACTGGAAGTGGCTAAAGAAGGAGTGGCTTTTAAGAGACATAAAGATACTCTTAGTTATTTTAACAAGAATTATGTGTATCCGGGGATTTTTCCCCGTGAACTTGGAAAGAGGATTGTGAAGGCGGAGGAGATTCGGCATGCAAGTGATTATGATACCTTCTATATCGCTTCCAGAGAGATAACTGCACAGCAGATGGAAACGGCTTCAAAGATTCTGGAGCTTGCAGAACAGTATTTGATTGCTGAAGAAAATCGATCTGATTGATCAGCCGGGCTGTAAAAAGCCCGGCTGATTTTATATCCGAATATGTCCGTCTCAGCGAAAAGTAGTCAGCCCATATTCCGCAGAACAGGCGATGCAGGCCAGACACATGGCGAAAACCAGGACCAGAAGAATCAGAAAGATGGCCGGCATATCATAGCGGAATTCTGTTTTGGAACTGCGGAAGTTGGCCACGAACACTTCTGTGCCCAGAACAATAAAGACCACAGGCCAGAGGCGGAAAATATTGTAATAACTCAGGGCTGGGTACACCATATGGACAAGCATTAAAATACCGGTCGCCAGCAGGACACAGCCGAAAGTAAAGGAACCGACCCTATGCGTCTTCATCTTCGTTCAGCTCCTTTCTTTTTCCCAGAATCAGACAAATTCCTGCTCCGATTAAGAGAACAGAGAAAAAGGCCTGAGGCAGATAGTAAGTAATTCGTTTGAGGATGGCAGCAATGGCCGGCGGCAGTAAATTCAGAAGAATACCGGAGAAACTCTGCCACAGCAGGCAGATGCCGAAAATAATGAAAAAGACGGCCACCGCGTAACGGTACTTTTTAAGAAAGCTCCTTTTATCTGTAATAAAAGTATTCATGTAAAGTATGGGGGCGTCCTGCATACTGTAAAATTCTTCCTCGCTTAAAGATTTTAAATTATGGACATCAAAGAAACTGTAAAACCAGAGGATGGGAAGAAACATTAAACTCCATCCCATACCGGTGGCGGAACAAAGGGCGAAAATAGACCAGAACAGAATCATGATACTGAGTCCCTTCTGAAAAAATCCCATATATAATTCTCCTGCTCCGGGGATTAAGGAGCACAGGAATACAAGAAATCCTTTTTTTTGCTTTGTCATGTTAATCGTCTCCTCTCATAAATAAATTTGAAAACTGGTATAAATAGCCTGCGGCTTTATCATTTTTTTCTCTTATCCGGTCGCCAAGGTGCTGAGAGAAAGAAGGGCTTTCTCTGACAGGCGAAGGCTGTTCCGGGGGAAGATAAGTATTTACCTTTGACACCGTGGAAAGAAGGAGCAGAGCAACTCCTACAGCGGCGGCTGTCTTCAGGCCGTAGAAAAATAACTGGGTTCTTTTGGAGGTTTTCTTAACTGTCTGGGTAAACACAACCTCCGGTGACTGGGAACGCTCTAAAATCTGCTCTTTCAGATAAGCAGGGGCTTTGCAGAGGTGTCCGTCAGTTTCCAGCGTCTGTTCCAAATCGGGCAGGCAGCCGTCGTTTTCATATAAGTTATTCAGGAAATCCAGAATTTCCCGGCAGTCTTGTGTTTCTTCTCCTGCTTTTGGCAGCTGAAGAATCTTTTCCGGTTCTCTGGTCATAAGCGTCACTCCTTTCCAGTAATTTTTTCAGCATGGCCTTCGCCCGGTAAATCTGAGTCTGAATGGTTTTTAGGTTTTTCTGATGTTTTATGGCAATTTCCCTGGCGGAAAGTTCCAGGCAAAAATGCTCGATGGCCACTTCCCGGTAAGGACTTTTCAGTTTTCGGCAAAGAGCTTCTGTCTGGCTTTGGGATTCTCTTTGCAGATAGGTATCTTCGGCAGAGTTATGACTATCCGGCAGTCGGGCGAAGTATTCTTCTTCGGTGGGAATGGTCCGCCGTCCGGAATTCTTCAGGAAATCAAGACACTTACGTGCTGCAATTTTACATAACCAGGCTTTTTCATAGGTACCGTCAAAATCTGCCAGGTTTTTGTAAGCGGCTAAAAAGGTTTCCTGGGTTAAGTCCTCTGCGTCGAAAGGGTTGCCGACAGCTTTTAAACAGACAGAATAAATTAAATTCTGATACTGGTCAATCAAAAACTCCAGATATTGTTGTTCTGAAATACTATCCGCCCCCTTTCTTATCCATTCACTTATTATAACGATACCAGAAGGAAAAAGTCTTCAGATTTAAAAAAATTTTATGCTATAATGAAAAGCAGTACGAGTAAAGGAGAGCGAATAATATGACAGAACAGCTTTATTACCAAAATGTTTATCTGAGAGAATGTACAGCTATGGTGCGTACCTGTTATAAGGAAAAAGATAGATATGCCGCAGTTCTGGACAGGACTGTTTTTTATCCGGAAGGAGGCGGACAGCCTTACGATACAGGCACTTTAGGAGATGCGAAGGTATTGGAAGTCCATAAAAAGGACGGAGAAATTGTTCATTATCTGGATCGCCCTTTAGAGGAAGGAAAAGAGGTAACTGCAGAAATTAACTGGGAGCGGCGTTTCGATCTGATGCAGCAGCACTCCGGAGAGCATATGGTCAGCGGGATTGTTCATGAAAAATACGGATATGACAACGTGGGATTTCATATGGGAAGCGATGTGATTACCATCGATTTTAATGGAATTCTCACAGAGGAACAACTGGGTGAAGTGGAAAATCTGGTAAATCAGAAAGTCTGGGAGAATAGGAACGTAGAAATTACGTATCCTTCGGAGGAAGAATTAAGAACTCTTCCCTACCGAAGCAAAAAAGAACTGACAGGGGAAATCCGAATTGTAAATATTCCGGAAACGGATTTATGTGCCTGCTGCGGACTCCATGTAACCCACACAGGGGAAGTGGGAATGGTAAAGCTGCTGAGCGTGCAGAAATTCCGGCAGGGAGTCCGGGTGGAAATGATTTGCGGAAACAGAGTTCTTTCCTATTTAAATGAGATCAATACACAAAACAAAGAGATTTCTGTGCTGCTTTCCGCCCACCCTGCAAAAACGGCGGCAGCAGTAAAACGGCTGTGGGAAGAAAATTTCCAAAACAAAGGGAAAGTGATTTCACTGGAAGAGAGAGTTTTTCAAAATGAGGCAGAAAGTCTGAAAGGTGCAGGAAACACCCTGATTTGGGAAGAAGGTCTGGAGAGCGATTCCGTACGGAAACTGACCGACGCAGTGATGCATACCTGCCAGGGACTCTGCGCCGTCTTCAGTGAGCAGAAAGATGGAAGCTTTAAGTATGCTGTGGGAGAAGAAGGCGGCGATTTGAGAACCTTTATAAAAGAAATGAACCAGGCCTTACAGGGAAAAGGGGGAGGAAAACCCTTCTTTGCCCAGGGATTTGTACAGGCATCCAAAGAAGAGATTGAAGAATTCTTCCGGAAACTGTCTCCTACCGTCTGCGGAAGTAAGAAATAACAAATCCGATCAAAATCAGACAAAGAAGAAACGGCAGCAATGCGCTTAAGAGGGTAATCAGTAAAATAACAATCAAGGCTGCAAGGATAATCGCCGCCGCCTTTCCGTACCAGGTGCTGAGATCCAGCCAGTGAAAGAATGAGGGACGGTAAGGGCGCCGGGGATTCTCCTGGTATGTTTCTTCATAATAATAATCCCGGGAAGATTCACTTTGAGACTGGTAATTCTCCTGGGGAGGATTGGTATCCACCAGAGTCTTTGCAATCAGGCGGGGATCTCCCAGGATAGATAAAATGTCCTCCTCGGTTTTTCCTGCCTGAATCTGATCGTTAATGTAACGTTCATAGTACTGAACATGGGCGGTGGCCTGCTCTTTCGGCATTTCCAGACATAACTGTTCTTCCAGTATTTTAATAAATTCCAATTTATTCATTGAGCTGTAGTACTCCTGCAAATAGTTTTAGATTTTATGATTCTTCCATTTTAACATAAATTGTTAAAAAGAAATATGTTTTCTTTAGAAAATATTAATTAAAATTTCATAAAAAGAGTCTGGTTTTGAAAGAAAAAATAGGATAAAAATTACAAAAAATAATTGACAAAATATTGACATAATAGAAAAAGAATGTTATGATGTCAATATCAATTGAAAAGGTATCTGATTACTGACGGATAATTAAGTGGAGAAACCACGTGGAATCAGATATTAGAAACGCCGACCGTCTGGGCAGTATTTGAGGGTTATCAAGTACTGTTTTTTTTTATCTTTTTTGGTCAGACAGAAACTGCAGGAAAGATAACGGTGGTGGAATCAAGAGAAAGGGGATTATTCATTATGGGATTCAAATCAGACATTGAAATTGCACAGGAATGTACAATGGAGCCAATCACAAAGATTGCAGAAAAAGCGGGGATTGATGACAAGTATCTGGA
>NZ_NFJL01000024.1 GCF_002159835.1 Blautia sp. An249 | reverse complement strand
CGCCTGCGTTTGAAATTGAAGAATAATGCGGAAGATACAACAGTCTATATTAAAACCCTATGGGGTATCGGCTACAAGATGGAGGACAAATAGATGTGGATTCTGTTTGCGGTTTTTTCATTTGTTTTGTTGCTTATCTTGATTTGGCAGCGGGTACAATACAAAAAGCTAGAACGAGAGATCAACTATATCACCGACAGACTTACTTCTCTGTCAATTACTTCTGAAAATGGCTTTGTGCTTATACCTACAGATTATGATAGTATCAAAAAATTAGGTGCTGTACTGAATATCTTACTTCAAGATTTTTATACAAAAAGGGCAGAATTCGAGCAGAGCAAAAAGGCGATGGCGCAGGTTCTAACAAACATCTCTCACGACATCCGCACCCCGCTTACTGTCCTGAAAGGAAATAGTGAAATGCTTTCCTGCATGACAAACGACTTTGCCATGCCCGAAAATGTTCATGTTATGGCTGATAAAATAGACCGAAAGGCCGATGATTTAATTCGGACAATCAATGACTATTTTACAATGTCCAAGATAACTTCCGGCGATCTCCCTATTCAACTGAAAAAGGAAAATATTTCAAGACTTTGCCAAGACACAATTTTGGACTATTATGATTTGCTTGAGCAAAAACAATTTGAGGTTGATATTCAGATACCAGATACTCCGATTTATGCCTACACAGATTATGAGGCATTACAACGCATTTTGAAAAATCTGATAGACAATGCTATTAGACACGGCGGTGATGGAAAATATATTTCTTTACGGCTCACCACATCAAAAGGAAAAAGCATAATTGAAATAGAAGATCACGGAACTGGAATGTCACCACAGCAGCAAAAACAGATTTTCGCAAGAAATTATACAACAGCCCGAAAAACATCCGGCAGCGGTTTGGGCCTTGCAATTTCAAAGCATCTGGCTGCACAAATTGGAGCAGAATTAGAAGTTTATAGCATACAGAATGAGCGAACTATTTTCTCAATCATCTTGAAAAGTTAGAAAATCGTTAGATTTACGGCAGAGAAAAGTGAAGTCCGTTTTGTATAATCATAGCCATATAGGAGGTACACAAAATGGACTATATCATGAAAACCGTAGGCTTACGAAAGGCTTACAAGGGAAATGTCGTTGTAGACGATGTAAATATCCACATACCGAAAGGGGCAATCTATGGCTTTGTTGGACCAAACGGTGCGGGAAAAAGCACAGTTATGAAAATGATTTTGAACCTGATTCATCCAGATGCCGGAGAGGTTCAGCTTTTCGGAAGAAAAGTTACCGATCACAGCTACGAAATATTTAAAAGGGTGGGTTCAATCATTGAAAACCCATATTTTTACGACAAAATGACTGCCCGCCAAAACTTAGAGTTGCATTGCGAATATATGGGATTCCACAACAAGGAACGGATTGACGAGGTTTTGCATTTGGTGGACTTACAGAATGTCGAGGGAAAACAAGTCCGTCATTACTCATTGGGCATGAAACAACGACTTGCGATTGCAAGAGCGATTCTGGTAAGACCAGAATTTTTGATTTTAGATGAACCGATCAATGCTTTAGATCCTGACGGTATTCGTGAAATGCGAACCCTTTTTCAGCGACTAAATCAGGAAGATGGAACAACCATTTTTATTTCCAGCCACATTCTGTCCGAGGTGGATCTTCTTGCCGATACGATTGGGATTATTCGACATGGAAAACTCTTAGCAGAATTGCCGATTGAAGAAATTCACAAGCATCAAACAGATTATATCAGCTTGCAGGTTGATGATGTAACACGCGCTGCCACATTACTCGAAGGCATGAGGATAAAGAACTTTAGTGTGCTGGATAAAGAGTTCATCCGTATTTATGATTCTGATGTTACTGGTAAAGTCCTGTCAAAAGCTCTCATTGAGAATGGAGTTGGTTTGGAGAGCATTGGCCGCAAACAAGACACACTGGAAGATTTCTTTTTCCGGTTTACAGAGGAGGGAAAATAAAATGGTACATCTGATTAAGTTGGAATTGAAAAAATTTGGTATTGGACGAAATATTATCTTTACGTTTGCCGCAATCCTTTTCAGTATCCTTTTTATCACAATCTCTTTATGGGATAGTGTGACAGACCCGGAACAGACCAAAGACACTTTTGAAAGCACATACCTTGTTATTGGCCTGCTGATGTCATTTATTTTTCTTGTATATTCATCGGTTTTGACTGCACGGCTTGTCATTGGAGAATATAATCAGGGAACCATTATCATTATGTTTTCCTACCCTTTGAACCGGATAAAATTGATGATTGGCAAATTGGGGATCATTATGGTTTATACAGCAATTTCAATGGCAATCGGATACATTTGTTGCAGCGGTTATATTGTGTTGGCGGATCAATATTGGGATATGTTGGAGGGGACATTTCAAGTCTCAATGCTTCATACATGGATACCAATGGCAATCACTGCTGTGATTGTATGCACAGTATTATCGCTATGGCCGTTCATTATTGGCATGATCCGAAAATCTGTTCCTGCAACAATCGTTACTTCCCTGATTGTTATTGTGTTTCGGCAAGCTATAATCAGCAAAAATGTAACCTATCAAGAGTCCCTACTGCAAATTGTTTTAATTGCTATCGTTACTCTTGTAGTCATTTTGGCTATCTTCAAAAAGAAAGTACCTGAATTATATTGATGATTTCTGCCGGACGATGCAAAAAACGCCCCGTCTCTCCAAATGAGAGATGGGGCACCTTCTGGCCGTCCACCTTCTTAACCTCGCCAATCAGGATTTTGCTGATAAGCCGGTTCAGTACGGCCTCGTCCAGTTCCTCAACGTCGGCATAGCACCAGATTTCTTTGATAAAGGTGCGGACTTCACTTTCCTGTGCGTCGGGGGTGGAGCAATCCTTATAATAACAGCGTAAACGATGGGACGACAGCAAAAGAAAAAGCCGTTGTACAGCAGCTACGTTTATGCCCTCAAACAGCGGTTAATCCCTGAGACTAACCGCTGTTCAATAAATATCAAATTTCTAAATCAGATTTTGCCTTGCTGACTCTCTTGCAGTAGTAAATTAACAGTTTCCAGCAACCACGTCCCACAAGAAAAAGCAACGTTCCGATGACAAGAGTTATCACAAATTCCGCGACAGGATTTAATTCTATTATGCCTGTAAATACCCCTATATTTTCCATATAAGGCAGTCCGAGATGGAAAATAGAATCAGCCAATTTTACCGCCATTATAATCGGGCAGGCAATACCATTAATAATAAAAACGGGAGCCATAATCGCAAGGCACGGAATAACGATCATTCCAGAAAACCCTACAACGCTATAAAATGCGCAAACAACTAAAAATCTGTTCCAGCTAAATCCGCTTTCTTTTGAAAGTAAATCGCCGAGATATGCTTTTGCAAGATCCTTCGGATTCCCTAACCGATTCAAAATTTCTTCCGTTGAAAGATGATCGCTTTCCATTTCTAAGATAGAGCCTTTTATTTCCTTTACAATATCCACTCTTTCAGAAGTAGGAAGTGGTTTTAAACATTTATCAACGGTATCTAAGTATTTTTCAAATGTAGTGTTCATATTTTTATTCCCCTTTCAAATCAGACATAGCACTTAATAAGTTGTTCCATTCATTACTCATAGCTTCCAGATAGCTCTTGCCTTCCGCTGTTAACGAATAATATTTTCGTGGCGGCAGCCCCTCCGTCGATTCTTTCCATGTAGATTGCAAATAATTTTCTTTTTGCAGTCGTCTTAACAAAGGATATACCGTGCTTTCTGTAGAAGCAATAATAGGATATTTGCTCAATTCCTGCAAAATCTCATAGCCGTAATACACTTTTTTATCCAACATAAGAAGAATACAGTATTCTAGTGTACCACGCGCTATCTGTGATTTCCATTTTTCTAAGTTCATGCTGGTCACCTCACTATTGTTTTGTTGATGGATACATCGTACCACATAGTACATATAATGTCAACAATATTATTTTAAAAACAACATTGTTTTAAATCGAGGTATAGTGATTCTGACTTTTCCTGATGTCAAAGGAGTTCTATTTTGATATTCCAACCAGAGCTTTTCATTCATATTCAAAGCGTAAAATAGCCGAGAAGAAAGGAGTGAAAGAGGCTGTGGAAGTTTCAAAGGTGGAAGATGGATACTTCCTGCATTTACAATCAGAGCATTCGCTGCGTCGTGCTTCCATGACACTGCGCGAGATGTTCCAAAGAGCAAAAGATCTAAGCGCGAAAAAAATTGTTCTGACGGAGTATCAAACGATGTCCTCCTGTATCGAGGCATATGATCTGATGATGGAGTATCAAATCCCGATCAGTGTGGGAACTGAGATTAAGGTTCACTGGAAAGAAAAGCAAAATGAACTGGAAGGGAATATGCTGCTGATCCCAGTAGACAAAAAGGGATATGGGATTATCGGAAAGATATTAAGTGAAGGATCGCAGGGTTCTGAAGAAAGCAGTGGTTCAGTCAGCGGCGGAATACTGAGAAAATGGCTGGCACCCGGGTCCTGTGGTCATTTGCATGTGATGGTTACAACAGGAGGAACCGATGGGATTCTGTTTAATCTGCTAAAGACAATACCGGAAGCAGAGGAACTGTTGGTCATGGTACAACGTGAAAAAAAGAAGCTTATGCAACAGAATGAATCATCGCAATTATCGGATAAAGAGAGAATTCTCCAAAAAAATATTGATGAAAGCAGCAGTACCAGAGAAAAGATGCAGTATCGTAAAGCATTCAGGGAATCAAAAAGGCTACAGAAACGGGAAGAGAAGTATAAGAAACTGGAGAAGGAAGAACGCAGACTTCTTCGTTTCTTAGAGCAAAAGGAACTGGTTGTGCGGCAGGCTGCAACATTTTGTGACGATATGGCGGAGCTGTCTGGAAAAGAAAATTTCTATGTGGAATTGTGCTGCCATGGGAGACCAGATGAGAAGGATGTGCTGCCACTCATAGTGAGAGCAGCAGGGAGCCATCAGCTTCTGTCAGCGGAAGAGGCCCGTTACTCTGAGAATAGCAGGGAGGACAAGCGAAGACAAGAATTGCAGGCAGGTGACAGGAGAGGAAAACAAAAAGGATTTCAAGGTGACTTCTCAATTCGACCGATGTATAACATTATAAAGCAGCTTGGGAAAATTCTGCCGGGTGAAGTTTTGAGCAGATGTGAAGAGGGCATGAGAAAGTGCTGTGAAAGAAGTGAAGTGTTTTCCCCGCCAGAAGGCACACACTATCCTGTGTTCCCGGGAGAAGATGGAAAAACAAGACTGCAGAGCCTTGTTTCAGCGAAAAAAGAAGAACGTTATCCAGACTGCCGTGGATGGACAAAAAAGCATGAGAAACGTTTGCAGGAAGAGATGAACATTATCACGAAGATGGGCTTTTCCGATTATTTTTGTATTGTGGAGGATTTGGTAGGGTTTATCCATGATATGGAAAAGAAAGAGCAAGACAGAGCCTGCTACATTGGTCCCGGAAGAGGAAGTGCGGTTGGATCACTGACTGCTTATATTCTGGGGATCACATCTATTGATCCGGTGAAAGAAGAACTTTTATTTACAAGATTTCTTAATCCCATGCGCGTAACAGCTCCAGATATTGACCTTGATATCGCACCCGAAATTTATGAACGGGTTATGCGATATATGCGAGAAAAGTATGGAGAATATGCAATCTGTGCGATATCAACAAAAATGAGGATGGGTGCCTTGCAGGCATTGGAATATGCCGGCGCTGTCCATGAAGCCTCCGGACAATTAATTCAGGCCATGAAGAATATGGTTTCTGAGACAGGAAACCTAAAGGAGTCAGAAAAGCTGAAACAGTTCGCTGCAAAAAACAAGAAAGCAGAGAAAATTTTGGGAGATGCGTATTTGCTGGAGGGACGGCGAAGTGGTACAGGGCAGCACCCATCAGGTGTAGTTTTATCCGATACTGCGAATATCAGCAGCCGGATACCGCTGATGTTTAATGAGCACACCGGTCAGTGGATGACACAATTTGACATGGAAGAGGTGGAACGCATGGGGCTTCTGAAGCTGGATCTTCTGAAACTGCGTACACTGGATGTCATAACGGAAACCTTAAGAATTATTGGAAAAAATGTTGATCTGTCCCGGATTCCTGTCATGCCGGAGGTGTTTCAACGGATCTTTGGCCAGGGAGAGACAGTAGGAGTGTTTCAGCTGGAATCAGATGGCATGCGGAGACTGTTAAAAGAGTTTCAACCAACCGATATGCGGGATCTTACCCTATTGATCTCTATTTACCGGCCCGGACCGCTCCAGTATGCCGATAAAATCATTCGGTCAAAAAGGGAAGGCAGAGCAAAGCAATACCCTTCTGAAAAGCTGAACAGGATTTTAAAAGATTCTTATGGATATCCGGTTTATCAGGAAGAAATTATGCAGATTTTCCATGAAATCGGTGGACTATCTCTGGAGGAGGCGGATATTGTGCGAAGAGCAATTGCTAAAAAGGATACGGAGCTATTGGAAACATATCGTACCCGCCTGGTATCAGGGCTTATCAGAGAGGGGATCGCACGGCAGCAGGCACAGAAAATCTGGAGTGAGCTTTTGGAATTTGGAAAGTATTCCTTTAATCGATCTCACGCGGCGGCATATGCAAAACTTGCTTATATTACGGCTTATTTAAAATGTTATTATCCGAGAGCCTACTTGTGTGCGCTTTTTAACCATAGTGAGAAGGACAGGATTCCAATTCTGGTTTCAGAATGCAGGAGAGACGGGATTCGTGTACTCCCGCCGGATCTTGCTCTTTCGGAAGGAAGATTCCTTGTGACAGAAGATGGAAACATTCGTTTTGGCTTGTGTGGGATAAAGGGTATGAGTGCGGCGGCAGTGTCGAAGATCGAAACGGAAAGGCAGCAAAAACCATTCAGTTCTATGAAGGATTTCCTACAAAGAGGATATACCGATAATAAAACAACGGATCTGCTGATTTTATCCGGAGCTATGGATGGCTGGACCAGCAACCGAAAAGGACTGATGGCATGGTATCCAACGGCATATAAATACCTGCAGGATCTTATCAGGGAGAAGGAACTTCATGGAATGAGTGAGAAAGCGATATTGCTGCAGAACCGTTTCCTAACAAGCATTCAAAACGTGGCAGGACCGTCCTTTAGTCGTGAGGAATTGGATACAATAGAGGAAAAAGTTCTGGGGTTTTGTTTGAGTAGTCGGCTGAATAAAGTATATGTGAGAGTCTCAAAGAAGTACCCGGATATAAAGAGAATTGCAGAATTGTCACTGGGGGAGAATCGGGTATTTGGAACAATCCAGAATTTAAGAATACTAAAGCGAAAGCGGGACGGCAAGGAATTCGCGGCTTTTGTATTTTCGGATGATGAGTCAGAGGTCGAGGCAGTTTGCTTTGCTGATAGATATGAAAAGTTGGCACATCTCCTGAAAGATGGAAAGATATGCGTTATTCGTGGAAAGATTGTAGAATCAGATCAAGAGTCGTTGAGTAGAGAGAAGTTGATTGTACAGGATATGTTGCAGTTGAAAACTTCCTACGGAGCGATTACGATTTCAATTCCAACGGTTACCGAATGTGAGAATTTGATATTGTTTTTGAAAGAATGCAGGACGGAAAAAGGAACGGCTGTGTTCTTGAGAGATCGACTGACCGGACATACATATAAAGTTCCGTTTCCTGTTTCCGAGGAGGTGTGGCGGATTCCCTGGAATAAGGATTATTTTCCCTTTCGTGAGGAGAAAGAGCAGAAAGACAAGAAAGCACAGAGCACTATCATAAAGAAAGCAGCCTGAAGGACATATTTCGTTCAATCAAAGGACAGATTCGTACAGAGTCTGTCCTTTTCCTGCTTTTTGCAACAATGTCTTTCATATTTATTGCAGTAGGAAAGGAGGGAACGACATGGCACGGGAGAATTTTGTACTGCTGCATGGACAAATCCAGTCAACCCCTAAGATTTATCAATCTACGGAAGGAACATTAACAAGGGCTATTCTTGCCATAAAGGTTCTGCGCCGGCCATATCTGAATGGAAACGGTGAGGTATTGGGGGGAAAACTGCATGTTGACTGTCCGATCATTATGTCTGGAAATGAAGAAATTATCCGGCGTATTTCGGAAATGGATCAAGGGGATATGGTTGATATCCGGGGTGTTCTGACAACCAGAGAAGTGATAAAGAGCACAACCTGCAAGGCCTGTGGTCATAAGAACAGTGTTCAGGGAAATACGGTATATATCACACCTATTTATATCTGTAAGCGGGAAAATCATCTGGATGATATTGCTGGCTTTGAGCTCCTGAAAGAGCGGAGTGAAATATCAAATGTAGTGATCCTGATCGGTAATCTGTGCCGTCCGCCGGAGCTATATAAGGATGATTCAATCAACTATGCGACTTGTCAGTACCAGATTGCTGCAAATAGGAAGTATCATATCCGGGATAACGGGGCAGCAGCGGATGTGAAAACAGATTATCCATGGGTGAAAAGCTTTGGGGCGCAGGCGCAGCAAGACGCTATAAGACTGCAGGAGGGTTCGTCTGTCTATGTGAATGGAGGAATACAGACGCGAGAAGTAGCACGCCTTACGACTTGTGAGAATTGTGGAGCGGAGTATGCATGGAAAGATACGGCGTCTGAAATTATACCGTATAGCGTGGAATATCTGGAAGGCTGTCTTTTCCCGGAACGGGAAGAAAAGACCGGAGAGGAGGCTGCTGGCAATGAAGAAAGCGGAGCATAAGCTGAAATATGTGCGCGGATCGTCCGGTAAGAAGAGATGGCGTAGGAAGCGAAAGCTGGGAGACCGCCTGGGAAGAGTCCCAGAAGAAGAACGGAAAGATCCAGAGGAATTAGAAGCTGAGTTAGAGGCAGAAGAGTCAGAGCGTCAGAGAAAGCAGATCCATACAGAACGAGTGAGGAAGATTGCCGGACGTTTTTTTCAGGTAATTCTGGCAGTTCTTTGCGTCTATACTGTTTTTTTGATTTATGGACTTATGAGCACGGAATATGTGTATGACGAGAATGGGAATGTAGTACCGAAGATTGTGACAGTAGAAGAAATTGAGAACAGGGATGTATATGCGCTTCTTTACCGGCATTATCTGCAGGCAAGGGGATTGTATGAAGATATATTGCGGCTGGATTATCGGCTAAGTATGGATGAGGAGTCCAAACTAATTGCTACTGAATATGAAGAACTGCTGGATACTGTTTCCAGTCAGACAGTTGCTATTGACGGTTTGGCGCTGGATACAAAATATGGACAATTCAAGACCATGCTTCTGGAATGGGTAAAAACGGACGCTGCGGTGTACTTGCAGAACATTTCAGCGGCAATCCTGCAAAATGACAGCCAGAAAGAGGAAGAGGCACTTGCTTGCAGGAGCCAAATGTATACGGATTTTCTGATCCTTTCAGAGAACATGGCAGTGCTGGGAGAAAATGTGCCGGGAATAGATGTGTCCAGTCTCTATGAATGGTCACCAGAGAATTTTATTTCAGAAGTGCTGGAAGGGGTGCAGGATGAGTAAGGAAGAAATTATACTGAGAAATAGACTGAACCGTTCCGAATCAAGATGCCAGGATCTTGATGAGCAGCTCAATAAAAAGAAACAGCAGTGGAAAAAACTTGAGGAAACGTTTCGTGAAGCGGAATTTCACTGCAGGAAGCTGTGTGAGGAGATTCTGGTAAAGGATTCTTCTGAGATTGTGCTAGGAAAAATGTACAGCTGGGATGGATTGACGCTGGCAGAGCTTGCAGTAAAAGCGCTTGCAAGTTTTCGTAAATATAATAGCGAAAGAACGGATCTGCAGCGTCGCCTTTTGGACATCTCCGAGGAGAGGAGAGTAAAAATAGACAGTTTACAAGAGCAGATTGAAGTGATGAGAAATTATCCGGGAAGTATAAAGAAGAGCGATATGTATAAAGAAAAGGATCAAAAACAGGAAACCGTATCTGAAAGACAGAGTGAGGAGAACAAATCTCCTGTGCCATCCTATGTTGCGGCACCACCTGTGGTAGAAATGATCATTGAAGAAGATGCAGATATTCAAGAAGCAGATATCAGAGATATTCAAGAGATGGAAAAGCTGTCGAAGGAATTGGAGCCAGTGCAAAGGGAGATCCCAGTACATCCGGCGAAAAAGACGGTACGTGCGTATCAAAAAGGGAAAAAGCAGAAAAATATGGCTCATATGATAGATCTGTCGGAGTATCAGAACAAAATTACAAAGCTGATGTGGACAATTCTTGAAATTATAGGAAAGGAAGGAATATCTGCTTATACAGAGATAGAGGGAAGAATAAACGAACTGACGCAGGATGAGGTGACAAAGGCAACGGTCAGGATGAGTGTGCGATCTTTATATTCTATGGGAATTCTGGTGCAGGAGCAGGTGTCAGATCCGTTGCGGTCAAAATTTATGGTTTACCGGATGAGTGAGATTGGTCAACGGTTGTTTAAAGAACACTTTAAACAAATCCCGGTATTATCTGAACTGGATAAAATTATCAGTCAGCATGATAATCCAAACCATGGATATGGAATCCGCGCCCTCTGGACAATCCTTACAGAGAGTGGGAATTTTGATTCAGTTAGTATGGACCGGAAGGAAAATACGGTAAAGCTTAGAAGAGGGGGGATCTATATTCCGGATATTGTAGCAAAGAAAGCCGATCAGATTTTATATATGGAATATGAATGCGGGACGCATGTACAATCTGACTACTCGGCTAAGTGCAACAAAATGGTGCAGGTGACAGATACGCTCTATATTGTGACACCAAATCGAGATGTGCTGCAGAAAAGGATTATGAACCAGACCGGACAGTGGATTAATGAAAAAGGCGGATATAAAGCGTTAGAGGGCAAAAAAGTGTGTCTCACCACTGCCACGGCTCTTAAGCATGAGAACCCACTGGATGAGCAATGCTGGCAGGTAGTCTATAATATGACATCGGATACGCCGATTGTCCGGATGTAAAGGAGGGATGCTTATGAACAATATTATCTGGGATTCCTTTGTGGCTTTCCATATAAACGGGATCAATAATTTGAAGTACATCCTAATGAATAACAGCTGGTTTCTAATCATATGCGGGAGCTGTATTTGCATGATGATCCTAAGCTGGCGGGAGAAAAAATCCACTGTTATCAGAGAGGAGCAGAATATTCTCTGACCTTTTTTTACAGGACCTAGAAAGCCTCATATTCAGTATGAAAAGTAAAAGAAGAAAGGGAGGAACCTGCCATGAATAGCAAACAATTTGTAGAATTCATCATTAATTTTGCAATCGAAAATGGGTGGAATGATAAGAGGGAACAGGAACTGATCCGTTCATTTTTCACAACATGGTGTTTTATATTCAAAGTGGACGCAGACACGGGTAAATGTGACGCAACTCTACTTGATATATATAACCATGGGAAATTGGAGAATTTGATTTCCTACGATGATTTTGAAAATTTCATGGTTGAGCATATAGTGTAAATGCTGTTTTATCTGAGCCCCCTGACCTGTCATACATGATTGGCCAGGGGGATTTCTTCTATCTTTATCATAATAAGAAAATTTCATATTCAGTAAGAATAGCAGGTGACGGAGAGGAGGAATGAAAATAGCAGATGTTATGAAACTGAAAATGGAAATTTGTACTGTAAATGGAGGAAACCAAAATGAGTAGAATCGAGATGGAAATGTGGGAACCAGTAGAAGACATGAAAGGCAAGGTTCGATATGCCGGACAAAGAAGGGCAGTGGATGTTTTTAAAGATTTAAAAGCAATACTGGAGGCGGAAGGGCTGCTTCCGCCTGAGTACTTGCTTATGAATAGTCATCTTAAAAAGGAAGCGCTGCCGGCTGTATATGACTTGATGTGTTATACAAGATGGGGAAGTAATGAGGGAATTTATCTGGATATCGATATTATGACGTATGACGAGGAAGCAAGGGAACGTCGTATCGTGCATTTTGTCACAGGTAAATCGTTGGAAGAATCTACCGAGGAATTTGACCGGATGCAGTTCATCGCAGGCTATATTTACCGGCTGTTCATGGGGGACGGACAGTGCCACAGCCGATATGCCATATTGCCGAAAGAAAAACGTCATATCCACCGGGAATTAATAGATTGTGTGGATCAGGAGTTTGAGGCCTATTTAAAGTCTGTGCTTTATCGACGATCAGAGCAGGAGAAAGAAAACAGAAGAGAAGCAGTTTATAAAGAGATTGCAGTCAGAACGGCGATTGCAGAAGGCATTTCTGAAATTTGCTTTCCGGAATATGTGACAGAACTGCTTTTTGCAAAAGAAAATATTCTGGAAGCAATGACGGCGTTTTGTAAAGAGAAAGATTTTGAAAACAGGCAGGATGTGAGGGATATTTTGAACTCAGCGGAATTCTTTATATGGCTGCAAGAGCCCGATGAAAAGGAGATTACGGGGGAGACCTTTAATGAAGACAAAACAGTTACAAAAACTACGGATATTTACATTTCTCTGGAAGCTGCTGAACAGTGTAAAGACATACTTAATCTTAAAGGACTGGAAATTTATGAAAAATATGGTCTCGTAGAGGGTCAAACCATTACGTTTACAGGTGCATTTGACGATGGTGTTGCCGTGGAAATCAACGTGGTTATTTGTGATGAAACATCCTATCCCTATGCGGAATGTGCTTTGCTGAAAGAGGGGAGGGAATTCTGTACACCAGCTGTTTCTGAAGACTCTGTCTTGGGTGAATGGGTATTCTTCTGCGAGAATATCGAGTATGTCGTGCTAGTTCACATCGAACAGGATTCAGACTCAAAATAGAAGGAGAAATTACATGAAAAATATGAGGCCCATTGAATGGAATGAAAGGATACGATTTGAATGCTGTGGCTGCGGCGCTTGTTGTAGGAATGTACATCAGAGTGTTCCGCTGGAGAGTCTGGACGTATATCGGCTGACTAAATTTTTAAAAGAAGGGGATTCTGCGATCACATGCGTGGAGGATGTGCTGGCAACCTATGCTGAGGAAGTGCTTCTTGCTACGTGCGGGTATGTCACCTATGTGTTAAAAACAACCGGAGATGAGCAAGCATGTATCTTTCTAAAGGATAACCGATGTATGATCCAGCCTGTGAAACCGAAAGCATGTCGAACCTACCCTTTGTCCGCAGAGCCACTTGGTTCAGGAGGATTTAGGTTCCATATTAGTACAGAGTATCCGCACCATTTTGAAGCAGGCATTATATTTAAGGCAAGAGACTGGATGAAAAGGTACTTTACGGAAGAGGAGCGGGCGGCCACAGCAATCGATTACAGAGAGCTGCCGGAAATCGTCCGTTTGTTAAACCAGGTGCCGGAGGACGGGCTGCCAGCCGCAGTCTTCTGCTTTTTGCAGTATAAATATTACAAATTCGATTTGGAGAGACCGTTTTTAGAGCAATACGAATCGAATCATAAGGAGCTGTTGAGTGCTTTAAGAAAAATATTGGAAAGACTCTGCTATTAAAGGAGCAAGAAAAATCAGGCGGTATGTATGTACTGTCTGATTTTTTTTGCTATGTTATTTAACAGCCGTAATATCCTACATCTTTCATATGAAAGGAGGCAGGATTATATGGAAAAAATCACATACAGACAAGGGATGTCCTCACAAGAGTTTGCAGCTTATTTTTTTGCAGTAGGATTTCCGGCAGCGGTTCTGGTGCTGAGTATTGTAATTGTAACAAGGTTTGGGCAGTTCGGACAAAATCTGATTGCTCCAATGACGGCTGTGATGTGGGGAGCAGGGGCAGTGTGCGCGATTATTCTTCCATCGCACAGGCAGAATATCATTACGGAAACACACTGGACTATCACGGGGTATCTGTTAGGAATGTTTGGACTGCAAAAAGTTGTACAGCTTGTTTCTGGAACGACCAGTGAAATGCTTGCGGCAACCTATGACCAGGCGATGCCGGCTGCGTCAAATGCTTCGTTATCGGGCTTTTTGGAATACATGCTCTGGATTGTTGCTGTTATGGTTCCTATTGGATTTGTGGTTATGGAAGGGAAGAAAATCGTACTCTTCAGGCGCAAGATATCAAAACAGAAATTCTTTGACCAGCTCCGGGGGATTCGTGAGGAACATCCGAAGAACGGGAAAGGACGGTGAAAGAGATGTTATCTGTTTATGATTTGAAGCGTATCTTGGGAAGAGGTGCCCAGCCTGCCGCAGATGATATACGGATTATAGATTCATGGGCGGAATATAAAGAAGATGAGCGCTGCCCGGTAGAAGAAAGAAAACTGGAGTATCTGTGCTATGAGATGGAAGTAATGAATCCGGATACGGGAGAAAGGAAAAAGCTTTATAAGGCGCTATGCTTTGCCCGGGTGATCCGCCTGCCAAAAGAGGCGAAACAATCCCTCTCTTTGATGGATATGCAGGAGCAGCTGTTAAGTGGTGTCTATGAGCGCAAGTATAATCTGGTCACTGTAATCTGTAATATTATACGTCCAGTGGCGCTGGGATTGTTATTCCTCTATGGTGTCCAGGGAGTTGCATATGACATTGATACAGCGAAAGAGATTGCGCACCGTGATTTCCTGGGGCTTCTTTCGATGCTGCAGGGAACCTACCGGGTACTTGAGATGCGGGTTTTGCAGGCGCAGGAGAGTGAGTGGCTTAGGGAAAAAATGTATGGGATGGAACATATTGCGGCAGTGCGGGGGATTCCAAAAGCAAGCAAAGGAGGGGAGAATGCAGGGAATAAAGGATTTGGAGGGCAGAACTTAAATCCCCAGAGCCAGGGAACTATGGAAGAAATCATTTCGGGAATGAGTGATTTTGAGTATGTGATAGAAGTGCTTTCTTCCCCGGTTCGCCTAGAAACCTTAAAAGCATGGGCATTAAGGACGCAGGATGATATGACGAACTGGAACGACCAGCTTCAAGGTGTGAAATCGGTCAGTATGAATCTGAGTATGCCTATGATGTTTGCTGCCAATCTAGGACAAAGCGAGGGTAGCAGTCATGCGTATACAGATGCGGACAGTGTCAGTTTTTCACAAAATGAAACCTTCAGTACCGGATATGGAGAAAGTGTCGGACAGAGTCTGTCAGAATCAATCAGCCAGAGTTTTGGAAGATCGGAAGGCGCTTCTGTTACAGACTCTTTCTCACGATCCCACAATATTTCGCAGGGAGAATCTATAGGGAGTAGTTTTGGGCAAAATCTCGGCTTAAATGAGGGAATCAGTTCAAATGAAAGTCTTTCAGAAAATGCGGGGATTAATTTTTCACATGGTGAGAATATCAGCGAGTCACTTAGTCATAGCCAGGGAAATTCCTACAATGTAAGCCAGGGGCACAATATCAGTTCTTCGCACAGCATAGGGAACTCACAAAATTTTGGAATCAGTCAGGGGGAATCTTTTGGAGAGTCCACTGGGGTATCGATTGGGAATTCAGTGAGTCATTCTATTGGTGAGAGCTTTTCAGAAAATGTATCGAACAGCCAGAGCCAATCCACTGGGTTTTCCCAGAACAGCAGTGTAAGTAACGGAATGAGTGCCGGGTTTAACACGGGAAACAGCAATAATCAAGGTGTATCTGAATCCGGAAATAATGGTTGGAATGCAGGTGCGTTTGGTTTTGGGTTTAATGGTGGTGAAAGTTCATCAGAAAGCAGTGGCGTAGGCAACAGCACTGGCAGTAGTTTCGGACTGAGTGAAGGGAGCTCGTCCGGGGTTGGTTATACAAATTCCAGCGGTATCGGTTATAGTCACGGATATGGATATGGAAGCAGTGAGAGTGTGGGAAATACGCAGAGTATCGGACAAAGCGCCTCTGTCTCCCATGGAGTAAATATCGGAACCTCCCAGAACTGGGGCGTAAGCGAGAGCTTTGGTGTATCAGAAGGAGAGAGTGTATCTCAGGGATGGGGTGCAAACAGCAGTGTAAGCGAGGGACAGTCATTTGGTGAAAGCGCATCAGAAGGCTGGTCTCAGGGAATTGGCAAAAGTGTTGGGGTTGGTCAGAACCGAAGTGTATCTCAGGGAATGTCTTTGTCAGACAACCTTTCCAGAAATATCGGTGAAAGCTATGGTGAATCCCAGGGACAGTCGTTCGGACGGTCCCAGAGTGTATCAGAAACGCAGGGATACTCCCAGGGACAGGGAAGCAACTGGGGGCAGAACCGGTCTGTTGGACAGTCATTGGGAACTGGCCAGGGGATATCAAACAGTCAGGGAGAATCTGTAGGAAGAACGCTGGCTAAGACAATGGGAACTTCCGGCAGTATGGGGCTGGGGCCCAGCATTGGTTATAACAGGAGTTATCAATGGCTGGATCAGGGCGTAAAAGATATTCTGGAACTGTTGGAGTTCCAGAATGAAAGGATTAAATCTGCTTTAAGAGGGCAGGGTGCATTTTACACTTACGTATATATAGCAACAGAAGATAATGACGCTCTGGAGGCAGCATCAGCACTGGCGAAATCCACTTGGCAGAATGAAAATGCTATGATGTCGCCAGTGCAGGTTATGAACCTGGAACCGGAGGAGCAGAGCCACCTGCTATATCACTTTTCTGCATTTTCTGTAGATGCGTCCAGAATCCGGGTGCATGGTGTAGAAGAGTATAAATACTCAACCGTTCTGCTCCCATCCGAGTATGTGTCTTATACACATCTGCCCAGAATATCTGAGGGTGGTATTTTCGCAGAAGTGGCGGATATTCCGAAGTTCTCAGTACCGAGTATGATGAAAGGGGAGATCTTCCTTGGAAATGTTCTTTCTGCGGAGCGCTATACATTAGAGCAGGGCTATAAAACACCATATGAGTACAGAATGTCAGAGAGTGAGCTGATGCACGGATTTGTATGCGGAGCTTCCAGATCCGGAAAAACAGTGGCAGCTATGCGGCTTGTCGCAGAATTGGCGCATGTCAGGAGAAAGAAAACCGGAAAACGACTGCGGATCGTAGTGATGGACCCTAAGAGAGACTGGAGGGCACTGGCTCGTTTGGTAGAGCCGGAGCGATTGAAATTTAATAGTCTTGGGAACCTGCAGTTCCATCCGTTAAGACTGAATGTATGTAAGATTCCTCATGGAGTGTGGCCTCAGACATGGATTGATGCCATGATTGAGATATACTGCAGAGCTTACGGCCTGTTGGAAAGAGGAAAACAGCTTTTAGGAGAGACATTATACAGCCTATATGATGAAGCCGGCGTGTTCGCAGCCTGTGACCGTCCTGACTGGGCGGATGTTGTCAGTGATTTGTCGGCGCAGGTGACACTGACCAAAGCTTATGAGAGAATGACCTATTTTAAACGAATGCTTGACGATCCGACCAATGCCAAAGGAAGAGCCGGAAATGACACAAGAGATGCTTATGCCCGGCTTTTAGACCGACTGTCTGCGTTTGGAAGAGAATACAGTATAGAGAGGAGACTGTTTGGTTCAGAAGAGGGGATCGGCATTGATGAGTTAATAGGTGACGATGATATCACCATTTTAGAGAGTAAAGGGCTGGAATCTACATTTAAAAATTTTATATTTGGAACGATCGTTTCAGGTTTTTTCCGGTTCGCACTTGCACATGAAGAAGGCTTCTTATCAGAAGATCAGTATGAGACTTGTCTGGTGATCGAGGAGGCCAATGAGGTATTGGTAGGAAATGATATGGCCGGTTCCGGAAGCTCGCTGGTCAGCCTGGGAGGACAGTCTGAATTTGAAAGTGTGTTAGATCAGTCTGCTGGTTATGGACTTTTTGTATTTGCGATTACGCAGAAAATATCGGATCTGCCAAAGAGTGTTATTGCCAACAGTGGAATTATTCTGGCCGGGAAAATGAAAACAGAGGATGATGTAAAAGTCGTGATCCGGTCCATCGCAAGAGAAGAACGATATGAGGACCGTGATATCTTGAAATGGCTGCCGAGATCTCCGATTGGCTGGTTCATCTGTCAGTCATCGAGATGTACAGACTATAAAGATGCAGAGCCGGTGCTGGTCAAAATCGCGAAACTAAATGTCGCTGCCCCCAGTAATGCAGAACTAGATGAAATACTCGCTCAAAGAGACGCAATAAAGAAACTGAAAGAGGTAGCTGGCTGATAATCTGAGGGATATGGATACTGAGATGATAAAAAGAAGAAGGTGCTGCACGTTTTATGGCGGCACCTTCCTCGTATCTGTGATAAAATATTACGGCCAAAGAAATTGTGTGGTATAATGGAGGCGTTTAGACTATGGAGGTGAATCAAAGTGAATGGATTTTTCCTATTGCTTCCCTTTTTAGCGGTGAGATTTGGTCTGCTGGGAGGCTTGAATAAAAATGCGATCCGGCGCGCGGGATATTTTGCGCCATTGCAAGGTAATGAAAAGATTGCATATTATATTTACCAGATTTCTAATATAGGGATGTTCATTTACTTGATTTTCCTGAAGGTGACCGCTGATTTTTCGCTGCAATTTTACACGGGGATAATTTGTTATTTCCTGGGACTTATCTTATGTGCTGTTTCTATTGTGAATTTTTCTGCTCCTGACGATTGTGGGATGAATGTGAATGGGATCTATCGGTTTTCACGTAATCCAATGTACATAGCATATTTTATTTGTTTTATCGGCATGGCATTATTAACACAATCAATTGCACTATTTGCTATCATTTTGGCATTCCAGATTTCAGCGCACTGGATTATTCTCTCAGAAGAAAGATGGTGCATGGAAAAATTTGGAGAGCCATATAAACAGTACATGAAAAAAGTCCGCCGGTATATTTAGCTGTTGAGAGGAGGGCGTGAAATGGGATATTACATAACAGCTTTTACAACTGCATTAAGCGCTTTTTTAGGACTTTGTTTCTCTATACATGCAGTAATAAGAGGGAAGAACCAAGAAAAGACCAATGCTCTATATATGTTTGCAAGAAGTGTGGCGATTGTAGGAATCTCTATTCTTCCATTCATTTATCAGTCTGAGCGATTGCTGTTGATTGCGACGGGGGCAATGCTGATTATACAAATGATAGATGGGATTGCGGGAATATATATAAAAAACCGTATGCGGACAATCGGTCCATTTACTATGGCGTTTATCCATGCTGCCTGCCTGTTGATTTTCTTTTAGATATGGACTTGCGAAAGGAGACAAAATGAAGAAAGGAATTATTTATATACACGGAAAAGGTGGAACTGCCAAGGAGGCAGAACATTACAAACCGCTTTTTGAAGATGCGGATATCATCGGTTTTGATTATAAGGCACAAACTCCCTGGGAGGCAGAGGGGGAATTTGTGCAGTTTTTTGATTCTGTTAGTGAAAAATATGGAACGGTTTCTGTTATTGGAAACAGTATAGGGGCATTTTTTGCTATGACTGCTTTACAGAACAAGCCGGTTGAAACAGCACTGTTCATTTCGCCAGTCGTTAATATGGAAAAACTGATTACTGATATGATGATGTGGGCCAACATAACAGAAGAAGAGCTTTGCGCCCGGGGAGAGATAGAAACAGCTTATGGTGAGACACTATCCTGGGAATATCTTTGCTATGTGAGGGAACACCCTGTTACATGGAATGTTCCGACACGAATTTTATATGGAGAAAAGGACCATTTGACTTCTTATGAAACTATGCTTAGTTTCAGCCGGAAGATCGGCGCAGAACTTACTGTTATGGAAAATGGAGAACACTGGTTTCATACGGAAGAGCAGATGAGATTCCTAGATGACTGGATACGGAATTCGTTTTGACGACTTAGAACTAACAGAAATCAATGCTTGAAGCTGGAGGAGAATGAGATGGAAAAAAAGATATTTGCATGGGAACCCGTGTTTTTTCTGTTTTTCGGCTTGTTTCATTTACATAGGATCTGGGGGATGATCGACAGAAAGACTTATGCAGATTTCTGGCTCGGTATCTTAGAAAACAGAGGAGTGTTCTATTTCATATTGATGGGACTGTTGGCAATCCTTTGTATTGCCGGGGTAATTACTTTTTTTAGAAACCGGAGCAGTAATTACTGGTGGAGATGGATCTATCTGTTTGGCGGCAGTTATGTACTGTTCGATTTATTTGCAATTGCAGTTGGACTGGATTTTTGGAATGAACTTTTGTTATGGATGTTTGATGTGAACTCGCCATATTGGAATATTATATGGGGATTTTTTGTACTTCTCGGAGGGTTCGTGTTTGTATTGGGAATGAAATTGCTGCGTCAAAGCCGAGAGAAGAGCTGATTTTTAAATCATTCGCTATTTTAGTATATGTCATAAAAAAATTTAGGTGTGTAAAGGAGGAGCAGAATGCTTTTGGCAATTGAATGCGCGATTGCTTGTCTAATCTTTTCGGTAACCATATTACCAGCGCAATATAAAAATCCCATTAAATATATAATGTCATACCCGCCGGAAATAAGAAAAAGGGTGGAATCTCTGCCTCAATATAGAGATTCGATTAAAAGCACAGAAAAGAGACATATAATAAAGAAACTTATTGCTGCATTGATATTCGCTATTCTTTTGGCGGCAACTGCTTATTTTTCAGGATCTAAATCTTTCCAAACAGCATTTTTTCATGTCCTGATTCTATTTGCTGCTGTTAATTTCTTTGACGTGTTTGTGTTGGATATAGGTATCTTTTGTCATAGCAAAAAATTAAGAATACCTGGCACTGAAGATATGGATAAGGAATATAAGGATTATCTTTTTCATATTAAAGGCGGTATAAAGGGAATATTGCTGGGCTTTTTTGTTTCACTCTTATCAGCAGGTATTGTTCACGTGATATCCATTGCTTAGATTGTAAGAGAAAATATGCACGGTATCCATTATGTTTCTGCCTTTTCCAAAACCTTTGTTAGCAAGTGAATAGTTTTATAGAAAATATGGACACTAAGAAGAAAAAGACAGAAGAGGTGGAGTTATGGCAGTTGCGCACAAGGGCAGTATATCAATGGGACTTGTTCTGATCCCGGTAGGTTTATACAAAACCACTGTGGACAATGATATTCATTTTAATCAATTGTGCCGGGAAAGCAAGCAGCGAATACAGTATAAAAAGTATTGCAGACATTGTGATACGGAAGTGACAAGTGATGACATAATCAAGGGCTATGAATATGAAAAAGGGAAATACGTGGTTATGACGAATGAGGAGTTGGAGAAGCTGAAAACAAAAAAGGACAAAACGATTCATATCCTTCAGTTTGCCAAGATATCAGAGGTTAACATGACTTATTTTGAAAAAGATTATTACGCTGTTCCGGACTCCGGAGCCGAGAAGGCGTATGAACTTCTCCGCCAGTCTCTTCTGGCTGAGAAGAAAGTGGCAATTGCAAAAACTGTTATGGGAACCAATGAAAAGCTGTTAGTTCTATACCCTACAAAGAACGGGATCATCGTTAAAACACTATTTTATGAGGATGAGATCGCGTCAATGCCGAAGTCCGTTCCGAAGATGAAATTAGATGAGAACGAACTTAATATGGCAAAACTGCTGATCCAAAACATGACAAAACCCTTTGAAGCTGCCGCCTATCGGGACGAGTACCAGGCTCGTCTAAGGGAAGCGATTATGAAGAAAATACAGGGTCAGGAGATTGTTGCGGTGGATTCTGGAGAACCATCGAACGTGATTGATCTTATGGAAGCGCTGCAAAAGAGTCTTGAACTTACCGGCGCACATAAGGAGCAGGGAACTGCATGACGGATTTATTTGAATCCCGGGGAGCGAGCCCTATGCTCATTGCCAGGCAGGAAGAGGCCTTTGATGATCCGAACAGTATCTATGAACTAAAATTGGATGGCATTCGCTGCCTGGCCTATTTTAATGAAGATACAGTCGATCTTCGCAATAAGAGAAATCTTCAGTTGAATGCCAAATTCCCGGAACTAAGAGGAATTTATAAGAACGTATCTGCAAAGTGCATCCTTGATGGCGAAATCGTTGTCCTCAAAAATGGCGTGCCTGATTTCTATGCACTACAAAAACGGACGCTGCTGACGGAACGGTTTAAAATAGAGATGGAGTCCGTCCGTTTCCCGGCGTCCTTTGTTGCTTTTGACTGTATTTATGCTGATGGTAAAGAATTAATATGGGAACCGCTGACAGTGCGGAAACAGATTTTAACCGGATTGGTGAAAGAGTCGGGCAGGATTGCTGTATCCAGATATATAGAAGAAAAAGGCACGGCTCTTTATCGCGCGGCGGAACAACAGGAATTAGAGGGGATTGTTGCAAAAAAGAAGGATAGCATATATGTAATGGGAAAGCGCAGCCGGGATTGGATTAAATGTAAAAGAATGGCTGATGAAGATTTCATTGTGGCAGGCTATATACGAAAAGGAAAGCATATATTTACTTTAATTTTGGCCAAATACAGAGAAGGCGTTCTGGTTTATAAAGGGCATGTAACTGCCGGCGTGACAGAGGATGCGGTGGCAGAGCTTTCGGAAGTGTCCCGTAACCCATTTTATCTGCTCCCGGCAGGCAATCAAGGAGCTGTCTGGGTAAAGCAGGATCATGTATGTATAGTAGAATATATGCCGAATACAAAGCAGGCGCTGCGACAACCGGTATTTAAAGGATTCCGGAACGATGTGTATCCGGAAGAAGTGGTCACACAGTAAACAGGAGAATGATTTAAGATGTAAAGAGGGACCGTTTCGAGACTATTTGTCTCTTTCTAACGGTCCCTGTATATTATGCTACTTCCGGCTTCTCAATACACTCAGATATTTGCTCTTCCTAAACGTGGTGAACTTTATATATGAGAATGCAAGTTCCTTTTATGTTCGGATCTCGGACTTTACCTTCAGAGGGGATGTATTCTTTCTTAGATCTTGAGCCTGTGTGCAAACCGCTCATATAGGGAAATGCGGAGTTCCTGAAAAAATCATACTTCGCCCAGTAAGTGTTCATGTAGGGATTCTGTTTTTCTTTGGCCTTTTGGATTGCCTCCCATTCGCTAAGAAGCTTTTTCTCTGCATCTGTTGGCTCTCGCAATCCAGGGCTGTATACTTTCAGATAGTCGCCATCATAATTGATAAGGCTTGCCCTGGGGATGGATAATTCACTTATCGCTCCAGACTGGTTGACCAGCTTGATCCCGACTGTGTTTACTTCGGACACCTCTCGAATTCCCCGGAGACGTTCAGGGATAGCTTCACCAGTTTTTCCGTACCGTTCGATCATTTCAAACTTTATTTTCTGTCCTTTTGCTTCTCGCCTCAGTTCTGCCAGGGAAAACACCTTGTTTTTCATCTGCAATACCTCCATTGAACAATATTCTTGTCGTTTGTCTTTGTTTCTTGAAAAACTATGGCTCTTTGTGCATAACCGCTTTCACTCCTTTCGTCAATCTCTCTTCGATAGCAATATGAAATAGGTTATAGCGGATTAGTAATAAGAACTGCATTTTCAAAAACATATTAACAAATGACGTCCTTGGAAAATTTATTCTGTAAGTTGAATTCTACAGAAAAAGCAAGTAAAATCTAATCTGTAGCGAAAACACTGAAAGTAAAATAATCAGCAAACCGAGAAAAGAGGCGAATGCATGAATACGATACTGATTATAGATGATGACAGGGAGCTTTGTGCTCTGATGAGAAAATGCGTAGAGAAAGAGAACTTTTCTGCGTTAGTGGCTTACGGCGGAAGAGAAGGGCTTGAGATGGCGGCAGAATGGAAAGAAAGCTGTTCCCTGATTATCCTGGATGTGATGATGCCGGATCTGGATGGTTTTCAGGTACTGCAGAAAATCCGTGAGAAAAGTAATGTTCCGGTGCTGATGCTGACAGCAAAAAGCGATGAGGAGGACAAGATTTCCGGTCTGCGCATGGGTGCAGATGACTATTTAACAAAACCTTTCAGTATTAATGAACTGATGGCCCGTATCAATTCCCTGATCCGGCGCTATACGACCTTAAATCCCGTGACCGGAAGCGAAGCCGCCACCATGCTGCTGAAAGATATGGTGATAGATAAAGTCAATCGGATGGTGACTGTCCGAAATATCCCAATAGAACTGACAGGCAAAGAATTTGACCTGCTTGTGTTCCTGGCGTCTAACAAGGGCCGCGTCTTCACCAAAAAACAGATTTATACGCAGGTGTGGGAAGAGGAATACGCCTTTGACGATAGCAACATTATGTCTTTTATCAGTAAATTACGCAAGAAAATCGAGCCAAATCCGGAACAGCCGTTTTACATTCAGACTGTCCGGGGCGTGGGATATCGGTTCAACAAGGAGGCATAGACATGGATATGACTCTTTTTTTGCTATTACTTCTTGTGGCTGCTGCAGCTGTAATTGGATATCTGCTGACAAAGCTGCACCGTGTCCGTGGTCAGCTCTCTCTAATTAAAGACGCCCTGACAGATATAAAGGCCGGGAACCTGAACCGCCGTGTACTGGCGCGGGAGAGTGACCTGACCCTGCAGATCTGCTATGATATTAACGAGATCGCCATGGACAGCCAGTCACGTCTTATCCGGCAGAAGCAGTCCGAGCAGGCATACAAGCGCCTGATGACGAGCCTCTCCCATGATGTGAAAACCCCGCTTGCCTCTTTAGTTGGCTATTTGGAAGCAGTAGAAAGCAAAATGGTAACGGGAGCCGAACAGGAAGAATATATTCACGTGGCTGCGGAAAAAGCTTACCATTTGAAAGAGTTTGTGACAGCCCTGTTTGAATGGGTGAAACTGGATGCAGGAGAGCAGGTTTTTCATTTTGAAGTCTGCGACCTGAACGAATTAGCCCGGAACATCATGGCTGACTGGGTGCCCATATTGGAAAACAGTGGTTTCAGTTATGAGATTGCCATTCCTGAAGCAGAGTATATGACACGGGTTGACGCTACCGCTTTTACGCGTGTTTTCAATAATCTGCTTCAGAATATTCTTACACACAGCGGGGGAAACCAGGTGTCCGTGACCGTAACAGATATGGGGCAGCAGGCAAAAATCATTGTTGCTGACAACGGAAAGGGGATTGCCCCGTCGGACCTGCCGCACATCTTTGAGAGGATGTACCAATGTGACCATTCCCGGTCTGCCAAAGGAAACGGGCTGGGGCTTTCCATTGCAAAAGAACTGGTAAACATCCATAATGGCAGTATTACGGCAGCCAGCGTCCCAGACGCTGGTACAACATTTACAATCATTTTTCCAAAAGCTCTGTGACTGCACAGGGCTTTTTTAAATAATTCAAAGCAAGGTTAAAGCAAGATTTCGGCAAGGTTATGGCAAGGTTCGCACCTTATAATAAAATCATTCAACGGAAGAGGCTTGACAGAATAGGCGCTTCTGCACTGTCAATGAAACAAAGGTGACGATTGCAAAAAGATCATTGCGTTTGCGGCCAGTATATTGCTGTATCTGTTGCTGTGCATGGCTTCCTTGGCACAGCTAAGTTTTAATTTTTACTTATGGGTCCTTTCGGCATATTAACTATGAAGTGATTGATGACGGATGGAGAAAATCAATCCAGGAATTCTTATGAATATGCAGAGAGGAGAATAACGATGGTTAAAGAGTATAGCAGGAATAAGAGTGTCCGTATATCAGGAGGAAAGAAGGAGATTGATGCAGCCGAAAAGATGCTGGATTCTATCTCGGATATAGACGAAGAAATTCCTCAGTTTTATACAAAAAGGGAAGGTGATGTCCGGCTTCAGATTCAGGATGCTATGGAGAAGTTTTCTGTAAAAGCTTCAATCCTTGTCAATGGAAATACCGTGTATCCGTACTCCGTGATTATCAAGGAATACCGAAGACTGAAGAAGTCAGGAAAGCTGGAGAGGATGACAAATCGCTTTTACGATTTCCTCATGAATTTCGATATAGCTCATTATTCTAAAAATGGCTATATAGATTATTATGGTAATGATTTTGGTGAAATGTATGATCAGGTTCTGGCGCACGCGGACACACCAAGATGGCATACAGATGTTCAGAGAATTCTGGATACGATATGGGCAGAGTACAAAGGTGTAACAGACGATATGGCTGCCTGAAAGGGAGGGAATCCAACGCAATATGCTGCTGGGTTCCCATTCTTTTTGCAAAAATTTCTATTTTTATAGAAATTTAATGAATTCTAAATGATATAGACAGGTTTCTCACAGGTTTTAGACAGATTAGGGATGTATAATAATAAAATTGCATATTTTTAGGGAATCTAAAATACATGTTGTCTCTTGTAAAAAGCCTTAATGCCTTTTTTCTGGGGGTTATTCGACTGATCTGTTTTTAGCTTCAACTTCTTTCATATTTAAGAATAGCAAAGGAGGTGGAGAAAGAAACAGATAAACAGACTGTTCCGTTCTCAAATATAGAAATGGGATCAGTGGGAACAGGCTGGCAGAACAAATTGTTTGGCAGAAGAAAGGAGAACATGTATGAAAAGCGTGAAGCTAAAAAGAGTGACCACTTTTTTCCTTGCGTTTGCAATAGGCGTCCTGCCGTGCTTATCAAATGTGGCATATGCAGCAGAAGGCGACGGGATTGAACCAAAAAACAGAAACGTGGAAGCAACAGATATTACAAAGGATATTTCTGACAAGGACTTCAAGGCGGAAACCTGCATGGAAGGTATCCAATTTGATGAGGAAAGAGAAACTGTAACGCTGTCAGAAATAACCGGGGAGGATGGAAGCGAATACAAGCCGGATCAGCCGGGTACATATTATGCAAAATATCTGGTCGTTCCAAAAGACGGCAGTGAGATCTACACCATTGAGCGGAGGATTACATTAACCGATTCAGAGGGACAGGCTCACGATGAGTCCAATGGCGGGGATAAGCAAAAGGAAGATACCGGTGGCGATGCAGAAGAGGATTCGCATACGGATGAACAGCAGAAAGAAGAACAGCAGACAGAAACAAAAGAACAGGAAAATACTGCAGAAGAATCTACACAGAAAGCAGATGTAGAGATTACGAGTCTTGATCCAGAGCAGTCTGAAAAAGAACTGGAGCAGCTGGAGGAAGATATCGAAAACGGAAATGTGCTTATGATGTCTGCGGCGGACGGCCTTGTAACCCGCGCAAGAGAGACTGTGCAGCTGGTACAGGGAGATCGAATCAATTACCCGTCTTATCTGGGAAGCTACTCTACATGCTGGTTTTATGTGAATGGCAAATTGGCTTACTGCCTGGAATCCCATAAAACCTCTCCTCCGACGGGAGACTATGTGGCAGATGTGTTGGAGTCCAATAAGACATTGCAAAAGGTTTTATATTATGGATACGGTGGCGCCGGGGATATAACAGGTTCCTATCTGGCCGGGAAATCAGCCGAAGAAAAATATGTATATACCCATCTTGCCGCATCTTACGCTTATGCGGGGGATCTTGCCTTCACAGGCTGCCCTTATGAGAACCTTGTAGCTGCGGGGGTGATTGATTATATTAATCATCTTACATCTTTGGAGGAGCCGCCAAAAGGCGAGCTGAGTTTGTCCAGCACAAATGTAAATGCAGTCAGAGAAGGCGATACGCAGAAAACACCGGATATCAAACTAAATGGAGACCATCGGAACTATATATCCATTAAGCTTCCGGAGGGAGTAACAGGATACAACAAGACAAAAGGGACCAATACAACAGGCGGCAGCTTAAAAGTATATGGTGGAGACACCTTTTATCTGAAAGCGCCGTTAACAGTGACAGGGAATTTTGAAAGCGGATCTCTGTACGGATCAATCCGGGAAAGCTGGAAGACATTGGTACTTGATTCCACTGGATCAGGAAATCAGGCGATTGGTGCATTTATATCAGAGTCAGCGGGACCGGTATCATTTAAGGTAAAGTGGCTAAACCTTGCACGGGTTCAGATCGTAAAGAAAGATGCGGAAACAAAGAATCCGTTAGACGGGGCAGTTTATGGTGTCTATAAAGATAGTGCATGCACGGATCTGGTAACGCAGATTTCTGCAACTGGCGAGGACGGAACAATTTACAGCGATTATTTTGACGCCGGCTTGAAAACGGTGTATGTGAAAGAAATTAAAGCACCTGTAAACTATGCCATTAATAAGACGGTATATCCGGTAAAAGTTACTGCTGGTGCAACCGTAAAGGTAGAAGCAGAGGACAAACCGGTTAAGGGCAAGATTACAGTGAATAAGGAGGATGTTGATACACAGGGATTTGTCAGCCAGGGAGATGCAGATCTGAAAGGTGCTGTATACGGCTTATATGCAAAAGAAGATATACAGAAACCGGATGGAACGGGCGTGCTTCACAAAAAGGGCAGTTTAATCCAGCAGAAGACATTCGGGGAAAGCGGAGAAATTGTTTTCTCGGATGTGTATCTGGGAGCCATGTATGTAAAAGAAATTACAGCGCCAACGGGATATCAGCTTGATAAGACAGAATATGACGCTACATTAACCTATGAAGGTCAGGAAAAAGAAATTGTATTGAAAGAACTGACTGTATATGAAAAAGTAATGCGTCAGGCATTCCAGATCATCAAAATAAGCGAGGATGGAGAGCAGACGGAAGTAGATCTGGTAAAAGGTGCTGAGTTTACGGTTTATTTGATCAGTGAACTGTCAGAAGTGAAAGACGGCAGCCTCAAGCCTTCTAATGGCGTCAGCTATACCGCAGAAGATTTTATTGCATATGATTTTACGGATGAGAAGGTAGCAACATATTATGAAGACGGTGAAAAATTGGAAGTACCGGTACTTATCACAGATGAAAAGGGATACGCAAAGAGCGTGGAACTGCCGTATGGACAATATGTGTGCGTAGAAACCAAAACTCCGGAAAATCTGAAACAGGTAAATCCGTTTGTGGTTACGGTGGATCACGATGACAGGGAGCCTCAGCAGTGGAGAGTCTTTGATGACCGTCCGTTTGAATTCCTGCTGAAGATTATTAAAAAGGATGCGCAGACCAACCGGCCGGTATTAGAAAAATCCGCAACCTATAAAGTATGGGACTGCGAAAAAGAGGAATATGTTGAGCAGGTGATTAATTATCCGGAGAAAACTAAAATTTCCGAGTTTTCTACAAATGATGAAGGATATCTTGTACTGCCGCAACCTTTGAAAGCAGGACATTACCGCATTGAAGAAATCAAAGCACCGGATTCTTATGTAAGGCAGGGGTATGAAGAAAGTCTGACCCATGATGGCGAAGAAGTATCCAAGCTGGAGATTACAGGTTCCGGAACCTATGAAAAGGATGCTGCGCAGGCAATTGAACTGGTAATCAATTCAGATACGCCACATCAGATTGATCCGGATACAGGAGCTTATATTGTCGAGGTTGTTCAATACAATGACGAGCAGGTAGGCAGCCTGACACTCAAAAAGGTTGGAGAACAGCTGACGGAAGTCAAAGGGGAATCTCTTCTTGAGAAAGCGGCTGGGTTCTTTAGAGGAATTAAAGACGCGGTGACAGGTACAGAATCTGAGGATACCGGAGTATTCAAGGATTTTGTGTATGAGGAGATGGGTGTCGAAGGTGCAGCTTTTGAATTATACGCAAAAGATACCATTTATTCCCCTGATAATGCAGTTGATGAAAACGGCGACCGTATCATCCGGTACGAAAAGGATGATCTTGTAACAACTCTGATAACAGACGAAGAGGGGATCGCAAAGGTCAATAACCTTCCGCTTGGAAGCTACTATCTGAAAGAGACAACAGCGGGCGAGCATTTTGTTCTTAATCCGGAGCAGAAAGAATTCACACTGACAGCAGAAAATGATACAGTCGCAGTTGTCTATGAGAATGTGGAATACAAAAACGAACGCCAGAAAATTGATATTTCCGTGCTCAAGAAAGATGCTGTGTCGAAAGAGTCTGTTGCAGGAGCTGTATTTGGACTGTATGCAGGAGAAGATATTGAGAACAGCAAGGGTGAAGTCATAATTGAAAAAGATACTCTTATCGAGCAGGCAGTCTCCGGAGAAGATGGCAGGGCAGCATTTGAGAGTGATCTCTGGCATGGAAAATACTATGTCAAAGAGGAACAGGCAGCGCCGGGATATCTGCCATGTGAAGAAATCTGGGAGATAAATGCGGATTACGCAGACCAGAATGAAGAGGTGATTACTCTTGAAAAGGAGATTGAAAACCAGCCAACAGAAACACATTTCCAGAAAACAGATATCGTGACTGGTGATCCGATAGACGGCGCCCATCTTCAGATTATTGATAAAGACGGCGAAGTTGTAAGGGAATGGACGACTAAGGCGGATGAGGCGGAACACATCGAATATGCACTTCCGGAAGGAGACTACATTTTACGCGAGGAGACCGCTCCGTATGCGGATGGCTATGTGACAGCAGAGGAAGTTAAGTTTTCCGTAAAGGAAGATGGAAGCATTGAAAAAGTAAAGATGGAGGATGACATCTCGAAAGTCGATATTTCTAAAACGGATCTGACAACCGGGGAGGAACTGGAGGGGGCTACTCTTCAGATTCTCGATAAAGATGGAAATGTGCTGGAAGAATGGGTAACGAACGGAGAGCCTCACCGGATTGAACGTCTTCCCGTCGGTGAAGAGTTAATCCTGAAAGAAACTGCAGCACCGGATGGATATGAAATTGCAGAAGAGGTTACATTTGTCGTTGAAGATACCATGGAAGTCCAGAAGGTTGAGATGAAAGACGCCAGAACACCGGCTGTACCAAAGACAGGCGACAATCCACTGCTTCCGTTAGCACTGGCAGGTGTTTGCGGTGCATCTGTACTGGGAATCGTTATCATTGCGCTCAGCAGAAAAAAGAGCAGAAAAGACCATGCGGAATAAGGTGTTGAAAATTTTACAGGTAGTTCTTGCACTGATATTTTGTATTAGTGCAGGAATCCTGTGCAAACAACTACTATTGGACCGTCTGCAGAATCAAAGCGAGACAAGAGAATTAAAGCATACATTTCTGGACGAGGAGCAAGATACTGAGGATCAGGGAGAGAAGGCGGAGGAACTGCCGGAAGATGTCGCGCTTGTGGATCTCGACGCGTTAAAGAAAGATTATCCGGACATTCAGGCGTGGATTACGATACCGGATACAATGATTGATTATCCGGTTATGCAAAGTACAGAGAAAGATCCTCAATATTACTTGCGGAGAAATTACAAAAAAGAGTGGGACATTAACGGAAGCTTGTTTTTTCAATGGAACTGCAAAGTTCCAGAAGGAGAAAACTTGATCATTTATGGCCACAATATGAATTCCGGCGTTCAGTTTGGCAATCTGGATTTATACTTGGACGCTGACTATGAACGCTCGCACTCCCGGATTTTCCTGCAGACACTGGAGGGAATGGAGGTTTTCCGGATTATGGCTGTCCTGAAAGCTGATGTGGATATGTTTCCATTTCAACAGGTGAATTTCAGTGAGGATCATACTCTTGACGACTATATCCAAAAGGCCCGCCAGATGAGCCTGTATGAGATTGAAGAATTGACAGAAGAAGAGCCGCAGGTTCTGACATTGATAACCTGCGCATATGACTGGCGGGAGGCCCGGCTGATTATCGTCGCGGTTCGAGAACCATAAATGCAAAATAGGCAGATCCTTGAGATTCTGCCTATTTTCCGTAGAGGGGTGGAATGGAAAATGAAAGAACTTCTTTCATATTTAAAGTGGAAACAAAAATGAAAGGAGATTACGAATATTTATGAAGATTACAACCAACAAAAGGATTCTCTGGGTACTTGCAGCAGCAGTTGCGCTCTGTATCATCTCGGCAGCTGGGATTTATATGTTTCTGGCACCGCAGCGTGGGACGGTATATGTCTTTCGGGAGGATTATACGGCGGGAACACAGGTAACAAAAGAGCAGCTGATGCCTATCGAAGTAGATGCGACCATCATAGAGATGGGAGAAGCGGCAGACATCAGTGAACAGTATGTGACGGCAGAAGAATATTCGGAAGTGTTGCAGAATGCTGGCGTGCTGCGCTATGACGTAGCCAGGGGAACCGCATTGATGAAGAGTATGCTGACCGGATATGGCGGGAGCAAGGTAGAGATGGCGATGAAGCCCAGTTCAATAGCGATTACTGTTCCAAGCAACTATCTTTCTGCTGTGACAAACGAGTTAGAGAGCGGTGCTTATGTGAATGTGTATGCCAGCTACGAAAATGGACAGACATCATTGATCCTGCAGAATATCCGTGTTCTGACGGCACCAAAGGTAGACGGTGTCCTCTCCGGTGTAACGCTGGAGGTAGACCATGAGCAGTCCTTGAAATTGGTACATGCCATGAGTTATGGAGAGATTACTTTCGGTCTGGTAAATGGGCAGGGGTATCAGTACACCATCGAGGATCAGCCATCTTATGATGCTGGCGGATTTATTGTAGGTGCGGAAACAGCGTCAGAGAATTCCGTGGAAATTCCGGCTGAACCAGAGAATGAAACGCAAACTGCAGACCAGCCGGCAGCCGAAGAAAAAACTGCAGACCAGACAGCGGGGGAATGAGGTGAAAAAATGAAACACTATGTCATTTGTGATAAACGAGCGGACTTTATCCATGATGTAAAAATGCGTGCTCTGCTGGATGAACAGGACTGCACGATTACGGAAATTACAGATCCAGCAGGATATCGGGAGAGAGGTAAGGCCTCTCCGGATCAATTCCTGATTGTCTGTGAGAATATGCTGGAATCGCTGCCCGGTGATTTTGTAAAGCAGAACAAAACTTCCCATGTCTTTGGCTACAGTATTACAGCGGCAGGACGCGAGAAATTTGAGGAGAGAAATATTCCCTTCTTAGGGAAGATTAATAGTTCGTCTCAGCTTCTGAGTATGCTCGTAGGAATGCCGGACGGAAGAGCAGATGAAAATCCAGGAGATGATCTGCCCGAGGAGGCATCTGGCAAGTCTGCGGAGTTCAGGGAGATGGATACTGAGACCGGAAATGATTTTTCCGCATGGAAAGAGTCTATACATACAGGAAAGACGTATAAACAGACGGAAGGCAGCGGAGAAGGCGAAAGAAGCAGAGTGGAGACTATTTTAAGCCTTAGAGATGAGCGGGTAAGGAAAGAGACAGAATTGCTGTCTGCAAAAGAAGAAACAACACGCTATCGGGAGCAAGCTGTAGTTGTGGCCATTGCCTCAACAAAGGGAGGCGTGGGGAAAACGACAATCGCTACTCAGTTATCCTGCTGTCTTGCACTCACCAGTTATGGACGGGGGAGATTCCAGACCTGCCTTGTGGATTTTGATACCAGTTTTGGTGATGTATGTACTTCTTTGGATTGTGATATGAATGGTGTCAATATCGTTACATGGATAAAAGATATCAGGCTGCGTGTCAAGAATGGAGAAGAACTGCAGGAAATCTGTTATCAGAAAGATGAAATCCGTGCCTTTCTTCAACAGAAAGAGGATACACAGCTATATGTGCTCCCGGCACCGCAGAAACATACAGAAAGCCTGGATATCAGTTCCGAGGAGCTGGAGGTAATCATGCGTAATTTGAAGGATTACGGTGGATTTGATTTTGTTCTCTATGATACGGGAAATGACCTGAAGGATACGACACTTCTGGCAATGGAATTGGCGGATTATGTGCTGCTTATTGTAACACAGGACATCTCATGTGCCCATTGTCTGGACATGATGTTGTATACACTGGAGTCTGTACATTTTGATATGCGCAAACTTCGTTTGGTCATCAATAATATCATGTCGGCAAAGGCTACCGGGATCGCTGTTTCGGAGTTGGAAGAGAGTTTTGCTTATCCATGCTGGGCAAAGATTAAGCATGATCCGCTGGTTGTTCGGAAAAACAACTATGGCAGTCCGGTTGTCTTTTCAGCTGCTCATGATATGACAAAGCAGCTTCGGAATGTGGTGAAGCAACTGAGTGAAACAGAGGAAATTCTACAGCCGGAGGAGCCAAAAAAGACTCTGTGGCAGAAATTATTCCCGAAGAAAGGAGCAAGATAGATGTCATTGTTAACAGAGAGAATCCGAAAGGATGTAGAGAAAAAGAATCGCGCGGCCCGAAGTGTTGAAAGCGTAGCTGTTCATCCGACTGCAACGGAGCAGGAGATGGCAGATCAGGTAATCCAGACGGTATCAGAACAGTTCAAAGAAGAAATCTCTAAGTCGGGGTTGTCAGAGGATGTACAGAAAAAAATCCGAGAATATGTAAAAGGGGAGATTTTTAAGATTCCGGTAAACGACTATACGGTAAAAGCTCGAATTGAGAAAGTCGTATTGTCCAGCATTATAGGGCTTGGTCCGATTGATTCCTTTTTACATGATCCGGAAATCACAGAGATTATTGTTCAGCGATTTAACCATATTTCGATTGAACGGAATGGTCTTGTGGAGCAGACAGACGCTGAATTTGTAAGTGAAGAGCACCTGATGACAGTTATAAACCGGATTATCCAGCCGGTTGGGAGACAAATTAATCTGCACACGCCATTGGTTGACGCAAGATTAAAAGACGGCTCCCGTGTAAACAGTACGATTCCGCCCATATCGCCAGACGGAGCCACACTTACGATACGACGCTTCCCGGAAAAAGCATATACGGGGGAGGACTATCTTGCGTTCCATAGCCTGGACGAAAAAATGCTGTATTTTTTAATGAAGGCTGTAGAGGGGAAAGCCAGCACTATCGTCTCAGGGGGAACTGGCAGCGGAAAAACTACATTATTAAATATGCTTTTGCTTGGAATTCCGGAAAATGAGCTGGTGGTAACGATTGAAGACAGCTGTGAGCTGAAGCATAACCGCAGTAATATCAGGCGGTTGGAAGCAAGAATCGCATCTGCTGAGCTGGGTATTATGTCAGTATCTGTACGAGCGTTGGTAAAAAATGCGCTTCGTATGAGACCTGATCGGATTATCGTTGGGGAAATCCGTGATGAAACGATTGTGGATATGGTCAGCGCCATGTCTACCGGGCATGAGGGGAGCCTTTCTACGGTCCATGCCAATTCACCAACAAATCTGATCAATGCGCGAATGCCCATACTGTATTCCATGTATGGAGACAGTGCATTTACACCGGAAGCCCAGGCGATCCAGTTATCAGAAGCATTGGATCTGATTGTACATGTTTCCCGTATGGTGGATGGAACCAGAAAGATCACGCATATTACCCATGTGGCGGGCCTGGAGCAGCGCCGGTTAAAGCTGCAGGATATTTTTGTATATCGGGATGGAAAGTTCCAGGCGACAGGATACATACCGAAAAAACTGCTGGAAAAGATGAAAAACAACAAGGTTACTGTAGATGAGTCAATTTTCAACAGAATGTAGGAGGTGTCTATGAGGCTTAGTTTATTGGTCGTGCCGGTCTACGGGGCTATATTTTGTTTTGCAGCAGCCATGATTATGCACATAAAATCGCAGAGAAGTCTGCCGAAGCGCCAAAAACCAGATAGAGAAAGAAGGCAGTTTTTAGAAGCGCATCTAAAAAGCTATGGAACCCCCTTTACAGTCAAAACATATTTTGCACTTGGCTTGTTGGGATATACGGGAATGATGCTGGCACTCTATCTGTTTGTCAAATCGGCAGGGATTGCATTCGGTCTTGGTGTGATCGGGCTGGTATTGCCGGAGTTGGCGTTAAGGCTGCAAAGCGAGCGAAAACGGAAACAGTTTGAGAACCGCTATGCGCAGGCATTACAGCAGATGGCAGCCTCTCTTAGATCCGGTCTCACAATACAGCAATCTGTGTCGGATATTTGTAAAAGCCCTTTTATCCATAACACAATCAAAGAGAGCTTCCGGCAGATTGATGCGGACCTGACAGTTGGACTTGGTGTAAAAGAGGCATTTATGAGAGCGGCAGACACGCTTCAAAGTGAGGATGCTATGGATGTAGCGCTTTCTCTGACACTGCAAAACACACTGGGAGGAAGTGAGGCAAAGGTTGTGGAAACAGTAGCGCGTAATATCAGCAGCAGAATCTTGCTCAGGAGGGAAATAAAAAGTCTGTTTGCAGATACCAATATCACAATATGGACGATGGATGTCATGCCGCTGTTGATCATAGCAGGGTTATTTGCCGGCTCACCGCAATATATCGAAACCTTTTTTCAGACGCCGACAATGACAGCTGTATTTGCCGGTATTCTGGCGTTTACGATGGTCGGATCGGTTGTAATACGAAAAGTAGTCAGGCGTGGAACAGGAGGGCTTTAGGATGTGGGTAGTAGCAAGTGTCGGGGCTTCCGTATTTCTTTTTACAATTGCATTTCTGGGAAATGCGTCAAGAAAAATGGGGCGACAGACAGATGAAGAGTGGATTTTCAGTAATTTCTATGAAAAAATCTATGACGCTTTTTTCCTGAAGAAAGATCCCAGGGAAATAGCGAGAAAATTGGGAATGTCCCAGGACAAATATATCAAAAACTGCCGGGTTCTGAGAATTGATCCGAGATGGAGAAGAGAAGCAGGAATGAGGATGACCGGTATTATGGCTTTCGGTCTGTCGCTCTGTTTTGCGGTGTTTTTTAGGAACATTGTGGTTGCTGTCATCGGTGTAGGAATCTTTTTCTGTATGGGTCCGTACCAGGAGCAACAGATTGGTGGCAGAGCCAAAGAAAAAAGGAAACGTATGGCAAATGAATTACCCAGATTTATTGATCTGTTTGCAACTGCTGCTCAGATTGGTATTCCAGTGGAATCTGCAATTAAAACTACTGCGAAAGAAATCCCCTGTATAGTCTCTGAAGAGCTGTTAATGGTAATGGCTGAAACGGAAATCGGGGCAAAAAGCTGGCAGAGGGCGTTGGAAGAAGTCGCTCTTCGTTACGATGTTGGTGTTTTTTCAGATTTTGTTCTGGCTCTGGTAGCAGGATATGAGAAGGGAATCCCGATTTCTGAAATCGTTGGACGTAAGTCCATGGAAATCAAGCAGTCCAATCTATTGGAGGCAAAAGAGCGGGCTGCAAAATTATCAAATACAGTTTTGCTGCCGGTAATGGTTTTCAAAATCCTGCCTTTACTGATTATCATGCTGATTCCCATTATGATGCAGATTAATTCAATGTGATTTCAATATCTTTCATATTTAAAATGTCAAAAACAATCAATGATTTTGAAAGGAGGAACATGCTATGGCATATTGGAAACGTTTTTTGTTTGACGAAGAAGGTGCAGAACTGATCCAGTTTGCGCTGGTCATCGCCATTGTTGCGGTATTGGCTATTGCGATCCAGGGAGTTGTAAGCTCAGCGGAGGGAAAGGTTAATGACGCAAAGAACTTAATCGATGGTATTAACATCGGAGGTAGTGGCAGCGGCGGATCAATGACTCCGTAAATATGGATGGCATTACGGCAGTTACAGCGATTGTGACAGGTGCAATTGCTGCAACTTGCGACTGGAGAACAGGCAGAGTGCCAAACCTGCTTACTTTACCAGTGATAACCTTGGGGATATTATATACGTTTTACCATCAAGGTATGGAAGCGGGGATTATGAGATGCATACTGCTCTTTCTTGTCAGCCTGTTAGGAATGGCAGCGCTTATGGGCATGGGAGATCTCAAGCTTATTATGGCGTTTCTCGCAGTTGGGGGTATGGAATTTATGATTTATACTGTGGCGATTGCGTCCGTCCTTCTTTTGCTGATTGAGTTTGCTATTCATAAAAGGGATACTCTGACAGATATGAGAGCAGGGATTTGGTCTTTAATGACGATGGATTTTGATCAAACTCTGGGAACTGGCCGAAAAGTAAAATTTGCACCCTATTTGTTACTCGGTGCAATTGGAGGTGTTGTGATATGCGTGCTGTTTTGAAAAATATAAATTGGCGCAAAGGTGGAGGCGAGCTTCTGGGATTTGCCATGGTACTGCCTGCAATCATGTTGGTATTTGGTGCGATTATCATGGCCGCGCAGCTTGGCCTGGCAAGACAGTCTATTGAGTATACTACATATTCAGCCGCAAGAGCAGCGGTTATCTGCGAAAGTCAAAGTCAGGCACAGCAGGCTGCGGAACTGCTGGTAGAGGATATGGCGCAGGACATTCCGGGAGTGGAACCAGGCTCTGTTTCCGTAAATATCAGAAACTATATGGGGTCAATATGGCAGAAAGGGGGATTGATCAAGTGTACGGTAGAAGCAAAGGTCAATACGATTTCCCCTTGGTCGAACTCAACGGTTGCCGCAGATATCACAATGATGATTGAAAGACCGGCAGTCCCATAGACGAAAGAGGAGGGTGGACAGTGAGAAAGATACAGTGGAAGAAAGGAAACGGTTCCATGCTCTTAGGAGCATTGATCTGCGCATTAGGAATATTCCTGATGGCAGGCGTGGCGGAATCAATTAACCTGTTCCAAGCCTCGGTATATGCGCAGACCAGGGCAGATTTGATTGCTGATGGAAGTGCAGCGTACGGTATGAGCTACGACAATACATTGGATGAGGGCAAGGTGTCACTGATGAGCAGTTTGTTGTTGGCTTCCAGTGCAGACTTCGATAATCCCATTTCTATGAGGCTCAATCATCAGGCAATCGCAGATAATAAAGTCCATGTACAAGTTACAACAGAAAGAGAATTTTGGTTTCCGCGCTCAGGGCAGGAATCTACGTTTCAGGTTACAAAAGAGGCAGTAACACAGGTGATTAGTCCATAAAACAGAAGCAGCGGTCATGGAGATATGGTGATCGCTGCTCTTTTGTATGAATCAAAAATAAGAGCAGTTTCTTTCATATTTAATTTTGTAAGGATGAAAAAGAAGGCAGGAGTTTTAGGGTTAAAGGTGAAAGGAGACAGGATGGATATATGCGACACATTTTTGAAAAGAGGAAAAGAACTGAATGCATTTACACAGCTTGTTGAGGAACTGGCAGAGCATACATATGTAATAGACATGGAAACGGATCAGATTGAACTTTTGCCAGTTCTGGATGTAAAACAGCTGAAAAAGACGTTTTCTTCATCCGGTAAAAACGGAATATCTGGAATGGAGGAGTCAGGTTTTCCAAAGGGCAAAGTTATTTATATGGGGACGATCAGAGATTACTTTTCAAGGAGCCTTCCCACATTGCAGACTCTTTCTCTGGAGGAGATTCAAGGGAAGGGAGGAAGTGAAGAGATTTTTTTGGAGGCGCAGAATCAAAGCCGGCTTTTTATCCGCTACAATGGACAGATGTATTTTACGTCGCCCCGTCTTCCGGAATCGCTTTGTGCCAGAGCAAAGATGTATGGAGATGCAGTTTTCGATCAATCCGTAGAATGGGCGACTTTTGTTATGCACAGGCTGCACAGCGCCCCTCAATCGGTAAAGGCCCTGATTCGGGAACTGCCTCAGAGTGGTATCCGAAAAATCGTGATGATGGGGTCTGCACATTACAAATATATACCGCAGTCCTTTTTTAGGAATACAATTCATATGCTGGAAAAATTAGTTGGTGAACCGCCATGCAGCCGGAGCTGGCAGGTAGACGCTTTTGTAAGTACAGTCTATTTAGAATTTCCGGAGCTGGGACAACGGCTTAGGGAACGGTATCAGATTTGTGAGGAGCTGATTCCGGGGATACGATTGTCAACATCGGATACGTATGATGCCAGTCTATCGGCAAGACCGACATGGAGACTTGAAAACGCTGTTGCGGAGGGTGAAGGTGTTCTCATAAAACACGATGGGAAAGCTTCTGTAAATTCATTACATATAGGGATTAAAACAGAGATTATGGAGCAGTACCCGGTATTCCTTGAGCGTATGAAACACTTTCAAGAAGTGAATGTGATAAATCCAGAATCTGTTTTGTCTCATCTGTTCAGCCAACTGAAGATTATGAAGGCTATAGGAAAGAAACGCACCATCCGTCTTTTGCCGGAAACAGCGGCCCAGATTCAAAATAGTTACAGTGCATATGATTTGATTTTGAATCTGATGAAACTGACGGAGGACTGTACACTGCCGGAGTCACCGGCTCAAAAATTAAAGCGTGCAGTTTATGATGCTGTGTTTTTGGAAGACAAACATTACCAAAGAAAAACAGGCGGGGCAAACCCGCCTGCTTTAAAACAAGGAGGACAGTTATGAAAAAATGTATTATATTCGGGGGAATCCTGTTTTTATTAGTTATAGCAGCGATGGCAGCATATAGTTATCTTGCAGTACCGGAGTATGCGCGCAGTCATCCCGAAAACAGTGAGACACAGATGATTCAGGGATATGATGAGAGGGTAAAAGCAGCTCTGGAAGAGGGAAAAAATTATATCATGGAAGAAAGCGGTCTTGATATTCCATTTTCAACAGATTTACTGCGAACAGTGGAACAGTATTTCTCAACAGATTTAGAGTTTCTGGGAGCAGGACTTTATCGCGGAATGTATGTAGAGACGATCGGACTGGAATTACTTTTAAATCCTGCTGGAAATGTAGGATGTATTCAATTGAGTATAACTGAGCAAGCCGCGGAGTCAGAAATAAAAGAAGCTGTCATAGATTTTGCAGGCTTTATCAATAAAAATCTGGAAGCCAAAGAAAAAGAACTTGTTGCAGAAGAGGCGCTGCCACATCTGCAGGACCTTAAGTCAAAAGAAGAGTATCTCTATTATGGGCATGATACAGGATTTAAGGGGAAGGTGGAGGACAATCAGTTGTTTGTCTGTACCCCATGATTTACAAAGCAATCGGTAGTCAGAATCCATTGACTATCGGTTGTTTTTGCTTTTTAGAGGAGCGGAGTTTCTTCATATTAAATATGTGAAATATACACTGATGGAAGGAGGCCAATAAAGAAATGGGAAAAGGCAATAGAGTAGTATATGTTTTAGTATCCTGTGAGAAAGACAAGCATGGAGAATCAATATGGTGTGAAGGAGTGTATAGATCGGCGGAAGGTGCCCGTAAAGAAATGGAAACTCAATATACACAGAAGTTAGAAAAATTAGCTTCTGAGGTGGGTATGGAGCGTATTCCGGCAGAAAACTATGGGATCTGGCAGGAAAAAGCCAATATCTATGTCGATGGATTTCATACAGACAGCTATGTATGGGAAATATTTAAACGTGTTGTACAAGGAAAACGCAGAAGATTCTTCCACTTTGGGGAATCCTGAGAAGTTACCGGGCGGAGCAGAAGAAAGAAACAGGGAGGAAGAGAATGCAGCTATACAGTGAGTTGTTGAACAGAAATATTGATTTTCCGGAAAAGGAGAGCTCGCCTCATGAAATCCTGGATCATGTGATTCGATATGAGACAGATGCTGAATTTGATTTTGAACCATTTATTTGTGATAATGCGAGGGTTTCTGTCCGCTGTAGGATCTGGGATAAGACTGGAAGAGAGGTAAGAGGGTTCGGAGAGGCTGCAGAAGCGAATCTACGTAACCCGATTGCAAAAAGCTATCCGATAAAAATGGCGATAAAAAGAGCTTTCGACGATGCGGCAGTTTATTATCTGGGGCTTCCGGCAAAAGACTATAAACTTTTGTTTGAGATGGAAGAGCAGCAGAGCAATAAACCGACAGACGAAAAAATTGGTGATCCAGCGGAAAAAGTGCGGGAAAAAGCAACACAGCCAGCACAGGAGCAGAGAAAACCAGTCACGAATTATGAAGATGTCATCATTACAATCGGCCGGCAGAAGGGGAAAAATTATACGGTTGCACAGCTGGCGGAGAAGGATATGGATTCTCTTCTGTATATTGCAAACACATTCCCGAGACAGATTAGCCCCATTTCAGGGCCGCGTCAGGAGCAGGTGGATGCATGCCAACGCTGGCTGAAAGAACATAGCCATACGGCAGGCAAAAATGTAGCATAGGAGGAATGCAGAAATGGAGAAAGCAGAAAACAGACAGCCGAGCTTCTTCTATTGGAGGAGTCAGCGCGCTGTGGATGAGGTGCAAAAAAGACTTGCAGAGTGCCAGAACCTTATTCTGTATGATCTGGAGACAACGGGGACTAACCCCCTCTATCACCGCATTATTGAGATAGGGGCTATCTGGCTGAAGAAAAAGGATGGAAAATTCGTTGAAGAGGACCGACTCCATCGTTATATCCGTCTGCCAGAGTGTCTTGAATTCCCGGAGGAGATTGAAAAATTGACGGGCATTTCGAGAGAACAGCTGGATAAAGAGCCTTATGAGGAGGAATGCCTGGAAGATATTCTGTTTTTCTTTGAAGATTTACCGGTATCGGGATACAACAATATGCGTTTTGACGACTTGTTTTTGAAGCAGTGCTTTTACAGGCATGGGATTGAATGGTGCTGTCAGGATTCTTTTGATATACTTTTAATGGCACGTGACTTTGTGCCATCAGAAAGTGTGGAAAATTTCAAACTGGAGACAATTGCAGACTATTTCGGGATAGAGGCAGAGCATTATCATTCCGCTTTTTCAGATGCCGAAGTCACGGCAAAACTCTTAAATTGTATGATGACATGCTATCAGGAGGGGAAGAGAGCAGATTACCACGGGAATTTAAGACCGGATATAGAACGCATTGCATATTGGGGAAAAGAAGGACAGGAAAATGAGACAGATAAACCGGTGAAACGGATTTACATAGCATTAAAAGAAAATCAAACCAAAATATTTTATGATGTGATTAACGGGGTATGGTACACAGAATCCCGTGATATAGATATGGAATGGCTGGAAGAACGCTGCTGGGAAATACTAGGTGTTTCGACGGAGAAAGAATTTCAGGCTTTTCGGGCAACAAAGAAGGTATAACAATCCCTTTTCCCGAACTATAAAGTAAAGGCGGAGGCAGTAGTCCTTCGCTTTTACATTTTGGGTTCAATATCTTTCATATTTATGAGAGATAGAAGTGAAGGGAGGTGCATTGTGGTGGAGAATATCATATCGTATGTGATCACACTCCTTCTTGTCGGAATTATGATCTATAGTGCGATCCTTGATTTTAGGAAAAGAGAAATACCGATTGAACTTTTCTTATTATTGTTCGTACCTGCAAGTATCACAGGGATTATTCTAAATTCTGGCCCGACCTGGGGTGAGGCCTGTTTCTCGGCATGTTTTGTCGGCGGATGCTATCTGATCATTGCCCGCTATTTCGGCGGTGGTGGAGGCGACGTTATTATGATGGCGTCATTGTCTCTATGGCTGGGATATCAAATCGGTGTGGTGATTTTTGTGGCAAATATGTTATTGATCCTATATCGTCTATTAGAAAAGATGTGGGAGAAAGAGGCGGCAGAGATTGCATATGCTCCGTTCGTTCTGACCGGAGTCATAATCGAGAGAATTCTATATTTTTTGTAGCGAGGAGTGAGAGAGTGAAGTATATTATAAGAGACTCATGGAAGCTTCTCCATCTTTTTTGTGGAGAGCATGGGACGCCGTGTGAACTAAAATTGGAGAGAAGTTCAAGAGGAATCGTCTATTCGTGCCCTTATAGAGGAGAGAACACTTCATGCAATACAAGGATTACCATGGAAGAATATGAGGCAATCCTTACACAGCTCTCCGATATGATCGTACAGGCTGATATGAACGGAGAGATTCTTGATATTACAAATACGACGTGGAAATTGAAAAAAAGAATAACTTGCAAAGTACTGGCTTACGGGCCTGATAAAATTAATGTTTTGGTAAATTGCAGACATTAAATGAGAGAAAGAAAGGGAAACTATGAGTTGGTTTAATCGGATTGGGAAGCGGAAAAAGCAGAGTGAGACAATAACAGACCAGGAGGCAGTGGCATTTGTAAATTTTGATTACTGGAATTATTCCCTTCAGAAGCTGTGTCGCCTGAAACCAGATATTAATGAATGGAAGAAATCTATAGACGAAAACCTGCATATTAAAAAGATTTATTTTTTTGTTGATTTTTCAGTGGACCGTATTCAGCTTGACAAGGAGCATATTTATGAAATAGCGGATGAAGTGGTTGATACGCAGGACGCGGCATTTTTTCATAAAAGAAACATGACCGATGTTATTATGATGAACCGGATCTATCAGTTTTTTATAGAATTTCCGGAAATTAAAAATTATATTATTTTTGCAGGTAGCGGACAGTTTCAGTTTCCGGTCGAGTATTTGCGATATCGGTGTAATAAACGGGTGATTTTATATGGAGTAAAAGACGCCATCAGTACATGGCTGAAAGGTGCTGCCACTGAAATTATTGAGATTCCGGCTCAAAAAGAGGCAGTGACAAAGATTTATGACTTGATCATAGAAGATTTATCTTATGTATCAGATAAAAAATACATTGTTCCTACATTCAGAGGAACAGTGAAGGCGGTTGCCAGTCAATATGAAGTTCCGGAGAATCTTGTGCACGCAGCAATGGCAGAGATGATAAAAAAAGGCCTCATATATAAGGTTGAGCAAAGGATGAGAACAGGAAAAACAATAAACGCCATAAAAGCAAACTGGAAAGCTCTGGAACGGGCAGGAATGTGGCCGCTAAAGGAAACGGTAAAAGAAGAAGCAGATAATCGAAACATGAATAGTTGAAATAAATGATAACCTAACAGGTCGGCAGGATCAGAAGTTCCTGCCGACTTAATTTGTGTTAAAAACATCGGAAATATTGAATGCAATCCATGAAATTATCATAATCATCGCTTCCTGCCGAATAAGGGGTGTTCAACAAGAATTCATAAAGGAATCCATTCTTTAAGTACATAATGTGATAGAACAACGTCTTTTCTCCGGCTTGAGAATTGTAAACAGCCTCGGCAGTCACCTGTTCATCTGCGGCTCCATAGCTTTTTAACATGAGTCCCGGATAGAGCTGAGAGACTTTTTCTGCGTACTGGATTTGTGTAATTCCTGACAACGACGGAAGATCTGTCTGTGATGCTGTGACAGATAGTTGAGAACCAGTTTGCATGTTCGAGGCATTGAATGATGCTCCAGAGGTTTGTGTGGTCCACCCTGAAGGAATGGCGAATTCAAAATTTCCATAGACCGAGTATACCAGAAACAGGTTTTCCGGGATTGAGCGTACTTTATCCCAGTGGAAAGATTCAAAAATGTAAAGTGCGAGTTCTTCGTAAGAACTGGGATCTTCGTAAGATAGAATCAAACGATATTCTGAGTCCAGATCCCACATGACATATTCCCAGGTATAAATAGTTCCTTCCTGATAGGAAAGCAAAAAAGAGCTGGTTGTCAACTTCTCAAAGTAAATAAATGTCAATCCAGACGCCGCAAGTTCTTGTTGGACAGAGCTTTCCGTAGCATTATTGATCTGAGCATTGTATGTGGACTCTTGTAACATCAGGTATGATCCATCCGAGGATAGGAAGGTAACATTTCCGCTTTTCAGGATCTGACGCCATGAGGCAGGATAGGGAAATGACAGGGAGTCTGTTTCATAAATGGACATTTCGGGGATTGAGGATTTGTTTTCGTCCGCAGTGTCCTTTGGGGTATCAATATAGGCCGGTAAGGGGCGATTTATGTATGAGGCAATCGAACACAACAGCAGCACAATAACCGCAGTGACAATCAACCAGTTCTTCTCAGATTTCATTGTAGTCCTCCTTCTTGATATGTTTTGCCGAGATACGGCAGGTACTAATATAAATATGAAGGATGTTAGCCACGTTAATTTCAAAGACTGTGTAGTTGAGATTAGAAACAAGTCAATATCTGACATATTAGAAGGGAGGAGGTGAAGAGATGATCGATTTAAAACAGATCAGAGAACTGGATCTTGAGACAGTTGAACCCGGCCACTTTGTGGAACTGGGAAATGAAGTGGTCCAGGCCTTACGGGCAGAATTAGGAGATGAGGCATTAAAGTCCATTTATGATACGGCCAGGGGAGAAGGACCGGACGGTTTTGGAGAGAGATTTGCAGAAGCGCTGGAGCGCTATACCGATCTGCATGGAGAACTTTTTGACATAACAGAAGCAGCTGCTGGAGAAAGTGATTCCTTACAGGATCAGGGGATAGAAGAGAATATTCAGGAAAGCCTGGAAGATTTGAGGGCTCATTATCAGGAAATGCGGGACACGCATCTGTCGAGAAATATTTTTGTGTCATGGGAGAAACTCAGAGTAGATATCGAGGCCCGCAAGAATGATGAAGTAGGAGCTGACGGCAAATATAAAGTATCAGGAGGAACCATAGCTGTAGATGTATTGGGGATTATCAGAGGCAATATTTTTGAAACACTGCTGGAAGAAGTCCTGCGGGGAATCTTAGATGCGATGTTTCCAGCTGAAAAAGATCCGGTGACGATGGAAGAAGATGTGGACAGCATTGTAGACGAAACACCCGATGTAGGTGCAGACTCTGTCTTTATGGATCAATTTGGTGTACAGGATTCCGGATTTGTAGAGAATTCGGGTGAAATCGATCGTGAAATGGTATCGACAATGCGTTCGGTCAATCCACTGTATGGTCAGCATTTCGGATTCGATATGACGAAAGATGCAATACAGAACGGTTCCATGAAGATATGGAGAGGGGGCTTCTATCAGAATATTGATACTGTGATAAATGGAGAAGTGCGGACGGCGGGTGTTCCGAGAATTAGCATGGTAGAACTGGGGCAAAACCTTTATCATGTTTCTCCGTTTGGCAGAGTATTGAATTCGGAAATACGTAATCCAAAAACAGAAATCCCCATTGGGAATACCATAGCTCGATTGGATATTGCTTCGGGACAGAGGCGGGAAGTATTTGAGGCAAAGGCAGCTGAGCTGGGGTGTACTTTGGAGCAGCTCAAGGAACATTATACAAAAGAGGTAGAAGCGGATTTTGTTGAAAGGACCGAGAAAAAGCTAAGCGACCATGAAATATATCTGAAGGATACGGTTCTTCCGGAACTTGAGCAGTTAATAGACGATTTTGAGAAAGACCATTTTTTCATCGAGAGCCGAGAAGCTGCGATAAAAACGGAATTGGAGTCTCATCTGCAAAATCCTGAAGATGCGGATAAACGCCAGGAATTAGAAGCAAAACTTGAAAAAGTTTCGGAGCTTAAGTCAGCTATTGAAGAAGGGATATCCAAAGCAGAGGACAGAGAAGCTGCCATAAAGGATACAATAGACAAGTATGAGGACTGTAAAGAAGCATTACATGTTCCGGGAGCGGATGTAGAAAGCCGATATATGCTTGTATCGAATATAGAAAAGGATTCCGCGGGGCGTACAGAAGTAGATGAATATGTACCGAAAGATGTTGAAAAGGATATTCAAAATTTTCTGGATACCGAAAGAGATGCTTTTGCTGAAGATATTGAACGATATAATGAGGAACATCCGGACAATCAACTCATAGAGAAAGATGGGAGCTACTACAATCGCTATGGAATATCTGAAACAGGAGACTATGATCCGGAAATGTGCGATGAATCTGAGCGCCCAGAAACAGAGGATGCAGACGAACTAAGGGAATATATCAGTATACATGAGGAAGATGGATTTTCAGAATTCAAAGAGTATCTGCAAGATTATAAATCGGAAGATGTGGAAAGCCCGGAAAATAGAGATGTTGAGTCTGACCGAAAAGCTGAAGAGCAAGACAGCGACAGAGGAGATCCGGCGGAAAAAGAATCCTCCGAAGTTGGAAATGATGAAAGGGAAGCCGGTGACACCTCAAATCATGATATGGAGATAACTGAGGAGTCCGAGGAGCGGAATGAAGATGTAGAACAGAAGAAAAAGAACGAAGAAGGAGGATTTGACGGAGATATACCAGATATTGAGGCGGAAGAAGTGCAGGAAGTGCAGGAAGATCAGGAAATCCCAGACACTGTAGAGGAGCATGAGGAACAAAAGGTTGATCCTACGGAAGCTGCCATTGGTCAGGACGAGATAAGTAAAAGCGGTGGGGAAGAAGAAAAAGCCGATGATGAGGACGAGGAGGGAACAGAGCGCAAAGAAGAGGATGTCTATGATGATATCATTGACGGATTCCGTGAATATCTTGATAATGATACCTATTCATTCGGTGGAGATCTGGTAGACAAAGTTCAGGATGTTGATGTTCAGGTGGTAGACCGACTGATGAGTACTGCGCTTAGCGAGCTGTATATGGAAACAGATATGTCGGATAACGCCAGACTTTTCTCATTGACGGCGGAGGTGGCAGCATATTCTGAAAATGGGATCATGCCTTCTATAGAAAATCTGGTTGAGGGCTTGCGGGAAAATGGAATGACAGACAGTGATATCGCAATGACGCTGGAAGATATGGAGCCTTATATCATTAGAGGAATGGACGAATTGGTTACGATGTCCGCAGATGATGTTGAACAGAGGACGATCCGTATTGGAGATGATATCTGGACTGTCACCAATGACTCCATTGTAAATGATGTGACCGGGCAGGAAGAAGATCCAAATGATCTGGTTGATTTGATTGTGAAATCTGTCAATGATATCTATGGCGATGGCGTAGGAGATGTGGCAGCAGAGCAGGCAGTCAGCCAATTGGATGAAAGTACTGGAAAGGGAATTGATTTTCTTGACGTGTTCTTTAACAGCAGTCTGGAAAGCACCCTGCAGGATATGATGGAGAAGTTAATACCGGATGGATTGCCAGATACTTTTGAGGGAGTGGTTGAGTCGGATCAGTCCATTGAAAGCATGACGGAAACAGAACAGCCGGAGTGGAGTGAAATACCTGAAATAGAAGACTGGGATACGATGGAAGATATAGATGGTGTAGGAATTGAAGATTTGTAGTCATACGCAGGGTATGATTTTTGCATACAAATAGTCTGTCATAGTTTTACATAGTGTGAACTTTTAAAGCAGCTCTGGGAAGGGCTGTTTTTCAATTCGCTGATTTACAGGCATATTTATAATGTAAAAGAGATGACGAAAGGAGCAGACAGGATGAAAATCGGGCATATTAGGATTACAGATTTCAAAGGTGTGAGGAAATTTCAGATGACTCCGGCTAAGGTAAATATCCTTGTAGGGGCAAACGGGACTGGAAAGTCAAGTGTTTTGCAGGCAATACGATACGGAATTACCGGGAATGCCCCGTCAGAACCTATAGCAGGCGGATGTGACAAAGGAGTGGTAGAACTTCAGTTTCCGGATATCGGAACTCTTACAAGGACAGTATCGTCAGGAAGAAATGAGGTGAGGTTAAACGGAAAAGTAACTACACAGAAAAGTATCAGTGAGCTTTTAGAGAAGAGAACCGGAACCTCTTCTACCACTGCAGAATTGATGACATCAGCAGAGGCTCTGTCCAATTTAAGCAGCGGGGAATTATCGGCATATCTGATGGAAAACAACCTGTTGGCTGTAAAAGTGAAATGGGAAATGTTGCTTAGTTTTTGTAACATGACATCAGCTGGTGAGGCATTGCTCAAAAAGCTGCTCCCCGGTGCTGAGATCAATCTGGGGGATATTGATCAGATTTGGAACCAAAGCAAACGTCAGAGAAGGATACTGAAACAGGAAATACAGGAAACATCCATGCGGATGGGAACAAAGACGATTCCTATTGAAGAGTCAGCAGAACAGGTTGAGGATAGCATGAAGCAGCTGCTGGAAGAACAGGGGGAACTGCAGGCCGGGGTAAAGTCTTATGAAGCAGCTAAACGGGAGAGAGAAAGAGTACAGAGGGAAATACGCGAGAAAGAAGCAAAACTGGGTGATGATCTTGAAAAACCAGACGAGAATATGATACGTCAGGCTGAAAATGAGATCAGGAGGCTTGATCAAGAAATCATCAATCTGCAAGGGGTAGTCACGACGATAAAGACCAACGGAAATAATATGTATAAGATTCTGAATGGGCTTTCGTCTGACACTTGTCCTATTTCGCCAAAGCTGAAGTGCTCTACTGACAAAACTTCTATTAAAGCCGAACTGCAGACGGAAATAGATAATCTTATGAGGGAATATACGAAACAAAAGGAACGGGTAACTGAACTGGACAGGCAGAAGAATGAATGGTATCAGACGAAGAACAGATTGGAATCCCAGATGAGGAACTATCAGGTAAGAAAGTCGCTGGAAGAACAGATTGCATACCTGCGGGAACATATGCCGGAAGAGCGGAAAATGCCCTCGGCAGAAAGAATAAAAGAGATTGCAATCCAGATAGAGGAAATGAATAAGAAGAGGGCAGCTATTATCCAGAACATGACAGTGGAAGAACATAAGTTAATCGTTGAAGAAAAGAAAAATCAACTGAATGCTTATGAGGAACTCGTCCGTGAACTGGATCCGCGAAAAGGAATCCGGCAGAAGATTCTGGAGAGAAGCCTGAAACCTCTTGAGGATTATTTTAATCTGAGTGTGAGAAAAATTCTCCCTAAATACAAGGTTCGTTTAGACTGCAGCGATGGGTTCAGAATTGAGCTCCTTGACGGAGATAAGGTGTATGATGCATCAAAGTCAGCTTCCAGTGGAGAAAGAGCGCGGATCTGGTTTGTTCTTATGGATTTGATTAACGCATTATCCTCTTACAGAATATTAGTATTTGATAATACAGATGGAATGGATGCGGATGCTTTAATCAGTTTCTTGGATATGCTGAGCTCTCCGGATTTACAGCAGCGGTACGATCATATTTTTGTTTCTGTCATAAATTACAAAGAAGTGATCGAATATCTGACGCAGAAAAAAGAGTTTTCTGTTATCCAGATTGCCTCGGATCAGTTAAAGGAAGCTGCGGCGGCGTGAAATAGGAACAATGGAGCTTTCAATATAGTAGTTTTTAGGAGCTGCAATATCTTTCATCTTTATTATGAAAGGCAGGGACCGATAAGGAGCTGCCTAAATAATTAAGAGGAGGATCAAGATATGAGCAACTCAATGGAAAACTCAGTTTCGTATCGGAAGGCACTGATCAATGAGAACAGCGTGCAGATGACGGGGACAGTCATCCACCTGTTCCACGTGCCGGGAACGGAGACAGTGGTAATGTCATTAGCTACCTCCGCAGGAGGGAGCCGTAGTAATTACCCGAAAATAACGTGGTATGGAGATCTGGCTCAGGAAGTGCTGGCCTCGATTTCAGAGAAAGACAGGGTATCACTGCTCGGTACCGTGCAGACAAAGAGGTATGACCGAACCGGAGGAAAAACTATTTATCGGCAAAGTTTTGTCGGTGCAGGAATAACTCGTGCATTAAAGAAAATAGAATCCCGGTTTGGTCTGGAAGAAGCCAGAGGCGAGTATGTAGATGACGAGAATGAAATACGACTGGCCGGCACAGCATTTCACATTTTTAAGGTGCCGGACAAAGATATTGTTATTCTGACGGTCAGGACATACACCAATGGACATGTTAATATGCCGAAAGTTACCCTGTTTGGAAGAAACGCTCAGTACGTCCTTGAAAACATCCAGGAGAACGACCCGATCTGCGTTATCGGATATGCGTATACAAACAGAGTAGAAAAGGCAGACGGTACGCCTGAATACTATGAAGGAATTACCTGTACCAGCATTTCACCGGCGCCCACTTTAGACGAAGAGGGTTAAATGTCGAATTTATCGCCGTATCCAGTGCAAAATGTGGATACGGCGGTATTTTTATGTTATGGCTGTCATTCAGAAGCGGCAGATCCAGACATATTAAACACGAACAGAAGTGAAGAAAGGAGAGACGTGAATCAATATGATATCAAAAGAGATGCTTCAAAGAGGCTATGATAACGGCGTTGTCAAGCTGATTTCGAGTCCGAATGAGGATGGCGTGGTCTGCAGTATTGGAGGGAATTGGTTCTATTTTGATGGAACTATGGCAGAGGATGCCACACCGGAGTCATATGCGAAGATGATTCCAAAGCAAATGATTTTGGCAGAAATATTTGCTGTCTTACAGGACTTTTATAAAGATGGAGAAGAATTACGGGAAGAGTATGACTACTATGAAGCAGTATTGATCGAGCAGGGATGCTGAGGAAAAGATGACTTTTAGGAGGGATAGACATGAAGAGACTATGGGGTAGATTAGGAATGGAAATAATTCTGGATGATGAAGAGTACGCTGCAGTGCTGAGTGAAAATGAAAATTCACAACAGATTTTGATATCTGCTATCGAAGCAAAGAGAGCAGTCTTGAATGGGGAAACGTATTTCCCCAATCAGTATGCAGTGAATGATACTGGTTATGACAATCCGGATGATGATCTGAGTTTTACTCTATATGATGAAGATGGTATGGAAAAGATAAAAGCGTCTTTTCTGAAGCGTCCATATAGGAAACATGAAATTGTTGCCAGAGATAATCCGGAAGAAAAGATTGTGGGGATTATTACATTGAGTATATACGACATTATTTGGCATCATCCTATGGATTTCAGAACTCTGATCAATGAGAAAATGACAGAAGATGTACTGCTTTTAAATCTTACATTTCAAATTATTGGATTTCAGAAAGAAGATTTATTCATGTACGTTACAGGCGAGCCGACACTGGGAGATATAAGTGAATCAGAGTAGAGGGAAGAACCCTCAGATCCGATATTTATTGCTCGGATGCCAGCGACAAGTGAAAAAGGGGGACATAGTATTAAATGATATTTGATATGGAAAACTTGGTAAGATTTGTAGATACATCAGGAAATACGCTCTTCTATGCAAAGAATGGTGAACGAATTATTCGTTTTGGAGCAGATGGAAAAGAGGAAGCCCGATTGGTAGTTGAAGGATTTGGTGATGGTTACCACATGAGACTTGGAAGCAATGTATATCACAATATGCAGCTGGCAGAGAATATCAAGCTTCAGGGAGGATATTTGAGACCGGAGCATTATCCGATTGAATTGGAATATTTTGAAAAACGGTATTTTGATCGAGAGGCATATCAAAAACATAGGGCTGCATATTACCTGTTGACAGAAGTCAGCGGGATAGATTACGTCTATCCGGCGATTTCAGTGTCCCTGTTACATCCGGACACAGAGAAAAGAGTGTGCCTCATTGAAAAAGGGACTGAAAGGCAGTTTATGAGTATTCCACAATTAATAGATTGGTTTGAAAAATATGATGTCTCTCAATATGTGAAAGGACAGGTGATGGACTTCATAAAGGCATGGACAACAGAAATATGGCTGTAGAGTTTGGAGGGAAATTAATAATGGCAGGAGATTATAGGGAAAAGATCAGGAAGTTGTTAGCGCTGGCAGAGAGCCCAAATGAACATGAAGCAGAAGCCGCGTTAATTAAAGCACACCAACTTATGGCGGAACACGGATTAAACGTGAGGGACCTGCGTGAATACACCTCTCAAACCGTGAAAAAAATCCTAACGAACATAGGATACACGAAGCGGAGAGATCCTTGGATCGTTCTATTATCAGGAATTTTGGCAACGAATTATTGCTGCAAGGCATATGTCAGCCGGGAAAAGTACAAGGAGACAAAGTACATAGGTTTTATTGGACTGGAGGAAGATCTTAACATCTGTATAATCGTTTTTAAATATGCCGTGGATTGTATTACCTCGGGCGTGAGGCGAGTAAAAAGAGAAAACAAAAGCTATCCGGTTCGAGAAAGACGGGAATTTATGAACGGATATGCATATGGGTATGTACATGGAATTAAGAATGTTCTGAACCGACAGGCAGAAAAAGCAACAGAAACTGATATTTCCAGCGAATTAAATCAGGCTGAGGAGTCGGAGCAGAAAGACAACATTGGACAGAGTACAGAATTATCAGGTGCAACACGGAATAAGAGAAACCAGCCGGCCGTATACGATGTATTTGTAGACAGGGAAAATTATCTACGAGGTTACAAAGATGGCTGTAAATTTGATCCGGATAGGAGATTAGCTGCTGCGGATAGAAATATAATTTTGCAGGAGAAGTTGAAATGAGAATATATGAGCGACTTACACCATTAAATGCACGGGAGAGAAGATCTGCTGAGAAGCACCATACATTGTTGACTACATATATTAAGCGCCATAATCTGGATTTAAGAGAATTTTATGATGTCTGTGTTTTCGGCTACCTGAAAGCAGTAAAGCGTTGGTTTTCAAGATCAGATCTGCATGTTTATAAATTTGCCATAATAGCAAACAAGTAGAGATCAAGGGCTTAGGCGTTACGACAGAAAAGAGCTGGGAGAAGAGGGAGCATCTGGTAGTGTAAAAAACTTTGTGGCTTTGGTAAAAAATGGCTCCTTTTTGGTAAGAATTACAGATATGACAATTCTTAT
>NZ_NFJL01000023.1 GCF_002159835.1 Blautia sp. An249 | reverse complement strand
AAGGCTCCATGGTCAAGTGGTTAAGACACCGCCCTTTCACGGCGGTAACAGGGGTTCAAATCCCCTTGGAGTCATTTTTTTATTAATAAAGCATATATTATAATGATAAGGCGCCATAGCCAAGTGGTAAGGCAAAGGTCTGCAACACCTCTATCACCAGTTCGAATCTGGTTGGCGCCTCTTAAAAACCCCTGAAAATTGTAAAAAGTTAATTTGTTTTCTGGAATGAGGTGATAGCCGATGGATATTGTAGTCTCGGAGGAGATTGACCCAGGGTTTATAAAATGCGTGAGGGAGATCCTTCACCATGAGGAATATCAGAAATTAACAGGATATGTACAACATAAAAACTCCACAAGATTTATGCATTGCTTAAATGTTGCATATCTATCCTGGCAAATGGCAAGAAAAATGGGCTGCAATGAAAAAACAGCAGCAAGAGTCGGAATGCTTCATGATTTCTGTCTTTATGATTTCAGCGAAAAAACGGAGGAAGCGCTTGTTTTTCATCACCCAAAGGTAGCGGCAGAAACGAGCCAGGAATATTTTGAAATTTCAGATAAAGAACGACAGGCCATTCTGGCCCATATGTTCCCCCTGGGTCCTCTTCCCACGAGCAGAGAAGCATGGATTGTTTCTTTCGCTGATAAGCTGTGTGCGCTGACAGAACGGTTCCGCATACAAATTGCACTTAACAAAAAGAAACGTGTGTTGGTGGGAATGGCATAGTAAAGACATTTTGGGGCTGATGTACTTTATAGTACATCGCCCCTTTCATTTTATTTTGTAATATCTTAATACGAAAAAACTAAAATGTATAAGCATAAGAAGAGAGAAATAGTGAGAGGAAAATAATGACTGATAAAAAGCGAATAAAATGGACGACAACAAAAATAATTACAGTAGGGTATTTGCTGGTTATTATAACAGGAACACTTTTATTAATGCTGCCTGCAGCCAACAGGGAGCATGCCTGGTTTGCCTGGGATTCTGTAATTAACGCTCTTTTTACAGCTACTTCTGCCACCTGCGTAACCGGTCTGGTTCTACACGATACGTATACGTTCTGGTCAGAATTTGGACAGGGAGTGATTTTAGTTCTGATTCAGATAGGCGGGATCGGTTTTATGACGGTTGCAATTTCCGCCATGGTGTTAGCCGGAAAGAAGATCCACCTCTCTAAGAGACTGCTGATGCAGGAAGCGGTGGCAGCTCCCCAGATAGGCGGAATTGTAAGAATGAGCAAATTTGTAATTCTGGGAACCTTTCTTATTGAAGGGATAGGAGCAGTCTTATTAGCCATTTATTTTGTACCGAGGCTGGGGATTGGGAAAGGGATTTACTTTTCTGTTTTCCATTCTATTTCTGCGTTCTGCAATGCGGGAATTGATTTAATGGGATATTATGAACCCTCCAGTTCTCTGGTAACGGCTTCTTCCAGTGTGATTGTAAGTGTGACCATTATGCTGCTGATTATTATCGGGGGACTCGGCTTTTTCGTATGGGCGGATTTAAAAAAGAATAAATACCATTTCAGGAGCTACCGCCTTCACAGCAAAATTGTTTTAACGATGACGCTGCTTTTAATTGCAGGGGGAGCGGTTCTGATTTTTCTTTTTGAATGGGGCAAACCTTCTATGGAGGGGAAAAGTATTGGGGAACAGATTCTTTGTTCCCTGTTCCAGTCAGTAACCCCCCGGACGGCAGGATTTAATTCCATGGATTTGACCGCCATGACGGACAGCAGCCGAATGCTGATGACGATTTTTATGTTTATCGGCGGGTCCCCCGGGTCTACGGCAGGAGGAGTAAAAACCACCACCATTGCGCTTATGTTTCTGTGCATATGGGCGGAATTCAGAAAAAGAAAAGATATTGAATGTTTTAAGAGAAGGATTGAGGGAGATACCCTGCGTCATGCAAGCTGTGTATTGATGTTATATGCCATATTAATAGGAGCTTCTTCCATGTTTATCTCGGCAATTGAGGAGACAGCAATTTTAGATGTTCTGTTTGAAGTTACTTCTGCCATCGGTACAGTGGGATTGTCCCTGGGGCTTACTCCGCAGCTTGGAACCTTATCCCATATCATACTTATTCTGCTTATGTTTATAGGAAGAGTGGGAGGGATTACCATTTTGATTGCCTTTAGCAACTGGACGGGAACAATTCCATCAAAGCTCCCGATAGAAAAGATTACAATAGGTTAAGGAGAGAAAGAATGAAGTCAGTTTTAATTGTGGGGCTGGGACGCTTCGGCCGCCATATGGGAAAAAAACTTATGGAAGAGGGCAATGAGGTCCTTGCAGTAGATATTAATGAAGAAAGAGTCAATGACGCCATGGATCTGGTTACAGAGGCACAGATTGGAGACGCGACCAACGAACATTTTGTAGCTTCTCTGGGCGTAGGAAATTTTGACCTGTGCGTGGTGGCAATTGGTGATAATTTCCAGAGTTCTCTGGAGACTACGGCCCTTCTGAAAGATTATGGAGCCGGTTTCGTACTGGCAAGGGCCAACCGGGACGTACATGCCAAGTTTCTGCTGAGAAACGGAGCTGACCGGGTGGTTTATCCCGAGAAGGAAATGGCTCAGAGACTTGCGGTTAAATATGGAACAGATAATATTTTTGATTATATTGAGCTGACCCCGGAGTACTCTATCTATGAAATTCCGGTACCGGGGTCCTGGATAGGAAAATCCATTGTGGAAAAAGAAATCCGCAATCGTTATCACATCAGTATTCTGGCAACAAAGGAAGAGGGAGAGATTATTCCCCTGCCTAAGCCCGAGTACGTCTTTAAAGGTACGGAATCTCTGATTATTATGGGACATTACCGGGATGTGCGGAATCTGGCAAAGGTGAAATAAATTTAAAGCTCCTTAAGGGAGGCGATTTCTTCTTCGGTCAGGGCGCGGAAAGCCCCGGGTTTCAGTGAAGGATCCAACTGCAGAGAGCCCATGGAGAGACGCTTCAGATAGAGAACCTCTTTCCCCAGTACGTGCATCATCCGTTTCACCTGATGGAATTTTCCTTCCCGGATGGTTAACTTAATTTCAGAGAACCACTGATTTTCTTCCTGGCTTACAGAGAGAATTTCCAGACGGGCAGGCAAAGTAAGACGTTTCTCGCCGATGTCTACCCCCTGACTGAGAAGCTGAATATCCTCCTGAGTGGCTTTTCCGGAAATGCGGGCGTAATAGGTTTTATCCACATGTTTCCCGGGGGCAAGCAGAAAGTGTGCCAGTGCACCGTCGTTGGTAATCAGCAGAAGGCCTTCCGTATCTTTATCCAGACGGCCGACAGGGAATAAATCGCTGCGGTATCCCCGGAAATAGTCCATGACCGTTTTATGCCGGGAATCGGAAACAGCGGAGACACATCCGGCTGGTTTATGAAAAAGATAATATTCAAATTCCGGCAGAGGAATCAGCGGTGTTCCCCGAAGGAGGACCTGATCCTGAAAAGGGGAAAGTTTGTATTCGGGTGAGGTGATGATTTCCCCGTTTACCTGTACCTGTTTCTGACGGATGTATTTTTTTACCTGGCTTCGGGTGCCGGCTCCGTTTTCTGCTAAAAATTTGTCCAGTCGGATTTGTTTCATGAAGAGAAGCCTCCTTGCAAATCGTTTCTTATGATTATAGCAGGAGGTCTTTTTTATGACAAGTATATCGGCGCCATTCCTAAGGGGTTGAAGAAACAGTAAGGTCATAGTAGAATAGTAGGTAATGCAGAAAAAAGGGAGAGCTTATGGATAATAAATGGATTCTGATGAATTTCAGTCATATATATGAAGAAGAAAATTTCTGGAAAGAGGATACATGGGCAGACAGGTTCTGCGTACTAGACTGTACGGATATAGAAGGAACAAACTGTTATGTCAGTCCCGAAGGGGAGGAGGAAATCCGAAAGAGGATACAGAATCTGCCCGTCAGGGGGATTCATTTTATTGATTCAGGAAACTATCATTACGTTACCCGTCTCTGGCTGGAAAAGATTCAGGAGCCGTTTTGCCTGTTGGTACTGGATCATCATACGGATATGCAGTCCTGCGCCTTTGAAGGACTGACTTCCTGCGGGGACTGGGTGAAACAGGCGTTTCATGACCATCCCTGTCTGGAGGAAGTGGTTCTGCTGGGACCTCCCAAAGAAGCTCTCGAAGCTGTAGAGGAACCATATAGGCAGCGGCTGCGTACAGAAGTTCCCAAAGGAAAGAAGATTTATATCTCTGTGGATAAAGATGTATTTACTGCGAAAGATGCTGTAACAAACTGGGATCAGGGAGACTGGCCTCTGGAAGAGGGAATTTCTCTGCTTCGTACAGCGATGAGAGAGAATACGGTATTGGGAATGGATGTGTGCGGAGAACCTCAGTGGAGAGCTCAGGAGGGAATCTCTCCTGAGGAAAGAAAGATTAACGATCGCTGTAACAGAAGACTTTGTCAGTTGTGGCTGGAAGAAGGAGGAATATCATGAAAGAAGAATTACTGCATATTGGTCCGGTGACGATTTACGGATACGGGCTTATGATTGCCATCGGTGTTGTGGCCTGCTATCTGGTGATGGAATACCGGGCCAGAAAGCTGGGGATGAAAGAGGAGAAAGTTCTGGGACTGGTATTTTCCTGTGTCCTGGGCGGTTTTCTGGGAGCGAAAGTCTTATATTTTATTACGGAATTTTCTGATATAGTGAAAAACCCCAGTCTGCTTTTAAATTTGTCCGATGGCTTTGTTGTCTATGGAGGAATTCTGGGCGGAATTTTCGTGGGGTATCTCTATTGCCGTTTCCAGAAGCTGAAGTTTCTGGAATATTTCGATCTGGCCATGCCGTCTGTGGCTCTGGCTCAGGGGTTTGGAAGAATCGGCTGTTTTCTGGCGGGATGCTGTTATGGAGTGGAGACGGAAGAAGGGTTCGGCATTACGTTTCACAATTCCAGCTTTGCCCCCAACGGAGTTCCTCTCTTTCCTACGCAGCTGGTATCCAGCGCCTTAGACTTTCTTCACTTCGGAATTCTGCTCTGGGTTTCCGGAAAGAAAAAGGCAGACGGACAGGTAGCGGCCTGCTATTTGATTTTCTATAGCCTGGGCCGGTTTATCCTGGAATTTTTCCGGGGAGATTTAATCCGGGGAAGTGTGGGTGCCCTTTCCACTTCTCAGTTTATATCCATTTTTACCTTTCTGGGAGGCTGCCTCCTGGTCTGGATATGTGCCCGGCGTAAAACCAGATAAATACAAAGAAAAGCTCATAAGTTATATCGCCGCCATTTCTGAATATCATAGATTAGAGGGGGAAAAGAATGGGAATCTATATGCAGGAAAATGGCGGGAGGAATCCGGCGCAAAGTGAGGAATATGCAGACTTTATTATTAAATACAATCAGAATGTCTATGGTCCGGTAGAAGAACTGTCAGAACTGGAGTTTCAGATATTAAACGATAATTTTGCAATTGCGCATCTGCCCCTGAGCCTTGTGGGAAACCTGGAGATTAACAGTTATACTTATAATGCCGTGCCGAAATGTTATACGTACATGGATTTGGAGAGTCTCGGCGCTTCGGGAATTACCCGGCTTCAGAACCATCCCTACCTGAACTTAAAGGGGAGGGGAACGGCCATTGCAGTCATTGACTCGGGAATTGACTATACAAATCCTGTTTTTCTGAACGGGAACCGGACAAAGATTATGCGTCTCTGGGATCAGAGTCTGGAAGGAGACGAAGACCAGGCGGTTCCCTTCGGGAGAGAATATACCAACGAGGAGATTGACCTGGCCCTGTCTCAGTCCAGTCCTCTGGAGATTGTTCCGTCTACAGATACCAATGGACATGGCACGTATCTGGCGGCAACGGCAGCAGGATCTCCCAATCTGCCGGAGAATTTTTCGGGAGCCGCCCCTGAGGCGGTTTTAATAATTGTCAAATTAAAGAGGGCTAAGAAATATCTGAGAGATTTCTATCTGCTTCCGGAAGACGCACAGGTATACCAGGAGAATGATATTATGTCCGGGGTGTATTATGCCATGCAGGCAGCTCAGAGGCTGAATATGCCTTTGTCAATCTGCATCGGTCTGGGAAGCAGCCAGGGGGTGCATATGGGGGACGGGCCGCTGAGTCAGTATCTGGACAGCGCTACCAGATTTCCCCATAATACAGTCAATGTGGCAGGGGGCAATGAGGGAAATGCCAGGCACCATCACATGGGAGAAATTGAAGAACAGAAGAAAGAAGAAGTGGAACTGCGTGTGGGAGAGGATGAAACAGGATTCTGTATGGAATTCTGGGGAATTGCTCCCGCATTTTTTTCTCTTTCTCTGCGCTCCCCTACGGGAGAGGAATTGGAAATAAGTACGGCCGGGGGGACAGGGATGCAGGTTCTGTCCTATATTTTTGTGGAGACGAAAATTGAGGTAAGTTACGTGTCCATGGAAAGGCAGTCGGGAAATACTCTGGTTTTCTTCCGGTTTTTAAATCCGGCTTCGGGAATCTGGAAATTTACGGTTGAAACCCGTAATGACCGGCGGGGAGTCTTCCATATGTGGCTGCCGGTGCAGCCGCTGGTTTCCGGTGAAACCTACTTTTTAGAATCTACGCCGTATTACACTATTACCAATCCGGGAGACGCTTCAGATGTAATCACATGGACGGCTTACAATTACCGGGATGAAAGTTTATACCTGCAGGCCAGCAGAGGCTACACTCCTGGGGGAATTGTTAAACCGGATCTGGCCGCGCCGGGGGTGGAGATTCGGATTCCTCTTTTAAACGGGCAGTTTGCCGCGACTTCGGGAACCAGTCTGGCGGCCGCATACGGAGCGGGAGCTACGGCCCTTTTGTTTGAGTGGGCGATTGTAAGAAAAAATGCTCCCTATTTTAACGGAACGGGGGCAAAGGGATTTTTAATCCGGGGTGCGAGGAGGAAAGAGACTCTCACATATCCCAATCCGGAATGGGGATATGGAATTTTAGATTTGTATCACACATTTGAAATCTTAAGCTAAAAAGAAAAAGCCGGGAAACGGAGAACAGCCTGTCCCCATTTTCCGGCTTTGCCATTTAAGAAATTATAAGCATTCAGGAGCTTTTCCTTCACTGCCCAGAACGGTTGTAATCTTATGAGCTACAACGTCTTTTACATACTGACGGCCCACTTTCAGATATTCTCTTGGGTCGAATTTTTCCGGATGATTCCACATAACTTCACGAACACCGGCAGTCAGAGCCAGACGCAGGTCGGAGTCGATGTTGATCTTGCAGACTGCAGAACGTGCGGCCTGACGCAGCATATCTTCCGGAATACCGATAGCATCTGCCAGGTTTCCGCCGTTTGCCTGGATGATCTTCACATATTCCTGAGATACGGAAGATGCTCCGTGCAGAACGATTGGGAAGTTCGGAAGACGTTTGGATACTTCATCCAGAATGTCGAAACGAAGCATTGGTTTCTGGCCTGGTTTGAATTTGAAAGCGCCATGGCTGGTTCCGATAGCGATTGCCAGGGAATCAACGCCTGTACGATCTACGAATTCTTCTACTTCGTCCGGATGTGTATAGCTGGCGTCTTCTGCAGCTACTTTAACGTCGTCTTCCACACCGGCAAGCTGTCCTAATTCGGCTTCTACTACAACGCCTCTTTCATGAGCGTAATCTACAACTTTTCTTGTAATTTCGATGTTTTCATCAAATGCATGATGGGAAGCATCGATCATAACAGAAGTAAATCCTCCGTCGATACAGGATTTGCAAATTTCAAAATCTGCGCCGTGATCCAGATGAAGAGCGATCGGAATGTTGGGGTTTTCCACTAATGCAGCTTCCACTAATTTTGTTAAATAGGTGTGGTTTGCATATTTTCTGGCTCCTGCAGATACCTGCAGAATGATAGGAGAGTTTAATTCTCCGGCTGCTTCGGTGATACCCTGTACGATTTCCATGTTGTTTACATTGAAAGCTCCGATAGCATATCCGCCTTCATAGGCTTTTTTAAACATATTGGTGGTTGTTACTAATGGCATAAGTTATCCCATCCTTTCCTATTAATTGATTTATTATAAGTAGTATCCACTTATCAGAAATTATTTACGGTAAACGAATAAAGGAAGTCCGTCTTCTCCTAAAGGTACATCGACATTTCCCTGTACCAGAGGCCGTGCATAGGTGATGAATTCCTCACCGATGTCTGAACCGTCTTCGGTAATCCAGGAAGCGGGAACTGCTTTCTCTTTGTTGCAGATATCGTTTACATCTTCCAGTCCGCAGGTGAGTTTATAAGGATCGTCACTTTCTCTCACGAAGGAGATCATCTTTCCGGTAACGCCCTTTAATGCAGACTGAACGCCGAATTTACCGGCCATAACAGCTTCCTGCTGGTCAGCAGCAGAAATCATTGTGGAAGAGCAGCGCTGGCAGACGTTTAATTCGATGGAACGTGCCTTAACGCCTAATTTGCTGCGAACCAGGTTCTCCAGATATTTGCCGCATCCGGCCAGCATTTTGTGTCCGAAGCTGTCCGTTCCCACAGAATTGTCGTACTCGCAGATAAACTTGCCTTCTGCATCGTGAATACCTTCGGAAACGCAAACAACAACGTTGCAGTTTTTCTCGAAAGCCTGCTCCACTTTAGCCAGGAATGCGTCCTGATCAAAGGCAGTTTCCGGGAGATAGATTAACAGAGGGTTATCTCCGGTGTATTTGCGGGCTAATACGCTGGATGCCGTCAGCCATCCGGCATGACGTCCCATGATTTCCACAATTGTTACAGATTTTTTCTCATAGACGTTGGCGTCAATAATAATCTCCCGGACAGTTGTAGCCACATATTTGGCTGCGCTTCCGAATCCCGGAGTGTGATCGGTAAGAACCAGATCGTTGTCAATGGTTTTCGGCTCACCCAATACACGAATATCACTGCCTACTTTCTCAGCATAACGGGAAAGTTTGCTTACGGTATCCATGGAATCATTTCCTCCGATGTAGAAGAAATAGCCGATATTCATTTCCTGGAATTTTTCAAACAGTTTCGGATATACCGGATCATCCAGACTTTCCGGCAGTTTATAGCGGCAGGAACCGAGATAGGCTCCTGGTGTAGTCTTTAAATATTCCAGCTTATCACCGGGAAGTGCTTCTGCAAAGTCGAGAGTTGTTCCGTTTAAAAATCCTTCGATACCATTGACCATGCCATAGACATGCTCAATTTCTTCCGGATGTGCCAGACCTTCTGATACCACACCGTAAAGACTGCTGTTAATAACAGCGGTGGGGCCGCCGGACTGGCCTACAATTAAATTCTTTTTCCCCATTTTGTGCCTCCTGCGTTTCTTGTTTTTTATTTTGTCCGTATGGTAAAAATTATACCATACAATTTTATAAAAAGAAATATAAACTTGGGAAAACAAACAAGGCAGAGCCCGGAAAGGAACCTTCCCTTGACAGATTATCCTATTTGTTATATGATGAATATATCAACGCGGGGTGGAGCAGTCTGGAAGCTCGTCGGGCTCATAACCCGAAGGTCACAGGTTCAAATCCTGTTCCCGCTATTTCAGAGAAGCCGGATGGTGAAGCGCACAGACGCGAAGCCATCCGGTTTTCATGTTCAATTAGGAAACTGCGACCAGATGCATGTGGAATTATGACTGCCTGCGGCAGTCTGCATCTGGCGCGCAAAAATCCCGTCGGAGTTGCGGATGCCCGGAGAATGATTTATAATAAGTTTATTAGTAAGGAAGGAGATGAACATGGGAAAGATAAAACAAAAGAAACCGAAGAAAAAGAAAACCGCAGGAGATTATCTCTTACTGGCTGTTCTGGTGATAGCAGTCGGTGTATTTCTGTTTGCAGGAGGAAATCTGCTGCGAATTTATCTGGAATATAAAAAAGGTGTGGATGAGTATAAGGCGATTGAAGAAATGGCTGTGAAGGAGAGAGACCCGGATGAAGAACAGGAGGGAGACGGCGCCGACGGAGAAGTTCAGCCCCCCATTTCTGTGGATTTTCAGGCTTTGAAGAAAGTGAATGAAGACGTCATCGGCTGGATTTATGTGGAGGCTCTTGGTCTTAGCTACCCTGTGGTAAAAGGGGATGACAACAGCTATTATCTGCATCGGACCTACGAAAAAACCTATAATTTTGCAGGGACCATTTTTATCGATTATGAAAACAGTCCGGATTGGAACGACTGCAATACCATTGTCTACGGACACAATATGAAAAACGGAACCATGTTCGGCCAGCTGAAGAAATATGTGCAGGAAGACGCCTATGCCAAAAGCCATTATTTCTGGATTCTGACACCGGAAAAAAATTACCGGTATGAAATTTTTTCTGCCTATACCACGGCAGTAAACAGCAATACCTACACGCTGTTTAAGGGGCCGGGAAAGGAATTCGACGAGTATGTAAAAGATATGAAGAAGAATTCCGAAATCAAGACAGAGGATGTTGAACTGGATATGAGGGATCACATCGTGACCTTATCCACCTGTACAGGGAATGACGCCACCCGGTTTGTAGTTCAGGGGAAACGGCTGGACAGAGAATAAAAAGGTATAAAAGGAGGAAGTCTCATGGAAAAAGAAATCGAAGAACTTCAGAAATTAATTGATAATTATGAGAATCTTGTATTCTTTGGAGGAGCCGGAGTTTCCACAGAAAGCGGGATTCCGGATTTCAGAAGTGTGGACGGTCTGTATCATCAGCAATATGACTATCCTCCGGAAACCATTTTAAGCCATACTTTTTTTATGAAACATCCTGAGGAGTTTTTTCAGTTTTATTCCAAAAAGATGCTGTATGAGGGGGCAGAACCCAACGAAGCCCACAAAAAACTGGCTGCCCTGGAGAGAGCCGGCAAGTTAAAAGCGGTGATTACCCAGAATATAGATAATCTCCATCAAATGGCCGGCAGTAAAAATGTCTATGAGCTGCACGGATCAGTTTACCGGAATTACTGTATGAAATGCGGAAGATTCTATGGGTTTGACACTATGAAGAAAGCACAGGGAGTTCCCCGGTGCCAATGCGGGGGGATCATTAAGCCGGATGTGGTTTTATACGAAGAGGGGCTGGATATGGATACCCTTCAGGGGGCAGTCAGAGCCATTGAGCGGGCGGACGTCCTTATAATAGGAGGAACTTCCCTTTCTGTCTATCCTGCCGCCAGTTTAATTGATTATTACCGGGGAAAGCATCTGGTACTGATAAATAAATCGGCAACTCCCAGGGACAGTTTTGCAGATCTGCTGATTCAGAAGCCCATTGGAGAGGTGTTTGCGAAAATTAAGGTAAAAGGAGAATGAGATATGGGAATTCCCTATGAGGTAGGAGATATAGTGACTCTGAAAAAAGGCCATCCCTGTGGGAGCAGCCAGTGGGAAATTTTAAGAGTAGGAGCTGACTTCCGGCTGAAATGTCTCGGCTGTGGAAGACAGGTGATGATTTCCCGGAAATTAGTGGAGAAAAATACAAGAGGCATAGAAAAAAAATCAGAATAACATTCAGGGCAGGCGCAGCCCGGGAAGAAATCCTTCCCGGGTTGTTTTTTTGACACGATTTTAATAAGAATTTATACAAGATTGATAAAAAGTGGGTCAAAATTGATAATTTCCTTGAACACTTTGACGTGTCATAATAGAATTAACAAATTTTCCACAGGAGGAGGGAGTTTATGCAGGCATTTGTTGATGTAGTAACGAAGATTAACGGATGGGTATGGGCATTACCCCTGGTTATTCTTTGTCTGATAACGGGTGTGTATTTTACCATTCGTTTTAAGGGGGTTCAGTTTCGTTCCATTGGAGATATGTTCCGTCTGCTGCGTAACAACACCAGTGAAGATGGAATATCTCCATTCCAGGCGTTTGCCACAACAGTAGGTTCCCGTGTAGGTATGGGAAATATCTCCGGTGTAGCTACAGCGATTTTCTTCGGCGGCCCGGGAGCTGTTTTCTGGATGTGGATACTGGCTCTGATTGGAGCGGCTTCTGCATATGCGGAAACAGTACTGGCTCAGGCATACAAAGACAGAGAAGGCGGAGAATATATAGGCGGACCTCAGGCCTTTATATCAAAAGGCTTAAAACTGAAACCACTGGCAATCGCCTTTGCTATTGCCGCTGTTTTAGGACCTGGTACGCTGATGCCCGGTCTGCAGGTATATTCTATCTGCAGTACCTTTGAGAATGCCTTTGGTTTAGGACAGCTTTTAGTTGGAAGTATTTGTACCGTTTTAATCTGTGCAGTTGTATGGGGCGGTATCAAACGTATCGGTAAAGTGGCCGAATTACTGGCTCCGGTTATGTGTGTCATTTATCTTATTATGGCAATCATCGTCATGGGAATGCATTTCACCGAACTGCCGGCAGTATTTGCAACCATTATTAAATCTGCATTCGGTGCAGATCAGATGTTTGCAGGTATTCTGGGCGCAACGGTTTCCTGGGGTGTAAAACGTGGCGTTTACTCCAACGAAGCCGGTCAGGGATCCGGAGCGATTGTTGCAGCCGCAGCCGAATGTGATCACCCGGCACAGCAGGGTCTGGTACAGGCGCTTTCCATCTACATTGATACCATTCTTGTGTGCAGCGCATCTGCAATGATTATTCTCCTTACAGGCAACTATAATGTTCAGGGTGCAGACGGTTCTATGATCGTTGAGAATGTAAGTACAGAATATGGTATTTTATGGGCTCAGGACGGAGTTATCCAGGCGTTCGGAAGCTGGGGAGGAAAACTTCTGGCCATCATGATTGTGCTCTTCGTATTCACCAGTCTGATGGGGTACTACTATCAGGCAGAAAGTAATATGAAATTCCTGTTTAAAGGAAAGAAGGCCGGCACCTGGCTGATGAGAATTATTTTCATGGTCGCTGTGTTCTCCGGTGCAGTGGTAAACGGAGAGGTAATCTGGAGCATGGCAGACTTAGGTGTAGGTCTGATGGCATGGTTCAACCTTATCGGCGTTTTATGGCTGTCCAATAAGGCAGTTGCTATCTGCAAAGACTATGACAAGCAGAGAAAAGCAGGTCAGGACCCCCTGTTTGATCCGGCGAAATTCGGAATTGAGGATCCCACAGGCGCATGGAGCAAACAAAAAGCGCTCCTGGAACAAAGAGAAAAAGGAAATAAATAATAGATGCTCTGAAAGTTCTCCCGGTTGTGTGCCGGGAGAACTTTTTATCTCCAAATAAAAAGAATTACTTTACATGGCCGGTGAAGTATGCTAAAATAAGCACTCGTGATATATTTTTAATATCCTTGTTCTCTGCAGAGCAGAGAGCCATAAAGACCATAAGGAGGTAAAACAGAGCATGAACAAGTATGAATTAGCATTAGTTGTGAGTGCCAAAGTAGAGGATGATGTCCGCGAAGCAATCGTTGAGAAAGCGAAAGGATACATTACCCGTTACAATGGTACTGTCACAGAAGTAGAAGAATGGGGTAAGAAAAGATTAGCTTACGAAATTCAGAAAATGCATGAAGGCTTCTACTACTTTATTCAGTTTGAAGCAGATACAACTTGTCCGGCGGAAGTCGAAAGACATGTTCGTATTATGGACAACGTATTAAGATACTTAGTTGTTCGTAAAGAAGCATAAGAATTTCTTATAGTGGATTTAGGGAGCACCATTAATTGACGCCTATTGACAGAAAGTAAGAGGTAGAGATATGAATAAAGTGATTTTAATGGGACGCTTAACGAGAGATCCTGAGGTAAGATATTCCGCAGGAGAAAATTCTCTGGCAATTGCCAGATATACCCTGGCGGTAGACCGGAGATTTAAGAGAGATGGAGAGGCCACTGCAGACTTCATCAGTTGTGTGGTGTTCGGCAGAGGCGCAGAATTTGCAGAAAAATATTTCCATCAGGGAATCCGGATTGTGGTAAGCGGGAGAATTCAGACCGGAAGCTACACAAACCGGGAAGGACAGAAAGTATATACAACAGAAGTTGTTGTGGAAGAGCAGGAGTTTGCAGAAAGTAAGGCGGCAAGCGATCATTATACCGCAAGTATGCCCCAGCAGAATGCAGCCCCGTCTATGCCGTCACCGACTGCGGCGTCTGCAGACGGATTTATGAATATTCCGGACGGAATTGACGAAGAGCTTCCATTTAACTAAAACAGGAAAAAGTTGAATCTGTAAAAACAAGTATAGGAGGTAAAAGCACATGGCATACAATAGAGGCGAAAGGCCGGATTCTCCAATGAAGAGAAGAGGCGGACGCAGAAGAAAAAAAGTTTGCGTATTCTGCGGCAAAGAAAATAACGAAATTGATTACAAAGATGTAGCAAAACTGAAAAGATACGTATCAGAAAGAGGTAAAATTCTTCCAAGAAGAATTACCGGAAACTGTGCGAAACATCAGAGAGCTTTAACAGTGGCTATTAAGAGAGCAAGACATCTTGCAATCATGCCATACGTTCAGGATTAATTTTAAGCAAAAGAAAGGGATTGTCTCGTGAATCTGAGACAATCCCTTTTTTAATGTAATAGGAAATTCCGTCGGATTTCCTATTACATTAAAATCGTTCTGCATGGATTGTTTTATGAAAGGGCGTTCTGCTTTACCTGATTCAGCGCTTTTGAGACAGCGGGGATTGCAAGGATGATGAGGGTAAGCACCGCTTCTGCCAGAAGATAGCTGTAATTATAAACAATAGGGTAGAGACTTTTCAGAGCCTGCGGGAAATTCTCCGGCATGTAGTCCATCCAGTACAGATAACCGCCCAAAGCATGGAAGGCTCCCCGGGCAATCACCGCCGCGATGTACCCCTTAATCAGGCCGTACTTCTGATTGGCGAAAAATCCGGCCACACCCAGAGCGGCAAAAGCCAGGATGTAATCGCAGCATACCTGGAAAAAGGAAAGGACATAAGGTTCCTGAATGAACTGGAGAATGCCGTAGGCAAGCCCTACCAGCATTCCTGTTTTCGGTCCGTACCAGTAAGCGGCCAATACAATAAAGAGCATACTGCACAGAGTAATACTTCCGCCCCAGGGAAGTTCAAAAAGTTTGATGTAAGATGTAATGAAAGCCAAAGCCATGGCCATGGCACAAAATACCAGCTGCTTCACAGACATCTTCTGTCGGGCAGAACTCTTCCCCGCGAACACCAGAGCCAGAACAAATAAAAGAATTCCGGCAGCCACAGAGATTACATATCCCGCGGTGGTAAGTCCTCCCTCGGCATTTACTAAAAACTGAAACATAAAAAAACCTCCTTGTTATTCCGACTGCAAAACAAGGAGAAAAAAGCTGGGCTGCATCCCTGGCTGGCATTACCCAAATCAGGTATCAGGGTCGAAATTATCCAATCTCCTCTCAGCCTGTATACAGGCTCCCCTTGCTTACAATCAATTTTGTACAGGGAAGACTATAGCATTATTGAAATATTCTGTCAAGAAAAGGAAGAGAAACGGGGCGTATAAGCCGGCAGCGTACGGGAAATAATAAGTGCAAAAATGGGAAAAATCTGGTATAATAAAAACGTCGGTGCACACCGGCGAGAAAACGGGAAATACTTGGTGATATTCAGAAGGAAAAGGGAAAGACGAATGGAAGAGAAATTCAAGTTAAGAGGACGTCTGAAACAGTTTATGAGATGGCCTTTCATTTTATCGATACTTTTAATTCTTGTAAATGTGCCGGTATATGCGCTTAATATTCATGCGGGGATTTTACTGAGTTTAATTACTGCCGCCTATATTATTTTATCTCTTGCGCTGTTTACGTATAACCGTCCGGTCATTATGAACGAGCTGCTGGCCTTTGCCAGTCAATACGAACAGATAGAGAAGCAGATGCTGGACAATCTGACCATGCCCTGTGCCCTGATAGACGAAGAGGGAAATATGATCTGGTCCAACAAGAAATTCCTGGAACTGACGAAAGTGGATTCCGGATATAAGAAAAATATCAGTCTTCTGTTTCCGGAAATAAATAAAGAACTGTTGTCCGGGAAAAATGAAAGCCAGGAAAAACAGATCCATTACGGCGACAGGATTTTTAACGCCACTTTCCGGAGAATCTCTCTGGGAAATCTGGCTGAAAGTACCAATATGATCGAGGGACTTGACGATAAGACCTCAGTGGTGGCTGTTTATTTACTTGATAAAACAGAACTGGCGGAGTATATCCAGGAGATTGAAGACAATAAATTAGTAGTTGCCCTGGCCTATCTGGATAATTATGACGAGGCTCTGGAAAGTGTGGAGGAAGTCAGACGTTCTCTGCTGATCGCCCTGATAGACAGGAAGATTACGAAATACTTTTCCAATTATGACGGAATGGTACGAAAACTGGAGAAAGACAAATACTTCCTGATTATGCGTCAGAGTTCTCTGAAGAAATTAAAAGAGCAGAAGTTTCCTATATTAGATGAAGTCAAAACCGTGAATATCGGAAATGAGATGTCGGTAACCCTCAGTATCGGAATCGGAATCAATGCGTCTACCTATATTCAGGACTATGAATACTCCCGGATTGCCATTGAGATGGCTTTGGGACGGGGCGGAGATCAGGTAGTCATCAAAGACGGAGACACGATTACTTATTTCGGCGGGAAATCCCAGCAGATGGAGAAGACGACCCGTGTAAAGGCCCGTGTGAAGGCACAGGCATTAAAAGAGTTTATCAGTACCAGAGACCGGGTTGTGGTTATGGGCCATAAGATTACGGATGTGGACGCCTTCGGCGCGGCCGTGGGTATTTACCGGGCAGCCAAAACCCTGGGAAAGCCGGCTCATATTGTAGTAAACGATCCCACCACTTCCATTCGCCCTCTGATGGCAGGTTTTGTGGAGAGTTCTGATTATGCAGACGATATGTTTCTATCCAGCCAGGAAGCAAAAGAGCTGGTTGATAACCGCTGCGTAGTAGTCGTGGTGGATACCAACAAACCCAGTTATACAGAGTGCGAAGACCTTCTTTATAAGACAAAGACTATTGTGGTACTGGATCACCACCGCAGAGGAAGCGAAGTGATTCAGAATGCAGTTCTGTCTTATGTGGAACCTTATGCCTCTTCCACCTGTGAGATGGTAGCAGAGATTCTGCAGTATTTTTCCGATGGAATACGGATACGGAATATAGAAGCCGATAGTATTTATGCCGGAATTATGATCGATACCAATAACTTTACCACCCGGGCAGGGGTCCGGACCTTTGAAGCGGCGGCATTTCTGCGAAGGTGCGGGGCCGATGTGACCAGAGTCAGGAAGATGCTCAGGGATGATATGGATTCTTACAGGGCCAGAGCTGAGACCATCTGCAATGCCATTGTTTATAAAACCAGCTTTGTAATCGGTGTCTGCCCCAGTGAAGGCCTGAAGAGCCCCACCGTAGTGGGCGCCCAGGCAGCAAATGAACTGCTGAATATTGACGGAGTGAAAGCATCCTTTGTACTGACTAAATATAAGGGAATCATATATATCAGTGCGAGAGCCATTGATGAGGTAAACGTACAGGTAATGATGGAACGTCTGGGCGGAGGCGGCCATATGAATGTGTCCGGCGCCCAGATAAGCGGACGTTCCGTGGAAGATGTGGTACAAATGATTAAAGACATAATTGATGATTTAAACCAGGAGGAAGTTTAGATGAAAATAATTTTACTGGAAGATGTAAAAAGCCTTGGAAAACAGGGCGAGATTGTAAATGTAAGCGACGGATATGCAAGAAATATGATCCTGCCCAAAAAGCTGGGTGTGGAGGCGACATCAAAAAATCTCAATGATTTAAAACTGAAGAAAGCCAATGAAGAAAAAATTGCCCAGGAGATTTATCAGGCAGCCGTAGATTTTGCAAAAGGCCTGGAGGATAAAGAAGTGGTCCTCACCTTAAAAGTGGGAGAAAACGGAAAGACGTTTGGTTCTGTTTCCTCCAAGGAAATTTCAGAAGCTGCAAAAGAACAGCTTGGACTTGATATTGACAAAAAGAAACTGCAGTTGTCCGGAGCCATTCGGGAACTGGGCGTGACCCAGGTACCGGTAAAACTGCATCCCAAAGTGACAGGAACGCTGAAGGTATTTGTAAAAGAAGCTTAGGAGGAATTCATGGAAGAAGCTCTGATTAAACGGATTCTGCCTCACAGCCTGGAGGCGGAACAGTCGGTGATTGGCTCGATGATTCTGGACAGAGACGCCATTTTAGTTGCTTCGGAAATACTGACCAGTGAAGATTTTTATCAGAATCAGTACGGGGTTATTTTCGATGCAATGGTGGAGCTTTGCAATGAAGGAAAACCGGTGGATTTGATTACGTTACAAAACCGCCTGAAAGAAAAGGATTTGCCTCCGGATATCAGCAATCTGGAATATGTCAGGGAACTGGTCAATGCCGTTCCTACTTCGGCAAATGTAAAATACTATGCCAACATTGTCAGCGAGAAGGCTTTGCTGAGAAGGCTGATTAAGGTCAGCGAGGAAATCGCCAATACCTGCTATCTGGATAAGGAGGATGCAGATACGATTCTGGAGGACACGGAAAGGAAAATGTTCCATCTGCTTCAGAAGCGGACAACAGGCGAGTTTGTTCCGATTCAGCAGGTAGTTTTAAATGCCATCAATAAAATCGAGATGGCTTCCAAAACCCAGGGAAATGTCACGGGACTTCCTACGGGATTTATCGATCTGGACTACAAGACTTCGGGACTGCAGCCGTCGGATCTGATTCTGATTGCAGCCCGTCCTTCCATGGGAAAGACGGCGTTTGCGCTGAATATTGCCCAGTACATGGCTTTTAAAAAAGGAATCACAGTGGCCATGTTCAGTCTGGAAATGTCGAAAGAGCAGTTTGTAAACCGACTGTTGGCCATGGAATCCCGGGTGGACTCCCAGGCTCTGCGTACAGGAAATTTAAAGGACGAGGACTGGACAAAGCTGGTAGAGGGAGCGGATATTATCGGAAATTCCAATTTGATTATTGACGATACGCCGGGAATTTCTATTTCCGAACTGCGATCCAAATGCAGAAAGTATAAACTGGAACATGATCTGGGAATTATCTTTATTGACTACCTGCAGCTTATGAGCGGAAGCGGCCGTACCGATTCCCGGCAGCAGGAAATTTCCGAGATTTCAAGAGCGCTAAAGGCTCTGGCAAGGGAACTGAATGTGCCGGTGGTAGCTCTGTCCCAGTTAAGCCGTGCGGTGGAGCAGCGGCCGGATCACCGTCCTATGCTGTCAGATTTGCGTGAGTCGGGCGCCATAGAGCAGGATGCGGACGTGGTGATGTTTCTGTACAGGGATGACTACTATCATAAAGACACGGAGAAACCGGGAATTTCGGAAGTAATTATAGCGAAGCAGAGAAACGGCCCCATTGGTACGGTAGAACTGGTATGGCTGGCTCAGTACACCCAGTTTGTCAATGCGAAAAAAGAGTAAAAAGAAACTGTTATAGAGTCACTTCTATAACAGTTTTTTCTATACTTGGCAAAATGCACAAAATATCCTTCCGCGCGAAGCGCACAAAAACATTCCGATGAGCCTCCGAAACCGGAAATCATGTTCAGCAAAGGCTTCCACGATTCCCTGAGTCTCCTCTCCATTGTGCGCAAAGTCGCGACGTCCGGATGATTTTGTGTATTTTACCGAATCATAATTCCAGAAGGGACTTTTGACACCCTGATTTTAATAGGAAATTACTTGCTTCCGGAAGTTTTCCTGCGGTACTGGCGGGGCGTACAATTCATTTCTTCTTTAAAGATTTTTCCATAGTAACAGGGATTGGAGAATCCCGTCTGCAGAGCAATTTCGGTAATGCTTAATTCCGTATCCTGCAGGAGAGGGAGACTTTGCTCAATGCGGTAGCGGAGGAGATACTGGAAAAGGGAGACTTTCATCTGGGATTTGAAAAACCGGCAGCATTCACTTTTACACAGATGAATCTGTGCAGAGATTTCCTCCAGTGTCAGCTTCTCCTGATAGTGTTCCTGAATATACGATAAAATCTGATGGAGCCGCAGCCGGCTTCGGATCAGAGAGTCTGAATCAGGAGGCGACATATTTACGTGTTCACAGAGCTTTCCCCAGACAGATAAAAGTCGCTGCTGAAGCTGTAGTTCCAGAGTATTAGGGGGATTTCCGGAAAGTTCCCAGATGGATGCCATTTCTTCCAGAATCTGTTTCTGCCAGGGAACCTCCGGAAGAAACAGGATAGAGGACAGATTGGGATTCTCTGTAATGGGAGTGACATATTTACTCTGTATCACGCTGGATTCAAACCCATAGAGAATCCGGGGATGAAAGGTGATGGAAATGTAAATGCAGTTGTCACTGTCTCCTCTTTTTCCGGTGTGAAGCATATTGGAATTACAGAAAATTCCCTGGCCGGCATGTAAATGATAAAGGTGTTCCTGAATCTGGTACTGAATATCTCCTTCCAGAATGAGAGTCAGTTCGATTTCCGGATGCCAGTGCCAGAAAAAGGAAGCATTTTCATAGGCGTTCAGGGTTTCATAGCTTACCATCACCGGAAAAGAATAGGTTCCGTGTTCCTTTACTTCTTTTCTTTGGGAATTGGTTTGTATCTGCATAGAATACCTCAATATCGTTATAGTTTTACCGATGATATTTCTTGTAATTGTTTCCTTTGCTCATTATACTTACAAATAAAAAGAGATGTCAAGAGCGGTAAAAAAAGAAAGGAGTTTGCTATGCTGCAGGAATTAAAACAGAAATTCAAAGAGTACTATGGCGACGGTCAGGTGGAATGTATCTTTTCACCGGGAAGAGTGAATCTGATTGGGGAGCATACCGATTATAACGGCGGTCATGTATTTCCCTGTGCCCTGACTATCGGAACTTACATGCTGGCCAGAAAGAGAGAAGACAGAACTCTTCGTTTTTTCTCTGTGAATTTTGAGAAAGCAGGGGTATTTGTTACCAGTCTGGACGAACTGACCTGGAAAAAGGAAGATCGCTGGACCAATTATCCCAAAGGAGTCATATGGGCGTTTCAGCAGAAAGGATTTGAAATCAATTATGGGATGGATGTTTTAGTATACGGAAATATTCCCAATGGTTCCGGACTGTCCTCTTCTGCTTCCCTGGAAGTGGCAACAGGGCTGATGCTGAAAACCATGTTCGGATTTGACCAGGTAACCATGACGGACATTGCTCTTTGGGGACAGTATGCGGAAAACCGTTACAACGGCGTTAATTGTGGAATTATGGATCAGTTTGCCTGCGCCATGGGAAAAGAAGGCCATGCGATTTTCCTGGATACGGCAGATTTATCCTATCAGTATGTACCGGTGCAGCTTACAGACGCCAAGGTACTGATTGCCTGCAGCAACAAGAAAAGAGGACTGGGAGATTCCAAATATAATGAACGGCGCAGCGAATGTGAAGAGGCGTTAAAAGATATTCAGAAGGTTATGCCCATTAAAAACCTGGGAGAACTGACGGAAGAAACCTTTGAACAGGTAAAAGGAGCTATCAGACGTCCCATCTGCGTGCAAAGAGCAAGACATGCCGTTCTGGAAAATCAGAGAACCCTGCAGGCAGTGGAGGCGCTGAACAAAAATGAAATCGAACTTTTCGGCAGACTGATGAATGAATCCCATGTTTCTCTGCGGGATGACTATGAGGTGACAGGAGTGGAACTGGACACCCTGGTGGAAGAAGCCTGGAAATGTGAAGGCGTTATCGGTTCCCGCATGACCGGAGCCGGATTCGGGGGCTGTACCGTCAGCATTGTGAAAAATGACGCAGTAGATAACTTTATTGCCAGTGTGGGCAAGGCATATGAAGAGAAAATCGGGTACCCGGCAGATTTCTATGTGGTAGACATCGGAGCGGGAGCTTATAGGATTGAGGAGTAAAGGAGGGAGTCAGATGGCAGGAAAAGCAGTCACAAAACTTGTGGAATATGGAATTCGTACAGGTCTGGTAAATGAGGAAGACCGGATCTATGTGACCAACCGGATTCTGGAGGTCCTTCAGGAAGACTCCTATGAAGAGGAAGAAGTTCTGGAGGAGACAGATTCCCTGGAGGAGATTCTGGGAGAGCTTCTGGAACTGGCAGGAGAAAAAGGGCTGATTGATGCCGGAAGTATTACAGCCAGGGATTTATTTGATACCAAATTAATGGGATGTCTGGTGGAGCCGCCCAGTGTGGTAACAGAGAAGTTTTACCGGCTTTACCAGGAAAGCCCGAAAAAAGCCACCGACTATTTTTACAAACTCAGCCAGGATTCCGATTATATCCGCAGATACCGGATTAAAAAAGACGTTCGCTGGCAGGTAGACAGTCCCTATGGGAAAATTGATATTTCCATCAATTTATCCAAACCGGAAAAAGATCCCAAAGACATTGCAGCGGCCAAGAAAATGGCTCAGTCCGGGTATCCCAAATGTCTTTTGTGTAAAGAAAATGTGGGATACGCAGGCAGAATGAACCATCCCGCCCGCCAGAACCACAGAGTCATTCCTCTTACTATCCAGGAAAAGAAATGGGGATTCCAATATTCTCCCTATGTGTATTATAATGAACACTGTATTGTGTTCTGCGGCGAGCATGTACCCATGAAGATTGACAGGAATACCTTTGTTAAACTTCTGGATTTCCTGAAGTTTCTGCCCCATTATTTTATCGGTTCCAATGCGGATCTGCCCATTGTGGGAGGCTCCATTTTAACCCATGATCACTACCAGGGGGGAAACTACACCTTTGCCATGGCTATGGCTCCAATAGAAAAGGAATTTCAGATTCCCGGATTTGAGGATGTAAAGGCGGGGATTTTAAACTGGCCTCTCTCTGTCATAAGAATAGAAAGCAAGGAGGAAGACCGGCTGATTGATCTGGCGGATCATATTCTGAAAACCTGGAGATCCTACTCCGATCCGGATGCCTTCCTGTTTGCCCAGACGGACGGGGAGCCGCACAATACCATTACTCCCATTGCCCGGAAGAAAGGGGAGTATTTCCAGTTGGATCTGGCCCTGAGAAATAATATTACCACAGAAAAATACCCTCTGGGCGTATATCATCCCCATGCCCAGTACCATAATATTAAAAAGGAAAATATCGGTCTGATAGAGGTGATGGGACTGGCAGTCCTTCCGGCCAGACTGAAAGGGGAGATGGAGCTGTTAGCCCAGGCCATACTGGATAAGAAGGATATGAATGAAGACGAGCGGATACAGAAACACGCAGCCTGGGTGGAAACCTTCATTCCCAAGTATCCGGACATAAACAGGGAAAATGTGATGGATATATTGAAAGAAGAAATCGGACAGGTTTTCGTCCATGTACTGGAAGATGCGGGTGTTTATAAATGCACTCCTGAGGGAAGAGAGGCATTTATGCGGTTTATAGAGAAACTGTAAAAGAAGAAAAGGAGGAGTCTTACCATGAGAATTTTAGTTACCGGAGGAGCCGGATATATCGGAAGCCACACCTGTGTGGAACTTTTAAATGCGGGATACGAAGTGGTAATTGTGGATAATCTGTATAACGCAAGCCCCAAAGCTGTGGAAAGAGTTCAGCAGATTACAGGAAAAAGCGTAGTATTTTATGAAGCAGATATTCGTGATAAAGAGGCAATGGGAAACATCTTTGACCAGGAAAAGGTGGACGCGGTTATCCATTTCGCCGGACTGAAGGCAGTGGGCGAATCTGTGGCAAAGCCCATGGAATATTATGAGAATAATCTGGCAGGTACCTTAAATCTCTGCCAGGTGATGAAGGAGCATCAGGTGAAGAATATTATCTTCAGTTCTTCCGCTACTGTTTACGGAGATCCGGCCTTTGTACCCATTACAGAGGACTGTCCCAAGGGAACCTGCACCAATCCTTATGGATGGACAAAATGGATGCTGGAACAGATTCTGACAGATATTCAGAAATCCGATCTCCAGTGGAATGTGATTCTTCTTCGTTACTTTAATCCTATCGGAGCACACAAAAGCGGTCTTCTGGGAGAAGATCCCAAAGGAATTCCCAACAATCTGCTTCCGTACGTGGCACAGGTAGCTATCGGAAAACTGGAATGCGTAGGGGTCTTCGGCGATGATTATGACACTCCCGACGGCACAGGAGTCAGAGACTATATCCATGTGGTTGACCTGGCAAAAGGTCATGTAAAAGCCATTGAAAAACTGAAAGATAAAGAGGGCGTCAGCATTTATAATCTGGGAACCGGTAACGGATACAGTGTACTTCAGGTGATCCATGCCTTCGAAAAGGCCTGCGGCCATCCTCTGAAGTATCAGATTAAGCCAAGAAGAGCCGGAGATATTGCTTCCTGCTACTGCGATCCCACAAAGGCAAAAGAAGAGCTTGGCTGGGAAGCAGAGTATGGAATTGAAGAAATGTGCCAGGATTCCTGGAGATGGCAGAGCAAAAATCCCAATGGATACGGAGAAGCCTGAGGAAATACCGGAAAATATGAGAAAATACTTGAAATAGGTACGGATTTCATTATAAAATAAAAAACATATTTATGAAAATCGTTGTAAAAAAAGAGAAACGAGGAGATAAAGATGAGAAAAGTAGTGAAATTCGGAGGCAGCTCTCTGGCCAGCGCGGAACAGTTTAAGAAAGTGGGAAACATTATCCGCAGCGATGAGAGCAGATGTTATGTGGTACCTTCCGCGCCGGGAAAGAGAAATTCCAGAGATACGAAAGTAACCGATCTCTTATACGGATGCTATGGAAAGGCAGCGGAGGGAAAGGATTTCTCCGGGAACCTGAAAGAGATTAAAGAGCGGTATTACGAGATCATTCAGGGACTGGGACTGAATCTGTCACTGGAAGAAGAATTTCAGGTGATTGAAGAGAAGTTCAAAGAACAGGCAGGCAGGGATTACGCCGCATCCCGGGGAGAATACCTGAACGGAATTATCATGGCGGAATATCTGGGTTATACCTTTATTGATGCAGCAACGGTTATTCGCTTTGACAAAAACGGTGTATTTGATCCGGAGAAGACGGATCGCCTTCTGGGAAAGGCTCTTTCCAAAAATGAAAAAGCAGTCGTTCCCGGATTTTACGGAGCCAAAGAAGACGGAACCATCTGCACATTCTCAAGAGGCGGTTCTGACGTTACCGGCTCCTTAGTGGCAAAAGCCATAAAGGCGGACGTATATGAAAACTGGACAGACGTATCCGGATTCTTAGTGACCGATCCCCACATTGTAGATGATCCGGCTGTTATTGAGACAATTACTTACCGGGAACTTCGGGAATTATCTTATATGGGAGCTACGGTACTTCATGAAGAAGCTATCTTCCCTGTAAGAAAAGAAGGGATCCCCATTAATATCCGCAATACCAACGATCCGGATGCGCCGGGAACCTTTATTGTTGAGAGCACCTGCAAAAAACCAAAATATACAATCACAGGAATTGCAGGAAAGAAAGGTTTCTGCTCAATTAATATTGAAAAATCCATGATGAACAGTGAGATTGGATTCGGCAGAAAGGTTCTTCAGGTATTCGAGGATCAGGGAATCAGCTTCGAACACGTTCCCTCCGGAATTGATACCATGACTGTATACGTTCACCAGGATGAATTTGAAGCCAAGGAGCAGCAGGTAGTGGCAGGAATCCACCGGGCTGTGGCACCGGACTTTATTGAAATGGAATCGGATCTGGCGTTAATTGCCGTAGTAGGACGGGGAATGAAATCCACACGGGGAACTGCAGGCCGTATTTTCTCTGCTCTGGCTCATGCCAACGTAAATGTAAAAATGATTGATCAGGGCTCCAGTGAACTGAACATCATCATCGGTGTGGAAAACAGAGAATTTGAAGCTGCTGTAAAGGCAATTTATGATATTTTCGTATTGACCAGAATTTAATAAATGGGAAAGCAAGGGCGCTTCGGAGCATAAAGCTCCGGGCGTCTTTTGTTATGAAAAAATTGTCAATCAGGCGGATTCATGTTAAGATAATTGGGAAAGAATAGAATAAGGCGCTGAAAATTTCAGAGAAGAGGAGTTTCTTATGGATATTAGCATTTTTGATGTTTTAGGGCCTGTTATGATTGGACCGTCCAGCTCCCATACGGCCGGGGCGGCGAAACTGGCGAGAATTGCAGCCAAAATTGCAGGCGAGGGGTTTGTAAAAGTTCTCTTTGAACTTCACGGTTCTTTTGAGAAAACAGGAAAAGGGCATGGAACGGATAAGGCGCTGCTGGCGGGAGCCATGGGAATCCGGGAAGACGATGAGAGAATCCGGGAGGCGTTTGCCATTGCTAAAAGAGATCAGTTTTGTTATGAGTTTCAGAAAGCGGATCTTTCCGGTTATCATGAGAATACGGTTCGTCTTACCTTTTTCTATGAAGACGGAAAAAAGAGAGTCATTATCGGCAGCAGTATCGGGGGCGGCCGGATTCTGATTCATAAGATTGACGGAATGCAGGCAGGAATCACCGCGGAACGTCCCACTTTGCTTATCCAGCAGAGGGATGTGAAAGGTGTGATTAATGAAATCTCCGGTGTTCTGGTGAAACAGGGACTAAATATCGGTATCATGCAGCTGACCAGGCAGGAAAAGGGCAAGGTGGCCAGCACAGTGATTGAGATGGATCAGGAGATTCCGCCGGAAGTGGAAGAGCAGCTAAAGCGGCAGGCGAATATACTGGCTGTGACGATAATCAATCCGGAACAATAGAGAAAGGAGGAGTCTATGTATACAGATATAGAGCAGTTGTTAAAAGATGCAGAAGAAAGAAATCTGCCTCTTCATAAAATCATACTGGAAAATGAAATGGAGTTAAACGATCAGACAGAAGAAGAAATCTATGATCGTCTGCGGGCACACTGGAGCGTAATGGAAGACAGTTCCGGCCGCGCCCTGGAACAGCCTTTGCAGATGCAGCCTCCTTTAATCCGGGGTCAGAGCAGCAGGCAGTATACATTCAGCAAAAAGGAAGGTTCCCTTCTGGGAGAGGGATTAAATGAAATGATGGCGGCGGCTCTTTCTGCCAGCGAACAGAACGCATCTATGGGAAAAATCTGCGCGGCCCCTACAGCGGGAGCCTGTGGAATTCTTCCGGCAGTTATCGGTTATGCCGCCAGAAAAAAACAGGCAGAGGAGAAAGAAATTCTGGACGCGCTGCTGGTGACAGCGGGTTTCGGAACGATTATTACCAAAAACGCCACCGTCAGCGGGGCAGAAGGCGGATGTCAGGCAGAATGCGGCGTGGCAGCGGCTATCTCGGCGGCAGGATGCGTTTATTTATATGGAGGAACGAAAGAGCAGTGCGCAAGCGCCCTTGCTATAGCGCTGATAAACTGCATGGGCCTGATCTGTGATCCGGTGGCGGGACTGGTACAGGTTCCCTGCTCCTTCCGAAATGCCAGCCAGAGCATGAACGCTCTTTTAAGTGCAGATCTGGCCCTGGCAGGACAGGACAGTATTATCCCGGCCGATCAGGTGATTGAGGCCATGTACCGGGTAGGAAAACGCCTGCCCAGCGATTTCAGGGAGACGGCTATGGGGGGAATCGCAGCGTCCCCCGAAGGACTTGCCATTGCAGCAGAATTTAACCGGTTATAGAATTTCCGGCAAAAAAAGCTTTACAACCTCTTAAAAACGGAATATGATACAAGATAAATATTACAGAAGAAGTGAAATAAGAAAAGGACAGGATGAGTATGAAAGATAAGTTTTACAGATTTATGCAGGGGAGATACGGGACAGATTCTTTCAATAAGTTTCTGTTGGGAGCAGCAATTGTGGTGATTCTTATTTCCATGTTCTGGCGCAGAGACTGGCTGACACTGTTGGCATTTTTACTGCTGGCGTACAGTTATTTCCGGATGTTCTCCAGAAACATATCCAGGAGAGCCGCGGAAAACCAGATCTTTTTAAATAAAACGGCAGGAGTGCGCCGGTGGTTTCAGAAAGAGAAATATATGGCGGAACAAAGGAAAGTGTATCATATTTATAAATGTCCGTCCTGCGGTCAGAAAATCCGCATTCCAAAAGGGAAGGGAAAGATCGAAATCTGCTGTCCCAAATGCCAGGGAACCTTTATAAAGAGGAGTTAAGATGTTCGGATATGTGGTGATTAATAAACCGGAATTAAAATGTCGGGAATTTGAAGAATATCGTGCTTTTTACTGTGGCCTGTGCCAGATTCTGAAAGAAAAATACGGAATCAGCGGTCAGATGGCCCTCAGTTATGATCTTACCTTCCTGACGATTCTGCTCTCAGGGCTTTATGAGCCGGGAACCAGGAAAGGGAAGTGCCGGTGTATCGTCCATCCTCTGCAGAAGCAGACGCTGTATGTAAATGAATGTACGGAATATGCGGCTGATATGACGTTGATTCTTACTTATTATAAATGTCTGGATGACTGGAAAGACGAGAAGAAACTTCTGCGTTACCTGTATGCCAAACTTCTCCTGGGCAGGGATAAAAAGCTTTCTTATAAATACAGGAAGAAAATAAAGACGATTGTTTCTCTGCTGAGGGAGCTTTCTGCGGCAGAGGAGGCAGGAGAAAAGAATATTGATAAAATGGCCGGGTATTTCGGAAAGATTATGGCGGAGATTTTCGCATACCGGGAGGATGTATGGGAAGAAACTCTGCGGAAAACGGGATTCTACCTGGGAAAATTTATTTATTTAATTGACGCTTATGAGGATCTGGAGGAGGACGCCCGCCGGGGAAACTATAATCCTCTGGCCCAACTGCAGAAGCAAGAGGATTTTGATGAAAGAATACGGGAAATTTTAACGATGATGATGGCTGCCTGTTCCAGGGAGTTTGAAATTCTTCCGGTTCTGAAATATGCGGATATAATCAGGAATATTCTGTATTCCGGCGTGTGGTGCCGGTATGTGGAGGTCAGGAAAAGGAAAGAAGGACAGGAGAAGAACCATGATAGATCCATATAGTGTTTTAGGCGTCTCCAGAGATGCCTCGGAAGAGGAAATCAAGAAAGCCTACCGGAAACTCAGCCGTAAGTATCACCCGGACGCCAACATTAATAATCCCAATAAAGAGCAGGCCGAGGAAAAGTTTAAAGAAGTGCAGCAGGCATATGAGCAGATTATGAAGGAAAGAGAGTACGGAGGCGCCGGTGGATATGACTATGGCGGCTTCGGCGGTTTTGGCGGATTTCAGGGAAATTATCAGCAGAGAACCGCTCAGAATTCTGCCGGTGAAGAGGAACTGCATATGCAGGCGGCGGCCAATTACATTCAGCAGGGATACTATCAGGAAGCTATGAATGTTCTTTCCGGGATTTCTCTTCACAACGGCCAGTGGCATTATTTGTGTTCTATGGCCAGTATGGGACTTGGCAACAACCTGGACGCACTGAGTCATATTCAGGAAGCAGTCCGGCTGGAACCTGATAATATGCAGTATCAGATGCTCCTTCAGCGGATGCAGCAGGGGGGCCGGTGGTATGGAGATATGCAGAGAACTTATGGCGGAATGCAGGTAGACGGAGGCGACTGGTGTATGAGGATGTGCTGTGCAAGTGCAGTCTGCAACATCTGCGGCGGAGGAACCGTCTGCTGTATATAGATGATTCGGGGCAGCCTGAATATAGAAGAAAAAAGAAAAATCAGGAGGTATAAGATGAGTATTAGAATTGGTATTCTGGGTTACGGAAATTTAGGAAGAGGTGTGGAATGTGCTGTCAAGCATAATTCTGATATGGAACTGGCAGCCGTATTTACCAGAAGAGATCCGAAAACAGTTTCTATTTTAACGGATACGGCAAAAGTTTATCCGGTCAGCGAAGTACAAAATATGAAAGATCAGATCGATGTGCTGATTATCTGCGGAGGAAGCGCTACTGATTTACCGAAGCAGACACCGGAAATGGCTCAGTATTTCCATGTGATTGACAGCTTCGATACCCATGCGAAGATTCCGGAGCATTTTGAGGCTGTGGATCAGGCATGTAAGGCATCCGGCCATGTGGGAATTATTTCCGTAGGCTGGGATCCGGGAATGTTTTCCTTAAACCGTCTGTATGCGGAGTCCATTCTTCCGGAAGGATCTACCTACACCTTCTGGGGAAAAGGAGTCAGCCAGGGACATTCCGATGCTATCCGCAGGGTAGAAGGCGTTAAGGACGGCAGACAGTATACCATTCCTGTGGAAGAAGCGCTGGAAGAAGTCAGAAGCGGAAAGAATCCGGAACTGACTACAAGACAGAAACACACCAGAGAATGCTTCGTTGTGGCAGAGGAAGGCGCAGATCTTGCCAGAATTGAAGAAGAAATTAAGACCATGCCAAACTATTTTGACGAGTATGATACTACGGTACATTTTATTACAGAAGAAGAGATGAAACGGGATCACAGCAGGATTCCACACGGCGGTTTCGTTATCCGCAGCGGACAGACAGGCTGGGAGAAAGAAAATACCCACGTGGTGGAATACAGCCTGAAACTGGATTCCAATCCGGAATTTACTTCTTCCGTCCTTGTGGCTTATGCAAGAGCCGCTTACCGTATGGCAAAAGAAGGACAGACAGGCTGTAAGACCGTTTTTGATGTGGCTCCCGGATATTTAAGCGAGAAAGACGGAGCATACCTGAGAAAACATATGTTGTAGAAGATAACAAAAAGGGTAAAGTATTTTTGGATACTTTATCCTTTTTTTATATTGACACGAAAATAGATTTGGAGATATAATAAAAACACAAAATCGTAACAAGATTGTAAAAAATGTAAAGAAAAGGATATAAATTTAAAAACATTTTAAAAAATGGGAAAAGGAAGAGTATTTATGGAAAAAGCGTCGAGAAACTGGAAACTGTTGGGGGCTTTGTTTGTGGGAATTGTCTTTGCAGTTTTATTTACGCTTCATTTTACAGCAGTGCCGGTAAAGGCTGCAGGACAGACCGAAGGGTTTAAGAAGGTAGGAAACCAGACCTATTATGTGGAGAAAGACGGATCCTACCATAAAGGATGGCTGACCCTGAATGTGGACGGCAATTCCTATAAATATTATTTTAATAAGACATCAGGTGTGATGTACACCGGATGGGTTTCTGACGGAACCAATTTGCGCTATTTCAGTAAAAGCAGCGCGAAACCTTATATGTATGGTAGAATGGCTACCGGATGGATTACAGCAAACGGACAGAAGCGTTACTTCTTCCCGGATACGGGAGTGATGGCGAAAGGCTGGAATACTTTCGGAATGGGCAAGCGCTATTTTAATAAGAGCACCGGTTATATGTATACGGAATGGGTCGGCGACGGAAACGGAGGCAAGCGATATTTCCACCCCACCACCGGAGTTCTGTATACCGGCTGGAATACCTTTGGCCTGGGAACCAGATACTTTAATAAAACATCGGGACTGATGTACACCGGATGGATTAAAGGCGGAGACGAGTGGAGATACTTCAACAAATCTACCGGAGTCGTATATACCGGCTGGGTAAAAGCCAGCGACGGCAAACGGTACTTTGATCCGGATAATAAAGGAAGTCTTGTTACCGGATGGTTTAAGGATGCCAGCGGAAACCAGTACTATCTGGATCCGGAAAACATGGGAAGAGCCATGACAGGCACTGTTAAGATAGACGATAAGACCTATTATTTTGATTCCAACGGAGTTCTGGTACAGGATGGAAATGAGGCGAATCTGACAGCCCCAAGTTCAGCCAGAACCATAAAGAACTACTTATTAAATGCCCTGATGCCTGTGGGAAATACCATGTACGTCTGGGGCGGCGGCTGGGCGGAACCCACCGGAAACTATAAGGGGCTGTATCCCAAATGGAAACAGTTCTATGATCAATGCGGCAGCGGTTATGAACATGACTATGACTTGTCCACTTCAGGACGTTCCAGAGGACTGGACTGTTCCGGATTTGTGGGATGGGCTACTTATAATGTTATGCATACCCAGTCAGGACTGAACTATCTGTACGCATCCGATGCAAGCAGCCAGGCAAGTACCTTTGCAAGCCGCGGATGGGGCGTACTGAGAACACAAAGTACATTAAAACAGAATAATTATAAGGGACAGTTCTTTGCCGGGGATGTGGGAAGCAAACCGGGACATGCATTCCTGGTTCTGGGACAGTGTGATGACGGAAGTCTTGTAATTGTTCATTCTACCCCGCCCTGTGTGCAGATTGCAGGAACACCGACACCGAGCGGAAGTTATTCCAGTGAAGCCATTGTGCTGGCTAAGAAATATATGAAGAAACTGGCCCCCGGAGCAGTAAGCAAGTTCGGACTGGGAAGCCAGTCCACCGTACAGTACATTAACGGTTCCAACATTATGCACTGGAGCAGCAACGTACTTTCTGACCCGGACGGCTACACAAGTATGACAGCCGATGAAATTCTGGCAGACTTGTTTAACGAAAATTAAAAGAAAAAAACCTCTGTGAAGATTCTGATGAATTGGAACAGAGGTTTTTCTTATGTGGAAAACTATAGCCGTTGTATGAAAAAACTGCTATAATACTTATATTAAACAGATAGGAGGCGTACTATGAAGGCTAAAAGAGTATTTGTAATTGTACTGGACAGTTATGGAATCGGAGAACTGCCGGATGCAAATCTGTTTCACGATGAAGGAAGCAATACCCTTGGAACGATTGTTCAATCAGAAAAATATGATACTCCTAATATGAAGAAACTGGGACTGTTTAATATTGAAGGAGTAGACTGCGCGCCGAAAGAAGAAGCTCCCATTGGTTCTTTTGCCAGAATGAAGGAAACTTCCATGGGAAAGGATACCACCATTGGGCACTGGGAAATTGCAGGTATGATTTCTCCCCAGCCGCTGCCTACTTATCCGGAGGGATTCCCGGAAGAAGTGCTGGAACCGTTTCGTAAGGCCACAGGCAGAGGCGTTTTATGTAATCTTCCCTATTCAGGAACGGAAGTGATTAAAGAGTATGGGCAGGAACATGTAAAAACAGGAGATTTAATTGTCTATACTTCCGCGGACAGTGTTTTCCAGATTGCCGCCCATGAAGAGGTGGTACCCCTGGAAGAGTTATATCAGTACTGCCGGCAGGCAAGGGAGATACTTACCGGAAAACACGGGGTGGGGCGCGTAATTGCAAGACCATTTATAGGAACTTATCCTGATTATACCAGAACCCGTCATCGTCATGACTTTTCTCTGGTTCCTCCAAAGCCGACTATGATGGATTATCTGACGGCTTATGGCTATGATACCATCGGGGTGGGGAAAATCTATGATATTTTTGCAGGAAAGAATATTCAGAAGACAACGCCCATTGAGAATAACCAGGATGGAATGGAAAAAACCATGAAGATTATGGAAGAAGACTTCACCGGACTTTGTTTCGTTAATCTGGTGGATTTCGATATGGTATACGGGCACAGAAACAATGTGGACGGTTATGCCAACGCCGCCACAGAGTTTGATGTTCAGCTGGGACAGTTTATGGAAAAGATGAGAGAAGACGACGTTCTGATTATTACAGCCGATCACGGCTGCGATCCGGGTACGCCAAGCACGGATCATTCCAGAGAATATACCCCGATGCTGATTTACGGAGATCGGATTTCGGCAGGGGTGGATCTGGGCACCCGCCCCACCTTTGCAGATATTGGAGCAACCGTTCTGGATTTGTTTGATATTCCTGAGAAACTGGAAGGAACCAGCTTTTTGCAGGAAGTGTTAAAAGAAAAATAAGAGATAGGATAAAGGAGGAATTTTTATGGGAGTACCAACACCACATAACAATGCGAAAAAAGGAGACATTGCGAAAAAGGTTTTAATGCCGGGAGATCCGCTGCGGGCGAAATATATTGCAGAAACCTATCTGGAAAATCCAGTGTGCTTTAATACGGTAAGAAATATGCTGGGCTATACGGGAACTTACAAGGGAAAAGAAGTTTCCGTTATGGGCGGCGGTATGGGAATGCCTTCCGTGGGAATTTATACTTATGAACTGTATCATTTTTACGATGTGGACGAAATTATCCGAATCGGCTCCGCCGGAGCTCTGCAGGATGATGTCAATGTGATGGATGTCATAATCGCCATGGGAGCCTGCACAGATTCCAATTATGCCAGCCAGTTTCAGCTTCCGGGAACCTTTGCGCCAACTGCCAGCTATGAACTGCTTTCCAGGGCAGTGGCAGCAGCAGACAGACAGGGCACCCCTGTGAGAGTAGGAAATGTGGTTTCTTCCGACGTTTTCTATAGTGACAATCCCAAAGCCAGCGACGGCTGGAGAAAGATGGGAGTTCTCTGCGCGGAAATGGAAGTTGCCGGTCTGTATATGAATGCAGCCAGAGCAGGTAAGAAAGCTCTCGGAATTTTAACAATTTCGGATCATATTTATAGGGAAGAGGCTATTTCTGCAGAAAAACGCCAGACAGGATTCCAGAAAATGATGGAGATCGCCCTGGAAATCTAAAAGTTTCTTATGTGTTTGTTAATAAATCTATATAAATGTTACAAAGTTTTTAAAAAATGAAGAAAAAGGTCTTGCGTCACCCGTAATAATATGTTAATATGTAGGAGAAATGAAGAAAGTATTTCATAAATGTTACATATAGGAAAGAAAGTTATGAAGGGTGATAAGAGATGAAGAAAAGACTTGTGTGTGTTACATTGGCACTTCTGATAAGCGCTTCGCAGGTTTTAACTGTCAGTGCATCAAGGGAAGACGAATTGAGAGAAGAACAGGCTTATACAAATGACGCGCTGAACGAGACATATGCCACATTAGATTCTCTCCAGTCTCAGAAAGACGCCTTAGAGGCAGAAATCAGTACCCTGGATCAGAATTTAGTAAATGTATGCGTTAATATTGAAGCGTTAAAACAGGATATTGCCAATAAAACAAGCGATATTGAACAGACACAGAAAGATTTAACAAAAGCAGAAAACGCAAGGGATCAGCAGTATGATTCCATGAAACTCAGAATTCAGTATTTATATGAAAAGGGCGGAGATGATGCCTGGCTTCAGATGATGCTGAACGGAGAAAGTTTATCCCAGCTTCTGGAAAGAGCGGAATATACACAGAAGATGTATGATTACGACCGTCAGAATCTGGATAAATACGTAGAAACTGTGGAGAATGTAACAAATCTGAAAACACAGTATGAAAATGAAAAATCTGAAATGGTGGAGATGGAAGGAGAATACGAACAGCAGCAGGCAAATCTCCAGGCTCAGATTGAAGAAAAACAGGCAGTATCAGCCAATTACAGCGAAGAAATCGCTTATGCACAGCAGCAGGCAGAAGAGTATGTGGCTCTGATTCAGCAGCAGCAGGCAGAAATCGAACAGTTAGAAGCAGAGAGAATTGCCGCTGAAGAAGAAGCAAGACGTCAGGCAGAAGCTGAGGCCGCTGCAGCAGCAGCCGCCGCAGAAGCGGAAGCAGCCGCTCAGGAAGAAGCAGAAGAATCTGAATCTTCAGAGGAAACTACGGATGAGACAACGGAGGAAGAAACATCCGATAATCCGTATGATCATGAATATATACAGTACGATGAAAACGGAAACATCATTACCAACGAAAACGGCGAAGCCATTGACGCAGACGGTGATGTTATCTATGATGAAAACGGACAGCCGATTATTCCGGGAGGAAGCAGCAGTTCTCAGGATGATACAGAAGATTCCTATGAGGACTCCGAAGAATCAGAAGATACTTCCGAAGACAGCAGCGAAGACGTACAGTATGATGAGTATGGAAATGTAATTGATTCAGAGAATACCGTTACAGATACAGAGGACAGCAGCTCAGACAGCACTCCTTCTTATTCAGGAACCGGATCTTCTGTTGCAGACTATGCAACACAGTTCGTAGGTAATCCCTATGTATACGGTGGAACCAGCCTGACAAACGGAGCAGACTGCTCTGGTTTCGTACAGAGTGTTTACGCAAACTTTGGTGTGAGTCTGCCGAGAACTTCTGAAGAGCAGATGTACGCAGGAACCGAAGTATCTTATGCAGACGCCCAGCCAGGAGACTTAATCTGCTACGGAAGCCACATTGCTATCTATCTTGGAAACGGACAGATTGTACATGCTTCCAACAGCGCTCCATATCCGCAGGGTGGAATTAAGATAAGTGATAATGCCGCTTATCGTACCATTCTTTCTGTAAGAAGAGTTATCTAAGGATAGGTATAAGGAAATGCAAAGCCTCATCCCAATCGCTGAGACAGCGAAGGGATGGGGCTTTTTTATGTAATAGGAAATTCTATCGGATTTCCTATTACATAAAAATCGCTCCGCTGTGTTCTAGTAAAGTGCTACCTTGAGAAAGAAAAATGCACATAAAAAAGTAAAAAATAGAAGAGAAAACATACATAATAAACAAAAACAGAACTGGAATTTACTGAATGTTTACACGATATAAATTAGCTAAAGTTGATTGACATATAAAATCGAAAAGAATACAATAAAGTTATCATAATTTGAACTTTAGGAAATTATATTTATTTATTAAGTTTATTTTGAGGATTATGAGAATTATGTGAAAAGAACGAAGAGATTAGCAAAAGGAGGGATGCCATGGTGATACATAATTTCAGGGAACTGAAGGAAAAGGTGGGCGTAAGTAAAAAAACGACAGTAGCTGTTGTGGCCGCACATGACGCCCATACCCTTGAAGCCATTTTTCAGGCCCATAAAGAAGGAATTCTGGATTACATACTTCTGGGAAAGGCTGCAGAAATTCAGGAGATTTCCAAAGGGCTCGGGCATGAGGTAAAAGACAGCCATATCATTGACTGCCAGGAAGAAGAACAGGCAGTACGGAAATCTATGGAGCTGATTCGCTCTGAAGAAGCAGATTTTATTCAAAAGGGACTTTTACAGACATCGGCGCTTTTAAAAGGTGTTTTAAACAAAGAATACGGAATCGGGACAGGAAATCTGATTTCTCATGTTGCCCTGCTGGACATGGAAAGTTATCCGAGACTGGCAGGAGTAACTGACGGGGGAATGATCCTGTATCCGAACCTGGAGCAGAAAAAAGGAATTGTAAAAAATGCAGTTCAGATGTTTACCCGGATGGGATATGAAGAGCCCAAAGTTTCTGCTCTTTGTGCAGTAGAGGTATTGAATCCGAAAATGCAGGAAACTGTGGACGCTTTGGAAATTAAAAAGGCGGCGCAGGCAGGGGAGCTGGGACGATGTATTGCAGAAGGCCCTATTTCTATGGACCTGGCTGTGAATAAAGAGTCTGCAGCAATTAAAAAGTATGACAGTCCCGTCTGCGGAGAGACCGATATTTTTCTGGTTCCTGATATTGCAGCAGGAAATATTATGGTGAAGTCTCTGGTGGAATTCGCCCATGCGAAAATGGCAGGGTGCGTAGTGGGAGCCCAGTGTCCCATTGCCTTAAATTCCAGGAGCGCTTCTTTTGAGGAGAAGTATTATTCTCTGATGGCATGTGCGCAGATGGTGAATCAGAAAAAGGAATAAACAAAAACGAAACGGGGTAAAAAAGGAGGAATGACAAATGAAATGTTTGATGACAGGCGATGAAGCCGTTGCCAGAGGGGCATATGAGGCAGGCGTACGCCATGCTTCCGCATATCCGGGAACTCCCAGCACAGAAATTCTGGAGAATCTGGCAACTTATGATGAAATTTATGCAGAGTGGGCGCCCAACGAAAAGGTGGCTATGGAATCCGCAATCGGGGCAGCTATTGCAGGAGTCCGCAGTATTGTATCCATGAAACATGTGGGAATGAATGTGGCTGCCGATCCCATGTTTACCTGGGCCTATATGGGAGTAAACGGAGGAAATGTTATAGTAACGGCAGACGAGCCGGGGATGTTTTCTTCACAGAATGAGCAGGATAACAGAAACTATGCGAAAGCAGCCAAGCTGGCCATGTTTGAGCCTTCAGACAGCCAGGAATGTATCGATATGCTGAAAGCTGCTTATCAGTTAAGCGAGGAATACGATACGCCGGTGATTTTCCGAATGACCACCCGTGTCTGTCACTCCAAATCCATTGTGGAGACAAAAGAAAGGGTAGAACCGGAGGTAAAACCCTGGGCAAAAAATCCTGCTAAATATGTGTGCCTCCCGGCTATGGCCAGAAACATGAGAGTGAAACTGGAAGAGCGTCTGCAAAAGCTGGAACAGTACAGCGAAACCTCTCCCTATAACCGTGTGGAAATGGGAAATACCTCCATTGGCGTAATCGCCTCCGGAATCTGCTATTATTATGCCAAGGAAGTATTCGGAGAAAGCGCCTCTTATCTGAAACTGGGATTTACCAATCCTATGCCGGCAAAAATGATTCAGGAATTCTGCAGCAAAGTGGATAAAGTATACATACTGGAAGAGAACGATCCGTATATTGAGGATTTCGTAAAAATGCAGGGAATCTCCTGTATCGGAAAAGATCTGTTCCCCTCCTATGGAGAGCTGACTCCCGATGTAATCCGTGCCTGCGTGGAAGGAAAGAAGGCAGACACCATTGAATTTGACAGAAGCAAGCTAATCGGAAGAGCGCCGGCTTTCTGTGCAGGCTGTCCTCACAGAGGTCTGTTCTACCGTCTGGGTAAGAGAAAGAACATTATGATCAGCGGAGACATCGGATGTTATACACTGGCGGCGGGAAAACCCTACACGGCGATGGATTCCACCGTTTGTATGGGAGCTTCCTTCAGCATCGGACACGGCGCCCAGAGAACCTTTAAGGAAACGGGAAGCGACAGAAGAGTGGTTACAGTACTGGGAGATTCCACTTTCTTCCATACAGGCATCAATTCTCTGATCAATACGGTCTATAATAAGAGCAATACGGTAAATATTATTCTGGATAACCGGATTACGGGAATGACCGGACATCAGGAAAATCCGGGCACCGGTTTTACCGCCAAAGGCGAAGAAACAACGCTGATTAAGATTGAAGATCTGGTTCGCGCCATTGGGGTGAAACATGTGTATGTGGTAAATCCCAACCACTTAAAAGAAGTGGATGAGGTACTGGATAAGTGTCTGGCTCTGGATGAACCTTCTGTGATTATTACCAGATGGCCCTGCGCTCTTAAGAAATTCTCCCAGGCGGACAAAGATGAGTTTGAGAAGCTGTTCGCTACAAAGAATAAAATTGTAGAAGAGAAGTGTATCGGCTGCAAAGCATGTCTGAAAGTGGGCTGTCCGGCTCTGTCCTTTGATAAAAAGGAGAAAAAAGCTTTGATTCATGGGGCACAGTGCGTAGGCTGCGACGTATGTATGCAGGTATGCCGTCAGGATGCCATTGTAAAGGAGGAGTAAAGTCATGACAAAAAGCATTTTATTAGTTGGCGTGGGCGGACAGGGAACCATCCTGGCCAGCAAAATCTTAACCACCGGATTAATGGAAGCGGGATATGATGTGAAGATGAGCGAAATTCACGGAATGTCCCAGAGGGGAGGCAGTGTTTCCTCCCAGGTAAGATATGGAGAAAAAGTATATTCTCCGGTTATTGAAAAAGGCAAAGCAGATATTATCGTGGCATTTGAGAAAATGGAAGCCCTTCGGAGCCTGGACTATCTGAAGGAAGACGGACGCCTGGTAGTAAACGACGAAGAGATTCCGTCTATGTCCGTAATCGTCGGGGATGAAGAATATCCGGACGATGTAATGGAAGAAATCCAGTCTCATGTAAAGGCAAAAGTAGTGGGAGCCACCAAACTGGCTGCAGAGCTGGGCAATGAGAAAGCGGCCAATATCATCTTGCTGGGAACGATTATAAAATCTATGGGATTAGAACAGATTGACTGGAACCGGATTCTGGAAGCAAATATTAAACCGAAGTTTCTGGAATTAAATAAAAAAGCGCTGCAGGTGGGCATGGATGCTGTCGCCTGAACGTAACAAAAACAGTCACAGAGGGGAAGGAAGGTGACAAATATGAATAACGAACGGGAAAAATTTGGAACAAGACTTGGATTTATACTGGTATCTGCAGGCTGTGCAGTGGGACTTGGAAATGTATGGAAGTTTCCTTATATGACGGGGCAGTATGGAGGAGCCGCTTTTATTCTGATTTATCTGGTATTCCTGGTAATTCTGGGATGGCCCATTATGACCTGCGAATTTTCCGTGGGACGGGGAAGCCAGAAAAGTGTGGCGACTTCATTTAAAGTTCTGGAGCCGAAAGGGACGAAATGGCATAATTTCGGATACTTCGGTATGATTGGTAATTATCTTCTGATGATGTTTTATACCATGGTGGCCGGATGGATGCTGTACTATATGGTACGGTGTGCAAGGGGCGATTTCGCCGGCGCGGGTATGAACGAAGAAGAAATTGTGAACAAATTTAATGAGATGCTGGCATCTCCGGGAACAATGACGTTATGGATGGTTATTATTGTCCTGCTCTCTTTCGGGATTTGTGCCCTCGGGGTGCAAAAAGGCGTGGAGAAGATTACAAAAGTTATGATGCTTCTTCTTCTGGCGCTGATTGTGGTACTGGCAGTACATTCCGTAATCCTGCCGGGAGCTTCCGAAGGGGTGAAGTTTTACCTGGTGCCTGATTTCGGAAAGATGGTAGAGAACGGAGTGGGAAATGTGGTCTTCGGAGCCATGTCCCAGGCATTCTTTACTTTGAGTATTGGTATGGGATCTATGGCGATTTTCGGAAGCTATCTGGAAAAGAAGCGGTCCATCGGCGGAGAAGCGCTGATGATTGGCGTACTGGATACCTTTGTTGCGCTGATGGCCGGTATGATTATTATTCCCGCCTGCTTTTCCTATGGAATTCAGCCGGATTCCGGACCGCCCTTAATCTTCATTACACTGCCCAAAATCTTTAACGAAATGGCAGGAGGAAGAATCTGGGGAACCCTGTTCTTCCTGTTTATGACCTTTGCGGCCATGTCTACGGTTATTGCCGTATTTGAAAACATTGTCTCCTTTGGTATCGACCTCTGGGGAATGCCCCGAAAGAAAGTGGTTCTGATTAATATTGTTCTGGTAATTATTCTGTCTATGCCGGCAGTATTAGGATACAATGTATTATCCGGCCTGGCGCCTCTGGGTGAGGGAACTACTCTTATGGATCTGGAAGATTTCCTGGTATCCAGCAACATTCTGCCCCTGGGCTCCATGGTATACCTGATGTTCTGTACCAGCCGCTATGGATGGGGATGGAAGAACTTCATGAAAGAAGTAAACACGGGAGAAGGGCTGAAATTCCCGGCGAAACTGAAAGGATATATGACCTATATCATGCCGTTTATCGTAGTCATCATTTATCTGAAGGGCTACTGGGATACGTTCAGCAAGAAGGGAAGTACGCCGGTGCTGGTGGGCTGGATGCTGGTTGCATTTGCATTCCTGGCGCTGATGGCCTGGTTTATATTCGGCGGCCGCAGGAAAGCGACTCCCAGAGAAGAATAAAGGATTGAACTGAGAAGGGAAGTGGAATTCAATGATTTCGGAAAAAATGAGACCATATGTGGAAAATAATTCGGCCATTCGCGCCATGTTTGAAGAGGGAAATCAACTGAGAGCAAAATACGGGGCAGACAAGGTATTTGATTTCAGTCTTGGAAATCCCAATGTGCCTGCGCCGGAATGTGTAAAAGAAGCGATAATTGATTTAGTAACCAAGGAAGATCCGGTGGTTCTCCACGGATATATGAGTAATGCCGGTTTTGAAGATGTGCGGGACACCATTGCAGAGTCTCTGAACCGCAGATTTGAAACGAAATTTGAAGGGAAAAACCTGATTATGACTGTGGGGGCTGCCAGCGGCCTGAACGTAATCTTAAAGACGGTGCTGAATCCGGGAGAAGAAGTGATTGTATTCGCACCCTATTTCCTGGAGTATGGGGCTTATGTGAGAAATTATGACGGAGTTTTAGTAGAAGTTTCTCCGGATACGGCCACTTTCCAGCCGAACCTGGAAGAGTTTGCCCAGAAGATTACAGAGAAGACCAGAGCGGTTATCATTAATAATCCCCATAATCCCACAGGAGTTGTCTATTCGGAAGAAACCATTCAGGAAGTTGCCAGAATCATGGAAGAGAAACAAAAAGAGTTTAACCGGGTGATTTATCTGATTTCCGATGAACCTTACCGGGAGCTGGTTTATGACGGAGCAGTGGTTCCTTACCTGACGAAATATTATAAAAACACGGTTGTGGGATATTCTTACAGCAAATCCCTGTCACTTCCGGGAGAACGAATCGGCTATCTGGTCATCCCCGATGAAGTAGAGGACAGTGAAGAGGTAATCAGCGCGGCCACCATTGCAAACCGTATTCTGGGAAGTGTCAACGCACCTTCGCTGATTCAGAAAGTAATCGGAAAATGTGTGGATGCGGAAGTGGATATTGCCTACTATGACAGAAACCGGACGGCTCTTTATGAGGGACTGAAGGAGTGCGGATTTGAGTGTATTAAGCCCCAGGGAGCTTTCTATCTGTTTGTGAAGTCTCCGGTTCCCAATGAAAAAGAATTCTGTAATGCGGCGAAGAAATATAATATTCTGATGGTGCCGGGAAGCTCCTTTGCCTGCCCGGGCTATGTAAGGCTGGCTTACTGCGTATCCTATGAGACCATCCAGAATTCACTGCCCGCATTTAAGAAACTGGCAGAGGAATATTTTTAATTTCAGATTTCCCGGCTGTGCAGGAAGGTGGGCTGTGTATGGGATATAAACTGTTAATCATTAATCCTGGTTCAACCAGCACGAAACTTGCCATTTATGAGGACGAAAAACGAGTCTTCCAGGAGAATTATGAACATTCCCAGGAAGAAATCAAAAGATTTGAAAGGATACCGGATCAGATTCCTTTCCGCATGGAGGTCATTCACAGATTTTTAAAGCAGGCGCAGGTTCATCCCACGGAATTTTCCGCAGTGGTGGGCCGTGGAGGACTGGTCTTCGGGCTGCAGACCGGCGGTTATCTGGTGAATGAAGATCTGTTTTATGCATTGGAGCACGATCATTTAAGCTCTCCCCACGCTTCTAATTTAGGGGGGATGCTGGGAAAATTATTTGTGGATTCCCTGGGGATTCCGGCTTATATCTATGATGCGGTTACCTCCAGCGAGCTGCAGCCGGTTGCCAAGGTGACGGGCTTCCCCAAAATTATCCGCCAAAGCTTCTGTCATGTTTTGAACAGCAGGGCCATGGCCATAAAATACGCCCGGGAGAAAGGGGTTCCCTACGAATCTCTGAAACTTCTGGTGGTTCATCTGGGAGGAGGAGTTTCCGCCAGCGTCCACTGTGAGGGAAAGATTATTGATTCTCTGGGAGACGACGACGGACAGTTTTCCCCGGAACGGTCGGGGAGCGTGCCGTCTCTGCAGTTGGTACAGCTCTGTTATTCGGGAGATTACACCCGGGAAGATATGAAGAAAATGGTTCGCGGAAAAGGCGGGATGTATGCCCATCTGGGAACCAGCGACTGCAGAGTGATTGAAGAGAGAATCCGAAACGGAGATGAAACGGCCAGGCTGGTCTTTCATGCCCAGGCATACCAGATCGCAAAAGCAGTTGGTCTTCTTTCCATTGTGCTGAAGGGAGAGACCGATGCGATTATTCTCACAGGAGGAGTGGCCTATTCGAAGATGCTTACGGATATGGTGAAGGAATACGTAAGCTTTATTGCCCCGGTGGTTATTATGCCCGGGGAAAATGAAATGGATGCTTTGGCCTTCGGCGGTCTGAGAATCTTAAGAGGAAAGGAAGAAGCCAAGATTTACCGGGTGCCTACGGTCCAGAAGAAACAAAAGTACGGTTTCTGGCGGCCGGCAGACTGGGACATTTAAAAGAAAATATGTAAGATTCAGGATGCTGCAGGGATGCGGCATCCTGATCTGATCCAGGAGGAAAAATGAAAAATTTATTTACCATCGGGGAGATGGCGAAACTTTTCCAGATGAACATTCGGACGCTGCGTTACTATGATGAGATCGGCCTGGTTCATCCGGAGGAAACAGATGAAAGAACCGGCTACCGGTTTTATTCTACAAGACAGTTTGAGAGACTGAATACCATTAAATACCTGCGTACGCTGGGAATGCCCCTGAAGAAAATCAGCCTGTTCTTCCAGAACCGGGATGTGCAGATATTAGAGGGGCTGCTGCGGGAACAGCAGGAAGAAATACAAAAGCAGATTGAAGTTTTATGTCAGATGGAGCGGAAACTGCAGTACCGGCTTCAGGATTTGAAAGACGCCACAGAAACCGTGGATGAGGGAATTCAGGAAGTCTGTTACGGGAAACGCCAGATCGCTTTTCTGCGAAAGGAAATTCCTCTGGGGGAGGATCTGGAATATTCTATCCGGGAGCTGGAATGCGGCTATGACCTGAATCCGGTTATGTTTCTGGGAAAAGTGGGAGTCTCAATTTCCAAAGAAAACATGATGAACCGGCAGTTTGAAAACTTCTCCGGCATCTTTGTGTTATTGGAAGAAGAGGATCATTACACAGGAGCGGAGCAGTATCTGGAAGAAGGGATTTACCTTACCCGGCGTTTTACGGGAACTCACAGCCAGGCCCGGGAGCATTATCTGAAACTGCTGGACTATATGAAAGAAAAAGGATACCGCTGCCAGGGAGCTTCCGTGGAAATTACGCTGATAGATTCGGGATTTACCAATGATATCAGTCAATACGTAACAGAGATTCAGATTCCCATAAAAAAACCTTGACCCTCCAGTAACTGGAGGGTTTAATATTATGTCACAAATTCAAGACATGAAAAAGAAAGAAGGCAACAAAAGATGAATGAGAATCATTTGCTTACAGAAGGAAATGTATTTCGTGTATTATTAAAGTTTTCCATCCCTTTTTTAATTGCCAATGTTATCCAGGCTTTATATGGGGCAGTGGATTTAATGGTGATTGGATGGTACTGCAGCCCCGAAAGCGTGGCGGCAGTCTCCACAGGGACTCAGGTCACCCAGATTATTACCAGCATGGTCTCCGGCCTGACTTTAGGAGGAACAATACTGGTGGGAAAATATGTGGGAAGACAGGAAGAGGAGAAAACCCGGCAGATGATTGGAACGACTCTTACCATCTTTGCTGTGATTGCCGTTCTCTTAACCTTTGTGATGCTGATTTTTACAGATGAAATTCTGCAGGTTCTGCAGACGCCGCGGGAATCTGTGAAACTGGCCGGAGAATATGTGACTATCTGTTTCTGGGGAATCTTTTTTATCTGCGGTTATAATGCAATCAGCGCAGTTCTCAGAGGATACGGAGATTCCACAAGGCCCATGTACTTTGTGGGGCTTTCCTGTATTCTGAATATTATCGGAGACGTTGTATTTGTAAAATACTGCGGTCTGGGAGTATCCGGCACCGCTCTTGCCACGGTTTTATCCCAGGGAGTCAGTATGATCTGTTCCATCCTCTATCTTAACAAAAAGAATTTTATTTTTACTTTCAGACTGAAAAATTTCCGGATTGACAAAGGGCAGGCCAGGGAACTGGCCATGGTGGGGATTCCCATTTCTTTTCAGGAGTGTATGGTGCGGCTGTCCTTTCTCTATCTGACTTCTGTTACCAACCGTCTGGGTGTGGACGCGGCGGCAGCAGTGGGAATCGCCAGCAAATACGACGTTTTTGCCATGCTTCCGGCAACCTCTGTTGCAAGCGCCCTGGCGGCGATTACGGCTCAGAATTACGGAGCGGGAAAACTGACAAGGGCGAAGCAGTCCCTGGGTGCAGGGATAGCCTTTGCGGTGGTGGCTTCTGGAGTGTTCTTTCTCTGGGCTCAGATTTCACCGGAAAGTATGATTGGGGTATTTAACAGTGACCCGGATATTATTGCAGAGGGGATCCCCTTCTTTCGGACCTGCAGTTTCGACTACCTGGCAGTTTCCTTTGTCTTTTGTCTGAACGGGTATCTCAATGGCAGATCCAAGACGGTATTTACTATGATTAGCTGCTGTTTCGGAGCGCTGGCTCTGCGTATGCCGCTGCTCTGGGTGGCTGATACCTATTTTCCCGACAATCTGGCGGTAATCGGTACAATTGCTCCTTCTGTTTCGGGATTTATGGCTGTTTACACCATCTTTTTTGTACTGCGTCAGTTCCGGAAGGATCAGAAAGTCTATTCCTGCACGGACTGAGAGGGGAAACAGGATTGACAGTGTTTTTGAAATATGTTATAAATAGTTCATAAGAAAAACCAGTGAAGAAGAGTAAGTACTCTTTGTTTCTATGACACAGAGAGCCATGGGTGCTGGAACATGGCACACAGAGCAGAGAGGAATGGACTTCTGAGGGCGAGCGGAACAGAGTATGCAAGCCGGAGAGGAAACTCCGTTATCAAATACAGCATATCAATGGTATGCGAAGAGTGGATGGGAGAATTCCCGTCAAGCCGGGTGGCACCGCAGGAGTTTATCGCTCTTGTCCCTGCATGAAAATGCAGGGGCAAGGGCGTTTTTATTGAGAAAGTCCCGGACTGCGGCTGTGCGGATGGCAAGCTTGCTTGCACAGACGCACGGACATAGGACGGGCTGGACAGTACGAGTACGAGGGATGCCGTCAGGCAGACCGGAAAGTGCGAGTACTGTCAGCAGATGGCGGGAGTGCGAAGCAAGGAGCCATCTGACTTTCGTATAATAAAATCCCCTCGGGCAAAATGTACACGCTGCAATAATGCAATTTTACCGCTTCGTGGCTGTGCGGACTGCGGGAGTGCGAAGCAAGGAGCCATCTGACTTTCGTATAATAAAAAGCCCTTCGGGCAAAATGCGCGCGCTTCAGGAAAGTGGTTTTACAAAATAGAAGAAAAGAGAAAAGAAAGGAGATATAAGTATGAGTGAGATTCCCTACAAAATTTATCTGGAAGAAAGTGAGATGCCGAAACAGTGGTATAATCTTCGGGCGGATATGAAGAATAAACCAGCCCCGCTGTTAAATCCCGGAACCTTAAAACCCATGACAGCAGAAGAACTGGGACAGGTTTTCTGTGAGGAACTGGTAAAGCAGGAATTAGACGATACCACTCCCTATATTGATATACCGGATGAAATTCGCGATTTTTATAAAATGTACCGTCCCTCTCCTCTGGTTCGCGCCTACTGTCTGGAAAAGAAATTAGACACACCGGCTAAGATTTATTACAAATTTGAGGGAAATAATACCAGCGGCAGCCATAAACTGAATTCCGCCATTGCCCAGGCTTATTATGCCAAGAAACAGGGGTTAAAAGGCGTGACCACAGAAACAGGAGCCGGACAGTGGGGAACTGCCCTTTCCATGGCCTGTGCTTATCTGGATCTGGACTGCCAGGTTTACATGGTAAAATGCTCATACGAGCAGAAACCGTTCCGCCGGGAAGTCATGAGAACCTACGGCGCCCAGGTAACCCCGTCTCCTTCAGATACCACCGAGGTGGGAAGAAAAATTTTAAAAGAGCATCCGGGAACCACAGGAAGCCTTGGCTGCGCCATCTCAGAAGCAGTAGAGCGGGCCACATCCATGGAAGGATACCGCTATGTACTGGGAAGTGTGCTGAATCAGGTTTTATTACATCAGACAGTTATCGGATTGGAGACGAAAACCGCGTTAGATAAATACGGTGTAACGGCGGATATGATTATCGGGTGCGCCGGAGGCGGATCTAACCTGGGAGGACTGATTTCTCCGTTCATGGGAGAAAAACTCCGGGGAGAAAGAGATTACCAGATTATCGCTGTGGAGCCGGCTTCCTGCCCGAGCTTTACCAGAGGAAAGTTTGTCTATGATTTCTGTGACACAGGAATGGTTACGCCGCTTCAGAAAATGTATACTTTAGGAAACAACTTTATCCCATCTGCAAACCATGCAGGCGGTCTCCGTTACCATGGAATGAGTGCAGTTCTTTCCCAGCTTTATCATGACGGACTGATGGAGGCAAGAGCCGTAGAACAGACCTCTGTTTTCCAGGCGGCTGAGGAATTTGCAAGAGTGGAAGGTATCCTTCCGGCTCCGGAAAGCGCCCATGCAATCCGGGTAGCTATGGATGAAGCTTTAAAATGCAAGGAAACCGGAGAAGAAAAAACAATCGTATTCGGCCTGACAGGTACCGGCTACTTTGATATGTATGCATATGAGAACTTTAATAACGGAACCATGAGCGACTACATTCCGACGGATGAAGACTTAGAGGCCGGTTTTGCGGGAATTCCCAGATTTCCGGGAAATATGACAGACTAACAGACCTTTGGCATATGCCGGGAGAGCAGGGAACATGGAAATACGTCAGATAGAATATTTCAAAACTTTATGCGAGACAAAGAATTATACCCGGGCAGCCCGGCAGCTTCATATCTCTCAGCCATCTTTAAGCGTGGCGATTCAGAGACTGGAGGAAGAACTTTCGGTAAAACTGCTGGTAAGGGATAATAAACGGGTGATGCTTACCAGAGAAGGCGCGGTTTTGCTCCGTGAAAGTGATGTGCTGTTAAAACAGGTAAATCATATCAGAGAAGTTATGGAAGATTTAAAGAAGACGGAAAAGAGAACCTTAAAACTGGCATTTCCTGTTACGGTAGGCGCCTGGCTCTGGCCCATACTGATGGAAGAGTTTCACGCCAGGTATCCGGAAATTGAACTTCTGATCGAAGAGGGAAGCACTTATGAGATTCTTGACGGAATCCGCAGGGACGAGCTGGAGATTGGCTATGGAGTCGTAAACATTAACGAAGATCCGGAAATTACCAGTAAATCTCTGGTAAAAGATGAGCTGAAACTGCTGCTGAATGTGGAAGATGAGCTGGCCGGGAAAGAAAAGGTTGACATCCATGAACTGGAAAACCGTATGGTTATCATGTACCGTAAAGGAACTTCCTTTTCTGAAAAGCTGTTTTTAAACGAGCTGGAGAGAAAGAACGTTCATGTAAAAATACAACATGTAAAAGAGCAGGCTACTGTGTTTAATATGGTGGCTCAGGGACTGGGAATCGCCGTACTTCTGGATGAAACGGAACTGATTCGCAATAATTCCAGTCTGTGCGCCAGAGAATTTCTGGAACCTGTTCTGTATGAATCAGGATTTTTCTGGAAGAAAGACCGCTATCTTTCTTCCAGTGCCAAAAAACTGATTGATTTTTTTCATTAAATCATTTTGGAAGGGACAATATAACTGTCGTATTGTTCTTCAGTGAGAATGCCCAGAGAAACGGCCGATTCTTTTAAAGAAAGGTTGTTTTTATGGGCATTTTCTGCGATTCTGGCTGCCTGATCGTATCCGATATAAGGATTTAATCCCGTTACCAGCATAAGAGATTTGTTCAGGTTTTCTTCCATTTTTTCTGTATTGGGCCGGATGCCGCACAGACATTTTTTCAGGAAGAAAGAAAATCCTCCGCTTAAAAGGCGGACGGACTGCAAAAAGTTATAAATAATCAAAGGCATAAATACGTTTAACTGAAAATTTCCCTGGGAGGCGGCGACAGATACCGCTGTGTCATTCCCCATCACCTGTACGGCAATCATAGTCAGCGCTTCGCACTGAGTGGGATTGACTTTTCCGGGCATAATAGAACTTCCGGGTTCATTTTCCGGAATCGTAATTTCCCCCAGACCGCATCGGGGACCGCTGGAAAGCCAGCGGACATCATTGGCTATTTTCATCAAATCGGCGGCAAGGGCTTTCAGAGCCCCATGCACATGAACGAAAGAGCCTTTGCTGGAGAGGGCGTGGAATTTATTGGGGCTGGTGAAAAAGGGAATCCCGGTTAACTCTGCGATTTCTGACGCTGCATAGGCGGGGAAGTTTTCAGGTGTGTTTAATCCCGTCCCTACGGCAGTGCCGCCCAGAGCCAGACGGTACAGTTTTTTTACGGCTTCTTCTATCATTTCTTTATCCTGTATCAGCATTTCTTTCCAGCCGGAGATCTCCTGGCCGAAGGAGATAGGGGTAGCATCCTGCAGATGCGTCCGTCCGGTTTTCAGAATGTGCCGGTTTTCTTCTTCCAGAGCATTCGTAATGCGGATTCCCTCCTCCAGAGCGGGAAACAGATGGCGTTTAATCTCCAGTACGGCGCTGATATGCATAGCGGTGGGAAAAGCGTCGTTGGAGCTCTGGGACATATTTACGTGATCGTTGGGATGCAGCAGTTTTTCCCCGGCAATTTCATTTCCCCGATGAGCAATCACTTCATTTACATTCATGTTCGTCTGCGTACCGCTTCCTGTCTGCCATACCACCAGAGGAAAATGAAAGTCCAGTTTCCCCTCCAGAATTTCGTCACAGACGGTGACGATGAGATCTTTTCTTTTTTTATCTAATTTGCCCGTCTTACAATTGGTCAGAGCAGCGGCTTTCTTAACAACAGCTAATCCATAAATCATTTCCATCGGCATTTTTTCGAGGGTTGGGAAAAAGTTCCCGCAGCTTCTTTGAGTCTGTGCGCCCCAGTAACGGTCGTAAGGAACGGAAATTTCTCCCATAGAATCTTTTTCGATACGGTATCTCATAGTTTGACACTCCTCCTGTTCCTGGATTTTATAACTTAATTATAGAAAAAGAGAGTGTGAAAAGTAAAATATTTATCATTAATCCTGCTATAGTTTCAGACTATAATACAAAAGATAAGAAATATTGTACAAAAAATATTGGGATTGCTATAGTTGATTTAACAGAATAACAGGGAAAGAAAAAGAAAAGGAGAAAATAAGTATGGCATCATTTGTAATTGATTCAAAAATGTTTTGCAACCAGTATGGAACGCCGGAGATGAGAGCGGTATTCTCAGATGAGCAGCTTGTACAGAATTGGGTGGATTGCTGGGCTGCATTAGCGGAAGCGGAAGAGAGTCTGGGAATTGTCCCAGAGGAGGCTGCAAAGCACATTCGGGAATGTGCAAAATGGGAAAATATGGACATGGACAGTATCCGTGAGGGATTTGTGACCACTTCCCATCCGCTTATGCCTCAGATCAGAGAATTTGAACGTGTCTGCGGAAAGAAGGCCGGAGGCTGGATTCACTGGGGAGCCACCACCCAGGATATTATGGATACGGCTGTAGTCATGCAAATCCGGGACGCCCATAAGATTATTACCGATCAGGTGAAAGCTCTGCTAAGAATCTGTCTTGAAAGAGCAAAAGAAAACAAAAACGTAGCCATGGCAGGCAGAACCCATGGACAGCACGCAGTGCCCATTACACTGGGATATAAAATTGCCATTTGGGCAGATGAATTGGGAAGACATTTAGAGAGACTGGAAGAGGGCGAGAGCCGGTATCTGACAGGACAGCTTGCAGGAGCGGCAGGAACTTTAGCGTCTCTGGGTGAACAGGGGCTGGAAGTTCAGGACAGAATGTGCAGGATTCTGGGTCTGCATACGCCTGTGTCAACCTGGCATGTGGCACGGGACGGATTTGCAGAGTTTGCATCTACAGTAGCTATTATCGCAGGAACGGTAGGAAAGATCGCCAATGAATTTATTAATCTGGAGAGAACGGAAATCTGTGAGCTGGAAGAGAGTTTTTCTATGGGGAAGGTAGGATCCAGTACGATGCCCCATAAAAGGAATCCTATGGTCTGCGAAAATATTCTGGCAACCTGCCGGATTGTACAGGCCAATGCAGTTTTAAGTTATGGAGCCATGATTCAGGAACATGAGAGAGATATGTCTTTCTGGCAGACGGAATGGAGTTATATTCCTCAGATTTGCATTATGCTGGATGGCGCCATGAGTATGATGAAAGAAATTCTGAACAGCATGATTGTCAGAAAGGAACAGATTCATAAAAATCTTTATATGACCAGAGGGCTGATTGTGTCTGAGCGGGTTATGCTGACGCTGGGCCAGTATCTTGGAAGGCAGGATGCCCATGATGTGATTTATGAGGCCACTATGAAAGCCTTCGAGGAAGATCGGATGCTGAAAGAGGTATTAAAAGAGGATGAAAGAGTAACATCTAAGATAAGCGAGGAGGTCCTGGACGAGGTACTGGAGCCTATGAATTACACGGGATGCTGTCATAAAATGGTAGACCGGGTTGTGGCAAAATGGGAAAGTATCTGACTAAGGAGGAAAAGAAGACGGCCGGCAGATGCTGTTTTTGACAGAAAGATGGGGTGTTAAAATGAATCTTGGCATTATTGCGTTAGTTATATTATTTGTAGTAATCGGCGTGGGGTTTTTTAAAAAGATGAATGTAGGTATGCTGGCTATGATGTCGGCGGTGATTCTGGGGTATATGACGAACCAGTACAGCAAAGAGGAAATCCTTTCCGGGTACAGCGTTTCTTTATTTATTACCTTATTAGGTCTGAATCTGCTGTTTGGGGTTATCAGTACCAACGGTGTTTTGGATTTGCTGATGAAGAAACTGATAAATCTGTTTGGAAAACAGATATGGCTGGCGCCTGTGCTTTTATTTCTCTCCGGGTGGGCAGTATCTGCTCTCGCAGGAGGATTTGCGGGACTTGCTTTTGTGGTGGGAGTAACAATTCCTGTGGTTCATGCCACAGGATATGATCCCATTATGATGATGATTATTGCAAATGCAGGAGCCCAGGCAGGCCGGTATACACAGATTTCCCCTGACGGAAATATTGTTTTAAATCTGTTGGCAGAACAGGGAATCGAAAAAGGCCTGTTTGTACTGACTGTGAATATGACCATTTCCATGGCTGTAATTTCCATTCTGGCTTTTATCTGGTTTAAAGGATATAAAGTAAAGGGCAAAGGAGAAATTAAGCTGGAAACAGGTAAGCTGACAGTAAAGCACTGGATTACACTGGCCGGGTTTCTGGTGATGGTTGTCTCCATAATGGCCTTTGGAAAGGATTCGGGACTCATCGGTCTGATGGTTTCTGTATTTTTAATTCTGATTGGTGTGGTAGATGAAAAAACAGCTTTTAAAACCCTTCCCTGGAATACTATTATGATGGTTACAGGTGTGGGAATGCTGATGAATATTGTTATCGGATCCGGAGGAATTGATATTCTGACCAACCTGATTGCAGGATTAACGACTCCGGCTACAGTAGGAGGCGTATCTGCCATGACCGCCAGTATCATGTCCTGGTTTTCCTCTACTCTGGGCGTAGTTGTGCCGACTCTGACGCCTACTGTGGGCGATCTTGCCAGAGAGGTGGGCGGAAATGTGACGGCTGTGGGACTTCTGAGCTGTATGCTGATAGGATCTTCCAGCGCCTGTTTCAGCCCGGCGTCCAGTGTGGGAGGCATGATTCTGTCATCGGTCACCGGAGATGAGAAACTGAAGAATACCATAGATGAAAATAAAACTTTTGTATTGTTGTTTGTGTGGTCCATTGCCATGGCCATTGTTTCGGCAGTCCTGGCTCTGGTGGGGGTCTTCAGTATAGTAGAATAAAAAAGGAACAGGCGGCTTCTGTTAAAAGCCGCCTGTTCAAATGTGATTAAAATTTTTCTGGAAAATTGACATCTTTCAGAAAAAGTGTTATTATATTTCCAGTATAATTCCATATTGAACATATAAAGTGTTCTTATTGATTTGTGGCAGTAAGATGAGAGGGAATCAGGTGAGAAGCCTGAGCGATCCGGTCACTGTATATGGAGAGCGACGTTCGGGATACCATTGCATCCTAGATGTGAGAAGGTGAACCAAGCATTGACCCATGAGCCAGGAAACCTGCTTTATATGGCGAGGTAAAGCTTCCGGTGAAAGTGTTTTAACCAATCAGGATCTGTAGTCGATCCTGACGTTGTCTGCTTTGGCTGAGCAGACATTTTTTTATGGAATGCGCCTGTTCATATGAATTATACATGATTAAATGGCAGGCGATCTACTTCGGAGTCCGTTCCCTCCGCGCACTCATGAACGGTTTGAGTCAATGTCCGAAGTAGGATCGCTACCTCTTTTTATGGAGGCGAAAATGGACTGGAAGAAGAAAGAGTATTCGTTTTTTAGTCATAAGAAATGTGAATATTTTCCCTGTCATAAGACAGATGATCCGGACAATTTTAATTGTCTTTTTTGTTATTGTCCCTTATATGCACTTGGGAAAAAATGCGGAGGTAATTACCGTTATACAGAAAGCGGAATTAAAGACTGCAGTAATTGTCTGATTCCCCATAAGAGAGAGAATTACGAATATATTACCGGAAAATATCAGGAAATTGTTAAGATGATGAAGCTTCAGAAAGAAGAAAAATAGATAAGAAAAAGAAATGTGAAAGACTGCTGCAGAGAGAACCGCGGCGGTCTTTTCCTAGTGCGCCTGGCGGCGCACGTTTCTTAAGGGTGCAAGTCCCAAATCCGCCCGGTAGTGGGAAGGACATAGCCGAA
>NZ_NFJL01000022.1 GCF_002159835.1 Blautia sp. An249 | reverse complement strand
AGGTAGATAGGACAGAGGTGGAAGTGCAGCAATGCATGGAGCTGACTGTTACTAATCGGTCGAGGGCTTGACCTGGAAGCATAAGGGAGAGGCCTTATGCAAAAGAAGAGTGGATTTGTTGCAGCATGTATGTGGTTTTGAAGGTACAATAGTTACCTGAAATGGCCCAGTGGCTCAGTTGGTTAGAGCGCCGCCCTGTCACGGCGGAGGTCGTGAGTTCGAGTCTCATCTGGGTCGTTTATTTCTAATTTATATAGCGGGATCTTAGCTCAGCTGGGAGAGCATCTGCCTTACAAGCAGAGGGTCATAGGTTCGAGCCCTATAGGTCCCATTTTGATACGGCACCCGTGCCGATGTGGCTCAATTGGCAGAGCAGCTGATTTGTAATCAGCAGGTTATCGGTTCGAGTCCGATCATCGGCTTCATGGATGGATTCCCGAGTGGCCAAAGGGGGCAGACTGTAAATCTGTTGGCAACGCCTTCGAAGGTTCGAATCCTTCTCCATCCATTTAAAATATTAATATCGCGGGGTGGAGCAGTCTGGAAGCTCGTCGGGCTCATAACCCGAAGGTCATAGGTTCAAATCCTGTCCCCGCTATTTTGCCCAGATAGCTCAGTTGGTAGAGCAGAGGACTGAAAATCCTCGTGTCGCTGGTTCGATTCCGGCTCTGGGCATTTTTTGGAGCATTAGCTCAGTTGGTAGAGCACTTGACTTTTAATCAAGTTGTCCGGGGTTCGAATCCCCGATGCTTCATGAAAAAACGGTATGGCTAACTGCCATACCGTTTTTTTATGTAATAGGAAATCCGATGGAATTTGACTGCCTGCGGCAGCCTGCATCTGGCGAGCCCCTCAAGAGTGAGGGAACGAGGAATTGAAGTGGGCTGCCCACTTTGTTTTTATTATACTAATTAAAATGAACCGTTATGGAACAAATCTCACTTCTGGTTCCCACGCGGATTCCAGGTCCCCATACGCCGGCTCCTGAGGTGACGATGCTGTGCATGTTACCGATTTCTAAATGGCCGTAAGAATTTTTCCAGGATAAACGGGTAATTAGATTAACAGGAAACATCTGTCCGTCGTGGGTATGACCTGAAAGATGCAGATCGATTCCACAGGTAGATAAGGTCTGTAAATCCTTTGGCTGATGATCCATTAAGATAAGGAACATTTTTTTATCTGTCTCAGATAGTAATTCCTCAGGAGACAATCGTTTTTCCTTTAATTTCTTTGTACGCTCTTCATCCTTTCGCCCTATCAGACAAAAAGAATCTCCCAGGTAAGTTTTCTGGTCTTCCAGTAACCGGATACGGGATTTCTGCAGAAATTCTTCCATACGCGGATCGGCAGTGATATTTTTTCTATTGGAGAAGGTGAATCCTGCTAAAATTGGCTCCTCAATGTCGTGATTACCCCAACAGGCATAAATGCCACAGGGGGCTTTCAGGCTTTGAAAAACGGTAATCAAATTTCCCGGAGAATCCAGAGCCTCATATTCGTTATCAAATATATCACCGGCAATACAGATGAGATCCGGGTGAAGGCGGTTAATGGCCTGTACGATTTTCATTGCGTGTATAGTTCCGGAATTATAGCCCAGATGGAGATCCGCCAGAAGAACAATTTTCAGTGAATCTTTTGTATGGGGCTTACCGGTTACAGTAATCTGGTAAGAAGTAATCTGCAGTCGTTTCGACTGATAAATCCCATAAGCGCTGATGGTTATTATAAAAAAGGCGGCAAAGGCTCCGGTTAGTATAAATACCATCCGGTTATCTAAAAACTTCAGATGAATACCAAAAATCAGAACAAGTCTGGCCAGATCCAGAAAAACCAGAGTAACAAGAAGATAACAGAAAATGCCCAGAAAATAGTTTCCAATGTTTTTCAGGATACGATGCAGCAGACGGGGCTTCTTTATAAGAAAGCCAGTGAGCGGAGCCGTTGCAATGATTAAGTAAAGGAATAATAGTAAAATCCTTAGAAAAGGATTTTGGAATATGTGATGGCAGGCATTCATCCACTGAAAGATTCGCCAGCCGATATAAAAATTGGTTAGTATATAAATGGGAGAAAGAAGTATTGCAATCATAAAAATTTCCTCCTTGAGTAAATTATAATTTATTTAAGGAAAAATGGGAAGCTTTTTACATATAGTATAGGAAGGATGTTATAAGGCGGTTTTTATGAAAGAGCGTCTTTCTATGGTTTTTTCTTTTCTTTTTCTTCTTCTTATTGTTCCCTATTTAGTTACTATTTTTATTAACGGCCCTCAAAGTTGTTTGAAGAGTAAAAATGCGGATCCGGAGGAGTTTTTGCCGTTTCTGGTATCCCGGCAGATACCGGGGGAATGTGATGCAGAAACTATGAAGGCTCAGGCGGTGATTACGAGAACAAATTTTTATTTTCAGATGCAGACGAAGGATATGCTGACTGTCTTAAAGGAAAGTTTCCAGAAACACAGTGATTTGATCTGGTTTCAGTTTTTAAAAGATTATCCGAAATTTACCGATGCTGCAGAGGCCACGGAGGAACTGGTGCTGACGAAGGATGGAGAGTTTTATCAGGTTCCTTATCATAAGGTCAGCGCAGGGATAACCAGAAGCGGCTCAGAGGTTCTGGGAGAGGAATATTCTTACCTGGAGTCGGTGGACAGCCGGCAGGATAAGGAATCGTATCAGTATCTGACCTCTGTTTATGTGGAGAAATCCCGGCTTCCGGATAAGCTGGAAATCGGGGAGAAGGATTCCCAGGGATATGTTATGACGGTATTTATTGACGGGGAAGGTATATCGGGAGAAGCTTTTGCGAAAGAAATGGGGCTTGCATCCAGTAATTTTTCCATTCAGGAGGTGGGGGAGAAGATTCGTTTCCTGTGCAGAGGAGAAGGGCATGGTTTTGGGATGTCTCAGTTCGGAGCGGATTTTCTGGCAGAAGAAGGAGACAGTTATAAAGAAATTTTAAGTACATATTTTCCCCAGTTTGAACTGGAGCGAAAAACAGTTGTAAATAAAGGAAGATTTTAAGAAAATAATGAATAGAGTCTCATATTCTGGCAACCATATACCTATAGCAACAGATAACAAGCAGAGGTGAAAAGAATATGACAAAAAAACAGAGAACCATCAGAATTATCGTAAACAGTGGGCTGTTAGTCGCTGTATTGGCTCTTGGTATTACCGTATACCAGGCAGGAACGAAAGATGAGGCTGTTCCACAGGAAATCACGGAGAACGAGGAGAGAGAAACCTCCTTTTTTTCAGAAGAAGAGGATAACAATTCTGTGAATATGGAAGACAGTCAGACAACAGAGGAGACAACAGACAGAGAAGAAACTGAAAGCCAGACAAAAGAGCAGGAAACAGAAGCTGACGAAACAACCAGTACATCTGTAGATAATGTAGAGGCAGAGGAATCCGCCAATACAGAAATCGATACATCATCACAGCAGGCAGAATTAAACTTTACAGAGGATTCCCTGATGGAATGGCCGGTAAACGGGAGTATTTTAATGGACTACAGTCCGGATAAAACTACGTATTTCCAGACTTTGGATCAGTATCGGATTAATCCGGCCCTGATTTTGCAGGCTGACCCGGGAACACAGGTTTCTGCGGCAGCCGACGGATCTGTATATTCTGTCTATGACGATCCGGTTATCGGAACAACTGTGATTATGGAACTTGGTAATGGGTATCAGGCTGTTTACGGACAGCTTCAGGATGTTACGGTAGCAGAAGGAGAAACCGTCATTGCAGGTTCTCCTGTGGGATGCGTGGCAGAACCTACAAAGTATTATGAAAAAGAGGGCAGCAACCTCTATTTCGCTCTGAAAAAAGACGGAGAACCGGTAGATCCCATCGTTTATCTTCCGTAAAGCTTTTTCCTCTCACTTCTTGCCGGGAATTGAATTTTGCAAGTATCCATGATACAATTTGGTACAGAGAATATCAGCAGGGCAAGAGGTGAGAGAATGAATATTAACGAAATCGCACAGCTTGCAGGGGTTTCCAGAGCCACTGTTTCCAGATATTTAAATGATGGATATGTAAGCACAGAAAAAAGGGAGAAGATACGGGCGGTCATAGAGCAGACCGGGTATCAGCCTTCTTCTCAGGCGCAGACACTGCGGACAAAGAAGACGAAACTGATCGGTATTATTCTGCCGAAAATAAATTCTGAGACCATCAGCCGTATGGCCGCCGGCGTCAGCGAGGTTCTGAACAAAAAGGGCTACCAGATAATTCTGGCAAATACGGATAACAGTATTCAGGAAGAATTAAAATATTTATCCCTGTTTAAAGATAATCAGGTGGATGGGATTATTTTTATCGCCACGATTTTTGTAAAGAAGCATCTTCAGCTTTTAAAAGAACTGAAAGTGCCCATCGTGATTCTGGGACAGTATCTGGAAGGATATTCCTGTGTATATCAGGACGATTACCATGCGGCGAAAGACCTGACGAAAATCTTATTGAAACAGAGTAAAAATGTGGGCTATATCGGAGTGACTTTAAAGGATAAGGCAGCAGGTTACAGCAGAAAGAAAGGATTTGAAGACGCCTTTAAAGAAGAAAAGCGCTCCCCGGATCCCCGGTATATGAAAGAGGCAACCTTTCAGCTTAAGTCCGGGTATGAAAAGGCGAAAGAACTTCTGGAAGAATTTCCCGAGGTTGACGCCCTGTTCTGCGCTACGGATAATCTGGCTATTGGCGCCTTAATCTATCTGCGGGAGCAGGGCAGAAAGGTCCCCGGGGAAATACAGGTGACAGGAACCGGAGACATACCCATGGGACAGATTGTGGTACCGAAACTGACTACGGTTCACTATTATTATAAGACCAGCGGAAAAGAGGCTGCATCGATGCTGGTGGGACTTCTGGAATCGGAAGAAGCGATAAGGAAGGAAATAAAAATGGGATATGAAATCATTCTCAGAGATACTACGAAGAATGAATAGAACTGAATTTAGGAATCAGAAACTGCTGTTAAGGGAGCTTATCAATCCCGCAGCAGTTTTTTTCTGCTATTTTATACAAAAAAGAGGGGGCAAGTTTGGTGGATACGATCTATTTACAAAATGGAAAAGGGGGAATATAATAAAGTCAAATATGAGAACGATACCATATATAATAAAAATATTAAAGATATTATATATGAAAAGTAACGTAAAATAAGGGAAAAAGAGAAAGGGTGGTTATGGGATGGATTACAGGAAATCAGCACAAGAAGTACTGAAACACATTGGCGGAAAAGAAAATTTAATTTCCGCAGCTCACTGCGCAACCAGGCTGCGTCTGGTTATCGGTGACAACAATAAGGCGGACAAAGAGGCCGTAGAGAACATTGACGGTGTAAAAGGCGTTTTCTTTGCCCAGGGACAGATGCAGATTATTTTCGGCACCGGAGTGGTAAACAAGGTTTACGATGAATTCATTAAAGAGGCAGGCGTATCGGAAACGTCGAAAGAAGAACTGAAGAAGGCAGCGGCTTCCAAAGCCAATCCCTTTCAGAGGTTAATTAAGACGCTGGGGGACATTTTTGTGCCGATTATTCCGGCCATCGTTGCCAGCGGTTTCTTAATGGGTATTATGGAATCCCTGAACTTCATGGTTTCCAACGGATTTTTAAATATTGATACTAACAGTTCGGTATATGTATTTGCCAATATCTTCAGCAACACAGCCTATACGTTCCTGCCGATTCTGATCGCTTTCAGTGCAGCGAAGGTATTCGGAGCCAATCCGTTTCTGGGAGCTGTCATCGGTATGATTATGATTCATCCGAATCTGCAGAATGCCTGGACGGTAGCAACAGAAGGCGTACAGGCAACCCAGAGCGTATGGTTCGGCCTTTATAAGATTAACATGGTAGGTTATCAGGGACACGTTATTCCGGTGGTAATCGCCGTGTGGATTCTGGCACAGATTGAGAAAAGACTGCATAAAATCGTACCTGCAATGTTCGATTTATTTGTAACTCCTCTGGTCAGTGTTTTTGTCACAGGATATTTGACCCTGTCTATTATCGGACCGGTATTTGTAACCATTGAAAACGGAATCTTAGACGGTGTACAGATGCTGATTGCCATTCCTCTGGGAATCGGAAGTTTCATTATGGGCGGTTTATATGCCAGCACTGTTGTGGCAGGCGTTCACCATATGTATACCATTATTGATTTGGGACAGATTGCCAAATACGGAATGACCTTCTGGCTTCCGCTGGCATCCGCAGCCAATCTGGGACAGGGCGGCGCTGCTTTGGCAGTGGCATTAAAGACAAAGAATAAAAAACTGAAATCTATGGCTCTTCCTTCTGCGCTCAGCGCATTTATGGGAATTACAGAACCTGCAATCTTCGGTGTGAATCTCCGGTTCGGAAAACCCTTTATTATGGCTTCTATCGGAGGCGCCTGCGGAGCGCTGGTTGCATCGGTGACTTCTCTGGGAGCTACAGGAACAGGTGTTACCGGTATTTTCGGAATCCTGTTATGTCTGAACAGCCCGCTGAATTATCTTTTCATGATGGTGGTTTCTGTCGGCGCAGCTTTTGTACTGACCTGGCTTTTCGGATTTAAGGATGAGAAAAAGGAAGCGAAGAAAGAGGAAGTAGTGGAAGAAGTTACGGTACAGGATCCTGCTTTCCAGGCAGAGAAGAATACCGTTTACAGTCCTCTGAAAGGGAATGTGATTCCTCTGGAAGAGGTAAAGGATGAAACCTTTGCAGCAGGCATTCTGGGTCAGGGCGTAGGTATTGAGCCTTCAGAAGGCAAAGTAGTATCTCCGGTAAAAGGAAAGATAGAAACTTTATTTGATACCAAACATGCTGTGGGAATTACCAGCGAGGACGGAGTAGAGCTTCTGATTCATGTGGGCCTGAACACTGTGGAGCTGGGAGGAAAATACTATACCGCCCATGTAGCAGAAGGAGATTCTGTGGAAGCAGGACAGGTACTTCTTACCTTTGATATGGAGCAGATAAAAGCAGCCGGCTATGATGTAACAACTCCGGTATTGGTGACAAATGCAGATCAATATGAGAAAATAGAGAAAAAAGACGCCGGACAGACAGAATTCTTAGAGAAACTTATTCAGGTAGGATAAAATAAGGAGAAAGAAATGAATCAGTTAGGGAAGATCATACAGGCAGAAGTATTGAGAATAGAAGAGGAGAGCAGGGGAAAAGAAATCCCCTGCCGCCCTCTGTTTCATATTATGCCGCCTGCGGGCTGGCTGAACGATCCCAATGGGCTTTGCTGGTTTCAGGGGAAATATCATGTGTTTTTCCAGTATTCCCCTTTTGACGTCAACGGAGGACTGAAGATCTGGGGACATATGACAGGAGAGGATCTGATAAACTGGGAATACCAGGGAGCCCCTCTTCTGGCCGATACCCCGTATGACTGCCATGGAGTTTACTCCGGATCAGCCTGGACTGAAGATGGAATCATGCATCTGTTTTACACAGGAAATGTAAAGTTTGAAGATAAAGAGTATGATTATATCAATAACGGCAGAGGTTCCTGTGTGCTTCACGTTTCCAGCAGAGACGGGATTCATTTTTCGGAAAAAAAGGTCGTGCTGACAAATCAGGATTACCCGGAGGACTATACCTGTCATGTGCGGGATCCGAAAGTCTGGAAAGAAGACGGAAAATACCGCATGATTTTAGGAGGCCGCAGAAAAGACGGGAAAGGTGCTGTGCTCTTTTATCAGTCGGAGGATTTGGAACACTGGGAACTGGAAAAGGAGTTAACCACGGAGAAACCCTTTGGCTATATGTGGGAATGTCCGGATCTCTTTTCTGTGAACGGGCAGAAGATTTTATCGGTATCTCCCCAGGGGCTTGAGCCTCAGGAGTACTGTTATCAGAATGTTTATCAGTCGGGATATTTCCTGGTTGAGAAGGAAGACGGCCGGGAACTTCAGCAGTTTAGAGAATGGGATTACGGATTTGATTTCTATGCGCCCCAGACTTTTGAGGATAACAGAGGAAGAAGGATCCTGATCGGCTGGATGGGCATGCCGGACAGCACAGAAGAATACCAGAATCCTACGGTCGCCCAGGGATGGCAGCATGTACTGACTCTGCCCAGGGAGATTACGGTCAGAGAGAAGAAAGTATATCAGTATCCGGTGGAGGAGCTGAAGGAACAGAGAAAAGACCGGGCGGAGATAAAGGGAGGAGAGGTTTACTCCTTTGAGGGAAATTATTTTGAAGTAGAGGCAGAAGCTGCCCGGGGAGATCTTAAGATTTGTCTGGATGAGGATCTTCATCTGGAATATGAGGAGAATACCCGGGAAATCCGTCTTATCTTTACAGGAGCAGGCGGATGTGGAAGAACCATAAGAAAGACGAGACTGGAGGAATTTCATTCTGTCAGACTGACTGCAGACGCCTCTTGTGTGGAGATCTATCTCAATCAGGGAGAAATGGTGTTCAGTACCAGATACTATCCTCAGACAGAAAAACGAAGTCTGAAGCTGGAAGGGATCTGGAAGTCCGCGGATTTTTATAAACTGAGCCGCTGAGAAAGGGATTCACAAAAACCGGAAATCTGAGTATAATAAAGCAGGCAGGGGAAAACCCCGGCTCCTTATTGAAAATACGCAGTCGAATTTTATTTTACAGAGCTTTATGGTTTCAATAAGGGAAAGATACTTTAATCGATTGCTTTATGATAGAGAGGAAGATCGCCGTGAGGACACAGCGGTTTTCCTTTACATAGATGGAAGGGAAATTATGAATTATACGTATCTGGTCCGGTGTGCGGACGGAACTTTCTATACCGGGTGGACAAACAATCTGGAAAAAAGGATGAAGACTCATAATGAAGGAAAAGGAGCCAAATACACCAGAGGAAAACGGCCGGTGGAACTGGTCTATTATGAGGGATATAAAACCAGAGAAGAGGCCATGAAAAGGGAATATGAGATTAAACAGTTAAGCCGTCAGGAGAAAGAAAAATTAATAAAAGAAGATTAAAAATCCCGAAACAGTCAGCAGATGATGGGACTGTTTCGGGATTTCCTATTACATGAAAAACGCTCCGCCATGGATGTGACCAGATGTATATGGACTTTTTATACGGGAAGGGGAAAGCTGGCTACAAAGAAGTACATAAGAATAAAGTGGCAGACGCTTCCCAGCATTACAAATACATGGAAAATTTCATGGGAACCGAAATTTTTATGTTTTGCATCAAAAACAGGAACTTTTAATCCGTAAATGATACCCCCAATGGTGTAGATAATGCCCCCGGCCAGAAGCCATCCGAATCCCGCCCGGGGAAGGGAATGGAAGATCGGGAAGAAGGCAAGTACACAGAGCCATCCCATGCCGATGTAGAGGACAGAGGAAAACCACTTGGGACAATTAATCCAGAATCCTTTCAGTAAGATTCCCACTATGGCTACGGTCCAGACACCGGCGCATAAAAGATAACCGATTTTATTATGAAGAACAATAAGGCATACGGGTGTATAACTTCCGGCAATCATAATAAATATCATCATGTGATCCGCCTTGCGGAGTCTGCGGTTGACCTTCTCCGAAGAATCCACGGAATGATAAATGGTGCTGGCAGTATAAAGCAGCACCATGGTCAGGATGAAGATGCTGATTGCGATAATATGAATGGTATCTGCCTCCCGCGCTGCTTTCACAATTAAGGGGACTGCTCCGACCCCCGCCAGCAGAACAGCGATCCCGTGAGTGATGGCGCTGCCTGGATCTTTCAACTGAATTCTCATGTTATACTCCTCCAATCTTGCATATAAAAATGAAAACTTTTATAAGTAGTTTTTAATACTATATTATCAATCTATGATTACTATACCACGATATTGAAAATAATCAAGGGGTTTTATAAAAAATTAACAAAAAAGTAGACAGAAATTCTACAGATTTTAACGAAAAAATTTTTAATGGGATAAATGGCTAAAAAATGATATAACTGGTACTTGATATTGCGGGAGGAAAGACTTAAAATATAAGAACCAAACGTTAAAGTAAAATAAAATTTATAAAAAGGCCATTAACATTTGGGGGAATTTCTGAAAGTTTACAAACCTGACCGTATAATTTTTGTTAAGAGTCTGCATAATGGTAGGTGAATCTTTTTAATTGGAACCTATAGGAAAGGAGCACCAGTTTATGCAGAAATTATACTTAACTTCAGAATGTATGGAGCAGTTCGGGGACTTTTTGAAAGAGAGGGAGAACACGCAGGCGACCGTGGAAAAATATCAGAGGGATGTAAAAGCCTTTCTGAGATATTTAGGCGGGGAACGGGTAGTTACTAAGGAGATTTTAAACCGCTATAAAGAATGGCTGCTGGAACATTATGCCGTATCCAGCGTAAACTCTATGATCACTGCCGTAAATCAGTTTTTAGTCAGCCTGCATGGAGAGGAGTTGAAGATTCGCAGAGTAAGAGTCCAGAGAGAGTTTTTCAGAAGTGCATCCAGAGAACTGAATCAGGAAGATTATAAAAAAATCCTGGATATTGCACAGAGGAAAGGGAAAGAACAACTGACCATGATTCTGCAGACCATCTGTGAGACAGGCATCCGGATCAGCGAACTTCAGTATTTCACCGTAGAGCAGGTGAAAAGGGGAAGGATCGAGATTCTGAATAAAGGAAAGTACAGGGTCATTTTACTTCCTGAAGGGCTGAGAAGTAAACTTCTTGCTTATATCGGTAAGTGCCGGATAAAGGAAGGTTATGTTTTCTGTACCAAGAGCGGAAATAAGAAAGACAGGAGTAACCTGTGGCGTGAAATGAAAGCGCTCTCCAGGGAAGCAGGCGTTCAGCAGGATAAAATGTATCCTCATAATCTGAGACATCTGTTTGCAAGGAATTTTTATAAGGAAACCGGAAATTTATCAAATCTGGCAAATCTGCTGGGACATACAAGTCTGGAAGTGACCCGTGTTTATACCATGGAAAGCATGGAAGAATGTGAGAAAATGCTGAATTGGGTAAACAGAAGGACAGCAATATTATAAAACAAAATAGAATAACAACATAATATTAGTTATGTTGTACCTTTTTTTAATTTTAGAGACTCTCAAGGCCTCTGTCAACACAATTACAATGAAATTTATTACATTAACCCATAAAATTTGGGCAATTTAACAAACATTTTACATAAAAGAATACACACCAGTTAATTTTCAATGCTTTTTTTACAACGTAACTAATACTATGTTGTTAAGAAAGCATTTTTTAAATGGATAAAACTGGATACCACATCCGGCAGACTTGTTCTGGCCGGATTGCTGGCCCTATAGTCTGATAGATAGATAAGATTTATAGGATAAAGGAGGAGTGAAAAGGTGAAAACAAAGACAAAACGGATACTGGCTCTGATGCTGGTGTTTCTGCTTGTAGTCACTACAGGCGGCGGAGTTGTCTCTGCGAATGTGGGAGAAGAGCAGGCAGAAGAGACGTACTCCGACGGTTTGTGCGAGCATCATCCGGAGCACACAGAGGACTGCGGTTATCAGGAGGCTTCTGAGGGAAGCGACTGTACCCATGAACATACGGAGGACTGTTATACGCAGGATGAGAATGGAGAAACGATTCTCGACTGTCAGCATGAGCATGACGATACCTGCGGATACGAGGAGGCCACAGAAGGAAGTCCCTGTACATATAACTGCGAAATCTGCAGTGGAAATGTACTGGAAGAGGAAGAGACAGCCGTTCTGGAAGAAGAAACCGATGAGATACTGCAGGAAGAGGGAACAGATGAAGCTGCCCCGACAGCCGGTCAGACAGAGATTTCTCAATGGACCTGGGTGGATGATTATGAAATCATGCAGTGGTCTGAGGAAAATAAGCAGTGGGAAGTGGCTTTTCCCGGAGCGAGCCAGTCTAATCCGGTGACGGCAGAGATATTAAAAGAAATGTTTCCACAGAAGATACAGACAGAGAAAGATGGAAACAAACAGGAAATTTCTATTACATGGGATTTTAAAGGATTTCCGGAGAGCGCTTATGAAGGTGAGTATACCTTTACTCCTTCATTGGAAACCGGTTATCAGTTAGCCAAAGATGCAAAACCTCTGAAAGTACATATGACATTAGGTGGCGCAGACGCTTATGCGCTAAGCGATTATACAGTAGAGGGAATATCTCCCCAGGGGACTACAATCAATCTGTTTGATTACTGGAACGGGCAAAATGGAACGGAGGTAGTGGGTGACACTACAAATGGAATTAATCAGAACAGGCAGCTTCACTTTCATGCAGGTGATGCAATTGGCAGAGATCCATTTAATACCTGGACAGGATCCGGAGGCGGATCCAGACAGGGAATAGTGAAAAAAACTCTGGAAAATGGATACCCGATGCTGGGTGCTTCAAATACATTAGGTATTGATCAAGATGAATCATTGGCTTATTTGTTTAATAGTTATGATTCCGATACAACGGGCAGTAATTATGTAAACGGAAAAAAAGCTTACGCAGATGTGGACGGACTGCTTCAGTTGGATGACGATGGTTACTATTATTATAATGCAGCATATAAAGTGACGCGAACTGGCTATCAGGGAAATTATACTTATAACAGAGATTGGAGTACACTTCCGGATGGATTTGCATCTGCCAATTTTGCTACTTTTAATGCAAGTACGAATTCCTTTGAACTTTATAATCAAGGTGCGGTGTCTCCCACAGGAACAACATCTCCTAACGGACAGTTCTTTCCTTTTGACGGGGCAGGCGAGGTGTTTCGGGAGGCAAATGGAAGTCTTCAGAGAAAGGATAAGACATCGGGAAGCGGAAGCGGATTGAATCATTATTTCGGACTTTCCATGACTTCCCGCTTCGTTCAGCAGGAAGGCGGTACAAATGATGGAAAAGACGTTACATATCAGTTTTCCGGTGACGATGACGTCTGGGTGTTTATTGATGACGTACTTGTAGGGGATCTGGGTGGTATTCACGATGCCTGTTCATTCACCATAAATTTCAAAACGGGGAATGTAACGGTTTATAACAGCGTTGGCGGTGAGGTTCAGAATACTACATTAAGAAATTTATATAATGCTGCAGGAAGATTAGATAGTGTTCAGTGGTCTGCAGATAATAGGAATACTTTTGCAGACAATACGTATCATACCCTAAACTTCTTCTATCTGGAGAGAGGTAACAATGACTCCAATATGAGCCTGAAGTTTAACCTGGTAACAGTGCCTCAGAGTAGTGTATTTAAGGTAGACCAGGCAGGCGAACCGGTAGCAGGCGCAGAGTTTGAATTATACAGTGCAGATGAAAATTATAATGTAGGAAATTTGATCTGTAGGGGAACAACCAACGAAGCCGGCGAATTCGTATTTGTGGATGATGAGGGATTCCTAATCAGTCTGGAAGATCTTTATAATACTTATGACTATTTAGTTCTAAAGGAAACAAAGGCTCCGGAAGGTTACCGGAAGATAAAAGACGCTGAGCTGTATTTTTATGAAGGAAATGGAAATCTTGCGTTACTGTCGGGTAATCACTGGGAAACGGGAGCATATGCCAGTGGTAATGCGACCATTTCTTCAGGCGAGAAAGTTGAATTAGAAGACGGGACAGAGGTAAATCTTGATGATGGCGGGACCATGTTTGCAGTTGTACTGAGGTATAAAGGACCAACATCTGCAGAAACTGCTGACCTGGCAGATTCAGCCAACTGGACTGCCATGTATGGAGATCCCATTGACGGCTGGCATTCCTATGATACTGGTGATGCACTTGGGGATTCCATCCAGGCGGCACAGACAAATATGCAGACATATAATAAGAATTACTCTTTTGCAGCAGATTCAAGCGGAGCCTATGTGGCAACGGTAACGGATTTGCCCGGAGACGTAAAAACTTATTATCATATGCTGGATAACAATGAAAAAGAAAATACGAAGTACATTATAACCTTTTATTACACAACCGCTTCCAGTGTTATGGGGGCAACTACAGGCAATACAAGTCGCGTTGCAGATACTTCCAATCAGGATTTGTTTAAACGTAACTTTTCCGTGAATTTATTTGTGACGGATATTAAGAATAATCTCTATGTTCAGAAACTGGATAATGAGGGACATGCAGTGTCTGTAGCGGAACATGGCAGTGCAACGTTTGCATTAGTTCCGGCTGATAATAATGGAGATTACGATGAAACTATAGGAGCATGGGATGAAAAAGATACAGCAGATTTGACGGAGCCATTTGCACTTGAAGGAGGAATTCAATTTACCGGTATTCCAGAGGGAAAATACTACCTGGTAGAAACACAAGCCCCGGATGGTTATAAACTGAATTCTACTCCGATCGCCGTGGTAGTAGACAACACAGGTGTCTATGTAGACGCGGGGAACGAGGAGGACGGCGTTGCCGTATGGCGTGGTGTCGGCTCCATTGTAAAGAGTATGGTTCAGTTCGCGGCAGACGATATGGTGGATGCGACTCTCCATGATATACAGGCAATTCTGTGTAATACGGATAATTATGAAGGAGAAGGAACCACCTGGACAGAGACCGGTCAGCAGACGCATCTGCAGTATTTAACAGGAAATCCGCTTCTGGAATATGGACCTGCCACAACAGACAGCATGCAGTCTCTGCAGACGACATCAGGGTGGTCGAAACTTGTGATTCAGCAATGTCTGAATCATGATGATGAAACTAATTCCCCGAAACAGGAGATAGGCGATATAGATCTTGTAAATCTTTTCTCTGGTTCTGTTATTGTAAATGTAGAGGATCAGAAGATTGGAAACCTGCAGATTAGCAAAACGGTTACAGGAGATGACGCTCCGGCAGGCGCTGTGTTTGCCTTTGATATTACGCTGAGAGATGCAGAGGGAGATCTGCTCAATGGGGAATATACGACAGTAGATGAGAGTAACCAGACAGGAACGATTACCTTTACAGATGGTAAGCCTTCTGTGGAAGTGAAACTGATGAACGGAGAATCGATAACCATTCAGGATCTTCCCGCCGGGGCAACTTATACCATTCAGGAAACCGATATTCCTGCGGGATTTACGCCTTCCGTTACGGTAACGGGCGATGCTACTGCGCAGACGCAGGGAGGTACAGTAAACGGAACCGTTCCTCATAACCAAACGGCAGCGGCAGCATATACAAATGATTATAACGGATATGCAACGGTAACTATTTCCGGAAGAAAGACGTTAGATGGAAGAAATCTGACCCAAGAGGATCATTTCGGATTTACTGTTGAGGCAGCAGGAGACACGGTGGATGCTGTGGGGGCAGGAAATGTGGTTATGCCGCAAAATACAGCGGCTGAGGTAACCGGAGACGGATCGGTTAATACTATGCAGTACTCCTTTGACGGAATTACATTTAAGCAGGCAGGTACCTATACTTTCCATGTGAAGGAAACGCTGCCCCAGGGAGTGACAGGAGATTCGCCATCTCAGAATGGTATGACTTATGATACCCATACTGCTGTTGTAACAGTAACGGTAGAAGCGAATGCAGATGGGATTTTAGAAGCAAAAACGGTCAGCTACGACAATACAGGAGCGATAGATGCCCAGGATGCCCAGACGACGGATATGGCGGCATTTACGAACTACGTATCTGCAGACTTTGCTTTCACAAAAATAACGAAAGACGGCGCGCCTCTGGGCGGAGCAGTATTTGCGCTCTATCGGCTGGAATGCACAGATACGGAACATCACGATCATGCAGATGATCTGATTGAAGTTGGAGATGCACAGACCGGAGTTCTCAGCGATAATTACGCTTATAAAGACTGCTGGAAACTGGTTGATGTACAGACTTCCTCTGAGGATGAGGGAGAGGTAAACTTTACAGGAATTGCTGTAAGTGGAATCGCATACCGATTAGTGGAGATAAAAGCACCGGATGGTTATACACTTCCCAATGGACAGTGGATCGTTTCTTATAATGAGGATGAAAAGGAATTTACCATTCAGGAAAACGGTGCAGTGGGAAATCCCCCGGCATTTAACGGAGCGGACGGTACTATTATTAACTACTTACCAAGCGAACTTCCCTTCGCCGGAAATATCGGCATCCTGAAATTCCTGGCCATTGGCGCAGTGCTGATGGCGGCAGGAGGAGCAGGATTCCTGTGGAACATCCGCAGAAAACGGAGAATGCAGAGAATCCGCAAAAACTGACACAAATAAACGAGGCAGAAGGAGCAAATCCATAAGTTGGATATAGGCGGGAAGACGCCTTTAAAATAAAAATCCATATTAAATATTTTTTATTAAAGGAGGAATTTCTTTATGAAGATGAAGAAGAAATCCATGTTTTCAAAAATGCTGGCAGTATGTCTGGCATTGGTATTCGCTCTTTCTATGAGCGTAACCGCATTTGCGGCAATTACACCAGATGAAACAGGAAGCTTTACAGTGACTGGTTTTGATACGGACCCGGCCCCAAGTGTAAGCGCCTATCAGATCATCACAGTAAATGTAGATGCAACTTCAGGACAGCCATCCTACCCCATGTATACCTGGAATGCAGAGGTAGCTACATGGATGAAAGCGAACAGTTATGCATCTTACGTGAACGACAATCTGGGAACCAATGCAGTTGCAGACGCGTTTGATAATGCAGATGCAGGAACTATGACAACTTTCCTGGAGAAACTGACAGCAGCCATTAAAGCAGGGACTGTACAGCTGACACCAACAACAGTTACTGCTGCTGACGGAACTGCTTCATTTACAGATATGGCAATGGGTGAATACCTGATTACAGCCAACGGCGGCGTGAAGATTTATAAGCCTACAACCGTTGCACTGGTACCGGAAGAGACAGACGGAGAATGGAATCTGGCAGACGCCACAGTAGCTATGAAAGGCGCTGCTCCTAGTATTGGAAAAGAAGCAACTGAAGAGGTGGACGGTGACAAGACCGTTGCTATCGGCGATACCGTAAAATACAAACTGACCGTTACCGTACCTTCCTATCCGGAAAATGCAACTCACACAAGCTTTATAGTAAGTGATAAATTAAGCGCAGGTTTAACCTTTGATGGAGTAAGTACGATTAAAGTTTACAGTGATGAAAATCTGCAGAATGAAGTAGCTGCAGCAAATTATACAGCAACAACTACAGGTGTTGTAGAAAACAGAACTTTCCAGATTTCTTTTGAGGATACCTTTACAACTACAACAACATTTACAACTCTTTACATTACTTATACTGCAACTGTAAATGAACATGCAGTTGAAACAGATGCTCTTGAAAATGAGGCATTCCTGACATATAACAACGATCCGTATAGTGACAATACTTATGAAACTGAAACTCAAGAAGAGGTCTATACATACGGCATTGACTTAAAGAAGGTAGACAAAGATGGAACAGCTATTACATCTGGAGCCGGTGATAAGAAAGCACAGTTTACACTTTCTGATGATACTGGAGTATTAAAATTCACAGAAACAGCAACAGACGGCGTTTACAAATATGATGAAAATGGAACGGCAACTTTAGAGGTAGCAGCAGATGGTACTCTTAGAGTTCAGGGTCTGGATGAAGGAACTTATACATTAAAAGAAACGCAGGCTCCGGAAGGCTATGTTCTTCCTACAGGAGAAATTACAATTGTAATTACAGATGCTGCTCCGGAAGACGGAACTATTGATGCAGCGAATGTAACAGCAGGTCAGGGAACTGTAGCAATTAACGGAGCTGCCGCAAGTCTGAACGTTGTTTCCTTCAATGTTGAGAATACAAGTTCTGATGATGCAGGCTTTACTCTTCCCACTACCGGTGGTATGGGTACTATGATTTTCACAATCGCAGGTGTGCTTCTGATGGCCGGCGCTGTGACCATGATCGTTGTAGTATCTAAGAAAAGAAAAGCGGAATAAGAAACGCTTAAATAAAAAATAATAGAATTGGGTTTTATCTTATATGGAACAGAAAGAAAAGAAGAAAAAGAGAAACCCGTGGGTATTCCTGGCGCCTCTGCTGCTTTTTGCAGCAGGTGCCGGGATTTTCCTTTATCCTGCGGTAAGTAATTTATTGGCGGAAAGAAACCAGCAGAATGTGATTCATACCTATCAGGCGAAGGTGGAAGAAACCAATCAGGAAGAGCTGGATGCAGCCTGGGCGGAGGCTGTTAAGTACAATGAAAATCTGGCAGGGGATCCGGTACATGACCCTTTCGTTATGGGAAGCGGCTATGTGCTTCCTGATAATTACCAGGATGTGCTAAATGTTGACGGCGACGGGGTTATGGGATATATTGAAATTCCCAAGATAGATGTTTCTCTCCCAATTTATCACGGAACCAGTGAAGAAGCTCTGGAGAAGGGGGCCGGACATCTGGATGTGACAGCTCTTCCCATTGGGGGAGAGGGGAACCATTCAGTTATCAGCGCGCACCGGGGACTGCCAAGCGCAGAGCTTTTTACCCGTCTGGATGAAATGGAAAAGGGAGACGAATTTTATATTCATGTGCTGGATAAAACTCTGGCTTATGAAGTGGATCAGATTGAAGTGATTTTACCGGAGGAGCTGGCTCTTCTGCAGCCGGAAGACGGGAAGGATCTGGTAACTTTGCTTACCTGTACCCCTTATGCGGTAAATACTCACCGGCTTCTGGTGCGCGGAACCAGGATTCCCTATGTGGAGGAGGAAGCGCAGGAGGGAGACTGGACGGAAACCATAAAGACTGCCTGGGCCAGGGATTACGTGAAGGCCATTGCAGTGGGAGCAGGGATTCTGCTTCTGTTCATCCTGGCTGTTTTTCTGATTCGAAGAAGGAAGAAGAAAAACAATAAGACATCATAGATTCAGACGCAGAGGCAGGAAGAGAAAGGAAAATCTCCAATGAAAAAAGTGTTGTTGTATCTGATCATGGGCGTATTATTTCTGGCCGGATTTCTTTTGCTTTTATACCCTGTCGGGGAAAGCGCGATTACAGAATACCGGAACAAAGAAACCATCACGCATTTTCAGAAATTAATGGTAAAAGAAATTCCCCGGGAGGACGACAGTTCACAGAGCAGTACCCGGGAGGAGCCATCGGATGCCCGGGAGGGAGAAAGCACAGCAGAAAATGAGAAAACGGCGGGAAAGGATCTTCCCTATGAGGATCTTCTCCGGGAGATGCGAGAGTATAACCAGAGGATTTATGAGGAAGATCAGGAAAGTCTCTGTGACGCCTGGAGTTATCAGCAGAATGTGTTTGATTTCCATTCTGCAGGTCTGGAAGACGATATGGTGGGTTATATTACCATTGACGCCATGAATATTGAAATTCCCCTGTATATTGGAGCAAATGAGGAAAACATGGGGAAGGGCGCCGTGGTGTTAAGCCAGACCAGTATGCCCATTGGCGGAGACAATACCAACTGTGTGATTGCGGCTCACCGGGGCTGGTACACATCCCCCATGTTTCAGGATATAGAGGTTCTGCAGCCCGGAGATGAAGTAAAGGTTACCAGCCTGTGGGGAACCCTTACGTATGAGGTGGTTAAGTGTATTGTTATCTACCCGGATGACATTGAAGCGGTGAAGATTCAGGAGGGGCAGGATTTACTGACCCTGGTTACCTGCCATCCTTACACGAAAAATTATCAGAGATATGTGGTCTACTGCAGCAGAACCGGCGGGGAACTGGCGGGGAGCCAGGAGAGCGTAATGAAAGAGAAAACTGCGGCAGGAGAGGAAGGTACGCAAGTGACGGCAGAAGAGGACACTTCCCGAAAAGTGGTAATCCCTTATGAAGGAGTTGCCTATGAATCTTCCCGGGAGGCGATCCGCAGGGAGCGCAGGATTAACCGGGCAGGCAGCTATCTGGCCGGAGGCGCCGCTGTGATCCTGGTGCTTGTTTTACTGATTCGTTTTATAAAGAGAAAAAAGAAAAACAGGGATTAAAGAACTCAACAGAAAAGAGGAAATTTGTTGCTATAGGGTAATGGATAATATATAATACTTATATTTAGAAAAGGCGGGTGAAAATGTGTGGATAGTACGGAGATATTGGGATTGTTAAAATTTGGAGAGCGTATTAATTTAGAGTGTAAAAAGGCAGAATCTAAGCTGCCTAATTCCGTGTGGGAAACATATTCTTCATTTGCAAATACGGACGGTGGTGTTATTTTATTTGGGATTGAAGAACATTTGAAAGAAACGGATTATAATAAACGATTTTCTTTTGTATCTATACATAATCCCGAACAGAGGCTAAAAGATTTTTGGAATACAGTAAACAGTGAAAAGGTAAGCAGTAATATTCTGGTTGATGCAAATGCTGGAATTTGTGAAGTGCGAGGAGCAATGATTATGTGGATTCAAGTCCCTCAGGCAGATTATCGGCAGAAACCCATTTATATCAATGGAAACCCTATGAAAGGCAGCTTTAAGCGTAATCATGAAGGAGATTATCATTGTACAGAGGAAGAAGTAAAAGCCATGCTGAGGGATGCCAATGATTCCGGCAATGATGGTAGCTTACTGACAGGCTATACAATGAATGACATTGATTTAAATTCCTTACGCTCCTACCGCATTGAATTTGAACATCGCAATCCCGAGCATATCTGGAACGGAAATGACGATGAAGCATTTCTAAAAAATATGGGCGGATATGCAGTTGACAGGGCAACTCAAAAAGGATGGCTGACAACGGCAGGATTATTGATGTTTGGAAAAGGATTATCGGTTCGAGAACGGTTCGATAATATCCGTATGGATTATATTGATGAGAGTAATCTTGTGCCTGGAAGCCGTTGGAGTGATCGGCTGACGTATGATGGAATGTGGGAAAATAATCTGTATAATTTTGTCCGGCAGATAACTCCTAAATTGTCAGCAGGAATCAAACGCCCTTTTAAACTGGAGGGCATGATTCGGGTTGATGATACGCCTATTCATAAAGCAATTCGTGAAGCGGTCGTAAATATGGTGATACATAGTGATTATTTGATTACAGGTGTATTGAAGGTCGTGAAAACAGATAGTGGATTTATGTTTTCTAATCCCGGCAATTTGAAACTTCCTGTTCAAATGATTTATGAGGGAGGACATTCTGTTGCCAGAAATCCAAGGATTCAAACGATGTTCCGTATGATTGGATTGGGAGATAATATAGGTTCTGGGTTTCCTGCAATATTAAACGCGTGGGGAAAAGAACAATGGCGGAAACCGGATTTGAGCCAAAATGAAGAGCTGCATCAGGTAGAATTAAAACTTTGGATGGTTTCTTTGATGCCGCCAGAATGTACAGAATATTTGTATCATTTGTTTGGCGCTGCATATAAGCATCTTGATAAGGATTCCCAGATTATATTAGGAACAGCTTATCTTGAGGAAGGAGTAACAAATGCCAGGATGCAGTCAATATTGGAACTCCACAGTATTGAGATTGGACATATCTTAGCAAGTCTGGTAGATAAAAATATGCTAATTGCAGATAAGAAGGGTCGATGGACAAGCTATAGGATAAATACTGATTATGATATGAAGCCAGAACAGCTTCAATTTTCAGATATTCCATTAGATATGATAGAACTAAAAAATGAGACAGACAGACAGATTTATGAATATATTTGTATCAATGGATTTATTACGGTACACCAAGTCTTGGACATTACAAAAATTACAACTCAGCAAGGTGCAAGTGTTGCACTCAATAGATTGATCAGCGCAGATTTAATTATAAAAAAGCGTCGGGGAAGACAATTTATTTATTGCAGAAAATAATTGTAAAAAAATCAGTTGTTGTATTATTGTTGAATCAGTTGTTGTATTATTGTTGAATCAGTTGTTGTAACTGCAATATTTCAAAAAATCTATTTAGACGAAACAGCAGCGCATAAAATTCCTACATTTACAGATACTATTTCCAGACTTGGAAAGTACAGTAGATGGAGGAATTATTTATATGAAAGCAACAGGAATTGTCAGGAGGATCGATGATTTGGGCCGGGTGGTGATTCCTAAGGAGATCCGCAGAACTCTGCGGATTAAAGAGGGAACGCCGCTGGAAATTTTTACGGACAGAGAAGGAGAGATCATTTTAAAGAAATATTCCCCGATTGGAGAGCTGAGTATTTTTGCCAGGGAGTATGCAGAGGCATTGAGCCATACCACAGGATATTTGGCCTGTATTACGGATCATGATCAGGTAGTGGCTGCGTCAGGGGCCGGATATAAAGAACTGATGGGGAAGGAGATCAGTCCGGATCTGGAGGAACTGATCACAAACCGGGAAACCAAGTGCTTAAACAGTAAGGAGAAAGGGCGTATTGCTGTGATAAGCGAAGAGAAAGAGGCCAGGGCAGGTCAGGTAATTTATCCGATTATCTGCGAGGGAGACGCCATTGGTTCCGTGGTTCTTATGGGAAGAGAAGAGAAAGAATCTATGGGAGATACGGAGAAGAAACTGGTACAGACAGCGGCGGAATTTCTCGGCAGACAGATGGAACAATAAGGAATGTATGATATAGAAAGCGGGCGCTCTCCTGTGGGAGATGACGCCCGATTTTTCTAGTCGTTATTTAAAGATTTGGAACTCATTTCTTCCAGCAGGGAAGCTTTCATATCATAGAGTTTCTGTGAAAGGTCTACATAGACTTCGTGGGGATTGATCAGGCGGCGGGACTCTTCCCAGAGAGTATCCAGTTCCTGGCTGCAGATTTTCTGAAGCTCCATAACGCCGGGGGAGGAGTAAACCCGTTTTCCTTTCTCGATGACCGGGATCAAAAGCTCCCGCATGGTATAGGTACCGCCGAATACCTTCGTCTTCTTCCAGGTATCAATGGGATCGAACAGGATCATATCCTGAGAGGGATCGTAGGTCTCGCCTACCAGACAGATTAAGTCGGCCTTGATTTTCCCGGTGGCTTTATTGTAAATACGATAAATGGTCTTGTTGCCGGGGTTGGTTACTTTCTCTGTGCTTTCGGACACTTTTATTTTAGGGAGGAATTCCTGAGATTCTTCGTCTTTAATGGCGGCCAGTTTGTATACGCCTCCGAAAGCAGGATTGTCTGCGGAGGTGATTAAACGTGTTCCTACGCCCCAGGAGTTAATTTTTGCATCCTGGGTTTTCAAGCTGTTGATGAGATATTCGTCTAAATCGCTGGAAGCAGATATGACAGCGTCGTCAAATCCTGCGGCTGCCAGCATTTTGTATGCTTCTTTGGAAAGGTAGGCCAGATCGCCGCTGTCAATACGGATTCCATACCGGGTGAGCGGGATTCCCTCTGCGCGCATTTCTTCAAAGACGCGGATGGCGTTTGGCACGCCGGATTTCAGCACATCATAGGTGTCTACCAGGAGTATACAGCCGTTTGGATAGAGTCTGGCATAGGTTTTAAAGGCTGTGTATTCGTCGGGAAAACTCATGATCCAACTATGGGCGTGGGTGCCTAATACAGGAACGTCGAACATCTGTCCTGCAAGGACGTTGGATGTACCGATGCATCCGCCGATAACCGCCGCTCTGGCCCCGTAGATGCCCGCATCCGGGCCCTGTGCGCGCCGCAGGCCAAATTCCATAATTCCGTCCCCTCTGGCCGCGTACGCCACTCTGGAAGCCTTTGTGGCAATCAGGCTCTGATGGTTGATAATGTTTAAGATAGCGGTTTCGACTAACTGTGCCTCCATGATTGGGGCAATGACTTTTACAAGCGGTTCATGAGGGAAGACAACCGTTCCTTCGGGAATGGCATAAATATCTCCGGTGAACCGGAAGTCTCTCAGATAGGAGAGAAAGTCTTCTTCAAAAAGATGAAGGCTGCGTAAATAGGAAATATCCTCATCGGTAAAGGTGAGGTTTTCGATGTAATCTAACATCTGCTCCAGTCCGGCGGTAATGGCGTAGGCGCCTTTGCATGGATTTTCCCGGTAAAATACATCAAAGATAACCGTCTGATTGGAGGGGTTTTTAAAGTATCCCTGCATCATGGTCAGTTCATACAGATCTGTAAGCAGGGTTAAGTTGCTGGCTCTCATAGGGTCCTCCTTTGCGTACGAAAATTTATTTACATTATTATACCACAAGTTTTACTATTTACTATTGTAAATTGGAAAAGATTACGGTTTTAAAATCTCTGGTTTTGCCTGTTTTATAGGGAAATGAAAGAAAAATAAAAAAAATAAAAAAAGTGCTTGCATTTTTTGGGATTATCCTTTATAATTCATTTTGTCGCGAAAATAGGGCTATCGCCAAATGGTAAGGCAACGGACTCTGACTCCGTCATTTCAAGGTTCGAATCCTTGTAGCCCTGTCAGGAGCACTTCAGAAGAAGTGCTCTTTTTTTATGTAATAGGAGTAAGGTATCAAAAGCCTTTTTTCTATACTTGGTAAAATGCACAAAATATCCTTCCGCGCGAAGCGCACAAAAACATTCCGATGAGCCTCCGAAACCGGAAATCGTGTTCAGCAAAGGCTTCCACGATTCCCTGAGTCTCATCTCCATTGTGCGCAAAGTCGCGACGTCCGGATGATTTTGTGTATTTTACCGAAACATAATTCCAGGAATAGTGATCTATAGAAAGAATCCTGCCAGTTTATTGAATTGCCACGGAAGAAAAGGTATAATATAAGCAGTCGCTGAAAGAGATGGAAGAAGGGACAGACATGCTGGAAATAAAAGGAAAATCCTGGGAGGAAATCGGGTTATCCAATGACTTTCTCTTTGGAAAGGTAATGAGAAATCCAAAATTGTGCAAAGAGCTTCTGGAAAGAATCCTTCCGGAGCTGAAAATCGAATATATGGAATATCCTGAGCTGCAGAAACCCATTAAAGAGGATGTAGATGCCAGAAGTGTCCGTCTGGATGTATATGTCAGAGATGGGGAAGGAACTGTATATAATATTGAGATGCAGGCAGTGGATACCAAAGAACTGCCGAAAAGGAGCAGATATTATCAGGGGATGATTGATCTGCAGTTACTGGATAAAAACCAGTCCTATAAGGAATTGAATAAAAGTTTTGTGATCTTTATTTGTATGCAGGATATTTTTGGAAAGGGGCGTCATAAATATACCTTTGAAAATATCTGCAAAGAAGACAGGGAGTTGCTGCTGAAGGATGAAACAACAAAGATTTTTCTTAATGCAGACAGCAGCATGGACGATGTCAGCAGGGAACTGAAAGCATTTCTGGACTACCTGGCAGGAAAAGAAACGGACGACAGATATGTCCTGGAACTGGAAGAGGCAGTAAAAAATGCCAAAAAGAATCGGGAATGGAGGCATGAGTATATGACGTTATTAATGCGTGATCAGGAAAATCAGGAGATCGGAAAAGAGATTGGAAAAGAGATTGGAAAAGAGATCGGAAAAGAGATTGGGAAAGAGATGGAACGCAGAAAAATCATAAGAAAGATGCTTCGTCAGGGGTTTAGCAATGAACAGATTATGATGCTGTGTGATACTACGGAAAGTGAAATTGAAAGCTGCAGAGAAGAGGTTTAAGAAGTGATGGCAATATCAATTTTGTAGGGGAAAGAAGGTGCATTATGATTTATATTTATACACAGAGGTCTGGGGAAGACTGGATTGTGCAGAATGATTTGCACTTTAATCTTTACACAGGAAATCAGCCATTTACAGAAGAGGATAAAAGGGCCATACTGGAAATTGATCATGCGAAGCTTACAAAAGATATGCGTATTGAAACGGAATACGGAGTAGGGACAGTACGTAATCTTTCAAGCGGTTGCAAAACATATTTAAATATTATAAAAAATCCGGATAAGATTGTTTGTACTGACGAGTGTGGTGCGAATGTATTGGGAAAAATATTTCAACTGGATAATATTCGTATTTGTATGACCAGGCCAGAGCGTTTTCCTATTAATGATGACGTAAAAATCTGTTTTAATGATCAGGATTTTGTAACGGGACGTAAAGGATATGAACATTGGTGGACAAAAGAATATGAAAGGAGAGCAGAAAATGGTTTATGATTCTATAGAATTTCAGGCTGCTCCCTTTTTTTACCATCTGAATTTTTCAGAACGGCTTACATTAGTAAGAGGGGACAGTGCAACAGGAAAAACATACCTTTATCAGATGCTGGAAGATTTGCGGCTGACGGAGAAATATAAAGAGATTCGGCTTTTTAATTACAAAACAGAGAATTTCCATGACAATTTAAAAAAATGCAACGGTAATTTTATCGTAATAGATAATGGGGATATTCTTCTGAAGGAAGAGGACAAAAATTTCATTAATTTTAATATAAGTAATCAGTATATGTTGTTTTTGAGAAACTGTGATGGCTTAAATCTTTCAACCGGAAGTTTTACAGTTCTTGAGAAAAATAAAAATCATATTACCCTGAAAAGAGAGTTGGTGGCAGATTGATTTTCTTATGGACAGAAGATAGCAAGGCGGGATTCCATTTTTGGAATCTGGTTAATACGTATCTATTTCAGGACAGGCTGCAGGTGGAAAGTAAAAAAAGTAATCAAGGCATTTTAGATGCTGTAAGAGAGCTTGTGCCCAGGCAGGGGGATGTCTACTATATAGCTTTTGACCACATATATGATAATATGGATGTGGTAAATAAACTTATGGATTTACAACAACTGGCCGCAAGATATTCGGAACAGATTATATTACTGGATATAACTTGTTTCGAACATATTATTCTTAGTTTTTCTAAATTAATTACATGGACAGGAAGCAGAAATTATAAAGCAATTCATTTAAGAAAAGAGATTTTAGGAGCATTAAACCAACATCGGATTGCTGTGGAACAGATAAATGACATGGATACTCTCAATTATCTTAAGGGATTTAAACATTTTTCTACAGAAAGAATATTAAAATCTTTAGCAAATAATCTGACAGATACTGCTAAATGGAGCATTAAAGGCAATAAGATGGGGGCTTGTTGGTGTGAAGATTGCTGTGTTCTAGAAGAATCAGAGAAGAAAAACTGTGGTGTTGAAAAATCGCTGGGAAAAGAAAAGCTGATGGAATTGTTCAGTGATCAAGAGATGCAGCATATTCTCGGAAAGATGTTAACGGAGGCATGAGTATATGACATTATTAATGCGTGATCAGGAAAATCAGGAAAAGATCCGGAAAGGGGCCTTTAGAGATGCATTATTCGTTTGAAAGTAAGATTCGTTACAGTGAACTGGATGAGGATGGGAAATTATCTTTAAATTCCATTATTAACTATTTCCAGGACTGCAGTATTTTTCACTCTGATACCGTTGGAAGAGGCATGGAGGTGCTGGCAGAGGAGCATCGCGGCTGGGTTCTGTCTTCCTGGCAGATTGTGATTGACCGGTATCCTGGTTTGGGAGAAGAGATCCTGATTGAGACCTGGCCCTATGATTTTAAAGGATTCATGGGCTATCGAAACTTTGTTATGAAGACCAGCGAAGGGGAGATGCTCGCCTGTGCCAATACTCTCTGGAGTTTTCTGGATACGGATACAGGAATTCCTGTGAAAGTAAAGCCGGAAGATGTGGCAGGTTATGGAATTTCTGAGAAACTTCAGATGGATTATGCCCCCAGGAAGGTGGCAATGCCCAAAGAATACAGGGAGGAAACGCCCTTTGTGGTTCAGAAGCATCATCTGGATACCAACCATCATGTTAATAACGGACAATATGTACAGATGGCCCGTGATTTTCTTCCGGAGGGATTTATCATCCGGCAGATGCGGGCGGAATATAAAAGGCAGGCTGTCTTAAATGACAGGATTTATCCAAAGGTCTGTATCCGGGAGGATCTGGTGACAGCCGCTCTGTGTTCCGAAGAGGGGAATCCTTATGCGGTGATAGAATTTATGAGACAAAAGAAAGGTTAAGCAGTATATGATAGAATTAGGAAAGAAACAGAAATTAGAAGTAGTAAAAATCGTAGATTTCGGCGTTTATCTGGGAGAGAGCCAGGAGGCGGCACAAAATGAGAGGGTGCTTCTTCCGAAGAAACAGGCGCCCCAGGATGTGAAGCCAGGAGATGTTCTTTCGGTATTTGTCTATAAGGATTCGATGGACAGACCCATTGCAACCACCAGGGAACCTCTGCTGTGCGTGGGAGAAACAGCGGTTCTTAAGGTGGCTCAGAATACCAGGATGGGAGCATTTTTAGACTGGGGACTGGAGAAGGATCTGATGCTTCCGTTCCGGGAGCAGACCATGCGTGTCCGGGAAGGACAGGAGTGTCTGGTGGCTCTGTATGTGGATAAAAGCCAGCGTCTTTGCGCTACTATGAAGGTATATCCTTATCTGGCTCAGAATTCTCCTTATGGAATCGGCGATATGGTACAGGGACGGATTTACGAGACAAGCGATAACTTCGGAGTGTTTGTGGCTGTTGATGATAAATATTCTGCCCTGATCCCCAAACAGGAGGTACACGGTACCTTTAAGGTGGGAGAAGTGCGCCAGTTCCGCGTTACTGAGGTGAAAGAGGACGGAAAACTGAATCTGAGTCCCAAACAGAAAGCTTATCTGCAGATAGAGGAAGACAGCAGACATGTTATGGAAGTCATTGATGAGTTTGCAGGTGTGCTGCCTTTTGACGATAAAACCACCCCCCAGGTGATTGAACGGGAATTTGGTTTAAGTAAAGCGGCTTTTAAGAGAGCCGTGGGACATTTACTGAAAGAAAGAAAAGTGAAGATACAGGATGGCAGAATTTACAGAATTAACGGATAAAGTACAGGAGGTCGGCGCATTGAACTTCACACATCTGCATGTGCATACGGAGTACAGTCTTTTAGACGGTTCCAATAAGATTAAAGAATATGTGGCAAGGGTAAAAGAACTGGGAATGGACAGTGCTGCCATTACCGATCACGGGGTGATGTACGGCTGTATTGATTTTTACCGTGCGGCGAAGGCGGCCGGGATTAATCCCATCCTGGGATGTGAAGTCTATGTGGCTCCGGGCTCCCGGTTTGACAGGGAAATAGGTTCCGGAGAAGACCGCTATTACCATCTTGTTCTGCTGGCAGAGAATAACCAGGGGTACAGCAACCTGATGAAGATCGTTTCCAAAGGATTTGTGGAAGGCTTTTATTATAAACCCCGTGTGGACATGGAAGTACTGAAACAGTATCATGAGGGAATCATTGCATTAAGCGCCTGCCTTGCGGGGGAAGTGGCCCGGTACCTGGAAAGAGGTATGTATGAAGATGCCAAAGATGCGGCTTTAAGACATGAGGAGATATTCGGAAAAGGAAATTATTTCCTGGAACTGCAGGATCACGGCATTCCGGCCCAGCAGACAGTCAACCAGCAGCTGATCAGAATGCACCAGGAGACAGGGATTCCGCTGGTTGCTACCAATGATGTGCATTATACTCTGGCAGAGGATGCGGCTCCTCATGACATTCTGCTGTGCATTCAGACAGGGAAGAAACTGGATGATGAGGACAGGATGCGCTATGAGGGAGGCCAGTATTACGTAAAATCTCCCCAGGAGATGGCAGAGCTGTTTCCCTATGCTCTGGAGGCGTTGGAGAATACGTACAAAATCGGCCAGAGATGTCATGTGGAAATCGAATTCGGCGTAACCAAGCTGCCGAAATTTGACGTGCCGGAAGATTATACTTCCTGGGAGTATTTAAATAAACTGTGTTTTGAAGGCCTGAAAGAACGTTATCAGCCGGTGACAGAAGAATTAAAGAAGCGTCTTAATTATGAGCTGGAGACCATCCGGAATATGGGTTATGTGGACTATTTTCTGATCGTCTGGGATTTCATCCGCTATGCCAGAGAACAGGATATTATTGTGGGTCCGGGACGTGGTTCGGCAGCGGGAAGTCTGGTGGCTTATACCCTGGGAATTACCAGGTTGGATCCCATCCGCTACGATTTGCTCTTTGAACGGTTTTTAAATCCGGAACGTGTTTCCATGCCGGATATTGACGTGGACTTTTGCTTTGAACGGCGTCAGGAAGTGATTGACTATGTGGTGGAAAAATACGGGAAGGACCGGGTGGTTCAGATTGTTACCTTTGGTACCATGGCTGCCAGGGGAGTGATCCGGGATGTGGGCCGGGTGCTGGATATGCCGTATGCCCAGGTGGATGTGATCGCCAAGATGATCCCCCAGGAGCTGAATATCACCATTGAGAAGGCGTTAAAGATGAATCCGGAACTGGCGAAAGTTTATGAGGAAGATCAGGAAATCCGATCACTTATTAATATGGCCAGACGTCTGGAGGGTCTTCCCAGGCATACGTCTATGCATGCAGCGGGAGTAGTTATCAGCCAGAAAGAGGTGGATGAATATGTCCCCCTTTCCAGAGCTTCTGACGGTACGATTACCACCCAGTTTACTATGACAACCTTAGAGGAACTGGGCCTTCTGAAAATGGACTTTCTGGGGCTTCGTACGCTGACTGTCATCCAGAATGCTGTGAAATTGGCAGAAAAGAGTACCGGAAAGAAACTGGATATGGACGCCATTGATTATGATGATAAACAGGTGCTGGATTCCCTGGGAACAGGAAAAACCGACGGCGTGTTCCAGCTGGAAAGCGACGGGATGAAAAATTTCATGAAGGAATTAAAGCCGCACAGCCTGGAAGATGTGATTGCCGGAATTTCTCTGTACCGTCCGGGTCCCATGGACTTTATTCCCCAGTATATCCGGGGAAAGAATCATCCGGAAACTATTACCTATGACTGTCCTCAGCTGGAGGAAATTTTAAAGCCCACTTACGGATGTATTGTATATCAGGAGCAGGTTATGCAGATTGTGCGTTCTCTGGCCGGATATACCCTGGGACGGAGCGATTTGCTGAGAAGAGCCATGTCTAAGAAAAAGGCATCGGTAATGGAAGAGGAGAGGCAGAATTTCGTTTACGGAAACCAGGAGGATAAAGTGCCGGGCTGTATTCAGAATGGGATTGATGAGAAGACGGCCAATAAGATTTACGATGAAATGATCGATTTTGCCAAATATGCCTTTAATAAGTCCCATGCTGCAGCCTATGCGGTGGTTTCTTATCAGACGGCCTATCTGAAATATTACTATCCGGTGGAATATATGGCCGCTCTTATGACTTCGGTCATTGATTTTCCAAGTAAGGTGGCGGAATATATTCAGACCTGCCGGGAAATGGGGATTCCCATTCTTCCGCCGGATATTAATAAGGGTGAAGTCACCTTTTCTGTGGACGGAGGAGCCATCCGTTATGCCCTGTCTGCCATTAAAAGCATCGGACGCCCGGTCATTGAGGGAATTGTAAAGGAACGAAACCAGAACGGTGAATTTAAGACTCTGAAAGAATTCCTGACCAGAATGAGCGGTAAAGAGATAAATAAACGGGTCATTGAGAACTTTATCAAAGCAGGAGCCTTTGACAGTCTGGAAGGCAGCCGCCGGCAGCTGATGCTGATTTATGTGCAGGTAATGGACAGTGTAAACCAGGAAAACAAAACCAGCATATCCGGGCAGATGAGCCTTTTCGATCTGGTGGGAGAAGAAGAGAAAAAAGCCTTTGAAATCCGTCTTCCCGATGTGGAGGAATATGATAAGGAAACGCTCCTTGCTTTTGAAAAGGAAGTCCTTGGGATTTATGTCAGCGGTCATCCCCTGGATAATTACCGATCCATTCTGGAGAAGAATATTACTGCTTCTACAGCGGATTTCCAGCCGGACGAAACTACAGGAATTGCCAAAGTAAGAGATGGAGAAAAGGTAGTTCTTGGAGGAATGATCGCGGATAAAACCATAAAATATACAAAAAATAATAAAGTAATGGCATTTTTAACTCTGGAAGATCTGGTGGGAACCGTAGAAGTTGTGGTTTTCCCAAGAGATTATGAAAAAAACCAGCAGTTTATGAAGGAAGAGGAAAAAGTTTTTATACAGGGCAGAGTTTCGGCGGAAGACGAGAAGGCCAGTAAATTAATCTGCGAAAAGATTCGTTCCTTTCGTGAAATCCCCCGGGAAGTCTGGATACAGTTTGCGGATATGGAGACATTTCGCCGCAGCGAGCAGGAATTGTATCAGGATTTAATGGATTCTGAAGGGGACAGCAGCGTTGTCATTTACCTGAAAGATGTGAAAGCCATGAAGCGTCTGCCCGCCGGCAGAAACATTCTGGCAGACAACGGGACCGTAGATTTTCTAAGGAAAAAATATGGTAAGGAGAACGTGAAAGTTGTGGAAAGAGTATTGAAAAAGTTCTAGAAATACTATACACTGAAGACGAATGTGCAGATGAAGAATTGCAGAAAACTCATAAGTATGGAGGAAAAATTATGGCAGAGAAGAAAATCAGGACGATAGGCGTTTTAACCAGCGGCGGCGACGCACCGGGTATGAATGCGGCGATTCGTGCGGTTGTAAGACGCGGTTTGAGTAATGGACTCCAGGTAAAGGGAATCTATAAAGGCTATAATGGACTTTTGAATGAGGAAATCCGTGATATGACTGCTCAGGATGTTTCGGATACAATTGAACGCGGCGGTACTATTCTTTATACAGCACGCTGTGCGGAATTCAGAACCGAGGAAGGCCAGAAGCGCGGTGCGGAAATTTGCCGGAAACACGGAATTGAAGGACTGGTTGTTATTGGAGGAGACGGTTCCTTTGCAGGAGCTCAGAAACTGGCCAATCTGGGAATTAATACAATCGGCGTTCCGGGAACCATCGACCTGGATATTGCCTGTACAGAATATACCATCGGATTTGATACAGCAGTAAATACCGCTATGGAGGCGATTGATAAAGTCCGTGATACTTCTACTTCTCATGAACGGTGCAGTATTATTGAAGTTATGGGCCGCAATGCGGGCTATCTGGCTTTATGGTGCGGTATTGCCAATGGTGCAGAAGACGTGCTGCTTCCGGAAAAATATGATTACGACGAGCAGAAAATTATTAATAATATTATTGAAAACAGGAAACTGGGAAAGAAACACCACATTATTATTAATGCAGAGGGTATCGGCCATTCGGAAGCTATGGCGAAACGGATTGAGGCCGCAACCGGAATTGAAACCCGTGCAACTATTTTAGGTCACATGCAGCGTGGCGGAAGCCCCACCTGTAAGGACCGTGTGTATGCGTCTATGATGGGCGCCATGGCTGTGGATCTGCTTCTGGAAGGCAAGAACTGCCGGGTGGTAGGTTACAGACACGGGGAATATGTGGACTTTGACATTAATGAAGCGCTTGCCATGAACAAGGGAATTTCTGAATACCAGTTTGAAGTCTGCCGTTCTTTATCTCATAACTATAATAAGTATGAGAAAAATAATAAAGACAGATAGAGAAACAACTGAACACAGTGCAAATAATTACCCTCGGCTCTGCGGGGGTGATTTTTGTAGGAGGATTTTTAAACATTTATGATAACAAGTACCGGCAATGGACAGATTAAAAATATCATACAGCTGAATCAGAAAGCCAAAGCACGAAGAGAGCAGGGACTGTTTGTGGCAGAGGGGATTAAAATGTTTCTGGAAGCGCCTCTGGAGTGGATAGAAAAGGTATATATTGCCGAATCTCTTAAGGATAGTCAGCAGATTGCTTCCAAAACGGCCCGGGTGCCCTGTGAAATCGTGGCGGATTCCGTGTTTGCACAGATGAGCGATACCAAGACGCCCCAGGGGGTCCTGTGTCTTCTGAAGCAGCCCGGGTATACTCTGGAGGAGATTCTTCCTGAGACAGGGGAACCGCTGATTCTCGTTCTGGAGGATTTGCAGGATCCGGGAAATATGGGAACCATTCTGCGTACGGCGGAAGGGGCAGGAGTAAACGGAATCCTGTGCAGTAAAAATACGGTGGATATTTTTAATCCTAAGGTGATACGTTCCACAATGGGTTCTGTCTACCGGATGCCCTTCTTCTATACAGAAGATCTGGAAGCTGCAGTAAAAGAGTTAAAGCAGAGAGGCATCCGGACGTATGCGGCACATTTAAAAGGTGAGAAACGATATGACCAGGAGTCTTATTGTAAAGGGAGCGCGTTTTTTATCGGCAATGAGGGGAAGGGATTAAGCCCGCGGCTGACGTCTCTGGCTGACGGACTGATTCGTATCCCCATGGCCGGACAGGTGGAGTCATTAAACGCGGCGCTGGCAGCAGGAATATTAATGTATGAAGCGGCCAGACAAAGAGAATTTCGACAGGGAGGGTGCAGTGGATGGAATATGTGATATTTTGGCTGGTTTTAGTGGCAGTGCTGCTGATTATTGAAGCCGCCACGGTGGGACTGACCACCATATGGTTTGCAGGAGGCGCGCTGATTGCAGCAGTTGCATCCTTTTTGGGTGCGGGGCTTATCTGGCAGGTGGCGCTGTTCCTGGTAATTTCCATAGGTCTTTTAGTTTTTACACGCCCCTGGGCGCTGCGCCATTTAAATAAAAAGGTGGAAAAGACCAATGTGGACAGCCTGATTGGCAAGACGGCCAGAGTGGTGGAAGCAATTGACAACCTTCAGGAAACCGGAAGAGTTCTGGTAGGAGGAATGGAATGGACCGCCCGTTCGGAAGAAGAGACTCAGAAGTTTCCGAAAGAGAGCATTGTCTGCATAAAAGCAGTAAAAGGCGTGAAATTAATTGTAGCACAACGACAGGACAAAGAATAAAGGAGGGTTTTATATGGCAGGAATCGTAGGAATGGTTTTTTTAATCGTATTGATTGTTATTATTTTACTGATTGTATCGTCTCTGATCCGGATTGTTCCCCAGGCACATGCCTACATTCTGGAACGTCTGGGTGCGTATCAGGCAACCTGGGAAACAGGTATTCACTTTAAGATACCTTTTATTGAAAAAGTTGCAAGAAAGGTCAACTTAAAAGAGCAGGTGGTGGACTTTCCGCCGCAGCCGGTTATTACCAAAGATAATGTTACCATGCAGATTGATACGGTAGTATTTTTCCAGATTACAGATCCCAAGCTCTATACCTATGGAGTGGAAAATCCCATTATGGCCATTGAAAATTTATCAGCGACCACTCTGAGAAATATTATCGGTGAGATGGAGCTGGATGAAACTTTAACTTCCAGAGAGACCATCAATACACAGATGAGAGCATCTCTGGATGTGGCCACGGATCCCTGGGGAATTAAAGTAAACCGGGTGGAGCTTAAGAATATTATCCCGCCGGAAGCCATCCGTGACGCCATGGAGAAACAGATGAAGGCAGAGCGTGAACGAAGAGAGGCTATCTTACGGGCCGAAGGTGAGAAGCGATCCACGATTCTGGTGGCGGAAGGTCATAAAGAATCTGCGATCCTGGATGCCGAGGCCGATAAGCAGGCAGCCATCCTGAAAGCGGAGGCAGAAAAGGAAAAGATGATTAAAGAGGCCGAAGGTCAGGCGGAGGCAGTTCTGAAGGTGCAGAAGGCGACGGCAGAAGGCCTTCGGATGATCCGGGAAGCAGGCGCCGATGAGGCTGTGCTTACTCTGAAAAGTCTGGAAGCCCTGGAGAAAGTGGCTGACGGTAAATCCACCAAGATCATTATTCCTTCGGAAATACAGGGACTGGCCGGACTGGCGACCTCTCTGAAAGAGATTGTGACGGAGGATAAGAATTGAAACCTGTCATTGATTTGACAAAAGAATATGGAATTGTTCTGGAAGGCGGAGGCGCCAGAGGTGCTTACCAGATCGGCGCCTGGAAGGCTTTAAAAGAAGCCGGAGTAAAGATAAAGGGTATTTCCGGAACCAGTGTGGGCGCTTTAAACGGCGCTCTTATCTGTATGGGAGATCTGGAGAAAGCGGAAAGAATCTGGAAAAACATTTCCTATTCCCGGATTATGGATGTGGACGACGAAGTAATGAAAAATCTTCTTCGTGGAAAACTTCCCCTGAAAGAATTTCTTCAGGAGAGCCGGAAGATGATTCGGGAGGGAGGCTTTGATATAACGCCTCTGAAGAATCTGATTGATCAGGAAATCCGGCCGGAAAAAATCCGGGAATCAGATATGGAATTCTTTCTGCAGGTATTCCATGTGGATTCTTTACAGGAGCTCCATATTAATGTGAAAGAAGTGGAACCGGAGCTTATAAAGGATTTGCTGCTGGCCAGCGCCTGTATGTATCCGGTTTTTAAGAAAGAAAAATTCTTCGGGGAGACCCTGATCGACGGCGGCATTGCCGATAACGTACCTGTGGGAGTGCTTCTGGAAGAAGGGTACAAGGACATCCTTGTTGTGCGGATTTATGGTCTGGGGCTGACGAAGCCGGTAATCGTTCCGGAGGACGTTCAGATAGGTACCATTGAACCGCGGATTGACCTGGGAAGCATTATGGAGTTTGACCGGGACAGGAGCCAGAGGAATATGGTTGCCGGATATTACGATGCTATGAGAATGATATACGGGCTTTCCGGAATTATTTACTATATTGATCAAAATCAGGACCAAGTGTATTATTTAAACAGTCTGGTGAAGTTAAAAGAGAAAGAAGAGGAGCTTCGCCGTTATGTGGAAGCAGTTCTGCCTAAAATGGCAAGGGAACTGCGTCTGGGAGAATGGGATTATGAGAAGCTGTATTTATCCATTCTGGAAGCTACGGCGAAACTGGCCAGGATTCCCAAGTACCGGATTTATACGGCAGAAGAACTGCTGGAAGAAATCAGAAAGAACAAAGAGATCTTAGAGGAAGAGGACGATCTGCCCGATTTTGCCAGAAGACTGATAGGAGAAGAGGCGCCGGTGAAATAGAAGGAAGGCCGGTGCAAAGGAGGATATTATGAATTTAGAAGGAAGAGACTTTTTAACCCTGCGTGATTTTACAAAAGAAGAAATCTTATATCTGCTGGATTTGGCTGCGGACTATAAAGAAAAGAAAAAAGCAGGAATTCCGGTGGATGAATACAAAGGGAAAAATGTGGCGTTAATTTTTGAAAAAACCAGTACCAGAACACGCTGCGCATTTGAAGTGGCAGCTCATGATCTGGGAATGGGAACCACCTATCTGGATCCCAGCGGTTCCCAGATTGGAAAGAAAGAGAGTATTCCGGATACTGCAAGAGTGCTGGGAAGAATGTATGATGGAATTGAGTACAGAGGCTTTGGACAGGACATAGTAGAAGAACTGGCCAAATATGCGGACGTTCCTGTATGGAACGGCCTGACCAATGAGTATCACCCCACCCAGATGCTGGCAGATATGCTCACTATCCGGGAACATTTCGGAAAACTGGAAGGAATTAAACTGGTTTACATGGGCGACGCCCGCTTTAATATGGGAAATTCTCTGATGGTTGCCTGTGCGAAACTGGGAATGCATTTTACTGCATGTACCACGAAGAAATATTTCCCCAATGAGGAACTGGTAAATGCCTGCCGGGAATATGCCAGAGAGTCCGGAGCAACCATAACTCTTACAGAAGACGCAATGGCCGGAACCCAAGATGCAGATGTAATTTATACAGACGTATGGGTATCCATGGGCGAGCCGGATGAAGTATGGGAAGAGAGAATCCGGGAATTAAGCCCTTATAAAGTGACAAAGACCATTATGGAGAATGCAGGAGAGAAAGCGATTTTCCTTCACTGTCTGCCTGCCTTCCATGATCTGAAAACCAAAATCGGAAAAGAAATGGGAGAGAGATTCCAGATTACCGATATGGAGGTTACTGATGAAGTATTTGAATCTCCCCAGTCGAAAGTGTTTGATGAAGCCGAGAACCGGATGCATACCATTAAGGCGGTTATGGCAGCCACTTTGAGGAAATCAAAATGCAGTTAAGTTCCGGGTGGGCCGGATGTGAGTTCTATTATGAAGAAGAGACAGATTCCACCAATCTCTGGCTGAAACGGCTGGCCAGAGAGGGAGCCCCCCATGGGGCTGTGGCGATGGCTGAGAGGCAGACTGCCGGAAGAGGACGGCGGGGGAACCAGTGGGAAACTCTGCCGGGTACGGCTATCGCTATGAGTATCCTTTTGAGGCCGTCCTTTGCGCCTGTTCATGCCCCCAAGCTTACCCTGGTAATGGGATTAAGCGTGGCTCAGACCCTGAGAGAAGAAGGCGTGAAGGCATGGATTAAATGGCCCAATGATGTGGTGATAAACAAAAAAAAGCTCTGCGGAATCCTCACAGAAATGTCTGTGAAAACGCCGGAAGCCATTGACTATGTGATCATCGGAACCGGATTAAATGTAAATGTGGAGGAATTTCCCCCGGAAGTATCTTCGGTAGCCACGTCCCTGAAGCTGGAAACCGGGAAAGACTGGGATCGGATGGAACTTTTAAAGAAAATTTTATATACGTTTTCTGAAAATTATGAGAAATTTTCGGAGACGGAGGATCTTTCTCTGCTTAGGGATGCGTACAGTGGCCTTCTGATTAACCGGCAGAAAAAGGTGAGAATTCTGGAAGATGCGGGGAACTGGGAAGGGATTGCCAGGGGCATTAACCAGGAGGGAGAACTGATGGTAGAGAAAGAGGATGGAAGTCTGACGGCGGTATCCGCCGGGGAAGTCTCGGTGCGGGGACTTTACGGATATATCTAGGAGGAAGTTATGTATCAGGATAAGGTTGTGCTGTGCGGCGCCAGCGCTTACCAGCAGAAATATTATTTTAATCAGGACTTTTCAGCTCTTCCGGATCAGGTAAAGCAGGAACTGCAGATTCTCTGTGTGTTGTTTACTGAAGAGATTGGCGGAATTTTAACTCTGGAGTTTGACCAGGAGGGAAATCTGGAGTTTAAAACAGAAGCCCTGGAGGCGGACGCTATGTTTGACGAAATCGGAAGCGCTTTAAAAATAAAAAAGTTACAGACAGAAAAGAGAGAACTTCTGGAGTCTCTGGAGATGTTTTACCGGGTTTTCTTTCTGGGTGAGGATGGTGAAAAATGATCCGAAGCTGGAAGATAGGTAAGGTGGAAATTGAGAATCCCTGGGTTCTGGGACCGATGGCAGGAGTAAGCGACCTGCCATTTCGACATTTATGCAAGGAACAGGGAGCGGGCCTGGTTTATACGGAGATGGTAAGTGCAAAGGCCATTTATTTTAAAAATAAAAATACGGATGAGCTGATGGAGACGGAGTCTTTTGAAAGGCCGGTGGCTCTGCAGTTATTTGGTTCTGACGCGGATTTGATGGCAGATATGGCCAGGCAGATTGAGGATCGGCCCTTTGACATTCTGGATATTAATATGGGATGCCCGGTGCCCAAGGTAGTAAACAACAAAGAGGGATCGGCTCTTTTAAAAGATAAAGAGAAAATCCGGGAGATTATCACAAAAGTTTCAAAAAGTATTCAGAAACCGCTGACAGTGAAAATGAGAATCGGTTTTGAGGGGTATCCTATTGATATGGTGGAACTGGCGAAAATCGCAGAGGATTCCGGGGCTGCGGCAATCGCTGTCCACGGAAGAACCAGAGAACAGTATTATTCCGGGAGCGCAGACTGGGAACCTATCCGGAAAATTAAAGAGGCGGTTTCCATTCCTGTGATAGGAAACGGGGATGTGGACAGCCCCCTAAAAGCCAAAGCGATGCTGGAACAGACCGGATGCGACGGCGTGATGATTGGCCGTGCAGCCAGGGGGAATCCCTGGATTTTCCGGGAACTGAATCACTATTTTGAAACAGGACAGCTCCTTCCCAGACCAGAGTGGGAAGAGATAAAGGCTATGATTCTGCGCCATGCAAAGATGCAGACAGAGTTAAAAGGCGAGTATACAGGGATTCGGGAAATGCGCAAACATGTGGCCTGGTATACGGCGGGAATGCCCCATTCCGCCCGTTTAAGAAGGGATGTAAACCAGGTGGAAACTTACGGGGAACTGGAACAATTACTTTGAAATATTGCTATTGCAGAGGTAATAGTGTATAATAAATTGATATTTTGTAGAGAAAGTTGGGAGAAAACAATGTTCAAGAGATTCTGCTTTGACATGCAAAAGTACTTTAAGTATGCCATCTATTCTTCCAGGGCACAGTTAAAGTCGGAAGTGGCAAATTCTTATCTGAACTGGCTGTGGTGGGTATTAGACCCCCTTTGTTTTATGCTGATCTATACCTTCATCTTTGGAACTGTCTTCGATGCCAGTGAGCAGTATTTCCCATTATTTATTTTTATTGGTATTACCATGTGGGATTTCTTCAATAAGACGATGCTGCAGAGTGTGAAACTGGTTAAAAACAACAAGCCCATTGTATCAAAGGTATATCTGCCCAAGTATATTCTGATTGTTGTAAAAATGATGATCAATGGATTTAAGATGCTTATATCCATTGCTATTATTGTGGGAATGATGATTTTCTTTCAGGTACCGCTGACCTGGAATGTGCTGTTTGCCATTCCGCTGATGCTGACCTACATGCTGCTGATCTTCGGGTTTGGTACGATTCTGCTTCATTTCGGCGTATTTATCGAGGACTTATGGAATGTAACCAATATTGCCCTGCGTCTGGTATTTTATATAACCGGTATTTTTTACGACGTGTATAAAAGGCTGCCGGAGCCCTTTAATGAGATTGTCATTCGGTGCAATCCAGTGGCTTTTTGTCTTTCTTCCATGAGAAAGTGTGTGTTATACGGACAGGCGCCGGACTTAGCGATACTTTTGATATGGTTTGTAATCGGACTGATTCTGGCCGTTATCGGAGTCCGGATCGTGTATCGATATGAAAATAGTTATGTAAAGGTGATCTGATATGGAAAGTAATCATGCGATAGAAGTAAAAGATTTGGTAATCAGTTATAAAAATCTGAAAAAAATGTCTATCAAACAGAGCCTTCTGCATTTTCGGAGGAAAAAAGCGGAAAATTTCGTGGCTGTTAAGGGTGTCTCTTTTTATGTAAGAGAAGGTGAGATTTTAGGAATTATCGGTAAGAACGGAAGCGGAAAGTCTACCATGCTGAATTCTCTGGCAGGGATTTTCTCTCCGGATTCCGGAACCATTGATTTGCATGGACACAGTATTTCACTTCTTTCCATCGGTGTGGGATTTCAGAAGGAAATGACAGGAAGAGAGAATATTCTCCTTTCCGGAATGCTTCTGGGATTTTCCGAAAAGGAAATCAAAGAGAAGGAAGAGGAAATTATTCAGTTTGCAGAACTGGGGAAATTCATTGATATGCCTGTAAGGACGTATTCCAGCGGTATGCACTCCAAACTGGCGTTTTCCATTACCGCCATTCTGGAAACGGATATTATGCTGATTGACGAAGTATTAAGTGTGGGCGACGCGAAGTTTAAGAAGAAGAGCTTTAAGAAAATGAAGGATCTGATTTCGGATGAGAAGCGTACAGTGGTTATTGTGTCCCACAGTATAGATACGCTGTCGTCTTTATGCGATACGGTCATGTGGATGCATGAGGGGGAGATTAAGAAGATTGGAGAACCGAAGGAAGTTCTGGATGAATATCTGGAATTTATGAAATAAGATACACAGGTATGTGGGAAAGGAGCAAAAATGAATATTGGGTTAATTATTGCCGGAGGCGTGGGAGCACGTATGAATATGACTACTCCGAAACAGTTTGTTGCCGTAAAGGGGAAACCGATTCTGGTCTATACACTGGAGGCATTTCAGAAAAATGAATCCATTGACGCCATTGCTGTGGTCTGCCTGCGGGGGTGGGAAGACATGGTATGGAAATATGCCAGAAAGTATCATATTACCAAGCTGAAATGGATGACCCTGGGCGGAAGCACAGGTATGGAGTCCCTGCGAAACGGCATGGAACTTCTGCGGAAAAACTGCTCCATGGACGATATCATTGTGATTCATGATGCAGTAAGACCTCTTGTCAGCGATGATATTATTAATGCAAATATTGCAGGGGTAATTCAGAAAGGAAATGCGATTACCTGCGTGCCCTGTACAGAGGCGCTGTTAAAATCTGACGATGCGGAATCTTCCGAAGAGGAAGTGAACCGAGATACCATTCAGAGAACCCAGACCCCGCAGAGTCTGTATCTGTCCAAGTTTATCTGGGCTCATGAAGAGGCAAAGAAGAGAGGAATTGAGAATACGGTTGCTACCTGTACTCTTTTAATTGCCCTGGGGGAAAAGGTGTATCTGGTTCCCGGAGAAGGGACAAACTTTAAAATTACTACAAAAGAAGATATAAAATTAATGGAAGCGTACTTAACGTGTACAGAAAGGTAGAGAGAATGTTAAATCCGGTAATTCAGGAAGATGTGGAACGTATTTGTAAAGGAAACGCAGATCTGGCCGCCTTTGATAACCAGACACTGATGATTACGGGAGCCACGGGATTTGTGGGATCCTTTCTTGTTCATACGCTTTTGCAGTCTTCTTTAAAAAGAAATGGAAAGACCAAGATTATTGCAATTGTGAGAAATGAACAGAGGGCCAGAGAGATGTTTGCGCCATATGTGGAAAAGGGCATGATGGAATTTCTGGTTCAGGATGTGTGTCAGCCGGTTCGTTATGAGGGGCCGGTGGATTATGTGATTCACTGCGCCAGCAATGCAGCGCCTAAGGAGTATGGAACGGATCCGGTGGGAACCATGAAAACCAATTTCCTGGGAACCAATCATCTCCTGGAGCTTGGCAGGGAAAAGAAGATTAAGAAATTTTTATATGTGTCAACCATTGAAGTATACGGAACCACTTATAATGTTCCCAGAATCGGAGAGCATGATTTCGGTATCATCGATTCCACGAAGGTGCGTTCCTGCTATCCCATCAGTAAAAAGGCCTGTGAGACTCTGTGTATTTCTTACAGCGAGCAGTATCAGGTGCCGGTGGTGATTGGAAGACTCAGCTACATCTACGGGCCGGGAATGAAGCCCAACGATTCTAAAGTAGTGGCGCAGTTTACCAGGGACGTAGCGGCAGGCAGAGACATTGTAATGAAAAGCAAGGGAGAACAGCTTCGGTCTTATACGTATATTGCAGACGCTGTTTCCGGCCTGCTGACGGTACTGGCAAAGGGCGCGGACCAGGAAGCTTATAATGTGGCTTCCCCTGACAGCATTACCACAATCTGCGGTATGGCGCAGACCTTAGTAGAACTGTTTCCTGAGAAGGGAGCGAAAGTTCTTTTTGATTTACCTACAGAGACGGAAGCAAAACGGTTTTCTTTGATTCAGGATGCGGTGTTAAATCCGGAAAAACTGGAGACTTTGGGGTGGAAAGCAGAAATCTCTCTGAAAGAAGGACTTGCCAGAGTGGTAGAGAGCCTTTCTGAAAAGTAATACGAAAGATTGAAGAGGAAAGGAAAACGAGAGGACATGAATGAATTTGTATATGATACATTGATTGTACCCGTTACCAGAATAGAGAAATTAAACCTTTCTCCCTCCCCGTTCGAACAGCCTTATAAAAAATACGTTCTTATCTGCCAGGAACATGGAATTGTGCCGTATCTGGCAGGCAGTCTGCGGCATTTATACCGGAAATTTCCGGAGGTGGAGATTGAGATTGTAAGGGAAAACGCTGAGGCAGACACCGCTTTTTGCCAGGAGCTCCAGAAGACGGTAGGCGCTGTCACCGTATGGGATTCTATGGAAGAATACAAAAAACAGGAGAAAGGAACGGATCCGGTCCTGTACTACTATTTTGCGAACCTGAGAGATCCCAAATATCTGGAGAAAGAGGAACGGGATAAAAAGACGAAACATATGATAGAATGTCTGGATTTCTTCGCAGAGAAGGAAGGAAACCAGTTCGTTCTTGCAGACTGTATTCCTACCCTGGAGAAACTGCCGGATACCTGCAATGCAGTGGCAGAAAGAGAATATGAAGTGGTCTATGCGGCGAAGCCCCAGAACAGCCTGGAAAAATACGTGCTTTATCTGGAAGATATTCTCAGGGAATACCTTCAGAAGGGACGTCAGGTAAAAGCAGTACGTCTTACCAATGTATTCGGACCCGGGTTCTGGGAAGACGACGATCTGTTTGTATATTCTTATATTAAAGATGCTGTGGATCACCATAAAGTGGTACTGAGACCGGATAAAATCAATTCCTATTATTCAGCCGCCTATATTCCCGATGCAGTCACTGCGCTTATTTTAATCGGACACCTGGGAAGAGTGGGAAATATTTATCATGTAAGCAGCAATACCCTTACCGAGTACCAGGCGGCCAATCTGATTTATTCCAATGTGGAACAGGAAGCACAGCTGTCCATTGAAGAAGGAAAGAAGAAACCGGCCAGTTACCATGTATTAAATGCGAAGAAGAGCCTTCTGCTGTATTATTCTAAGAAGCTGAACGGCTCGCTTATCACTTCCATGGAAAAGGCATTAAAGATGACGCTTCTCTCTTATCAGGGAGTGGAAGGTTATGTGGAGACGAATCCTTTTAATGTCTATTATGGAAGAATCAACCGAATCCGGGAAATCGAACTGGATATTCTAAATGATGTGGATAAGATCTGTAAGGAACATAATATTAAGTATTTTCTGGCGGGCGGCTCCATGCTGGGAGCTATCCGGCATAAAGGATTTATCCCCTGGGATGATGATTTGGATATTGCCATGCTGCCGGAGGATTATGAAAAGTTCCTGAAAGTATGCCCGGATCATTTAAGTACGGAATTCGGCTACCAGAACTGGAGTACGGAGAAAACCAGTCATTACATTCATGACAAGATCCGTATTAAGAATACGTATTTTTCCACCAAGTATTCCAATCAGTATCAGATGTATAACGGGGTTTATATGGATGTTTTTGTGTATTACAAGACGTCTAATTCTCCCAGAATGCAGAACCTGCATTTATATCTGATTAATGCATGGCGCAGGATTATCGGCCTGCGTTGGGCGGGATACGCCAGAAAGAATATTCATTACTATAAATCCAAGATGGTACTGCCGATTATGAAGCGGATACCGTTTGACTGGTTCCATAAACGTTATATGGGACTGCTGAAACTTTATGAAAAGAGGAAAAACAGTAAGTACAGAATTGACGCCATGGGCTTTAATCTGCGGAAAGTGGGGGCTTTCCCGGACGAGTGGTTTCATGATCTGACAGAGGGGGAATTTGAAGGTAAGAAATATCCGATACCGGTTCATTACGACGATTACCTGCGTCACTGGTACGGAGATCATTATATGGAATTGCTTCCTGTATCTCAGAGAACTTCCGTTCACGATGTGATCCGGATTGACCTGGGAGAATATCTGACAAAAGACAGTGTGGGAAAGGGATTCCATCAGGCAGATTTACGAGGCGAACTGTTTGAGGCATAAGTAAGAGGGTTAAGTATTATTTATTATGAAGGGATATAAGACACTCACAAGGGTAATTACAGGGATTTTGCTTTTTGTTATTGTGCTGTCGTCTCCCGTGGAGGCGGTGGCGGCCATCAAAGAGGCAACGGTATTTCGAGATGCAGAGTGGAATTATGTTGCGGAGACAACGTTAAAAGGAGGGGACGGCTGGCTGCAGTCGATGTGCGCCACCGAAGATTATATCGTTTGTCTTGAGAACGCATCATCTGAAACCGATGATCCGGACACTTTAGTTGCTTTTTACCGGAATCCTTACGATGAGAACGGCAATCCGGTAGAACAATACAGTGTGGCAAAATATGTAACAGAGACGGATTACGAACACGGGAATGGAATGACGTACAATCCGGTCACCGACGAGATTGCCATTGTGGGCGCAACGCCGCTGCATGAAGAGAACCGGGGCGTTGTTTACCTGGTTGACCCACACACCCTGCAGCTAAAAAGGAAAGTGAAAGTATCCAATATGAGAATTTCTGCCATTGGATATTCGGCAGATTTAAATCAGTATGTGCTTTTGCTGGGAAAAGGATCCCGATACTTTTTTGCTACGGCGGATTCGGAATTGAACCTGACAGATACCATTTTCGAAGCGACTGACGAGGATGGTTCCACTTTTCAGGATCTCTGTGTTTCCGGAGACTATATTATAATTCTTCCGGTGAAGACGTCGGATCCCATACTTCAGGTATATTCTCTGTCGGAACAGAGGCTGCTGGGTACCTATGATTTATATATTCCAGTGGATGAATCGTATGTGGAACCGGAGTCTATCAGCGAACTGGGGCCGGGACAGATTATCGTGGCCAATGCCCTGATGGATCCGTCGCGGATAGCTTTTTATATTACGAACGTGGAACCGGCCTTTAAGGTAACCACAGATGTGGAGAATGGAACGGTAACCAGTTCTCAGAAGAAACTGGATCAGGGATCTTCCTTTACGGTTTCCTATAAGCCGGATACGGACTACGAACTGAACAGCCTGCTTGTGGATGGGGAAGAAAAGGATATAAAAGTATATCCAAGCGGTTATACCTTTGATAATATCCAGGAAGATCATACGCTGAAGGCAGTTTTTACAGAGATTCCCAAGTTTATGATTACTACCAGTGTGGAAAACGGTACCATCCATCCATCTTCGGAGGTACGAAGGGATAAGGATCTGACGATTTCTTACTGGCCGGATCAGCATTATGAAATTGATACGCTGACCATTGACGGAGAGCTGGTAAGTACAAAAGGCCATGAGGAAAGTTATACCTTTGCCGACGTCCAGGAAGAACATTCCATTTCTGTAAGCTTTAAGAAGATTCCACACTTTACGGTATCTACCGAGGTGGTAAACGGTACTATTACGGATACGGATAATGAGGTCTACCGTGACACTTACTATACGGTAGCATACCGACCGAAACGGGAAGATTATGAAATTGCCCATATTTACATTGACGGCAAAGAAGTGGACGATTTGAACATCGGAACCAACGGTAATAAGTATACCTTTGAAAATATTCAGAAGGGCCATTCTATAAAGGTGGTTTATCAGTGGAAATATCTGCCGGCGATTATTCTGGGATATGCATGGGCTGTGATGTGGCTGATGATTCTGGTCAGCATCCAGAGAACCCGGAATAAGAAGAAAATCGCAAGGAAGCGGGAGCGGCAGGAGGAATAGAAGATAAGCAGAAGACGGTATCAGAGATTTGTTTTACAAAAATCCGGAGAAGTCTTCTGCTTTTTTAGAATGAAGGATGTGAGATTATGGACTATGCAATTCTAAGTAACCAAAATGGTTTTACCGTGTTTCGCTATATGGACTATGTAATTAGATTTAAGGCTCCCTATTCGTTAGAAAAGTACACTGCAGTAAAAGAATGGGATGATGGATATCTTGTGGTTATGGCAAAGTATAGACATAATAGTGAAAGTGAAGAAGAATATATTGATTTGGTTCCTATATTAGAAAATTTGTATATTTTGCCAGAAGAATTTTTAAAACCAATTAAGGAGGTAAGAATTGAAAATGCTTGATATTATTAAAGTTGCAGATGAGGCTGATTTGATAGTAAACGGATATGCATTTACTAAATGTGTAAATGGATACAAGGTGTTAAATCTGAATAGACCTACCTGTGCAGCAGTATTATCTACAGAAGGTGAAGTTCTGGAAACAACAATGGATGATATTGAAATTCAAATTGTAAAAGATTATTTCAGAAATAATAAGAAGTTTATGGAGGATTGATAATGCCCAAATATTACGAATTTAAAGTTGCCGGCTATTATCTGTACTTTACCTCGTTTTGTACGGTTGAATGTATGCATGTTCATGCCAGCGATAAGAAATTAACAGAAGCGGGCTCCGGCAAATTCTTTGTAAAAGATAATGGAGATACCATCCTTCAGAATAAGGGACGTCTTAATGAGAGAGAAATCGCAAAGATACAGGCATTTATTAAGAACAATTATAAAGAAATGTATAAACGATGGTCAGAGTATAGTGAGCATGGATTTTACGGTTCACCAAACTAAAACAGATAAAAAGCAAAGATAAGGTTCTTTGATGAAAGAGGCGTAATTGCTTTGAAAAGACTTGACTCCATGTAGTTTGTATGATACAATATGCAGGCGACATGGAAGTAGGTCTTTTTTTTATGCCTGAAAACAGTTTGCGTGAGACTGAAGGAGGGCAATTAGACTGTGCAAATGAATAACAGTGGAGGTGGAAGTTGTGCGCACAAGAATCACATTGGCATGTACAGAGTGTAAACAGCGTAACTACAATATGACCAAGGACAAAAAGAACCATTCGGAAAGAATGGAAACCAAGAAATATTGTAAGTTCTGCAAGACACATACAATGCACAAAGAAACGAAGTAATCACAGAGTGTGAGGTTAAGCTATGCAAGGAAACGAGAAAGCTGCTGGCAAAGGCCAGAAAAAGAGTTGGTTTCAGGGGCTTCAGGCAGAGTATAAAAAGATTATCTGGACAGACCGGAACACCTTAGTGAAACAGACAGTTGCAGTTGTTGTGATAACTGTAATCATGAGCCTGCTCATCAGCCTGTTTGACAGCGGAATTCTGGCAGCTCTGAATCTCTTATTGAAATAAGGACGAAAGGTGATTGTATGTCAGAGGCAAAATGGTATGTTGTGCATACCTATTCCGGGTATGAGAACAAGGTAAAGGCCAACATTGAAAAAACCATTGAGAACAGGCATCTGGAGGATCAGATACTGGAAGTACGGGTTCCCATGCAGGATGTTGTGGAAATGAAAAACGGTACACAGAAGGTTGTCCAGAAGAAACTGTTCCCAGGATATGTGCTGCTTAACATGGTAATGAATGACGATACCTGGTACGTGGTAAGAAATACCAGAGGCGTTACCGGATTTGTCGGACCGGGATCCAAACCGGTTCCCCTTACAGAAGAAGAGATGCTTCCTCTGGGGATTCAGAAAGAAAGTGTACAGGTGGATCTGGAAGAGGGAGATTCTGTTATTGTAACAGGAGGCGCCTGGAAAGACACTGCCGGAATTGTACAGAGCATCAACGTTCAGAAACAGACTGCAACGATTAACGTTGAGTTATTCGGCCGCGAGACGCCGGTAGAAATAAGTTTCGCTGAAATCAAGAAAATGTAAGACAATCGTGGGAGGGATATACCCCCGCCAATACCACATAGGAGGTGCCGAAAATGGCAAAGAAAGTAGAAGGATATATTAAATTACAGATTCCTGCTGGAAAGGCAACACCAGCTCCGCCAGTTGGTCCTGCTCTTGGACAGCATGGTGTAAACATCGTACAGTTTACAAAGGAATTCAACGCAAGAACAGCCGATCAGGGAGATCTGATTATCCCTGTAGTAATCACTGTTTATGCTGACAGAAGTTTCAGCTTCATAACCAAGACCCCGCCGGCAGCAGTTCTGCTTAAGAAGGCCTGCAACATCAAATCCGGTTCAGGCGTTCCGAATAAGACAAAGGTTGCGAAGGTGACAAAAGCTCAGATCCAGGAAATCGCTGAATTAAAGATGAAAGACTTAAATGCAGCTACTCTGGAAGCAGCAATGAGCATGATTGCTGGTACAGCAAGAAGCATGGGTATCACAGTAGAAGATTAATAAATAGAAGTGGGAGGGATATTCCCGCAATTACCACAGGAGGTTATAGAATATGAAACGAGGAAAGAAATACGTGGAAGCTGCGAAAGCAGTAGACCGTACAACATTATATGAAACCGCTGATGCAATCAGCTTAGTAAAGAAAACAGCAGTTGCTAAATTCGATGAGACAATCGAAGCTCATATCCGTACAGGATGCGACGGACGTCATGCAGATCAGCAGATCCGTGGCGCTGTTGTACTGCCTCACGGAACCGGAAAACAGGTTCGCGTTCTTGTATTTGCAAAAGACGCTAAGGCAGAAGAAGCAAAGGCAGCAGGTGCTGAATTCGTCGGTGCAGAAGAGCTGATTCCGAAGATCCAGAACGAAGGATGGTTAGATTTCGACGTAGTTGTTGCTACACCGGACATGATGGGCGTTGTAGGACGTCTGGGACGTGTACTGGGACCGAAAGGTTTAATGCCGAACCCGAAAGCCGGAACCGTTACCATGGATGTAACAAAAGCGGTTAATGAAATCAAAGCCGGTAAAATTGAGTACCGTCTTGACAAAACAAACATTATTCACGTGCCAATCGGAAAAGCTTCTTTCACAGAGGAGCAGTTAGCGGACAACTTCCAGACGCTGATGGATGCTATTTTAAAGGCAAAACCAAGTACGCTGAAAGGTCAGTATTTAAAGAGTGTGACCATCGCTCCGACAATGGGACCTGGTGTTAAAATTAATCCGTTAAAATTAGCATAAATATATTTTATCGTAAAACCAGAGGACATCCCATTCCCATAATTTACTATGTGACTGAGATGTCCTTTTTCTATTATTTTGAAGAGGGAATAGAAAAAATATGAATGAGGAAAAGAAACCAGTGAACGGTTTGATGGGTTTCCTGGCCCGTACGAAGATTTACGACAGTTCCATACAGATGGAAGGACGAAGAAACTGCTACATTGACAATGCCCGTTTCCTGATGATTACTCTGGTTGTAATTACTCATTTTACGCAGACAACCGGAGTATTTACCGGATTATGGAAATATGTATATTTTTTCCACATGCCGGCCTTTCTTTTTCTGAGCGGATATTTTGCAAAACCTCAGAGAAATGCAAAGAAATGTATGGGAATCCTGATGCTCTATTGCATCAGCCAGGTGCTCTTCATTTTTGTAGAGCGGGTATTTTTAGGAACAGACTGTAAAATTTCTTTGTTCTATCCTAAGTTTGGACTATGGTATTTAGTAGCCATCTTCTTTTACCTTTTGCTTTTGCCTCTGATGGATCTGATAAAGCCCTGGATTTTATTTGCGGGCTTATATGCCCTGGGTCTGATCATGGGAATTGATCGAAGTGTAGGAGAGTTTATGTCTTTATCCAGAATTTTTGTATTTGCTCCTTTTTATATGATGGGATATTATGCAAATAAAACGAAGGTTCTGGAAAGACTATCACAGAAGATGTGGCTGCAGAATGTCTGCCGGGCTGTGGCAGTCCTTGCCTTAATTGCAGTTGTTTATCTGCAGGATGGAATCCGGGGGCAGGTGCTGACATCGAAACGGTCTTATGACGCAATGAATTTAACAAACCCGGAAGGACTTTTACACAGAGCGGGCTTTTATATTATAGGAACGCTTCTGGTCTGGGTCATTTTGCTGGCTGTTCCCAGAGGAAAAGCCTTTTTCACCAGAGTGGGAACAAACTGTGTTACGATCTACCTGATACACATATTATTAGTAGACATCTTAATTAACACAGGCGCTTTTCCTGTAATACAGAGCTATGTGACAAAATGGGGACTGATTGTACTGGCCGTTCTTCTGGTATTTGTATTGTCTCCGGACTTTCTGGCGAAGCCCCTGAACCGCCTGATGAAAGGGGAATATCCGTGGCTGTATAAAAAGGAAACGGAGCAATAAGAATATTGACAATTTCTGTTATATTCGATATAATACAGGGCATTGTGAAGGAATATGCCTTCTTGTAATAGGATGTGAAGGGAGTAAGGTATAATGGAAGAAAAGAAAAACTTACTGACATACGCGGGTTTGAAAAAACTGGAAGAAGAACTTCATGATTTGAAGGTTGTTAAGAGAAAAGAAGTGGCCGAAAAGATTAAAGAGGCCAGAGAACAGGGAGACTTATCTGAGAATGCAGAGTACGATGCAGCTAAAGATGAGCAAAGAGACATTGAAGCCCGTATTGAAGAAATCGAAAAAATCCTGAAAAATGCAGAAGTCGTTGTAGAAGACGAAGTGGATTTAAAGAAAATCAATGTGGGATGTAAAGTGAAAGTTCACGACTTTGAATACGATGAGGATATTGAGTTTAAAATTGTAGGTTCTACAGAAGCAAACAGTCTGGAAGGCAAGATTTCCAATGAATCTCCGGTGGGAAAAGCCCTGATCGGCGCAGAAAAGGGAGATATTGTAAAAGTGGAAATGCCGTCCGGCATTATGGAATACAAAGTACTGAAAATTCAGAGAAACGTATAAAAATATAACGTAAGGAGGCAATCGCATTGGCACAGCAGAATCAGCAGCCGAAGCAGCAGGATGTAAATCAGCTTTTAAAGGTTCGCCGTGAAAAACTTGCAGAACTGCAGGCAAACGGCAGGAATCCCTTTGAAATTATGAAATATGAGGTATCTCACCACAGTGAGGAAATTAAAGAGAAATTCCAGGATCTGGAAGGGAAAACCGTAACGGTTGCAGGAAGAGTGATGTCCAAACGTGTTATGGGAAAGGCTTCCTTTTGTCATGTTCAGGATTTACAGGGACAGATCCAGTCTTATGTGGCCAGGGACTGCCTGGGAGAAGAAGCCTATAAAGACTTTAAGAAACTGGATATAGGCGATATTGTGGGAATTAGAGGAGAAGTTTTCCGTACGAAAATGGGAGAAATCTCTATTCATGCGGAAGAAGTGACTCTTCTTTCCAAGAGCCTTCAGATTCTTCCGGAGAAGTATCACGGACTGACCAATACGGATCTTCGCTACCGTCAGAGATATGTGGATTTGATTATGAATCCGGAAGTAAAGGATACGTTTATTAAACGTTCTAAAATTATCAGCAGCATCCGCAGATTCCTGGATGGCCAGGGATTCATGGAAGTGGAAACTCCTATGCTGGTATCCAATGCCGGCGGAGCGGCTGCCCGTCCCTTTGAAACACATTTCAACGCGTTAAACGAAGATTTGAAACTGCGCATTTCTCTGGAACTTTATCTGAAACGTCTGATCGTAGGCGGTATGGAAAAGGTCTATGAGATTGGCCGTGTATTCCGTAATGAAGGTCTGGATACCAGACACAATCCGGAATTTACCCTGATGGAACTGTATCAGGCCTATACGGATTACAACGGGATGATGGACTTAACGGAAAATCTGTATCGTTACGTGGCTCAGGAAGTTTTAGGAACCACGAAATTTGAATATAATGGAATTGAGATGGATCTGGGCAAACCCTTTGAGCGGATTACCATGGTAGATGCCGTTAAGAAGTACTCCGGCGTAGACTTTAATGAAATTCATACTCTGGAAGAAGCCCGCGCTGCAGCCAGAGAACATCATGTGGAATTTGAAGAGCGTCATAAGAAAGGCGACATTCTGAATCTGTTCTTTGAGGAGTTTGCAGAAGAACATATGGTTCAGCCTACCTTTGTTATGGATCATCCGGTGGAAATCTCACCTCTTACCAAGAGAAAACCGGACAATCCCGATTATGTGGAACGTTTTGAGTTCTTTATGAACGGCTGGGAGATGGCAAATGCCTACTCCGAGTTAAACGACCCCATTGATCAGAGAGAACGTTTCAAAGCCCAGGAAGAGCAGTTCGCCCAGGGTGATGAAGAAGCAAACCATACTGACGAAGATTTCCTGAATGCTCTGGAAATCGGTATGCCTCCAACCGGCGGTATCGGATACGGTATTGACCGGATGTGTATGCTATTTACCAACTCTGCGGCAATCCGTGACGTGCTGCTGTTCCCCACAATGAAGAGCATTGACGGGGATAAGAGCGGGGCAAAGGCAACATTTACCGCTTCTGCAAAAGACGCAGAACCGACTGTGAAGGTGGACTTTTCCAAGGTAAAAGTTGAGCCGCTCTTTGAGGAGATGGTTGATTTTGATACCTTCAGTAAGTCAGATTTTCGTGCAGTGAAGGTAAAAGCATGTGAGGCAGTTCCGAAGAGTAAAAAACTTCTGAAATTCGTTCTGGATGACGGAACCGATACAGACCGGGTGATCTTAAGCGGAATTCATGAGTATTATGAGCCGGAAGAACTGGTTGGAAAGACCTGTATCGCTATCGTAAACCTGCCGCCCAGAAAGATGATGGGAATTGATTCCTGCGGTATGCTGATTTCAGCAGTCCATGAGGAAGACGGACGGGAAGGATTAAATCTTCTGATGGTAGATGACAGGATTCCGGCTGGTGCGAAGTTATATTAAAACTATAGGGACATTTCTCTAAAAGAAATTTTAGAGAGGTGTCCTTTTTGTGAAGAAATAGGTTGAATGCGGAAAGCGAATAAGGAAGTGGTTCAAGTGGAGAATAAGTTGGTAAACAGCGGAAATAATAGCCTTATGGATAATTTTGAGAAAACCAATGACATACTTAAGGATATGTGTTCTATTATTGAGTCCTCCCAGAAAGCAGCGCATCAGGCAGTCAACACAGCGCTTGTGCAAAGGAACTGGCTGATTGGTTACCGCATTGCGGAGGAAGAATTACAAGGCGAGAACAGAGCTGAGTATGGCGCTGAAATAATCAAAAGATTAGCAAAAGAACTTACTGCTGAATACGGGAAAGGCTTCACAAAATCAAACTTGTATAATTTCTATTCTTTTTTTAAGATATATCCTGAGATTTTCCAGACAGCGTCTGGAAAATCAGCACGATTGCTGTCATGGTCGCATTATGCCGTATTGCTGCAAGTTAAGGACAGTCAGGCCCGTGCCTGGTATGAGAAAGAAGCATTTGAGCAGACTTGGAGTGTCCGTACATTACAGAGAAATGTTTCGTCTCAGTATTATTACCGTATGCTTCAGACGCAAAAGAAAGAACTGGTAGAGCGTGAAATGCAGGATGTAACATCCCAATATCAGAATGATAAGCTGGAGTTTATTAAAAATCCTATTATCACAGAGTTTTTGGGATTGTCCTCAAATACCGATTTTACGGAAAGCGACCTTGAGAAAAGTATCCTTTCTAATTTGCAGAAATTTTTGATGGAACTTGGAAAGGGATATGCCTTTGTGGCAAGGCAACAGCATATACAAACGGAAAAGCAGGATTATTATATCGACCTTGTGTTTTATAACTATATCCTCAAATGCTTTGTGCTGATTGATTTGAAAACAGAAAAGATTACACATCAGGATGTGGGGCAGATGGATATGTATATCCGTATGTATGATGAGCTCAAACGCAGTGAAGGTGATAATCCAACTATAGGTATCGTCCTTTGCTCAGATACCGATGAGGATATTGCAAGATATTCCGTGCTAAACGGGAATGAGCAGTTGTTTGCTTCAAAGTATAAATTATACCTGCCGACAGAAGAAGAACTGAGGGCAGAAATCGAAACACAAAAAGCAATCTTTTATTTACAGCAGGAAAAGAAAAATATAAATGAACAAAACCAATAGCCTTTTTCTCGATTTGTCCGGTTATTTGGCAAATGAAAGCTGCCGTCGTATAGGAAAACCTGTACGGCGGTTTTTCTGTGCAAAGGTACGTGAATATAATTTAACTTAAAAACTTGATTTTTAACATTGTAAAAGTTAAAATGGAATAAATTAAGTTAAAAGGAAAGTGGTAAAATATGCGTGAAAGTGTATTTGGCATTCCCATAAGATATGAGACATGGGATAAGCAAGATTCTCTGCCGCTGTATATTGCAGGAAGTTACGACTTCTGTATTGCCTATATTGCCGAGAAGCGTTGCCTTATTGTAAAACCAGTGGAAGAACTGGTTACGCTTCCTGCGTTAAAAAAGCAGATAGCGAAAATTCAGGAAGTGGATAACGTTCCTGTCGTCCTTGAACTTAGAACTGTATCCGCTTATCGGAAAAGAAGTCTGATAGAGAACCTTATCCCGTTCATCACAGAGAAGCAGGTTTTTCTTCCTTTTATCGGGACAATGCTGACAGGTGAGAAAGAACCAGAAAAGAAAGCAGAGAAATTTGTTTTTTCTACGCAGCAGTTGTTTTTGTTTTATTTGTACAGCAGGAAAAAAAGGCTGTATATTTCCGAAGCATCCAAAATGCTCCCGTTTACTGCAATGACAATGACAAGAGCTGTGCGGCAGTTAGAAAACACTGATTTGTTCTTCGTGGCAAAAGAAGGTGTAAATAAAGTCATCAAGTCAAAATATAGAAGGGCAGAGTTATTCCAAAAAGCAAAGCAGTATCTATCAACGCCGGTTCGTAAGGCAGGATATATGGACAAATCGCAGGTTACTTCCGATATGGTATATGCGGGAGAAACTGCGCTTGCTGAGAAAACCATGTTAAATCCAGGAAAAGTTATCACATATGCAGTGAGTGATAGAAATTTTGATAAAAAACTGTTGAGTGATGAGCTGGTTGACCCGGCAAAGCAGGTCAGGCTTGAACTTTGGGCATATGACCCGAAGATATTTTCTAAGGACAGTATCGTTGATAATCTTTCTCTAGCATTGTCTTTCCAAGATAACCCTGATGAAAGAATTGAGGAAGCGGTAGAAGAACTGGTGGAAGGAGAATTACAAGAGAATGGTTAAGGGAATTTTGTCTGCGATTTTGTTAAATGAAGCGTACTATGAGTTGTTGAAGAACGGACAGATAATAGTTGAAGGTGTTCCGGTACTGAATCCGACTTGCCTGATACCATTTAAGGCAAAAGCGTGGCTGGATTTAAAGGAGCGTAAAGCAAGTGGCCAGCAGGTGGACAGCAAAAATATCAAAAAGCATAAAAATGATGTATTTCGGCTTGCGCAGTTGATTCTACCTGAGACAAGGCAAGGCCTATGTGCGGAAATAGCGGGAGATATGAGAAAATTTTTGTCGGAAATGGAGAACGAGGATATAGACTTAAAGTCCATCGGCGTAAGGGGTGCGGATAAAAAGAGAATCCTTACTATTCTGTATCAGTGCTATGGCCTGGCGAAATAATATAAAAGGTAATCACGGGAAGTTGATTTTGTTGAAATAGCTGCGGCTTTTCGGATCGAATAAGATTTGACGAATAATAAGTGCGGATATGTTATAATATAAATATAGAAAGTAACTAAGAACAGGGAGCGTGCAAACGTTCCCTGTTTATTTGAGCAAATGGTTAGGAGGAAGGACAGACATGCAGAAAAAGGAAGCAGTAATCAAAGTAACCCGGATAGAAGATTTCAAACGTTATCTCTATGAAAGAGAGAACGCAGGCGCAACGATTCAAAAATATGTGACAGATATTCATACCTTCTTTCGCTATCTGGGAGAAGACAGGACGGTAGATAAGCAAAGGATTATGGCATATAAGGAATGGCTGCAAAAGGAGTATTCCATTAACAGCGCCAATTCTATGATTGCGGCCCTGAACCAGTTTCTGGATTTTCTGGATCTGGGTTCTTTAAAGGTGAAAAGGATTAAAATGCAGACAAATCTGTTCCTGCAGGACGAAAAAGAGCTGACACAGGACGAGTACCGGAGACTTTTAAAGGCGGCAGAGGAGAATGGAAAAGAACAACTGGCTTTATGTATGGAAACCATCGCCTCTACGGGGATACGGATTAGTGAGCTTGGATTTTTTACAGTGGAAAATGTGAGTAAAAAGTATATTCCAATTACAAATAAGGGAAAGTATAGAAGAATTTTCATGCCGGGAGTATTACAGGAGAAATTATTACAGTTTGCCCGGGAACAGGGAATCCAAAGCGGTCCTATCTTTATTACAAGAAATGGACACCCCAAAAGCCGAAGCAACATCTGGAGGGAAATGAAAGCCCTGAAGGAAAAAACAGGAATCGAAGGAAGCAAGATTTTCCCTCATAATCTGCGCCATCTTTTTGCCAGAAATTATTATGAAGTGACAAAGGACATAGCCGGGCTGAGCGATCTTCTGGGACATGGAAGTCTAAATGTAACAAGAATCTATACTTCAAATACGGGTAAAATTTATCAGAAACAATTAGATTTGATGAATTGTGTGAAAATGAATACATAATATCAGTTATGTTGTAAATATTGATGAAAAACACACTTTTTCTTGAATATCTCATGTAACTATTATGTTACACCCTTCTAATAAAGGATGTCAATATGCCGTTCTTTACATTTTGGAGTTTTTTAGGCCAATTTTGATTCAAAATGTCTCTCATTTCAAAAATAAATAGAATTTCCCGGATTTTATTGAATACATAACTGATATTATGT
>NZ_NFJL01000021.1 GCF_002159835.1 Blautia sp. An249 | reverse complement strand
CAGCAAATATGCTGGTTTGAGAAATATATAAAAAAATAAACCCCTAAAGAATTATAGTGCTAAATCCTAAAGACGGGCACATTCCAGATCGTCTGTCCGTGTCTTGTAAAATATAATACTCCCATCTCACTCTCCCCTTTTGTTTTTATTTTCTGTTTTCTCTGCGTATAAAGTAATATAGCACAATCGGCATCAGCGCGCAAAAAGATCGAAAAAAAAGAAAAAAAAGATTGTTTTTTATGCAAACTATGTTTATTCTAGAGAAGGAACGATTGAAACGAAACTATAACGGATTAGCGAGGTATGTAAAATGAAACCGATTAAAGAGGGAAAAGTACGTGAAATCTATGATAACGGCGACAGCTTAATTCTGGTTGCAACTGATCGTATTAGCTGCTTCGATGTAATTCTGAAAAACATCATCACCAAAAAAGGAACCGTTCTGACTCAGATGTCCAAGTTTTGGTTTGATATGACAAAAGACATTCTTCCAAACCATATGATTTCCACAGATGTAAAAGATATGCCTGAATTTTTCCAGCAGCCTCAGTTTGATGGAAACAGTATGATGTGCAGGAAATTAGAAATGCTTCCCGTAGAATGTATTGTCCGCGGCTATATTACAGGAAGCGGCTGGGCCAGCTACCAGAAAGACGGCACCGTATGCGGCATTCAGCTTCCGGAAGGATTAAAAGAATCTGATAAACTGCCGGAACCAATCTATACCCCATCTACTAAGGCAGAAATCGGAGATCATGATGAAAATATTTCTTACGAACAGAGCGTGGCCCATCTTGAAAAACAGTACCCGGGCAAGGGTGAAGAGTACGCTGCCAAACTGCGCGACTACACCATTGCACTTTATAAAAAATGCGCCGACTACGCACTGAGCCGCGGTATTATTATTGCAGATACCAAGTTTGAATTCGGCCTGGATCCGGAAGGAAATATTGTTCTCGGAGATGAAATGCTCACACCGGACAGCTCCCGCTTCTGGCCTGCTGACGGATATGAACCGGGACACGGACAGCCTTCCTTCGACAAACAGTTCGCACGGGACTGGCTGAAAGCCAACCCGGACAATGACTGGACCCTTCCGGAAGACATTGAAAAGAAAACCATCGATAAATACCTGCAGGGCTATGAAATGCTCACAGGAAAGAAACTGGACGCGTAAGCAAAAAATAATTTCAGCAAAACCGTAAATTTTAAGCATGTTCCGGAATCCCGACAGATTCCCGGAACATGCTTTTCTTAATTAAACCCAAAGTTTTATCTGGCGTTATCCCGAATTTCCTGCTCTTTGGCAAGTTTTTGTCCGCAGGGCGTTGTACACAGTCCTCCCCGACAGGTACAGCGCAGTTCTGCAGGAAGCTGTTTCCCCACCCGAAATAGAGTTTCCGCCGTCTGGTCCAATGGAATCAGCGGATCAAATCCTCCCATAATCATATTTGCACACACAACTGCGTTAGCTGCAGACATGGCATTCCGATTAATACAGGGAATCTGCACCAGGCCTGCCACCGGATCACAGATTGTTCCCAGGATATTCTGCACCGCACAGGAGGCAGCCATACACATCTGCTCTGAAGTACCTCCCATCAGGCAAACCAGACCCGCTGCCGCCATTCCGGAGGCAGCCCCCGGCTCCACCTGACAGCCATACAGCTCCGCAGAATAGTTGCAGTCCTTACTCATAACAATTCCAATCACTGCAGTAACAAACATTGCACGAACCTTCGCATCTTTCTCCAGCCCCATATGATTTGCCGTACCGAGAACCGCACCTGGGAATACGCCTGCCGATCCGCCCGTAGGCGCGCAAAGCACTTTCCCCATGGTACTGGAATACTCCATAACAGCCATGGACCAGGGTACAACTGTATTAAGCACCCCCATATCCAGGGCAGAAGGCTGCTGTTTTATATAAGCTTCCACCTTACCTGAAGTAGGTGAAATAATTCCGCTCATGTCCCCTTCTCCTTTCAGCCCCTCTATGGCGCTGTTTTCCATGGTGTCTACCACGTATTCCATATATTCCATTACCCGCTGCCTGCTCCAGCCGCTGCGGGCCATCTCATATTCCACACCCAGCTCCCACAGTTCTTTGCCTGTTTCGTCCCCATAGGCCAGCATTTCTTCCGCACTGGCAAAGGGAATATCCGCATGCCGGTTGGAAAGCACTGTTAGAATCGGATGGATTTCCTTTACTTCAGAGACTCCTTCCACATTTCTTAACTGCTCCAGAAACTCTTCCGTATGCTCTGCACGGGTTTTTATGTTAACCAGTCCACTTTCCTCTTTTGCAGAAACACTGGTTCCCTCATTGGCGCCCACAAGCTTTAATGCCTCTTCCAGAACGTGTTCGCTTCCTTCCCGGCCGCAGGAAGTCAGAAGAATCAATTCATAACAATCTCCCACAATATCCACATCATAACCGTTAAAAGACATCAGCCGTACCGTACCGCCCCCTGTAGAATCGGAATAGAGCTCCACCCGCTCTCCCTTCGTATTCTCCAGATTCAGCCGCGAAATGTTGGGACGGACCGGCGGGAAATCTTCGATGACAAAAGAAATCTCCACGCCCGCTTTCTTCGCTTCTGCAAAAGAATCCCGCAGCCTGGGATCTTCCGGATGACGCCCCAGCAATCCGTTTACATACCCCATATCCGAGCGCTGTCCTTTGTACATCAGGGTATACGCGCCATCTTTTGCAAAAGTAATGGTGGCCTTTTTCAACTGTCCCGGTAAAAACTGCTGCGCCAGAAAGCCGATTCGAGAGGGTGCACAGGTATGGGAACTGGATGGACCAATCATAGTTGGTCCCACAATATCATTAAAAATACTTGGGTTTTGTCGAATCATCATCAGGATTTCCTCCTTCGTTTTTTTCTATCATAAAATGTATTCCCTAAAAAATCAATCTTCAAATTTTATAAATATAAAAAAATATTTTATGGAAATTGAATAATTTTTTTATTATGTATTGAAAAACACAAAAGAAGTGTGTAAGATATGAAGAAAAAAGGAGATAGGCCGTTATGATTGAAGATATTGGCGCAAGAGTCCGTACTCTGCGAAAAACAAAAAACATGACTTTAACTCAGCTGTCTGAACAGACAGAGCTGTCGCCCGCTTATATCAGCAACCTGGAACGGGAACTGTGCAGCCCCACTCTGGATAACATCCAGAAAATCTGCCAGGCTCTGGGAGTGGAGCTAATCAAACTGCTGGACAACCGTGAATGGGCAGGTAAAGTAATCCGCGCCGAAGAGCGGCCGGTCATTTATAAACGCGAAGGAAAAATCCGGTACGAATCCATTAATTTCGGCAAAGAACGCATGACAGGCGAATATATCGTTGTGGAACCAGGATGCATTTATGATAAAGAGTGGTCCCATTCCTATGATGAAATCGGATACGTATTAGAGGGAGAACTTCTGATTACCATCGGGGAGGATGTGTTTACCCTGAAAGAAGGGGACTCCTTTTATATTGACGCTAAAAAGCGGCACAATCTGGGAAACCGTGGAAAAACCCGCTGTGTAAGCCTTTGGATCAAACAGGCTCAGGAGAGCAGCAAGTAGCCCCGGCGCCCCTTTTCAGAACCAGGAAAATGCCTGGTTCTTTTTTTCTTTTCTCATGTAAAAACATCTGTTATATTTATCCTTTCTCCTCCCTTTTCTTTAGAGGAAAAGTGCTGAAAATACCTATCTAAAATTGTATAATCCTACAATTATTTTTTAAATCCATAAAATTTATTGACAAATATTTTTTTATATATAAAAATATAGGCAAGAACAACGAAACATTTTTTAAGGAGGGTAAAAATGAAAATAAGTAATCTGCTACCCGGAAAAAGGGACAAGCGCTGGCTGATGTATATCCCGCTTCTGATGATACTTATCATCTTTGTTCTATCTGCTTTAGCCTGCGGAATCTTAAAGATTTCTATTCATTCGTCAGATCTTATGCTTTTTGCTGTTTTGGCATTCCTGGCATCCGCTTCCATATGCGGATTTTCCTATGCAGGACTTTATATCGCAGCAGTAAGCTGCCTGACAGGTCTGGCGGCAGGCATATTATTTATGGCTTATGTCTTTACACAGCCAGTGCAGTGGGCCGGAATTGTGGGACTGGTATCGGGAGCGCAGCTTGCCTTCCTCTTTTTTCTGACAGGGGTCTGCGCACAAATGCTGTATTACTTATCAAAGAAAAGGAGGAGAAGTTATGGAGGAAAATAAGAATACGACAAACGCCCACAATCCCAGAGATTATAAAATAAGATGGAGCGTCTGCATTATCCCGATTCTGTTTTTTGCGATTGTACTGCTGGCCGGAATTCTCATACCCGATGCCTTTAATACAGTCATCGACAAGGGTGTTATGCTGGTTATGAAAGATATGGGATGGGCAGTCAGTCTGTGCACTTTATTTCTGGTTGTCTTTTGCCTTGCCATTGTTTTTGTTCCGGTGGGAAAGGTTCGCCTGGGCGGGCCCAAGGCAAAACCTGAATTAAGCACTTTTGAATACTTTGCCCTTTCTCTGTGTGCCGGAATGGCCACCGGATTTATTCTCTGGCCTACTGCAGAAATGATTGAATATACCGCAAGACCACCGGTCGCTTTCGGCGCAGAACCTATGAGCTACGAGTCCATTATTGACGCTCTGGAATATGAGTGGCTGCACTGGGCATGGACTCCCTACGCATTATATACTGCTTTCGGTGTTGTAGTTGCCTATGCGATTTACAATCTTGGTAAAAGTTATCGCTCCTGTTCCGCCCTTTACCCTCTGATGGGTGAACGAATGGGAAACGGTACCAAAACGGTTGTGGATATTATTTGCCTCTTTGCCATTTTAGGCGGTGTTTCCGGTTCCATGGGATATGGACTGATGCAGCTTGGAAGCGGAATTGAATATCTGTTTCATATTAAGACGGGACTTCCGGTCTGGATCGCCATCGCCGTAGTAATTACCATTATCTACACAGCTACCAGCGTATCCGGTTTAAAGAAAGGAATCGCATGGCTCTCCGAAAAGAACACCTATCTGTTCTTCTTCTTCCTGGCCTTTGTCATTCTTTTCGGCCCGAAAAGTTATATGTTTAATCTGACCAGTGAAGCTCTCGGACAGTTTATCAGGGATTACCTTCCTATGCTGACTGTACAGGATGTGTCTACCACTACAGATCTCTGGCCCCAGTGGTGGAACAATATCTGGTGGCTGGACTGGATTGCGTTCGCACCAATGACCGGTTTGTTTATCGCCACCTTAAGCAAAGGCCGTACCTTAAAAGAAGTGGTTGTTGTAAATATGATTCTGCCGTCCATTTTTGCCATGGTCTGGTTCGGTATGTTCGGCGGATTCGCTGCAAATGTACAATTTGTAATGGGCGAAGATCTGGTCGGTGTTCTGGCAGCCAACGATCACTCCTATATGCAGTTATTTACCATGTCCTACCTGCCTCTTGACGTCATTATGAAACCGCTGCTTTTAATTACCCAGGTTATCTCCTTTGTAACCCTGGCCAACTCCATGACTTCAACAGTTTCCATGATGACCATAGAGCCCGGTAAAGATTACAAATCCGAAGAAGCTCCTATGAAAATTAAAGTTTTCTGGGGCGTTTTAATGGCATCCGTAGCCATCTTATTCATCTGGAGCGGCGGACTGGACGGCGCCAAATCAGTAAAAGCCATTACCGGCTTCCCGGTATTTATCCTGGAAACAGCGGCTGCAGTCGGCTTCATCATCTTCTTTGCCAAAGGCAAAGCGCCCGAGAAACTGCGTAAGATCGATTATACTTATGAAAATATGGAACCCGAGACCGGAGCTTTAAAGGAATACATTATGCCAATAAAGCCCCGTAGGAAAAAAGAAAAACAGACACAGGAAAAAACCGTATCATAAAAGGAGGAAATAGGAATGAAGGTTGCTGGTAATTTTTTCACACTGGAAGAAGTAGAAAAGCTTCATGAGATGACCCTGGAAGTTCTGGAAAAAGACGGCGTCATTATGGAAGACGAAGAAGCATGTGAACTGTTTCGTAAACACGGTGCGAAAGTAGACGGTTATGTGGTGCATATTGGAAGGGATCTGGTTGAAAAAGCCCTTTCCACTGCCCCTTCGGAATTTGTCATTTATGGAAGAAACGGAAAATCTGTCACCTTTGGAGAAGGACATAAAGTGTTAGCTCCTGCCTCCGGTCCCCTTTTCGTTAGCCGTGCCGGAGATCATCACAGAAATACTGCACAGGACTATTTGAATTTCCAGAAAATGGATCATACCAGCCGGGTAATTGATATGTTAAACCCCAACTTAATTGAGCCCTCAGACATTGACAGAAAGATTGTACGGGATTATCAGATGGCTGTCTGCCTGAGATATACGGACAAACCGCTGATGGGACTTACCACAACCCTCCAGGATTGTGAGCACAGCATTGATATGATCCAACGGTTCTACGGATCCGACAAGGAACAGACCGTTGCCTTTGGCCTGATTAACCCAATGTCTCCCCTGAAATATAACAAAACCATGCTGCAGGCCTGCCGTTATTTTGCAGAGAGAAATCAGGCTACCATGTTCCCCTGCTGCTCCATGCCAGGGGTAACCAGCCCCGTTACTTTATCCGGAACAGTTATCTGCAACAACGCAGAAAACCTGGCCGGTATTGTCTACGCACAATTAGTTCGCCCGGGTGCTCCTGTGGTTTACTCCAACACTTCCGGCGGAACCGATATGCGTTTTGTCACACCGGCAATCGGCTCTCCGGAGACCGCCCTTATAAGTTTTGCCTCTGCTTCTCTGGCAAAATACTACAACATCCCCTGCCGTACCGGTGGTTCTCTGGCAGACTCCAAATGTGTGGACTGGCAGTGCGGCGTAGAATCGACCTTCACCATGATGGCGGCATTGATGTCATCTGCCAGCTTTGTATTACATTCCTGCGGTGTTATGGATTCCTTCAATGTATTGTGCTACGAAAAATATCTGCTCGACGAACAAAACATCGAAATGATCCGCAAGCTTGTAAACGGCATGTCCGTTCACACCGACAGCGAAGAACTTGAAAACCTCAGCGATGTAGGTCCCGGCGGACAGTTTATCGGAGAAGAGCACACCATGGACTATATGAAAGATGAGCTGTACACTCCCGCTCTCTTTAACAAAATGTCGTTCACAGGCTGGGAGGATGCCGGCAAAAAAGACTCTGTTCAGCTTGCAAACGAAGCCATTGATAAACGTATTGCTTCCTTTGAATATCCGGAAATCACCAAAGAACAGGAAACCGTGCTTCGTGATTATATCGGAAATCTCTATGATGAAATCTAAAAATACAGAGAAAAAAACAGAGAAGGAATCGTCCGTCCGGGCGGTTCCTTCTCTGTCTCTTAATATCCTCTTTCACAAAAGCTTCTTTCTTCCTGAAGAGGTAAGTTTTTACATTCCATCCCTGTAATCTGGATATAACGCTGACGGCTCAGATACTGGATTAACTGGTCTATCTTTTCCTGAGGTCCCTGCACCTCCATCTCCACATTTCCGTCCATCAGATTTTTCACCCATCCGGTCAGCCCCAGCTGTCTGGCTTTCTGTACGGCATAGAACCGAAACCCGACTCCCTGTACCCTGCCGTAAAAGAGGATGTGTTTCCGGACACCCTCCGGCTGTATTTTCGTCCTTTTAAAAAACATTTGTTTCCTCCTGTCCCTTACCGGTAGACGTCATAATACCCGTCATAATCTTCGCTTTCTATCTTCTTGCTGGGAGTCAAAACCATTACATCCGTTCCCACGGTGACTTCTGCCCCTTTGGGCAAAACAACATTGCAGTAAATGGTTCCTTCCTCCCCTTCCGAAAACCAGATGCTGTTGCTCTCATAATTCAAATCCTCATCTTCATAAATATCTCCCAGATAAACGCTGTACTCCAGATCGCCCCAGTCTTCTCCGCTGACATCGTACACACCCTCGGGAAAATCATCTCCCGCTGTATATGTTCTCTCGGGTTCAAGATAGATGGTTTCTGTAAGAGGATTATCCATGGTTTCCATTTCCTGCATCTGTCCGTTCTCTGTATGCAGATTTACAGCCAGTCCATTGTTTACTGTTACAATTCCGCCTTCATAAAGCTTTAAATCTTCGACCTCTGTTACTTCCCCGTACTCTTCTTCTGTTCCAAATACCTTGTTAAGGAAAATCACATTCTCCATATCCATCAGACTGAGAGAACCGCTTCCTTCCTGAAGAGACGCTGTGTAATTTCCCTCCGGCAGCCAGACACCCACTTTGTATTCCCCTGGCATGAGGGTAATGTCAAAGACCTCCCCCGTCTCAGAAAGTTCTCTGGTTACCCCTGCATAAGGATCATAGGTTTCAAGATTCCAGGAAGGATGCAGATCCTCCAGTCTCTTTTTATTTACATAACTGCTTATGGTCTCTATTCCAATGGCCAGAATCCCCATGAGAATCAGAACCGCCAGCACAACACTTCTTTTTTTCCGCCCATACGATTCTCTCCTGTAGCCCCGGGCGCTGTATCTTTGTCTGCTCTGATTCTGGGGTCTGTATCTGTTCCCCTGATAACGGGGAGTGCTTCCGGAGTTCGTCCCGGTTTTTCTTTGACCTGCAGAATATGTTTTCCCGGTTTTTGTCTTATTTTTATCGGTCTGTGTTTTCTCTCCGGAATATTTGCCGTAAGTTATTTTCTTCTGATCATGGATGCTCTCATTTAAACGGTAGTTCTTACTGGCTGCTTTCTGATTGTCCAGCCCGCAGAACGTACATTTCCCCTTCACCAGCTTACCGCCGCACAGATAACATTCCTTTTTCTTAAACACTGCCTGTCCGCCCCCTCTCCTGCTCCTTCTTTCTCTATTCAAATTATATCCTGTCGCCTCACTTCCGTAAAGAAAAAGATCAGAAACCCATACCCTTTTCTGATTTCTTTATGGTAAAATAAAGATAATTACAATAAAAGAAAGGACGAGTACAATGAAGAAGGAAATTTTAGATTATGTTGTAGAAAAATCAAAAGACTTAATCGCTGCTGCAAGCTGCAGCAAAGAAGCAAAAGACGCCGCCCAGGCATGGCTGAACGCCGTGGGAACCTCTCGGGAATCCGAGGAAACCAAGGCTTATCTGGCAGAACTGGAAGAAGACATTGTCACGGTAGACGGATTATTCGCTTTCGCCCAGTCTGAAGCAGGGGCCCAGGTTTTCGGCGGAACCGAAGCAGCAAAAAAAGTCGCCGAACACGCCCAGGCCATTAAAGCGGCAGGCGCCAAATACTGCGATTGTCCTGCCTGCGCGGCTGTGGAAGCTATCCTTTCCAAAAAGGATCAGATGCTTGAAAATTAAAAACAAGTACGAAAATGCCGCCCGGATCAATCAATTGATGGGCGGCATTTCCTGCTTCCTTTTCTTTTATTTTATAAAGGCCATTGCCACTGTTCCGGCAGTCAGAAGGAAAAGCCCTGCCCCTTCCTTTCTTTTCAGCCTTTCTTTAAACACCAGCCAGGAAAAGAGAACGGTGATAAGAATACTCAGTTTGTCAATGGGCACTACCACACTGGCCGGCCCCTCCTGCAAAGCCCGGTAATAACAGAGCCAGGAAGCTCCTGTGGCGATTCCCGACGCACAGATAAAAAGCATTTCCTTTCTTCCGATTCTTCGGATCTCTTTTTGCTTTCCCGTCAGAAACACCAGTCCCCAGGCCATCAGAAGCACCACGGCCGTCCGGATTGCCGTCCCCAGATTCGATTCCACATTTTCAATCCCGATTTTTCCTAAAATCGCCGTCAGACTGGCAAAAACGGCAGAGCCGCAGGCATAGAGAAACCAGTCGGAACCCTGACCTTCTTTCTCTTCCTGTACATCTTTTTTATCAATCATCAGAAAGATTCCTGCCGCAATGCAAAAGACGGCGGCCGCCTTAGAAAGGCTGACCCCCTCCTTCAGAAAAATCAGAGCCAGGACAATGGTCAGCACCGTACTGGACTTATCTATGGGAACTACTTTATTCACATTTCCCGTCTGCAGCGCGCGGAAGTAACACAGCCAGGAGGCTCCTGTGGCAGCTCCCGAGAGAATCAGAAAAATAAGGGTTCTGCCGCTTATATCTCCCATTTGGTTCCAGGAACCTGTAAGAAACACCATCAGCCAGGCAAACAGAAAGACAACCACCGTCCGTACTGCAGTCACCACATTTGCATCTGTGTTTTTTACTCCGCACTTTGCCAGTATGGAAGTCACTCCCGCAAAAAATGCAGAGCCCACGGCATAGAAAATCCACATTTTTTCTAATTCCTCCTGCTATTATATATTTGATTCCAATTGCAGACTTTTAATATACCAATATTTATTCCCGGCTTCCGTTATAATATCTGTCCTTTTTTAACTTAATTCAATTCCCCATATCTTGCAGTCTCTGGTTCCCACTACCACATAATTGTTGTAAACTGCCGGGGAGGCTTCGATCACTCCCTGACTTAAGGAGAGCGTCTGGTATACCTGACCTCCGGATCCGTCCAGCAGATACATGTTTCCATCACTGCTGCAGTAAAGTACCGTTCCCGTTCCGTCCCCGTTATAGACGCACACCGGAGAGGACCAGGCATATCCTGCCTTATGTTCCCATACAACCACCCCGGTCTCTTTATTCAGACACGCCAGAACCCCATTGGCGTTGTTTTCCGTCTTTGACACCGTTACATAGATGTAGTCCGACAGACCGTTTTTCCCGGAGGCAATGGTAGACTGAACCCCTCCCGATACTCCGTCGTCCGAATAACACTCGTAGTCCGTCTGCCAGATAATCTCTCCCGTCTCTGCATTGATTTTCCAGACGGGGACTGTGGCTGAGCTGCTGCTTCTCCATCCCAGACGGAAAGAAGTGCTCACATAGAGATACAGTTTTCCGTTTTCAATGGAAAGCACCGGAGTAGAATTGGAGTCATCCAGAATATCCTGTACCCACACCAGTTCCAGGTTATTCAGGTTCAGACACATCAGATGTCCCCCGTTATCTGCCACAAATAAATATCCTTTATAGACGGCGGCGCTGTCTTCCATTCCCACCCAGTAATTGGCTGAACTGGAACGAAGGCCGTAATAATGCCATTTCACCGTTTTCCCCGGAGCAATGGACAGTGTTCCTGCATTCTGGTCATATGCCGTATTCAGCCTGATCAAATAGAGAATTCCGTTTTCCCCCGGATAAATCAGGGTATCCGTCTCGGCATCCACCAGGGCGGAGGAATCGAAGAAGCTCAGACTTCCTCTTAAAGAAAAGGCATCATTGTCTCCAAAGGTATACATCGTGCTGCAGTCCAGAAGGTTGATAATAAATACTTTTGCAGGCCCGTTGTCGCTGTTATAGCCCGCTCCCACGTACAGGATGGGATACCCTCTGGGATCCAGCGCGCCTGCTCCCTTAAATGTATAGCCCAGATACAGAGACTCCCTGGTAGGTTCCCCCGTCTCTAAATCCAGGAAATACACGTATCCGTCCATGCAGGCATATATAACTTCCACCAGTTCATCGTCTTCCTTCGCCCAGTCATACATATTCATATGTGCCTTCACCTCTCTGGGCCATTTGGTCATCAGCGGCTGTCCTGTCCATCCGCTTCCGCTCCAGAAGGTTCCTCCGGAAGAGAGGGATCCGGTATCATGGGACCATTTCTGTGTCAGTGTATGATTCTGGATTTCCGCCGTTCCATATGCAGGACTGTCCCGGAAATTATTTCCGCGGAAGGTAAGGATTCCCTCTGCATCTGTATAATCCTCTCCTACAGAAAAGGAAATCTCTGCGTCGGGAACATACTGGGCTGTGCTCTCCAGTTTCGTTCCGTCCACTTCCACTTCTGTATAACTAATCATTTTTTCCGGAGCAGTTGTCTCCACGCAATGGGGCTCAAAGAGAATATCCTTGCTGGGTTCCATGGCAATCGGGACGCTTTCTTCTCCCTTCTGAATTTCCGCCCCTGTCTCCTGGGCCTGCTCTCCTGAGAATTTGTCGCCTCCCGGGGATTTTCCCAGGAGCAGATATGCTCCCACCCCCAGCAGAACTGCCGCTTCAATCACAAGAAGAATTCCGGTGAAAAGCAGACGCCTGCTGTGCCCCTTCTTTTTCCGGGCATGTCTGACCTGGCCCCTTCCCCCGCGGGCCTGTTTTTTCTGTTTCATCTTATTTCTCCTTCAGTTTCTGTTTTTTCACAGCGAAAGAAAAAGCCAGGGTATGTTTTCTCCCTGGCCCGCTGCTTTTTAGTCGAATATTATTTTATTCCCTTTTATTACCATATCACATTTTTCTCGATTTTTCTACATCAAGATATGACAGAACATCGCTCCTGCTGATTTACGAACCCTCTTAAATGTGCTATGATGATAATCAAATTCAGCAAAGGAGTAATTCGTATGCCAATTTTCGATTTTCGTAACGAACCACCGAAAAAGAATCAACCTGAATGTACTTATACAATCGTCCGTTCCAATGAATCCTGCTCTTCTGTAGAGCATCCCATTCTGGTACTGGACAACCAGGCCAAAAACTGGAAACACCACTCCTGTGGTCTCTTTACCAATCCCAACACCAGAACCTCTTTTGAATTTGACGAGGATGACGGAGCCGTAAGCGCAGATATTCTGAAAATAGATGCCCGCTTTGTCCCTCTTCTGCGCTGGCTGGGAGAAAACCATATCCGCGTACGCTTGTCCGGCCAGAACACAGAAGAAGGCTACGCAGTCTATAAAATCCGGGAAATTTCTGCGGGAGTGGGAACGAAACTTTCCGCCTCCGACGGCTTTTTACAGCTTATTATTGAGAGACTTCTGGCCAGCCACGCCCCTGCCCCGGAAACGGAAGATGACGATGCGGAAGAAACCGGCGATGAGATGAAACTTACAAGTCTGCAGAGTATCTCAGATTTCATGACCTGCGCCGGGAAAACCCTGCCGGATACCATCAGTCTCTGGGCGAGGAGGAATCTGGCCGTAGCCCGTTCCCATGAAGTCACTCTGGAAGAACGCCGCCATGCCCAGCGTGCCCTTTCCATGGTTTTAAACATCCAGTGGAAAAATGACTACTTTGAATCCATTGATCCCGTGGAAGCCCGCCGTATTCTGGACGAAGAGCTCTATGGCATGGAACGGGTAAAACAGAGAATTATAGAAACCATTATCCAGATCAACCGCACCCATACTCTGCCTGCTTACGGACTTCTGCTGGTGGGACCGGCCGGAACCGGAAAATCCCAGATTGCCTATGCAGTTGCCCGGATTTTAAAGCTGCCCTGGACCACTCTGGATATGAGCTCAATAAACGATCCGGAACAGCTTACAGGAAGCTCCCGAATCTACGCCAATGCAAAACCGGGTATCATCATGGAGGCTTTCTCCATGGCCGGGGAGTCCAATCTGGTATTTATTATTAACGAGCTGGATAAGGCAGCGTCCGGAAAGGGAAACGGCAATCCGGCAGACGTACTTTTAACACTGCTGGATAACCTGGGATTCACTGACAATTATATTGAATGTATGATTCCCACCGTGGGAGTGTATCCCATCGCCACCGCAAATGACAAAAGCCAGATCAGCGCGCCCTTAATGTCCCGTTTCGCAGTGATTGACATTCCGGACTATACGCCCGAAGAAAAGAAGATCATCTTCTCCAGATATGCACTGCCCAAAGTTTTAAAACGGATGGGGCTTCATGAACAGGAATGTCATGTAACCGAAGACGCCCTGGACGCTCTGGTGACAAAATATGTCACTACCTCCGGGATCCGTGATCTGGAACAGGCGGCAGAACATATGGCTGCAAACGCTTTATACCAAATCGAGGTCAACCATCTGACTGAAGTGGTGTTTGATTCTCAGGCACTGGAAAATCTGCTTGTATAGAAGGGGAAATGGCGGTGAGGTCTCCCTTCACCGCCATCTGAGGGCAGTTCTATTTAATAAAACACGCCAATGCAGCCGCCAGTCTTTTTATATCCTCTCCGCCGGTATTGATGCATAAATGATAATTCCTCTTATCTCCCCAGGTATTATCCGTATAAAATTGATAATAGCGCGCTCTTTTCTTATCAACAGAAACGATCTTCTGCTGTATTTCCCTGTCTGTCAGCGTTGCTGCGTCCATCCCTTTCCTGCGGCAGCGGGCGATTCTGGACGGCATATCCGCATAGACAAAAATCCGGTATGGATTCCAGTCATGCAGAACATAATCCGCACACCGTCCCACAATTACACAGTCTGATTTTTCTGCCATTTCCCGGATGATATTACTCTCCTGTGTATAAACAGATAAACGCTCCTCCATTACATAATTATAGGGAATTCCGAACGTCCTGCAGGTTGTTATCGGAGGCAATGGCAGAGGCCGGCTTTCATCCACTCTTTCAATGTAATCCTCTGCCAGTTCTGTCCTTTTCCCCAATTCCTCCACAATTTCCCGATCATAATAGGCTATCTTTAGGTTTTCAGCCAGTCGTCTTCCCAATTCACGGCCTCCGCTTCCAAATTCCCGCCCAATGGTAATAATGCGATTCATGCTAAATCCTCCTTATATTTTTTTCTTTTTTCTTTCCGTTGTAAGCAGTATAAATGCAGTAACTGCAGTCAGCGCCTCACTACAGGAATGACAAATCCAGACCATCTCGCTTCCCAAAAGCAGCGGCAGCGCCGCAATGAGTACCGGAGGCCAGATGACACTTCTTGACAGCGATACGGCGAGGGCTTTCCCTGTCCGTTCATTTGCCTGCCAATAGGCAATCATTAGAATATTGACCCCCGCCAGAAAGAAGCCCGAAAAGTAAGGCAGACTCCTGCTTTCCGTAAAATTAATCAATTCCATATCTCCCGGATTGAAAATAGTGAAGAAGTTCCGGGAGAAAAAGAAAATGAGTATATAACACAAAATTCCAATTGCCAGAAATATTTTAATGGAAAAATTCAACAGCGCCTTACTGCGGTCTTCTTCCCCCGTCCCCATAAAATAGCTGAATACCGGCTGCAGACCTTGTCCCATACCAAGAAACAGGGTCAGGATAATCAGCATAAGATAGCCGATAATAAGATAGGCCGCAAGGCCAATCTCCCCGAATCCATAATGAACAATGGCGAAATTATATACAAAAGTAATAATCCCAATGGTAAATTCCATAATGAAGGATGGAAATCCCAGCACATAAATGGAACGAATATGATGCCATTTACACTTTAATTTTGCAAAATATAAGTCTCCCCGCTTTAATATAAAATGGGGCAGCATAATCAGCACACTGAAAATCGGGCCGAGAGCTGTTGCGAATGCCGCTCCTGCAATTCCCATGTTCATGGGGTACATAAACACATAATCCAATACAATATTTGACACGGAACCAAACATCAGCGCGAACATGGCAAGTTTCGGACGGTTGTCATTACGTACCAGCCCGCTTAGCAGAAAGCTGAAAAGCAGGAATGGCGAAAACGTAAGGATATACCACATATAACGAATCGCTTTTTCATGAATGGCCGGAGTAGACCCCAGCAGTTCTGCCAGCGGATGAATAAATATATTTCCGAATACGCAGATACATATCCCCATCACAGCCGTACACAGTACAGAAAGATTGAAAATGGTCCGGGCTTTTTCTTTCTCGCCCTGTCCCAGATGAGCTGAAATCATGACCCCTGCCCCTGTGGCAACTGCCATAGACAGCGCAATTAAAATTTCCACCAACGGTACTGAAACTGCTGCTGCAGCCATAGCGTCACGCCCGAGACGATTGCCGATAAACACTCCGTCAACAATCATATAAACGGAATTGAATAACAATCCTATCATCTGCGGAACCGCATATTTCATAAATAAAGTATGTGATTTTCCTTTATACATGATTAAACTCCTCCTATAGAGAACGCCCTGCGCGGAAAATAAAAAGCCTGCGTTTTGTGTTACGCAGGCCTGATACACAATAAAATGAAACCCCGGCAGGTTGATTTTATTTCTGTTTTATTTACTATTTATTTTCTTATTTTTCTTAACAAGTTCTATGGCTTCTTTCCCGGTTTTATAATCGATATGCATTTCTAACATGCAAAGGTTTTCCCATTCCCGGTCAATGGCCTCTCTGCGCTTTTCCTCCTTTTCATGGGGTGCATATTTGGCAGCCAGTTTTTCGATCGCCTCGCGCTTCTTTCCCTCCTCTTCTATGATTTCTATCTGTCCGAATACAATCACACTTTTAAAATATGTAGTGTATTCTTCCGGAACAATCTGATCCTGGGCGACAACACAGAAAGAAGCTTTCCCATTCCCCCGTATTGCATCCAGCTTGTATCCGCTTTTGGCACAGTGAAAATAAATCTTCGCCCCGTCATATACGTAGCTGAGCGGAACCGCATAAGGATAACCGGCTACTCCCGACAGAGCCAGCACCCCGGATGTTCCTTTCCCTAAAACATCAGAAATTTCCTCCTGTGATAAAGCCTGCCGTTTTCTTCTCATCTCCTGAAACATAAAAACACCTCACTTACAGATACAGCTGCCGGCACAGGAAACCATATGGAATACTTTCCTATTACACAAAAAAGCCTTATCTCATCATTCCTGCTACGGCCTAATGGAATGAGAAATAAGGCTTACCCGGCGGCATTATTATCTTTAATTTTGCATCATCCTAGCACATGTAACGGAAAAAGTCAAGCTCATTCCTCTATTTTCCCTCCAAGGGTTTCTAAAAAGACCTGATTCAATTTCTCCCAGTCCTCCTTGCGATCCTTTGAAAGGGAGTCCGCAATCTCTTTTTGCCGTTCCAGTTCAGAAGCAATAAACTTTTGAATCTGAGGATTCTGAGGATGTAACTCCTTTTCATCAGAAACCATTTTGACCTTCTGCACATGGGCAATCTCTGTTCTCAGATTTTCCGGCAGCTCCTGTTTCATCAGATCCTCAAATAAAATCGGAGCCGGACAACGGTTTTCTTCAATATATCTGGCTGCCAGAAGAGGACGGATGGCATAGAAATATTTCTTATACCTTACCTTGTCTCCCTGAAGATACTGCATATAGGTGTTATTTGCCGTACCCAAATAGTGGTGTACGGCCGTCTTCACGGAAAAATACTCCTTCGCCGTTTCATAAATGTGCTCCCACGCCTTGCAGGTACGATATACAATGGGAGAAACTGCCCATTCAAACAAAGTGGCATTTCCCTTTTGAAACTGAACCAGCGCTTTCTTTAAATCCCATCCATTAATATCCAGCACTTCATCCAACTGCCACTCGATTACATCCCGAATCCCCTCCAGCCGCAGATAGTCTTCTGCCGGACGAACATAAATAAAACGCACGTCGTAATCACTGTCCGGAGAGGCAAATCCCCAGGCCCGGCTGCCGGATTCTGCTGCAAAAAGGATACGAACCTTCTCTTTTCTTTCAATCTCTTTTAACTTTTCTTCAATTTCTTTCTCAATATTTCTCAACTTATCTACACCTCCAGCGCTTTTCTGTTTATCTTTTCCACAAAAGCCTCCACTTTTTCCATATCCGGTTCTTCCGGTAAGATACTCTCTTTGGATGCCTTCTCCAGTCTCTGTTCATAATCCGCCAGAATATCATAAAACTCCGGTGCAAACCCACCGTCTTCCCGGCGGAAACCGCCGTTTCGAATCTTTAAGAGAAGTTCCTGTTCCCGGGTTCTTCTGGTACAGATCTCCCCTTTTTCCAGAATATCAATGGCCATCATAAACAGACGGATCGTATGCATGGCATGTTTATTCAGATGGTTATCATCTTTCTGACCCCGTTTTCCTATTTTATCATAGCTCTTTACCACACTTCGCATTACGCCCCACATATTTTCATAATCCCTCAGGGGCAAATGCCTGTAGCTGGCGTCTACAAAGATTTCCGTCTCAAACCCGGGATTCTCTGCCTTATCAATATACAGCCGGATGCTTCCTTTATCGAAGGATTCATAATGACTCCGAAAATCCTCCAGAGAATTCTGAACCGCGTGTAAAATGTGCTGTTCCTTCCGGGCCTGGGGCATGGAATCTCTGGCAATGGCATTCTGAAGCCGGCGAATCTGTCCCTGAGCGTAACCACTAAAAGACCTGGCCGCCCTTTTGGACAGAAATAAGGAACGGTTATCCAGAAGCTCCTGTCCCAGTTCCGTGAGGATCAGGTACCCTTCTTTTTCAAGTCCCAGAATTTCACAGGTATTGGGATTACAGTCCAAAAGCAGCCGAACCATTTTATTAAAGGAATAAATCACCGTATCTGTATCCCTGTCCTCAAACTGCTCAAATTGGGTCAGTCCCAGAAGATCGGACGGCAAATTCAAGGTAATCCCACGAAAGTCAATATCACTGTTTTCGTTGTCCGTCCCGTAGGCATAGCTTCCGCCCACTCCCAGAAGGATAATCCGCTTTCCCAGCCTGGGATGCTCCTTTAAAAATCCATATTCCTCTGTATCTAATAATCTTTTAAAATCACGCAAAACAAACACCCCTGTCTTACATTTGATAACAAAAATTGATAATAAAAATCCTCCGCCTTACGGCGAAGGACTTTATTCAGTACATCTGTTTACATCTTAGCAAGGACATAAGGAAAAGTCAATGGGTGAAAACAGGAGGAAATTTTTATTCTATTTTGTATTTTTCCAGCATCTTTTTCCACCTGCTGTTTTCTTTCATAAATCCGTAACTTTCCTCATACCGAAAGCTTTTTAGAAGGGTTTTCTTTAAATTCCTTACAATATCCGGGTCCGTTTTCTTAAATTCCAAATGTTCATAAAGGGGAGAGCTGTTAAAGTCTCCAATCTTCTCAACACCGGATAACATTTTCTCAGCAATTTCCAGAACCTCTTCTTCTTCCTGTTTTAAAGCGGCAAGTTCCAGCCCGCCGTAGACCTCATAATATTCCCCCATATCAAAAAGTTTTGCCAGCTGCGTCTGTTTTTCAAGATAGAACTGCGCCTTCTCAAGATTCTGTTCCTTTACTGCCAGGCTATACAGGCCGTTAAAAACCATACTTTCAATCTGGTAATCCGAAAACAACAGTTCTTCATAAGCTTTATAAGCTTCCTGTGTTCGTCCCATTTTACCGTAAAGCGCCGCCTGCTTTCTCTTTCTTTCCGGACTCTGCGCTGACAGATAATTCAGATACTTTTCCGCTTCTTCATATTGTTCATTCCTTAAATAAAAATTATACAGCGAATCTGCCCCGCAAGTTCGAATCTCTTCTTCCCCGCTTTCCAGGGCACGAAAATAACACGCTAAAATAAATTCATCATATTGTTCTGGGTCTGTAACCTTCTTCAACAGGCGGTGGGCATCCAGCATCACCGCTAACTGCCAGGCCAGCTTTTCACAGTTAGTATATTTGTGTAAATAGTTTTTAATTACCTGGAAAGTCTCCTCATAAGTACTTTCTTTAAATCGTCTGTCTACTTCTCCAATAATATTCTTTATTTCGGCTTCCGTCAGCTCGCTCTGAAAGGCCAGCAAGGTATCCAGAGAAATATTCAGAAGTCTGGCAATGGGCCCAAGCAGCAAAATGTCCGGATAAGAATTTCCGTTTTCCCATTTATTAACCGCCGAAGGGGTTACGCCCAGCCGGTTCGCCATTTCTTCCTGGGTCATATCTCTTTCTTTTCTGAATTTCCGTATCGTTGCTCCTATTTCCATAAAAAGCACCTCTTTTTCATTTATTAACATCGGCCTTTGTTACCCTCTATCATAGCAGACAACGCCCCTGGGGACAATTGAATCGATGTTAATTCCTGCTCTTAAAAATTAACCATTGCTCATAAAACAGCGGGTAATCGCAGAATTTTCCATGAAAACTATCCTCTCTGCATGTGCACCGTTCTTTCTGTCGTGTTATACTATACTTACTTCAAAAGGAAATTTATGGAAAGAATAGGAGGCTAAAACTTTGCTTTATTATATAACTGCCTGTATCACTTTTATCAGCGCAACTTTGGGCGCCTGTTTTGCCGTCCAGTCAGCCACAGCCCAAAACGGCGCCGGCCGGACAAACGCTCTTTATATGTTCGCCCGGAGTCTTGCACTATCCGGAATCGCTTTTATCCCATTCTGCTTACAGGCGCCGGCAATTTTAGAAATTATTACTGTGGCCATGCTCCTTGTACAGTTGGCCGATGGGATTATTGGTATTTTTATAAAAAGCAGATTACGCGCGGCCGGCCCGCTGTTCATGGCCGCATGCCATGGCATCTGTCTGTTTCTCATGCACTTTTAGGGAGGCAGCAAAAAACGAATGATTAAAAATGGAATTAACAAAAAACCTCCGTTCATACCTTGATACCTCCTGCTGATAATTAAATGACTTTACGCAATTCTTTCTTTATTTTTTCAATCAGTACAAGATCCGCAGGAAGCCAATTTACCTCATCTAATTCATCCAACGTAAGCCATTTTGCTTTCTCTGCCTCTTTTAGAATCAGATGTCCTTTTATTACTTCGCACCAGAAACACTCCATTGACAGATGAAATTTCGGGTAATCAAACTCGACGGTATCAATCAAATCATAAATCTCTATTTGTGTCTCTAACTCTTCCATAATCTCACGTTTCAGAGCCTGCTTAGATGTTTCTCCTGTTTCTATTTTTCCTCCTGGAAATTCCCATTGCCCCTTAAATTCTCCATATCCTCTAGCTGTTGCATATATTTTTGTCTTATTTTGAACGGAGTCACAGATCACTGCTGCAACGACTTTAATTGTTTTCATCTCATTTCTCCTTTTATTTTGTAAAATTAACCATTAACGATATATTCGTATATATCTTCCCTTATGGGCGTATCAAGCACCCATTCAATTTCCACTGCTGTTTTATCCGTATTTGGCATAACAATTTCTTTCGTTCTGCCCGTTGCATTTATCCGTCCAAGGAAATAAAATTCTTTAGATATTTTATCTGCTTTGTTCTTTCTTACAAAAAGCTGGACATCGATTCCTCTCTCTTGGGAATTCAGGAAGTTCTGAACATCTTCCGACTGCATGCTTCTTCCGGATTTTGATATGGCAATCAAACGATTACTGCCTGTAAAATGATCCTCATACTTTATAGTATCACTTATATCATCAGATTTGTCATAGTTAATAAATACAGGAAATGTCTTTGTTTTCCTATCATATTTATATCCTCCAATATTAAGAGGAACTTCATTATGTTCCCATTCCAGCAGCCGGCAAACATCTTCGTAGGTATATTTCTGATAAAGTACCAAATTTGTATTCGGGTATCTATCTTTGTAGCAGGAAGCATATTTCCCGAGTCCGTAATCAACCAATTCCTCAATCATGTCTCGGAATTCTTTATCAAACAACATTTCTGAAAAAGCATCACTTATACAATACTCTCTGTCGTTCCCCAGCAGTTTTTCAGCATACGCTCGCATTCGTTCAGCTACTCGGTAATCTAAATTTGCTTCTCTATAAAATGCTTCCGCTTTTTCTATTGGCTCTGGCTGCATGAAAATGCATTTCTCATACGTTTTCTTTTGAGAACCTGATGAAAATTCGTTCGTCATGATGTTAATAATATTCTCTACTGTGTTCTCATTCATCTCTATTCCATAGTCGCGAAGCAATACCTCCTGCATATCACCAATTAAACCATGTGGCCTAGAAAGCATATTTTTAAGAAGAATTAACTCGTGAACTCGCTTCCCATTAGCTATTTTCTTAGATACGAATTCAATCATCAGCTCTTGGCTTTTAGTAAACCTCGTAGTATATTCTTTTTCATACTTTACAAGAAACTTGTAATAAGAACCTAAACTCTGATTATCAAATATTCTCTCTATATCCATCTCCCCATACTTATCAAAGTCAGCTAATGCCGGGATATGTCCCAGTTTATTCTTAAGATTAAAATAGTTTTCTTTAATCAGTTTCATGTCACTGAAATTTGCATTATCTATTGCCTGGAATATCCGCTTCTTTGATATTTCATCGAAATGCAGAGTACTCTCCCCGGGAATTATACGCGATCCTTCCATAATATATCTGCGCACATTGTCTTTATTATAGCTTCTGTCTCCCGACAGGGCGATAGGCACCATAAAGTTATTCTTATAATTGCCTATAAAATCAAGTACCACAACATACTCTTTTCCTTCGGCTTTTCTAAGCCCTCTTCCCAACTGTTGTATATAAACAATTGGTGACTGGGTTGGCCTTAACATAATTACCTGATTAATTTCAACTATGTCTGTACCTTCTGAAAAAACATCCACAGAAAGAATATAGTCCAAAGGCTGCCTTTCTTCTGTGGCATCACATGCATCCATAGCGAGCCTCTCTATGGCTTCTGTTCTGACTTCATCGGAATCTGTCCCGCTTAGTGCCATCGTCCGCAGGCCTCTTTCATTGAACTTTCTAGACAGTTCTTTTGCCTCATCTACCCTGCTGCAGAAGATAAGTCCTTTTACTCTTTCTCCACTGTAACCATAATACTTTGCCTGTTTGAGCACATAGTCTACTCTAGAATCGCAGGTCAAATATCTAAAATTCTCAAATTTTTCCTCATTGCGCACATTCTTACCCGTACCATCCCCGACAAATTCTAAATCCGTAATTCCAAAATAATGAAACGGACATAACAAATCTTCCTCCATAGCCTGCTGCAATCTTATCTCATAGGCAATGTTATGTCCAAAGATTTCATAAATATTTTTTCCGTCAAGATGATCATCTCGTTTATCCGGAGTTGCGGTCATACCCAAAGTGAATTTCGGTTTAAAATATTCCATTACCTTTTTATAACTTTTTGCGCTTACGTGATGAGCCTCATCATATATTATGGCATCAAAATGTCCCGGAGAAAATAAGCGCATATTTTCCTCTTTACTCAACGTCTGAATCGTAGCGAATATATAATCTCTATCTTCTTCCTTTTTATTAAGACTTCCTGAAAACAATCCCAGCGATATACTTTTTCCAAATACATTTCTATAGGATTCAATCGCTTGTTTTATAATCTGATTGCGATGTACCAAAAAAAGTACTTTTTTAAATCCCAATTCCCTCATAGCAAAAGCGGATGCGTATGTTTTCCCAGTACCTGTACTTGAGAGCAACAGAGCTCTGTCCACGCCTTGACTTCTCATCTCAGTTAAATTGTTAATAAACTCAACCTGCATTTTATTGGGCTTTAAAGTGTATCTATGGAATTCTACTATCTCTTCCGCTGCCGCCTGACGTTGCTGTTTTCTTATAATCTGCTGCTTTACATACTTCTTGCGGTATTCTTCTATATATTCCTCATAGTCCGCAGATTTGTCATCCTCCCAGAGATCACGAAATTCATTTACTATATCACTGGCAACTTGTCCATATTCTGTTGATACAATTTTTGTATTCCATTCTCTATTGGTTGTTATGGCACTAATTGTCATATTGGAACTGCCAATGATAATTCTATAAATTTCATCTTCTTTAAACACATAGCCTTTTGTATGAAAACCGTCTTTCACTGGATTACAACGATATATCTTTAATGATATATTCTTTAATTCTGCAAGTTTATCTAAAGCCTTAGGCTCTGTAAAGATCTGATAGTCCGTTGTGAGAATTTTGCCTTGAATCCCTCTTTTCTCCAGTTCTTTTAAAGTCATTAGAAAGGGAGTTATTCCACTCATTTTAATAAAGGCTACACTGATAAAAAATTCATCACAACGGTTTAATTCTTTATCCAATGAAACTAATACCTTTCTTCCCTGCTTGTAATCATTGGAAAGAAATTCCGGGCAATATGCAAGATTTGAATTGGTTTCTTTATCTATGAAAGCAGTTCCCATTGCCTTCATTAACTCTTTTGTATCCATTTCTTTTCCTCTAATAAAGCTTTCTCTATTTCAAAAGTTCATCTGCTTTACGTTGAATGCTTTTGCAGCATCCGAACAGACAAATCCCCTACATATTCAACACATAATTCATCTCATACCATTGTTCCCCGCCCCATGAGGATTCTGACAATCCGCAGTTACGAAACCCCATTTTCTCATACATCTTCACCTTTGGTTTCAAACATGTCAAAAATACCATTTTTCTGTCCCTGTTCCATTCTCTGCGGAGATACTGGAACACAAGCTCCCGCGCAAGCCCCTGTCCGCGGTATTCCGGAAGGACGTCCAAACCTAACAGCATAATATTCTTTCCATTTGGGGTATGTAAATCTACATTTGTAAAAAATTCATCTCTGAACGAATACTCATCTGTGGCGATTCCGTTTAAAAACCCGGCTATTCTTCCACTGGTTCTGTCAACCCCCACCAGAAACAATTCTGATGCTACGAGAATTCGCTCTCTCATTCTCTCTGCTGAACACGCCTCGTTTGGCGGAAAACAGATTTTTTCGATTTCAATGGCCTGTTCCGTTTCTTCGGGCAAAATATTCCTGAATTCAAACTTTTCATTCAATCTTTTGTCCGAAAAACTGTATTCCTCAAGAAGCTCCTGTGCCCGACGCCTGCCCTCCTCGGTCAGATAGAGATATTTTTCGTACCCTCTGCGATATTGGGGCTGCCAGAGCAGTTGTGCGTTTTCCAACTGATTAAGGACTTCAAAGTCATATCCTTTCCAACTCAATTCCCGATAACGGCAAAATTCATTATTATCTGACACTCTCGTAAGATAAAGTAGCATTAAAGTTAAATCCTGGATTGTCTGTTCATATTCTTTTTTATTCTTCACTGTTCCATACATCCTCTTTCCCGTTTTATCACTATTCTATATTATCTTTGTTTTTTTATCTATAGAATCCGTTTCTTTTTGCAAAAAAAGTGGTGTTCAGCAAAAACCAAAACTTCTAACCCTGCCTGGCGAAGTACATCCATCACCTTTGTGGCAACCTTAAACTTACAAAGAGCCCGTTCCGTAACAACTATGACTTTATGCATTCCAAACTTTTGTCTTTTCGCCTGCTTCTTTCGCTGAACCTGTCCCGAACACAGTCGGACAAAAGATATTCCATAAATAAGCACTCATATTCTGTGATTCCCACCCCCAGCATTACAACAGACGATTTAATTATCTGCACTTTACTTTGTATTCGCCAGAACGTGTGCCACTACAGCTCTCCAACCGTTTTCTCCGCAGACTCCATCCTGACTTTGATCTGTATTCTTCTGGAAATCCTTAAATGCCTTTACATCATCGTCATTAAAGGTTCCAGTTACTTTTGTTCCGAGCATAGTTTGCAGCATACTTGCACCGATTCCTTTGCTGCCTTTTTTGATATAAGGTAATGTCACCTTATCCAATACCGCTGTCTGCAACTTATTTGTCTCCTCCTTTTTTCTCTTTTCCTCCACCGATTTATCTACAGCGTTTTTGGTCTTCAGACCATACTGACCGTCCTGGGTTAAACCATAGGCTTTCTGGGCTGCCTTCACCGCTTTGACGGTGTTATCCCCGTATTCTCCGTCTGCCCCATCCGGGCCGCAGGAAAAACCTAAATAAATCAAGTCTTCCTGGATTTCTTTTACCAGTTCCCCGCTGTCTCCTTTTTCTAACCAATGGGACGCGTCAATTTTCAGCTCTTCCGTAACTGCCAGGAACCAGTCAGGCCTTGCAAACTTTGTTCCCGGAAGCTGGCTGTTATAGTAAGATTTCTCCCAAACCCCACCACCGTTGGCTACCACACCGGAAGCTCCAGACGTATTGCCTTCAATTGTCCAGAACCGGTCGCCAGAAACTTTGGTCACAATTCCAGTATGGGTAAATTCCCCATTTCGGTAAAAGCAGACAATATCTCCGACTTCCGGGTTTGCATACCGGGTAAATAGGTTCATAAGCGTTGGTACATAGACATATGGGTAATGCTTCAGCATCTTTTTCGCAATCTCTTTCCCAAAAGCCTGCTGAAACACCCAGGTCACGAAAACCACGCACCAGGGCTGTGCCTGATAGGAAGGATAAATATCGCTCCAATATTTCGTATAGTTGTTACTGCCCGCGTTGGCCGTCTTGCTGTCCAGACTACTGTTGCTGGCCTTTTCCAGATAGCCTACTTCGGCTTTTGCGATAGAGAGGACTTTGTTTATTACTTCGGTCTTGTTCATTCCATTTTCCTCCTTGTCATACTGTGTCAGGTTGTACTGATTAACCACTGCCGTCGTATTGGCCACATAATTACTGCTTGTGGCATATCCATCCGCTTTGATTGTCTCCAGGTAAGTCTGTGGGTCCTTAATGCCTTTTAAATTCTGATACCGGGACAATTGGATAAATTCAAAATATCCTTTCACGCCTTCTTCCATGCTGCCATAAACACGGAAATTATCCTTTATTGTAGTCAATGTCCCCGGCTGATACTCTTCCTGTGTGACCAGGTTGACAGAAGGTCCTGTCCACTTGGTACCGCATTTCAACCCAAAATAATTATGGTACTGGGCTGCCAGCCGGCTTTCTCCCCAGCCGCTCTCTAAGATAGCCTGGGCAATCACAGCGCTGCAGCACTTAATTTCATACTGCGGCGCATATTTCTGTACATACCCGGCGATCTGGTGAATAAATTCTTGTTTCGTCATAGTCAAAAGCCCTCTCCTTTCGTATTTTCCCATTAAAAAAAGAACCCGAAACGGATTCTTTTCTTCGATGTTTTATGCTATAATCTTCCTGTTACCGCCCCTAGACAGGTAAAGGAAGGGGGTGACACAATGGATTTTGTACTATCTTTCTTAGTCGCTGTCGCGGCTGGTGTGGTTTGCCACCTCATCATCAAATGGTTAGACAGCGACAAATAGTCGGTAACTAGCCTGCGGTTTTAAACCCTGCCGTTCCAAAAATGGGAATAGAAAAACCCCAGTGTTGCAGCACCGGGGTTTTCGTTTTCATCCACAATGGATTGTACTATCTTCTTGCCTATCGGCATTATAGCATATGCTGTTTTAAAGTTCAAGATACAGAATTTTTCTTTTCTGCTTCAGAGTCTTCTTTATTTACCATTTTATCTACTACTTCCAGGCCCTTAATCAGTATAGCCGGCACATGATAACCAGTCTCTACAAAATTTTCCAGGATAGACCTTATCTCATTAATAAGTAGGGATGCTAACACAAACCATCCAAGTAAAGTGGGTAATCCCGTAATCTTCTAATTTTATATTACGCAGCCTCTTTCTTTTCTCTATCGTTCTCACCTCTTTCTAAAAATTATCACTGTACGACTAACATCATTCTTATTTAAAAACTCCTCCCTTCTTTTGTCTATTATCATTAATATTTTCATATTGCAAACTCCGCCTCTAATACAATTGTATTTTGCAATTTTATTAACACAAATATTTTCATATTGCAAACTTTTTTCATTGACAGTTCTTCATATCGCAACTATAATTAAAGTATCGGAGGTGTACGAATGGGTAATTTGTTTAATGAAAATCTGAAAAAAGCAAGACTAGAAAGAGGCTATTCTCAAAAAGAAGTAGCTGAAAATATTGGAGTAGCAAAATCCACGTATTCTTTATACGAGAGTGGAAATAGGGAACCTAATGTAGAAACAATAAAAAAAATAGCTGACTTTTTAGAGATTTCTTCCGATAGATTACTCGGCCTCAGAGATCCAATTACCATTGCTGCCCATTTTGATGGAACCCAATATACACAAGAGCAACTTGAAAGAATTAAAGCTTTTGCTGCTTTCATAAAATCAGAAGATAACAATAAATAATTGGAGGGATTTCTTTGAACACATATGAACAATTGCTCCAAGAGGCATCTGACCAAAATATTAGAGTTTATGAATCTTTTGATTTAAACGGCCACGACAGTAATAACCAACTATGTATGAAATTGCTGAATATCTAGATGTAACAGAAACATATCTGTCAAAAGCTATACAATGCTATCGCAGTAAATATGGTCTTTATACTTTTTTTGATAATTATATTATTTATTTTGAACCATATTTAATGGTTGCAGAATTTATCGATTAATTCACCATATGGTGTCTTAATAAATAACTTTTAAGGGAGGAAAGCAAAATGAAATGTCCCAAATGTGGAAGTGAAGATTTGGAAATTGTCAGTGATGTAAAAGGAAAAGGCGCAAGTTTTTGGAAAATCTGTATGTGTGGGATTTGTGGTTTATCAGGAGCCGGAAAAACACAAACAACTCATTATTGGGTTTGCAAACAATGTGGCCACAAATTCAAAGCATAATGGATAAAAAAGATAAAGTATGGGTAAATTCAATGGAATGGTTCTATAAATATTGGGGATGTCACCAATTATCTGAACGAAGTTTTTTTATTGGCAAATATCAGTTCCCAGTATGTGCCAGATGTACGGGAATTATAATTGGCGGACTGCTCTCTTTTATTTTTTCTTATTTTATTGACTTTTCCTACATCATTCTTATTTTTTGTTTACCGTTAGTTATTGATGGTGGTATCCAACTTAAAACGTCATATGAATCAACAAACTTTAAACGCTTTCTTACAGGATTTATGTATGGTTTTTCTATCATCGCTGGAATATTTCATACAATCAGAATTGCTGTTTCGTTTTTTCATGACGTATAAAAGCGCCCTGGCAGAAAACTTCTAAAAGGAGTGGCGGTAGTCTGTCAGGGTACTTTTATGTATTTTTCTCCAGTATTTAAAGTTAAATCCTGGATTGTCTGTTCATGTTCTTTCTTATTCTTCACTGTTCCATACATCCTCTTTTCCGTTTTATATTCTATATTATCTTTGTTCTTTATCTATAGACTCCACTTCTTCTCCACCTGCCTGAACCTGAATATTTTTTGTCCGGCAGTCTGCTTTCATACCAGTACAGTATCGCTCGAAAAAACGCTTCTCTGCCGTTCTAGTTTCCGGTACCTGTTCCGTTCTTCCTTTACTGCATCGCCTAAACGCTTCTTATACATCCATCAAACATTTTCTACATTTATTTTATCTTAATTATGAGTATATAGTGTGCTATAATGCTTGGTGATAAACGATATAATGTGTATTTTGAGTGTGAAGAACAAAGGAAAGGACAAAATGAGGAAAGGCGTTATATGGGTTAGGGTAATCGCCATAGAATACTTAAAAAAATTCTATACGTAAGTATAGACTATATTGCCCCTCAGTGTGCAGTATATGTGTTGCCTGTCATCACATATACTGCATCTATTCTTTTCATAAGTTTACAGAGCGGCAGAGCGTTAACTGGTTCCGGTCTTATTATTTTGCGCCTATTCTCTTGCAAATCTCTATACAGGTGCCGTTCACCTCCACCCTTTGGAATTTCACAGCAAACCAAATGAAATTCCGGAGGAAGAAAGATGAACGAAAACCATACTTATACAGGAGATAAAGTGAAAAACCACTTTACAGCATACTTATTAGAATTTATCCGTGGCAGAAGGACCGCATATCTGAATAAAAAGATAAAGGCTGCCAGAGGAGAATACTCTATGGAGGGAATTGAAGAACTGGAGGAGCGCATCGCATTTGACGAGATATGTGAAAAACAGGAACGGGAGCAGATGCTGCTTAGGGAAAGCTGTGGCAATTACCCGAAGTGGGATGACTTGTCAGACAAAAAACTGGTGGAGTCCCTTCTGCTGCTGAAGGAAGAAGAACGGAGGCTGATCTATCAGCATGTTTTTGAAAAGCGCTCCTTTAATGAGATGAGCCGGATGAACGGGCTGACACCGGAACGGTGCAAAGGGATTTATTACTATGCAATCCGGAAGATTCGCAAGAGAGTGGGGGATAAATAAGATGAGTTTTGATGAGTTATTATTCCGGGCGAAACCCGGTGATATGGAGGCAACAGCAAAGATCTTTGAAATGTACCGTCCGCTGCTGATTAAAAATGCACTGGTAAACGGAAGATTTGATGAAGATCTGTATCAGGAGCTGGCAGTAGAACTGCTGAAATGCATCCGGTATTTCCGGAATGTAGAGTAAAAGGAAGGGAACCGGGCGGCTGTGATCTGCCCGGTTCTTTGTACAAAAACGATTTTTCTTTCAATATGTGCATCTGACTGTGCAGTTTTTAACCATTCAACAAAAATTTTTTACTTACAGAACTATTGTATGCTGTAACCGCATTATAAAATAAATTCACCTGCTCCATTCTCTGAATTTTATCAAGGCTTTGACAGGCGTAATCAACACTTCTTACCATCGAATTAATGCTCTGTGCAATCTGCCTCTGACCCTCAATAAGAATTCTCTGATTTGATAATACCTGATCCAGTTTATCAATAATAATTCCTCTATATAATTCTTCTTCATAAATATTATAAGCACCCCGATCTGCTCCCTCGGCTTCCAAAGAATGGGTCCGACCTGTAGACAAGTATTCTAAAAACATTCCGCAGGCCTCAAGATGTCGATACTTCGGGTGTATAATATTCCATGCGTACAGTTGGTTCAGAAGTTCCTGCGTCTGCTGATGCGCTGCCTGAATCGGCCCAAAATTTTCATTAATCACAGCCATATCCTTTTTCCCCATCTCAGCTTGCTGAAACGCATAATCGTCCTCCTCCTTCTGCTTCTCAGCCGTTTTCCTATTCATATTCAAATAGCATCCGCCAGAAACCAGAATAATGATTCCACCTATAACTAAACTAGCGGAATCCGCGGTAATATTGGGAGATATGGTCGAGTAAATCCCAGCTGCTTCGAAGCAAATCGCCCATATACAAATACCCAAAGCAAAAATACTGGACGGGTTCTTTTGAATAATACGTTTTTGATTCCCCCTGTCAAAATTCTGTTTTGCAGCCTTATATTTTTCTGATAATCTTGTCATTGTGTTCTGTGCAATTCTTTTTTGTTTCTCCAGTCCATATACAGCTTCAAGATATTCAATCAACTTTTGTTTTTCCATTTTTCTTCTCCTTTCACGTTTTTGGTAGTGTCAAAAAACTACCCTGCACTTCGGGAGGACTGAACCGATTCATTGCATGCTCCACGCTTTAGCGTTTGAAGGAAAGACAGCCTTGTCTCTCTCTGGGATAATAGTAGTGGTCATAATGACTGCAGTACTGCCGGCCATTATGGTCTTTGTCGTACGGATTCCAATAGATGCAGCCTTCGGCGCAATTATGACCGCAGAATTTTCCCTCCGGTAGATTTACAGTACATTTCTGTTCTCTTTTACTTGTTTTTCTCATTTTATGTTTCCTCCTCTGTTTATTATTTCTATATCATCATCAACAATATCTGTAATGCCATTTCTCCGATTAACGCAATACCCTTTGATATTTCGGCCTGGAAAGACAAGCGGAAAATATAGCTGCATAATATTTCGCGGCATGACATTTAATATGTCAATGATATAGACCCTATCGTCATGTGACAGTTCTGGCCACTGTGGGGCATGTGTGTGAAATATACCCTGGAATTCAATTCCATCCTCTGCCCATTCTTCAATTACTCGATTAAGGAAAGGGATATTAGGAATATATACACCGCCATTGCCGGTACGTATTCCTTTATCAAATCGGATGTGATTTATCGTATTCTCTCTGTCTGCCCCCAGTATGCCGCCGCACTCTGGTGGGACACTGGGGCAATCTATCATTTTGTGGTATATATCTTCAAAGATTTTCATCCGTTTGTACCTCTTATGCTAACTAATTTCATCTATTGAACTAAAGGCTTTACTGAACCGTTCTATATGATTTGTCTTATCTAGTCATCGGAATCCTGTGATTCTATTTCATATAAGGTCTGTATGTCGGGTTGCCTGGTCGAGCAGATCTCAAGGCTCCATCCCCACATGATACCCACCAATACAATGAACAGAATTCCAATCACCGCCTTCATAACAATACTATTATGAATACACTCCTTAATCTTCTTCATGTTTTTCATCCTCCACTTCCATACAGGCAGGTATTCTGCAGGAAACGAACACTTTCATAACGAATTCACTTATTTCCTGCTCGTCAACAGACGCCCAGTCGGCTTTATTGATCTGTTCTAACAGAAAAACTTGATGATTAGGGTTATCGACAGGAATAAATACCGCGAATTCTCTGTCATCTGCATATATCCATTCAACATCACAAAAGACTCCATCAGTGCTATCCTTCACCAGCACTCGTTCCAATACACCCTCCTCCTCATAATTTTCATCTTTAACCCAAAGATGGTACGCTGGCTCTTCATTCAAAAATGCACTGGCTCTAACCAATGTATATGTAAGCAATCGCTCATATTTGTAATTTTCCCATGCACCGTAAAGAATTAAACCAAACACAATGCTATCGGTAATGATAGAGTAGGTTCCTCCAAATGGCAGGCTTATAGGGCACGGAAGCAGGGTTAAACTATAGAGGGTTCCCATGATTACTCTGACAGACAAGATTGTAAATGATGCCGTATACACCAACTGATACCTGTGGATCCGGAAATTTTTTAATCCCAACAGCCGAAAGAGCAGGATAAGGAATACCGCCATAAATAGAATGAAACCTGCCACTGCAATCCAGCCTCCATAGAAAAGTAATTGAAGAATATAATTGTTCCGATTAATAAGCCAGTCATGTATATAAGCCGATGACAGCAGTGTGCTTGATGTTCCAGACAGAGAGGCATGATTGATGATGTAGCGTGCCCCCTCGCAGTATTCTGGCCACTCTGTTCCATACATAAACTCCGTAAAACTCGTTCCATCATAGGCCAAAAAGCTAAGAAATAAAACATTCAGCAACGCATAAAGTATTAGACATCCAACCACATTCCCCTTTTTGATTTTCTGAAGCGGGAAAATGTATTTCATCGTTCCAACGACAACTGTACTTATGTTAATTACAACTAAATCAATCAGCCATATATTCCTCATTGCCAGGAAAAAGAGAAATCCCAGCAATGATAATAAAAGAATTGGGATGATTCCCCATATTGTAGTTCTGAGGCTCATTTTCTCATTGACGATGGATTTTAAAGCCATTTCAACGACGACTGGGAAGAAGAGCGCTGCAAAAATATCAAAAATATATCTTTTGCTCAGTGTTATGGCAAACACTCTTATTTCTTGCTCACTGATAATAGAAACAACTCCGGTAGTAATCTCTATAATGAGAAGCGCAATCGTAATTACGCATACTATGTCACAAAATGTAGCGCTCTTTCTATAATTTGTATCCGTCAATGAATCAAGTGAATCCAAAATCCCAGTAAAACACCAGTAATAGAAAAGTGTTCCCAAAACTGCGATTACAGCTTTTCCTAAATAGACATTCATGTCATCGTTGTCAATATAGCTATTCAGGCGAATAAATGTATGGAGCCAGATAAACCCTAAAAAGAAAAGAATACTGAAAAAACTATTGCGTAATATCTTACTCACATTTAGCGCCTCCTCTATCGTGCGAATTCTGGTTTTGAATTATCATTGCTGATAAACTGGGAAAAGAAATTGCCACAGAGTTCTGTGAGCCCAAATCCTGTGCTTTCTTCATCTTTAACTCCTCTGACTGTTCTTTTCAAACAGTCTCTCTGAGCGATATATTCTCCAGTTAAAACCGGTGCAACCAATTCCGTCGTTATTTTGGCATCATAGAGCGCTCGATGCGCGCCTTTCTGATTGAAATCCACGCCATACCATTCAGTAGCTTCATGAAGAGACATCCGTCTGTTTCGATTTCTCAGTTCCATAAGCTTCGGAAAAATCACCTGGAAATCTAACCATCTTGTCATATTGCTGGGATAGCAGATGTGCTTATAGCCACATTCTCTTCTCAACTGAATCCGATCACTATTGCTCCAGCTGTAAATTCTCGTTTTTTCCGAACCAATCCATCCTGAAAAATTCTGGAGCGCTTCAGCAAAAGAAGCGGCCTGATAAACATCTGTTGTTTTAATTCCTGTTAATTTTGTGATATACCTGGCAACATCAGAACTAAATTCCGGTTTTACAAAGCAGCTGAAGGTATCTATAATTTCTCCGGAAGAGTTTACTTTGGTAGCTCCAATTTCTATAATTTCTCTATGCAGCTGCTGTCTGGCCTTTTCATATTTTTTTGCTACTGGGTTCATTTCGAAATCTAATATAATGTGCTGAGCATACATATATGGACAACTCCTCTCTTTCTGTTCTTGTTTCTATATATAAAAATTCGAGAGGATTTCTGTTTTCCCGATAAATTTTTAATTTTTCTTATAAAATTGGTATATCAGATAAAATTATGTGTCATAGGATACTCGAAAATTAATGGAAGATTCTCCACAACCATAGGGTAACACCGGTCATGGAAAATTACAGTTTCGCTTTTCTTTAAATGCTGAAGCCTTGAAACTGATAGCAGAGGACGGTCAAATTCATTCTTCCCTGCAAGTTTACTAATGTACTCCAAGAAGCTTATTTCACGGGTATGGAGATAAATCAGATTTCCACAGTTATCCATAACCGTTTTACTAACAGGCTCTCCATATTTGTCAATCATCTGACTATAGGACTGAAGCACGATATGGAAACGAATGTTCCGACTTCTGGCCGCAGTCAGCATAGCAACAATATCTTCCAGCTTTGGCATATTACAGAATTCTTCCAGAATAAAATTGACGCGGACCGGCAGGGAGCCTCCATATTGATCTGCTTTATCAAGCAGGCTTTCGTAACACTGGGAGATAAAGAGTGTCGCCAGAAAATGATAGGTTGTTTTCTCGTCAGGAACCACCAGAAAGATTGCTGTTTTTTCCTTTCCGATCTTCTCCATCGAAAACGTGGTATTTGACATCATTTCTGTCAGCGCCTTTGATGATGCAAATAAGCCTGTCAACTGATCGAAGGTGGATTCTATACATGTTTTTGTACCTTCAGCTGTTAAATTCATGAAACCGGCTAAATTCTGATAAATATCGGAATTAGTCGGAAGTGTCATGAAGTATTTTTTTAGTGTGCCGTCCTTCATTTTGGCATGCCGCCATTCCAAAATAGATTTCATCGAAAGCGGCTCATTAATTTTAAGGATCAACTTACAAATTCCCCGCGCAACCTGACCGGCTACCTCGTTCCAATAAGAATCCTTCCCCTTCACTGTACGACCAAAGAACAGGCTTTGAAGTAAGTCGTTTAAATAATTCTCAGATTCGTCTTCTTCTCCCCGATTATAGGCTTTTTGAACCCGCTCGAATGGATTCCAGTTATCCGGCGACTCCTGCGGCCGTCTCCAATTCAGAATAACTTTTTTATACCCTTTATTATCTAAAAACGCTCCCGCTTTTCGGACGAGTTCCCCTTTGGGATCAACGATAACCATAGATTCGCTCGCCATAGCGCAGGAATAAATCAAGGGTAAAACAAATTTGAGAGTTTTCATTGATCCTGTGTCTCCAATGACAAGATCATGCACATCGCTTCCATCAGTAAAGCAGAGATTATCTTTTCGAAACAGAACAGGCCCGCCCACATAAGAACCATGGGAAGCTTTCAGATCAAAAGAAGCCAGATTATCTATAAATTCATGTTCATATGCCATTCTGGAATCAGAGTATTTGAGTCCATTGTTCAACATTTTTTCTCCCTCCCATTATCTTATTTTCGCATTAAATCCTATTCCGAAACTATTTGATCTATCGCTTAGACCGGAAATAATCTCTAAATCATCCTCCATAATCAGGTTATTGGAGTCTGGCTGAAGTATTTTATTCAGTTGGATTTGCTTCAGTAACTGCATTACAGCCTTTTTGTTCTCTACCAAAAACTCACTGCGCTCGTGTAACATCTTGTTTAATTTACACTTTGTATCATTCGTTACACTGTAACCGATGAACTCCGCTTCTTTGCAAAAAAAGTCAATGCATTCCTCTACATTTAATGTGTTACACCGGTAACGAATCCAGAGCCGGTTTTTAGTAAATTCTCCGTATAAGGCATCTTGATATTTTGATTTATTCTTTTCCGGGAACAGCATCAAAAAGCAAATCTCTTCATGTTCTTTAATAAATGAAGTTAATAGTTCCATGTAGCTATTGTATCCATATTCATTCCAATCTTCAGAACACTCAATAATGATAATCCCCTTATAGACGTCATAACAGTCCCTCGCGATACTGTAACTGGCCATTAAACGATTCATAAACTGTTCTGCATTGCTCATAGAATCATAATAAGGCATCAAAATTGAAAAACATGGAACAAGCCCTTTAAATTGAAGTAATTTCTTATCTTTAATAATTTTAGCTATTTCCATTGCAGTATCTTCAAGCAAACCAATGGAATGACCAGACAAATAGAAATTAGGGCACTTTCCCGGATAAATTCTATCCATGATATGAAAGCGATTTATAAAATTAATTTCAGCCATCAATATCCCCTCCTCTTCTTCCTTACACTTTCTACAAATAATAAATCGCTCTCTTCGTGAATTTCCCGACAAAATTGGCCTCGATATTGTTAATCGAGGCCAAAAAACTAAACAGGCTTAATTCTATGACAGGGCTCATGTCTCTTCAATACGCACTTCAAAACTTCCTGAAGGAACATTTGATAAAATCCCCTTTAAATATACGCCTTTTCTTTCTAAAGGAATATTTATTATCGATTGATCTTCAAATTGCAGGTATGCCTTTATCTTTTCAAATTCATTATTTTTCACAGTAAATTGCAGCATAATTTTATGGTTCTCTGCGTCATAAACGAAACAGGTCCCTTCGTCTTCTATATCTTCCATACGCAATATTGATGTTTTCCTACTCCTGCTCCCTCTAACGGCCGATGACAAAACCGGTTCAAAGGCAAAGGCAGCTATATTTTGCTGAATCTGCTCTCCCAGCAAGGTAACTGTATCCTGTACACATCTGTATGTGACTTTAAGGGAAGCTAAAATCTTTCTGACTGGAGAAGCAGCTTTTTCTCTCAGTGCAGTTGAATCAAATATCAGGCTGCTGTTTAAACTTGTCGCATCCAGTATCGTCCCAAATACGCAATATTGTTCAAAACATTCCCGGCATGACTTTACATGCTCCAGCTGCTGCTCTTCTTCTGGATTTAATAATTCTGCATCGCAAGATAATTCTGCCAGATGATACAGCTGATCTTCTGTCAAATGCTTCATCTATCACGTCCTCCTTTGATTAAACAGTAAATTTTATCCCGGTCAGAAATATATTCTACAGCGGATTCAACTAGCCTTGAGTCTTTCATAACGTTTTTCACTACCTCTTTGACCACTGTCCTGTGCATAGACTCCGACCAGTCTTCGATTTTGTTCTTGCCGTACACATCCGTATATATAACATCCTTCAGCAATGTTTTTTCATCGCCTGCACAAATTGTCTTCTCTAACTGAAGCCAGAAATTCTCATGCCATCTAAGTGTCTGGTCAATCAGTTCTCTCATCTCAGCTTCCGACTTTTCCCCAAGCTTCTGTACTGTTTTTCCTTTCATATGTTCAAAGGCCCATTTTGCAGATGCCATCTTTTCTTCTGGTATTACTTCAACCACATGAGGGAAAATTCTTGCATAAAACAGAGCAAGTTCTCTTGGCGGTTCAGCTTTCCCATTGGCAAGACACTGGCAATAAAGGATAAAAAGGGAATTAAATACCCAACGTTGTTCATCCAACGCTATGCCTGACTCGAGGCTGTTCCGGACATCTTCAATGGTATCGCCAAGATTTTTACCTCCCTCTTGCAAAGGCGCATCAAATGAAACCGGTGCTCTTCCCGAGTTATCACTAAAACGTCTTCTATATGTATTCTGAGTACGTACTGCATCCATCCCTTTATGATAATAGATTCCTTTGCAGTAACGAATAAAATCCGGATCAGGCGTCCCATTTTCTCTGCATTTACGAACTTGCTGCCAGATTGCCAATCTCGCTTCCTGTAAAGCAGTATGCTCGGACTCCTCATTAAAGCATCCGTTCTGTTTTAAAAGATTACGTACCTGTTTTCCATAGATCGAGTCTGTTAAAACGAGAAGCTGTTCAAAGAGATTTTCATCATTAGATACATAGTATTGCTCATATAACTGTTGCGCTTTTTGAAAACTCTCCCGCTTTTTACTGTACTGTATATCCATAGCCATTTACCTCTTTATCCATATATTTGCTTAGTAGCATTCATAGCAGGTAAAACCTCCCCAAAAGGCTTCATTTCGAAATGGTTTTCGTTTTCCATTTCTCTGTTCCAGTGTATAGAGAAAATTACGACTCTCCATATCCAGCATCTGATACGTAGTTGGATGAAACCACCCTTGTCTCCGTAATTCATCTATTGTCACACTTTTCAGATAGTCCCGTGCTTTACTCAGGGCAACTGGTGGTTCATTCCGGCCATTTGCATAGTAATAATAGAACGCATCCATAAAGACCGCAGAAGCCAGGTCGTTAACACTCCATAAATTAGATATGACATACTTTACCCCCGCCGCTGAAAGAGCACTTACCATTCCGTAGAATCCGGCATTAAACTGGACGTCATTCATTCCTGACAGACAGGAAGACAAGACCACTAATTTCGTTGACGATAAATCCATACGACTCACTTCATCTGCGGTTAATAAACCATTGCCATACAAAGGACTTATTTCCCCCGTTTGATACCAGTTTTTGATTCCTGCAAATACTAGACCAGAGGAGTAAAGTGATGCGTCTGTATTGTCTGGATCAAAATATCCATGCGTTGCAATATGGATATTTTCATATCCACTGGCAGAGAGGACAACCTGCTTCGCAGCGTATGCTCCCGTATATAATTCTCCTCCAATTCGGTCGCTGACGCGATAAGATTCTACTTTTGCAAAAGGTAATGAACTTATTTCGTTAACGTCTAAATTCCGTATTCTTTGTTGATCTTTTTCTGTTTTGACCGTTTTCTCCGGTTCAATCCCTCTCTCTCTAACTTCATATTCCGGATCACCGACGATCAAAGTGCCGCTGCTGCCCGAAATCTCATCACTTCCGAAAAGAAAATCCCTGGCACATTCTATTTTGACACAGTTATGCCGATCGGACAGACATATTTTTTCTTCTCCATACAGTAAGTCAAAAGGAAGATTAATTAGCTCACCATCTGGCGCTATATACACAGTACTGTATCCTTCAATGGCTGGCAAAACAGGTGCAATAATTGCGTCATAAAGGCGAAATCGTATTCCATCTATTTGGTCTAATTCATCTATTGTAGCTTCTCCACTAGAGATATGCTGCATTGATATAACAAATGCCCTGACATCTTCTAATATTTTCATTCCATCTGGAATTGTAATGCGCTGCATCCTACATTTTCCAGACTCTTTTCTTGTGATGTAAACATCAAATATAAGCTGATTTTCTGAACTATTATTGAGTTCAGCTTGTGTTTTTCCATAGCTTTTAACTGTACCATAATATTCCACCACAGCTGTATTATCCGGTATTTTGTCCTGTACGGCTTGTAGAGAAATCTCTGTAAAAGAAGCACCCTGAGGAAACTGTATGGCAAAATCTCTTTCCGCACGCCGCAGTTGTTCTGACAATTTTTCATAGTCTTTCTCCACGTTCCGAAATATATTTTCAGACTCTAATGCCGCCATCGCATTTTGGAGTCTCCGTATTTTACCAAGCAGTTCCGTGTTCGAACAACTTCCATGGATAATTCGGTTTCTTTCCCGGCCTGCAAGAGAAGCCAACGCCTTAAAGCGCAGCAGCTGTTCATAAGCCGTATTGATATTCTCCGTCTGCCTTATTACCGCATAACAGAAAAAAAAGTTTAGCTGCACCGGCCTTAAAATCATCAGTAAACGATAGTCATTTATATATTGTACATACTGCTGCCATGCTGCAGTAATTTTATCCAGTGCCATTTGGATATAATAGTGTCCTGCATCAAACCTCCCCTGTCTACACAGATAGGTTCCATAACTTTGAGCTATTGCCGCTTTCTGGGTATGCTGCAATCCATTAGTATCGAAATTATTTATTGTTTTTCGGAAGTACTCTTCTGCCTGCGCCTCTCCTATTTCGTATAATATTAATGCATTATAATAATAGAGCATTGTCATCTGCATAGGCGCCAAATCAAACACTTCTTCATTCTCTTCGATTTTACATAAAACAGAGCTGAACTTTCTCTGTTCAGAGATGGAAAGGCTATCCTGCTGAATCAAATAACAAATGCACGTAATGAAAAATCCAGCTTGTTCACGAGGGGCATCTAAAATACCATCTGATAAAATCCTATCATATGTCTCCTCCAGAAGTTTTTTGATATTATCAATCTCTTCCTGTTCCGCTGTGGTCAGCGCCTGTACTTGTATAGAAAGAAAAAGGGTATAAATTCGATATACATCTGATTCTTCAATGTGTTCTTCGGCATACTCATTTTCAATTGTTTTGAGTAATTCTACTGCAAGAGGATATGCCTTTTTTATATCATTTTGCAAATGATAAACTAATAGCAAATTACTCTGTACTCGTATGCGAGAGATTCCACACTTTTCCTCATTTGTTACATTTACACGCAGTGCATTCAGGAAAGCTGATTCCGCGCGAATGTAATCTCCCACATTCAAATAATATCCGCCTCGTATATTCCACGCCGTACGCATATTAATACAGTACTCACCTTTATATTCATATCTCTGACATAATTGCTCGTATATTTTCAAATATTTCTTATATTCAACAGGATCAGAAATATCCGTGAAATCCCGCAGCAGAGTATACAGAATTCTCGCTTCCTGTATTTGCAATTGTGTTTCATCCACTTCGGAATTAAAGAAACCCGCTTCGCTTTGATCCACAAAACGCTTAAGGTCGGCCCTCCCTTCACTCCCATCGGTCAGTTTGAACTTGCAATAAGCTATTTCACGCCGCGCAACTTCTGTATAATAATTGTTATCGCCCAAAATCTTTCTTCGTATTTGATAACACTTCTCAAATGCATAAAGGCAATCTTCGACACACATTAAGGACATTAAAGCGCATCCGTAAAACCAGAAAAAATCACCTGAATAAAGAGAGGTATCGTTCATAAAAAGGGAATACTCTTTCCTGCAAATTCTGCAGGTAGTCTCAGGACTGTCATCACAGATCTGGGTAAGGGCTCTGCATATCAGTTCCTTATGGTCGGGATTGTCCCGTTCCCTGCTAAACATACATAAATCTTCTAATAAACTCACAGCCTCAGAAATTCGATTCATATTCCGCAGATATTGCGCCACCTTCATAAAGAGCCAACACATTTCCGGTGTAATTTCTTTATTGATGATACTTCTCTGGTTCCAAACATAGCTTTGGTCTATTATTGCTCTGTCTTCAGAAGAGCAGATGGAACAGAGAAGATCATAGGCGTCACTTTTTACTGCATCAGATATTTCCCACTCATATTCAAGACTTTGCACATAAGAGATTAATTTCTCAATGTCTTCTTTCATCTGTCTGATATGATTAGATAGATGAAATCTAATTCCTTCACATTCGGCTTTGATTCGAAGAGCGAGTAACGCAGTCATTGCCGTGTTCTCCTCATCACGTCTCTTTCTGGTGTCATCATCAGATGCTTCCGCAGCGTCAGTATTCTCGTTTTCCCCTTGATAGACGGCCGCAAGCGCAGTAATCAGACGATTCAAATGCCGCTCTCTTTCCGCATCAATTAATTCTGTAATTTGTTCATATTCTTCTTTTGCATTCATATGTAGACCCGCCCCTCACAGGCATTGCTCGTTTTCCCTCACTCCCCTTTTGCCAATCTCTTGATTTCATCCTCAACAAAATTCCTCCTCAGCTCAGCAACCCGGCAAAAGAAAGGATCCACCTGTTCTTCATCTCCATAGGCAAGCATGAAATTGGCAACGCAGTGTTCGCAGAACCTGATGTTTTCACACGAATTGCATTTATAATTTAAAGTCGATTTCTTTTCAACAAATTCTTTCTGCAGATACGTCCATCCCTCATCAAAGCTTCCTTTTCTTAGATCAAACTTCCGGTAAGAGGCTCTGACACACCCCTGCATCTTCAGATCAGAGGTAATAAACACATGCTGGTTCGCGATGGAACAGGGGTACAAATAACCCTCTCTAAACCGCTGAATTGTTCGTTGCGGGCGCAGCTCAATTTCTCCTGTCAAAAGCTCTTTTGCTACATCTTTCCAGAACTGTTTTCTACCCTCATCCCGAACATCAAAGTCAAAAGCAGCCTCAGGCGTCAATCGGAAGGACACCGGTTCCATAGACCCATCGCTCATAGGATGGACATCCAAGATAACCACCATCGGCACACCCAACTTATTTCCAAACTCTCTTACCTTATACAGGTCGTCTATATTCTGCTCCATGGCCACAAATTTCAACTCATACTTGATGTCATTCTTCTGGAGCAGTTCCAGCGCATTCATAAATTTGCGAAAACTGCCTTTTACCCCAGTTACCTTTTCGTAAGACGCCTCAGAATATCCATACATGGAAGTGCTGATCACTTCAACAGGATATTCTTTAAAAAGTTCGATGTGATGCTGATTCAGCAAGGTGATATTGGAAAGAAGGGATACTAAGACTCCTTTTTTCTTTGCATGTACATACATCTTTTCAAAATCAGGCCTGGTAAAAATCTCACCGCCTGTAAAATAACAATCCAGAAGCCCACGTTCAACCAGGGTATCAAAGATGGATTTGAACTCATCTAAGGTAAAATCCTGATGGTTTCGATCCGGCTTTGCATAGCAATGAACACAATTTAAGTTGCATTTGGCGGTTAATTCAAAACCAGCTGTAAAAGGAGCGCGGATGTCTTCAAAATTTTCATCGATAAAATCATTCATGGATTGATTATGCATACAATAACGTTCTGCCATTTTTCTCCCCTCCTTTACTCTGCCAAAATCAGCTTACTTTCCAAAAGCTGATTGATAAATCCTTCTACTGCAGCTGCCTCGGCAGAACCAGTTTTCAGATTATATGAGCGGCAGACGGCATTTAATAAATCGGTTGGATCTTTCGCCTCGTCTGATAATTTCCAAATTAATGCGGCTACTTCGTTAAAATAGATTGGGTCATTGCTTGCTTCATTATATCTAATCGGCATAAGAATGTTTTTTCCGTAAATCTCTCTCAAAATCAAATCAGGGTTTTGTTTCATACATCCTCCTTCCCATAAACGGTAGTTTATGAGTTATTTTTCTGTCTCTCGCAGACTGGCACATAAGGTACACAGCTACGAGAGACATTTCTTTGCCCCTGCCTCAACATTGGCAGATAAAATCATTTGCCCTGATAGCAACAAGATTTAAACGTGCAGTGATATGGGTTTTCTGGCCCGTATGCCGCTGTTCTGTTACTTTTCTTCAAGACAACCATCTGTGGAAATGAAAACTTCTTCATATCTCGCTTCCTCCTTCCTCTTAAAATTGTGTTTATATTGTAACCGTAATGGCATAAACACCTTTATCTATTAGTTACTCCTTTTCAGAAAGCAGATTCTCAATTTTTATTCCTGAGACTTCTCACACTTTGCGACAGCATCCTTTGCTGAACAGTCAGCAAAGATAATATCCGTGATGCCCGGTGCATAACGCTTGTACATTCCAAAAATGCAATAAATGTTGTTTCTTATCACTTCAGTAGACGGAAGCACCCCATCACAATCCACATAGCTCTTGTACCTGATTTCACCATCACGGAAATCAAACTCAAAGGACCCGTTTAGCAGACTATGATTAACACGGCAGAAAAATTCAGCCATCCGTGCCATCATTTCAGCGTCATCCGGATCCGCGCTAATCGGACAGAAGCCATAGAATACAACTCCGTCCTTCTTTACATCCACAAGGTACTTGATTTTCTGAATCCTGCTTCCAGTTCTCACTCCGAAATCGAAAATACCAAGATTCTCATCAAAGGAATAATGCCAGTCATCTGCATCCAGAAACTGCTTAACAATTGCTGCGATCTCATTAGAATATGTAATCTTTTCCATGGTTAAATCCTCCTTTTTGTTTTAAATAGAACTTCATTCCTTTGTATAGGTACCAAATCCATCTAACGTCAGTGTTTTACCATCGATAGAAAAATTCCTCACTCCGCCGATATGCCACATATCCTGGCCCAAACCCGACTGAGATGGCATCTGGACCTCATTTTCTGTTCCTTCTGTAATCTGCCATGTCCCATTAGCAGGGCATGGGCTGACATAAGACCACGTTCCGTCAGAATTAAAAATAAGTTTTCTATCTTCATGTTCGTCATCTATCCATGTTCCAACTAAATCAGACTTTTCCGAACTTCCACATGCTGAAAAAGCAATTGTTCCCATTACAAATAAACATATTAATAAAATACCTAACTTAAACTTATTATGTTTCATTTTCTCTCTCCTCCATTTTCCTGTTCCCTGTAGACTGGTACATAAGATGAATGCAATGATACAGCTTCCAACCGGCTACGGAAATGAAAGCTTCTTCATATCTCGCTTCCTCCCTTCTTTTCTCGTTTGAATCATTGCTTGCTTCATTATATCTAATCGGCATAAAAATGTTTTTCCCGTAGATTTCTCTCAAAATCAGGTCAGAATTTTGTTTTACACGTTTTCCTTTGTTGTTCAAATTACCAATTTACAAGGACACCAGGCTGGAGAATCCTGCTTCAGCTACTCTAAATTCATTCCACCGTCACTTGTCATTCCGTCACTGGAAGCAGAATAATCATTGGATTCTGATATAGAACTGTTCATTTCCTCAGTCTCGCCTAAATCATTAAGCAGTTCTGAGTTATTTTCCATCTCTGTAATCTCATCACTATTGTCTAAATCTTCAATCATAACAGAGTTTTCTTCACAGCCAAAATCTTCACTCTCTCCGTTTTCAATATCATCCATCATAACTGAATCCATCTCCTCCGATTCTACTTCCTCTACTGATTTTGCTTCTTCAATTTCGATACCTTCCTCGGCTTCTATCTCCTCAGTTTCGGCTTCCTCGGATTCAACTTCATCAGCCTCTATCTCGTCTTCTGTCTCGACTTCTTCCTCTTCCTCAATTTCACCTGCTTCCTCTTCGATCTCTGTTTCCGTCTCTTCTTCTACCTCGGCCTCCTCCTCTTCTTCTGCCTCGACTTCTTCCCCTTCTTCCTCGGTCTCTTCCTCTTCTTCCTCAGCCTCTTCCTCTTCTTCCTCGGTCTCTTCCTCTTCTTCGGCTTCGGCCTCTTCCTCTTCTTCCTCGGCTTCTTCGGCTTCTTCCTCTTCTTCCTCGGCCTCTTCCTCTTCTTCCTCTTCTTCCTCGGCTTCTTCCTCTTCTTCCTCGGCTTCGGCCTCTTCTTCGGTCTCGACTTCTTCCTTTTCCTCGCCTTCCTCTTCAGCGTCTACTTCTTTTGACTCTTCATCAATCATTTTAGCCTTTGCATCATTAGGTTCATCCGTAGCATTCATGTCTTCCGTATCAATCTTTTCTTTTGAATCGCCTAACGGCGGCAGCTCATGATCAGGATAGGCAGCAGCATGCAGTTCTCTCCAAACTGGATCCTGAGAATATTCCGCATAATCATCCCTGCCGTAATTATGCTCATTCATATACTGCGTTAATTGTCTCTGTGCATTTTCCTGCGTAAGTGGCGGCAACTCACAATCGGGAAATGCTTCTCTTTGCAATGAGCGCCACTCTGGATCCTGAGAATACTCTGCAAAATCAGCGAGACCATAATTGTGTTCACGCATATAGGCAGATAACGAATCTGATGTATTACGGATATTTGACAGATTCTCATAGTAATTCATAATTACAGGCTCTTCGGAATTAATAACGTTGACCGGAATATAACACCCCAGCTCCTTTGCCGCCATTGCACGATGACGGCCATCATCCTGATATTGGTAGGTGCCATTTTGATCCTGAACAACCTGAATCATTTTGTCATCCGAATAATATGCTGCCAACGTATCCTGTAATTCTGAATCGGCTTTAATTTCCGCATATGTTTTTCCATTTGCAAACGCATTCTGTATTTCTGGAAGTTTAGAAGCTAATTCCATGTAGTCTTCTTTCGTATATCCATGGTGATTCCAGAAATTATCGCTTATATTATTAATGTTCTGTATCTGCGCAGCGTCAATCACCTGGTATCGGGGAATACCCTGATTCTGCAAGTTAATCTGATTTAATAAATTATTAATCTCAACTGCCCGTTTTTCACACGAGTCATAATTTTCCGTGTCTGCAATTAATTCCCGTAATTCGCTATATATACTTTCAGATAATTCATTACGTGCATAAGCACACTCAATAGTATTAAGTAGTGCAGCCTTTTTTTCCGGAGCTTTCACAGCAATTACATCTGCAAGCCCATCATAATACTCTTGTCGCCCAGACAGATACTCCTGATATTTTCCCTCATCCTTATATTCGTTTCTCAAAGAACTTACTTTTTCAAAAGCTTCATTATTGGCATCCAGCTCAGATGTCATTACTTTGTATAATGATGCTCCATATTTATTGTAGTGACTGCTTATTCCATCTGAAGATACCATATCTTCAATTCTCATCAATTTCTTATCATTTTCAGAGAAAGAAACGCTGCCTGTGGATCCTCTGCTTTGATTCGCGTGTTCCGATTCATGATATAAGGTATCAAGATCTTCAAATGGATTGTCCGTCAGCCTTATCTCAATTCTATGTGCGCCACTACTATAGCCACCATGACTGCTTCCATAAACTTGTACAACTTTTGCGGCAGGTCGATTATGCGCAGCAGCCTCTCTATTTTCAATTTCCTGTAAAACAGCGATTTTGCCTTTATCTGTTTTGATATTCCAGTTTTGACCTTTAAATTGAGCAAATAACTGCCGTTCTGAATATTTACTATAATCTTCTGTTATTTGACTGCGAAACTTTTTTCCGGCAAATACCGTTTTTTTCTCGGCTTGTGCGGGCCTGTTATTCTTATTGTCTCTCGAGAACAGTCCCATACTACAAGACCTCGCTCATGAAGTGTTCTGCAACATCACGACTTTCAAGCAGCATATTTTCAAAATCCACTAAACGACGGATTTCCGAAATTTCTGTCCCACTTGCATCCTTTATAAGTTCCAGAATTTCACCACACATATTTCTTCCGGTTACAGTCATTCCAAGACGTCTGTTTCCATCAATAAGCTTAATCGCCAGCATAATGTCAGATGTCTCTAATTCTTCTTTATTTTCAAAATAAATCTGCAGCACTTCATTTGCCTGCTTCAAAAGCCCTCTGGAGAGGCCTGTTTCTTGCAGTTCTTCGGCATAAAAACTGGCTAACCTCAAAGTATATGCATAAAGTCTGTAATCTTTATTTTTTTCGTATATATCTGCTGCTTTTAAAATAGAAACAAAGACTGGATCCGTGATTTTCTCAGTTCCTGGTCTCATTCGGAAGGCATTTAACATTCCTTTCGTAACTCTTACAGAGGTATCTTCAATATCTAAGGATGTATAATGACATTCCGGACATTTCTCCATCATATATTGCATTGCTGTATGCTTATTACCACTTAATCCTATATTGTCAGAGGAGAAAGAAAGTACTCTGTCGATGCTTACTTCACTTCCACAGCATGCACATATTATTTTTTTATTTACAATCTTTGACATAATTCGCCCCTAATCTATCAGAATATCTAAAACAACACTAAGATTGTTAAGAAATATGCAATCCCTGATAATCCATTTATAATCATTTTTGAATTAGCCTTTTCAAAAGCTATTGTTTTAATGTTGGCGGTGTCCTTCCACGAAAGTGCGACACTACAGGTACACCAGAATAAAATTGTAAAAAGAATTACTGAAAATAAAGATGCGTTTATTTTTCCCAAATATTGCATCGTAGTTTCCAACAGAATCCATGGAAGCGCTCCATATATTACTGTTCCATAAATTGTTCCCTTCACCCGAACAAAATTTCCCGCATAAACAAACAGAAAAACAAGTCCTATACAAAGGATTATTGTGGATTTAGTAAAATCATTAGCTATGAATACGGTCAGGAGGAATGCTATCATATAACAGGATGCCAGAAGGGCTTTTAAATAGCGTCTCTTTTTATAGTCTTTATCAAATCCAAATACATTTTTCACAATATAGAAAAAGGAAAGCGCGCTGATATGAAACAATACAATATTTGCAGGCTCAGGCGCCACATGATTGAGCCTCCCATAGAGAAACAGGAGAATCGTTCCCAAAATAACAAATCCAATAATAATATCCTGCATTATTTTTTCTGACAAAATGCAGAGCACACACATAAGGAAGAGTCCTATTAAATAGATCCATGTTATACCCTGTGCCTTTAGAAAGTTCTCCACGAAAGATATATACTGATTGGGGTAAAGCAGAATAAAAACAGATATTTCCACAACCAGTAAAATTGCCTTTGCCACATCTTGGGGCTCGAACTTCTCTTTTGTATACGCAGTCCAGAATGCACTCATGAGAAATACACAAAAAATCACATTTTCTATAAGTTCGTATTTAGTAAAACACGCAGCACACATGTGGATTACAATTGCCCAAATCGAATATCTTCCTAATATATTGAAAACATTTTTCAGAACATTGGACTGACATAAATTTGGCGCGAATCGGTATATTAATAATATAAGCACACCTATCAGATAAAAATAAATATGCGGCGTTGACAATACTACTTTCATATACGATTTTGCTGAAAACTCAAACTGTTTCCCCAAAGTCCCAAAAATCCATGTAAAACTTTCAAAATACAGAATGCAATTTTTGAATATTTCTCCAGAAATCAACAGCGCCGTAAGAGAATAAACAGATTCATAAAAACTTGTCTTCTTATCGCAGAGGTATATACTAAGACCCAGCAATACCGCGTATATAGCTCCAATCAACAGTCGCTTGTCATTCAAAAAATCCATAATAAAGTATATTGCCAATAGAAAGACAGCAAGTATTGTAATTAACGAATTTTCTATTTCAATTTTTTTATTGCTATTTAACATCATACCTTTCGCTCCCTTACAATATCAATACGATCAAAATCATGCACCCCAGAATGAGAAACCAATAGCTAAAATCAAAGATAAGCTTCTTTTCGTATGTCATGGCAAACAGAAGATTTCCAGCAACTAACAGCGCTGTATTGAAAAGAGCAAAACCCAAATGATTGCTAAAGAATCCAGTAACCAGCATAAATAAAAGCGCAAGCACTGAGCCTGCCAGACACACCACTGCCGAATACATCGCTTTATCTCTTAGTTCAAGCAGACTGTTTAACATAGCTCGTTCTTCTTTATCCTGCTGTCTGCTCTTTTTATGAGGATAGGTCAGGTAAAACAGAGCCTTATTGTAATCTTTGTAAGTCCCATATCCATAGAAATATGACTTACTTAATAATGCCGCTGCCGAACCCACTCCATTTTCAAATAATGCTTTACTCTTCTCTAAGGCCACACGATAGTCCCTGCACTCATATGCAGCTTCTGCACTGCTTAATTCATTCAGAAGAACCTCTTTATCATCAACCTTAAGTTTCTCTGGTGTAATCGTCACCGGTATCCCAGATACATTTATTCCTGCGACCTTATAAAGTAATCTTAATAAATGTTCCATATGTGCCGGCTCATTGCTGTCATTTTTCCAAAAGCGATCGCCACTGTAAATCTGTGCAATAAATACATTATATTCCGCGCGGCTTACTTCATGATTCTTATTTCTTAGCGCTTCGGTTATTGATTTGTACAGTGCATTTCCGCCTAATAACGTATGAATACAGTAAGCGTCATCTCTTAATGGGCCTTTCGGATATTTATCTAATAAATTCACCAAAAGTTGATAGTCTGTGTGAAAAATTGCAGCTCCATCTTTTTCATAAAGTTGCATTAAATATTCTTCCATCCAATCCCTCCGCTATTGAAATATCTCCGCTTTATGATAATAGGCAATTAATTTATGGATTTTTTCGAAAACAAGCTCCTGGGTATACTGTTTCGGAATATCCATCGTCAGAATATGATGAAAAAAATCACATATCTTTTGATCTGTTTCTGACCACTTCTCAATAATAGCCCTCTGTCCAATCAAAAAACCTATTTGATTACGCTTTTTTTCTCGTTCGAAAATAAAAATCTTTTTTCTGAAATTATTATAAAAAATCTCAAACTGATATTCTTCATCTCTGGAGAAGGACGTCATCATCCCGGAAAAAGGATTCCATTCATACATATATTCAAAAATAATTGCAACCAATGAAAATGCATCAAGCGCCCACGGAATCGCTGAATAGTTCTTTGCAAAGCAGTCTGGAACCCTGTAAATACTGTTTCGATTGTGGTTCTTAAATCCGTTGTATCGAAACTTAATTTCACCTGATTTAAGCAATATTTGTTTTTTATCAAATCCATTGAGAAAGATTCCGCTTCTGTGAATGTCTTCTAACACATTACATAATTGTTGGAAAAATTTCACTTTATCATCTTTGCTGCAGCTCGCCAGATTATGGTCAATAGAATCAAAGTCCAAAAATGATACAGGATAGACAAAGCCGATTTCATTCTCATATATATAGGTATTCGATTTTCCGATTAAATCTATCGGATAGACGACAGCCTCGTGAACCGGCAGTTCAAACATAAGGTTCTTCAGATTTGGCAAATCGTTGCCTATTCTTTCAAAAAGTATCACATACTCCGTATTATATTCATCCACGGTTTTCACACATTTTTCGTATGAAGACGGACTATGTAATTCTTCTCTTACACAATATCTGTTTTTCAAGCTTAAAGAACTCGTATAGTATTTTTTCTTATCAAACATGCATATACGTCCTTTCAATATGTAATTGCAACTATTCCCTTGTCAGGGTGAGTTCTCTGCCTTCATTGCTCAGCTTTAATTTTACTGCATCTTCGGTAACAGTCAGTATAACAGCCCCGTCATATGCGGTTTCAAAAATTCCTTTAAAGAATGCTGGATCATCAGACTCCATCAGCCGACATCCTAATATCTCACTGGATTCTTCTCCATTCAGATCAATATCCGCGCTATTACTGCCATCTAGTCCTTCGTACATATTGTATTCGTCAGTGTTCAGACCATCATTATCAGATTCATCCTCCAGCATTTCTTCACCTGCCGTCTCGTCCTCCGCCATTTCTTCCGCCAGGGCGTTAACCGAAGTTTCTTCAGCCATAGCAGGATCAGGGCTTTCCTGGATACATAACTCCGCTTCTAAATTATCCAAAAATGAAACCTTATATTTGGTTCCATCTGGCTCTGTTGCCGACCACTCAGAATTTTCAAAGAACCATTCATTATTTAAAAGAGTAATTTCAGCAGGAAGGCTTACTGCCTTCCAGACTCCATCTACTAATTTGAAAGTCAACTTTACGCCATAATCCGTACTGCATAAGTCTTTTGCACGGATAATATCAATATCTGCTGTAAAAGACTTTTTATCATCCGCCAAAAGTGTTTCCACATCCCAGTTATCATCCATTTCAAACTCGAAATCTGAATACTCTTCTTTAACAACCTTAGCAATTTGTTCATCTGAATATACTTCTGGTATTCTATTAGAACAATATCCCCTGATTGATACGAATCCCGTAGCAACTACACTGATGACAACTATTACAATCAACACCAGATTAAGCATCACTCTAAAGGGTGATCGTTTATTCATAAATATCATCTCCTTGTCTCATTGCTTTTTTGGATTTTCCGATTACCTTCCTTGCTTTTATATTCAGAATGATTACAATCACCATGCATACTATGGTTACTGGCAGGCAAATAAGCAGATTGGTGAATTCTGCACTCAATATGATTGCTGCTGCAGAAAACAATACGTTTACAATTAGCAAACCGAATACATATCTGTCATATTTTCTGCTTCTTCTCATATTTGCACGTCTCATTAATAAAACACTTACAAGAGCAACCACAACAATTAACAGAATGTATCCCGTGTAATTACAAAGTGAAAGTAAGTTTCTGGTTTTTAAGTCCTCAGAGGTCTCGATTACAAAAACCCTGAAAATATTATTGGCAAGCAGCAAAAAGAGTACCGCAAATTGTTCGAAAAACAGGCCTCTGATTACTTCACCATAGGATGGGTTATCGCTTTGATAGTTCTTATACCTGGATATTTTTTTTCGTAATTGATCACTGACCCTGACGTACCCGAATATTTAGTTTTCTCATCAATACGGTGATTGTACTTCTGCAAAGTATCAAAAAGCTTTGTATAATCCATCTGGAGACTGTCCTTATTAACACTGATAAAAGCAATGTAATCCGGATCAGACATACTCATACCCCGATTATGATATTTCTCATCAAAATCTTTGATGATCTGATTACGAATATCATCCTGAGAAATATACTTTCTGGTAAGAAGTATTTCATATACTTTATCCCAGTTCACATAGGAATTTTCAAGCAGTCCACCGATACTTTCTGCTAATACGTGGTTTTCATGATCTTTAAATTTCTGAGTATAGATGACACTGCCTGATTTATACATATCCCAGTGTGCATAGTCAAATGTATGAATATCGGACGCTTTCCAAAAGCTATCCTGCACCTGGAGCATCAACTGGGAATAGTACTGATTTCCAAATTGAGTATGTAAAAGGCTGCCAAGTCTGCCGCACAGTTCCTTACACTTCAGATAACGTTCATAATCAGATCCAGCCGTTGCTGTTTCCTGAGCAATCCATTTCTGACAGGCCAGATTAATCTTGTTAAAAGATTCTTTATGATATTGCAGCTTTTCTAAATACTGGAGAACACTGACAAGATTCCTGTCATCTTTCAAAATTTTATTATCCAGTTTCGCCGCCCAATAACTGTCATAAGAAGGTATATATTCCTTATTTAAATATGAATTATTAAACAAGCGGGGTTGTTTCGTCTCAAGAAAATCATATATCGCAATACTGCTGTCAGAAGAAGTCGATAAATACAACTTACTGATATAAGATGCCAGTTCGTTTACGCTTTCCTCTTTCACTACAGCAGCAAGCACTTTCAATACGGCAACAGAAACCTTCTTCTTGTCTCTTGTCAGGAAGTAGATGATTTTGTTAAGCAGACGATCCTCACGCTCGTTGGTTTTCGCCTGTTGTCCATACTGACGAATCATATTTTCTAATTCAAAAATCGGAACGCACCCAATATATTCCAGATATAAATCACAGATTTCTGGATTTGAAGACTTACAATACTTATCTTTAAGGCATCTTAAAAATTCAACATCCGCAGCGGCGCTTATGTAATCTTCAATGGCATTATATGTCTCAAGCCAGATGAAATCTTCCGCTTCATCCACATCATTATATTCCTGTAAAATTTTCAAACGATACTTATCGTCTTCCTGATGAATGACATCCTTAATACGTGTATAACAACGTTCCCTGAACTGTTGATTTTGTGATTTGATAAAAAGATTAACCAGTGTATTGAAAACAACTTTGTAAAATGGTTCATCGTCATCACACAAAATATTGTAGAAAAAGCCTTCTCTGGCATCTGCATTTGCACTGTTATACATACGATTCCAGATTTTCTCTTTACCGGGAATATCGCACTGTTTAAAGACAGTAACAATCTTCCAGTACAGGGCTGACTTCCATTCCGTTTCAAAAAATTCTTCGTACAGTTGGATATACTCATTAACTAAGGAGACGTCCAGCTCTATCTTATTTATCTCCACAAATTTCTCGAGTATCGTACCTGCTCTGGTATGTAATTCTTCCGACTCAAATACCAAAGTGAATAGTCGTTTTTTCTCCTCCGTTGACGCGTTATTATAATTTTGAATCAAATTTTCTTCAATCTGAGCCATGATTTGTCTGTCAGATTCTTTTTCAGAATCCAGTTTTCTATATAACTCAAAATTAATATTAAACGCTTCCATGTAATGGTTGGAATCCACAAATGGCAGTAATCGGACTACAATTGAATTAATCACATCCATATTGGAAGCCGGAAGTGAGAATACATCATTAATGAATGTAAATTGCGTCTCTGCCGTTTCTGATGCAAACATCGAAGGTTTCTGCGATAATTTCGAAAGCTTTGATATAACATACTCTGCTTCGCTGCCTTCAGAAAGCTTAAGGTTATCCCTGAATGTCTCCAGAACGCCAAAATAATCCTTCAGCGCTTCGTCAGACATCGTTAACAAATCCTCCAAATAAAAATCCATTATTTCAACAGATGAGTTGTTAACGAAGCACTCGCCTGTATTTATATCGTAGGTTATATCTGTTTTTTCCGGATCTTTCTCCTGAAGAATCTGAACCGTTACTCCAATGCTGCTCGGTACGCTTCTGCTGCAGAAGGAAATCTTCTCACGTAATTCATACGGCAGCATGCTCATGATTAAATAACCCAAATGACGCATAACTTTATTCGCATTTTTGGAATTATCAATCCGAAGACCGCATGAATAGTTTTTATTTTTGGAAAGGGACGTGTAAACTGCATTTAAAAACTTTAAATATCCTTCATTGTTAAGCTTATATTCCTGAAAAATATAGTCTTTACTCAGCTCAGCATTCGCAGAGATATTTAAAGCCTTTAAAGCAAACATCTCTTCCCGATGATTTACTTTTCTTGAAAGGAAGTTCTTATTTGTGAATCCCCAAATTTGTTCCGGATTCTTAACAAGTTCCCTGTACTCCGTATCTTCGATTAACAACCCATGGTTTACAGAATTACTTCTTCCCATTGAAAATTCTCTCTGGAACGTAGCAAGACAGAATCGATGCATCTCTTCAAAAGGATAAAGCATAAATGGGGAATCCGCTCCTGAGCCCAAATCTCCAATATCTGAAGCCGCCATATCCATGACAACATTCACACGGTGGGCTTCCTCTTTCGATAAACCACGAGAACAATATTCCATATAACCTTGTTCAACTGTTCGTCTATATAAAACTTGCTCAATCATTTTTTCTTACCTCCAAAAGGCCCCAGATTCTTCAACAGGTTCTTCCACCAGTTCCCGCTTACTCCCGACTGTTCCGGATCATTTTGTACATTTGACGTATACACGTTTCCACGGGCGATAATATCCATTTCACTCAACAGCCAGAAAAGGGGTTCCTCAATACGCAATGACCTCAAATCCCCATTCCCTCTTGGATAACCCTGCATATAAATATCAAAAGAGTAATCATCCATCTCTTCTTTCTTGCTGCTGATGTATCTGATTAAATCTCTCATGGACAGCGTTTCATTTCCTCCATGGTCTGCCGCAACCAGTTCTATAATTTCATCCTCGTCAAACCTCTCATAGACAGCCTCTCTAACGTCCGCCCGGGTATTTAATATAGATTCATCCCTGAGAATTTCATCCAATTTTCTGGCAACCTCGTCGCTCTGATCAAAAATGAAAGATCTTCTTACAATAATATTATTTGTATCAATGATATTATCAGCCGGATTGGCTTCCTGATCCTCCAGGTCAAGCTGGATATTTTTCAGCTTCTTGCTTAAAACCCCAAATTTCTTCATATACGCTTCTATGTAATTGCTTTTCCATTCATCCCTTGAAACTAACTCGAAGGTAAGTTTCTGATCTACCCCGTCAAGAAGAGCAGAAACAGCAAAGAAGGAAGGATTGGCAATTTGCTGTTGCACATTTACATAAAAAGGATTGGCTTTTGAAGTATAAAATCTTCTAAGCTGTCCGCTTAAGAGGGCATATTCGTCAGCATAAAAATATTTCTTCTCCGGATCCCATGGAATATTTTTCATTATTACTGAATTGGGATTAAAGAAAACGCCGTCCGGATTGAGGCTTTCCTTAATCAGTGCGCTGGAAAGAAGCAAATCTGATTTTGATATTGTAATTGCCGTAGGTACCGGAACCTGTCCGCCAAATACCCTATATAAAGTTGAAATCATATTACTGGCCGGATATTTGGGTATTGGATTGTTTACTAACTGCATCGGATCGATAAGCATGATAATGGCATCCGAGCTTTTAATATAACCGGCAAAAAATTCAAACCTGTTCGGATTTTCCTTCACAAGATCAACAAGAATTTCTCCTGCAACATCATAAATAACAAAGTCATACGTTTTTAATTCCTTCTTCTTTTCAAAGGTCATGGTCACAAAATATGGAACCTTAAAGTTTAGCGTCTTAGTTGAATCCGGCAATGGCTGATTTAAGGTCAGGTAGGAATTATCATCATCTGGTAATGACAACTGGTCAACAAAAGAACCATTAACATGACTCAGGATGCCCCCCTGCAAAGAATCCTGAAGTTTAGACAGAAGCTGTTTCAGGAATACCGTCTTACCTGATGTTGATACACCCAGGATCGATATAAACTTCTGTGGATTTTTTCCGTAATGAAGGGGTAATTTATTATGACAATATGGGCAAATTCTGGTTTTACTCTCAAAATGACCGCATTTATCTTCAATTTTTTCTATAAAACCATCGTTATCAGCGATGTAGTCCCCTACAATCATGTCTGATTTATTCGATGGATCCACCCAGGGTATAAAGAACGAATCTTCCACATTGGGTGCTGGAATCCCTCCACGTAAACTTCCCCAGACTTTATCGTATTTCGGATCCACTTCTTCTCTCTTTAGAAACTTAGAAAATTCCTCCTGTTTCGCAGGATCTTCTTTCTTCGCTGCCTTGTTCTTCGCATCTTCACATGCCTCTTCTGCAATTCGAAAATGCACTTCATCGTGTGCAAATTCTGCAAAACAGTAAGGACATTTAATCCTTTTCCATGATTCTTTCATAGCTACTCCTCGCTTATCGTCAAGTTATATTTGCTGTTCAAATTCTTTGTAATACACGGCTGACATGTGGAATTTTTAGGAATTTGAATACTAATTGTCTGACCAAGCATTGCTGCTGTCACGGGATACCTGAGGTTATCAACCATATATTCTGCTACTATTTCATCTCCTTTTACCGGTAAAGAGTCATTGACAAATGTAAGATGTTCCGCAGCCTTAAATACCGGAAAAAAGGACTTTCTCTTTTTTATGCACTTAATAACCCCTTTAATCGTTTTCTGAAGTTTGGCACATTCTTCCCCGTCAGCCGGAATAAGAATTTCATTCTTTGTAACAGGCAGCAAGATAACATCAACCGGCGCTTTTATCGTAGTTGTTAAAATTTGTAATGAAGTCTGTCTGGTCACCTTTTGCCAATACACACCATTTCCCTGATGTCTCATTTCTTCACAGTGATTTTCCAATATTTTTTTTAATTCATCGTAAGTTATCCATGAAGACTTGACGCATACCAATATGTCCGGATGATATACAGACGCCAGCCAACTAATCGAATAATTCTGGTTGACAATTTTCGCATCCTGAATCATGATCTGATTCTGTGGGTTCATATATTTGATCTCCATTATTTCACCTCCGGTTTCAGAGATAAGGTATGGAAATCAATTCTTTCCACACAATCTTGCCTGCTTGATTCCAAAGGTTTATAATTGTCAGCAAGCCTCAAAAGTTTTGAGTTCGGATGGATTAATATTAATACATCTCCTGTTTCCATCTTCTCTAATTTAAACTGAAGATTCATCCAATTAATGCAAATATTTCTGGTAACACTGTCTTTTTCACTGATTTCTTCGAACATCTTCTTCGCTATATCAACCTTTCCAACGCGCGTGTTAATTTCCTCTTCAAAAGACTTGTAATAAACAGGATTACTGTCAAATATCTGCAGTAATATTGAATGTAAACGATTTTTCAGTAAATCCTCTTTATCCGAACAGGCATCCAGCTTCGCAATAATCTCTTCTGCATGGCTTGCAAAGTAATCGTCCACCCGCCCTCCATAATAGTTCGTTAAGTTTGCTTCTTTTTCAATTGCATGAATCTGCAGTTCCGGACTCCTTAAACATTCCAGCAGCCATTGATAAACCTCACTGGTATGATCTATTTTCTTCATAAATTGCTCTGAAAAAGCGGCAAATATTCTTTCCGTGATTTCATCTTCAATTACCTGATTCGCATATTCCGTTAAAACCTTACTGTAAGTTCCTTCATCAGAGATTTGTCTCTCATGCAAAAGAGCTGTTTTAAGACTCCCCAGCAAATCTTTCTTTTGGCGATTTCCTTTCAGGAAACCTTCAACTGCATAAAATGTAAGCAGCGGCTCTGATAATTCGCCGGAAAAGTCAACCTTCTTCGCCCGCGATCTATTAATCTCGCTTACCTTCTGCTTTATCATTGCGTTAAAACACATTGCTGCGATAGGATAATTCCTCTCTAAGGATGCAATCCCCTTTTTTATATTCGCCTTTTCTTTCTGCAATTTCTTATTGTCTGGCAGATACTTAAAATCCGTTTCTCTGAATAAGAAAGAACCCGTTCCATATGCAGCCTCTCGCTGAATACTTCCTCTGTATCTTCTCAAAATATCCTGATCAAGGTTTGCGTACTCCGGACAATTACAAACCTTTTCCAGTAACCTGCGAATGGAAAACTGAACAATTTTTCTGGTTGGCTTCTCCAGCAGATTATAAGAAAAAGTATACGCATTATTGTCATTAAAGTAATGGGAATCAATACTCATTATGGCTGTGATATTGGCTGCCAGTCTTGCAATCTTTAACCCGCTCTCTCCTAACCACATCGCACCATTAGACAGTCTGTTGGAATATACAAACTGATAACAAATCCGATCGCGGTTTTCCATAAGGTTTAAAAGATTCTTTTCAGACGTTTCAATCTGATTCTGTCTCTCATAATCTAAGAATTCGTGCAAAATAATTTTGTACAACGGGCTGTTAAATTTTTGCTTCAAAAAAAGACGCAGATCCTCCAAAGTGCATTTTGTCATATTAACCAACACATGGATTTGAATCTCACTGAGGCTCAAATATAACGGGTTTGCGCGAACCTGATTCTCAATTGCCTCAAAATCCGATTCCCTATCTGCCCTTGGAATATTCAAATATACGCCCGGCCACAACTGTTCCAGAAATTCATAATAACTGTCCAATGCTTTTTTATCTAAATTATAATTAACAATAATGGAAGGATTTCTGGGAGCCTGTGCGTCATATCCTACTGCCCCGTTTCTTTCAGATTTGTTTCGTATCTCTGCCACACAGCAATCTATTAATTTCTTCATTTCCATCCTCCCTGGTTAATAATCTCCTGTGGCCAACCATCATTCATCGCTCATATATCCTCTAATCTCTGCAATAGCTTTCTTCACACTGTCAAACTTTTCAACTTCCCTCCTGACAATCTGCTGAATGCCATAGAACCTGAGGAAATTATCCCTGACTAATGTATTACCCGGCAGATTTCCCTTGGAATTAATCGGGATGGCATTTACTGGTGAATTCAGGACTCCTTCTAATTCAGAAATTCTCTGGCTCACCCTTTCCGTATCCATCCTTCCATCCTTTTTTAGGTCTTCCACATTAAACAGTTCCCCTTCCATTTCCTTAAACTGTTTAACATATGCCTGTCCGCCTGTCGTTGCAGTTGCTCCCTCAAAATAGATAATCCCCTTTGCTGCTGCGTCATCATACAGCTTCACAAGTTCTTCCGCATTTCTAGTATACTTTGGCTCGAGACTATAGGGATACGGGAAGGTTAGGATTTCTCTCCAATTTGGTTTATTCTCACAGAGGTGAAGGCCAGATTCCTGATAACTTTCATATGCGCCAAGATACTGAACCAGCCCCCGATACGCATGCATAGGGACACCACTTATGATTCTCAGGATATGGAGCCTGTCGTAAATAAACGCCTTTCTCACTTCAACCCAATTATCATTGCTGAGTTTGTACTGGTCTGCTGCCTGCCAGACACAGCTTGCTGTGCCTGGCACAGTCAAAATGGTTCTGTGAAGGGTCTTCGTGTGATCGCTAACCATCGGCTCATCGGTCCAGAAAATCGGAGCTGCTGCATCTGCAAGCGGCTCAATAATCCGTTGCTGAATAGTATTCGCAAAGTTTCCGGCAGGCGTCCCTTCCATATTCCAATTTTTTCTCAGGAAGCTTTCAAGGCTTCCTGAAAGAGTTGGACGGAATTTTCTCAAAACATACTCCGAAATCTTCGCCTTCAATTTAGATTCCTCACGTTCCATCCAGATCTCCGGATACGTGGTAAGAATTTTTAAAAGGCCTCCCGTTTCTACTACGGGATTCAGCTTCATAATCCCCATATCCAGCTCCGGCTGAATCTGAGAGAACTTTACAAGCTGCTTCGTGAAGCCGTCCTGTGACTGGTCTCCCTTCCCCAACTGGAAATAGGTACGATTCGCCTCAAACGTCTCCATTAACTCCGTTGTAATTTCATACAAGGGCTTCAAGTATCTGTTATTCATGGAACGGAAAGCTTCAATCAAATTTTTCATCAGACGCTCCATCTCTTCAAACAAATCCGCCTGTGCCTGCCAGTGATACATACTATTCAGTATCGCTGCATATTCCTTCATATTTCTGCTTTTATTCAGAAAACTGGAATTACCCAATTTTCTTTTAGCATCTGGCTCTTGACTTGCAAAAAGAGCCTCCTGATCCCTTGCATGCTGCCTCTGATCTGTATAATATTTCAGCCTGCCCTCAAGATAGTGGAAGATGTCCACCCCTGATTTGTTCATCATCCCATAGGCATAGATTGGCCCTTTCCCGGGATCCTCTGCCAGTTCGATCAATTTATTTAATGCCAAACCGGGGATGGAGCTGGCGCCTGCCTGAAAAACATATGTATTAACATCCTTTTCCATGGATCCTCTGTTCTGAATCAGAAGGGCTTTTCGCTGTTTTAAAGATGTTTCTGTAGGGGCGAGCATCGCATATGGAAATTTCCCGTTATTCATGTTCGCTTTTATCCAGTCAAAATATTTTTTAACCAGATCTTCTGTAATCTGGATCCATCCAGAACCGCCCTGGGCTATCTGGTTTTCCAGCTCCCTGAAGCAGCTGTCAGATAGTTTCAGATAATCTGCGAACTCCTGTTCAATCTGGTCATTATCCGGCATTTTCGTACAGATGGTAAGCTTCTTAAACAGCTCAGTTGCTAAGTAGGTGGCCATCTGGGTGGTGGGAATCTCCGCATTTACAGAACCAATAATATGGTAGTTCTGAGAATAGCCACGTCCATGTTCCGGATCTATTCCTGCTAACCCCCACGGCATGCCGGCAGCAATCCCAGCCAGCGCGACTGGCTTCCCACCATCCGCCACCTGCTCTTTTGATATAAATGCAAGGATATAATCTCCGATTACATTTAACGCGTATTCGTACCCCTTCGATACAGGAACTCCCTTCATGTTAGTTGAAGATACAAAATGGCACATATCAACTAATTGTTCCTGCGTACGGATCACAAACGAACCGTAATCCTGCTCAAACCATTCATGGGAATCCTTCAGGTTCATCAAATGTTCGATCTCCAGCAGCGATGCCATGCCATTCCTCTGATTATTAGCCCTCCTGACAGGATCACCAATAATTTCCTCCTTGGAAATAATTGCATCCGGAAGGACGAAGTAGCCGAACACGTTAGCCCCTCTAAATCCTAATCCGTCAATTACCTCCCTTGCAATATAACATACATCCACGAAGGAACCGGCCCCCATCCCGCCGGAAATACTGGATACAATGTGAACATTTAAGCTATTGCCAGTCCGCTCAGTACAGGCCTGGGTGATCACCTGTGTCAGTTTCCTTTTAATGTCATTTGCACTGGCAATGGTAAGCCATCTGCCAAACGGACGATAGGCTCCGGTTCCGTCTGGAGTCGGAGGGAGATGGTTTAACATATAGTCAACATTCATCCACTGCATTTCTTTCTGGCTTTTAAGACCATCTAACATAAGCGATGAAAAAATATGCTTATAATTATAGTTCTGAATATTTAACCTTTCTTCCTTGGTAAGTCCGGATCTTTCAAGCCATTTACTGTCAGCATCAATCCCCAGAAATTTAATATGATCGTACCTGGGTTCATCCCCCCTGCTCCTTACATCGTTCTCATTGTCTGGTTCAATCTGTCTGTGAACCTTGGTTTTTAAGCGAGAGACAGCATCAACACCGGTTCCGCCAAGCCCGATAATTACCATGGGTTCTGAAGATTGAGGAACCTGTGTAATAGAATTAACGATTCCTCCCTCCCGGTTACCAATAAATAATGATTCCAACATCGTATCACCCCTCCGTATAATTCCATATGCATCTGGTCGCATCCATAGCGGAGCGTTTGTTCTTTAATAGGAACTCCTTCCCCCAAACCGGCAAAGGAGTTCCCTCATCAGTTAATGATTTCATTTACACCAATGCACTTCACATCGTCAGCATTATGAGAATATTCCGCAAGTAGTCAATAAAGAAAGCATAGAAGGCATCAATCTCTTTTTGTTCTGATTTTCCCGCAAAGTTCTTCGAAATCATCGCCAGTATCTGAGGATTGTACCTGGCCAGAAGCTCCTCTGCTCTTTCCTTCTTTTTCTCTGAGCTCATCTCGTTAAAGCTGGTATTGGCATTTTGTTTAATATCCGCCTGAACCTCATCCTCTAATGCTGACACACTCTTAAACGCCTGATAATACTTACTGGGTCCAGAATAGGGCATACTGTTATCACACAACATGGCTGCCTTCTCCATTCCGAACTGCACGTATTTGTAGGACACATTAAATCCCTCATCCTCGAACAGCCCTGTAAAAACCGCATCGAAAAAAGTTTTTCTAAGAGTTTCCAAACGACTCATATTGCTCATAGTTTCTTTAATCTCTGCAATAGCTTTCTTCACACTGTCAAACTTTTCAACTTCTTTCCTGACAACCTGCTGAATGCCATAGAACCTGAGGAAATTATCCCTGACTAATGTATTACCCGGCAAATTTCCCTTGGAATTAATCGGAATGGTATTTACTGGTGAATTCAGGACTCCTTCCAATTCAGAAATTCTCTGATTCGCCCTTTCCATATCCATCCTTCCATCCTTTTTTAGGTCTTCCACATTGAACAGTTCCCCTTCCATCTCCTTAAACTGTTTAACATATGCCTTTTCGCTTGCCGTTTCAGTTTCACTTTCGAAATAGATAATCCCCTTTGCTACTGCGTTATCATACAGCTTCACAAGTTCTTCTGCATTTTTGGTATACTTCGGCACGTAACTATAGGGATAAGGGAAGGTTAAGATTTTCTTCCAATTGACGTCACGCTCATGGAGATGAAGGCCTGACTCAGAATAGCCCTCATATGCGCCAAGATACTCCACCAGCCCCCGATACGCATGCATGGGGACACCGCTTATAGTTCTCAGAATATAGATCCTGTCATTAATACTCGACCTTCTCACTCCAATACTAATATCGGCACCTTTGTGTTGGTCTGCTGCCTGGCAAATACAGCTTGCTTCATTTGGCACTGTCAAAATAGAACGGTGCGCCGTCTTCGTGTTATCGCTAACCATCGGCTCATCGGTCCAGAAAATCGGGGCCGCTGCATCTACAAGTGGAGCAATAGTCTTTTGCTGAATAGCATCCGCAAAGCTTCCGGCAGACGCCTCTTCCATCTTCCATTTTTTTCTCAGGAAGCTTTCAAGATTTTTTGAAAGAGTTAGATTGAATTTTCCCAAAACATACTCCGAAATCTTCGCCTTCAGTTTGGATTCCTCATGTTCCATCCAGATCTCCGGATACGTGGTAAGAATTTTTAAAAGGCCTCCCGTTTCTACTACGGGATCCAGCATTCCAATCTCCGCATCCAGTTGCGGCTTAATCTCAGAGAACTTTGCAAGCTGCTTCGTAAAGCCATCCGGTGACTGGTCTCCCTTCCCCAACTGGAAATAGGTACGATTCGCCTCAAACGTCTCCATTAACTCCGTTGTAATTTCATACAAGGGCTTCAAGTATCTGTTATTCATGGAACGGAAAGCTTCAATCAAATTTTTCATCAGACGCTCCATCGCTTCAAACAAGTCTCCCTGTGCCTGCCAGAAATATTGGCTATTCAGTGTTGTTGCATATTCCTTAATACTCTTTTTTTTATTCCCGAATTTAGAATTCCCTAATTTTTTTCTGGCATCTGGCTCTTGACTTGCAAAAAGAGCCTCCTGATCCCTTGCATGCTGCCTCTGATCCGTATAATATTTCAGCCTGCCATCAAGATAGTGAAAGATGTCCGCCCCTGTTTTATTCATCATCCCATAGGCATAGATTGGCCCTTTCCCGGGGTCTTCTGCCAGTTCGATCAATTTGTTTAATGCCAAACCGGGGATGGAGCTGGCGCCTGCTTCAAAAACATATTTATTAACATCCTTTTCCATGGATCCTCTGTTCTGAGTCAGAAGGGCTTTTCGCTGTTTTAAAGATGATGTTATAGGGTTCATCATCGCAGTTGGAAATTTCCCGTTATTCATGTTCTCTTTTATCCAGTCAAAATGTTTTTTAACCAGATCTTCTGTAATCTGGATCCATCCAGAACCGCCCTGGGCTATCTGGTTTTCCAACTGCTTAAAACGGCTGTCAGATAGTTTCAGATAATCTGCAAACTCCTGTTCAATCTGGTCATTATCCGGCATTTCCTTGCGGATGGTAAGCTTCTTAAACAGCTCAGTTGCTAAGTAGGTAGCCATCTGGGTGGTGGGAATCTCCGCATTTGCAGAACCAATAATGTGGTAGTTCTGAGAATAGCCATGTCCATGTTCCGGATCTATTCCTGCTACAGCAGCAGTAATATTTGTAAGATTTCCCGACATTGTGATTGCTTCCCCACCATTCTTCACCTGTTCTTTTGATACAAATGCAAGGATATAATCTCCGATTACATTTAACGCATATTCGTACCCATTCGATACAGGAACTCCCTTCATGTTAGTTGAAGATACAAAATGGCACATATTAACTAATGGTTCCTGCGTACGGATCTGAAACGAACCGTAATCCTGCTCAAACCATTCATGGGAATCCTTCAGGTTCATCAAATGTTCGATCTCCAGCAGCGATGCCATGCCATTCCTCTGATTATTAGCCCTCCTGACAGGATCACCAATAATTTCCTCCTTGGAAATAATTGCATCCGGAAGGACGAAGTAGCCGAACACGTTAGCCCCTCTAAATCCTAATCCGTTAATTACATCCCTTGCAATATAACATACATCCACAAAGGAACCGGCCCCCATCCCGCCGGAAATGCCGGATACAATGTGAACATTTAAGCTATTGCCAGTCCGCTCAGTACAGGCCTGGGTGATCACCTGCGTCAGTTTCATTTTAATATTGCTTGCACTGGCAATGGTAAGCCATCTGCCAAACTGACGATAGGCCCCAGCTCCGTCTGGATTCTGAGGAAGATGGTTCGATACGTAATCGATACTCATCCATTGCAGTTCTTTCTGCTTCTTAAGCGCATCTATTTTCGCAGGAGAAAAGATAACCTTATAGTCACGATTTTGAATATTCAATCTTTCTCCCTCGGTAAGTCCAGCTCTTTCAAGCCATTTGCTGTCGGCATCAATCCCCAGAAACTTAATATGATCGTACCTGGGTTCATCCCCCCTGCTCCTTACATCGTTCTCATTGTCTGGCTTAATCTGCCTGTGAAGCTTGGTTTTTAAGTGAGAGATAGCATCGACGCCGGTTCCGCCAAGTCCGATAATCACCACAGGTTCTGAAGATTGGTCTACCTGGGTTATTGTACTGATAATCCCGCCGTCCCGATTGCCAATATACAGTGAATTCAACATGTTGTTCTCCTCCTTATTTTAACTCTCTTCAAGAGAGATACTAATCGTATCATTATATCCTGTAGAATCTTCCTGAGAAGTCGATCGGATATCGTACGGCATTCCTGTAACCATATCCAGGGATTTCACTGCCGTTTCTCCCGATGGCGACAGGTAATAGAATGTCTTTGGAGAAACCAGCCGGAGTTTATGACTTCCATATCCAGGTACACTCTTATCAGGAAGTACTTTAAAATACATTCCGTTATCAAACTGATGGTTCATAAGACAGAAGTTCGACAATAGATACTTTCCGGTAAATTCAGCTGCAGGTCTGGAATTACTGTCATCGACCTGGCTTGCTGAGAATACGCTCAAGTAACCTGCGAAGAACCTCTTCTTTGCTTCAATAATCTTTAAAATAATGATTCCGATAATAACAAGCAGCAGAACTCCACAAATAAGAAGAGGAATCCATGTGAGATTTCTCACTTCAATCTGGATTACTCCTTTAACCGTTCCTCCATTCTTATCCTCCGCCTGAACTGTCATCTTTCCGTCAACAAGCTTCTTTAAGGTAACTTCGTTGCCATCAGGCCCCTCAATGTCGCCATCTTCATAAGAAGATGCAATCACTGACAATGCAAGATTCTGATCCTCTTTATCAGAGAAATACTGACCAATATCAATGGTTTCTTCTTTATTAAATAATTTCGTAATTTTAACTGTTTCAACCTCATCTCCTGCTGAGAATTCCGGAAGAGCATCGCCAACAGAGATCGTAATCGGCTCGGACATACTCTCAAACTCACCGCACGTCAGTACTGCATATACCTCATAAGTTCCTTCCTTATCATATGACAAAGATGCTTTAAATCCATTCTCGCCATCTGCATCCATAGGATAGTACTGTTGGGCGTCTTTCTCGTCTTCGCTGTCTGCAGAGTCAACGACCACCGTACCAGCGTAATACTCATAGTATTTTTCACCAATCAGTTTTTCGCCGTCAGAATAGAATCCGGCTGAGAATTCCACATCTTCATTTAAAGAAAACGAATTCTCTTCGGAAGTCGTTTCCAGGCCAACTGTATTGTCCGTATTGAAAACGAAATCAAATGTAATTTCCGTTCCTTTTTTCCCTTTTACCGTTACATCCCACAGTCCCTCGTCCGGTTCTGTGATCTTAATAAAGTAATAATCGCCAATGAGAGACGAGATTCCGCTAAACTCATTTTCGGACATATCCACGCCATCCGGTTTGGTTATTGCCACGCCCGATAGTTTGGAAGCATTATTAATGGTGATGTTTAGTTCTTCCACACCATAGGATGGCACTTCGATAGACTTGGACGCCGACCCGTCCTTTATCGTTTTTTTATCAGAAATAAACCTGGTTTTAAAAATCTGTCCATAAAAATCTTTCAAAGCAGTAACTAAGTTTTCTGAACTTTTAACTTCCAGGAAAGAGCCTCCTGTAGAAGAGGTCATGTCTTTGAATTCCTCCAGATTTGCCGCGCCATTACTGTTCAGACAGATACCATACACTTTAATTTCATCCGCAACGCACTGTTCAATTGCTTTGCGTTCAATTTCAAGGGATTCTTTGTCGGCCTCTTTGGACCCCATATCTGTATTTCCATCACTCAGCAAAAGAATAATCTTCTCAGATTCATCATTACTGGCATTCAGATTATCCGCTGCCGTCTGAAGGGCAAGACCAATATTCGTATCACTTTGATCCGGCACATATTTCTGAATCTGCTTGCTTAGCTTTTCTTTTGAATTCTTACTGTCTATCTCACTTAACCCGGTATCTTCTTCGATTTTGGACGTGAATACTACAGAACCCACATTATTTCCATTTTCACGAAGGGTCTGTAAAAAAATATCAATTGCAGTATAACGGTTATCTTCCGGATCCGTTATCTGCAAAGAACCGCTGGCGTCTACAACTATCTCAATATTATAGTGTGTATCCCCGTCTTTCGTTTCTTCTGCCATAACCGACTGCCCGCCTGCAAATGACGTTATTATCAAAACCAGGGCAAATAACATCACAGCAAACAATTTATTATGTTTCATCTTATTGTTCCTCTCTTTCTTTTGTCAAAATATCTTCTTAATCATCCAGATAAGTGCTGCCATCATGATAAATACAGGCATAAATGCGCCAACCATGTTACCTGTAAAACTCAATAGCTCATCGAAATGAGCAATTATGGCCAATACTTCCAGAACCAGCAACGTAATCAAGCATAATTTTACTATTCTCATCATCCATACACCCCTATCTAATATGCAGAATATATCGGCAGAAAATATATCCCAGCAGCACGACGATCAGCGCTACAATCACGTATTGTAAAATAGGCACAGTTGCATAGAATAGAAAATCCAATACTGCAGTTATATTGATTACAACCAATACCATCGCGATAAGATATAGCACAAGCAGTACCTTTTCCACAGAAATTCCGCTTTTTTTACCTGAACCTGCACCTGTTCCCGTATTCCCCAATGCGCGGACTATTCTTGAAATAATATTTGTTTTTTTGACAGAACCATAACCGCCTGGATGATTTCCCATTTCCGGATTATCATAGCCATCATAACCGGAACCCGTATCCGGAGGGTAATTATAATCCTTTGGAGAATAATCATCATCTGTCCTGAAATTTCCCATATCCCCACTCTCCTTTCATCTATAGCAATCCGTCTACAAAAATTCTTCCCGAATTACTATCAATTAAGAACAACTGCGCTTCAGAAAGATTCGTCAGATCCGTACCCTCAATTATCAGCCTTTTTTCATCTGTCACACTGAATCCTTTTGAAACACTGTTATTCAAAATTTTAAATGCATCTCTATTGGCAGACTCTTCCTCCGAGACCTTCATATGATAATAGTATCCGATAGATGCCGTGATTTTTTCTGCTGCTACCGCATTATCGTAGTGAAGCAAAAACTTCGTTTGCGTCTGAGATAAAAAATCATCCAGACCATCTTTGCTTAAGACTACCGATATATCCATAGCTCCTATACAAAATCTCAGACCGGTACTCTGGAGGAGATAATCTTCAAAGTTTGGATTATTTTTTATTAAAATATCATCTAATACAATATAAGGACATTTTTTCGAGCAACATTTCAACTCGTTGCAAAAATATTCCAGCATCTCTGTCTGATACTGATCAGCTATTTCTATAAAAAGCACATTATTATTCCGAACTTCAGAACAAATATTTATTTTCTCAGGGCACTCACTCTGATAATATGACTGAAAATAATTATTCATTTCCTTCAGCACACGTTTGACGGTTTCGGAACCATTTTGTGCTCTTGCAAAAAACTTACTTTCGGTAACTAATCCCAGGGATTTTGCAAGAAGAGATAATTCTTCATCGGACTTTGAAATAAGGTAAGTAGGTAATCATCCGTGCCTTGACAAAATATGAAAATCCCCCAGCATTTACCGGGGGAAAATTAGTCTCTCAT
>NZ_NFJL01000020.1 GCF_002159835.1 Blautia sp. An249 | reverse complement strand
GATTGAAACTTCATCCCGGAACGGTTGGAACCAAGGTCCGGTCTCAGTGAGAAATCACGTCCGGAATATTCATTCTTTTGGTGATAATTATTTGTTTAAAGATACAGCGCTTTCACTGAATAAAGGAGAACATATCGGGATTGTTGGACAAAATGGTGCAGGAAAAAGTACATTGATAAAATTTTGCACAGGACAACTTATTCCAGATTGCGGAAGAATTGTATGGCAGCCAAACACAAAACTAGGGTATCTTGACCAGTATGCTCAGATTGATAAGCATACGACCATGAAAGTGTTTTTGCAGTCTGCATTTTCTGAATTATACGAAATAGAAAAACAGATGAATGAATTGTATAGCCAATCCGTAGATGGAAATAAGTTTAAATTAAATACAGCTGCAAAGTATCAAGAAGAATTAGAACGTAACGACTTTTATTTGATTGATACAAAAATAGAACAAGTGGCAACAGGTCTAGGTTTAATGGCGGTCGGCTTAGATAGACCAATAGAACAGATGAGTGGTGGACAGAGGGCAAAGGTTATATTAGCAAAATTATTATTGGAACAGTCTGACGTTTTACTATTAGATGAACCAACAAATTTTTTAGATAGAGAACATGTTATATGGCTTGCAGAATATCTTTCTGGTTTACAAAATGCGTTCATGGTAGTTTCTCATGATTATGACTTTTTAGAAAAAATATCTACAAGAATTTGTGATATTGATAATGAAAAAATCTCAAAATATTTTGGGTCTTATTCAGAGTTTAAAAGAAAAAAGACATTGCTTCGGGAAGACTATATCAGACAGTATGCGGCGCAGCAAAAAACAATAAAAAAGACAGAGGAATTTATCCGTAAAAATATAGCAGGAAGAAAATCAAAAATGGCTCGTGGCAGGCAGAAACAGCTTGACAGAATGGAGAAAATGGAAGCGATTGAACAAAAAGAAATCAAACCCATTTTTCGATTTCCCACAGTTCCGCTAACATCCACAGAGCATTTAAGGGTGCAGCATTTGGATGTTGGTTACCATTATCCTGTTTTATCAGATGTTAATTTTTCTATAAAAGGAGGAGAAAAGGTTGTCATTACAGGGTTTAATGGTATCGGAAAATCAACTTTACTTAAAACTCTTATAAATCAAATTCCATTATTAGGAGGAAATTTTCATTTTTCGGAGCAGGTAAAGATCGGGTATTTTGAACAAGATTTATCTTGGACAGATACCACAAGGACACCGATACAAATCGTTTCAGACGCTTATCCATCACTTGTTATAAAAGATATAAGAAAACGTCTTGCAGGTTGTGGTATTTCAAGCAAACATGCGATGCAAGAAATTGGTACTTTAAGTGGCGGTGAACAAGCAAAAGTTAAAGTTTGCTTGCTGATGCTGAAACCATGCAATTTTCTTATTATGGACGAACCTACAAATCATCTTGACATACTGGCAAAGGAGGCATTAAAGACTGCACTTTCAGAGTTTGATGGTACGGTATTATTGGTATCGCATGAAGAAGTATTTTATCGAGGTTGGACAAACAAGTTAATAAATGTAGAAAAGAAAAAATAGATTAAAAATCCGTTTTAAAACGAGGTTACAGATAAGGTAGCCCACCAAATAAAAAAAACAGAGGTTGGTGGGCAGCTTTGTCACGCCTATAATATGAAATCCCCCCATTCTCTGTTTTGAGTTTGGAGGGATTTTTTTGTGTTGGTCTGATGCCGCCACTCCGCTGCTTATCAGAAGCAGCAGTTATCTACATAACACGAATTGACGAGGATAATCTGTTAAAAAAATTCTTGCTTTTGCGAGGTACTCTTACACCCCTAAAACAGATGTAAAATATCTACATAATAGAAATAAAAACACCTATATCCGCATTGGCTTGACAGCCTTTGCGGATTTTCTTTTGTCGATTTTTGTTGAGTTACAGGACAAGCCTGCTTTTGGCGTGGGCTGTCGCTCCCCACCTCACAATCTGGATTTTTCAAAAAAATTCAGATTGGAGGAAAGCAAAAGTGTTCGACAACACAAACCCATATACCATTCGCATTGAGGAAATGAATGGTCAAAAACGCTACTTTGTAGCCTTTGTAGATGGACAAGGTATCTTCCGAGAAGCGGAAGTGTCTTATGAGGTTTATGCACAGTTTTGCCGTTTCGTTAAATACAGAGCCTTGTTTTATGCTCTCCCGACCTTAAATACTTCCTTGTGTCTAGCTGCTACATAGGCAGGATACTCCTGCCTAAATCCAAATGGGAGGTCAAACACTATGGATAGAATTATTAAGCGTGGCGACATTTACTACGCAAATCTAAATCCCGTCATCGGCTCGGAGCAAGGTGGTACACGACCTGTACTTATCATTTCTAATGATATAGGGAACAAGCACAGCCCGACGGTTATTGTAGCGGCGATCACAAGCCGTGTGCAGACGAAAGCGAAACTGCCGACACACACAATAATCAATGATTTTGAGGGGCTTGATAAAGGCTCGATTATCTTGCTTGAACAAATCCGCACGATTGATAAAAAACGCCTGCAAGAGTATTTAGGAACTCTTGACGGGCGTTTTCTTCCTGCTGTTGATACAGCTCTGGCTATCAGTGTTTCGCTTGAAAAAAGAGTGGATAGAAATGTGTAAATATGAATGTGCGAGTGAATTTGCACATTCGCCAAAGGACGGCTGTATCTCTATAATTTAGAGTGTACAGCCGCTTTGCTTTTGCGGAGGTATTCAGAGGGAAAATGCAAAAATATTGGAAAATGCAGAACAACAGTCAGATAGTGTAACTGATGAAAGAAAAAACTTTGACGCCTTTATTGGTGCTATGGTGCAGATGGTAGAAAAATACGGAAAATCAGTTTTGCAGGATTTAGATTGTGTTGCGTAATCTTACGCAACCTTACATATCGCATTTTCCTAAATTATCGGAGGTGGCAGAATGAACAGGGAAGGAAAAAAATGTGTTTTATATCCAAGAGTAAGTACAGAAATGCAGGTTGATGGATATAGCCTTGAAGGGCAGAAAAACAGTTTGAAACGATTTGCAGACCGAGAGGAAATGGAGATTGTAGCTGTATATGAGGACGCAGGAAAGTCGGGAAAATCTAAGAAGTTCTATTGAGATGGAAGCTATTACTCTGGAGAATGTTTATAAAATAATGAAGAATTTTGGAAAGCTTTATGCTATAATGAGCGATGAAGAAAAGAAAAGCGTTATTTCTTATCTTATAAAAGAAATTCAAATATATCCAAACGGAGAATCGGAAATGCCTTTGAAGTCAATAGAGTTCAATTTTCCGATATATCGTGACGGCAAGGAGGTACGGAAAGTTTTGTGGGAAAAAGGTAATACCGTTGAGACCGTAGTATTGATGTCACGGACTGAAAAATAAGGAACTGAAAAAGTGTAGGAAACAAGGGATTTCCGGGAGTGTGGACTTGTCAGAGGACAGGTTTCGATTCCCGGATTTTTTCGTTTGCTTACTCCGTGGAAACATATCGAAGGGAAAAACGGGCGGAGGGTTGAGTACACAGGATTGATATGGGGTAGGTTGAGAATACAGGATTGTTAAATGAGGGTTGAGGATACAGAATGGTTAAAAGCATGAAAAAAGCACATTATTTCCGTCCGGTTGGAAATAATGTGCTTTTCAACTTCTCCTGGTGTCAATCAGTGCAAGCAGCGCCTGTTTCTGATCGTCTTTTAAAGTACTCCATTTTGCAAATAAGATGTGCTGTTCTTCTGTCAATTCGGAGCTATTCCCTTCCGTAAAGAACTGCGCCAAAGTAATACCAAATGCTTTGCAGACCGCTTCTAAGGTCGGCAGCGTCGGAGCGTTATTCCGATTGAACATATTTGTGACCGTGGAATGGGAGAGAGTGGATTCCTTTGCTAGCCTGTAATCCGTCCAGTTTCGCTCTTCCATGAGTTGTCTTATGCGTTTTTGCGCATCCATGCCATCACCTGCCTATCTGTATCTATTCTAATTCCCAAAAGGGTGTTATAATAGTCACAATCAGTAGATAGTATATTTCCCTTAAAGGTCATAGAGTTAGTATGGCAGGAAAAGGGGAAGGTTATGTGGCAGGAGGTGCGGATGTTGGAAAAGGAAGAACACTTATTTGAGAGGCTGGCTCGTGAAAGGAATATCACGGTTGAAGAAATGCGGGCGATTATTTCTGCCCGCATAGAAAAAGGATGGAACGATCCAGATTTGGAAAAAAGGGCTCAATGGAGGAAGATTCCCTGTACCGGGGATATTCCCACACCGGATGAATGGCTGCAATACTGCCTGAAACAGCTAAAAGAAGAAGGGCGAGAGGATTTGCTGTGGCTATAAAAATCATAAAGTATAAAAATATTTTACTTATCTGATGTTTTTGTTTTAAGTGATTTTTTTCTCCTTTAAAACTGCGGGAATCGTAATCTTAAAGATTGATAAAAGATTTTTTAAAGTCGTTTCTTTATCCTGAGAAATATTGTTCTTAGTCCATTCGATAAGTAATCCGGCAGAGGCTTCCGTATAGAATTCTGCTAAAAAGTCTTTAAATTGTGGTTCCAGTTGTACCCCCAGTTCTTTTTCTCCTTGATCAATCGCGCTGTAAATGATTGAAAAAAGATCATTATGAAAAAAGCGTTTGATTTCTTCATAGCCCATAGAGTCGAAAGCCCCGTTTATGATGTAATCATTTTTCTCTGCATATTCCATTACAAAACGAATCGTTTCTTCGGTATTAACAAGAAGGTCAAAATTTTTTACAATCTCAATTGCTTCCTGTTCCAGCATCCATTTTAAAAGAGCATAAATATCCTGAAAATGATAATAAAAGGTTTTTCTGTTTATATTACAGGCGGCAATCAATTCGCTTACCGTAATTTTAGAGAGTTTTTTTATTCTCATGGATGCTTTTAACGCTTCTGACAGGGCCTGTTTGGTTTTTAAAGACATTTCTTCGTTGGTCATATTCTTCACTCTTTCTTTTTCTGTGTTTCTGTTTATTATACACCTGACCGGTATCATAAGCAATTTTCATTTCCCGGTCAATTGTATCTCATTTGTCCTATATTACCCATTTAACAGGGGTTTGACCTTTGTACTTTCTTGATCCGATTACTAGAATAAAAAGCTGGAAATAAACAAGAAAGGAAGAGGATAATCATGTTAGTTTGTATTGCCCGTGAATTTGGAAGCGGCGGTCATGAGATAGGAAAACGACTGGCACAGATGCTGGGATATGCCTTTTATGATCAGGAATTGGTAACAGAGGCAGTCAAGAAAAGCAATATTTCCCCAGATACACTGGAGAATGCTGATGAAAAAAGAGAAAGCCCGTGGCTGCATCGCATTTTTTATGATGATGGAAATAAAGAACTGCGAGGTGTAACAGCGAATGAGGCTATGTTCCGAATGCAGAGTGCCGTTATTCTGGAAGCAGCACAGAAAGAGCATTGTGTTTTTGTGGGACGTTGTGCGGATGATGTACTGAAAAGAGCCGGAATCAAACGACTCAGCCTTTTTATAACAGCGCCGTTCCATGATCGTGTAGACAGAAAAATGCAATTAACCGGTATGGATGAAAAATCGGTAACTTCTCTCATTCGTAAAACGGATAAACAGAGAAAAAGCTATTACAATTTCTATGCAGATGGGAGCTGGGGAAAACCATATAATTTTGACCTGTGTATCAACAGTTCTGCCTGGGGAATTGAACATACCGCAAAGGCCCTGGCGGTACTGGTCAGACAAACAGAGGGAGTATTTGAAAAGAAAGGGGAAAAAGGTAATGTGGAATCGCCTATATGATATTACTATGCAGACACCTATTGGTAACAGATATGGATCGATGAATGTAACTGTGAACCAGAATCATGTGGATGGTATCCTGACCATTTTGAAAAAAGCGATCCCTTTTGACGGTTCTATTTGTGAAGACGGCAATTGCAGGATTTCCGGACAGCTGATTACGCTTATGCGCACCATTCCATATGACGCAGTCGGGCGGATTACAAAAAGTTCTCTATGGCTCATACTAAAAGGAGAGCAGGAAACATTTGAAGTTTCTGGCAGTGTGTCGGATTCCTACGTTTCTGCTCCAAAGGAGCAGACGCTATGAGAAAGTTTTATCAGACCATTGTAAATCATCCCAAGAAAATTATGATAACTTTTTTAGCCTTGGCCATAATCGGCGCTGTTTTGCGGGGGATGATTCCGGTGAATTATGACATGACGGATTATCTTCCGGAGGACTCCTCATCCACAATCGCACTGGATATTATGGAAGAAGAATTTGAAGGCGGTATTCCCAATGCCCGTGTTATGGTAAAAGATGTCACGATACCAGAGGCGTTGGAATATAAAGAACAAATTGAGAACTGCGAAGGTGTGGCAGGAGTCACATGGCTGGATGATGCAGCAGATATTTTACAGCCGCTGGAAACTCTGGATACAGATACGGTTGAAATTTACTACAAAGACCAGGCAGCGCTTTTTACCGTTACGATTGAGGATGGAAAAGATGTGGAAGCGGTAGATGCAATCAGGGCGATTGTAGGAGATGAGAACGCTCTTACCGGGGAAGGGGTTTCCACAGCAGCAGCGACAACAGGCACTGTAAACGAGGTCCGTAAAATCAGTTTGATCGCCATACTGTTTGTATTTTTTATGCTGATTCTTACGACTACTTCATGGAGCGAGCCAGTATTGGTTTTGATTGGACTGGGAGTGGCAGTACTTATAAATTCAGGCAGCAATCTGATTTTTGGAGAAATTTCTTTTGTAACCAATGCTGCGGGAATGATTTTGCAGGTGGCTGTGTCACTGGATTATTCTGTATTTCTGATCCATCGATTTGAAGAATGCCGGAAAGAATATTCTGATCCAAAAGAAGCGATGGTAGAAGCCTTGTGTAAATCTACCAGCTCCATACTGTCCAGTGGGCTGACCACGGTGATTGGATTTCTGGCTCTTATGTTTATGCAATTTCAGATTGGACCAGATCTGGGAAGGGCATTGGCAAAAGGGGTGGCAATCAGTTTGATCACTGTATTTATCTTTATGCCAGCGTTGCTTCTGCTTACCTATAAGTGGATGGAAAAAACAAAACACCGCAGCTTTCTTCCAAGTTTCCGGGGGCTGGGAAGAGTGATTTACCGAACGATGCTCCCACTCGCAGCGGTATTTCTGATTTTGATTGTACCAAGTTATCTGGCATCCAATTCGAACTCGTTTTATTATGGATCATCCCATATATATGGGGAGGAAACTCAAGTTGGACAGGACACTGCGGCTATTGAAGACCTTTATGGAAAAAGCGATACTTATGTAGCTATGGTTCCACGGGGAGACTTGGCAACAGAGCAGGAATTGTCAGATGCGCTGCATAACATTCCACAGGTAAAAAGTATTCTTTCTTATGTGGATACCGTTGGAGCAGAAATTCCTATAGAGTATTTAGATGAGGATACAGTTTCGCAGCTTGTTTCTCCGAATTACAGTCGGTTTGTCATCACGGTAGAAGCGGCATACGAAGGGGAGGAAACCTTTCAATTGGTAGAAACCATCCGGGATACGCTGAATACCTATTACCCGGATTCTGGTTATTTGGCGGGAAGCGGCGTCAGCTCTTATGATCTGATGGATACCATCACTGCTGACACGGTAAAAGTGAATTTAATCGCAATCGGGGCAGTATTTCTGGTATTACTACTGACGATGAAATCCATTTCTCTGCCAGTGATTTTGGTGTTGGCCATTGAAACGGCGGTTTGGATCAATTTGGCATTGCCTTATTTTGAAGGCGCTACGGTGTTTTATATTTCTTATTTGCTCATTAGTTCTATTCAGTTAGGAGCTACCGTGGATTATGCTATTTTATTTACAGAGCGATACTGTGAATTCCGAAATACCATGCCAAAGAGAAAGGCAATTTCTGAAACAGTCGCTGCCGTAACGTCATCTGTAATGACATCGGGAGCAGTTCTGGCAGTGGTTGGATTTTTGCTGGGCTTTATCTCTGATCACGGGATTTTGGTACAGCTTGGCATGTTTTTAGGAATTGGAAGTCTGCTGTCTTTGGCAATTGTCCTGTTTGTTTTGCCAGGTCTGCTATATCTGTTGGATAGCGTCATCCAGCATACAACTTTAAAAACGAGATTTTATAAACAGCCAAAGGAGGAATCATGAAATGAAGATTTTAAAACATGTTGGGCCCATAAGTCTTGCGGCAGTGGTTGTAATGAGTTCTGCTATTCCGGCTTTTGCTGCGGAAACAGCGGCCTCCTCTCCTTCTGAAAAGGAAGAGGTCATCTATATTACCCTTGGCGCAGACGGTACACAGAAAAACACATATGTAGTCAACAGTTTTGCCGGAGGTGAGATTACAGATTATGGGGATTACACCTCTGTCAAGGTACTGAATACCAGTGACCCGATTCAGCAGGGGAGAGACCTTGTTACGCTTTCCTCCTCTGCGGATAAGGTTTATTACCAAGGGTATTTGGCGGGAGGAGAAATTCCATGGAATATCTCCCTGCGTTATTATTTAGATGGAACGGAATATTCTCCGGAAGAAATCGCAGGAAAGGATGGCAAACTGGAAATCCAGTTTCAAATTACAGAAAATCCGGATTGCTCCGGCACATTTTTTGATGATTGCGCATTACAGGCTTCTTTTACACTGGATACGGAGCAATGCCGGAATATAGAAGCGCCGGATGCTACGATTGCCAATGTAGGAGGCAGCAAGCAGCTAACATACACGGTTCTTCCCGGTAAAGGGATTGATACTGCTATTACAGCGGATGTAACTGATTTTGAAATGGGTGCAGTTTCCATCAATGGTATCCACCTTAACTTAAATGTAGATATTGATGATGAAGAACTAAAAGATAAGGTGGGCGAACTGATTGATGCGGTAGAGCAGTTGGATGACGGCGCCAGGGAACTTTCCGATGGATCAGAGGAACTGTTGGACGGTACTTCCAGTCTGAAAGACGGCTCTTTATCATTGCATAGTGGGATTGCTTCATTGGATGAAGGGGTTCTTACCCTTCAGAATGGATTGAATACTGTACAGTCAGGAGTAAACAGCCTGAATTCTCAGTCTGATGCATTGGTAAATGGATCTGCAGAATTCAAATCTGCATTAGCAACGATTCAAAAGGCAGTGAATTCTGTTTCTGTGACCAATAAAGATTTGACGGAACTGGCATCCTCATCTGGAAAAATCAAACAGGCAATTTGTGATTTGAATGAGGGTGCAGCCGCTTTGCAGGCAAATCTGGGATATAGTCAGTATAAGGCCTTGATGGCGCAGAATGGTTTGAATATTGATGACTTGATTGCCGGAAATTCCAGTGCGGTGGAAATGATTCAAGAATATGAAGCTCTTCTGGGACAGCTGGGGAGTGTTCCGGGACTTGAAGGAATCGTGAGTCAGTATGAATCACAGCTAACTGCATCGGCAGAACAGATGATCGCTCTTCTGAATGCGAATAATGCGGCCATCGGCGGAACAGAAAGTTATCTGAACGGGATTTCTGCCGAATTGCCGACTCTGACAAATGGGCTTTCTGAATTATCCGCACAATATGAAACATTTGATACTGAAATCAGTACGCTTGTAGATAACCTTAGCAATATGACCGGAAACCTTTCTGCACTGGCAGGTGGGATTAATCAGCTTGTAGATAGTTATGAGGAACTGGATTCTGGCATTGGGAACTATACGGATGGAGTAGCACAAATTGCAGCAGGATACAGCCAGGTATTGGATGGTGTGTCCTCTCTCGCCCAGGGAAGTAAAGAACTTGTTTCCGGCTCCGATGACTTATATGGCGGAACAGTAGAACTGTATGATGGAGTTGTATCCCTGTGTGATGGGGCACAGGAAATGTCTGAAGGAACAGGTGAATTCCGTACAGAAACATCCAATATGAACGAGCAGATGGATGAAGAAATCGACAATCTTCTGGAATCTATTGGAGGAAACATGGATGATCCGGTATCCTTTGTTTCTGAAAAGAATACAAACGTAGATTCCGTTCAATTTGTAATTCAGACGGATGCCATTGAAATGGAAGAGATTGAAACAGTACAAGACACAACAGAAGAAGAATCCTCCCTTTGGCAGAAGTTTTTGGATTTGTTTCAATGATTTTATGAACGACAGGCACGTAAAATGAAAAAAACACAAGGCGCTTTGCTTCGGCGGAGCGCTTTTTCTTACTACTCCCCAAACGGTCGGATTTATGATAGAATGGTCGCAGTAGTAACACACCCCCATTTCTACTACGTTTTACTACTGAAATAAGGCATTTTAGGAGGAATTTAAATATGATACGAGTGCTGTTTTTGTGTCATGGGAATATTTGTCGTTCACCCATGGCCCAATATGTTTTTGAAGATATGGTAGCGAAGGAAGGAAAGGCAGAAGCGTTCTACATTGACTCTGCTGCTACCAGCACAGAAGAAATCGGGAACCCCATTCATCGTGGAACCCGTTCAAAACTAATAGAAAAAGGGATTCCCTTTGGGGATCACAGGGCAGTTCAGCTTCGAAAAGCGGATTATAAGAACTATGACTATTTAATAGGAATGGATCGTTACAATATAAAGAATATCACCCGTATGGTAGGTGGGGATAAGGAAAATAAAGTGTACAAACTTCTGGACTTTACGGGACATTCCCGTGATATTGCAGATCCCTGGTATACGGGAGAATTTGAGACAACCTATCAGGATGTTCAGGAAGGATGCAGAGCTTTTCTGAAGTATTTAAAAGAAAACGGCATTCTTAATTAACAGCATTTAAATGGGCATAGAACCAATCAGAAAATTTCTGCATATGCTAGAGAGAAAGAGTATCTGAGGTGAAAACCATGCCATATACAATAATGCTGGATGCAGGTCATGGCGGAACACAGTTGCGCAAGGAAGACTGGCAACGATATTACAGAAAGAAAGGAAATTAGAAAATCTGAAAAGCATTGCCTTTATGATAATATTTTGATAAAATTAAGATAGAATAAACGATATAAAAGGAGTGCTTGAATATGATACAAATTCGCCCTGTTTCTGACCTCAGAAATAAATTTCCAGAGATTGAATCCATTGTCAACAGCGGAAGTCCTGTATATCTTACAAAAAACGGATATGGTGCAATGGTCGTACTAAGTCTGGAAGAATATGCCAGTCTGACGGATAATGTTGAAATGAAACTTGACGAAGCTGACAGACAGGCAGCAGCAACAGAAGAAAGACTTTCCCATGAAACAGTTTTCAGTCATGTAAGGAGCGCGGTACATGGAAAATAAATCCTATCAGCTTAGGTATTTACCACTTTTTGAACAGGATTTAATCAGTACAGCAAATTACATTACCAATGTTTTGAAAAATGAGGACGCAGCTTTACGCCTGATTGATGATGTTGAAACTGCCATTTTGGAAAGATTGAATAATCCTGTTGCTTTTGAGCCGTATCGCTCTGCAAAAAGGCGGGACTATCCCTACTATCGGATTTATGTAAGAAACTATGTGATTTATTATGTAGTCATTGATGATGTGATGGAAGTACGAAGATTGATGTATGGTGCAAGAGATACGGACAGACATTTATAATCGAATAGAACGATACGAGAGCAGTAAATCTAAAAGGTTTGCTGCTTTTTCGCGGAAAGAAGACTTTTATATGTCAGATTGATAAAAATGAAGTGAGAATAGGCATATTGGATAAGCCTATTTGCGTATGTTGAGAATGGATAGCTGAAACAAGGAGGACGATAAAGTTTGGAAAAGAAACAGCCAATCCAATACACTGTGGAAAGAGAATTTTTATCGAAGTTTTCAGCGAAAGAATTGCTTATCCGTATCATCAGAATTCATCTTAAAGAGGTTCAAAACAGGTAGTCTGATATGGGAAAGTACCGTATTTTGTGGTATAATATTTTTAATAGGGCAACAATTGAATAGGCGAATATATGAAACTTCAAAAGGTATTAAGCTTATTTCATGTTGCAATCTATATTAGATTATCAAAAGAAGATGGTGATAAGGAAGAAAGCGACAGTGTTGGAAATCAGAGAAAACTTTTAACGGAGTATATTGCTGAAAAAGAAGATTTTATATTGTTTGATACTTACATTGACGACGGTTATTCAGGAACGAATTTCAACCGCCCTAGTTTCCAGAGAATGATTGCAGACATTGAAGATGGGAAGGTAAATTGTGTCGTTGTAAAGGATTTATCCAGATTCGGGCGAGATTACATTGATACTGGACGATATTTAGAGCGATACTTTCCAGAAATGGGAGTACGTTTTATCTCGGTAACAGACAGTATTGATAGTATGAAACAGGCATATGATATGCTGCTCCCGATTAAAAACATTTTCAATGAACAATATGCAAGAGATATTTCAAAAAAAATACAGGCAACCGTAAAATCAAAACAAAAGGCTGGTGAGTTTATAGGGGCATTTACAAGTTATGGTTATAAGAAATCTCCTGTGAATAAAAATAAGCTAGTGATCGATGAGTACGCTGCTGATGTTGTCCGTAGAATCTTTTCCTTATATGTACAAGGTTATGGCAAACAAAAGATTGCAAAACTGTTAAATGCAGAGGGTATTCTTTGTCCGGCAGAATACAAAAGGGTAAATGGTGAAAAATACAAGAACTGTAACCGTTTGGAGAGTACAGCGTATTGGTCTTACTCTACAATCAACAGTATTCTTCATAGAGAAATGTATGTGGGGAATATGGTACAGGGAACAAAGCGCCAGCGTATGAGAAGTAAGCAGAAGAGAATGCCGAAAGAGGATTGGATAATCGTAGAAAATACCCATGAACCAATCATAGATAAAGAAACATGGGAAAAAACGCAATCCCTCTTGTCAAAAAGAACAAGAAAGCTGGATTTGGAAACGAATAAAAATATCTTTGCCGGTTATGTAAAATGCGGTGATTGTGGCAAAGCAATGGCAAAAAATATGTGGCGTCGTGCAGATGGAAGTAAAACATATAGTTTTTATTGCGGAACATATAAAAGAAATGGCAAACAGTATTGTATGCCGCATACGTTACCGCTGGCTGTTTTGGAGGACATTGTATTAAATGATTTAAAAGCAATCGTCCACAGTGTAGATGATTTGAAAGAACTGGTACAGTCACAGAGTTTCACAAGTCCAAAGGTGAAAAAGATTACCGATACAGAACTTGGCAAAATCAAAGCAGAGCTGGAACGTGTAAAAAAGCTCAAAAAATCCATATATGAAGATTATAAAGATGGACTGATTTCCAAAGAAGAATTTCTTTCTTACCGAGAGGATTATCTAAAAAAAGAAGAACTTTACTCTAAACAGATTGAAACACTGGAACAGAAGAAAGAAAATGTGACAGAAGATGTTTTTGAAATACCGTGGTTGAAAAGGCTGTTGGAATTAAAAGACATTGAATCACTGGATAGAGATATTGTGGCAGAAATGATAAGTGAAATAACAGTCTACGAAAACTGCAAGATCAAAATCACCTATAATTTCGGCAATGAATCAGAGCTTTTATTTTCCAGTGTTTCCAGTGTAGAATCTTAGGAAAGGTTATCGAATCTCACATATTTCTATATCCCCTAATCAGTCTGAAAGGGATCGTAATTTAATGCTACGCGTGAACGCGTTCCGCGCGATAAGGCAAAAAATTTGCGCAATTAACACCCGGCACATGGCGGAGAAGATCCAGGTGCTGTTTTTCAGGGCCGTCAGGAAAAGGATGATAATCTGAAACTGACGCTGGCGGTTGGGGAAAAGCTCCAGGACAACGGCGTAGATGTGCTTTACACCAGAACAGAAGATGTGTATCAGACACCCTTTGAAAAAGCACAGATTGCCAATGAGGCAAAGCCGGATTACTTTATCTCCTTTCACAGAAATTCCAGCCCGGATGCAAACCAGTATGCAGGTGCGGAAGTACTGGTATATGATAAAAGCGGAATAAAGTACGAGATGGCTCAGAATATACTGGGAGCGCTGGGGGAGGCAGGTTTTGATGAACTGGGCGTGAAAGAGCGACCGGGCCTGGTCGTACTTCGGAGAACCAAGATGCCCGCAATTTTAGTGGAAGCCGGTTTTTTGAATACAGAAGGAGATAATGAGATTTTTGATAACAATTTTAATATGATAGTGGATGGCATTGCCAATGCAATATTAGGCACATTAGATATGGAGACGGTAGAGGAGGAGCCCATGTATTACCGGGTACAGGTGGGCGCTTTCCGTTCCAGAGAAAATGCGGATAAACTTTTGTATGAGCTGTTGGATCAGGATTATCCGGCCTTTTTGCTTCACGATAACGGACTTTATAGAGTACAGGTAGGAGCTTTTATGCAATTGGGAAATGCCATTGCCATGGAGCAGAAATTAAGAAACGCGGGTTATACCACACTGATTACCACTTAAAAAAAAGGGCCGCATCAGGAAACTGCGGCCCTCAATAGAAGGAGTAAGCCATGGAATACGAGAAATTTTTACAGCAGATTTCAGAATTTATTTTTGTAGAAGATCCCATTGAAAAAGCGGATATAATTTTTGTTCCCGGCAACCGTTATCCTCAGATGGCGGAGGAAGCGGCCAGATTGTATCAGCGGGGAGCTGCTCCGTACATATTGCCGAGCGGATGTCACAGTATTACCGAAGAAGCTTTCCGGGGACCGATAGATAAACGGGAACAGTATGACGGCGATTATCAGACAGAATGGGAGTTTCTGAAAGATGTGCTGGTGAAAAATCAGGTTCCCGAAGAAGCTATCTTAAGAGAAGACAAAGCTTCCTATACGATGGAAAACGCCTGTTTCTCCAGAAAGGTGACTGACGATAACAGACTGGTTATAAATAAAGCCATTCTATGCTGTAAAAGTTATCATACGAGAAGGGCGCTGATGTATTATCAGAAAGCGTATCCGGAGACAGAAATCATAGTGCGGCCTGTTTTTCCGGATGGAATAACTTCAGAAAACTGGATGGAAACAGAAGCGGGAGTCGGACAGGTAGCCGGGGAAATCAGGCGGTTAGTTCAGCAGTTTTCTATTTGGATGAAAGAGAAATGATTGGGAGGAGAACAAAAAGGACGGGCAAACCAGTTGAGGTTTTACTCGTCCTTTTATTATTTAAGGTAATAGAAATCGCTCCGCGAAGGATGTTATTCTTCTGTTTCCGTTTCTTCTGAAGGTTTCGGAAGATAGATATGAACCTTTGCTATCCGGTTTTTCTCCAACTGATCCACCACCAGGCGGATTCCGTTTTCCAGAGTTACAGACTGTCCCTGAATGGGAAGACTGTCTAACTGATCGATGATATATCCGCCGATAGAGTCGTAATCTTCCGATTCCAGATGGATATTTAGGGCTTCGTTTACATCGTCCAGTTTGGTGGAACCAAGGGAAATATATTCTTCATTTGGAATTACTTCATGAAGTTCTTCTTCTTCCTCTTCGTCGTACTCATCCCGGATTTCTCCGACAATCTCTTCCAGAAGATCTTCCAGGGTAATCAGTCCGGCCGTGGAGCCGTATTCATCCAGGACGATGGCCAGATTCACAGAGGCTTTCCGCATATCTACCATTAAAGTGGCAGTGTCTTTATGCTCATATGTGAAATAGGGCTCCCTCAGGATATTGCGGATAGAGAAGCTGGTGTCTTTCGGAAGCAAAAGCAGATCCTTCATATTAATAATACCAACTACGTTGTCGGTATCCCCCTCATAAACGGGAAAACGGGTGTGCATTTCTTCCTTAAAAACAGCCATTAACTGGTCGTAGGTACTGTCGATGTCGATAAAGCACATGTCAATCCGGGGAATCATAACATCTTTGGCTTCAGAATTCCCAAAATCAAATACATTGTAAATCATCTGTTTTTCTTCGTTTTCAATAACACCGTCTTCCTGGCTGACATTTACGATGGTACGCAGCTCATGTTCGGTCATAGCAGCAGGCTTGGCGTTGGAATCAATTCGCAGAAGCCGGAAAACGAGCTGAGAAAGTTTATTAATCACGAAAGCGACAGGAGTCAGAACAATCATGAGCGCATAAATGCTTCTGGCATAGGACAAAGCAATCTTTTCTGCCTGAACGGTCGCCATGGTCTTCGGGGTGATTTCACCGAAGATGAGAACCAGAATGGTAGCGATACCTGTAGCAATTCCAACATACATATTTCCAAACAGACGAATCGTCAGCGTAGTGGCCAGAGACGAGATGGTCATATTGACAATGTTATTACCAATTAATATGGTACTTAACATCCTTCCGGAATTGGAAGTTACCTTATCCAATATTACAGCGCGTTTGTCCCCCATTTCAATGAGCGCCTGAATGCGAATCTTACTTGTGGTGGTAAGAGCGGTTTCAGCCGATGAAAAATAGGCGGAACCAAGAATTAATAAAATTAATACAAACGTCTGAATCGCGACGCTAGAATCCAAAAAAATTCACTCCTTTAAAATTTTGTTCCTTTTCGTGTTATCAGAAAAAAATATACATGATTTTATGAAAAAAAGCAAGGGAAATAGGAGAAGAATACAAGAATGAAAAAAAATGGAATAGGGGGTGTCGAAAAAAAGAAATTTGTGCTATAATACATTATCGTAATATTAGTCAGATAATTAAACAAAAATTTTTTGAGTTGTTCTCAGAAACAAGAGACGAATAAAAGACAACAATTGATTTATTTTATATAGAGGTGCAGTCTAAATGATAAGAAAAAAGAAAAAATCATGTAAAAGAGCGGCGAAACTTTTAGCAGTTGTTTTAACCTTCTGCGTGATTGGTGGGATGGCGCCCAGGACGATACATGCAGATCAGACGGGTGTTATTACCAGAGAGACTCTGATTCCGTCAGGAGTGACCGTTAATTCTCCAACCGCTCTTTCTAATATACAGCTTCCCCAGAGCAGCTACGGAACTCTTTCCTGGGCGAGCCCCACGTATGTTCCGAGTAAATATCAGGAAGCCTGCAGCGTAGTATTTACAGCAGGCGCAAGTGCGGATTTCTCACAGGTAAGCGGTTGGGACAGCTCATCGGGTACGGTAACGGGGACCGTATTGGTGACAGTAAAAAGTCTGGCAGGAACCGTTCCCAGTCAGACACCGGTTCCTTCTGTAAGCGTAACGCCGGTACCAGTGTCTCCTGATCCTACGGCGGCGCCTACACAGCCTCCTCAGGAATCAGATAATCCCACAGACAGTGGAGACGAAAGCCAGAAAAATGAGCAGAACGATAGTACAGATGTAGATAAAGACAACGATTATAATAAGGAAGAAACTACAGACTCAGAAGAAAGTTCGGATTCTTCGAAAGATGAAAGCCAGTCAGAAGACGAGGATTCCGGTAAAACGGAGCAGGAGGACAGCGAAGAGAAGACAGAAGATTCGGATAAAGAAGAGTCAAAAGGAGAATCCCAGGATAAAGAGGACAGTTCTGATAATTACAAAGAGGATTCTTCCACTTCCGACAAGTCTGAAACAGGGGACAAACAGGAAGAGGACGCAGATAAAGATTCAGACAGCGAGGATAAAAATAACGAGGATAAAGACAGCCAGGATAAGGACAGTACTGAAAAAGAAGAAATAAAAGATACGGAAGAAGAAAAGAAAGAATCTTCCAAAGATGAGGATAAAACTTCTGACAAGAAAGAAGACTCTGAGAAAGAGCCGGAGGGAATCAATGAAATTCCTGCGGAGGCCTTTGAAAAAGACACCCGTTCCCAGGAGGCAGATCCGGAGGCAGAACTGCAGGATCAGGCGTCAGCTGCAGCAGAAAACCATACGTGCAACGGAATTACCGTTTCTGGTGATTTCCTGCCCTGGTATGTACAGTTTCGTGTTTCCAGCGGCTCCGGTTATAACTTTACCAATGCATCTAATGCATCTGTTTTCCAGTCTTATGAATTCCAGCTGTGGGATTTGTTAAATGACACAGAATACGAAATTCCGGAAGGACATTCTGTATGTATTACAGTTCCGGTAAAAGAAGGTTATAATTACACCATTGAACATATACTGGACGATGGAAGTATTGAGACGATTATTCCTACTGTTTACGGGAATACGATGATTTTTAATACCAGTTCCTTCAGTCCCTTTGGAATTGCAGGAAGCACATCTCTGGTAGGCGGTGAAATTGCAGAAGACGGATACTCTCCTACCCAGAAACCTTCTTCTTCTCAGACGGGACAGAGTTCTTCCGGTACAGGAAGCAGCTCATCCGGACAGAGCAGCCAGAGTTCCGGAAATAACTACAGCAGTTCAGGAGGAAACAGTTCTTCCTATACCAATACTTATTCTTCCGGAGGCGCTTCGGGATCTTCCGGAAACTCCTATTCCAGCGGAAGCGGAACCTACGCCTCCTCTTCCGGCTATGGGGGAAATAAAACAGCGGCAGTTAAAACGGGAGATAATACAGCAGTACTTCCGCTCATCCTGCTTTGTCTGATTCCGATTCCGGTGATTCTGTATTCCGGAATTCTGATTCAAAGAAGAAATAAGAGAATACGGTAAGCATACAACGTACAACCCTCCCATATATTGTGTATGGGAGGGATTTTTGTATGAAATTAAAAGCGACACTGAAGTCTTTACTATGTTCCTATGCTGTGACAGGGCTGGCATTGCTTTTACTGGCTTTTCTTCTGTATCAGTTTGATTTGGGAGAAAAGATAGTAACTGCGGGAATTGTAATTGTTTATGTGCTGTCCAGTTTTACAGGAGGATTTGTAATTGGAAAAAGCGTACAAAAGCAAAAATTCCTGTGGGGGCTTCTTCTGGGACTTTGTTATTTTCTCCTGCTTATCGGAGTTTCCTGGCTGGTGGAACACCGGTGGGATATGGGAATCAGGCATGCAGTTACCACGCTGTTTTTATGTATTGCGGGGGGAACTCTGGGCGGGATGCTGTCCTAAAAAAAACTTTGAAAAATACATACTGTTATGGTATAATGCACAATAGACAGATAATACAAGGAGGAACCATTATGGAACATATTAAAACATTAAATACAAAGAACCTGCAGAATACTATTAAAAAAGGCGGATGCGGAGAATGTCAGACATCCTGCCAGTCTGCGTGCAAGACATCTTGTACAGTAGGTAATCAGAGCTGCGAGAATAAGTAAAAGTAAGGGTAGCTGTAAAAATGCAAAGCAGCGGGGTCAAATCCGCTGCTTATTCTTGTGTAATAGGAAAATCCGTTGGATTTTAGGTTAAGAAATACAGAAAGGACTGTACATAGAATTATGAGTCTGATACATCAGTATAAGAACAACGGCTATAACATTGTCCTGGACATAAACAGCGGAAGCGTTCATGTAGTAGATGATCTGGTATACGATGCGGTAGCTCTTCTGGATAAAGGTATGTCAAAAGAAGAAGCGGCCGGGAAATTAAAGGAACACTATTCTTCGGAGGCGGTGGGAAGCGCTCTGGAAGAATGCCAGTGTCTCATCGATCAGGGAATGCTGTTCACAGAAGACATTTACGAAAATGCCATAGAGACATTTGCGAAACGTGAGACCGTTGTTAAAGCTCTGTGCCTGCACATTGCCCATGACTGTAATCTGGCATGCCGCTATTGCTTTGCGGAGGAGGGAGAATACCACGGAAAACGGGATCTGATGTCCTATGAGGTGGGACGTCAGGCTCTGGACTTTCTGATTGCCAATTCCGGAAACAGGAGAAATCTGGAGGTGGATTTCTTTGGCGGAGAGCCTTTAATGAACTGGGAAGTTGTGAAAAAACTGGTAGAATACGGAAGAGAGCAGGAAAAGATTCATGACAAAAAGTTCCGCTTTACCCTCACGACCAATGGGGTACAGCTAAATGATGAAATCATGGAATTTGCCAATAAAGAAATGGCCAATGTGGTCTTAAGCGTAGACGGAAGAAAAGAAATCCACGATTTGATGCGTCCATTCCCCAAAGGGGCGGGAAGTTACGATCTGGTAATCCCCAAATTTCAGAAATTTGCGGAACTTCGCAATCAGGACAAGTATTATGTCAGAGGCACTTTCACAAGACATAATCTGGATTTTTCAAAGGATGTCCTGCATCTGGCCGATTTGGGATTTAAACAGATTTCCGTGGAGCCGGTAGTTGCCGGTGAGAATGAGGAGTACGCTCTGCGGGAAGAAGATCTGCCGGTGATTTATGAGGAGTATGATCGTCTTGCGAAAGAGATGATTCGCCGGGAGAAGGCAGGAGAGGGCTTTAATTTCTTCCATTTTATGATTGACTTAACAGGAGGCCCCTGCGTTTATAAACGGCTTTCCGGATGCGGATCCGGTACGGAGTATCTGGCAGTGACTCCCTGGGGAGACTTATATCCCTGCCATCAGTTTGTAGGGGAAGAGAAGTATCTGATGGGAAATGTTTTTGAGGGGATAAAAAAACCTCAGATTCAGGAAGAATTCAAGGGCTGTAATGTTTACACGAAAGAAGCGTGCAAAGATTGCTTCGCCCGGTTCTACTGCAGCGGCGGCTGTGCGGCGAACTCTTATAAGTTCCATGGAACGATTCAGGATACTTATGAAATCGGCTGCAAACTGCAGAGAAAGCGCGTGGAATGCGCGATTATGATAAAAGCCGCATTGGCAGAATAAAGATATGGGAAGGAAAAGACAATGAAGAAAAACAGAGGAGTTGCCATCCTGGTTCTGACTGTGCTGATACTGGCATTTCTGGGATATACGGCAGCGGTAGGAATCGGCCCCACAGGAACCGGGGCGGCAAAAAATATTAAGACGGGATTGGATTTGTCCGGCGGTGTAAGTATTACTTACCAGGCCAAGGAAGAAAATCCAAGCAGCGAAGAGGTATCTGATACCATCTATAAACTGCAGAAACGTGTGGAACAGTACAGTACAGAAGCACAGGTTTACCAGGAAGGAGATAACCGCATTAACGTGGAAATTCCCGGGGTAACGGATGCAAACCAGATTCTGGAAGACCTGGGTAAACCCGGTTCTCTGGAATTCCAGGACAGTGCGGGAAATGTGGTTCTGGAAGGAAGCGATGTAGCCGACGCTGAGGGAGGAGCTGTTCAGAACCAGTCAGGAAATACAGAATACGTTGTAAATCTGACTTTAACAGACAGCGGAAAGACTAAATTTGCAGAAGCTACAAAAGAAAATATCGGCCAGTCTATTTCTATTATTTATGACGGGGAAGTAATCAGCTCTCCCGTTGTACAGGCGGAAATTACAGGCGGAAAAGCAGAGATCAACGGAATGGGTTCTGTGGAAGAAGCAAAGGAGCTGGCTTCCTATATCCGAATCGGCTCTCTGGGCCTGGAACTGGAAGAAATCCGTTCCAGCGTTGTGGCAGCACAGCTTGGAGAAGAAGCGATTTCCACCAGCCTTCTGGCAGCAGCCATCGGACTGGTAATTGTTATTGTATTCATGATTATTGTATACCGCGTTCCCGGTGTGGTAGCCGGCATTGCGCTGCTTTTGTATACCTGTATCATGCTGATTTCTCTGAATGCCTTTGATATTACCCTGACCCTTCCCGGAATTGCCGGTATCGTTCTGGGTATTGGTATGGCCGTAGATGCCAATGTAATTATCTATGCCCGTATTAAAGAAGAAATCGCAGCGGGTATCTCTGTCCGTTCTGCTATTAAAGCAGGATTCCAGAAAGCTTTCAGCGCGATTTTTGACGGAAATATTACGACTTTAATTGCATCTTTTGTACTGATGTGGATGGGATCCGGTACGGTAAAAGGTTTCGCTTATACCCTGGCAATGGGTATTGTGATTTCTATGTTTACCGCCTTGGTTGTTTCCAGATTAGTAGTCAATGCCCTTTACGCAGTAGGAGTAAGAGATGAGAAGTTTTACGGACGTGCGAAAACAGGTAAATGCATTGACTTTGTAGGAAAACGTAAAATTTTCTTTACAGTTTCTCTGATTCTGATTTTATGCGCTCCGGCAGCTATGCTGATTCATGCCAATACCGGAGATAATAAAGCATTAAATTACAGTCTGGAGTTTTCAGGGGGAACCACAACCAATGTAACCTTTAACAAGGATATGAGTATCAAGGAGATTGACTCCGAGGTAACCCCTGTAGTAGAAGAAGTAACCGGTGACAAGAATGTACAGCCTACAAAAGTGGTAGGCACCAACCAGGTGGCTATTAAGACAAAAACTCTGACGGTAGAGCAGAGAGACGCTTTAAACCAGGCGTTGGTGGAAAACTTTGATGTGGATGAAAGTCTGATTTCTTCAGAAAATATTTCCGCTACCGTAAGTTCAGAAATGAGACGGGATGCAGTGGTAGCCGTGATTGTGGCAACCATTTGTATGCTGTTATATATCTGGCTCCGGTTTAAGGACATTCGTTTTGCAAGCAGCGCAGTACTGGCCCTGCTTCACGACGTATTGGTTGTACTGGCCTTTTATGCCATTGCCCGGATTTCTGTGGGTAATACATTCATTGCGTGTATGCTGACCATCGTGGGATATTCTATCAATGCTACGATTGTTATCTTTGACCGAATCCGTGAAAATCTGCACGGACAGAGAAAAGTGGAAGATTTGGCAAATGTTGTAAACTTATCTATTACACAGACCCTTACACGGAGTATTTATACATCCTTTACTACCTTTGTAATGGTATTTGTTCTGTATTTCCTGGGTGTATCCTCCATTCAGGAATTTGCGCTTCCTCTGATGGTAGGTATCGTCTGCGGCGCTTACTCATCTGTATGTATTACAGGCGCTTTGTGGATGGTAATGAGAAATGGCCTTGGACGTAAAAAGAACGGAGCTCCTGCAGCAGTTACCGCAGGAAACGCTGCCGTAAAAACAGAAAAAGCTGCCGCACCGGCAAAAAGCGGACAGAAACAGCCTAAGAAGAAAAACAGAAAAAGAAATGCCATGAAGGCAGAAAATGCAGAAGTGAAAAAAGAGTCATAGAAAAGAAAAAGGGGCAATTGCGTGTCTGGCAGTTGCCCCTGTCTTCTTTTTGGATCTTAGAATAAGAGAAGAGGAGCAGATCATGACAGAAGAACGATGGGTCGTAGCGGCGAAAAGAGCAGATTTTCAGGGGATAGGAGAGAAATTTTCTATTGATCCGGTTATCGCAAGGCTGATACGGAACCGGGATGTAATCACAGAGGAGGACATTAACGGATATTTAAATGGAAATCTGGAACAACTGAACAATCCTTTTCTGATGAAAGATATGGAAAAGGCAGTAGAACTGATTTTGGCTAAGATAGAGCAAAATGCCAGAATAAGAATTATAGGAGATTACGACATTGACGGAGTTACCTCTGCGTACATATTGCGGAAAGGGCTGAGAGAATTAGGGGCGGATGTGGATACCTACCTTCCAGACAGAATTACAGACGGATACGGAATCCACGAAGGATTAATTCAAAATGCAATTGCAGACGGGGTAGATACCATAGTAACCTGCGATAATGGGATTGCAGCGGCAAAGGAAATTCAGATGGCAAAGGATGCAGGTCTGACTGTGATTGTTACCGATCATCACGAGGTTCCCTATGAAGAAGTAAACGGAGAAATCCGTGAGATACTTCCTCCGGCAGACGCAGTAATTAATCCGAAACAGAAGGCCTGCCCCTATCCCTGTAAACTGCTGTGCGGTGCAGGGGTGGCTTTTAAACTGATATGCGCTCTTTATGAAAAAAGAGGAATTGCCAGGGAGAAAACGTATGATTATCTGGATCTGGTGGCCGTAGCTACCGTAGGCGATGTAATGGATTTAAAAGAGGAAAACCGGATCCTGGTAAAAGAAGGTCTGAAATATTTAAGAAATACGAAAAACACAGGCCTGCAGGCTCTGATACGCGCCAACGGACTGGAAGATAAAAAAATAAGCGCATACCATATCGGCTTTGTCTTAGGTCCCTGCATCAATGCCAGCGGAAGGCTGGATACCGCCAGAAGATCCCTGGAACTTCTGCAGGAAGAAGACCCCCGAAAAGCGGCAAAGCTGGCCGGAGATTTAATGGCCATGAACCAGAGCCGCAAGGCTCTGACCCTGGAAGGGGTAGAAGAGGCAATTCGCCAGATTGATACTACTTCGCTGAGCAAGGACAGGGTACTGGTGGTTTATCTGCCTGAGTGCCATGAAAGTCTGGCAGGGATTATTGCAGGCAGAATCCGGGAGAAATATCATAAACCCACCATTGTTTTAACTAAAGGAGAACAGGGGGTAAAGGGAAGCGGCCGCTCCATAGAAACCTATTCGATGTTTGAGGCTTTAAATGAGTGCAAAGAGCTTCTGACCAAGTTCGGAGGACATCCAATGGCGGCGGGGCTTTCACTGGAGGAGAAAAATGTGGAGCCGTTCCGGGAGAAAATAAACCGTCTCTGCAGGCTTACAGAGGAAGATTTACAGCCCAAAGTGGTCATTGATGTACCTATGCCCATTTCTTATATTACACGGGAATTAATTGAACAACTGGAACTTCTGGAGCCGTTCGGAAAAGGAAATACCAAGCCTGTATTTGCCCAAAAAGGGATTTATGTACTAAACCCCAGAATTTTTGGGAAGAATCGAAATGTGGTGAAGATGCAGGTGGCGGATGAAAACGGGTTTTCCATAGAGGCGGTTTATTTCGGCGAAGGAGAAGCATTTTTAGAAAAGATAAAGGAAAAAAGGCAGCTTTCCATTGTCTATTATCCCGGAATAAACTCTTATAATGGCCGGGAAAACCTGCAGATTACCATTTTAAGCTATCAATAGCAGTGACCTTTTCATTGATCCGAAAATAAAAAAATGCTATACTATATCAATAATATACTATAATACGACAAATCTCTTTAAATTTGGGAAGGACAAATGGAGGATGAGAATATGAAAAAAATTGAAGAATATGTGAGAAGTATTCCGGATTTTCCGGAAGAGGGAGTTATTTTCCGGGATGTGACCAGTATTTTACAGGATGCAGACGGGTTGAAGCTGGCAATTGACTCTATGCAGGAATGTTTAAAAGAAAAAGACGTAGATGTTATTGTAGGGACAGAGTCCAGGGGATTTATTTTCGGAGTTCCCATCGCATATAATCTTCATAAACCATTTGTACCAGTCAGGAAGAAAGGCAAACTTCCCTGTGAAACCATTGAAAAGAGCTATGAACTGGAATACGGCCAGGCAACTGTTGAGATGCACAGAGATTCTATCCGTCCCGGACAGAAAGTGGCCGTTGTGGACGATCTGATTGCAACCGGGGGCACAATCAAAGCGGCCATTGAAATGATTGAAGATTTAGGCGGAGAAGTGGTAAAAGTTGTATTTTTAATGGAACTTGCAGGCTTAAAAGGCCGGGAAAAATTAAAAGGATACGATGTGGAATCCGTCATTTGCTATGAGGGTAAATAAGGGAAATTAGCGGATAGGTGGTGATGAGAGTGGATGAGAGAGAAAGAAATCTGGAAATTGATGAAAAAGATTTGGCAATTGTAAAAAAGGCAGATGCCAGTGTGAAAGCAATGAACGAATTTACAAGTCCGGAAGAACTGTATCAGGAATTGATACACTGCGTGAAAAAGTATCATCCGTCTACGGACCTCACCATGATTGAAAAAGCTTATCGCACTGCGAAAACAGCACATGAAGGTCAGAAACGAAAGTCCGGAGAGCCTTATATTATACATCCCCTGTGTGTGGCCATTATTCTGGCGGATCTGGAACTGGATAAAGAAACCATTGTGGCAGGACTTCTTCACGACGCCGTGGAAGATACCTGGATGACATATGAAGAAGTGGAAAAAGAATTCGGATCAGAAGTTGCACTTCTGGTGGACGGAGTCACGAAACTGGGGCAGTTGTCTTATTCCAAAGATAAGATAGAGGTACAGGCGGAAAATCTGCGAAAGATGTTTCTGGCAATGGCCAAGGATATAAGGGTTATTTTGATTAAGCTGGCGGACCGCCTCCATAATATGCGGACTCTTCAGTATATGAAGCCGGAAAAGCAGCAGGAAAAAGCAAGAGAAACCATGGATATATACGCACCCATCGCCATGCGTCTGGGTATTTCCAAAATCAAAGTGGAACTGGACGACCTGGCTCTGAAATACCTAAAACCGGATGTGTATTATGACCTGGTAGAGAAAGTGGCTCTGAGAAAAAGCGTCAGAGAACAGTTCGTCAATGAAATTGTGGCTCAGGTACAGCGTCATATGAAAGACGCAAATATAAAGGCTCAGGTAGACGGCCGTGTAAAGCACTTTTTCAGTATCTATAAAAAAATGGTCAATCAGGATAAAACCATTGATCAGATTTACGATTTGTTTGCAGTGAGGATACTGGTAGACTCAGTAAAAGACTGTTACGCAGCCCTGGGCGTCATCCATGAGATGTATAAACCTATCCCGGGAAGGTTCAAAGACTACATCGCAATGCCGAAGCCGAACATGTATCAGTCCCTTCACACAACCCTGATTGGTCCCAAAGGACAGCCCTTTGAAATACAGATTCGGACTTTTGAAATGCATAAAACGGCCGAATTCGGTATTGCGGCGCACTGGAAATACAAGGAATCTTCAGACGGCAAGAAGTCTGTAGGAAAGAGCGAAGAAGAAAAATTAAACTGGCTGCGCCAGATTCTGGAATGGCAGAGGGACATGTCCGATAATAAGGAATTCATGAGCCTTCTGAAAAATGACCTGGATTTATTTGCAGATAACGTGTATTGTTTTACTCCTCAGGGAGATGTAAAAACCCTGCCAAACGGTTCGACACCCATCGACTTTGCGTACAGTGTACATAGCGCGGTAGGCAATAAAATGGTAGGAGCAAGAGTAAACGGGAAGCTGGTTCCCATTGAGTACGAAATCAAAAACGGAGACAGAATTGAGATTATCACCTCTCAGAACTCTCAGGGTCCCAGCCGTGACTGGCTGAAACTGGTAAAAAGCACACAGGCAAAAAACAAGATTAACCAGTGGTTTAAGAAAGAATTAAAAGAAGACAATATTTTAAAAGGCAAGGAGATGCTGAACCAGTATGGAAAACTAAAAGGCATTAAATTGTCTCAGTATTTAAAATCCAAATATATGGAATCTGTCATGCACAAATACGGATTCCGGGACTGGGATTCTGTTCTGGCCGCAATCGGACACGGCGGCCTGAAAGAGGGCCAGGTCTTAAATAAGCTGATGGAGGCTTATGACAAAGAAAACAAGAAGAAGATTACAGACGAGCAGGTTCTGGAGGCCACCAACGATCAGAAAGAGAAGCTGCATATCGTTAAGAAAAAAGGCGGTATTGTGGTAAAAGGCATTCACGATGTGGCGGTTCGTTTCTCCAGATGCTGCAACCCCATACCGGGAGATGAAATTGTAGGATTTATTACAAGAGGAAGAGGCATCTCCATACACCGTACAGACTGCGTCAATGTACTGAGCATGTCGGAAATGGACCGAAGTCGGTTAATTGAAGCGGAATGGCAGCAGGGTTCCGGAAAAGAACAGGAAAAATACGAAGCAGAGATCAAGGTCTTTGTGAACAACCGGACCGGCCTGCTTGTGGATATTTCCAAAATTTTCACCGAGAGAAAGATCGATGTGAAATCCATCAACAGCAGAACTAACAAGCAGGACAAAGGAACCATTTCTCTGAGCTTTGAAATCGGAAGCAAAGAGGAGCTGCGGAGTCTGGTAGAGAAGATTCTGCAGGTGGAAAGTGTAATAGATGTGGAACGAACCACAGGCTGACAAGGAGGAGAGCATGAATAAACTGGAAATGCAGCAATGTGTGCTGGGACCGGTATATACAAACTGTTATTTTTTAATGAATAAAGAAACAAAGGAACTGCTCATCGCAGATCCTGCCGACCAGCCGGATAAGATTGAAGCAGTCATTCAGAAAATGGGAGGAAAACCGGTGGGAATTCTTCTGACTCATGGCCATTACGATCACATTGAGGCAGTTGTCCCACTGAAAGAAAAATATCAGGTTACCGTCTATGCCTGTCAGAAGGAGGAAGAGGTTCTGGCAGATCCCATGAAGAATCTCACCGGATTTCATCCGGGAGGCCGGCTTTCCCTGAAAGCTGACCGTTGGCTAGAGGACCTGGAAGTGTTTGAAGCGGCCGGTTTTTCTATCCAGATGCTTCATACCCCGGGGCACACCCAGGGGAGCTGCTGCTATTATTTAAAAGAGGAAAACATTTTAATCAGCGGGGACACCCTGTTTTGCGGCTCTGTGGGAAGAACAGATCTTCCTACGGGAAGTACGTCTCAGATTATTCGGAGTCTGCATCGTCTGCTGGAGTCCCTGCCTGAGGATACCCAGGTGTATCCGGGACATGAATCCATGACTACAATAGGATACGAAAAGAGGTATAATCCCTTTGTGTAAAATAGGAATTGTATTAAATAACCGGGATTTTGAACATGATATTTATGCACTGGTAAAAGCGTTTTATCCCCAGGCGGAAATACGGTGTATGGAGGAAAATCAGAACCCGGAAGGAGAAACATTACTTCTATACGTAATGCAGTCGGATACCGGATTTTCTCTCTGCCTGAAAGAGGCAGGAGAAGACGGATACCGAAAAAGTGCAGGGCAATCCAATCATGGAGAAGAGATTGCCCTTATTTCTTGCCAGGATATAAGAGAACAGAGAAAACAGAGAAAAGATCAGATCAAAACCCTTTTATATCAGATCCTGAAAGAGAAAGAAAACAGAGAGCTGCCCTGGGGAACTCTGACGGGCATCCGTCCTGCAAAGCTGGTTATGGGAATGCTGGAAAAAGGTATGAAAAACACAGAGATTGCAGCTCATATGAGGGAGCATTATCTGGTCAGCCCGAAGAAAACGGCTCTAAGCATTACCATTGCCAACCGGGAAAAAGAAATTTTAAAAGAGATTAATTATGAGAACGGCTACAGTCTCTATGTGGGAATTCCCTTCTGCCCCAGCATCTGCCTGTACTGTTCGTTCAGCTCTAATCCTTTAAGCAGATGGGAAAAGCGGGTGGACGAATATCTGGACGCTCTGACAAAAGAAATCAGAGAAGTTTCGAAGATGACAAAGAGAAAAACTCTGGATACCATTTATATTGGAGGGGGAACACCTACCACGTTAAATCCCCGCCAGATTCGCCGGCTGCTCTCCTGCATCGAAGAGAACTTCCCCACAGAGACGGTCAGGGAATATACGGTGGAGGCCGGAAGACCGGACAGTATCACGGAGGAAAAGTTAAAGGCGCTGAAAGAATTTCCGGTTACCCGGATTTCCGTAAATCCTCAGACTATGAACCAGAGTACTCTGGATCTGATCGGAAGAAAGCATACAGTAGAACAGACGAAAGAGGCGTACTGGTTAGCCAGAAAGTGTGGATTTGATAATATCAACATGGACTTGATTGTGGGACTGCCCGGAGAAGATAAAGAAATGGTAAAACATACTCTGGATGAAATCCGCTTACTGGGACCGGACAGCTTAACGGTTCATTCCCTGGCAGTTAAGAGGGCTGCCCGTTTAAACATGTTCCGGGAGCAGTATCAGGAACTGACCTTTGAGAATACCCAGGAAATCATGGATATGACTATGGAATATGCCTATGAAATGGGCATGGGCCCCTATTATCTGTACCGTCAGAAAAATATGAAGGGGAATTTTGAAAATGTAGGGTACGCGGCAGTTGACAAAGCCGGAATTTACAATATACTAATTATGGAAGAAAAACAGCCCATCATCGCTCTGGGAGCCGGCGGTTCCAGTAAACTGGTATACGACGGAGGGCAGAGGATTGAGCGGGTGGAAAATGTAAAAGATATAAAAAATTACATGGAACGCATTGATGAGATGATTGCGCGCAAGGAGGCAGGAATTCAATGGCAGTAAGGGACAGACAAGGGATGCGGATTCTGGAGTTTGATTTATCTACGGAACTGAACCATGGGATCTGTGTCAGTAATCTGGCCTATGATGTGGGACAGGAATTGAAGCTGTCGCAGGAAGAATGTTATCAGCTTGCTATCGCCGGAATGCTTCACGATATAGGAAAGCTAAGGCTGACCGGCTATATAAACGGAGATGAACAGGATCCCCTTTTAATTGAAGAATTAAAATATGTCCGTATGCATTCCACCCTGGGATATGAGGAATTAAAGGAACAGGGATATTCGCAGTTTGTTTTGGACAGTGTTTTGTATCATCATGAAAATTATGACGGCAGCGGTTATCCGACGAATCTGGCAGGAGAAGAGATTCCCATCGGTGCCAGAGTCCTTCGGGTATGTGATGTGTTTTGTGCATTGACTTCCGACCGGCCGTACCGAAAAGCATTTGAGACAGAAACAGCGATAGAATTAATGATAGAAGAAGTGAAAAACTTTGATATGAAAGTATTTATAGCCTTTCAAAGAGCAGTACATAAATAAAGGAGGTCACTATGGCATTAAAGAAAAAACCAACAACAGGCATGAAAGATATTTTACCGAAGGAAATGGAAATCCGTAATTATGTGATGAACATGATTCGGGAAACCTATGGAACCTTTGGCTTTTCATCCATTGAGACGCCATGTGTGGAACATATAGAGAATCTGTGCAGCAAACAGGGCGGCGAAAATGAGAAACTGATTTTTAAAATTTTAAAAAGGGGAGAAAAGCTGAAGCTGGAAACAGCCAGAGAAGAAATGGATCTGGTAGACGGAGGGCTTCGTTACGATTTAACAGTGCCTCTTTCCAGATATTACGCCAACCATGCCAATGAACTTCCGGTTCCCTTTAAAGCTCTGCAGATGGGCAATGTATGGAGAGCGGATCGTCCCCAGAGAGGCCGTTTCCGTCAGTTTATGCAGTGTGATATAGATATTCTGGGAGAACCTACCTATCTGGCCGAGATCGAACTGATTCTGGCGACTACTACATTATTGGGAAAACTGGATTTCCATGATTTTACTATCCGTGTCAATGACAGGAAAATTTTAAAGGCTATGGCCCAGTACAGCGGATTTGCACCGGAGACTTTTGATACTGTCTTTATTATTCTGGACAAGATGGATAAAATCGGAATGGACGGAGTGGCTCAGGAACTGGAAAAAGAAGGATTTGCCCAGGAATCCATTAAGAAATATCTGGATTTATTCCAGAAAATTACCCACGATGTGGAAGGCGTCAGAACCTGTAAAGAAATTTTACAGGAAGTCCTGGATGGAAATACAGCCGAGGATTTATGCACCATTATGGAATGTGTAAACACGGCCAAAACGGCAGATTTTAAGATTGAATTTGATCCTACGCTGGTTCGGGGAATGTCTTATTATACAGGTCCGATTTTTGAAATCTCTATGGATGAATTCGGAGGAAGCGTCGGCGGAGGCGGACGCTACGATGAAATGATCGGTAAATTCACAGGCAACGACACCTGCGCCTGCGGTTTTTCCATCGGATTTGAGAGAATTGTTATGCTGCTTCTGGAGAGAGGCTACACCGTACCTTCCCAGGCAGGAAAGAAGGCATATTTAATCGAGAAAAACATGCCGAAAGAGAAACTTCTCACCATCCTGAACCAGGCAGAAGAAGAGAGAAAACAGGGGATTCAGGTGAATCTTTCAATTATGAAAAAGAATAAAAAATTCCAGAAAGAACAGCTTGTGAAAGAGGGCTATGAAGAGATTACGGAATTTTTTAAAGACAGAATGGAATAAACAGAGAAAGCAGAGGGAAAATGATATGGCTGAAAGTATGCAGGGACTGCACCGCTCACACCGGTGTGCAGAAGTAACAACAGAGATGGCCGGCGCCCGGGTGACACTGATGGGCTGGGTACAGAAAGCGAGAAATAAAGGCGGAATTGTGTTCGTGGATTTAAGGGACCGTTCCGGTATCATTCAGTTGATTTTTGAAAACGGAACCATTGATCCGGAAGGATTTGAAAAGGCCGGGAAACTGAGAAGTGAATTTGTCATTGCAGTCACCGGAACTGTGGAGAAAAGACAGGGAGCCGTGAATAAAAATCTGGCAACAGGGGAAATCGAAATCCGTGCAGAGTCTCTGAGAATTTTATCTGAGGCGGATGTTCCTCCTTTCCCCATTGAGGAAAATTCCAAAACTAAAGATGAAGTACGTTTAAAATACCGGTACCTGGATTTGAGAAGACCGGATCTGCAGAGAAACTTAATGCTTCGAAGCAAGGTAGCGATGCTGACCCGTCAGTTCTTTGAGAAAGAGGGATTTCTGGAGATTGAAACACCGATCCTTACCAAGAGTACACCGGAGGGAGCAAGAGATTATCTGGTACCCAGCCGTGTACATCCCGGAGAATTCTACGGACTGCCCCAGTCTCCTCAGATTTTAAAGCAGTTACTGATGTGCTCCGGATACGATCGTTATATCCAGATCGCCAAATGTTTCCGTGACGAGGATTTAAGGGCAGACCGCCAGCCGGAATTTACCCAGATCGACATGGAGCTGTCATTTGTTGACGTGGATGATGTTATTGATGTAAATGAAAGGTATCTGGCCTTCTTATTTAAAGAAGTTATGGACATTGAAGTGCCCCTTCCTATCCAGAGAATGAGCTGGCAGGAAGCCATGGATCGCTTTGGTTCAGACAAGCCGGATCTTCGGTTTGGCATGGAACTGAAAAACGTCAGCGATCTTGTGAAAGACTGCGGCTTCGGCGTCTTCACCACGGCTTTGGAAAACGGAGGAAGTGTAAGGGGAATTAATGTTTCCGGACAGGGAAGCATGCCCCGAAAGAAAATCGATAAATTAGTGGAATTTGCCAAAGGATACGGCGCCAAAGGTCTTGCTTATATTGCTCTGTCCGAAGACGGAAAGGTGAAGTCCTCTTTTGCCAAATTTATGAGCGAAGAAGAAATGCAGTCTCTGATTCAGGGAATGGATGGAAAGCCGGGAGATCTCCTTTTATTTGCGGCAGATAAAAACAAAGTGGTTTATGATGTACTGGGCGCTCTGCGTGTGGAACTGGCTAAACAGCTGGAACTGTTTGATAAAGATGAATTTAAGTTTGTCTGGATAACAGAATTCCCTCTATTAGAGTGGAGCGAAGAAGAGAACAGATATACGGCCATGCACCATCCGTTTACTATGCTGATGGAAGAAGACTTACCGCTTCTGGATACAGAGCCGGGAAAAGTCCGTGCCAAAGCCTATGACATCGTTTTAAATGGAAACGAGATTGGCGGAGGAAGTGTGAGAATCCATCAGAATGACATTCAGGAGAAAATGTTTGAGGCTCTTGGCTTTACAAAAGAAGCTGCCTATGAACAGTTCGGATTCCTGCTGAATGCATTTAAATACGGAGTTCCGCCTCATGCAGGACTGGCCTATGGACTGGATCGTCTGGTAATGCTTATGGCAAAGGCGGACAGTATCCGTGAAGTGATTGCTTTCCCGAAAGTAAAAGACGCCTCCTGTCTGATGACAGAAACACCAGGACCTGTAAGTGAAGCACAGCTGGAAGAACTGGGACTTCAGATAAAACCGAAACAGGAAAACTAAAAAAGGACATAGAAAAGCGGCCAAATCTCACAATTTCTGAGAGCGGCCGCTTTCTCTTTTATTCTTCTGATTCTTCTTCCGAATCCGTTTCTGCAGAAGCAGCGGAAGAAGATAATTTTCCGAATAAAGCTTCTTCTAAATTTTTGCCCATTTCCATTTTCCAGGAAACGCCGTCATTGTTCATAGGGATCGTAATCGTTGAGGTGCTGGAGGCGGTATTCTCTTCGATGCAGGTCAGCAGCAGCTGGTGAGATTTATCCAGCCGGCCCTCTTCCCCGTCAATAACTGCGTCTGCTGTGGCCAGGTATTCCTCAAACTGCCGGTTATAGCTGTCCATGATAGAATCGCTGTCAAAAGTGGTAATTTCAACGGTGACAGAAGCCTGATAACCATCATCGGAAACATCCTTTATTTTATAATCGAAATGTTTGTGCAGTTGTTTCACTAAAGCAGAGGCAATCTGGTTTTTCTGCGTATCTTCCGTATTCAGCAGGTTCTGCATTTTAAAATAACGGCTCATTTCCTCTTCAGACATTCCTTTAATGGTATCGAAATAAACGGTGACTGTGTCCTTCGGGCTTAAAATATCAGGATCGGCCAGGCAGCTGATCAGATTCCCCACCAGATTATTTTCCAGGGCAGAATCCTTCCGGATGATCCAGGTTTTATCTTCTGTTTTGCTCAGATGCATGGAACAGGTAGTTTCCACCTTCTCATAAGAATTGGACGTTAAAAGATCACGCAGTAACTGATAACGGTTATCCAGAGAAGAAACGGAATCCGTATCTTCACCGTGGGCGGTACTCATCATCTCTTCTTTTAAATAAACTTTTGCAAAGTCCGCAGCAAGGGAACGGGCGTCAATGGTGGTAAGCCGGATAACCGCGTCAGCAGTACGCGCCTTTTTATCTACCGTTACCTCCATAATTTTGTAATTAAAATCTTTGAAAAATAGATCAAACACATCTTTCATTTCCGAGGAAAGTGCAGCGTCCTCTCCGGATTGAGAAAACAGTTCCTCATAAGAGATATATTCCTCAAATGCGCCGGAATCCAAATCTTTCAGAAGATCCAATTCGTTTATAATAACTTCTTTAATTGCTTTTTCTTCCGGGCTGCTGCATCCGGCAAGTAAAAGAGTGAAAGCCAGCATAACCGGCAGCATATGTTTTACGATCTGCATACTGTTCTTCCTTTCCGCAATCTTGCACTTATTTTATCAGATAAGATTACAAATGTCAAAAATTCCTAATAAAGTGGGAGATGAGCCCTATTTTTTGTCGAAAATTGTAGTTTTTATGTAAAAATAGAAAGGAAAAACCTACAAATGGACAGGGTTCCTTTTTCGGGGAAAATCTGATATGATATACAGAATAAGAACTTATAGATGTATTTTTACATACAGGAGGGCAGTATGAAAAAACGTAATGCAATCGCAGGGGGGATTGTGGCAGGCGTTTGTCTGCTGGCAGGCCTGGGGTGGTTCTTTTTGAGAGGAAGAGGAGACTCCCAGGAAGAAACTGTCTATGTGACACAGATAAGCACGTTAATGGGGGAAGATCTGTCAGGCACATCCAACCGTTTTGCAGGTGTTGTAGAGCCCCAGAAAACGGTAGAGATAAAACTGGAAAGCAACCGGACAGTGAAAGAAGTTAAGGTAAAAGAAGGCCAGGAAGTCAAGGCCGGAGACGTACTTTTTGAATATGACGCCAGTACCAGCCAGGATTCTTTGGATGAGGCAAAACTGGCCCTGGAAAGACTGGAAAATGAAGCTTTAAGTCTGCAGGAGCAGATGAATACCTATGAAAAAGAAAAAGAAGAGGCTTCAGAGGAGCAGCAGCTTTCCTATACCATTCAGATTCAGACAGCAAAGATGAACCTGAAGAAAAATGAATATGATCAGAAGAGTAAGAAAGCAGAAATCGAGAAACTGGAAAAAGCAGCGGTAAATACCACAGTAACCAGTGAAATTGACGGCGTGGTAAAAAGTATTGACAGCAGTAAACTCTCCGATAATACCGCAGTGGCTGTGGACGGAGAACCTGTGGTAGACGACACGGCATCGGGAAGCAGCTCCGGAGGCGCTTTTATGACCATACTAAGTACTGGCGCCTACCAGGTAAAAGGAATGGTAAATGAGCAGAATATCCGCTCCATTGTACAGGGAGAACCGGTGCTGATTCGTTCCAGAGTAGATGAAAGCCAGATCTGGAACGGAACCATGGGGACGGTAGATATGGAAAGCACCCAGGATGGCTCCGGGTCTGCTGCTTATGCAGGGTTTGATGCTTCTTCCTCAGAGGCACAGCAGACTTCTACCAGCTATCCCTTCTATGTAGAACTGAAAAATTCCGAAGGGCTGATGCTGGGACAGCATGTTTATATTGAGATGGACAATGGCCAGACTGCAGCCAGAGAAGGCGTATGGCTGGATGAATATTATATTGTAAATCCTCAGGAAGAGCCCTATGTCTGGGCGGCCGCTGAAGATGGCAGCCTGGAGAAAAGAGAGATTGCCGTAGGAGAATATGATGAACAATTAGGCAAATATCAGGTACAGGAAGGGCTGGATAAGAAAGACTGGATTGCCTTTCCCACACAGGATCTGAAAGAGGGAATGGAAGTTACAAAAAGTGATAAGGAAGTGATTCCGGAAGAAGATCCACAGGAAGATGCAGGAACCGTCTCAGAAGAGATTCAGGACGAGACTCAGGAAGAAACGGTTGCTCCGGATCCTGCAGAGGGAGAAACTGATGAAACACAGGATGCAGTTGTGGATGAGGAAATGGGTTCACCTGACAGCAGGAACAGCAGTACCGGCGGGGGAGATGTCAGTGACTCTTCCGGCGGCTCTGTGATTATGGATGACGAGATGCTGGAGGATATTCCACAGGATGTGATTGTGGATCCCCAGATGCAGGATATGGAGGCTCCGGACAGTAATGTGGAGGTGTCGCCGTGATATTGGAATTAAATGGAATCTGTAAAGAATACAATCAGGGAAAGATAACCGTTCCGGCTCTTCAGAATGTGAACTTTTCCATGGAAGAGGGAGAATATGTGGCAGTTATGGGGCCTTCCGGCTCAGGGAAAACTACGCTGATGAATCTTATCGGCTGTCTGGATAAACCCACCCGGGGCGAATTCTTCCTGGACGGTCAGGATATTTCCAAATGTACAGAAAATGAAATGTCAGACATTCGTTTAAAGAAGATAGGCTTTGTATTTCAGAGCTTTCATCTGCTTCCCCGGCAGACCGCGCTTCAGAATGTGGAAATGCCTTTAAACTATGCGAAAATTCCCAGAAGAGAGAGACGGGAGAGGGCGTTTCGTGCCTTAGAGCGGGTAGGGCTTGCGGAGCGTGTGGATTTCAGACCCAATCAGCTCTCCGGAGGACAGATGCAGAGAGTAGCGATTGCCAGAGCTATGGTCAATAATCCGAAGCTGCTTCTGGCAGACGAACCTACAGGGGCTTTGGATACGAAATCCGGACATCAGGTAATGGAACTGTTTCAGAAATTAAACGAAGAAGGAGTTTCCGTGCTGATGATTACCCACGATCCGGAAATTGCGTCCTTTGCAAAAAGAACCGTGACAATCCGGGACGGACGGCTAAGTGAGAAAGAGGTGAGCCGTGTATGACAAAAGGAAAGAAAATTCTGGCAGGGGGGATTGCGGCAGTACTTATCTGCGCAGGAAGCGCAGGAGCGCTTATATTTGCAAAAAAGGCAAATGTACAGGAAATTCTGGTGGTGCCTGTTGAGAGTATCTATTCGGAAAGTTATCAGGCCACATCTTCCCTGAGCGGAACAATTACCACCAGTGTATCCCAGAACGTAAAACTGGATGATGAGGCAATTATACAGGAAGTTTATGTAAAAAAAGGCGATCGGGTGAAAAAGGGAGACAAGCTTCTGACTTTGGATATGACCTTAAAAGAGCTGGAACTGGACATTGCAAAACTGACCAAAGAAAGTCAGGAGCTGCAGTTGAAAAAAGCAGAAGACAGACTGGAAAGCCTGAAAAACGGAGGATCCATTGAGGAGGAGACCAATATTCAGATTACGCCGGATCCCACGGAAAATACGTCTTCCGGAACCGATCAGGAGGAGAAGACAGACGGAGAAATGTCTGCGACGGCTCAGAGAACAAAAGCTCAGAGGGCAGTCTCTATGAGCTATCAGGGAACCAAAAGGAGTATGATCTTCCTTTCCGGACAGAATCTGGTGGAGGAAGACGGGGAAAGTATCGGCGAAGAGGAAACGGCTTTGGAACCAGAAGATGAGGATTCTTCCCAGATAGAAGAAATTCCGGAAGATATAGTTTTTTACTCTGCTCTGGATTATGACAGTCAGCCTTATTCGGGAGAAGGGACCAGAGAAGATCCCTTTGTGTTTTTATGCAGCCGGAAAGAAAAAGAAGTGATTATAAAAGGATCTTTTTTCAATAAAATGGCAGGATTTGACGCCCAGGGGCAGACCGTGGAAAACCAGGGAGGATACTGGTTCTGTCTCGGATTTTTTGACCGGGATCAGGTGGGAGAAGAAGAAGATATGCTTTTGTCAGAAACATTTAAAGGCAGTTCTTTCCCACTGCAGGATCCGGAAAAAGTAAACCGTTTCTCCATTGAAGGGATGCAGTTTGAGAAGCAGGAAGACGAGGAGGAAGATTCACAAGAGGACGATACATTAACCGTGGATCCCGATATAGACTCAGAAGATGGTTATGTAGATGAGGAAGAACCGCAGGAAGAGACGGATACAGGTTCCTCCGTCTCCAGGGAAGAAGCCATCGAGCAGCAGCAGACCACCATAGACGGACTAAAGCTGGATATAAAGGAAAGTGAAATTAAGATTTCCAAACTGGAAAAAGAAGTGGCGAAAAAAACAATTACCAGCACCATTGACGGCACAGTAAAAAACGTGGGCGATCCGGATACCGGAAGTTATTCCGGAAACGGATTCATTACCATTGACAGTGACGAAGGCTATTACGTGCAGGGAACCGTCAGCGAGCTGCAGCGGGATCTGCTGCAGCCGGGACAGACCATAAGCGGAATTGCATATGAAAGCGGAAACGTTTTTGCCGCAGTGATTGATGAAGTATCCGACTATCCGGTGGCATCTCAGTCATACTATAATACGGGAAATACCAATGTATCCTATTATTCCTTCCTGGCGGAAATTCCGGATACCAGCGTGCAGTTAAAAGTACAGGAATATGTAAATCTGACGGTGGACGCTGCTATGGAAAACGCAGACGGCAGCATTCAAATCGCTAAAGCGTTTGTGATAACAGAAGACGGACAGGATTATGTTTATAAAGACGCAGACGGAGTCCTGAAGAAAGTGCCGGTGACGGTGGGGACCAGTCAGGACGGGGGCTACAGCGTATCGGTCAGCGGAGATTTGACATTGGAAGATAAGCTGGCATTTCCTTATGGAAAAGGTGTAAAAGAGGGGGCAAAGACGAAAGAAGGAAGTATTGATGATCTGTATGGAATTTACTAGGAGGGAAAAACATGTTAGAAAATATTAGGCTTTCTTTTCAGGGGATTTGGTCCCATAAAATGCGCTCCTTTCTGACCATGCTGGGAATCATTATAGGAATCGCTTCCATTATCTCCATCGTTTCTACCATTAAAGGAACCAGCGAACAGATTAAAGAGAACCTGATCGGAGCCGGAAATAACACGATTACCGTCAGCCTGTACGACGGAGACTCGGCCTATGACGCAGAGTATTCAGGCAGCCAGTCTCAGGCACCGATTCTGACCACCCAACAAAAAGAAGAAATAAGAGAAATGGAACAGGTGGAAAACGCCTCGTTTTATTACAGCAGAACCTATGCGGAAAGTATTTACTACGGAGAAGCCGGTCTGGACGGCGGTCAGGTATACGGGATTGACGAGAATTATCTGGATACCTGCGGTTATCAGATGAAAGAGGGACGGGCCTTTGTAGACAAGGACTATGAAGAATACAGGAAGGTGGCCATTCTGGATGAAAGCGCCGGCGAAACTTTATTTAAAAAAGCCAGCCCTGTGGGGAAGACCATTGAAATAAAAGGAGAACCCTTTGTGGTTGTTGGGGTTATTACTCAGACGGAAACATTCGTGCCGACGATTAACACCATTGATGATTATTATACATATTTTCAGCAGTCTACGGGAAAGGTGTTAATACCAAGTGCAGACTGGCCGATCGTCTATAAATATGACGAGCCGCAAAATGCGGCCGTTAAAGCATCATCCACAGAGGCTATGAGCACGGTGGGCAAACAGACGGCCGATATTTTAAACGAAGCGATTACGGATTCGGATTCCAAGATGAAATACAAGGCAGAAGACATTCTGGAGAAAGCCAAAAACCTTCAGGAGCTCAGTGAAAGTACCAGCCGCCAGTTAATCTGGATTGCAAGCATCTCTCTGTTAGTTGGAGGTATTGGAGTAATGAACATTATGCTGGTATCTGTAACAGAAAGAACCAGTGAAATCGGTCTGAAAAAAGCGATTGGAGCCAGAAAGAAATCGATTCTGATTCAATTTCTTACTGAGGCGGCAGTATTAACCAGCATTGGCGGTATCCTGGGCGTGGTATCCGGAATCGTATTATCCCAGATCGTATCCCGGGTTTCGGAGACACCCACGGCCATCAGCATTCCGGCTATTGTGGCGGCAGTGTTATTTTCTATGGGGATCGGAATTGTCTTCGGACTGCTTCCTTCCATTAAAGCAGCAAACCTAAACCCCATAGACGCACTGCGAAGCGAATAAAGAAACTTAGGTAAAAGGAAACGCTGCATAGTTTTCCCTTTGGAAAACAGCAGCGTTTTTTTATTCATAACGGGAGTTTAATTTCAGCAGGAAACAGGCGCCGCCTTCGGGAGAGTCAGTAAGTGTAATTTCACCTTTGTGAAGTTTCATAATCTCACTGGCAATACTAAGTCCCAGACCGAAATGAGATTTTTCATGGCGGGAGGAATCTCCCCGGTAAAAACGCCGGAAGACGTGTTCCCTGTGTTCGGCAGAAATGCCGGGTCCATCGTCAGAGACGGAAATAAGATAAGCAGGAGCCTGATAAATAAGGCCTATCTGCACATGACCGCCTGCAGGCACATAGGAGAGGGCATTATCCAGAAGAATGGATAAAACCTGCAGAATCCGTACAGAATCCATACTGCAGGGCGGTAGAATCTCGTCGGGCAGACGGATGGAAAAATGAAGTTTCTTTTCCCTCATTAAAGGTTCATACTTTTCGTAAGTGTCTAAAAGAAGAGTGTCTACTTCCGTTTCTTCCAGGTGGATGCTCCAGGAATGGCTGTCGGCATTGGCCAGCGCCAGCATGTCCTCAATCAGCCGGGACATCCTGAGCCCTTCCTGTTCTATGGAAGAGAGAAAGGCCTGCTGTTTTTCCTTATTATCCGCCTTTTTCAGCGCAGAAAGATCCGAGAGGATAACTGTCAGAGGAGAGCGCAGCTCATGGGAAGCGGAGGAAATGAATGCCGCCTGCTGCCTCCGGTTTTTCTCAATGGGAGAAAGCAGCTTTTTGGTAAAGAACCAGGAAAAAACAGTCAGCAGAAAAATCCCCAGAAGATCAGCGCCCACAAATCCGATTCTCTGAACGAGGATTTGCTGCTTTAAGCCGGTCATGGGTTCCAGGGCAACAACGCTTAAAAAACCATGGTCTTTGGGAATCCGGGCAGCACATGCGTAATAGGATGTTCCTTCGTCATCTTTGATTTGAAAGTCGGTTTTCTGCATAATCGAAGAAGTTCCTTCACTGTCAATATCCAGACCGTAAGTATCCCTGGCTGTCTGCGCTGTTTTTTCAAAGAGGTCCTGCAGAGAAGTATTTTGTCTCTGGTAAAAGAGCTCCCGGTTATTGTCTTTAATCCGTATGAAAAGGCGGGCGTTTTGTTCTGTTTCCAGAAACCACTGGTAAGTAAGGACATTCTGACTTTCGATGTGTGTAATAGCCGCATTCATATTATTCAAAAAGGCGATGTAGTGATTCTGCTTCATGCCCTTTTCGGAAATCAGCAGACAGATGATACTCATAAATATAAGAATCAGACTTGCAATAGAAGCAAAAAAGAATGTGAACCGTATATGTAATTTATGAAACATAAGAATACCTCTGTAAATGTAATATCGCTTTATTATAACATTGATTTCTCTAAAAAATCTCTAAAAAATCTCTGGAAATTTTAGAGGCAAATTAGAGAAAACCGTGATAAGGTCTTTTTTATCGAAACTGATATAAAAGGAGGACTACAAATTGCTGAAAAAAGGCAGAGGAAGTAAAATCACAGCAGTGTTTCTGTGTGTATTTCTGATTGCATCCTGCTTCAATGGATGTAAAAAGGAAGAAGAAAGCAAAAATCAGGACAGTCAGACGGTTATGGGCCGGTATTTAGAGGAAGAAACAGCCATGCCGGAGGGATATACTGATTTTGTGACTATGGCGGTCCAGGAAGACGGCAGTCTGCTGGCCTGTTTCTCAGACAGCAGTTACCAGATGGCGCTGTTTCGTTCCGCAGACGGGGGAGAAAGCTGGGAAAAAGAGGAGGAATTAAGCGATGCTTTTTCGTTGACGGAAAACATGACGGTATCCATGTTAAAAATATCATCCAGGGGAGAATTCTACGCACAGGTGATGGACTATTCCAAGGTGGATGCTCAGGGAAACGGTGAAGTCCTGATGAAAAATTATTATAAGGATCCGGGAGGGAACATCAGGGAAATAGATTTAAGTAAAATGGGAATTGCAGAAGATACCCAGGGACAATTGACCGGAGCGCAGTTTGCAGACGAAGGAAAAATTATATTAAGCGATATAGAGAGTCTGTATCTGTGGGATTTACAAAAAGAAGAGGTTCTGCAGACTTTTGAGTCTCTGAAGGCTGTTACATTCGCCGTTGCGGGCAGGACTTTGATTATTACTACAGCGGAGGACGTGCTGTTTTATAACTGGGAGACCGGAAAACCGGAAACGTCAGATGAGACATTAAAAAATAAAATCAGAGAAAAGGAAAGCAATTATCAGATGACCAGTTTCACCGGAAAGCCGACTCTGATGCTTCCCGGAGAACAGGAAGAAGAAATTTTCTACCTGGATGACGGCGGAATTTATTATCATAGCATGGGCGGAAATATGATGGAGCAGATTGTGGATGGAAAACTGAATTCCATCAGTTCACCGTCCGTTACGTTTTTGTGTATGGACAGAACCCCGGATGGGGAATTTTACCTGGGAGTGGGAGATGAAAGCAGCGGAACGGGTAAACTGTTAAAATATGTGTGGTCGGAAGATACCCCTTCAGTTCCGGAAACCCAGTTAAAAGCCTACGCTCTTTATGAAAATCCGGAAATTCAGCAGGTTATCGCCCTTTTCCAGAAAGCACACCCGGATATTTATGTAGAGTTAGAGGTGGGAATTGAGGAAAATTCTTCCGTTACAGTGACAGATGCTCTGAAGAATTTAAATACAGAAATTATGGCAGAAAAGGGACCGGATATTCTCTTTATGGACGGGATTTCCAGCGAATCCTATATTAGTAAAGGGATGTTAGAGGATCTGGGAGATATTATGAAAGAAGTGGATGAATCGGAAGGATTGCTGCCGAATATCAAAGATGCTTACACCCGGGAGGATGGAAGTATTTATACCATGCCGGCCCGGTTTGGAATTGGGCTGGTACAGGGAGCAGAAGAAGATGTAAAGGCGGCTGCCGATCTGAAAAGTCTGGCAGATTTACTGGAAAAACTGAAAAGCGAAAGCCCCGGTCAGAAAGTTATCGGCTATCTGCCTATGGAGACACTGGTGGATAAAATGGCAGATGTATGTGAACCTGCCTGGAAGAAAGAGGACGGGACTGTGAAAGAAGAAGCCATTACAGAATTTCTTACCCAGATTACCCGGATTTACCAGGTGATGGAAGAAGAGGAGCAGGAGGTTTCCGGATTCGGCGGGTCGATGGATCGGTATCTGATGGGAATCGGCGGAGACATTCTTCTGGTTTATGGAGGAGAGACCCTCTTTAATATGGGAACCTTATATTCTGCAGATGTATTCCGGGAACTGGTATCTGCGATCGATCAAAAAGAAGGGCAGGCATACGGACAGTGGAAGGGGCAGACTCAGGATTCCTTTGTTCCCTGTATGCTCACAGCCGTAAACAGCAAATCAAAGGAAAAGGACGCCTGCGTAAGCTTTGTAAAATATCTGTTTTCTGACGAAGCCCAGAGGATCAGCCAGGGAGGAGGACTTCCGGTGAACAGGGAAGTCTATGAAGATACCGCCTACTGGCAGCCGGAAGGAGAGGAAGGCTTAACTATCGGAACCAGCAGCTCAGATGGAAGCATGAACATTTACTTAGATGTAAACAATCTGTCTCAGGATGACATCCGTAAGATTCAGGAACTGGGAGAGTCTCTGAAACAGCCGTCAGAACTGGATCCGGTAATTACTGAAGCAGTATCGGATGAGGCGCAAAAATGTGCAGAAGGAAAACAGACGCCGGAAGAAGGCGCGAAGGCAGTTCTGCAGAAAGTGAACTTATACCTGGCAGAGTAATCTGCCGCAGAAGAAAAAGAGGCAATGATCTTTTCCGGATCATTGCCCCTTTTTAATTCTGATAAACTTCCAGTACATATCCTACCCCGCGGACGGTTTTCAGGGAGAGGGTGCTCTCCGTGTAAAGCAGCCGCTTTCTTAAAAAATGAATATAATTATCCAGGTTTCCGTCTTCCACGTCGGTATCAGGACCCCACACTCTTAAAAGAAGAGTGGAGCGGGGGAGGGTCTGACCGGGATTGTGAAGAAAGAATTCCAGCAGAGCCCCTTCTCGCTTAGAGAGAGTGCATTGCTTTTTAGGACCCTGCAGTTTTTTCTGAAGGGGATCGTAAGCTACGTTTCCAAGGCGCAGTATCCTGCTTGTGGTAATAGAAGGGGGACGGCGGAAAATACAGCGGATTCTTGCCAACAGCTCTTCAAAGGCAAAGGGCTTAACAATATAATCATCGGCTCCGCAGTCCAGACCCTGTACCCTGTCCTGAAGTTCTCCAAGGGCCGTCAGAAGAATGACCGGAATGGCATTCCCGGACTTTCTGAGTTTTTCCAGAACGGTCATCCCATCCATATGGGGCAGCATCCGATCCAGTAAAATCAGATCGCAAAGCTGCTGGGATGCCAGATACAGCCCTTCTTCTCCGTCATGGCACACTTCCACTGAAAAGTCTTCCGCTTCCAGCTGAAACTTTAAAGAAGCACATAAATTCACGTCATCTTCAATAATTAATATTTTCATTGTCTGTTCGCTCCTCAAAATAATATCTATTATAGCATATCCTGTCTATCTCTAAAAAACCTCTAAAAGAACGAGGGAATACTTAGAGAAAATTTAGAGGTTCCCGTGCTATGCTGAAAAGCAAAAGAGGAGGATAACAGGAATATGAATATGCGAAAACAGGCGCCGGGAATTCTCTTTATACTTCCAAGTTTTCTGGGGGTCTTTATTTTTGTACTGCTTCCTTTTCTGGATGTAGTACGGCGCTCTTTTACAGAAACATTCAGCGGAAAATTTATCGGACTGAAGAATTATGCAGATATATTTCACAATACGGCATTCCGGCTTGCGGCATTCAATACCCTGCGCTTTCTGGGGCTGTGTATCCCTCTGCTCCTTCTGTTATCTCTCTTTCTGGCGCTGCTTTTACACCGGAAAGGAACCCGGGGACAAGGGATAAAAAGCATCTTTTTGCTTCCGATGGCCATACCGGTTGCATCGGTGGTACTGCTGTGGAAAATTTTCTTTCAGTCCCAGGGACTGATAAATGGTATGCTGCATCTGCTGGGAATCTCCCAGGTAAACTGGATGAATACGAAAGCTGCTTTCTGGGTTCTGGTTATCAGCTATATCTGGAGAAACTTAGGTTATGATGTGGTTTTGTGGACTGCCGGACTGGCTTCAATTCCTGAAACCCTGTATGAGGCGGCTAAGGTTGACGGAGCCGGCAGCTGGCAGTGCTTCTGGAAAATAACAGTACCTAATCTGCTGCCTTCGGTGTTTACCATTGTAGTGCTGTCCGTTTTAAATGCTTTTAAAGTATTCCGGGAAGCCTATCTGGTGGCAGGGGACTATCCCCATGAAAGCATGTATCTGCTGCAGCATTTATTTAATAACTGGTACCGGGATTTATCCGTGGACAAGATGGCCGCTGCGGCCGTGGTAAATTCCGTAATTATCTTCATTTTAATTCTGTTTTTAAAACGGATCTGGGATACAAAGGAGGAATAAGGACAGATGAAGAAAAAAAGAGTTTCCGCAGTTACAGGAAGCATTCTGGGATTTTTAGCGTTTTTGACTGTTTTACCGGCAGCATTACTGTTTATCGGCTCCTTTACCGGCGATGGGGAATTAGGGGAAATGCTGCGGCCGGTTCTGCAGGAGGGGCAGGAAGGGTTTGTGCAGTGGCGGCTGGTACCCCTTTATCCCACACTGAAACAATATGTTGAGCTTCTGGTAGATTCTCCGTCTTTTTTTACTATGTTCTGGAACTCTGTAAAATTAACAGGTGCAATTATCATCGGTCAGCTTCTGGTGGGTGTGCCGGCCGCCTGGGGATTTTCCCAATACCGTTTTTGGGGAAAAAGGGTTTTGTTCCTGATGTATGTGGCGCTGATGATGATGCCTTTTCAGGTTCTGATGCTTTCCGATTATCTTTTACTGGATTATCTGAACCTTCTGGATACCCATCTGGGGCTGATTTTGCCTGCAGTGTTTTCCACATTTCCGGTTTTTATCATGTACCGCTTTTTCACCGGCATACCAAAAGCACTGATAGAGGCTGCCAGACTGGACGGGGCAGGGCATCTGGAGATATTTTTTAAAATTGCGCTTCCCCTTGGTTCCCCGGGGATTTTATCCGCTGTGGTACTGGGGTTTCTGGAATACTGGAATTTCATTGAGCAGCCCATGGCTTTCCTGAAAACCAAATCTCTGTGGCCGTTTTCCCTGTTTCTTCCTCAGATCGGATTTGATAATGCGGGGCTGGCCTTTGCGGCCTCCGTGGTTGTTATGATACCGGCTCTTTTCGTTTTTGCAGCCGGACAGAATTATCTGGAGCAGGGGATCGTTTCTATGGGAATTAAGGAATAGATATGGAGGAACTTATGGAGCGGAAAAAAATGACTGGATTATTAGGAATCTTTTTTCTTTTTATGGCAGGATTTACTGTTCTGTCCCATGCTGCCGATTCCTTCGGTATTGCCCGGGTATCGGTAAAGACTATGGAAAATCAGGTGATTACCCACCAGGTAAAGGGAACCGGAAAAACGGAAGGACTAAAAGAAGAAGCGATTTTCGTGGAGGAAGAACAGAAGGTGGAAAAGGTATGGGTCCGGGAAGGGCAGAAGGTGACGAAGGGAGAACTGCTGATCCAATTGGATTTGAATACCTTAGAGGAGACCATTTCCAGGCAGGAAAGAGAAAAAAAGAAACTGCAGGCAGCCATAGAGGCGGCCGCAGAAAATGCGGAAACCGAGAAAAAAAAGCAGGAACTGGCCTACGAAAGAGCGCAGGAAGACTACCAACAGGCGGTGGAAAACGGAGAAATCGATCTGGCAAATGCACAGCAGGAAGTGGATCTTGCCTATGAAAAACTGAATAACTTTTATGCAGAGGAAGAGGCGGCACTGGAAGAACAGGAGGGACAGGATCCCCAGACCCAGGAGGATGCTCTGCTGGAAGAGATAAGAACGAAAGAAGAGGCCTATAATCAGGCAGTGGAAAAAAGAAATCAGGAGGTACAGGAGGCCCAGAGAGCCATGGAAGACGCCCAGCTTCCCATAACCCGGGACAGTACCATAGAAACCAGCCGGCAGGACTTGCAGCAGGTGGAAGAGAAACTGGAAAAGCTGCAGGTTCTCAAACAGAAAAAAGGAAAGATCACTTCTCCGGCAGAGGGAGTAATCTGTGGGCTGAATGTAAAGACAGGAGGCGTCACTGCTTTGGAAGCGGCAGTGTCTCTGGCTGTTTCAGAAGGAGGCGTTCAGTTTATAATGCAGATAAAGGAAGAGGACAGAAAATATGTGGAGCCGGGTCAGGAGGCGGTGATTGAGGCGGATAACGGTGAGCGGGAAGTGGCAGGATGTAAAGTGAAACAGATCCGGGAAAATAAAGAGGATCCTGCTTTATTTGACGTTTATCTGGAGGTCCCGGCAAAAGAAATGGAGATTTCCGAGACAGGAGAGGCAGTGATACAAAAAGAATCCCAGGCGTACCAGACCTGTATTCCTCTTTCAGCCTTAAATGAAGAACAGGGAAGGTATTTTGTCTATGTGGCAGAAGAGGAAGAATCTGTAATGGGAAAAGAGATGGTGGTTAGAAAAGTGAATGTAACTGTAATTGAAAAAAACGAGTCCTATGCAGCCCTCACAGAGGGCGCGCTGACTTCGGATCAGAAGATAATTGTGAATTCCAATAAAGAGATACAGGAAGGAAGCAGGGTGAGGATACAGGAAAATGAATAAAAAAAGATATGGAATTTCTTTCCTGTGGCTTCTGGCATCTCTGTTGTTTTACTTTTTTGCTGTTCTTTTGTATCCTCTGGCAGATGAGGGGAATGCTATTTACCGGGGGACGCTGACTTCCCGTTTTCCCCTCCGAAAAGAGGCTGCCTCTGTCTGGGAAACGGAAAAAGAGGAGGAAGAACCAAGAGATTTCTGCTTTTGGAGCAGTGTGGGAATAGAAAGTTATCAGAATGAAAATAATGGTAGAAGCACAGAAGCGAAAACCATTGCCTGCTTTGGAAATATGACCTGTTATTACTGGCAGGCTTCCGGACTGGATATAACAGACAGAAAAGGCTGTCTCATTGACGCGCAGACGGCTCTTGCTCTGTTTGGAACCAGAGAGGCGGCCGGTCAGGAGATTACCAGGGAATTCACAAAGGAAGGAAAATCAGAGACAAAAACATATATAATCCGTAAAGTACTGGATATAGAGGAACAGACAGTACTTTTTCAGGAGGAAGAGGAGACGTTTCCCTTTACCATGATCAATCTGCGGATTCCCGAATCAGAATCGGCGGATACCTATGCACAGCAGTTTTTTATCACTTACGGATTTTCTGTAAGATCCATAAACAACGGGTGGAAGCAATTGGCAGGAGCTCTCGGCCTTTTACTCTTCCCTGCTTTCCTGATCATTCAGGCAGCAGCGTATGCCAAAGGAAAGAAGGAAATTTTGGTATACTGGAAATGGGGATATACGGCGGCTTTGGCTGTAATGGCCGCAATTTGTATCTGGGTTCTTACCGACACGCTGTCTTTGCCCGCTGACTGGATTCCCACCAGGTGGTCGGATTTCTCATTTTTTGAAGAAAAAATCGCCCAGTGGAGGAGAAGTTTTGAACTGTCTTTGGGCATTTCTTCAGAACCCGGGGCGCTTCAGAGAGGAATTTGCAGCATTCAGATGATAATTTACAGCGGATTGGCCCTGTTTTCTTTAAAAAAGTCCGTGATTTTATCAAAAAAATAAATAATTTTTTGGAAATCCATTGTGGATTATGATATAATAGGAACACGCAAAATATTTTAGGAGGGATTTAAAATGGTAACATTCAAATACGTGATTAAGGATGAACTTGGAATTCATGCAAGACCGGCAGGTTTGCTGGTGAAAGAAGCAGGAAAACTGGGCAGCAAGATTACAATTGAAAAAGGCGGAAAGAAAGGCGACGCTAAAAAAATCTTCGGTCTGATGGGACTTGGAGTAAAACAGAACGATGAAATCACCGTTACCGTAGAAGGTGATACAGAAGAGGCTGACGCCGACGTTATCAAAACATTCCTTGAGAACAATCTGTAAAAGGCGGGAGAGAAATGGAAGTATTACAGGGTAAAGCAGTTTTTTCAGGAATCGCCATTGGTAAAATTTCTATCCTGAAAAAAGAAGAATCTGATATTAAAAGAAAGCATGTAGAAAATACGGCGACAGAGATTGCCAGATTGGAAAATGCGAAAACAAAAGGAATCGCTCAGCTTCAGAAACTGTATGATAAAGCGGTACAGGAAGTCGGAGAATCAGGAGCGGCAATTTTTGAAGTTCATCAGATGATGATGGATGACGATGATTATATGGATTCCATAAAAAATATCATTGAGACAGAGGCAGTCAATGCAGAATATGCAGTTGCTACCACAGGAGATAACTTTGCTGCTATGTTTTCCAGCATGGATGACGATTATATGAAAGCAAGGGCAGCCGATGTAAAAGACATTTCCGATCGGCTGGTACGTATACTTTCCGGAACAGATAATGAGGATATGGACTCTGATGATCCGGTAATTGTGGTTGCAGAAGACCTGGCACCAAGTGAAACGGTGCAGATGGATAAGAGTAAAGTCCTTGCTTTTGTAACACGTCTGGGTTCTTCCAATTCCCATACTGCCATTTTGGCAAGAACTATGAACATTCCGGCGCTGATTAATATTGAATTTACCAACAGCATGAACGGAAAGACAGCCATTGTAGACGGAAAAAACGGCACATTCCTTGTGGAACCGGATGAAGAAACTCTGGAAAAATATAAAAAACTCAAAGAGGAAGAGCTTCATCAGGCTGAAATGTTAAGAAGCATGAAAGGAAAGGAAACCGTCACAAAAGGCGGCCGTCCTATTAAGCTTTATGCGAACATTGGCGGTATGTCGGACGTAGCGTCAGTTCTTCAGAATGATGCAGGAGGAATCGGTCTTTTCCGAAGTGAATTTATTTATCTGGAAAAGGACAATTATCCTACAGAAGAAGAGCAGTTCCAGATTTATAAGACCGTAGCTCAGAATATGGCGGGCAAGAAGGTGATTATCCGTACTCTGGACATCGGCGCAGATAAACAGATTGATTATTTCAATATGGATCACGAAGAAAATCCGGCGATGGGTTATCGTGCAATCCGTATCTGTCTGGACAGGCCGGAAATATTTAAAACTCAGCTTCGCGCACTCTTCCGTGCAAGTATGTATGGCAATATTGCCATTATGTATCCGATGATTATTTCTGTAAAAGAAGTACTTCAGATCAAAGAAATTGTTAAGGAAGTACAGGCAGAGCTGACCGAGCAGGGAATTCCTTTCAAGGCAGACATTGAGCAGGGAGTTATGATTGAGACTCCGGCATCTGTAATTATCAGTGATCTCCTGGCGAAAGAAGTGGATTTCTTCAGTATCGGAACCAATGATCTGACTCAGTATACACTGGCAATTGACCGTCAGAATGCGAAACTGGATAATATTTATGATTCTCATCATGAAGCTATCCTGCGTATGATTCAGATGGTAGTTGATAACGCACATAAAGAAGGAATCTGGGCAGGTATCTGCGGAGAATTGGGAGCAGACACAAGTCTGACAGAGAAATTCGTACAAATGGGTGTTGACGAATTATCTGTATCCCCGACCTTCATCCTTCCAATCCGAAAGATCATTCGTGACATGGATTAATTATTAATAAAAGGAATGGGAAAGTCCAAACGACTTCCCCATTCCTTTTATTGTTAGAAACCTAATTCTTCATCGGTCAGAATGACAGTAATGCGTCCCTTGATTCTGGAAAAACGGGTAATCATAATCTGACAGCAGATGCAGTCGTCGCTGGTGCAGTCCGCGCAGAAACCGGTCCTGGCGCAGGGAGTATCGGCATGAACTCGCAGCGCGTTAGGAGGACAGGCGTGAAGCCGGATTCGGCGGATGGCATCGTCTGTGTTCTGACAGAGCTTGTTCATACTTGCCAGAACAATCACATGCTGCGGGCCATGAGCCAGACAGGCAACGCGGTTGCTGGCTCCGTCAATGTTTACCAATTCTCCGTCTGCGGTAAAGGCATTTGTACTCATGAGAAAATAATCGGAACAGACAATCTTCCCGTATAAGGCGCGTTTTTCTTCCGGAGAGGAGAAATTGCCGCGATCGATAAATTCATAATTTCCATTTATAATGGCCTCGGTCACGCCGGCTTCTTCCATGGAAACGGAACCTCCCCAGGTAACGGAAGAACCTTCCGGAATCAAAGAGAGAATCTTCTCTTTCGCTTCTTCTTTTGTCTGTACATGATAGAAATTCATTCCTCTTTTTTGAAACTTTTTCGCCAGAACCTCTGCAGAAGAGGCGCAGGCGTCTGTTTTCCACGACATATTCATATCCTCCTTTAATTTTCAGATTTTTTTCAGTATAGCATTTTAACGGCATATTTTCAATTGAGGTATCCTGCAATCTGTGATAGAATATAGAAATGCAAATATTAGTCTGCTTGGTCAGTTAAAGGAGAAAGGGAGAACCATATGGGAAAAACTGCAGTCGTGACAGACAGTAACAGCGGAATTACTCAAAAAGAGGCAGATAAGTTGGGAATTACTGTACTTCCGATGCCTTTTTATTTAAATGAAAATCTTTATCTGGAAGGGATTACACTTACACAGGAAGAGTTTTATGAAAGTCTTAAGAGAGATGAGCCTATTTCCACTTCACAGCCTGCCCCGGCAGATCTTCAGAAGCTTTGGGATGGGTTGTTAAAAGACTGGGAAGAGATTGTGCATATCCCCATGTCCAGCGGGTTAAGCGCTTCCTGTGGGACGGCTACAATGCTGGCAAAAGAGTATAAAGGAAAAGTTCAGGTGGTGGACAACCAGAGAATTTCGGTAACGCAGAGACAGTCTGTGCTGGATGCCTTATACCTGGCAGAACAGGGAAAAAGCGCGGCAGAAATAAAAGAGATTTTAGAGAAAGAAAAGAGAGAATCCAGCATTTATATTACGCTGGAAACTCTGAAATATCTGAAGAAAGGCGGAAGGATCACTCCGGCGGCAGCCGCCATCGGAACGGTTCTGAATCTAAAGCCGGTGCTTCAGATACAGGGGGATAAGCTGGATGCTTATGCAAAAGTCAGAGGAAAGAAACAGGCGAAACGAGTGATGATAAAAGCCATGAAAGAGGACTTTGAGAATCGTTTCAAAGAGTATGCAGACCGGGGAGAGATGTGTCTGGAGGCGGCGTACGCAGGAAATCCAGAAGAGGCACAAGAGTGGAAAAAAGAACTGGAGCAGGCTTTTCCGGGATATGAAATACACATGGATCCCCTCTCATTAAGCGTGGCCTGTCATATTGGTCATGGGGCTCTGGCAGTGGCCTGTGCGAAAAAAGTTGTATTATAAAATTATGAAATCCAGACGGCTGTGCTTCGCATTCCCGTCTGTAAAAGAGGAGTTGGAAAATTTATGGAAAAATGGATGAAACAGTTGGAAAAGGAGATGCATGCGGCGTTTGAAAAAGCCGGATACGATCCTTCCTATGGAAAGGTGACCCTGTCAAACCGTCCGGATCTGTGTGAATTTCAGTGCAACGGAGCAATGGCAGGAGCTAAGACATACAGAAAAGCGCCGATTATGATTGCCGGCGATGTGACAGAACAGTTGAAAGATTCCCCGGTTTTTGAAAGTGTGGAAGCCGTGAATCCGGGCTTTATTAACCTGAAACTGTCCAAAGAGTTTCTGAAATCTTATCTTCAGGAAATGTATCAGGACGAGAATCTGTCCCTTCAGAAAACTTCCAGTCCCAAAACGATTATCATTGATTACGGCGGCCCCAATGTGGCGAAACCACTTCATGTGGGACATCTGCGCTCGGCGATCATCGGAGAGAGTATCAAGAGAATCGGAAGGAAACTGGGCCATAAGATGATTGGAGATGTGCATCTGGGAGACTGGGGACTTCAGATGGGTCTGATTATCACAGAAGTGCGTCATCGCCAGCCGGATCTGGTTTATTTCCAGGAAGATTACCAGGGAGAATATCCCAAAGAAGCTCCCTTTACCATTTCCGAACTGGAAGAGATTTATCCCTCTGCCAGTGCCAGATCAAAGGAAGACGAGCAGTATCGTCAGGAGGCCCTGGAGGCGACGCATCTGCTTCAGCAGGGACACAGGGGATATATGGCCTTATGGGAACATATTATGAATGTTTCTATTCGGGATCTGAAGAGAAACTATGAAAAGCTGAATGTGGAATTTGATCTCTGGAAAAAAGAATCTGATGCCCAGCCTTATATCCCGGATATGGTAGAGAAGATGAAACAGGAAGGCTATGCGTACGAAGATCAGGGAGCTTTGGTGGTGGATGTAAAGGAAGAACAGGATACGAAAGAAGTTCCTCCGTGTATTCTCCTGAAATCGGACGGCGCTTCCTTATATACCACTACAGACCTGGCGACCATTGTGGAACGTATGAAATTATTCCATCCGGATGAAATCCTCTATGTGGTGGATAAGCGTCAGGAGCTTCACTTTATCCAGGTATTCCGCTGTGCAAGGAAAACGAAAATTGTAGAGCCGGATACAGCTTTGTCTTTCCTGGGATTCGGAACCATGAACGGAAAAGACGGAAAACCTTTTAAAACCCGGGAGGGCGGGGTGATGCGTCTGGAAAACCTGATTTCAGAGATTGATGAAGAAATGTTCAAAAAGATTGTGGAAAACCGCAGTGTAAGGGATAAAGAGGCGGAGAAGACAGCAGAAATCGTGGGATTATCCGCTATAAAATACGGAGATCTTTCCAATCAGGCAACCAAAGACTATATCTTCGATGTGGATCGGTTTACTTCCTTTGAGGGAAATACGGGCCCTTATATTTTGTATACCATTGTGCGGATTAAGTCTATTCTGTCCCGTTACCAGGAAGAAGGCGGAACTTTGGGAGGCAAAGAGCTGCTGGCAGCCGCCAACGACAGTGAGAAAGCTCTGATGTTGGAATTGACCCGTTACCGGGAAGTGATTGAAAACGCTTTTGAGGAAAAAGCGCCTCATAAAATCTGCGCTTACATTTATGAGATTTCCAATGCATTTAATCGTTTTTATCATGAAACAAAGATTTTAAGTGAAGAAAATGAGAGCCAGAAAAGCTCCTGGCTGATTCTTCTGGATTTAACCAGACAGGTGCTGGAATCCTGTATCGATATGCTGGGATTCTCCGCGCCGGAGCGTATGTAAAAAACAGGAAATAAGGAATGAAAAAGCAGTGGGGAACCTCCTGGGGTTATTTTCCACTGCTTTTTTAGTGTAAATTAAGTTTTCCACTGCGCGGTTTTTGGCTGTATGGCCGAAGGAGCCAGGATTCGGCAGGCAGACAGAGAAAGTCCTAAAGTTCCCCAGAAGAGAGGGGCCACACAGAGGGAGGAATCATTGATGATGCCTGTAATCAAATACCCCAGGATCCCCAGAAAGAGGCCTCCCAGAAAGAGGGAAGAAGGACCGTCTGTCTGTGGTCTTACAAAGGAGCGATACAGGCGTGCAAGGCAGCTTTTCCAGAAAACGAGAAGACAGAGAAGGGAGAGCACGCCGGTCTGGAGAGCCGTCTGCAGGTACAGGCTGTGAGGCTTTGTAAGAATCTGGCTGAAAAATTTCTTACCCAGCCAGGAGCGGGCCAGATAATCATCCTGGGGAAATACCATAGGGAAGGAATCTGGTCCGGTACCGAGAAGCAGGGTGTTTTTCAGAAGGGGAATGGTTCTTCCCCAGATATAGCCCCGGTTGGTAAAGGCCTTATCCAGGCGGGAAGGGAATACACTTTCTGCGTTTTCCATCTGATCCGGTTTTCCGTAAATCGTATAATAGATATATCCGTCTTCTGTCTTTAGAAAATCCCATGGAATATTCTCACAGGTAAATACCAGATGACAGGCCTGCCCCTCTTTATAAGTCTGAAATTCCAGTCCTTCTATGGAGTCCAGTCTTTTCCCACCGGAGGTCTCAATGTGCAGAGTTTCTTCTTCGGTCAGGGACAGGGAGTAGTCTTCTCCACGATACGTGATTGCAATCTGGTCTTTTTTAGGAGACACTCTGGTAAGGGACGCTTCTGTCTCCTGGGAGAAAACAGAAGTAACGCCTTTTACCAGTCTCTGATCATTGGCAAAGTTATAAACGGCCAAAAGAACCAGAAGGCAGAAAAATCCGCTGAAAACCCAGAACCGGATTTGCGGGTACCGCCGGAAACTCCAGAGAAGAACCAATACGGCCATAAGAAAAAGGGTAATCAGCCCGGCTTTGGAGCCGGAGAAAAACAGGCATAAAAGTAATAAACAGGATAACATCCCGGAGGAAATTTTCCATTTCCGGGAGGAAAACAGAAAAACTCCGCAGATACTTAATGGAAGAAATAAAGCGGCATAAGAACCTACATAATTGGGATTATATAAGGCCATATAGACGCTTCGCAGAGGATCCTCCCCAAAAGTGAAACGCAGGGTGTCCCGGTATTGGGAGAGACTGTCAGGGACCAGCAGCAGTTTCCCCAGGGAAGTATTGAAAAAATCTTTTCCCGCCAGTTGGGAAAGTCCCAGAAGGCACTGGAGAAAAACACCAATTCCCATGGCGGTTCCTATAAGCTTTAAATCCTGTCTGGTTTGGGGAAGCAGGGCGCAGGAAAAAACGCAGACGGCGTACCCCAGAAGAACCCAGATGGATTCCATCTGTTCCGCCATCCCGTACATACCGGCCGACGGATAATCGGAACAGAGAAAGGAGAAAAAGGAAAGAATGCAGTAGAGGATGAGGGGGAGCCAGAATTTTACCGAAAACCGGGGACGTGCCCGGAAACGGAAGAATAACAGAATCAGCATCCATGCGCATAAAAAGAGAAAGAAAAAGCTCCGGTAATAAAGAAAGAAATCGGCAGTCTCAGAAGAAGAGGGATACCAGGGATAAGAGGACAGCCTGGCAGGAACAAATTTCATTCTCGCAGTGAGGGGAAGTAAGGTAAATAAAAGAAAAATGGGCGTTAATGTTGCAGCTTTCCGAAAAATTTGTCTCATGGGGGAAATCCTTTCCTTAAATCTTAGCGTTGTTTTTTATTGTAATCAGAATATTAAAAAAAAGCAAGATTTGAGTGAGAGGGTAGATTTTTTTTATCAAAAAGAGTATAATAATGCCTATCGAAACAACAATTCTGAAACGGCAGATCGCTGAATTTTCCAATTAGAAGAAAACAGAATACGAGAGGAATTTGTATGCTTGGCGAAATAGTAAAAAACAGGTATGTCCTTTTAGAGAAGCTGGGCGGCGGAGGAGAGGGCGTGGTTTACCTGGCCCGGGATCTGCAGCTGGGAAAATACTGGGCAGTGAAGCAGATTTCGGTTCCCAGAGCAAAAGATCTTTCTGTTATAAAGAATCTGCAGCATCCCATGCTTCCTCAGATCGCAGACAGTCACAGGGATGGAACAGGATATTATCTGATTATGGAGTATATTTCCGGAACCACACTGGAAAAATACAGAAAAAAGAATAAAATTACATATCTTCAGCTATTGGAATGGGGAATGGAGCTGTGTGATGTTCTGGAGTATTTTCACAGTCAGAGTCCTCCCATTATTTACGGAGATTTAAAGCCGTCAAATCTGATGATCGACAAACAGGGAAAACTGCGCCTGGTTGATTTCGGAAGTCTGACCGTGCCCCTGAAACAGATGGTTACTTTCCGGGGGACTCTTGGTTATGCGGCTCCGGAAATACAAAAAGGTACGCCCTTCCTTCAGTCCGATATTTACAGTCTGGGAGTTTTACTGAAAGAATTATCCAAAGGGAGAAAGGGAAGGAACTGGGGGCTGAATAGAATTATAAGACGGTGTACCAGAAAAAATCCCCAGAAACGGTATTCCTCCTGCAAGATCGTGAAACAAAAATTAGAGTGTCTGAAAAGGAGAAAAACGAAAAAAGAAGGAAGACTTCTGCTTCTTTTTGCGGCGTGTCTTTTGTGTGCCTTTGGAGCAGGAGTAAAAAACAGACAGGATCCGGTGGTTATCCGGGAGGAAGAAAAGAAAGGAAATCCCAGAAAGCGGGATCTCAGTCTGGAGTACTTAAAAACGGGAAACCTTCAGATAGACGATGAAATCCGGGAAAATGCGGGATGGGAGGAACTGCAGAGGGAAAGGGACAGACTGAAGCCCTGTCTCTATATCTGCCAGGACAGCAGCAGTCAAATCTGGATGCTGGAACGGCTGCTGTGGCTGGAATATGCATTGGGAGAGGAAACCCAGGCGGAGCATTATGCCAGAATCCTTTTAAAAAAGTTTCCCCAAAGAGAAGAGGCATACAGTGATTTGGGAAATCTGTTATTTCTGACAGGGAAAAAGGAAGAATCGAAACGGCTTCTGGATAGAATGGAGCTGCGGCTCCCACAGGCGAAAGCACATAATACCCGGATATGGAAAGAGAGGGTGAGAGAATGGGAAAAAGAGAAAAAGGGATAAAAACCGGTTTCGCAGTTTTAGCTGGGTTACTGTTTTTCCTTTCTGCAGAAGAAGGGAATAAAGAGATCATACAGGCTTCAGATATGGAGCTGGGCGGCTTTCACATTGAGATTGAGGAAGGAGAACCGGAATCGGTAAAAGAGGAGCCGGTAAATGAAGAGCCAGAAGCGCCGGAAGCTGAGGAGGAAGTTTCTGAGGAAAAAACAGAGCTTCCGGCAGAAGAACTTCAGTCTCCGGAAATCGAAGAACCGGAAACGGGGGAGGAAGAACAACTCCAGCCGGAAACGGTTTTTCAGGAAACCCGGGAAATTCCTCAGGAAGAACCGAAAGTGAAAAAAACAAAAGAGGCAGTCCCTTCTTTGTCTCCCCGGCCGGAAACGAAGAACCAGAGTCCTTCCCTGAAGGAAGAAGAGACGGTCTGTTTTTTCCACAGTCTTCGCCCGGTTCTGGCAATGGATAGGATTCCGGTTATCCGTGTATCTGCAAAAGAAAGCCTCTATATCTATTCCTATGAAGTCAATGGGAATCCGGTATCTGCAAAATGGGATCAGGATACCATTTTGCCGGAACAGCCGAAATTAAAAGAAGGGAAAAATAAAATTGAACTGTTTCTGCTTACAGAGAAAGGGGAGATAATCGCCATGACTCCCTGGGAGTTTATTGCGGTAAAAGACAGGGTATGATATACTGGTAAAACCAGATACAGAGGAAAATAAGGAGAGAAGGACTTATGTATAAAGCAATTTTATTTGATTTAGACGGAACATTAACCGCATCTGGAGAGGGAATTACCAAATCTGTCCAATATGCCCTGTCAAAAATGGGGATTGAAGAACCAGATTTGCAGAAATTAGAAGGATTTGTAGGTCCTCCTCTTATGGAGCAGTTTCAGCGCTATGCCGGTTTTTCAGAAGCGGATGCCAGAAGAGCGGTGGAGTATTACAGAGAACGGTATGCCACAGTCGGAATCTATGAAAACTACCCCTATGAGGGAATTGAACAGCTTCTGGGAACTCTGAAAGAACGGGGATATTTGCTGGCGGTAGCTTCTTCCAAACCGGAGTATTTTGTAAATCAGGTCCTGGATTATTTCCGGCTGACTTCGTATTTTGATGTGATTGTAGGAAGTGAAATGAACGGCTGCAGGACCAGAAAAGCCGAAGTGATTGCGGAAGCCCTCAGACGTCTTGGATTCTCCAATAAGAGAAAACAGGTGATTATGGTAGGGGATAAGGAACACGATGTATATGGCGCAAGGGAAGAAGGACTGGACTGTGTGGCAGTCTCCTATGGATACGGAACCCAGGAAGAACTGGCCCAGGCAGAGCCTCTGAAAATCGTTTCCAGCGTCCGGGAGCTTGAGGATTTTTTCTTGTAAACCCGTTTCGTATGCAGCATCCGGTAAAAAGGGTGGGAAGAATTCTGCTTCCTGTAATAAGTGCGTACCTTTTTACTTTTATTTTGGCGCAGGTTTTCTATCTGGTATTGCTGCTGGGAGCGGGTGTCTCTGTAGAAGCTTTGGATCAGTGGGTTCTGGCGATTACGGCCGGGGTGGAACTTCTCTTTTTCCCTTTGGGAATCCGGATGTACAGAAGGGATCAGAAACGGAGAAGCCCCTGGAATAAAAAAATCAAAAATCAAAAACCGGAATTTCTGCTGTTATTTTTCATGGGAATGGGACTGAGCCAGCTGACAAACATTTTTGTAAGTCTTCTGGGACTGGCGCAGTATTCCAAAGAGTATGAAGAACTGCTGGAAAATTCCATTTCCAGTCAGAGTATCTTTTTGCAGATCTTTACCGTCTGTCTGGTTGCGCCGGCCTTTGAGGAACTGATTTTCCGCGGTCTGTTGTTTCAGAGAATCCGGGATTATCTTTCTCCCATCTGGGCGATAATCATTTCCTCGGTGATTTTCGGAATATACCATGGGAACTTACTTCAGGCTGTGTATGCCTTTATTTTCGGGATGTTTCTTGCGTTGGCTGTGGAGTATACGGGTACTCTCCGGGCCGGAATCCTCATGCATATGAGTGGAAATCTTTACAGTATTTTACTGCAGAATTTCGGTATGGATTTGCTGGAAATAGGAAATGGAATATTTTATCTGGAAATCCTGTTTGGACTGACGATCATCGTGGTCGCAGGCTGTATTTATTACAGAAAGAAAGCGAAAAAACAGCAGATTCGCTTAAAATAAGATTCAGGCGGTTGTCATTTGGCAGCCGCCTTTAAAAATTCTGTTGACAAAAAAACTTTTTGAAGTATAATAATACTATACCCCGGTGGGGTGTAGAAAGGAGGGGCTTATGCAGGCAGATGAGAAAAAAATCAGGAGACTTTTAAAAACCGCCAGGGGACAGATTGACGGAATTTTAAAGATGGTAGATGAGAATCGGTACTGTATTGACATTTCCCAGCAGTTAATGGCGACAGAAGCGATTTTAAATAAAGTCAACAAAGAAATATTAACGGCACATTTGAAAAATTGTGTTTCTCAGGCAGAAACCCAGGAGGAAAAAGAAGAGAAAATTGATGAACTGGTTTCTATGCTTGGGAAAATTTTAAAATAACAGGAGGAATTCGGACAATGAAGGAAAAATTTGACGTTACGGGAATGACCTGTTCGGCCTGCTCTTCCAGAGTGGAAAAGTGTGTGGCCAAGCTGCCGGGAATTCAGGAAGTGACGGTAAATCTTCTGACCAACAGTATGCAGGTGCAGTATGATGAAAGCCAGTTGTCCCAAAGACAGATTATTGATGCAGTTGTAAAAGCGGGATACGGAGCCGCAGCCAAGGAGGCAGGCGGAGATAAAACTGCGGTGAATCAGAAATCAGCGGCAGAGCCAAAAGAGAATCTGATAGAGAAACAGATTCAGAATATGAAAATGAGATTGATTGTTTCCTTTGTTTTTCTGGTTCCATTGATGTATGTGTCCATGGGACATATGATCGGCCTTCCCCTTTTTGATTTTCTTACAGGGGAGCAAAATGCAGTGAGTTTCGCATTTACTCAGTTACTGCTGTGTCTTCCGATTCTTTATGTGAACAGAAAATATTATACAAAAGGGTACAGTACGCTGTTTCACGGGGCTCCAAATATGGATAGTCTGATAGCTATCGGTTCTACTGCGTCCTTAGTTTACGGTATTTTTGCCATTTACCGGATGAGTTACGGACTGGGCAGCCAGAATATGGAACTGGTTCACCGGTATTATCATGATCTGTATTTTGAATCGGCAGCTATGATACTGGCTTTAATTACCGTTGGAAAATATCTGGAAACTCGATCCAAAGGAAAAACCAGCGAGGCCATTACCAAACTGATGAATCTTGCTCCGAAACGCGCCATTGTGGAGAGGAACGGAAAAGAGCTGGAAGTGGAAGTAGAACAGGTACAGGTGGGGGATACGGTGATTGTAAAACCGGGTCAGAGTATTCCGGTAGACGGATTTATTCTGGAGGGAACCACCAGTGTCGACGAGGCAGCCATTACCGGAGAAAGTATCCCGGTACAGAAGCATCCTTCCGATACTGTAATTGCCGCGACGATGAATAAGACGGGATTTATTAAATTTAAGGCCACCAGAGTGGGAGGAGATACCACCTTTTCTCAGATTGTGCGCCTGGTGGAAGAAGCCAGCGCCAGCAAAGCCCCCATCGCGAAAATTGCGGATCGGATTGCAGGAGTATTCGTTCCGGCAGTTATGGGAATTGCCCTGGTGACGGCAATTGTGTGGCTGGCAGTGGGTGCGGAATTTGAGTTTGTCTTATCCTGTGCCATCAGCGTTCTGGTGATTTCCTGCCCCTGTGCCTTAGGCCTTGCCACCCCGGTGGCCATTATGGTGGGAACCGGAAAGGGCGCTGAAAACGGAATTCTGATTAAATCAGGAGACGCTCTGGAGACTGCCCATAACATTCAGTGTGTGATTATGGATAAGACCGGAACCATTACTCAGGGAAAGCCAGTGGTAACCAATATAGAAACTTCCATGGAATCTCAGCGTGAATTTCTGGCGGCAGCGGCAGGACTGGAAGCGAAAAGTGAACATCCTCTGGCAGATGCCATTTTAGAATATGCCAGAGAAAAGGGAATAAAACCGGCGCAAGTGGAAGAGTTTCAGTCGATTCCCGGAAGAGGCGTAAAAGGGAGCATAGATGGAATTACTTACTATGCCGGAAACCGGAAACTGATGGAGGAAAATCAGATTGATACAGGAAATTTCGGGCAGCGAATGGAGGCTCTGGCAGATGAGGGGAAAACACCTATGCTATTTGCAAAGGGCAGGGAGATAATCGGCATTATTTCTGTGGCCGATGTGGTAAAACCCTCAAGCCGGGAAGCGGTTCGCCAGTTTAAAGAACTGGGCATCCAGGTAGTTATGCTTACCGGGGACAATAAGAGAACGGCAGAAGCCATCCGCAGACAGATGGACATTGATACGGTCGTTGCTGAAGTACTTCCTCAGGATAAAGAAAGAGAGATTGCCAGACTTCAGAAGAAAGGCAGGCAAGTTGCCATGATCGGAGACGGAATTAACGATGCCCCGGCTCTGGCCAGAGCCGATGTGGGGATGGCAATCGGAGCAGGAACAGACGTGGCCTTGGAAAGTGCAGATATTGTTCTTATGAAAAGTGATTTAATGGATGCGGTCACAGCCGTAAGACTCAGCAAGGCCGTTATCCGGAACATTAAGGAGAATCTGTTCTGGGCCTTTTTCTATAATACTCTGGGAATTCCGGTGGCGGCGGGGATTTTCTACAGCGCTTTCGGATTAAAATTAAATCCCATGATCGGAGCCGCAGCCATGAGTTTAAGCAGTATTTTTGTAGTTTCTAACGCCCTGCGTCTGAAACGGTTTAAAGTTTCCCAAAGTCCGGCAGCAGAAACAGAGGCACAGATTCAGGAAGCAGCGCTTCAAAGCGAAAAAATAGAAGAAAACAAGGAGGAGAAAAAGATGCTGACAATGAAAATCAACGGGATGATGTGTCCCCACTGCCAGGCAGCAGTTACAAAAGCTTTAAATGCCATTGACGGGGTAAAAGCAGAAGTAAACCTGGAAGAGAAAGCAGCCTACATTACTTTAGAGAAGGAAGTAGGGAAAGAAGAGCTGGCCAAAGCGGTAACAGATGCCGGTTATGAAGTGGTCAGAATAGAAGAATAAAAAGCCAGGCAAAGAGGAGGATGTTCCAATAAGGACATCCTTCCTTTTTATATTTTTTTAAGAATTTTAAAGAGTTCTTTTATTGACAGGAAACCTGTTTCTATGTATCATGAGTGTACTAAGACGAATAGTACACTAAATGGAAAAGAAAGGGGACCTGTTTATGATAATTCTCGATTATCAGGATCGACGGCCCTTGTATGAACAGATTGCTGAGAAAATGCGGCTTCTCATCATACAGGGCGTGCTGAAACCTGAAGAACAAATGCCTTCGGTCCGGAAACTGGCGGTCGAGCTGGCGATTAATCCAAATACTATCCAGAGAGCTTACACAGAATTAGAACAGCAGGGTTTCATCTATCCAGTGAAAGGACGGGGAAACTTTATCTCGCCCAATCTCGAAATCGTAGCGAAGAGGAAAGAGCTGTTTTATGGGGACTTAAAGAAACTGGTCCGCAAAGCGAAGGGAATCGGAATTGAAAAAGACGAATTCCTGAATAAGACGGAAGAGTATTTTAAGGAGGAACAGGCATGATTCAGACAAAAAATGTATGTAAAAAGTTTGAAGACGTAATGGCGGTCAGAGACCTGACGCTGACCATTCATGAAGGAGAAGTCTTCGGACTGGTGGGGACCAACGGCGCCGGAAAAAGTACGCTGCTTCGCATGCTTTGCGGAATCCTGAAGCCGGATCAGGGATGCATTCAGATTGATGAAAAAGAGGTCTATGAGAATGAAAAAGTAAAGGGAAAGATTTTCTATATTTCTGATGAAGCTTATTTTTTCGCCAATGCCACGCCCAGGGAAATGGGAAATTACTATAAAAAATATTATCCGAAGTTTGATATGCAGCGTTTCAGTGATTTTCTGGAACAGTTTGGCCTGAACAAAAACAGCAAAATCGGGAACTTTTCCAAAGGAATGCGCAAACAGTTAAGCGTTATTCTGGGAATGAGCGCCAATACAGAATATCTTCTCTGTGACGAGACCTTTGACGGTCTGGATCCGGTTATGCGCCAGGCGGTAAAGAGCCTTTTTGCAGCAGAAATTATGAACCGGAAGTTTACACCGGTAATCGCTTCCCACAATTTAAGGGAACTGGAAGACATTTGTGATCATGTGGGACTGCTTCACAAAGGCGGAATCCTCTTGTCCAGAGATCTGGAGGATATGAAATTCCATATTCACAAAGTGCAGTGCGTATTAAGAGAGAAAGAAGATGAAAAACAACTGCTGAAAGAGCTGGAGGTACTAAAACATGAGAAGCAGGGGTCTCTGCTTATTATAACAGCCAGAGGGACACGGACGGAAATTATGGAGAGGGTAGAATGCAGAAATCCACTGTTCGCGGAAATTATTCCCCTGTCTCTGGAAGAGATCTTTATCAGCGAAACGGAGGTGGCAGGATATGAAATCAAAAATCTTCTCAGTTAAAATTTTTAAAGACAATATGAAACGCCAGATCTGGATTCTGGCAATCTTAGGTCTGGTTTATTTTTTCTGTTATCCCTTAGGCATTCTTATGAGCTTTTCTCAGTGGAAACAGATGAAGATGGGCTATAATGATATAGAAGAAGCGCTGATACGCTATTTCTCCCAGGACATGTCATATGTTCAGCTTATTGTAATCGTCCTCGGAGCAGTTATGGCAGGTGTGGCAGCCTTTTCTTACCTGCATTCCAGACAGAAGGTGGATTTTTACCACAGCCTTCCGGTAAAACGGGAATGCATGATGGGAAGTCAGATTGCCGCAAGTTTTCTGCTGTGGTTTATTCCCTATGTAGTATCCGTCTTTCTGGCTGTCTGCATCGGAGCGAGCAACGGCCATTTTTCCATGGATATTTTAAAAGCTGCGGCCGCATTTGCAGGAATCAATATCCTGCTCTTTTTCCTGGTTTATTTCTGCACAGTGCTCGCTGTTTTACTGACGGGAAATCTGTTGGTGGGAATTCTGGGAACCATTGTGATTCTCGGATATGCGCCCTTTTTTATCCTGCTTCTTTACGGACAGTTTATGAGCTTCTTTCCGGCTTTTAACGGAGATTCCTTTTCTCAGGGAATCTGTGACTTTGTGAAAAACTATCTCTCTCCTGTGACCTGGTATCTAAATACCTGTTCCGGAGGCAGAGGTTATACAGCAATCGCCGTACTGGGAGCCGTAATTGCGATTCTTCTGCTTTTGGTTCTTTGCATGTGGATTTATAAAATGCGTTCCTCCGAAAGCGCCGGAAAGGCAATGGCTTTTCGAAAGGCTGCTGTTGCAATTCAGTTTTTACTGGTGCTCCCTGTCAGTATGGGCTGCGGTCTGTTCTTTGAGGGATTCTTTTCCAACGGCTCAAAGCAGAGCATTCTCTGGTGGATTTTCGGTCTGGTATTCGGACTGGTTCTCAGCCATGGTGTGATTGAGACTATTTATCGTTCCAATTACAGAAAGTTTTTCAGCGACAGGAAAATTCTGCTGATGGCAGGAGGGGCAGTGGCCGTCATCAGCTTCTTCTTCGGCGTGGATCCTCTTCATTACAGCAGCTATCTGCCGGAAGAGACCCAGATAGAACGGATTGGAATTGAGGCGCATTCCCTGAATTACAATCTCAGTGCGTCAGGTTTTGCAGAAAAGAGTTCCAATGGAGAGACCTCCCTTGTTACCACAGACGGAGATAGTTATATTTCTATGAAAGCTACCCGGGAAACCTATAACTGGGTGAAACAGATTGTGGAGGAAAACAAGAAGGATAAGTGGTATGACAGCAGCGCCATGGATAAAGAGAACGCCTCCTTTCTGTCTCTGAAGTATGAACTGGAAAACGGAAGGAAACTTTACCGCAGCTACTATGTGGGCCAGGCGGAATTAGAAGAAAAAATTCTCCAGGCGACAGAGGAAGAACAGTTCCGGCAGGAAATGTACATGAACGAAGAAATACTGGCCCCCTATACGAAGAGAATTTATTTTAGCAGTGGGGAAAACTACGAAGAAGTTACAGATGCAACCAACGGTTCAGAACAAAAACAGGAAGAAATTCAGGAAGTATTCTCAGCGCTGGAAAAAGACATTGCATCGGCCGGCCGTTTTACCTTTGAAGAAGAACCTGTGGGAATCTTACAACTGGAAGGGAATCTGAGCACGTCCGGAACCCGGGGCTATTCAACAGAATGGAGTACCGGATATTATATTTACCCGGGATTTAAAAATATAATGGCTATTCTGGAAGAAAAAGAAGTCCATATTCCAAAATCGGTTACGGTAAGCGAGATTTCTTCCATAACGGTCTATGATTATGATGAGGAAGGACTGGCGGAAGAAACGGTTTATACCGATCCGGACGAATTGGAAGAGATTCTGCCCAGTCTGATAGAGCAGTATAGAGTTGTTCCCTGGAAAAACATGGATGTATCAAAAACTGCACTGATTAAACTTAAAGACACAAACCATGGAAGCGATGGCATCTATTGTTCCATTGACAGGGGAAAGGCGCCGGATTTTCTTGAAAAATAAGGAAAAATTCCCTTGCGCCTGCAGGAAGGATATGATATAATCTGAACGTTGCAAATAAACACGCATAAGGATTCCGGCAGACGGTGCCTGTTTTCACAGGAAATGACAGGTCCTAACGGAAAATGACTTGTGCGGAAGAGAATAACCAAAGGAGAGAAAAACATGAGCGTTATTTCAATGAAACAGCTTTTAGAAGCAGGTGTTCATTTCGGACATCAGACAAGAAGATGGAACCCTAAAATGGCTCCTTACATCTACACAGAAAGAAATGGTATCTATATTATCGACCTTCAGCAGTCTGTAGGTATGGTAGACGATGCTTACAACGCAATTGCTGATATTGTGGCAAACGGCGGAAACATTCTGTTTGTAGGAACCAAAAAACAGGCGCAGGATGCAATTAAGACAGAAGCAGAGCGCTGCGGACAGTTCTATGTAAATGAAAGATGGCTGGGTGGTATGCTGACCAACTTCAAAACCATTCAGAGCAGAATCGGCAGATTAAAAGAGATTGAAGCTATGGAAGCAGACGGAACTTTCGATGTTCTGCCTAAGAAAGAAGTTATTGAATTAAGAAAAGAAATGACAAAACTTCAGAAAAACCTGGGCGGTATCAAAGAAATGAAGAGACTTCCGGATGCAATCTTTGTTGTAGATCCCAAGAAAGAAAGAATCTGTGTTCAGGAGGCTCATACTCTGGGAATCCCGCTGATCGGTATCTGCGATACCAACTGTGATCCGGAAGAACTGGATTACGTAATTCCTGGAAATGACGATGCAATCCGTGCTGTAAAACTGATTGTTTCTAAAATGGCAGACGCTGTTATCGAAGCAAACCAGGGCGAAGCAGATGCAGACGGAGAAATTCAGGCAGAATCTGAAGAGTTTGCAGAAGAAGCACAGGCAACAGAAGAATAATTCAATCTCAGGAGGAATTTGGAAATGGCCATTACAGCTAAACAGGTAAAAGAATTAAGAGAAATGACCGGCGCTGGTATGATGGACTGTAAGAAAGCTCTTACAGCTACAGAAGGCGATATGGATAAAGCAGTAGAATTTTTACGTGAAAAAGGTCTTGCTACCGCTCAGAAAAAAGCAAGCCGTGTGGCAGCAGAAGGTCTTTGTAAAACGGTTGTATCTGAAGACGGAAAGAATGCAGTTGTTGTAGAAGTAAATGCAGAAACCGACTTCGTTGCTAAAAACGAAAAATTCCAGACTTATGTAGCACAGGTAGCAGAACAGGCAATGGAAACCTCTGCGGCAGACATTGACGCTTTTCTGGCAGAGCCATGGAAATTCGAAGAAGGCAAAACTGTAAAAGAAGCTCTTGCAGCACAGGTAGCCGTAATCGGTGAGAACATGAACATCAGAAGATTCTCCCAGGTAAAAGAAGACAATGGTTTCATTGCTTCCTATACACATATGGGCGGAAAAATCGGCGTTTTAGTAGATGTGGAATCTGATGTTGTAAACGATGCTGTAAAAGAGATGGCAAAAAATGTTGCTATGCAGTGTGCAGCTCTGAAACCTCAGTATACAAGCCGTGAGGAAGTAGATCAGGCTTACATCGAGCATGAGAAAGAAATCCTGATGGTTCAGGCTAAGAACGAAAAACCTGATGCCAACGAAAAGATCTTAAACGGTATGGTAATGGGACGTATCAACAAAGAGCTGAAAGAAATCTGTCTGTTGGATCAGGTATATGTAAAAGCAGAAGACGGAAAACAGACCGTTGGTAAGTATGTAGAGCAGGTAGCAAAAGAAAACTCTGCAAATATTAAAGTTAAGAGCTTTGTTCGTTACGAAACCGGCGAAGGAATCGAAAAACGTGAAGAAAACTTCGCAGAAGAAGTAGCAAAACAGATGGGAATGTAATTGTCGGGACGGATCCGAAGAGTGAAGTCAAAGTTTACGAAAATACCCATACAGCGTTGCCTGATGAGGCAAAAGCTGAAGGCCAAGGTTAGTAACAGTCATATGAATGGAACTAAGCATTTTGGAAGAACCTTATCTGCAGCTTTTTGTGGATAAGGTTCTTTTGGTATGCACCCCGGTTAAGGGAACATAGAACGGAAGAAAAACATTATGGAAATATTTTCAATGATTCTGTCGCTGCTTAGCGGCGTAGCAATGTTTCTTTACGGCATGCTTATGATGGGCGACGGATTAAAAATGGTGGCCGGCAACAAGCTGGAAAAATTTTTGTATAAGATGACCAATACACCCTTAAAGGGTGTTGCGCTGGGGGCGGGAGTGACCTGTGTGATTCAGTCCTCCTCCGCCACAACGGTCATGGTAATTGGTTTCGTTAATTCTATGATGATGAAACTGCGGCAGGCAATCAGTATCATCATGGGAGCAAACATAGGAACAAGTATTACGGGATGGATCCTGTGTCTTTCTTATATTGAAGGATCAGGAGGTCTGGCAACTATCCTGTCTACAACGACTATATCAGCGATTGTAGCAATTGTGGGCATTGTGTTCCGGATGTTCAGCAAGCGCTCTGTGTATAGAAACATCGGTAATATCATGCTGGGATTTGCAATTCTGATGATGGGAATGCAGACCATGAGCGGGGCGGTGGAACCGCTGCGGGAAAATGAGTTTTTCATCAGCATGCTTACCATGTTTTCAAATCCTCTTATGGGGATTTTGGTGGGCATTGCCTTTACAGCTATTTTACAGAGTGCGTCAGCAGCGGTCGGTGTGCTGCAGGCCCTTTCCGTGACGGGGCTTCTGACCTTTGCCAGCGCATTTCCCATCGTGCTGGGGATTGGAGTAGGCGCAGCCTGCCCGGTTTTGATTTCTGCTATCGGCGCAAATAAAAACGGAAAACGAACGGCGCTGATCTACCTTCTGAATGATCTGTTCGGTATGATCTTTTGGGGGACTGTATTTTATGCAGCGAATGCGGTTGTGCATTTTGGCTTTATGGATCAGATTATGTCACCGGTGTCGATAGCCTTTATAAATACTGTTTTCCGTGCGGCTACGGTGTGCGTGCTGTTCCCCTTTATTCCCAAGCTGGAGAAGCTGGTCTGTCTGTTGGTGAAGGATACAAAAGAAGAACTGGAAGAAGAAGCGGATCTTGAACTGCTGGAGGATCGTCTGGTTGCTTATCCGGCGCTTGCCATGGGGCAGTGTCAGAGGGTAATATCCGGAATGGCGAAAAAAGTACGGAAGAATGTAAACCGTGCTATGAATCTTTTAAATGAGTACCAGCAGGAACGCTTCGAAAAGGTAAAGCGCAAAGAAGATCTGATCGACAAGTATGAGACCCGGCTCGGCTCTTATCTGATGCGCCTGACGAAAAAGGAGATTACCACCGCGCAGTCCAGGCAGATGTCCCTTTATCTGAGCACTATCAGTGACTTTGAAAGGATTGGAGACCATGCGGCAGATATTGCTTATATGTCCAATGAGATGCAGGAGAGAAAGATAAGGTTTTCTGAGGAGGCGCTGGACGAATTAAATGTGGTGATGGAAGCGGTGCGTGAAATCATAAATATTACCGCCAGGGCGTTCATGAACGGGAATCAGGAAGAGGCCGATAAAGTGGCGCCTTTGGGCGTTGTGATTACCAACCTGTGTGATGAACTGAAGCACAACCATGTAACACGTCTTGGCAGCGGCGACTGCGGACTCGAGCAGGGAACTATTTTCAATGATATTCTGAACAGTTTTACCCGTATTGCCGCTCACTGTGCCAGTATCACATCGGCTATGCGAAAGGCTGAGGAGGGGGATGAAGATATACATATCCATGACTCAAAAGTCTACGCAGAGGATGGCATGACATATTATTCTTATTTTACAAAGTACGCTCAGAAATATGATCTTGGAAACGAAAGCAGTCATGTAAAAAGCATGGAGGCAGAAGAGGTCATGTAGTTTAAGAGGGTATTGCAGAATCATCGAATCAGATGATGAAGCGATACCCTCGTTTTAGTGCGCCTGGCGGCGCACGTTTCTTAAGGGTGCAAGTCCCAAATCCGCCCGGTAGTGGGAAGGACATAGCCGAAG
>NZ_NFJL01000002.1 GCF_002159835.1 Blautia sp. An249 | reverse complement strand
TGAGAGACTAATTTTCCCCCGGTAAATGCTGGGGGATTTTCATATTTTGTCAAGGCACGGATGATTACCTACTTACGATTAAACGACTACTCTCTTGTTTCAAAATAGCTATTTGATGATCTGGATTATAACGATAAATATGATGATCATTTACAACATCAAATGCGACTTTAAATTTCTCTCCATTCTCATTAGTATTTGGTGCCAGAATGACTGTTCGTTTCCGAACAAGTGCATGACGAACTCCTAGTTCATAATAAACGCTAGAACTATTATTACTTAAATCTGCAATTACAAGTTCTGCTGTCGCAATTTTCACAAGATAGTTTTGAGCCAACGAAGCAGTCGCTTTACCACTAATATCGGCCCTATCAATTTCTGTTTCCTTATAGCCTAATCCAATAGCAATTGGTCGAAGAAGATATTCGTATGTATCAGAGTAAAACTCTTTTTCTTCGGGTGTGTCTCCAAAACACATAAGAATAAAACATTTAACTTCCATCTGTATCATACCTTTCTCTTATGATATTTTAATGTAATTGCTATAATATGTTCTAGCTTTAATCATTTCAAATATATTTTTAAATCTATTGTATGTTTCTTCTGCATTATTATAAAAACTATTTATCTCTGTATACTCGTCACCATATTAGATTTGAACTCCACTTCAAATCATTCGTTACAAATTTTCTCTTTTACTGGTACAAAATTAATAATCATAAATTTATTTCAATTTTCTAAATTCTCAATATATTAATTCACTAAATCATATCCGATGTTGTCATTTTCCACCCCCATCAGCATAGTACAATTATAAACCCCATGGTTGATAAACACAAGCTGCCTTCTTTAAAATGATGAATTAACAGCCTATCAAAAAAGCACCTTGCAGCCATTTCAAAAGCCACAAGGCACCCATAACATTTCTGTTATTTATCTCTCCACATCCACCTTCGTCCCGAATTTGAACTCCACCTCAAACCTCTCTTCGTAGACTGTGACCTTTTCAATCAACCGCCTGACAAGCTGCTCATCATATTCCAAAATCTCCGTAGTCTGACTGTTCAGAAATTCCTGCATCTCCGCAATCCGCTTTTTCATACCTTCCCGCTCGGCGCTCTCTGTCAGTGCCTTCTGCTTCAGTTCCCGCAGGCGGTCTATCTCATCCGCCACACTGTTATAATCCTTATTTGAATTTGCCAACCTCAACAGTTCCTTTTGCAGCTCCTCCAACTTGGCATTGATTCCTTCCGCCGAGGTTTCATCCTCTTGACGGATGACTGTCTCTATATTTTCCTGCAATACCTCCATCATGCCGTCCCTATTTCCAAGCGCAAGGTTGATGGCTTTTACCACTGCCGCCTGCAGTTCCGATTCCTGAATGGTAGGAGCATCGCACTTTCCAGGGCCATGCTCCACACGGGTGCAGCATCTCCAGACTGTGGAGTGTTTGCCCCGGTTGTTCCATGCAATCCGCCGGTAAATCTCCCCACACTTCGGACAGTAGACAATGCTGGATAAGGCATACTTGCTGCTGTAAACTCTCTTTTTCCGGCTGGCTCCGCTGTGGAGGTTCGCCCTCCGGATCATCTCCTCCTGCACCTGCATATAAAGGTCACGGGGGATAATGGCTTCGTGGCTGTTTTCCACATAATACTGCGGAACAATACCATTATTCTGTACCCGCTTTTTATTGAGGAAATCAACAGTATACGTTTTCTGCAAAAGGGCATCCCCCATGTACTTCTCATTCTGCAAAATCTTCCGCAGCGTTTCCGGACGCCATTTCGTTTTCCCCGCCCCGGTAAGAATGCCATCTGCTTCCAGGCCACGCCCGATCTGGAGCAGGCTTGCCCCTTCCAGGTACTCCCGGTAGATCCGCTTTACCACTTCCGCCTCCGCAGGCTCTATGATCAGGTTTCCTTTCTCATCCTTTGTGTATCCGAGGAAACGGCTGTGGTTGACCCGGACCTCTCCGTTCTGGAATCGGTACTGCAGGCCAAGTTTGATGTTCTGGCTCAAAGACTGGCTTTCCTGCTGTGCCAGGCTCGCCATGATGGTGAGCAATACCTCTCCTTTGGAATCCATCGTATTGATGTTCTCTTTCTCAAAGAATACCGGGATGTTCTTCTCCTTCAGTTCCCGGATATATTTCAGACAATCCAGCGTATTCCGGGCAAATCGGCTGATGGATTTCGTGATAATCATGTCAATCTTACCTGCCATACATTCTTCAATCATGCGGTTGAATTCTTCCCGTTTCCTGGTGTTGGTGCCGCTGATCCCGTCATCCGCGAATATACCCGCCAGCTCCCACTCCGGATTCTTCTGAATGAACTGGGTGTAATGCTCCACCTGCACCTCATAGCTGCTTGCCTGCTCATCGCTGTCCGTGGAAACACGGCAGTAGGCGGCAACCCTGAGTTTTGGTTTTGCTTCTGCTGTCACGGTATTTCCCACCCGTTTCCGGGCAGGAATAACTGTAACATTTTTATTCGGTTCCATCCATCGCCACCTCGCTCTCTGTCAGACTGTAGGCATAAGCCGCCTGTTCAAAAGGATCATCATAGACCGTTTTTATCACAGGCATGGTAAACCTTGTCGGAAAAGGGTCTGGCTGTTTCCCCTTCAGTTCCCTCACACGGCCAAGCGCCCTTGCACGGCTCATCCGTATTTCCTCTGCCTTATCAAAGGTTTCTCTGTCAATGATCGCCGGATAATAACCATCTCCGAGGTATTTCACATTCCGCAGTATCCGTCCGGCACTCCCGTGGTAGAGTTTCAGTCCCACCTTCTCAGCCGCTGCCATGAGCGCCAGACCGGAAATATAGTATTCGAAAAATTCCCGCATAGCCGCAGCTTCTTTCTCATCTACAACAGCCATGCCGTTCTCAATTTTATATCCGTAAGGTATGTGCCTCATTCAATCCACCAGCCTTTCTCTCAAGCACAGCCCGCACTTCAACTCAAAGGAAACCTCGCTTCTTGAAAGGACGGTAATCCTATCCACATATTCCAGAAAAGTCTCATCATCAAACCCTGCCAGCATGGTTCCCTTTGCTGCAAAGCGGAGCAGCTTCTGCAATTCATCTGCCTTTACCATGTTCCCATTGAGGGAGTGAATAAGGCTGTCCTTTTCCTGTCGCAGTGCTTCGTCTTCCGCTGCCAGAGCATTGCTTTCCTTATTGAAAAGAGCAGGCTCAAGGTAGCCGCCCGCCATAAGGCTCGTCAGCACCTGCCGCTGCTCCATATTTTTCTCAATCTGCTCTTCCAGCTCCTGCATTTTCAAAAGCTGTGCCTTGTCATTCATCCCTCTGAGGCTTTGCAGCAGAGGGCGAAGCACAATCTGGTGTCCGAATACCAGCTTGTTCATCATCGTTACAAACGCACGCTTCAAAGCATCGTCAGTAACATATTTCATGGAGCAGACGTCCTTATCTGTCAGATGGGTAGCACAGCACCATGCGACATAGGAACCGCTCGGTTTGTAATGGATTCTGCGTTTGAAACTGTCTCCGCACTCCGAACACTTAATCCTTCCTGAAAAGCTATACCGATTTTGGTATTTTTCCGTGTTCCTGCCATTGCCCTTTTCCTTGCCCCGCTGCCGCAGCACGGCATTGGCCCTGTCGAAATCCTCATGGCTGACGATTGCGGCATGATGGTCCTGAACCAAATACTGGTCAAGCTCACCGTAATTTGTATGACGGTTGAAACTGCTGTCTGTATAAGTCTTTTGATAAAGGACATCACCTGTATATTTTTCATTGCCTATAATTCCATTTATCGTTCCCGGCGTCCAACTGCAGCCTTTTTTTTCAGGACTCCTTTCGCATTCAGTTCTCCTGCAATGGCATGGGTGCTTTTTCCCGCCAGTGTATCTGCAAAAATCTGTTTCACGATTTCCGCCTGTTCTGGCACAATAACCATCTCCCCATCTACATTGTCGTAACCATACGGGGGATAGGATATAATGAATGTCCCATTCTGAAACCGTTTTTTAATTCCCCATTTTTCATTTTCAGAAATGGATACGGACTCATTCTCAGCAAGACTGCTTAAAATGGAAATCATCAGCTCGCTTTCCATCGATCCAGTATTCAGGTTCTCCTTTTCAAAATAGATGTAAACATTCAGGTCAAGAAGTTTTCTGACCAGTTCCAGACAGTCAGTCGTGTTCCGTGCAAACCGGCTGATGGATTTTGTGATGACAAATTCAATCTTTCCACTTTCACAGTCTGCGACCATAGAAAGCAGGCCATCCCGTCTTTCCTTCTTTGTACCTGTTACCCCTTCATCATAATACAGTCCGGCAAACTCCCACTCATCATTTGCCTTGATGTAATTTTCATAGTGGACTTTTTGCGCCGCCAGGCTAACAAGCTGCTCATCGCTTGCGGTTGATACCCTGCAATAGGCTGCCACCCGCAGCTTTTTCTTTTTATCAAGACTCTTATTTTCCTCGATTTTTGTGATCCGTTTCATCAACTCACCTCGCTTTCGGTAGGTCACATATTCGCTCTAAACGCCCGTAATATCAAGTCGTTTCAGGCATAATCTCAGCCAAATATGGGGAGAAAGTCTGGCGGTTTAATGCGGTTATTTTGTTGAATTCACCCTCGGAAATCAAATCTGCCTCCCGTAGTTTTTTCAACAGTTTTTGCGCCATGTAATAGTCATATTCCTGCTGCAATTCTCCCATAGTAAATGTCCGTGGATTTCGTGAAGGCATCTGACCTTCTTCTGTAATTTTTGTTACCTGCATGACATCCCTCCGATCTGAAGGACTGGCCTGCCGGGAACCGGAAAACAATCAATCCTTCAGGATACGGAGATTTCTCCGCCTTTTTGATGGGGTATTTCAGGGAAAAAATAAGCCTGCGAGAGTCCCTTTGATGAGACTGCCCACAGGCTGTACAATCATTTATACTCTTTTTCCATAATCCAGGGAAATCCAGCCGTCACGGTTCTTCTGGTAGGATTTCAGAAGTCCCCATTTAGATGCACCTTTTCCGTCCTCTTCGTCCACAATGGTAAAGACGCCTTGGCCAGTGTACTTCCCGGTCTTTGCATAGTTCGTTCCCGGCCCTTTACGGATGTTCAAGTCGGAAATGCTGACCTTTACCAGATATGGCGTAAGTCCCGCCTGGGAGGTGTACAGCACCTTGCCGGATTCATCGAACACGGAGTACCCCGCATTCTCATCGGCGCACCGTTTCGCATTGTCCAGGCTGTGGAAAGCCCCCTTCTGTGAAGCCGCGTCCGCCCAGGTCTTCCGCACCCGGTACCAGACCTCCGTAGAGGAAGATATCCCGCCGGAGATGTCGGTAATAGTTTTCAGGATGGAGAGAATTTTCGCCCCGTACCCGGCTCCCGCAGCCCAGCCTTTCCTGTCCGGATTCTCCTGCTGTCCCAGCCACTCCACATATTCCGCGCATCCCCTCGTGACATATTTAAACCGCGGGTCAATGCAGGGATTTTTCAGGCTCTCTGTGGAGGCATAGGCTTTCAGGTGCTGGATCTGCGCCCGGATGCCAAGCTGCGGGGTATCAAAGGAATTTCCCTTCAACCCGTTGCTGGTCACGCCCATCCCGCAGAAGTTGTTTTGTGAAAGCGTGACCGCAGAGCCGGAGAAGGTAAAGTTCCCGGTCTCCAGGCAGGACTGCGCAAAGGCGATGTCGCCCCGCACACCCTCTGTCTTTCCCTCGGACAGATACAACGGGAGCATATCCAGGACGCTCTGCGCCACAGACGGGTTCTTGCCTTTGAGGTAGGCTTTCATCTGCTCCACCGTTGCAACCGCAGTCCCCATGATCTTCGTATAGCCGCTGGTATTCTCGGACGTCCCGGACATGGCTGCTTTCACCGCCTTGCGGAACCCGTCCATTGTGTATCCCATGCCAAGCTGCGTCCAGAGATGCTCCGGGTCCCCGTGGTTGCTGGCAATCCCTCGGCTATGTCCTTCCTTGTGGCTGATAATTACCCCATCCGCAGTCGGATTCAAGCTGTACTGTTTACACAGCATAGCAAACAGCTCCACCGCCGCCTCATAGGTCCTCTTTGCCACTGCTTTCGCCGTTGCCGTATCGGAGCAGGTAAAGTTCGAGCCTGACGTGTACTTGATACACGCAGGCTCGCACATCTCTACGCCGATATGGGTATTATTCCCGCTGCCCTTGCTGCCGGAGCCGCAGTGCCATCCCCGGTGGTTCCAGGGAAGCGTCTGGTACACCGTCCCGTCATTGCCGTCAATGAAACCGTGGACGCAGGCATTGTCATAGGACGGGCTGTTCCAGGAGTTGATGAACACGGACGCCTTAGGCTGCGGGCAGCCCACGGAATGGAGCATCAGCCCCTTGACCGTGATCTTTCTCCCCGCCGTATAGCAGGGGTTCTTTGTCAGAATACTCTGTACTAACTTCATATCAGTTTCCCTCACTTTCCGAGCGGTCATGCAACTGCTCTAATACGGTCTTAATCTTCTCCGGGATGGGCAGCCCCAGGTGTCCGGCGTTCTCTAAAAGGCTCACGCCCTCGTTGGAGAGGTAGAAAAAGATGACTGCCGTGCGCAGTACCGAGCCGGTGCCGATGACCTGCACATCCAGGATGTTGGCGATCCCCACCAGGATAAAGATCAGCACCTTCCTGCAGATGCCCTTAAATCCCACCTCGCTGGACAGCTCCTTATCCGCCACGGCACACATCACGCCCGTGATGTAGTCCGCTGCCACAAACACCACCAGCGCGATCAGAAGCCCGTCGCAGCCGCCCAGGAAGTAGCCGAGCCACCCTCCGATAGCTGCAAAAATAACTTGGATCGTGTTCCAGAATTCCTTCATGTTGAATCCCTCCTTTGAAATTTTTGTATGAAAAAAGCGGCTGCCCCTAAGAACAGTCGCCAGTTTCCAGAAAGTATAAAGTTATGCTGTCCGCTTCCACATATAGCAGACAATATAGGGCTGTCGTTTGCACATAAATCCCCCATGCGCTTGGCACATCCCCATCAATCCGGGAGGCACTCAGGCTGGAAATGGTTGGCTTCACACTCGTGGGCACACTCAAAGTCAGCGTGCAGGTTTTTGAACCGACGCTCGTACTCCCGTTATAAGTCGTACAGGTAATCGTGCAGGTACCGCTTGTGGCGCTTGGGATCTGGTTTGCCAAGGCCAGCGGCGGCGTCCACGAAACCGACGTTGCTGTCGTTTTTGTCGCAATGGTTCCGGTGGCATTCCCAAAGGCATAGGTCAGCGTATGGGTAAAGGAAGAGGACGCCCGGCTGATGCTGATCGTACCTGCCGTCCCCATCGTCATGTTCCCCGCGGACACGCTGGATGCACGGGGGATGCTGTCCAGCGTGATATTGGCGCTTGCCGTGATGGAATTGTAAAACGTCCCGCTGAGCGTGGCCTGGATGTAGAACACAGCGGAAATCGTCAATGACTTGCTGCCGTTGCTGGCATGGTTCACTGTCTGTGATACGTTTCCTATAAGGTGCGCCCCCGTGGAACTGATAGCCGGAGAGGTAAAGGTCTGCGACGTTCCATCAATGGTGCAGGTATTGCTGCTCCGGCCACTGATGCTTAGGCTCCAGTCGTTGACCAGATACAGCTTACAGGTCACCGTGGAGGTATTTGCGGATACATTCTTGCTCTGCGACCAGTCCACTTGTAACTTATAATGCCCATCCCGGATGGAACCGGAAAAGCTGCCGCTTGACGCCATCTTCCTCACCCCTTCCTGCCGTCAGCGTTTTAAGCCGGGCCTCTCCACTTGATGGAGAGGTTCCCGTTAATCCTTGGTATAAAATCAAACCATCCCCGGCTCTCATTGCCCAGGGACAGCTTGTTGCGGATCTCCGCATTGGTAATCACAAGGCTCTGGTTTGAATGATCTGCTCCGAGGTTTTGGTGATCTCGGAGTAGCACTCCCGGATATTTTCTTCCAGGGAAGCGAGGTCATCCTCATATCCGGTGAAATTCTGGAAGGTGGCCTGACAGCTTGTGATGGGTGTCATGCAATCACCCCCGTTTACTTGGAAACGTCAAACTGCAGGGTCAGGAGACTGTCGATGTCCGATGCGGAAAGGTAGATCACCTTCCCGGCCTTATCGAATGATGCCGCATGGCCGTCCTTGTCCTGCGCATACCATGTGTACGTTAAGTCCTGCGTCTCGGTGGCAGCCTCCCATGCCGTGCCGGAATATTTCATCAACGTCACTTTCTGTGCGGTATGGTCAACCTGGTACCAAAAGTCCCCCTCACTTGGGTTAGACGGGGCAGTCTCCGAGATGTTGCCAAGCAGGGGATCGACCTCTTTCTGATTGGTACGGACGATCACATAGGGAACCACACCACCTAAGTTATTCTTTACCGTAAACCCGCCGATGGAGAGCATCTCCGACACATACGGGTCGGACTTATCTTCCACCGTGATGACGTCTGTATAAGATTTCCCCTTGTATGTCATGGTACAGCGGTAGGATTGGATGTTCACGATATCCGCTCCTGAAACAGACAGGGAAGAGGAAGTTTCTCCGCTGATGTCCGTCCAATTGCCGCCAGTGTATTTCGCCCACTGGTAGGTCGCCCCGGTGGTGATCTCCGAAGCGCCGTCATACCCAACCGCCGCCAGCGCAAGGCTCCCGGACTGGTTGATAACCACGGTACCTTCCGGCGCATACACGGAAAACACCACCGCATTCGCACCGCTGGCACCATTGCTGCCTTTATTGGATTTTGTCCACGCAAACTTTTTCGCCACAGAAACACCGGACACAGTAAAGGTCAGGTCTATGGTACCGTTTAGAACTGTGGCCCCTCCCAGTGTGGCATTGGCAGCAAAGGTAAGGACAACCGTTCCGGCTTTTGATGCGGTGGCCGATTTCCATCCAACTTATATTGGTTATCCCCAATCCAGCGAATGATTTCCTCATTTGCTTGCGGTAGCAACTCATACCTTCCTTTAAATGTGAGTGTCGCAGCAGTGATTTCTTCAACCTTTTTACATTTCATGACATCCGTATCATGGCACTTTCCAATAACTGCCTGTTGAATCTCTACATCTAAATCCCGCTCCTGAAATCCCTCATCATGGAAAACTGCGATATTCCACGCCGGATTCGCAAATTGAATTTTTTGTCTTTTTCTTTCCTGCGCCAATCTTTCCCAAAGCTCCGCTTCCTTGTCAGGCGTTTCGATAATTCCCCTCACACTGATTACATAATGAGCAGGGATTCTCTTGAGTGCTACGCTATACAAAGGAATGTCTGAAGCATGGTCCAGATTGGCTATCGTTGTTTCAAGCAAATTCAATTGTTTCTGCATATGCTCTATTTTTTCTTTCTGCTCTATGGCCTGAAGCTCAAGATAGGTTTTTAACCCTGCGTTGTCCGCATACTTTGTCAATATCTCCTTCATCAAATTCAGACTCAGGCCCATACTTTTCAATGCCTGTATCTTCCCTGCAATTGGCAGCTGCCGTTCACTGTAATATCTGTACCCGGTAAATTCATCTACCTGCTCTGGAATCAACAGGCCAATTTCATCATAATGCCTCAACATATAGATGCTGATTTGAGACAAAACTGAAAATTCTCCTATTTTCAACAAAGAAATGACCTCCTGTTCTTCATTATAAACCTTCACATTATACGAGAGTCAAGCGGCTCCCGTACTTTGGTAGGTGACACTATAAATCGTCGTTAGCATAAAGTCAACTGGAAATTCTGCATCTATTCCCATTTGAAAAAAATCTCATCAACTCCACACCCTTTTAACAATTTTGTCTCCACGACCTACCCCATATCAATCCTGTGTACTCAACCCTCCGCCTATTTTTCTCGTTGATATGTTTCCACGGAGTAGACAGGCATAAAAAATCCGGGAGCCAGAACCTCTGTCCAAACAGTCCCAACTCCCGGAAATCCCTTGTTTCCTTAAATCACACCGTTTTTTGCCCTTGTCCGTTCTCGGAAACAGGTCAAAGACCTTGCTCCTACCTATAATATGCAAACCCACAGATTTTCCAATCGCTTCAAGACTTCGCTCTGAGGGAACAAGTCTGAAATCCCATCGCCTCGACTCAGCTTAGGCTTTATTTCCTCCGCCACCATGCTTTCCTTTGGTAACAATAAATAGTGCGACACTACCAACTGTGCACACTGCACCTAATACACCATTTCTAATATTTGCATTCCTTTCGCGTCTGCAATTATCACATAACTTGTGCTTATTCGTGCTTACAAGTTCGCATCCGCACTTCTTGCAGTAACGAATTTCTGAACCTTTATTATTGCTCATCAGAATCACCTCCGGTATGTTCTGTTTCTGCAGTCAACAGATTATGTACTGAATACTCAATTTGTGCCTTCGGATCAAAAGCTGTAATCCTCGCTGCAATATCGGTAAACTGATCAACTACTTCGATTCGCTTTTGAGAAGAATTTTCATTGAGTAGCAATAATGTATCTCGCTCATTAAGTTTATTTTCCACAATGAAGGATTTGAATTCCTCTAAGCATTCCTTGCACGGTTCGTATTCTCCCAGCATAGCGTATCCTTCACACTCGGTCTGCACAGAGTTAGTAATGTAAACAAGTGCCTGAAATGCGTCAATTGCCTTCCTGCTGATATCTTTTTCCCTTTTGAAATCAAGCATCATTTGAAGATCTGACTTCTGGGAATGTTCGGTGATATGATACATATTCTGGGCAAAGTTCCGCATCAATACTCGCTTTGCATCTGTCGCACTATGTATAACACCCAGTATTGCCACTTCTCGCAGTTTTGCATCCTGAATCAGCCTTGCCTGCCTTAGTTTATCCCTTGCCCCTTCTGCCATAGCAAGACGATCATTCTGAAGCTCTACATGGAGCTCTCTTATTGCATCACCGACATATTCTATTTCATCAAGAATCTGGGCCATTATCGCGTGCGTCGATAAATTGTTTAAGGACTGTGTGAGATTAGGCATCAAGGCCATGTCCTCAAGTCGCACCTGTTTAACAAATCCATCTGCGTCACGAATTGTTGGCAGTATTTCTCCCTGCTTATCAATGGTGAATCGATAGATTCCCTTATCTATTAAATCCTTCACATAGGAATCCATCTTAGCAACCATGATGTGATCCTTGCCTGCCATAGCTCCTATTACTTCTGCAATTGCAGGAAGCTTTACCTTGATATTTTCCCACTTACCAAAATACTGAATAAAACTTCTATTATCTTCATATGAGATAATGCTTAGTTCTCCGCAATTCGGCTTCCACTCTTCAATATCATATTCGAAGATTGGAACCATCTCGTATTTGTCCTGCTCACTGATTGGCCTCTTTGGATCGGCACTTTGAAACCCACAATGCGGACACTTCGTGGCTTTATCTGATATTTTTGTCCCGCATTCCGGGCATAGTATTCTGCTCATTTATTCACGACCTTTCCTTTTTATTTGATGTATCATAAGAGGCCTTGTAATTTTTGCGAATTAATTAATCTTACTCAGAAAATTTTGTAAGGAAACCTTAATAGGTTTAATCTGCACTCCAGCGAGATTCAAAATCATCATTTGACATTTTGAGACCCGTATTCAACTTGTCGAGTATATCCTTCCCGCCGGGTGTCATTCTCACGGTCATCAGATATTGCTTTACGGCAGTACGGATATCACGTAAGGAGGCTTTTGCCTTAGTCCAGTTCGGAGGGCTAAATACCTTGTTGTTCTGACTTGCATCATCAAGTGCAATTTCAAAGCCCATATTCAAACACTGACCGGCGAGTCCAATAACCGTATTAAGAAGGTCGTTGTCCTTGAGCTTTTGCATTGCAACTGCCGGATTCGGAACAAGATCCTGCATCTTATTGATTTCGCAGAATAGAACAGAAACAGCGAAAAGATGGTGATACGGAGCATATGCCTTAAGGGCTATCAATGCCTCGTTCAGGCCAAGCGGATTATCATTTCCCCAATTCTTATAAACCTCTTTGAAGAGATCAGAAAGCGCCTGAACCTTTTCTGGACCATACTCTCTATGAAACAACTGCTCGAAATACTTGTCAAATATTCTGCTCTCACTGTAAGAGATGGTAGGCCTCTGAGAATGCCATGCAATCAGTTGTTTGCCGAGTGATGTCAGATCCACGATATGAGCCGTGTTGTATTTAACTGGATCAGCATTCTCTCCGCGTTTTGTAATGAAGTATCCATCTGTAAAATGTTGTTCGTAAGCCTTCTTCATTGCCAGAACGTATTTATCATTGCTCCTCAAATCACGAGCTTTTACAGCACTCTGAGAGTTAGTGCATGTGCTGATTTCATCTGCACGCTCTGCATTACTAATCTCATAGAAGCGAAACATTATATAAGCGTCGCTGACATTGCGGACGGATTCACTGCAATTAAAGATCGTACTCAGGGATTGGCAACCATTCACCACGTTCAATTCCTTTACGCTCATGGTTCCGTTGACAATTTTGATAGACGAGCAAATTGCCGTTATTCCATTGTGAAGGAAGAAGAACTCCTCCGGATTATTCCGAAGCGTGCGAGCGATTCCCTTATTAACCTTATTCCCGGTACCGAGAGACTGGCGTACATTTTTTCTGAATAGCGTCCCGTCCTTAATGCCGGGAATCTTTATACACTCTTTCAATGGAATGGCTGCGATAACAGCTCTGGTCGCACCAATCAGCATCTCCATATACTTTCCCTTCTCAATGGAAAATTCATAATTTATATATGGACGATTTCGATTCAGTGCCTCATCATATCGAGCTTGAAGAGTCTCATCGTCAACAAGCACAAGATTCGCGCTCAAAGTTTCGCTCTCCGCAAGCTCTGCCTGAAAAGCAGCCAGATCAGACTTAGCAGAATCTGTCAAACCAGATGTGGTAATCAGTTCAAAACAAACCTCATAGTCGTCCTCTAAGGCTGTAGCAATCTCATTGATTTTTGCCTGCAGCTTTTCATTAGCCGCCTCCTGCAGCTTTGCAAAATTCTTAATTTGAATCCACGACGATGTTACCTCACGAAGAGGTTCTGCATCCACAGTGTCGCCTTTGTAAAACTTTCCCTGAATGATATATATTGTCGAAGACTGGTCATCGATATAAACCGCATCAATCTGCTTATCACCGGCTCCATCAGTAATGCAAGCCTTGGCCTCAAAAGTATCAAGGTTATGAATATTACGAAGATACCAAGCAACAAACCGCTGCCCATCGTTAGGATAGTTCTTCACGTAATATTCTTGTGCTATGTCATTCTTTATTTTATCGTACATGATGCTCCTCCTTACTCGACAACTCCGTCTGTATCGAAAATATGATCCAACTCATCGGTGTTGATTGCATGGGAAACCTTATCTCGAATTGCCGTCCGGTACATATCCAACCTCTTAAACTGATTTTTTCCAATTGCGTCCTTGCTCATGCGAATGAGCTGAATCCTTCCAACGCCCGGATTCTGGCGTGCATATTCGGCAAAGCCTTTAGCTTTTCCAAGGTTATCCTTAAAGTCGGGACTATGAGGCTCAAGGATATCAATCACATATCCAACACGCTCATCTCTTCTTACTACGATGAAGTCCGGATAGGTCGGCTTGATTTCTCCATCGATTTCATACGGGATGCAGAGTGCCCATGAGCCTCTGGAAGGATTGCGAATCCAGCATACAAAGTCCGGACGCTTTTCCTCCGTCTCGATAAGCTCGGCTTCCCATCCGTTCAATTTCAGCTTTGCAGTTCCAGTCACTTCACTGACAAAAAGATGGTCTCTGTATTCCTTTCCACCAGTTTCATGTGGCACCTGAATTGTCTCAGGAAGTCGGAAATTATGTTTGCTGACTACGTCGCCGTCAGAGACAATGCTATCATACTCACGACGAATTTTTTCCGAATCAATAGTAGCAATGTACCTGCGATAGTCATCGTTTAAACCATGAAATCTCTCCTCCGCATAAGCATGGAGCCTGTTCATGCTGTCCTCATCGGCTACAAAAAGGATAACATCCACTTTAAAAGCTATTAGATCGCTGAAGTCACCATATTTATTGCCGTATGCCATACCGATGCCTTCTCGACCGAGCTTTACGTCGGCAATCTGAAATTGCCGCTCTATATCAGTATCGGTCGTCGTAAACATATCATGTACCGAGTAATTGTCTACGGTCTCTCCAAAGGCATCAAAGATCTGAGTTGCCAACTTGAACTGCTTAACCTGCTGAACAAGGTCATCATATTTTCCATCTGCCTTGAGTCCTTCCACATAGCTGTGGATCATCTCAACAATCTCATCCTGAACCTCCCGGATAGCCTCACGGTACAATTTGGACATCGTAAGAAGATGTGCCATCCTATACAGAGATTTCAAGTAGTCATTTATCCTAAGCGCTCTAACGTTATAGGAAAGCAAACCTGCATTATTTATAAATTTCATAACCTCTTCACGGTCAAACAGATCTTCCTCTTCAGAAGTTTCCACCTGAGCCGTCTGCTGACTTCCCGCAGCATTATTCTCGGACTGTACTGCAGTAGCAGATGCCTGTGGTATAACCGGTGCAGACTGAGCAGGAGCCGTTGTATCTGCGCTCGACTGTGTCTGGTTTTGTTCTGCCGTTTCATCCTGTTTTGTTTCTCCGCCAGTGACCTGAAGCTGTGCTGTCGAAGTCAAGTCACCAGCTGGCTCGTTTCCTCCGGCAGACTGCTGTACGCTTGTGTTCTGTCCAGAGAACACATCGAATAAAGTCATCTGTCCCGGCGTCTGCTGTTCTTGCTTTTTCTTCTTTGGTCTGACAGTCAACGTTTCAAATTTCTTTCCGGACAAGGACTCGCCATAAATATCGGTCGGGATGTCTCCGCCTTCTGTACTCTGCAAGGCCTCCACAACATCCTTGACGGTATCCTCATTGAAGTACGGCAAATAGAGATGCACGTCGTTCAAAACGTCGTCCACCTGAATATGCATTTGCATCGGCGTTCTTACCATTCGACCGAGAAGCTGCGCAATGTATGTGGCATCATTAGCGTGCTTAAAGGACATCATGGTCTCTGCTCGCGGGCAATCCCATCCAGTAGAAAGATTTTCTTTAAAGAATACCACGCGAATATTTCTATCCTCAGCAATATTGGAGGGCTCCTCATAGCGCACGTCGAGTCCATTGACAGTCAGAGTTGCTGTCGTGCCGCCGAAGGTATGAACCACCTGTCCGCTTTCCAGTTTAAAACCGGTACGTTCCTCAATCTTTGCAATGCAATCATCCAGATTTGTATCTGTCAGAGCATCACCGCTTCCATTTAAAACCTGAATAATCAGAATTGGATTTACATAGGCGTAGTGCTGCTCGAAGCAATACTGCGTCCAGTGCTCCCACTTTTCTTTCCAGTCATCTGCAGCAGCCTGCAGAATGGCCATATCATTATTGACCGTGCCTTCCTCCGGATAGGTGATAACGATCCTATCCTTCAAAAGGCCAGAAGCTCGTACCTCATCCGTCGTCACGATAGACTTATGAATTGTAGAGGACGTCCCTTCGACCAGCGCATTGAATCTCTGTGTAGTGGCGGACATGCCAATGACAACTGGCATGGGCGGGATACCATCCGAATCGCTACCTTTGATGAACTTCTGCATGATTGTGGTGGCCTTGCTGGCCTCACGTCCCTGCATGCCACGGTGCGCTTCATCGATGATAAAGTACAGCCGGTCGCTCTTTTCTCGGACAGTATTCGCAAGCGTCTGCCAGATCGTGTAAGTCCTGCCGTCTCCATTTTTTGTGAGTTTGGAGGTGACCGATAGCTTTTGCGTGTTCAGAAAATAAACATGACCGTCCTCAAATACTTCTTTATCAAAGGATTCCTCGGCAACTGTAACGCACTGTGATAATTTAATCTTATCAGCTTTTGAGTCAATCTTTTGCTTTGACTGCTCGTTCAGCTGAGGCGAATCCGAAAGCCAGACAATGACTGCATCCGGCTGCTCCATATACTGTTCATCACCGAAAAGAATAGCCTCAATCAGTGCGGACATTATGATGGTCTTTCCGGCTCCAGTCGGTGCAGTAAAAGAAACCACCTGCGGCGCATGTGTTCTATGATAGCTGCCCATTGCTTCCGCAGTCTTCATGCGGATATCTACAAGCGCTCTTTTCTGAAAAGGGAATAATTCTACTCTCATGGTTACCTCCCCGTATTGATTCTGAAATTATCCAGATAGTCCCTATAAAGTTGATAGCAGTCTTTACCATCGTAACTACGTATCATCGAGCGGTATGCTGTTTCTGAATCCGTTACAATAAAAACAGTCTGGATTTCTGGATACTGACTTAACTCCGCATCGAACTCGGAATAATATATTTCATCTGCCAAAACTGCCATCTTGTTCTGTGGCAAAATCAGCATGTTCGGGAGATCATCATTATCAATAGCCGGGCACTTACCAATGGCTCCTCCCTTCATCCAGAGCACTGGAAGCAGCTCTCGGAACTGCCTGCCGAGGGCAACCGAAGTTTTATCAAGAAAGCTCAGTTTGAAGAAGGCCGCGTTTGCAGGAAATCCGTTCGCCATAGGTCTATCAATTCCAAGATAGTCACCTTTCAATGATGCTCCATTTGTATCATGCCCTTCAATAGTACAAACAGTACGAGGCCAAGTAATATATCGAGCAATACCAAAGTTTTCCCACTCTTCATCGCCCGGATGTAAACCCTGCTTGGTTAGCGACTTAATCTCTGCCTCTGAAACCTCATTGTTTGTAACCATTACACATCTACGTTGTCCGTTATCTTCCGCATTCAGAAGATTCACAGCGTGTAAAGTCGTTCCTGAGCCAGAAAAGAAGTCAACTATAAGTGCGTTCTTCTTATTTCCCACATAGAAGTGCAACGTATCCTCAACGGCATACAATGACTTTGGAAAAGGAAAATTCCTCTTAGGAATAATCTTGTCTATGAGATTCGTACCATAAGTACTTGCGTCGTGCCAGTCACGCACCCACATCGTTTTAGGCTCTCGATCTTGTTCAGCTTTTTCATTCCACTCTAAAATCAGAGAACCATCAGTATCTTTACCCGTTGCAATAAGAATTCCATCACGTAATTGTTCTTTTTGCTTCTTCTTCAAAAACACAATAGCCCACTGATCTCTGTTTTTGTTATATGCACCTAATTTTGCAATACCCTGCTCCAGATAAGATCGCAATGTTTTATGTCCAAGCTGCCAGCGACCTTCACTATTATCTGTTCTAATCGGCCATACAGCTTTCAGTCCCGGTACAGGTGGCCTTTTTTCCACATCATGCCTATCTATTTCAAGCGGAAGTGGATCTCCAACAACTTCTATTTTCTTCTTCTTAGCATCAATCCAAACTGGATAAAACAGATTTGGGGATTCTCTACGTGAGGAACCATTTGAGCCTCGACGTAACATACTATTCCAAATGGTATCTGTCTTTGCTTCTTTTGCATCCGGATTACTATTGTCAGTAACATCCAGCATGGAATATTTGGACTTCTGTATAGTCATACTGCCAAATTGCAACAGAAATAAATATTCATCGCATCTGGCAAACTGCCCCACTCTGGTAGATGCTTTTTTATTAATTCTGGATGTAATCATTTGCATACGAGCCTCCGGAAAAATTTCTTCCAGCAGGCATCCAAGATGTAGGTATTCTTTTTCATCAATGGTAACAATCAACGCAGAATCATTTGGATTCAGAAGCTTCTTCGCAATCTTCAGGCGCTTTTCCATCATAGATAACCATTTACTGTGACGGTAAGCATCAGAACCATCTACATAGTCATTGTTGTATTTCCAATCCTTGGCACCAGTATTGTATGGCGGATCGATGTAGATACAGTCCACCTTTTCTGCATAAAGATATTCCAGAAGCTGCAAAGCATGGTAATTGTCCGCCTCAATCAGCGTATGCCAAAGCCCGCTGTCTGGAGCATTCTCCACGCTATCCAATGGCTTAAGCGTCGGATAGATTGCTTCTCCAAATTCGGCCACTGTTACCAACTCATCCAACTTAAATGTTTTCTGCTCATGAGTTTCCCTGCGGTCGCACTGCACATCATCGCCATCGATATTTATAACTGTATAGATATCACTAACATACCCTGTATTCAGAGCGACCTTGGAGCCAATGCGAATCGGTACGTCATAAAGCGGCGTGCATTCCGGCAGATGTTCTTCAAACACCAATCCGAACTTCTTCTGCTTCAGTAATTTATTTGTTTCCTGCAAGATTCTCTCCTTGAGCGCCGGATCGTCAATCTGTTGGATCAGGTCTTGTAGTAAAGCCATAACGCTACCTCATTCTTCTGTTATTGTTTTTTCCTTAATGTGATAATCAATACCGTGCTCCTGACAGAAGGAAATCACCTCTGCCGCACATTCATTGTAAAAATGCTTATGCCCTTCATAGGCGTTTGCTACCTTACTATAATTCGTTCTCCCGAAAATGATCCGATCTGTAAAAGATACTGTTTCCAGCATTTCATGCAGATTCTGTTCAACCATGTTCGGTGTTGGATACGGTTCCATGCTTACCCACGTCTTACAACCGGCATCATGGAGTGCTCTCAACGCTGCAAGTCGATCTGTACAGGAAACAGCTCCCGGTTCCATCTGTTCCCGATAGGCTTCATCCAAAGTGATCAGCGTAACCCCGTATTCGTTTTCCGGAGAAAGCTCTGCCAATTCTATAGGTAGCAGTCCCTTCGTCAACGTAGTGCATTTGATTCCGGCCTCGTTCAGCTTTCGGATAGCCGCAATACTCATCTGGGACACCTCTGGATATCCTTCCATGAACGGATCTGTGGTAAAGCAAAGCTGTACAGACAGAATCTTATCTCTGAGCTTCGGTATTTCTTTATCTAGCAATTCAAGCGTGTTTGATATAAGCACCGGCTCAAGCCAGCTCTCATAATCCTTTATTTGCCCGAATCGCTTCTTCATCAGGAATGCATAACATGGATATTTGCACCCATGAGCGCAGCCCTGCGCGTGATTCATTGTGTAGTCACCATACTCTACCCCTGTTTGATAGAGCATGGATTTTCGTTCTATCGTCTTCAAGTTGTTTTCATCCTCCGCCTACTTGTTCTTCAATATGTAGTCTGCCATCCGCAGTGCAAGGTCCTGCGCTTTCGGGCTTTCACTCGCAATGGCAAAGCAGAATAGGAACATCGGCGAGTTCCTGCTGTTCCTGAAAATCCGTGCATGCTTTGACACACATGGAAAGATTGTCCCAAGCCGAGAAAGGATATACTCCTTTATGTGATCTGGATTTGCGTCTTTAACCATCCGCTCGCCATCGCTCTGTCCGGGCTCCGGGAATAGGTCAAAAAGCGTCATCTGAGGATCTTTCTTATAGAATTCCTCTCGCCATCCGGAATCTCCAAGCAATCGATCTATGCAATCTTCCCATTTATCGTACTTTCCGTTTTTGGGCAGCATCCGTTCAAGTGCGGAGAACGGAAACAGGTACCATACATCTATCGATTTAGTCTGTGCTACATTTTCAAGCGTCGTCCAATGTACCTGCGTCGCATATGGATCTAAGAACAGCAAGCCTCTGTTAAATCTCCAATCTACGCTACTAATAATCCCTGCGAGTTTATCATTTGCATCGCCACAAAAAATCGTAACACTACGCCTCATCTGCGGAAACTCGGAGTTTATCATGTCTTGAAGTTCTCCTGCCTTCTGAGAATCCGCTTCTATAAAATAGTAGTGATCGAACTTCTTCTCAGACGCCAGTGCACGCTTAGCGGAGCCCGCAAGATACTGCCCACCGTCGCTGGTTTCGATTTCTCCCGTCCCGGCAAAGGCGTCAATATAAATCTTTTTGAACTTCTGGTTTTGCAGTGCAATCAGGTACGCGTCCAGATATCTCGTGAAGATATTGAGCTTCTCTTCTGTCCAATTGCCACCAAATTTCTGTGACGTTGTCATATATTCCAATCACCTCATATATCTGAAACTCTGTCTCATGAAGAGAAAGAGATCACTGTTTCCTTTTTTCCTGTCTCAGGATTCACAATCTGCTCGATCTTCGCGTCAAAGAAATCCGTAAGATCACTCTTTATATCATTACGAAATCCCTCTGACGGAAAAATCGGATGGTTATCCAAAAGTTCCCACATCTCATCAAGAGGCACTTGCTTGCGGCCTTTCAGACAGCGCTGCAGATATTTCGCAATATCGATAACATGCAAACAGCTTTCATCTTCTACCTCTGTGATCTCTCCGAAAAGGTTAAATGACAACTGCCTATTCTCAACCGAATGTTTTGTAGAGGACTGAGCACCAAAAACTTTCCAAGCACTCTTCTTGTAGAGCTTAAAGCCCTCTTTGTTGCTCGTGCAGTGAATCAGATTGTAGACGAGCGAATTCTGCGTGTTATAGAACGGAAATGCCGATACATAGTATCTGCGAGCTCCTTTCAGTGAATTTATGATTTCCTCCACTCTGGCCTCATAGGCCTTCTTGTCGCTTCCGTAAGGCACCAGCTTCTCAAAGTCTTCCAGATAAGTGTTCTCATACTTTGCCTTTGTCGTTTTCTTCTTAGCGCTTGTAATCGCCCGCACCGGATCTGAAACCATGTGATTAATCATAACTTCACCCCAGTTTCGGAAAAACGGCAGAAGTGCTTCCCAGTCGATGGTCGCATCATACGGATCGTAGAGCAGGAAATAATGCAGGTGCCCGGTTCCATATAACTGCGGCCCGATAGTTCGGAGTAGCTCGTGCGCATCACTGTAGGACGTTACAATCTTAAAATTGCGCTCATCCTGTGGAAGATGCTTTTTCAACTCATCTACGCGCGCTTTATCCTTGTCATTTAAGTAAATGTGTATATTTTTCTCAGTATAGGTTCTTGATGCTTCCCTAAGTGCTTCTGAGACGCGTACTGCTGTACCTTTCACCAACTGCCCGGCATCGTCGGTGTATACACCACTGTTGCACATGCAGTCTATAAAGATCAGCCCATTGCAAGACCCAGTCAGCAGCAACTTCTGTGCCCACGATTTTATATATTCCTCAATCAACTCAAATTTCTTGATCGTATGAGGACTTGCTTTACTGATTATGCTCTTTTTCCTGCCGGACATCATATCACTCCTCAAGTAGTTTCATTATCTTTTGTAGGGATTAGCTCCATGATGTCCCCAATATCACAATTCAGCGTTTTACACACTTTCATTAGAACTTCCATGCTTACTGTCTCTCCCTTCGAGAGCTTGGTTACCGAAGCCCAGCTTATCCCGGCAGCTGCCTGCAAGTCTTTCTTCTTCATGTCTTTGTCAATCAATATTTTCCACAATTTTTTATAACTAACTCCCACGGTAGTCACCTCTCGATTTTCAAAAACGTAATTTTTGTCACTGTACTTCCACAGTATAGCACAGAGCCTTTGAAAAATCAAGAGTATTTCTTCACGTTCGCAAGAATTTTCTTTTGTTCCTATTGAAAATTCAGCGGATTTGTGTTATACTGTGCTTGTATCCTCAAATTTTGTGTCCAAGAAAGGGAGTCTGCTTGCCGTGGGAACGTATAACAACGAGATCGAGCAGTTTATATATACTGTGTGCTACCGCCCCATGTGGGAGGCAGCTTATACATACATTGCAGAGCATCCTTATGCTCTGAATTTATCTTACACCAGAATTCAGAATCCGGATTCTGCCATGCTTGAGGACATGATCCTCGAATATACAAAGAATATCCGAATAGATGAAGACAGCCTTTTGTTTGACGCGGTCGTAGGCTGCACAATAAATCTGACCGAAGATACATACAAAGGCACAGCATCGCACGAAACAAGTCAATGGCTCGTCTTTTCCTGTGTGGCGGTCGTAACCGATAAGCTCGAATCTGTTACTGTTATGAATATCTCCGGGTACACCTCTGGCCAACCTCGCAAAACGGATGGTCATGCCGTCTCGAAGAACATAGTTCCGATCTTATACAAAAAGGATTTGGATGATGAAGCCACAACTTTTCTCCAGCAATATTTCCCGGAAGCACTGGAAAAGCCAATGGCCGTCCCTATTGCTGATATTGCAAAAGATATGGGACTTGAAATTATCCAAGGCAATCGGATCACCGATGATTTCAGTGTTTTTGGAGAAATATACTTCACTGCTGGGAAGGCAACCATCTATGATCTTTTTAAGGTTTCAGAAACAACAATCGATGTAAAGCGCGGCACCATTTTGGTAGATGCCTACACCTTCTGGAAGCGGAATCTTGGGTGCGTCAAAAACACAATCGCCCATGAAGTCTATCACTGGTATAAGCACCGAATGTATGCAGCGATAAAACACGTTCTCTATGGTCAGGACTTCGTTGCATGCCGCTGTCCTTCCAATATGGCATACCCTCAGAAAGATGAGGAGTGGTCTGATATCCAACGTATGGAGTGGCAGGCAAACAATATGGCTCCTCGTATTCTCATGCCATATCGTACTTTTCGAATGAAAGTAGATGAGCTTCTACAGGCATACGATTATGAAAATAGTCCTATAAAACCAGCTATTCTCACTTCCGTTGCCGAGGAGCTGCGCGAATTCTATGGTGTGTCCCGTCAATCAGTATTGATCCGTATGATGGAAACCGGCTACAAAGACGCTGCTATCATCTACCAGTATGACGAAGAATCTCCATACCACGGATACTTAGACCAGCGTGATGCGTTCTATGCCTATCGCACCAGCAGCGAATTCCGCAACCTTGTTGATTCTGGTCTTTTCCGGTATGTGGACGGATACTTTGTTATCAACGACGAGCAATACATCGAGCGTAACAATGAAGGCAAGCCGACCCTTACTGATTATGCATGGGCAAATCTGAATGAATGCACCCTGCAATTTACATGGCAGCCCCTGCGAGCAGATGAGGCAAAAAAACACTTCCCATTCGAGCTGTTTCACCGTGAAACCGGAGAGCGCAAAGCATCAAAATATGATTCCAAGCAAAGTGCCTCCGCTGTTCAGATGTCCGAAGCGCTGCAAAAAAAGCGCGAAGAATTCGAGCGCCAGAGTGCCGCCAGAAAGATAACAGGTGTGAATAAAACCTGCTGGGAGGTCATTTTTGAGATTGTGCAATCTCGCGGACTTAGCAAATCGCATTTCTGTTCTTTGACCTGTCTCGGCGAAGAGGTGTACCGAAAGGCCGAGAAGAACATCGACACAAAGCCAAGTCTGAGAACGATTGTCGCTATAGGCAGAGGACTTGACCTTGATATCGGAACAACAGAAAAGCTGTTGCAACTTGCTGGACATGCATTTGATGAATCTGACGAGCACCAAGCATTAAAATACTGCATCACCGGTTTCTCTGGGATGTCCATTGATGATGCAAACGAGTTTCTTGAATCATACAATTATGAGCCACTCGGCTCCAAACAACGCCTGTAAGCAGACCTAATTTACCGCACTTCCGTCATGTAGGTGCGTTTTTTTTAATTTTCCCGACTCGCTGAGTCGGACTTTTTTATGCCTATATTCCTTATCATCGCCGTCTTTTCACAAAATCTGTACCCTATTCAAGAATCGTAAAAACGCCTGTTTTAAGGCATTTCTGCGACTCGTCGAGTTTTCTGGTTTTTCTCTCTCCTGACTAAAATGTAATTAGCACGTGGGAACCATCTGCGCAGGGGTGTTTCCGGTTCCACGTGACTACCGATGACAATCAAATACTGTACCGATCACCGGAAGTGAGGTGCAGCCGAAATGGAGCAATCCTTCGGTATGCCCTCACGCCTGTGGTCTGGTTTTGCATGTCTGGAGCTCTCCATTTCGGCAAAAGCCGAAGGAGGGCTTTCATTATGCAAAACAATGACAATCAGAAGACCTATTTCATCTACGTTCGCAGCACCGGCGAGAAGGTACCGGTCACCAAAGAACAGCACGACTCCTTCTATAAGGAAGCAGATCGTATCCGCCACAAAGAGCAGAATCACGGGAGGTGCATGTGCCCTTACCGCTTCATCTGGAAATGCGACGGTGACTGTATCGGATGCGAATATCACGCGGCGGGTGACATCACTTCTCTGGATCAGCCTCTCCCTGATGGCAATGGCACCCTGGGCGACTATATTCCTGACTTCAGCAAACCGATGGAAAAAGTCATCGCCGACCGCATGCTGCTGGAGCAGCTCTTGGCCAGACTGCGCGAGCTTGACCCGGAGGCCGATACCATTATCCAACTTTGGAAGGATCACCCGGAGGGCATCTCCGACCGCGCCATCGCCAGAGAACTCGGTCGCCCGCAGAAGACTTTCGCGGATCAGATGAAGAAGTATCGCACCGACCTGCGCAAGATTACCGGCGATAAGTAATACCAAGATCACGAACCACACCCTTTCCGACCATTGTCCCTTTTCAGATGGTGGTCGGAATTTTTTTATAAAACCCTCCGCTCAAATCGGCAGTTCATCTCCAGTGGAAGGTGAAGGCAAGAGAACACAGCCTTCAGAAAGCGAGGTGAACACATGATGTACCGCAGTTACGCAGACACCGGCGGCAACGTGAACGAGGAGATCAAACTCCTGAACTCCATCAGCCACGTATCCGCCAGACTGGCAAGGAATCTCTCACTCCTTGCCGCAAGCCAATCCGAGGAAGGAGGAAAAGAAAATGTCAAAGATGGCAGAAATGCACGAGACCATCGAAGAACTCAAAAGCGCTGCTGCTTCTATTAATGCCGTAGCCGACTGGCTCTACCAGCAGTTTTCCGGCGACAACAATTCTACACCGGAACCCACGAAGGCACCAGTTAAGAAGGAAACAAAACCACAACTCAAGCTGGAGGACGTAAGAGCTGTCCTTGCTGAGAAGTCCCGTGCCGGTCATACCGCAGAGATACGAGCCCTGCTTAAAAAGTACGGTGCCGCGAAGCTCTCGGAGATCGATCCGGCAAACTATGAAGCCCTGCTTCAGGACGCGGAGGTGATAGGCGATGACAGCTAAAGCACACGCGTTCCTATCCGCATCCAGCTCCGACAGGTGGCTGCACTGCCCTCCGTCAGCGAGGCTCTGCGAAGCCTATGAGGACAAAGGAAGCGACTACGCTGCAGAAGGCACCGACGCTCATGCGCTCGGTGAGTACAAGCTGAAATCCGCGCTGGGACTTCCCTCAGAAGATCCGACTGAAAGCCTCACATGGTATTCCGAAGAGATGGATGACTGCACCAGCGGCTATGCCGAATACGTGCTGGAGCAGGTCGAAGCAGCCAAGGAAACTTGTACCGATCCGGTAGTTCTTATCGAGCAGCGTGTGGACTTCTCCCGCTGGGTAGAACATGGCTTCGGTACCGCCGACTGCATCATCATCGCGGACGGCACGCTTCGGGTGATCGACTACAAGCACGGCCTTGGAGTACTGGTCTCAGCTGAGGAGAATCCGCAGATGCAGTGTTATGCCCTCGGCGCTCTTGAGCTTTTCGATGACATTTACGACATCGATCAGGTTTCCATGACCATCTATCAGCCGAGACGTCAGAATGTCAGCACTTACGAAATCAGCAAGGACGACCTGTACCGCTGGGCAGATGAAGTCTTAAAACCCACCGCAGAACTGGCCTTTGCCGGTGAAGGGAACTTCCTCTGCGGTGAATGGTGTGGCTTCTGCAAGGCTAAAAATGAGTGTCGTGCCAGAGCCGAGGCGAATCTGAAGCTCGCGCAGCACGATTTCAAGCTCCCGCCATTGCTTACGGATACCGAGATTGAAGTCATCCTCGGCAAGGTAGATGAGCTGGTCAGTTGGGCTTCCGATATCAAGGAATACGCCCTGCAACAGGCTCTCTCCGGTAAGGAATGGTCAGGCTTTAAGCTCGTCGAAGGACGCAGCAACCGCAGATACAGCAACGAGGCCGCTGTCATCGACGCGGTCGAGAAAGCAGGCTTTGACCCATATGAGAAGAAGCTGCTCGGCATTACCGCCATGCAGAAGCTCCTCGGCAAGTCTCGCTTTGATGAACTCCTGACGGCCTATATCGAAAAGCCACAGGGCAAACCCACACTTGTGCCGGATAGCGACAAGCGCTCGGCCATGAACACAGCAAAAAATGATTTTATGGAGGAAAACGACAATGAGTAAAAATGTAAAAATCAGCAATCCCATGAAGGTTATCACCGGTGCCAGCACCCGCTGGAGCTACGCAAACGTCTGGGAACCGAAGGCCATCAACGGCGGCACTCCCAAGTACAGCGTAAGCCTTATCATCCCGAAATCCGACACAAAGACCATCGCCAAGATCAAGGCTGCCATTGAAGCTGCCTACAAGGAGGGCGAGGCCAAACTCAAGGGCAACGGCAAGTCGGTACCAGCGCTTTCCGTCCTTAAGACACCTCTGCGTGACGGCGATGCAGAACGTCCGGATGACGAAGCATACAGGAATGCCTACTTCGTCAACGCCAATGCAACTTCTACTCCCGGCATTGTGGACGCAGACCTGAATCCGATTCTCACCCGCTCCGAAGTGTATAGCGGCGTGTACGGCAGAGCCAGCATTACGTTTTATGCTTTCAACTCTTCCGGCAATAAGGGAATCGCCTGCGGACTCAACAATCTGCAGAAGATCCGCGACGGCGAGCCTCTCGGCGGCAAAGCAAGCGCTGAGTCCGACTTTGCCACTGATGACGATGAAGATTTTCTTAACTAAGGAAAGGAGCGCAAAACTATGGAAAGCACAGTCATGATTTCATCCCTCCTCTGCAACATCCTGATCGGGTGCTTCTGCATCGTAGTTCTGTCTTGGGCAGTGGTCGCCATCCAGACGGTGATCAACGACTTCAAGCGTGAGAAACGCGAAGAGAAAAAAGCCGCGCAGGACGACGAATACCATATCAAACGTATGGAAGCCCTGAAATAATCCAGTATCGCAGGCGGCTTAGGAGCGTTCTTAAGCCGCTTGTTTGAATTGAGGTGAAAATCTATGCAAACACTCAGTATTGATATTGAAACCTATCCAAGTGCGGTGTTTATAAATATGCCGAGTCGCCGGATTTTGAAGTACTCCTTTTCAGCTACAGCGCCGATGGCTCCGATGTGACGGTTATTGATCTTGCACAGGGAGAACGCCTGCCGCAGAAAATCATAGAAGCCCTGACGGATAATACTGTCATCAAATGGGCTTTCAATGCAAATTTTGAACGGGTGTGTTTATCCCGGTATCTCCGTGATCTTGGAGTTAGCCTTGATCCCTTTCATGATAATCACCCTCTCTCGACCGAATGCGCGCGCTTCTTAAATCCGGAAAGCTGGCGCTGCTCTATGATATGGGCGGCCACAATGGGACTGCCGCTTTCACTGGAAGGCGTCGGTGCCGTACTCGGTCTTGAAAAGCAGAAGCTCACGGAAGGGAAAGATCTGATCAAATACTTCTCTGTGCCCTGTGCTCCGACAAAGGCAAACGGCGGTCGCATGAGAAACCACCCCTTCCATGCACCGGACAAGTGGGAAGCCTTCAAAAAATATAACATCCGTGATGTGGAAACCGAGATCGGCATTAAAGATCGTCTTGCCAAATTCCCTGTAGCGGAGGCGGTTTGGGATGAATCTCACATCGATCAGGAAATCAACGACAGAGGTGTCCGGCTCGACATGGATCTTGTAAAGGAAGCCATCGAAATGGACTCACGCTCCCGGTCAGAACTGACTGCTGCCATGAAAGATATGACAGCACTTGATAATCCAAACTCCGTCCAGCAAATGAAACAGTGGCTTTCTGACAACGGTCTCGAAACTGACAGCCTTGGGAAAAAAGTCGTGGCAGAGCTTATTAAAACCGCTCCTCCAGAGCTTCAGACCGTTCTGGATCTCAGAGAGCAGCTTGCCAAATCCTCCGTCAAAAAATACCAGACGATGGAGCGAGCGGTCTGTGATGACGGCAGGGCTCGCGGCATGTTTGCATTTTACGGAGCCAATCGTACCGGACGCTGGACAGGCAGACTTATACAATTACAAAACCTCCCTCAAAACCATCTCCCGGATCTGGCCGATGCCCGTGCTCTTGTGAAGTCCGGCAACTTCGATGCCGTGAAACTCTTATATGAAGATGTCCCGGACACCCTCTCCCAGCTGATCCGGACAGCATTCATCCCGAAGGACGGTACGCAGTTTTATGTTTCCGACTTCAGCGCCATCGAAGCAAGAGTCATTGCTTGGTATGCCGGTGAGACATGGCGTCAAAAAGTCTTTGAAACCGGAGGTGATATCTACTGCGCCAGCGCCAGTCAGATGTTCCATGTTCCGGTTGAGAAGCATGGCATTAACGGACACCTGCGCCAAAAAGGCAAAATTGCGGAACTCGCGCTCGGCTACGGCGGCTCGGTCGGTGCCTTAAAGGCAATGGGCGCTATTGAGATGGGACTTTCCGAAGATGAGCTTCCTCCGCTGGTGGATGCATGGCGGCAGACTAACCCCAACATCGTGAAATTCTGGTGGGATGTCGACCGCGCTGTTATGGAGGCTGTGAAGTATAAACATACAACCAGCAGCTATGGACTTACCTTCTCCTGCCGCTCCGGGATGCTCTTTATCACGCTGCCTTCCGGACGGAACCTCTCCTATGTAAAGCCGAAGGTCGGTACCAATAAATTCGGCGGCGAGTGTATCACTTATGAGGGAATCGGCAGCACAAAAAATGGGAACGGCTCGATTCATACGGGCCGAAATTTGTGGAAAACATCGTGCAGGCTACCTCCCGCGACATTCTTTGCTATGCTATGAAAACGCTGCGCTGCTGCTCCATCGTCATGCATATCCATGACGAACTGGTTATCGAAGCAGACCCTCGCATGTCTCTCGACGTTCTCTGTGAACAGATGAGCAGGACTCCGCAGTGGGCAAAGGGCCTGAAGCTCCGTGCAGACGGTTACGTCACGCCTTTCTACAAAAAAGATTAAAAATCGTCCGCTCAAATCAGGCGTTCATCTCCAGTGGAAATTGGAGGTGGACGCCTTTAAGTCTGCCCGGAAAGGAGGACTTTTTAGTGAGCAACGATTATCGCAACAGCGAAGGCTATCCTGACCCAACTGCAGGTGAAGCGCTCTCCCGGATTGCTGCAAATGAAAAGCAGTCCCTTCGTGCTTTCCGGCCTATCGTCTACATCTGCTCTCCGTTTTCCGGAGATGTGGAAGAAAACATAGCTAATGCCAAACGCTACAGCCGCTTTGCCGTGGACAAAGGATATATCCCTATCGCGCCGCATCTGCTATTTCCACAGTTCCTTGATGATGACAATCCGGAAGAACGTGAGCTTGGTCTTTTCTTCGGAAATGCCCTTATGAGCAAATGCGCCGAGGTCTGGGTGTTCGGTAGCCGCATCTCATCCGGTATGGAAGCAGAAATCAAACGCGCCAAGTGGAAGAACTATCACTTGCGCTATTTTACAGAAGAATGTCAGGAGGTTTAACGCTATGTATGAAATTAAAGAAAATCGCAGAGAGCTTTTCGATGGCACCAAGATTACAACCTACACCCGCGATGTGTTAAGCGCTAATGTCCTTCAGGTAGAAGCAGGAACGACCGGATACAAAGGTGGCGACACCGGTCACGGCGGACGTACCTATTTCCGCATTTCCGACGAAGGTAGCACAGATATCCATGTCACGCCTTTTATGGACAGATTTGGCTGATGGCTTTAAAGTCACCCTTGGCGGCGACTGCGAACTGGAAAACATAATCCGCGCTCTGAAATTTATCACGAAGGTGCTGGAGGAAGAATCGGAGGAGGTGTACGACTGATGTTTACCCTGTATAGCGCTGATTTCATCGGCAATCCCGGAAACTGCTCTTATCCGCATAAGACCGTTGTCATGGACGCAAACAGTATGAGAGCTGCAGTCAGTCACGACTATGTGTGCGCGGAGTACAAGAATCACTATCGCAATAGCGACAATTTCCTCTCCGCAGACTGCCTTCCCGTGGATTGTGATAATGATCATTCGGAAGATCCGAAAGACTGGATCACACCGGCAGACGTGCTGGAGGCATTTCCCGGAGTGAGCCTCGCTATCCATTACAGCCGTTTTAATCAGCGCGAGAAAAACGGTAAACCGGCGAGGCCAAAGTTCCATGTGCTTTTTCCCATTGAGCGGGTGACAGATGCCACCCTTTATAGCGATATGAAGAAACTGGTCAATTCCATCTTCCCTTATTTCGATACGAAAGCACTGGATGCTGCCCGTTTCTTCTTCGGAACGCAGGAACCGAATGTGGAACTCTATCCCAGTCGCATGAACCTCACAGAATTTTTAAACGACGACGAGTTCGATGCAGACCTGCCCGGCGGGCATGAAATGGACGTCGTAATCTCGGAAGGAAGCCGTAACGCTACCATGTCCGGTATCGTCATAAAGAAATACGGCGATACGGAAAAAGCATACCAGAGTTTTCTGGAAAAAGCCGCAACCTGCGTACCCCCTCTGGATAACAGCGAGCTAAATACCATTTGGCACAGTGCCCAGCGTTTTTATTCCAAGATCAGTCGTGAGGACGGTTATGTTCCTCCGGAAGTTTATAACGACGAGAACAGCTATAAGCCGGAGGACTTTTCCGATGTGGGACAGGCTGAAGTTCTCTCGAAGTATTTTGCAAACGAGCTGCGCTACTCACCGGCCACCCATTTTATCCGATACAGCGATCACTACTGGCAGGAAACAGAGCCCGGTGCACAGGCCGTCGCGCATGAGCTCACCCGTAGGCAGCTCGCAGAAGCCAATCGAAATATGATGGAGGCTCTGCAGAAACTCAAAAGCTGTGGTGCACAGGAAATCCTTGATAACACATCCAAGGCCAAAGCGGAACAGTTGATGAGCGATGAACAGATGGAAGTTTATCAGGAGTTCCTTGCCGCAAAGGCCTATCAAAACTTTGCCGTTCGCAGGCGCGACTCTAAGAATATTACATCTACCCTTAAGGAGACGCATCCGATGCTGGAAATCTCTCCGAGAGATCTGGACGCGGACTGCTTTCTACTCTGCACACCGGAGGCAACCTATGACCTCAGAAAAGGCATGTCCGGAGCCCGCGAACATTCTGCAGATGACTTTATTACGAAAATCACGTCCGTATCGCCCGGCAGTAAGGGAGCGCAGCTCTGGCAGGATAATCTGGATCTGATTTTTCAGAAAGATCAACAGCTGATCGACTATGTACAGATGATCTGCGGTCTTGCTTCTATCGGAAAAGTTTTTGTAGATGCGCTCATCATCGCATATGGTGATGGACGCAACGGCAAATCTACCTTCTGGAATGCCATCTCCCGTGTTCTGGGACTCTACAGTGGAAATATATCCGCAGACACCCTGACAGTCGGCTGCCGCAGGAACATCAAGCCGGAAATGGCCGAGGTCAAAGGCAAACGCCTGCTGATTGCTGCAGAAATGCAGGAAGGCGCAAGGCTCAACGACTCCACCGTCAAGCAGCTCTGCTCTACGGATGATGTGTGTGCGGAGAAAAAGTATAAAGATCCGTTCTCCTTCAAGCCCTGCCATACACTGGTGCTGTATACGAACCACCTTCCTCGCGTCTCCGCCTCTGATGACGGTATCTGGCGCAGGCTTATCGTGATCCCTTTCAATGCCAAGATTGAGGGCAAGGCCGACATCAAAAATTACGGTGAGTACCTGTATGAAAATGCCGGGGAAAGCATTCTGGCATGGATCATCGAAGGTGCCAAAAAAGTCATTGCACTGGACTACCAGATTCCCGTACCGGACTGCGTGGCAAAGGCCATCAATGAATATCGAAGCCAGAACGATTGGTTCGGACATTTTCTGGACGAGAAGTGCGATGTGGATGAGTCCTTCAAAGAGAGTTCCTCTGCACTCTATCAGGCATACCGCAACTACTCGCTGGACTGCAATGAGTATGTGCGCAGCACGGCAGACTTTTACTTTGCGCTGGAGAAAGCCGGATTTGAACGGCTGACACTGAATCGAAAGCGCTATTTCAAGGGATTAAAGATTCATGAGGTGGGCGACGCAGAGGAAGAAAAGCTGCACTTATGCAGGGCGCAGACATCACGATCATCAACCGTGAGAATCTGCAGTGGCTCATTGAAGAATCCGGCTTTTCCTTTGACTTCGACATGGTGATTATCGACGAGTTGTCCTCCTTCAAGAATCATAAATCAAAACGCTTCAAGTCGCTGATGAAAGTACGGCCACGGATTCACCGGATGATTGGCCTGACCGGCACTCCTTCTTCAAATGGTCTCATGGATTTGTGGGCAGAGTTTAAAGTGCTGGATATGGGCGAACGTCTCGGACGCTTTATTACGCAGTATCGGACAAATTGCTTCATGCCGGACAAACGAAACGGCGAGATTATCTATTCCTACAAGCCGCTGCCCTATGCAGAGGATGCCATCTATCAGAGGATCTCGGATATCACGATTTCCATGAAATCTACCGACCACCTGAAAATGCCGGAGCTGGTTTCAACAGAATATGACGTGCAGCTTTCCGAATCTGAGCGCAGCCGTTATGAAGATTTGAAGCAGGAGCTCATATTACAACTCCCCGACGGTGAAGTGACCGCAGCAAATGCCGCATCGCTTACAGGCAAGCTCGCACAGCTTGCAAACGGTGCCATTTATGCCGACACCGGGGAGGTCATTGAGTTTCACGGTAGGAAGCTGGACGCTTTGGAGGACATCATTGAGGCTTCTAATGAAAAGCCACTCCTTGTAGCCTATTGGTTCCGACATGACCTTAGCCGAATCAAGAAGCGCTTCTACGTCCGTGAGATTAAGACCAGCCGCGATATTGCCGACTGGAATGCGGGAAAGATTCCTGTAGCAGTCATCCATCCGGCCTCTGCCGGTCACGGTTTGAACCTTCAGGCCGGAGGTTCCACCCTTGTGTGGTTCGGTCTTACATGGTCTCTGGAATTATATCAACAGACAAACGCCCGTCTCTGGCGGCAAGGTCAAGAATCCGGCACCGTGGTAATCCAGCACATTATTACCAAGGGCACGATTGACGAAAGGATCGTAAAGGCGCTATCCAGGAAAGAAATGACACAGACCGCACTGATTGACGCGGTCAAGGCAGATCTTAAGGTGGTGTGATGACTGATCCATATGAAAATCTCGTGAATACCATCGTGCTGCAGACAGTGAAAGATTACCGAAATGCCCTAAAGCGCCTGAAAAAGAAGCCCAGTAATCAAGCCGCCCTATCGGATGCAATGGAGTGTGAACGTTTCTTTCGATCCAGCTGGTACGCAGCCCTAACGAACGTAGACGGCGAGTACCTTATATACAAACTACGAGAGGAGGCGAAGTCCTTATGACAGTAAAAGAATATCTCCATCAGGCCTACCGCCTTGACCAGAGAATCAAGTCCGACACGATAGAAGCACAAAACCTGCGTGAGATGGCAGGAAATGTGTCGGCCATCCAATATGATAAAGACCGCGTACAGACTTCCCGAAATACGGAAGCACCATTTGTCCGAACGCTTGAGAAGCTGTGGACACTGGAAAAGAAAATCGCCGATGAGCTGGAAAAGCTATCAGACCTTAAGAAACAGATACGAGAGGTCATTGAGGCAGTTCCTGATACCGACGAGCGCATGGTTTTGAAATACCGGTACATCCACGGTCTTACGTGGGAGCAGATCGGCATGGAGCTTTGTGCAGATGCCCGCACCATCAGGCGCTGGCATGGAAAAGCACTTCTGCATATGACGCTCCCTGATGATCCTATTGTAATTTGAAATGCGCCCGAAATGTCCTGCTTTGTCCTAAGATGCCCACCCGCCCTTTATGATAGTATATAATCAGCGAAAAGAATAAAGGAACTGCTGCACGCGCAGCACACAAGCCTTGCGGGTTTGTCCTGCAGGGCTTTCTTTATGCCCTGAAAGGAGGCACGGCTTATGCCAAGAAAACCACAACGACCGTGCCGCTATCCCGGCTGCCCACATCTTACGGACGGCGTTTATTGTGAGGAGCATGCCAAGGTTATGGAACAGCACTACGAGAAGTTCCAGCGCGGCTACTCTCCCGGCAAACGCTACGGCAGAGCTTGGAAACGAATCCGAGACAGATATGTCCACAAGCACCCGCTTTGTGAGCAGTGCTTAAAAGACGGACGCTATGTCACGGTTGAAGAAGTCCACCACATCGTGCCTCTTTCCGAGGGAGGATCGAATGACGAGTCCAACCTCATGAGTCTTTGTCGTTCGTGTCACGAGAAGATTCACCGCGAGCGTGGCGACCGGTAGGGCGGTCAAAATCTCTACGACCCTTTTGCCCGGAAAACGGCGCGGGGTCTTTTACGCAAAAATTGCAATTCAAACAGGGTATTAAACCCTGCACCATAGAAATGGAAGTGATTAACATGGCGAAAGACGGAACCTATCGCGGCGGGCGGCGTATCAAAGCTGGCTCCAAGCCAGACGCCCTCGCCGACAAAATTATGAAAGGCGCACCTGCAAAACGCATGGAGTTGCCGGACTTCACCAATGACATGACCGACTTCGATGTTGACGAAATCGGTGACGGTGTAGAGCTGGAAGGCATGGATATGCCAAGTCCGGACGACTATCTTTCTTCTCTGCAGAAGGACGGTAAGCCCCTTGGCGCAGATGAAATCTATAAGGAAACATGGCTGTGGCTCAAGGAGCGCGGCTGCGAAAGACTGGTAAACAAGCGCCTGCTTGAAAGCTATTCTGAGGCCTTTGCCCGATATATTCAGTGCTCGGAAGCGGTCAGCAAATACGGTATGCTCGGAAAGCACCCGACTACCGGCGCTGCAATTGCAAGTCCTTTTACACAGCTTTTGATGAATTTTCAGAAGCAGGCCAACCTGCTCTGGTATGAGATCTACGATATTGTGAAGCAAAACTGCACCGAGCCTTTTGAGGGCAGCCCGCAGGACAGCGTAATGGAACAGCTGCTTCGAAGCAGGAGGAATATGTAAATGAACACACAAAAATTAGAACAGGTACCCATTGATAAGCTGGTGCCCTATGCCCGAAATTCCAGGACGCATAGTAAAGAACAGATCGCACAGCTGCGCGCCTCTCTCCGGGAATTCGGCTTTGTGAGCCCTGCTGTTATTGACTCAGATTATAACATTCTCGTCGGTCACGGCCGCATCACGGCTGCCCGCGAGGAAGGTTATGAAACCGTACCCTGCGTCTTTGCTGAAAACCTGACGGAAGCACAGAAACGTGCATATATCCTTGCGGACAATCAATTGGCACTAAACGCAGGCTGGGATGAGGAAATGCTGTCGGTCGAATTATCTGACCTGCAGGATCAGTCCTTTGACCTCTCGCTCCTCGGCTTTGATGCCGGTGAGCTGGATAAGCTGCTCGGCACAGGGAATGAAAAAAATATCGCTGATGATGACTTTGACCTCACTGCTGCTCTTGAGAAAGCTTCCTTCGTGGAGCTCGGCGACATCTGGACGGTCGGCAAGCATAAAGTCATGTGTGGAGATGCCACCTCGCCAGAAGATGTGGAGAAACTCATGGACGGCAAGAAAGCAAATCTTGTTCTGACCGATCCACCCTACGGCGTATCCTTTAAAGCCTCAGACGGCCTTGCGATCCAAAACGACTCTCTCAAGGGCGAGGAATTTTATAATTTCCTGCTGGCTGCTTTTAAGAACATGGCTGAGCACCTCGAAAAAGGTGGAGCTGCTTACTGCTTCCATGCAGATACTGAAGGGCTCACTTTCAGAAAAGCATTCATCGACGCAGGTTTCCATCTCGCTGGTGTATGCATCTGGGTAAAGAACAGTCTCGTACTCGGTCGCTCCGATTACCAATGGCAGCATGAGCCTGTGCTCTACGGTTTCTTACAAAACGGCAAACACCCGTGGTACTCCGACCGCAAGCAAACCACCATCTGGAACTACGATAAGCCAAAGCGCAATAAGGATCACCCGACCTCAAAGCCACTCGACCTTCTGTGCTATCCTATTCAGAACTCCACTCAGGAGAATTCTGTCGTTATTATACCTTCGGCGGCTCCGGCTCCACACTGATGGCCTGCGAGCAGCTGAACCGTATCTGCTACATGATGGAGCTTGATCCAAAATACGCCTCTGTCATCCTTCGCCGCTATGTGGAGAATACCGGCGATACGGAAAATGTGTATGTAATAAGAAACAGCGAAAAGATCCTTTATTCAGCTCTGGCAAAGGAAGTCGAGACATCTCCTACGGCAAGTGTATAGTACACAATTTCCGCTCGAATTCTTTGGCGATTTTCTACCTCAGAAAATGCTAGAAATCGCTTGATAAATAAGGCTTTCAGAGTGATTATATAACAGCCGCAAGGCACAGTCTAAAACGTTAATTCCATAAAGGAGGAACACACTCATGAAAGCAAATTACAACGTAATTGGAAACGACAGGAAGGCATTGGTTGCAGCCATCGAAAATCTCACCGGCGACAAGGCAGTCTACATGCGAATGCCAACCTGCGCCTACCAGATTGGCGACATCACGGTCGACAAAGAAGGCGGTGTAACCTGTGATGACGCAGACAAGTTGGAACGCCTCATCCACAACCTGATCGCGGACGGCTTCACACCGGAGGATACCGAGGAAGACGAAAGCGACGACAAAGCCATCGGCCTCACAATCAGCCTCCCACTCGACAAGGTGGCGGTCGGAAACCTTACCAACCTCCTCACCGCCAAGGAGCACCTCATCAAGAAGGCACTCGGCATTGACGACCTTGACATTGAGGTGTCAGAGGATACGGTCAGCTTCCCTTGGTTCACAGAGATGCCGGAGCCAGAAACGGTCAAAGCCTACACTCACTTCATTAACGCCCTTGGCAAAATGAGCCGAGATTTGAAACGTATCAGCGCCAATGAAAAGGAAGTAGCCAATGAAAAGTACGCATTCCGCTGTTTCCTCCTGCGACTTGGTTTCATCGGAAACGAATATAAGGCAGAGCGCAAGATTCTCCTTAAAAACCTCTCCGGCAACTCAAGCTGGAAAAACGGCGCACCCAAAAAGGGGGTGGCGGCATGCGAATGATCACGAAAGAGCAGCTTGCAGCGCTCCGCTCTCGATATCCGGCAGGCACTCGTGTGGAACTTCTACAGATGGACGATGTACAGGCTCCTCCCATCGGCACCAAGGGAACCGTCACAGGAGTCGACGATACCGGGAGTCTCATAGTGAATTGGGACAACGGTTCCGGCCTGAGTGTCATCTACGGCATTGATCGTATACGGAAGGTAGTGAGCTGATATGGATGAAAAGGTACGATTTATGCCTCAGAATTTCACGCAAAATTGTCACATATATTTCGATAAATAGCTTGCTATTACAAGCGTTTAGAGTGATATATGTACATACCAAAAGGGAAAACAACCACAAGGAGGAAACACCATGAAGTACACAATCGAAGCCATAGAAAACGCGAAACCAGGAATGCGCTGGGAAGAGAGCGGATGTCAGTGGACACTGGGACAGGCCTACCTTTACAGCAAGGAAGCTGGAAATGACCTGCCGAACTTCGCTGACGTCATCTGGGATTACGACATCGAAGCGATCCTTGCAGATTGCCGGAAGCTCGGAATAAAAGAATTCACCATCAGCTCCACCTTCAGCAGCTTGATCGAAACCATTGCTAAATTCGAGGAGCTCGGCTGCACGCTGGACGGAATTGTAAAGGTCAAGGAGCGCTACACCCACTTCGGAAGCGACGAGCACGCCCTCATCCCAGCCTTCAAGATGACGGTAAAGGAGGCATAAGAAAATGTGGAGCGAAGGAGTTATCGGCATCCCGGGGGCCAAGGACAAGGAAAAATACACCAAGTGTCACTACTGGGTAAAGCACCATGATGAGCCGAGCGAGACCTACGGTATAAACGGCGGCAGGATCAGCAAGCTCATGATCAAGATTGACGATGAGACCGTTTGTAACTACGACAAAGGCTGGGATATTCATCCCACCTGCAACGAAGCAGAGATGGCTCTTTGCATCCTGCTTGAAAACTACAACTAAGCATAAAACCCTGAATATGAATATTCCGGGAGACTGAGCCAAGAGGCTCTTTCTCTCGTACCAATACCGGATCGCTATGGCGATCTTTTATTTTGCTCTGAAAGGAGGCGCCATCATGCCAATGCGAAAACTGAAAAACTATAAACCGACCCGCTTCATGGCAGAGACTTCGCATTACAGTAAGAAAATGGCGGACTTCGCAGTGATGTTCATCGAGCAGCTTACCCACACCAAGGGAACATGGGCAGGAAAGCCCTTCGAGCTGATCGACTGGCAGGAACGAATCATCCGCGACCTGTTCGGTGTCCTGAAGCCGAATGGTTACCGGCAGTTCAATACGGCCTACATCGAAATTCCAAAGAAGATGGGAAAGTCAGAGCTGGCCGCTGCTGTCGCCCTACTCCTTTGCTGCGGTGACGGTGAGGAACGCGCCGAGGTCTATGGATGCGCTGCTGATAGGCAGCAGGCCACCATCGTTTTTGATGTCGCTGCGGATATGGTGAAAATGTGTCCGGCGCTGAATCGACGCGTCAAAATACTGACCTCTCAAAAACGCATTATCTACGAGCCAACAAACAGCTTCTATCAGGTGCTCTCAGCTGAAGCCTACAGTAAGCATGGCTTTAATATACACGGTGTGGTATTCGATGAGCTGCACACACAGCCGAATCGGAAACTCTTTGATGTAATGACTAAGGGCTCCGGTGATGCCAGAATGCAGCCGTTGTATTTCCTGATTACCACTGCCGGAAATGATACAAACACCATTTGTTATGAAGTCCACCAGAAAGCACAGGACATACTCGACGGCAGGAAGGTCGATCCAACCTTCTATCCGGTCATTTACGGTGCGGAACCTGATGAGGATTGGACTGATCCGAAGGTGTGGAAAAAGGCCAATCCTTCTCTCGGTATCACGGTCGGCATTGACAAAGTGGAGGCTGCCTGTGAATCCGCGAAACAGAATCCCGGCGAGGAGAACGCTTTCCGGCAGCTTAGGCTAAACCAGTGGGTAAAGCAGTCTGTCCGCTGGATGCCGATGGACAAGTGGGACGCCTGTGCGTTTCCGGTCTCCGAAGACGATCTGGAAGGACGCATCTGCTACGGCGGGCTGGACTTGTCTTCTACCACGGATATTACGGCCTTCGTGCTGGTGTTTCCGCCGCTGGATGAGGAGGATAAATACTACATCCTGCCTTATTTCTGGATACCGGAAGATACACTTGACCTGCGTGTGTACAGAGATCATGTTCCCTATGACCTGTGGGAACGGCAAGGTGCGCTGATGACTACTGAGGGCAATGTAGTTACGGCTACATTGAGAAATTCATCAAGCAGTTGGGCGAGCGGGTCAATATTCGGGAGATCGCCTTTGACCGCTGGGGCGCTGTGCAGATGGTACAGAACCTGGAAGGCATGGGATTCACAGTCGTTCCCTTCGGGCAGGGCTTTAAGGATATGTCTCCGCCGACCAAGGAACTGATGAAGCTGGTACTGGAACAGAAAATCGCCCACGGCGGCCACCCGGTGATGCGGTGGATGATGGATAACATCTTCATCCGTACCGATCCGGCGGGTAATATCAAAGCGGACAAGGAAAAATCTACAGAAAAAATAGATGGAGCAATCGCCACCATTATGGGGCTTGATCGTGCAATTCGTTGTGGGAACGATTCAGGCGCTTCGGTTTATGACAGCCGTGGTCTGTTGTTTATCTGACAGTGCATTTTTTGTCGAAAACAGAAAGTTTATGCTGTTAATAGAACAAATTTGATTTTTTCTAAAATTTGTGCTATAATAGGAACGACAGGAGGAATGCGCCATGATAGAATCACATGAACTCAAGAACCGGGATCGATACTTGAAAAAACTCATCGGTTTTCAGGACACGGAACCGGTAAAGGTCATCACCGGTATCCGCCGCTGCGGCAAATCCAGCCTACTGAAGCTGATGATTCAGCATTTACGGGAAACCGGCATAGGGCAGGAACAGATCGTGGAGATGAACTTTGAATCCCACGATTTTCGGAGCATGACCTCGGATGAGGTGTACCACTATGTCAAGGAGCGAGCCGTTCCGGGCAAGCGGATGTACCTCTTCTTTGACGAGCTGCAGCGAATCGATGCCTGGGAAGATGCGGTCAACTCCTTCCGGGTGGATCTGGACTGCGACATCTACATTACCGGCTCCAACGCCTACCTGCTGTCCTCCGAGTATTCCACCTATCTCTCCGGTCGGTGCGTGGAGATTAAAATGTTGCCGCTCTCTTTCCGAGAGTTCCTGGACTTCCACAACTTTGAAGTTCGGGAAACCATCAGCGCCTTGGGCGGAACTCACCGGCAAGTGTTTGATAAAAACGGCGAACGCTATGACCTGCGGGAAGTATTTGACGCCTATATGCGTTTTGGCGGGATGCCTGGGATCGCGGATATCGGACTGGATCAGGAAAAAGCCCTGAGCCTTCTGGAAGGCATTTACTCCACCGTGGTGGTGCGGGATATCCTGGAGCGGGAAAAACGACGCGGCCAGCGACAGATCACCGACTCTGCGCTTCTGCGTAAGATCGTCCTGTTCCTTGCGGACAACATTGGCAGCAGCGTTTCAGTTTCCTCTATTGGCAACACGCTGATGAACGAAGGACTCCTGGAGGATGGTAAACGCAGAGGAACCCCCAGCACCCACACGGTGCAGGCCTATATCGCCGCACTGTTGGAAAGCTACTTCTTTTATGAAATCAAGCGGTTTGACATCAAGGGCAAGGAATACCTGCGCACCCTGGGCAAGTACTATATCGTGGACATCGGGCTTCGGAACTTCTTGCTGGGATTCCGCAACCGGGACAGCGGACACGCCATTGAGAATGTGGTCTACTTCGAACTGCTCCGCCGGGGCTATGATGTGGCCATTGGGAAGATCGACAATCAGGAAGTGGATTTCATCGCCACCACGGCTGACGACAAACTCTATATTCAGGTGACGGAATCCATGCAGAGCGAGGATGTCCGCAAACGGGAGCTTGCCCCATTGCAAAAGATCCGGGATAATTACGAAAAGATCGTGCTGTCCCTTGAGCCGGGGCTAGACGTCTCTTATGACGGTATCAAGTCCTTGAACCTTGTGGATTGGCTGCTGGACGGCTGATCGCCAGAAAAAACAACAATTCTATTTTCGAAGAGCATCGGGCTTTTCCGTTCCAGGGATAAGCCCCAGAACCGTACTACAGGCAGTGCCTACAGCTTTTTCTTTGGAGGAAGCTCTTCGGGCAAGCGTGTCAATGAACGTTCCGCGATGCAGATGACGGCGGTGTATTCCTGCGTCCGTATTCTGGCGGAGGCTGTGGCGGGATTGCCACTCCACCTCTACCGCTATAAGGAGGACGGCGGCAAGGAGAAAGCCCTTGACCATCCGCTGTATCTTTTGCTCCATGATGAGCCGAACCCGGAGATGAGTTCCTTCGTGTCTAGGGAGACGCTCATGACGCACCTTCTCCTATGGGGGAATGCCTATGCGCAAATCATCCGGAACGGACGCGGTGAAGTGATGGCGCTCTATCCCCTGATGCCTGACCGGATGGCGGTGGACAGGGATGATAAGGGGCAGCTTTATTACGAATACACTACCAGTGCAGACGATGCGCCGATTTCTAAAGGCAGCATTGTCCGGCTGAAGCCTTCGGATGTGCTACATATCCCAGGCCTTGGCTTTGACGGGCTGGTGGGCTACTCCCCCATTGCGATGGCAAAGAACGCAATCGGCCTTGCCATTGCCACAGAGGAATACGGCTCCAAATTTTTTGCAAATGGCGCGCAGCCAAGCGGTGTGCTGGAGCATCCGGGAACCATCAAGGACCCGCAGAGGGTGCGGGATTCCTGGATGAGTCAGTTCGGGGGCTCGGCAAACAGCAACAAGATCGCTGTGCTTGAGGAGGGGCTGAAATACACGCCCATCTCCATCTCGCCGGAGCAGGCGCAGTTCCTGGAAACAAGGAAGTTCCAGATCAATGAGATCGCAAGGATCTTCCGGGTGCCGCCCCACATGGTCGGTGACCTGGAGAAATCCAGCTTCTCCAACATTGAGCAGCAGTCCCTGGAGTTTGTGAAATACACCCTGGAACCCTGGCTGGTGCGCTGGGAGCAGTCCATCCAAAGGACCCTGTTTTCTGCGGATGAGAAAAAGCGGTATTTTGTCCGCTTCAACGTGGAAGGGCTCCTGCGGGGCGATTATGCAAGCCGCATGAACGGCTACGCTGTGGGCAGGCAGAACGGCTGGATGAGCGCCAACGATATTCGGGAGTTGGAAAACCTGGACCGCATCCCGGCGGAGGAAGGCGGCGATTTGTACCTGATCAATGGAAATATGACAAAGCTGAAGGACGCAGGAATCTTTGCGGCGTCCGGGGCTGGAAAGGAGGAAGGAACCGATGAAGAAGTTCTGGAAGTGGAAGAACAGAACGGTGACGGACCAGGAGAATCAGACGAAAACAGTGGGGAGAACGCTGTTCTTAAACGGCACAATCGCCGAGGAGAGCTGGTTTGATGATGATATCACGCCGGCTCTTTTTAAAGAGGAACTGATGGCAGGATCCGGCAATATCACCGTCTGGATCAATTCACCCGGTGGGGACTGCGTGGCGGCAGCCCAGATCTATAACATGCTGATGGATTATCCCCATGACGTGACGGTCAAGATTGACGGCATTGCGGCAAGCGCTGCTTCTGTCATTGCGATGGCAGGCACAAAGGTGCTGATCTCCCCGGTGGGGATGATGATGGTGCATAACCCGGCTACGGTTGCATGGGGAGATTCCGCTGAGATGCAGAAGGCCATTGAGATGTTATCCAGTGTAAAAGACTCCATCATCAATGCCTATGAGATCAAGACGGGGTTGTCTCGTGCAAAGCTCTCCCATCTCATGGATGCGGAAACCTGGATGGATGCCCATAAGGCGGTGGAGCTTGGATTTGCCGATGGGATTCTGGGAAGGACAGAACTGCCAGAGGACATGGAGCCGCCAGCGGTCACCATGCTTTATTCTAAAGCCGCCGTGGTCAACTCCCTCATGGATAAGATCGCGGCGAAATGCAAAACGAAACCGAAAACCGAACCGGAAGGCCGCAGCGTAGACAGCCTCTACGAGCGGCTTGATTTATTAAGATTTTAAGGAGGACATGGCTATGACGATTTTAGAAATGAGAGAAAAAAGGGCAAAGGCATGGGAAGCGGCGAAGGCATTCCTGGATTCCCACAGGACTGATAAGGGTGTGCTGTCCGCTGAGGATGACGCCACCTATTCCCGCATGGAGCAGGAAATCTCCGACCTTGGGAAGGAAATCTCCCGTATGGAGCGTCTACAAGGTACAGGTCGGCGCGTACAGTGTCAAGGCCAACGCAGAGGCAATGATGAGAAAGGTCAAGGCAGCCGGGTTTGACGCTTTCATTACGACTGCATCCGGGTCAGCTGTATCTTCCTCTAATGCTAAGTCCATTGACACGCTTTATATCTCCCGTGAAGTGCAGTCCCGGTTAAGTCATACATCTTTGATAAATCAGCTCCACCATACCAGTTAATCGGCAGCTTTGCCAGTTCCTCCAATGTCCAGTTGTATTTCTCATCCGAAGCCCGCACGACCGCCATATCGAAATAGGCGTCCATGGCACTGGTAAATACGTTCAGGGATTTCGCAAAGTAATCTTTGCGAAGCTGCGGATTGTCCCGCGCCTGTCTGGCTTCTTCCATCAACTCTTCCGGCTGAACGGATTCTCCGTAAGCCGGATTTGCCATCTCCTGGGATTTCGGATCCATAAAGTCGATATATTCTTTTCCTTCCTCTGTTTTTACTGGGTCAGCTTCACAGATGAAGAAAAAATACTGTTCATTCTCTACCTGCTTATCAAGGACACGCTTCCCATATGCAACCTGCTGCGCTAAAAAACTGTTTGGATCATCACCTGCTGTTGAAATCCCGATCATCAATTTATTCCGGTAGGCCTTCATTGCCTCTTTAAACAGTGTGTACTGCTTGGGCTTTTTGAAGGCGTGGATCTCATCCGCAATAGCAATATTGCAGTTAAAGGAATCCTGTGCGTCCGGGTTTGCCGCCAGGGCATTTAATTCAATCAATCCTCCGCTAATCTCAGCTTTTAAAGAATGTTCATTGTTGTTGTCGATAATATGAAAATGTCCGCCGTCTTCATCCCATTCCCCCATTCTTATTATGTTGTATTTTACAAAGTTGTACGTCTCCAATGTCTGCTTCAGCGCCGCTGCCACAACATAGATTTTAGTCCCTGATAATCGATACAAAAGCCCTAGGGCGTATGCAAGTGCACCGGCAAAACTAGTTTTTACATTTTTTCTGGGTATAAAAACAAGACACTCATGGAATCGTTTGATTCTGGTGTCTTTCATGTAAAATCCAAGAATATTATATATAATGAATTTATGGAAATCCATCAACAGGAACGGTCTTCCGCGCAATGGCACACCGTCCTTGTCTTCTCCCTGTTGGTGGCAAATGGTGTTTTCGATGATTCGGATAACAAATTCCGCATCTTTCGGATCAAAGTCGTATCTCCCACTCTCATAATCTTCCAAAAATCTTTGGCATGCCTTTATCCGGTATTTGTTCGCCACCCGTTTCCCGGATATACAGTCCTCAGCATACTGAAAAACAGTATCCCAATTTTTATACTTATTCACTCATCCGCTCCAGTGCCGCATCCAAAGCACTTGTTTTCTTTTCTTCCAGGCCTTTGGCTTTTATTTGCCTAAGCCCCTTCGGAGTCAGCCCGAAAGTATTTTCCATGTCTATGAGCTCTTTCCGCAGGTTTTCCATCGCCATGTAAAGAGCCGTCTTCCTTAAATTGGTGGCGCCATTTTTGTTTGTATACTTCTCCGTTATCTTACAGCCATCTTCATACCACTTATCACTCAAAATTTCATATTGGATTGCAAGCTCTGCGTATCTCCTTACGGAGGCTTCAAATTTCTTTCGGAATGTGCCGAGAACTCGCATATTTTCTACTGTTTTGTTAAACAAACGTGTGATTTTTGTCTTTCTATTCTTTGCACTTTCCATTCTTTTTCCCCCTTTCCTGTATTTTACATAGAGTTGGAAGATGCTACCCCCGTCCAGTAGATGCTTCTAAATTCCTTCCCGAGCAGGCAGGGGGCTTCATATTCTCCTTTTTCAGAGGTAGCACTTGCATTTTTCAGCCATTCATTCCTTTCTAATGTTTTTCGGAGCATTTTTATTTCTTTTGTTAATTCGCCGATGCTTTTACATATCATTTTTACTTCTGTACTTACCACGTTCTCGCCTCCAATTCACTCCTGGTTCTGTTCTTCTTTGTAAGTCCTTTCCTAACTCTGTCAGTTTTCCTGTCTTTCTGTCTTCCAATTTGTTATGGGTTGCTCTGCTTACACTTATCTGGTTCCAGTCTTCCCAGGCATATTCTGGATACTCTTACGCCGGATAGATATGATGTACAACTGCTGCCTCTTCTACCCTTCCGTATCTCTTAGCTATCTGGCACCTATACCCATCCAGTCGTAGTATCTTCTCTCTTTTCTTTTTCCATTTGGTTCCGTAATAATTAAACATCATCCACACAAAAAGCGCCTGATTTCTCAGACGCCTTTTCCTATTCCTTATTCTGTTCTATGAAGTCCTTCATCATCTTAGTAAGCTGAGTCCCCATTGCCACGCCTGCCTTTTTACAGGCTTCCTGAAACTCCTCCGCTACCTTTTTATTCACCTTATAGGTTTTGGAAATCATCCCTGCTTTTGCATCCCACTTATCTTGTGGCCTTTTTCTTTTTTCTTCCATTCTTACACCAACCTTTTTATTTCTTTTATTATTTCAGGTATCGTTTCCACTGATAAGTATATCCCTGCACACATAAGAAGAATAGCAGAATACATACTCTTATTTCCTATAAAAATAATCCACGCCGCAATGATAAATATTTCTTTGAATTTTAGGCTTTTCATTTTTTTCTAGATGAGTTATACTTTTATTAAGGAATCGGGGCTTTCGCCCCTATCCTTTACTTGAGAGCCTGTATAAAACTTGCAAGTCCTGTTAGAAACGTTCCTAGCGCAATTAACAGTTCTATAATAAGTTTTATCAGGTTCTTTTTCTTTTGTTTCTTTTTACTCATCTGTTTCTCACCTCCTTATGTATATATAATATCATATACGTGTACGTATGTCAATAGATAATCAGAAAGTTTTTTATAAATTTTTATAATATATATAGTAGTATAGTATGCAATCGTAACCGTAGAAACCGTAACCGCCAGTAAAATCAAGGGGGTTCACCCATTTTAACCGTAGACTGAACCGTAGACTGAACCGTAGTTTAATAAAAAAATCCCCAACTGTTGCAGCAGTCAGGGATTCAGTAACTTTAATTAAGCCGGACTGATGATACGATCAGTGAAAACTAAAAAAAAGCTATGCATATTGATTATATCATTTCAGTCCTGCATTTACAAGAAAAGAAAGGACTGATTTTATGGCAGAAGGTGTAAGAAAAAGAGGAAAAACATGGTCATATTATTTTGACACAGCAAGAATCAATGGTGAACGTCACAAAATTGAAAAAGGTGGTTTCCGTACACAAAAGGAAGCACTGGATGCAAGGGCAGCCGCCATTGCTGAATACAACAATACCGGACGTGCCTTTTCTCCCAAAGATATAAGCGTTGCGGATTATCTTGACTATTGGTTAGAAACCGCAATCAAAAAGAATATTGACCACGGCTATTCTTATGAAACATGGCGAGACTATGAGTCCAAAATTAGGCTTCACCTAAAACCCACTTTTGGTATATATCGGTTAAGCAGTTTTCAGTATGCATCTGATAAAGTTCAGGAATGGGTAAACAATATGAAACTAAAGGGATTTTCCAAAAGTATGATTAAGAATACCCTGACCTGCTTACAGGGCGCATTGAATTATGCTATCTTGCCACTAAAATATATTCAAGCGAACCCCTGTATACCAGTAAAAATTGGCAAAATGCCCATTGACGTAAACGCAAAAGAAAAGATCGAGTATGTTTGCCCTAAAGAAGAATTTGAAAGAATATTAGCCCGTTTCCCGGAAGACAATTATTTTCATATGTCCCTGCTTTTACCTTATTATTCCGGTACACGCATAGGGGAAACGTTTGCCATTGACTTGAATGAAGATGTGGACTTTTCTAAACATGAACTACATATTAATGGACAGATGCGGAAAAGGGATAAAACATGGTTCATCAAACCACCTAAATATGAATCATACCGGACAATTAAAATAGGTAATACGTTGGAACAGGCGTTGAAGCACACCATAAAGCAAAGAAAAATCAATCGTTTGAAATACGGTCAATTCTACTTAAAGACTTATCTGCTACCGGATCAGTCTATTGTCCAAGTCCGGGCTGATGTGAATGTAGTACATAAAGAGATCATGCCCTTATGTGTAAAAGAAAACGGGGAATTGGTCACGCCGGACTCCTTCAAGTATTGTGCAAGAGTTATTCATTATGAACTGGGAAATGTTCTTTTCCACTCCCATAGCCTCAGACACACTCACGGAACAATACTTGCTGAAAAGGGTGTAAACCCTAAAACAGTTATGGAGCGATTAGGGCATAAAAATATCGAAACCACCTTGCAAACCTATACATTCAATACCAAAGTCATGCAGCAGACCGCTGTTGACGTATTTGAAAAAGCTATGTAAGCATAAAAAATATGGCTGACACACTGTTCATAGTGTTCAGCCGTATTTTTAATTTTTATTAAATTTTATTTTTTAGGGTGGCAAATCGGTGGCAAATACACTGAACCTTACCCAAGAAACGCCGGAAAACCGCCTATTTCCGCACTAATTTCACGATACTTTCGACGTGAACCGTTTGTGGGAACATGTCTGTTGGACAGATTCTGTCCAGCCGGTACCCTCTTTCGCACAGGTATTTCAGATCTCTGGCCAGGGTTGCGCTGTCGCAGCTTACATACACCACGCGCTTTGGCTGCATGGCGGCAATGGTATCCAGAAGCTGTACGTCGCAGCCTTTGCGGGGCGGATCCACCACAATCACATCCGCGTAAATCCCCTCCCTGCGGTACTTCTCCGGGAGGACTTCCTCCGCCTTTCCCACGAAAAATTCCGCGTTCTTAATTCCGTTTCTTCGGGCATTTTCCCTGGCGTCTTCTATGGCCTGGGGAACGATTTCCACGCCGTACACCTGCTTCGCTTTCTGGGAAAGAAACAGGGAAATTGTGCCGATTCCGCAGTAAAGATCCCATACGGTTTCATTACCGGTAAGACCGGCATATTCCAGGGCTTTTTCATATAATTTCCGGGTCTGGACGGGATTCACCTGGTAGAAGGAAAGAGGCGAAATCCGGTAGGTGATGTCTCCGATGGAGTCTTCGATATACGTTTGTCCCCAGAGCAGGCGAATCTGTTCTCCCAGGATGACGTTGTTTCGTTTCTTGTTGACGTTTAAGGTAATGCTTGTCATTTTGGGGATGGTTTTTAATGTTTCCACCAGCTTTTCTTCCCGGGGCAGACGTTCTCCGTTAACAATCACACAGACCATCCACTCTCCGCTGGTGAACCCGCAGCGGATCAGGATGTGACGGACCAGACCTTTTCCTGTCTGTTCGTCGTAGGGTTCCACCCGATACTCTTTCATATAAGAAAGTACACGATTTAAAATCTCTTCATTGCCTTTGGCTCCCAGACAGCAGTTCCGGTTATTGATGATGCTGTGGGTGCGGCCGGCGTAAAAGCCGGTAATGATTTCCTTTTCTTTGTTTTTTCCCACGGGAAACTGGGCCTTATTTCTGTAGTAATAAGGCTCTTCCATGCCGATAATCGGCTCCATGGGAATCTGGGTAAATCCCCCAATCCGCTCCAGGTGATCCCGGACTTTTTTCTCTTTAAATTCCAGCTGTTTTTCGTAGGTTAATGCCTGTAACTGGCAGCCGCCGCACTGTCGGGCGATGGGACATTTGGTCTCCCGGCGGAAGGGGGAGGGCTCCAGAATTTCCATCAGCCGGCCGTATCCGTAACTTTTTTTCGCTTTAATGATTTTGGCCCGGATGTGGTCGCCGATGACTGCGTCTTTTACAAATACCGTGTAGCCGTCGGCTTTTCCTATTCCTTCTCCATCGTTTCCCATGTCCGTAATTACCAGGGTTACTTCATCGTTTTTCTTATATGTTATCATTCAAACGTTCTCCTGCTTCTATTCTTTCTTTTATCCGCGGGCTGTTTTTTTTCCCGTAAAGGCCAAAGAGACTGCTGTTGTTTCTGCCTTTGCAAAAACAGCAGCAGTCCTTTCTTTTCTGCATTCTGTTTTATTTATACTTCGCTGGTTCTTCGTAAGTTGCTCTCGAACAGCCGGTTGAATCCCAGCCATTCCTTTTTGGCTCCTGCATTGGAGAAGATTTCTGTAAGCGTTTCCATTCTGGCGTCTGTATTATCTGCCAGGTTTAAAGCCACTGCCTCTGCCAGGGCCGGTTTCTTGGGGGAACCGTATTCCAGCTCTCCATGATGGGCGATGATACAGTGTTTCAGTTCGTTTTCCAGCTTCCGGGGGAAATCCGGAATGGTTCTGATAATGTCATGAATCATTTCTGTTCCAATCACAATGTGTCCCAGAAGCTGCCCTTCATCCGTGTAGTCGTTTAACGGAAAGGCAGACAGCTCTTTCGTTTTTCCGATGTCATGACAAAGAGCGGCGCTGATCAGCAGATCTCTCTTTAAAATCGGGTAGCGGGTGCAGTAATAATCGCAGAGTTTTACCACACTCAGGGTATGTTCCAGCAGCCCTCCGATAAATCCGTGATGTACGGTTTTGGCTGCGGAATGGCTGGTAAAATTCTTCTGAAATTCCGCGTCTTCCACAAACAGTCTGTTCAGAAGCTGAACCAGGTAGGGGTTTTTTATACTGTTAATATAAGTCACAAGCTGACCGTACATATCTTCGGTGCTGTTTTCGCTCACCGGGAGATAATCTTTGGGATCGTATTCGCCCTCTCCTGCTTTTCTGGCCCTTCGGATGGTAACCTGCAAAGCTCCGGCAAAGCTGCTTACCTCTCCCACAACCTCCACATAGTCCAGTGCGTCGAAATCGTCAATTCCGCTGGAATTGGGATCCCAGATTTTGGCGTCTATGGTTCCGGTTTTATCCTGAAGTATCACATTTTCATAGGGCTTTCCGTTTTTGGTAACGGCTGCCTGTTTCTGTTTGCATAAATAAATGGCTCCCACTCTGTCGCCTTCGTGTAACTCGTTTATAAATCGCATGTTAATCTGCCTTTCTAAATTCCTTCTACTATCATTGTATATTCCATTTTCTCGTAGTTCTCGGTTCCTCTCCGCTTCAGAACCACTTTTATCTTCTGGCCTTCTTTGCATTTCTGCAGATAGGTGCTGTATTCCTGCATAGTTGCCACCGGTTCTCCGTTCAGAGAACAGATGATGTCTCCGCTTTGGACTCCCGCTTTCATAGCCGGAGAATCCCTTTCCACCGAATCCACATAAATTCCCTGAGGAATGCCTCTGCTTTGTGAACTTTCGTCCACTTCCTCCCCTTTGATTCCCAGATACATAATCGTCTCCCCATTGGAAAGGATTTCCAGCAGAGGTTTTAACTGGGAGACGGCCAGGGCTTTTACCATACTGGAGGAAGCGTTCTGTCCCTCCTGGGGCTGTACAATCAGACCGATGATTTCCCCCTGGTTATTCAGCAGAACTCCGCTGCTTTGTTCCTCTCCCAGTATATCTGTCATCAGCAGGTTATACCGGGCGTCTATGGACTGGTATTCATTGGCCACAGAGGTAATCACGCCATAAGATACCAAATCTGAATAGGCGGATGGATTCCCCAGGGCAATCACGCCTTTCCCCCGAAAGAGACTATAGGAATTTCCCAGGGATGCCACATACAATCCCGCTCTGGTATCCTGGGGAATTTTTTCTTTTTCCACGGTCATCACCGCAAGCCCCGTGCGGGGATCGCTTTTTCTTGGGTTTCCTTTCACTGTTTTACCGTCCTGAAAAGTAACCCACAGGGTTTCTGCATTCTCTACGGCCTTTGTCTCTGTCAGAATATAATATTCGTTTTCGTTTTCCATATAAATGATTCCGGAGGCCAGACCATAGGTCAGCCTGGTTTTATCCAGAAGGTTTTCATCTTCGGATTCTCCGTAAACGGTTACCAAAGCTTTCTGAGGCTTTTCTGCAATAGTAAGAATCTCCTGATACGCGCTCTCATACTGCTCCAGAGCGTTTTTCTCTGTCTGTGCAGACGAGGCAGCCTCCGGCTTTTCCTGTTCCTGCACCTGGGCATTTTCTTCTGTTTCCTCCTGCTCCTGTGGAGAATCAACAGGAATCTGAACTTTTTGAGTCTTTTCTGCATTTTCTTCATTTATCTGCAAAAACTGCGGCGCAGCCAGAGTAAAGGCAGCGGCGGCGGCCAGACCGAACAAAATCCCCGCTCCCAGAAGATACCCGGTTTTTAGAATCCGTTCCTTCTTCCCGTTCTTTTTTATAGTTTCTTTGATAAAATAATAGTTTTCCGGGTTTTCATTTCCCTCTTTTTTCTTTTTCCACTGCATAACTGACTCCTGACATTCATCAAAATTAAAATCCCGACTGCCAACTGTCGATTATTCTATCAAATACTTATGAATTTTTTATGAATAAAATCAGATTTTACTGGTTTAAAAGCTGTATATTGGCTGCTTCATACTGGTTAAAGACGGACTCGCTGAAATTGGCCGGATCCACAGTTCCCTGATACCAGGATTTCTGATTGAAATAGTCCTGTACCTCTTTCATAGTAAAACGGTATCCATGGCGGGCATAGATTTCATTGATTGCCATCTGCTTTTGTTCATAGTTCAGTCCGCTGACTTCCTCCCGGGTCAGATACCGGCTGCTGCTCTCTGGCAGAATATAGTCCCCTCCTGCTGCAGCAGGCGTGGGTGTGGGTGTTCCTGTAATTCCCGGCGTAGGGGTGGGCAATACACTGGGACTTGGCGCAGGAGTCGGTGTCGCCGTCGGGATTGGGGTGGGCACAGGCGTTTCCGTAGGTTTGGGACTTAAGGTCGGTACCGGTGTGGAGGTGGGAAGAGGCGTAGGCAGGGGTTTCACCCTGACGCTGTCTTTATCCTCCAGTTCCTGCGTATCACTGGAGAAAAATTCATCCACCTTTTCGTTGGCCTTCTCATCAATCTTATCCAGAAGACTGCATCCGCCCAGAAAAACAGACAGACAGAATACTCCCAGAACAATCCCTGTTCCTCTTTTTTTCCAGCCTTTGTACTTCATCTGCATTCCTCCCTTGTACACCACGGTTATTGCTTTATTATAACTTGACTTTCCCGGAAAAGCCAGAAGACTTTGAATTTTATCTTTCTTTTGTTTCCCAAATACGGTAAAATGTGTCTAGATAAACGGACTTCATGGAGGTTATGATGAATAATAAAGCGCTGAACGCTCTTGAATACAATAAAATAATCGAACAACTGACAAACTATGCTTCTTCCCCCCTGGGAAAAGAGAAATGCCGAAATCTCCTTCCTTCCGATAATCTGGAGGAGATCCGCCATATGCAGACTCAGACGAAAGACTCTCTGAGTCATTTATTCCGCAAGGGACGGATTTCCTTTGGGAATGCCAAAGACGTACGTCCTTCTCTGAAACGGCTGGAAATCGGAAGCTCCCTTGGAATCGGAGAAATTCTGGCTGTGTGCTCTCTTCTGGAAAACGCAGGACGGGTAAAATCCTACGGACGCTCCGAAAGAGGGGAGGAAATCCAGGATTCTTTATCCGGCATGTTCCAGACTCTGGAGCCTCTTACTCCCCTGGCCATGGAAATCCGCCGCTGCATTCTCTCCGAAGAAGAAATCAGTGACGATGCCAGTATGGGACTTCGTCATGTACGACGGAGCATGAAGGTAATTAACGACCGCATCCATACCCAGTTAAATGCTTTTGTAAACGGCAATGCCCGCACGTATCTGCAGGATTCCGTCATTACCATGAGAAACGGCCGTTACTGTCTTCCGGTAAAAGCCGAATATAAGAACCAGGTGCCGGGAATGATCCACGATCAGTCTTCTACCGGCGCTACCTTATTTATAGAGCCCATGAGTATTGTAAAATTAAACAATGAAATGCGGGAACTGGAGCTGCAGGAACAAAAGGAAATTGAGAAAATACTGGCAGAGCTCAGTGTGAAAATCCAGGAGCACACAGAAGAAATCGCTGCAGATTTGCAGATTCTGGTGGATTTGGATTTCATTTTTGCCAGAGCGTCTCTGGCCATGGAACAAAATGCCACAGAACCTGTTTTTCAGGATAATGGGGTCATCCGTCTGAGAAAGGCCCGCCATCCCCTGATTTCCAAAAAGCAGGTGGTTCCCATTGATATTCGTCTGGGAGAAGATTTCGATCTCCTGGTGGTTACCGGTCCCAATACCGGCGGTAAAACGGTCTCTCTGAAAACCGTGGGGCTTCTGACCTTAATGGGACAGGCCGGCCTTCATATTCCTGCTGCCGATCGGTCCGTTCTCTCTCTGTTTCAGGAAGTTTATGCGGATATTGGAGATGAACAGAGCATTGAGCAGTCTTTAAGTACCTTTTCCTCCCATATGACCAACGTGGTTTCTTTTCTGGAAAAGGCCGACGCCAATTCCCTGGTTCTCTTTGACGAGCTGGGGGCAGGAACTGATCCCACAGAAGGGGCGGCCCTGGCCATTTCCATCCTCTCCCACCTGCATGGGCAGGGGATCCGAACCATGGCCACTACCCATTACAGTGAATTAAAGGTCTATGCCCTTTCCACCGAAGGTGTGGAAAATGCTTCCTGCGAATTTGATGTGGAGACTCTGCGCCCCACTTACCGGCTTTTAATCGGTGTTCCGGGCAAGAGTAACGCCTTTGCCATTTCCTCAAAGCTGGGGCTGCCCGATTACATTATCCATCAGGCTAAGGAACAGATCAGCAAAGAGGACGAATCCTTTGAGGATGTTCTTGCCACTCTGGAGCAGAACCGGATTACCATTGAAAGCGAACGGGCGGAGATTGCCCGCTATAAGGAGGAAATCCGTCAGTTAAAAGAAGAAATGACCCAGCGCCGGGAGAAACTGAATCAGCAGCGGGAACGTATCCTCAGCGAGGCAAACGAAAAAGCCCTTCACATTCTGGCCGATGCAAAAGAGTATGCAGATCAGACCATGAAAATGTTCCATAAGTTCCAGAAAGATCATGTGAATTTAAGTGAAGTGGAAAAAGAACGGCAGAATTTAAGGAAAAAACTCTCTAAAACAGAGAAGCAGCTTTCCATGAAAGCCCGGGCTCCCAAACCGAAAAAGCAGTTAAAAGCTTCGGATCTTTCCATCGGTGATGCCGTGAAGGTTCTCAGTATGAATTTAAAGGGAACAGTCAGCTCCCGCCCGGATGCCAAAGGCAATGTCTTTGTCCAGATGGGAATCCTCCGCTCCCAGGTGCCCATCACCGATCTGGAGCTTCTGGATGAACCGGTAATTACTGGCCCCACTTTACAGCGGACCGGAGCCGGAAAGATTAAGATGTCTAAGTCCGCCACCATTTCCACGGAGATTAATCTCCTGGGAAAAACAGTGGATGAAGCCATTTCTGAGCTGGATAAATATCTGGACGACGCGTATCTGGCTCATATGTCCAGTGTACGGATCGTTCATGGAAAGGGCACCGGCGCTCTTCGAAAAGGCGTTCATAACTATCTGCGCAGATTAAAATATGTAGATTCTTATCGTCTCGGCGAATTCGGGGAAGGCGATGCCGGCGTAACCATTGTAAATTTTAAAAAGTAAGCGGAAAGGAGACTGCAGTTATGGCAGCAAAACAGAAGATTTTAATCGTAGACGATGATAACAATATTGCAGAGCTCATCGCTTTGTATCTGACCAAAGAATGCTTTGATCCCCTGATTGTCAATGACGGGGAAGAGGCCTTATTAAAATTTAAAACCTTTCAGCCGGATTTAATCCTGCTGGATTTGATGCTTCCGGGTATGGACGGCTATCAGGTCTGCCGGGAAATCCGCCATACTTCCGATGTGCCCATCATTATGCTCTCTGCCAAAGGAGAGACCTTTGATAAGGTGCTGGGGCTGGAGCTGGGCGCTGATGATTACATGATTAAGCCCTTTGACTCCAAGGAGCTGGTAGCCCGTGTGAAAGCGGTTCTGCGCCGTTTCCATGTAAAACAGCCCGCTGTGCCCTCCGCGGAAAAACGGGTGGATTACCCGGATCTCTCCATTAACCTGACAAATTACTCTGTAGTATATCTGGGGCAGCAGATCGACATGCCTCCCAAAGAGCTGGAACTTCTCTACTTTCTGGCCGCCTCTCCCAATCAGGTGTTTACCAGAGAGCAGCTTCTGGATCACATCTGGGGGTATGAGTATATTGGAGATACCCGCACTGTGGATGTGCATATCAAACGCATCCGGGAAAAAATCAAAGATCATCCCCGTTGGTCTTTAGCTACCGTGTGGGGAATCGGCTATAAATTTGAGGTGAAAAACCCGTGAAAAAGAAACTTTACTGGAGATTTCTGCTTATTTACCTGCTGCTGGGATGTCTGGGGCTCTTTCTGACCACCACTTTAGGAGCTCACTTAGTGGAAAGAAAGCTGGAAACATCTGTCAGTCAGGATTTATATCAGGAATGCACAGCCATCGCCTCTGACTCTACCTTTAAGTATCAGATGTCCTACCGCAATATATCTGCCCTGGGAAAGAATCTCTCGGCCCTGGCCGCCTATCAGGACGCCATTATCTGGGTAATCAACAGCCAGAATGAGATCATCTACAATTCCCGGGAAACCGTCTCCCAGCCTGTGCCGGTAGATGGTTTTGATCCTACCCTCTGGGGTGAGAGTTATTATACCACCGGCGACTTTTTCGGAAATTTTTCCGAAGATATGCTAAGCGTTATGGCTCCTGTCACTGCAAATATGACGCCGAAGGGATATATTGTCTTTCATTATCCCCTGGAAGTTCTTTATCAGGAACGGGATCAGATTGTGGCAGTTGGCGTACTGCTCTTTTTCCTGATTTTTCTGCTGTTTCTGAGTACTTTTTTCATTTTTTCACTGACCGTATTCAGACCCCTGCAGAAAATTACTGAGGGAGCCCAGGAATTTGCCCGGGGAAACCTGGACTACCGGATTCCGGTAAACAGCAGCGACGAAATCGGTTACCTGGCCAATACTTTAAACTATATGTCCGACAGAATGAATGAAACCGGGGAATACCAGCAGAAATTTATCGCCAATATCTCCCATGATTTCCGTTCGCCCCTTACTTCTATTAAAGGCTATGTGGAGGCCATTCAGGACGGCACCATTCCCTATGAAATGCAGAACCGGTATCTGGGAATTGTGGCTCATGAAACGGAGCGGCTGGAGAAGCTCACCCGCAGTCTTCTCACTTTAAATGCTCTGGATGTTCATACCCGGATGATGAATATCCAGTCCTTTGACATTAATCAGATTATTAAAAGCACGGCCAGTGTTTTCGAGGGAATCTGTACTCCCCGCAAGATACAGCTGGAACTGATTCTCATGGGAGCGTCTCTCCAGGTGAGGGCAGATGAAGAACAGATTCAGCAGGTTTTATACAACCTGCTGGATAATGCCATTAAATTCAGCCCGGATCACGCTTCGATTACCATTGAAACCACAGAGAAAAACGGTAAGGTTTTCGTTTCTGTCAAGGACAGGGGAATTGGGATTTCCAAAGAAAATCTCTCTAAGATTTGGGAACGGTTTTATAAGATTGATTCTTCCCGGGGCAAAGATCCCAAAGGCACCGGCCTGGGTCTGTCTATCGTAAAAGAAATTCTGAGCGCCCACGGGCAGAATATCGATGTGATTAGTACCGAAGGAGTCGGTACGGAATTTATTTTTTCCCTGGAAAGAGCATAACTTACTCTTTCCAGTGGTATTTTGTCAATTGTCCCTCCAGCTGCATATGATCAAACTGATGCTGACGAAGGGCTTCATATAAGATAACAGCCACAGAATTGCTCAGATTTAAAGAACGGATGTCCCCGATCATGGGAATCCGTATGGCTGTGGCCTGATTCTCAAGCAGAATTTCTTCCGGAATTCCTCCGCTTTCTTTTCCGAACATAATGTAACAGTCTTCTTCAAACTCCACTTCCGCATAGGTTCTGGGGGCCTTGGTAGTGGCATAATAGATTTTGGCGCCGGGATTTTTCTTTAAGAAATCCTCATAATCCAGATAAGTGGTTACATCCAGATCCTTCCAGTAATCCATCCCTGCCCGTTTAATGGCTTTTTCATTGAGACGAAATCCCAGCGGTTCGATCAGATGCAGCCGCGTTCCCGTGGCCACGCAGGTTCTGCCGATATTTCCCGTATTTGCCGGAATCTCCGGTTCATGAAGTACGATATTTAACTTTGCCATAATGCTCTCCCTATTTTCTCTAATTCGTCTTTTCCAGGCCGATCCAGATAGCGGATATGTTCTCCGTTGTAAAGTCTTCTGGCCGGGCCTCTGGTGGTCTCTCCGATGATGCAGGCCTCAATCCCTGCCTCCTTCAGACGTCGAAGAAGGGCGTTTCCATGGGGTGCGGCAACTAAAAAAGAGCCCTGAGAATGCAGAAGATACGGATTCAGATTATACAGCTCCGTGATCTCCACCGTCTCCTGGCGAATGGGAATCTTTCTGACGTCGATGTCCATCCCGATCTTCCCGTATTCTTCTGCCATCTTCCACAGACCACTGAAAATACCTCCCTCTCCCAGAGGATAGAAGATTGCTTCTTTTTCTCTTTTTATAAAGTCCTGTTCTTTCTGTATATTTTCATATTCTTTTAAGTTTCCCGCCAGACGGAGAAAATCCCTGGAAAACCTCTGCTCCAGTTCTTCTTCTTTTTCCCTGAGAAGGACAGAGGTTCCCGAAAGGGCAATCCACTTTGTGACAAGCAGTTCCCAGCTCTGGGGAATCTGCCTTTTACTCTCTGTTTCTTTCATACGTCTCTCCCGTTTTACATCAGATAGGATACGGCCGTGGGCACTACCATGGCAATCACTAAAAGAATGGCTATTATCGCAGCCACAAGTCTTCTCTTTTTCGGATCAAACATTCCCATTTTACTCACCTCTTTGTGATATAGACGGCGTTTACCTGTTACTTTCTGCGTTCCTTACAGTATTTGGTAAGGAAGCATTCTTCACATTTCGGACCTCTTGCAAAACAAATCTGACGTCCAAATGTGATAATCTGTATATTATACAAAATCCAGTGATCTTTTGGAAGGACTTTCATTAAATCCATTTCAATTTTTACCGGATCTTCTTCCTTTGTCAGTCTCAGCCTTCGGGAAATCCGCTTTACGTGGGTATCTACCACAATGCTGGGCTCATGGAAAATATTGCCCCGGATCACATTGGCGGTCTTTCGTCCCACTCCGGGAAGGGTTATCAAATCTTCCAGCCGGCTTGGCACTTCTCCGTGGTAGGTATCCATGATCTTTCTGGCGCACCCCAGAATGTTTTTGGCTTTATTATGATAAAACCCGGTGGGCTTAATATCCTGCTCCAGTTCATTGAGATCCGCATTGGCAAAGGCCTCCATGGAAGGATACTTCTGAAACAGATCTTTTGTCACCACGTTTACTCTGGCGTCTGTACACTGGGCGCTCAGGATGGTGGCGATTAAAAGCTGCCCCGGATTTTCATGATTCAGATAACATTTGTATTCTCTTGTGTAATGTTCGTCCAGAAGAGCTAAAATTTCTTTTGTACGTTTCGTTGCCACAGATTCTGCCTCCTTTATTCCTCGTCCAGATTCCAGTCTAACTCTTCTACTCTGGCGTTTTTCGTCAGGGGATCCCGGTTTTCATAATCAAACAGCAGGATACGGCCCGGTTCAAATACTTCGATATGGGCTGTTTTAGGGATCTGCCTCTTCTTTCGCAACCGGTTGAGTTTCTTCTCATAAGAACCTCTCTCAGGCGCCCATGCCGGACGGCTCTTTAACCGCTCCCTCAGATACAGATCCAGAAGCATTGCTTCTTCTGCCTCCCTTAGGGGAATCTGTTTCTGCTTTTTCAGAAATTCCCGCAGGATTTCGTATCGGCGCAGCCTGGAATGGGAAAGGAGAAGATACCCCTGCTCTTCATAATAATTGCCCAGCTCCAGATAAAAGGTAAAGGCATCTGTAAACCAGGGAAGAATGGTTTTTAAAGTGTTTACAAACTGACAGCTGTTATAGTAAATCTCCACCATACTTTCTACCGTTTTCAGCTGAAGCAGCTCCCCGTAGGAAATCCAGCGGGTAAACAGGACTTCATAAGGCTCTTTTCCCTGGTAGACGCATCCGCAGTTTTTTGCCTCTTCATACATTCTGGATCCTTTTAGCACTTTTAAAAATCCAAGCTGAAGCTGCTCCGGTTCCAGGGCGTAAACTTCCTCAAAGGAGCGGTGAAAGCTCTCCAGATCTTCCCAGGGCAGTCCTGCAATCAAATCCAGGTGCTGGTGGATGTTCCCCCCTTCTTTTACCTGACGGACCCTTTCCTTTACCCTGGAAAAGTCCATCTTCCGTCCGATGGCTTTCAGGGTGTCTTCATTCACAGACTGTACGCCGATTTCCAACTGAATCAGTCCGGGACGCATCTTTTTCATCAACTGAATTTCCTCGTCCGTAAGTAAGTCTGCAGAAATCTCAAAATGAAAGTTGGTGATTCCATTGTCATGTTCCGCCAGATACTTCCAGATTTCAAGGGCATGATCTTTTTTACAGTTAAAGGTACGGTCGACGAATTTCACCTGGGGAACCTGCCAATCCAGGAAGAACTGCAGCTCTTTTTTCACTCTTTCCGGACTGCGGAAACGCAGTCTTTTATCCACAGAAGACAGGCAGTAGCTGCAGGAAAAAGGACAGCCCCTGCTGCTTTCATAATATAGGATCCGGTTCTGAAATTCCTGCAGTTGTTCATAGACAAAGGGCACGGTGTCTAAATCCAGGGGTTCTCTCCAGGGATTTTCCAGAATTTCTCCGTCCTTTTGGAAGGTAATCCCCTCTATCCTTTCCAGTTCCCCTTCGCCTTTTATATAATACCCGGCCAGACAGGAGAAAGTTTCCTCCCCTTCTCCCTTCATAACCCCGGTCACCCAGGGGTTCTCTTCCAGAAACTGCCTGGCATCATAGGAAACTTCCGGACCGCCCACCCAGAAACAGGTATGGGGAAGAACTTTTGACAGTTCACAAAGAAGTTCTTTTACCATAGAAATATTCCAGATATAGCAGGAAAACGCAAGCACATCCGGGTTTTCCCCGTAGAGATCCCGCATAATTTCTTCTTTTTGCTGATTGATGGTATACTCCTTTAACCCAATCCCGATCCCCTGTTTTTTCTGGCAGTATGTCTTTAAACTGTACACCGCCAGATTGGAATGAATATATTTGGCGTTGACCGCCGCTAGAATCATTTTTTTCATGCCCGGCTCCTTTTCTGATACGTTATCCAATATTATAGTCATGTGCTTTTTTCTTGTCAACGAAATTCCCGGTTCTCCTGAGATCCCCTGAGAAATAAGAGGTCATTGAAAAACCCGGGGACATAAGATACAATAAATCTGTGAAAGGGAGGACGGTCATCATGACGAAAAAACAGTGTTATTCTTTTTATCACAGATTTTCCTTCTGGGAACATCTGACAGAGCGGGAGAAAGACCTTCTGGCCGAAAACACCTACTGTCTGTCCTACCGGGCCAATGAGGCTATCCAGTCGGAAAAATCCAGTTGTCTGGGAACGATTTTTATCCGGAAGGGGATCCTGCGGGTTTATCTGCTCTCAGAGGACGGAAGGGAAGCGACTTTGTACCGGCTGCGGGACAATGACGTCTGTACCCTCTCGGCCTCCTGCATGCTCTCCTCCATTACCTTTGATGTACAGATTGATGCGGAGACGGACTGCGATCTGTTTCTTCTGCCTGCTCCTTTCTTCTCTTCTTTTATGAAACAGAATATCTATGTGGAAAATTTTATATACAAACTGACCACGGAACATTTTTCGGATGTGATTCATGCCCTGGAGCGGACCTTCTTTCTGACTCTGCGCCAGAGAATCATCGCTTTCCTTCTGGATGAATCTGCTCAGGAGAATACTTCTGTGCTTACCATTACTCAGGAACATCTGGCGAAAGATATAGGAAGCGCCAGAGAATCTGTCAGCCGGATTCTAAAGCAGCTCTCTTCGGAAGGCAGTTTAAAAGTATCCCGGAAGGGAATTGAACTTCTGGATAAAAAAAGGCTTTACCGGGAGCTGTGATCTTCCCGGTAAAGCTTTTTTTGTTTCTTTATGTTTTTACTCTTTCAGAGCGGCTTCTAAAACGGCTTTGGACTGCAGTCCTACGAAACGTTTCACTTCTTTTCCCCCTTCAAAAACGATCAGGGTGGGGATACTCATAACTTCAAATGTTCCTGCCAGATCCGGTTCCTGATCCACATCAATCTTTCCTACCTGATAACCCTCGGCTGCCAGTTCGTCAATGGCGCCTGCCTGCCGTCTGCAGGGCGCGCACCAGGTGGCCCAGAAATCCACCAGAACTCTTCCTTCTGCCTGTAATACATCACTTTCAAAATTTGCCTTTGTAATTGTTTTTGCCATTTTTGTTCTCCTCTCAATTTTCTTTTTCTATTTTATTCTTTTTGCTTTTCACATATTTCGCCGCCTCAATCCCGGCCACGGTTCCTTCGTAGACGGCTTTGGAAATCTGCAGCAGCCCTCCGGTGCAGTCTCCGGCAGCATAGAGTCCGGGAATGGACGTCTGCATCTGACTGTCCACCACCACATGGCCTTTCTCCGTCAGCTCTGCGCCCATCTGCCTGGCAATCTCTGCACTTCCCGCCGTTCCCAGGGCTACAAAAAGGCCGTCTGTGCCAATGCCGCTTCCGTCTTCAAAGGTCACGCCCTCTAACTTTTTCTCTCCGTCTAACCGGGCGATGGGGGCTGTTTCCACAGGAAAAGGACACTCCCTGGAGAAGTTCTCCTCTTTTCCATTGGTTAAGATGGTTACCTCTGCTGCCAGATTGCTTAACACCTCTGCTTCATGAAGGGCAAAGTCGCTGTTTCCCAGTACCGCCGCCTTCTTCTTTCGATAGAAAAAAGCATCGCAGACGGCACAGTAACTGACTCCCTTTCCTTCCAGTTCTTTCAGTCCGGGAATTTTCGGGGCGGAACGTCTGGATCCGGTTGCCAGAATCACACTCTGTGTGTGAATAATGCCTTCCGGAGTGGTAATCTGAAATCCTTCCTCCACTTCCTCCATTCCCAGAACTTCTGTCTCCAGAAAGGAAACGCCTAAGTCTCTGGCCTGATTGACTCCGTTTTCATATAATTCCTGACCGGAGACTGCTCCGCCGTAAAAATTTTCAATTTTCTTTGCCTTTTGCAAGGCTCCAATCCCTTTTGATATAATTAACGGCGACGCACTGGCCCGGACTGCATACAGGGCTGCGGAAATCCCCGCCGGACCGGCTCCGATGATTACTAAATTTTCTTCTCTCACAATTGCCTCACCTCATTGGCTTTCTTATTTTTCTCTTTTTATTATGATATTATTTTACTTCCTCTTTTTTCCTTTCTCTGTGACTAAGTCACACAGGGACGGAGCGTTTCTTTTCCCTGTTTTTTCATCTTTTTATTGAATTTTTTCCTATAATATGCTATGATTGCAAAGGAATTTAAAAAGACAGGCCCAGATAGCTCAGTTGGTAGAGCAGAGGACTGAAAATCCTCGTGTCGCTGGTTCGATTCCGGCTCTGGGCATGACTAAGGGCTGCTGCAGAATGATTCTTTGCAGCAGTCCTTCTTAGTTTACTGAAAACTTACTTATTTGAAAGGAGATTTTCACCTATGAGCGACTACAGAATCGAAACCAAATGCCTCCATTCCGGTTATACACCTAAGAAGGGGGAACCCCGTATGCTCCCGATTTATCAGAGCACCACATTCAAATACGACACCACTGAAGAAATGGGACGCTTATTTGATTTAAAAGACAACGGTTATTTCTATACCCGTCTGCAGAATCCCACCAATGACTGTGTAGCTGCCAAGATTGCCGATCTGGAAGGCGGCGTTGCCGCCCTTCTGACTTCATCCGGCCAGGCTGCCAACTTCTATGCCATTTTCAACATCTGCGAAGCCGGGGATCATGTGGTGGCTTCTTCCACCATTTACGGCGGAACCTTTAATTTACTGTCTGTAACTCTGAAAAAGCTGGGAATTGAGAGCACCTTCGTGGATCCGGACGCCAGCGAAGAGGAAATTTCCAAAGCCTTCCGGCCCAATACCAAGGTAATGTTCGGTGAAACTATCGCCAATCCGGCCCTGGTTGTGCTGGACATTGAGAAATTTGCCCGGATTGCCCATGCCCATCAGGTACCCCTGATTGTGGACAATACCTTTGCCACTCCGGTAAACTGCCGGCCTTTTGAGTGGGGCGCAGACATTGTCACCCATTCCACCACCAAATACATGGATGGACATTCCACTCAGGTAGGCGGCGCTATCATTGACAGCGGACACTTCGACTGGAGCGCTTACGGACATAAGTATCACGGACTGACAGAACCGGATGAGTCCTACCATGGCATCGTCTATACAGAAGCTTTTGGCGAAGCTGCTTATATTACCAAAGCAACCTCTCAGCTTATGCGTGACCTGGGTTCCATTCCCTCTCCCTTAAATGCTTTCATTTTAAATCTGGGCCTGGAATCTCTGCCTCTTCGCATGGAGCGCCACTGCTACAATGCCCAGAAGGTTGCCGAATACCTTCACGCCCATGAGAAAGTCGGTACCGTCAACTACGCCGGACTTCCCGATGACAAATACCATGATCTGGCCATGAAATATATGCCAAAGGGCACCTGCGGCGTTATTTCCTTTGATTTAAAAGGCGGACGGGAAGCTGCCGTACGTTTTATGGACAGTCTGAAACTGGCCACCATCTGTACCCACGTAGCTGATGCGAAAACCTGCGTTCTCCATCCGGCCAGCCATACCCACCGTCAGATGAACGATGAACAGCTTGCTGCAGCCGGCGTTTCTCCGGGAATGATTCGCCTGTCTGTGGGAATCGAAAACATCGACGATATTCTGGAGGATCTGGAACAGGCTTTAAAAAATGCATAAATCCTGAACATATAGAATGCCGCATAAGAAGCAATTTTCTTCTTATGCGGCATATGCTTATCAGGCGTCCTCTTCTCTGGTTTCGGCCCATACAAAACCGAATGGTAACAAATTAATGAAATCGTTTTCTAATTTTTTATTTCTTAATAAATCCTTACAAACACCCTTTTTCTCAGGCAGGGCAGCCTGTTTCGGAGAGTCAGAGAAGTTGAAGATGCCTGTGAGCATTCTGTCTTTCCACTTTCTTACAATACATAAAATCCGGGGATCTCCCATGTCCCGTGTATAAGTTTCTGCGTCCGGTTCAAAGACCGGGTTCTGACCACGAATCTCCTCCATCTTCTGCAGGGCTTTGAAAATACGCCCCTCCACACTTAAAGAATTTTTTCTTTTACGTGCCAAATCCCACTTAAACTGTCCCCGGTGGATGTAGCGGGAATCCTCCCTCTTCTCCCTGTCTTCCTTATAGTGATAATCGTTGACCTGTCCAATCTCATCACCGCTGTAAATCATGGGAATACCGGCCTGCATAAACATGTAGGCATGAAGCATTTCCACTTTCCGGATGGCTGTTTCCATCTTCCCGGGATCCTGTTCAAATCCGGCGCTTTCCACACCGCACATAGAAGCGGTGGTGCCGCAGAATCTGGCGTCTTTTGTCACCGGATCGTCGTTATAAAGTTCTCCCCGGCTTTCACTTCCGGTAAACTTTCCGGTGAAATAATCATTTAAAAACTGTTTGTGCAAAACCTCTTCCATTCCCCACTGATTCAGGGTTCCATAGTCGAGCCCCCAGCCAATGTCGTCATGGCAGCGCAGATAATTTAAGAACGTATATTCTTTAGGAAGGCTGTTTACAATATCCAGCTGCTTTTTCAAAAGCCGGGTTTCCTGTGTGGCCACACTGTGCCAGGTAGTAGCCATAGTAGTTACATTGTATAACATATGGCATTCCGGTTTTTCCACCGTACCGAAATAGGGAACTACTTTTTCCGGCTCCATAACCACTTCTCCCAGAAGTACTGTAGCCGGGCAGACAATCTCGCCAATCATCCGCATCATCCGGACAATGGTATGCACCTGCTTCAGGTTTCTGCAGGAAGTTCCCAGCTCCTTCCAGATATAGGGAACTGCGTCAATTCGGATAATGTCCATTCCCTGATTGGCAAAAAACAGAAAATGATACATCATTTCATTAAATACCCTGGGATTACCGTAGTTTAAATCCCACTGGTAAGGATAAAAGGTGGTCATTACGTAATGGCCGATTTCCGGCAGATACGTAAAATTTCCAGGAGCCGTTGTGGGAAAGACCTGTGGAACCGTCTTTTCATATTCTTCAGGAATCTGCGGGTTATCATAGAAGAAATACCGGCTCATGTATTCTCCTTCTCCCCGGCGTGCCCGGACTGCCCATTCATGGCCCTCTGACGTATGATTCATAACGAAATCCATGCATACGTTCATATCCATCTCATGACATTTTTCCGCCAGCGCTGCAAGATCCTCCATGGTTCCCAGATCCGGCCGGACTTTCCTAAAATCTGCAACGGCATATCCGCCGTCAGACTTTCCCTTTACTGTATCCAGAAAAGGCATCAGATGAAGAAAACTTACATTACATTCCTTTAAATATGTCAGTTTTTTCTTTACGCCTTTCAGATTCCCGGCAAAGTTATCCACATAAAGCATCATGCCGAGCATCCCTTTATCCCGGTACCACTTAGGGTTTTCCTCCCGGTTTCTGTCTCTTTCTTTAAGTTTTTCATTTCTTTGGGTATAAAATTCCTCCATCTGAGCGCAGAGTTCGGCAAACATGGCCTCATTGTCATACAGTTCCATATAAAGCCACTTCAGTTCCTCTATATGTGTGTTCAGACGTTCCCGGAATTTTTCTATTCCTTTTTTCATTCTACTATTCCTCTTTTTCCTCGGTTATTTCCCGCAGATAAAACTGATAGGCCAGATATTCTCCGCTTTCTATAGGAAGGGGAAGACCTGCCTCCATCAGAGCAGAACCGCTGTAGCTCCTTCTGTAATTCTGATCCTGATAAATCTTATCCGGATCCAGCCCCTGCAGTTTCACATAATTGATGGTCATATTGCCATGTTTCTTCAGCATGACAACATTTAAAAGAACTTTCTCCCTGTCGGGAGATACAAACGCCCAGGCGCCGATTTCATCCGTCTGAGGACAGGACAGCCGGTAATAGTCTCCTGTCCGGATTAAGGGTTCATAACGCTTATAGTCCCTGATCTGCTGACGGATTTCTTCTTTTTCTTTCTCCGAAAGAACCCGCAGATTCCACTCGTAACCAAAGGTTCCCGCCATGGCCACTACCCCTCTTGTTTTCAGCGGTGTGCTGCGCCCGGTCTGATGATTGGGGACATCGGAAACATGGGAACCTGTGCAGCAGACAGGATAGATAAAGGATGTTCCATACTGGATTTCCACCCGATCCACTGCGTCTGTATTATCGCTGCACCAAATCTGAGGGGCATAATAGAGCATTCCTGCGTCAAAGCGTCCGCCTCCTCCGCTGCAGCCCTCCAGCAGAATATCCGGATACCTCCTGAGCATTCTCTCCATGAAATCATAAACACCCAGAACATAATCATGCAGTACCCGTCCCTGATCCTGCGTGGATCCCGAATAAATGTCTGACAGGCTGCGATTCATATCCCACTTGATGTATTCCACATTGCCCTGATCCAGAATACTGCAGATTTGATCGAATACATAATCCCGGATTTCTTTTCTGGAAAAGTCCAGGACAAGCTGATTTCTCGCCCGCACCGGAGCCCTGCCCGGGATCCGAAGCACCCAGTCCGGATGCGCCCGGTATAATTCGCTGTCTTCTGAAATCATCTCCGGTTCAATCCAGATTCCGAATCTCACCCCCAGCGCATTTACCCTGCGGATAAGCTCTCCCAGAGAGCAGCCCAGTTTCTTCTCATTTACCACCCAGTCACCCAGACTGGTATTGTCGTCGTTTCGCTTTCCGAACCAGCCGTCGTCTAAAACCACCGTCTCAATTCCCAAATCGGCCGCTTCCTTTGCCAGTTCCAGGAAACTTTCTCCTGTGAAATTGAAATAATCCGCTTCCCAGCTATTGATTACAATAGGCCGGGCAGCGTTTTTGTATTTTCCTCTGCACAGATTGTTTCTGAAACAGCGGTGGTAATTTCGGGACAAACCGTTAAGTCCTTCGGCGGAGTACGTCAGAACAGTCTCCGGTACCCAGAAATCTTCCCCCGGATCCAGTGGATAACGGAACATGGTTTCCGAAAGCCCCATCATCATTCTGGTCTGATTATACTGATCCTTTTCCACCGCACCTTCAAAATTTCCGCTGTAAACAAAGGTCATTCCATAGCAGCCTCCGGCCTTTTCCCCGGTGTTTTTCTCCGCCAGAATCATGGCCGGATTATACTGATGACTGGAAGTGCCCCGGCTGCTTCCGATTACCTGCCGGCCGTGGCTGACAGGTAATCTCTGGACATTTCTTTCCATGGCATGTCTGCCATAAAAAGTTATTACATCATAATCTCCGCTCAGGAAGTCCAGGGAGGCGGAAGCCGCCTTTCGGATATAAACTTTTCCTTCTCCCCGGTTGATAAGTTTCACGCTTCGCGTAATAATGTCATATTGCGGGAGCAGGCCATAATAAAGAATGGCCTGGACGCCAGTTACCGGATCTTCCAGGAAAATCTCCAGAGTCTCCCCCTCCTCTTCTGCTGCATATACGGCCGGAAGTCCCTCCAGCTGATATTTTCCTTTCTTTATCTCATGTCTCTGGTATCTTAAATCACAGCTGAAACTCCCGTCGCTGTTTTCCATAATAAGAGCACAATTTCGATAGTCGCCGGTTCCCAGGCTGGGGAATTCCTGGGGCAGAGCATCCATGGAATAGGTTCTGTCGGCTTCTGCATCATTGGGGTTACCGGAAAATCCTCTGTCATAAAAGGTCAGAAGATAGTTCATATTTCCGCTCACCTTTTTCCCATAATACAGATGCAGAAGAAATCCGCAAATATCCACCTGAAATTGGTATGTCGTATTCTGAGTCTCTAAAGTAAATAGCTGGTTATTGCTGTTATAAGTAATTCCCATTTTAGCTCTCCTTATATCTATCAATTATTTTCTTCGGCTATTTTACTGCTCCGTTTACCACACCATTTAAGATCTGCTTCTGGCATACAATATAGAAAATGACAATTGGAATTAAGGCTAATAAGTAAGAGGCAAAGGCCAGGTTATAGTTGGTTCCGAACTGGGTCTGGAAATTAAGCTGTGCCAGAGGCAGGGTATTCTGTCCGGTACCTGACATAATAACAAGGGGCGTCATTACGTCGTTCCATACGGCCAGAGCAGTAATAACAGCTACCGTTGCGTGCATGGGTTTCATAATGGGGAAAATCACCTTCCAGTACGTTCTCCAGGTACTGGCTCCGTCCACCCGCGCTGCTTCTTCCAAAGCCATTGGAATATTAGTTAAGTAGCCAGAATACAGCAGTACGTTCATCGGCATATAAAATACTACATACAGCAGGATAACGCCTACCCAGTTTCCCAGTCCCATTTCTGCGGTCTGTTTTGCCAGAGGCATCATCAGAATCGCGAAGGGAACGAACATACCGCTTACTATAAACAAATAAACAAAGCTGTAAAATTTACTGTGTGCTTTATTTCTTCCTATAGCATATCCCATAAGAGAATGAATTACAATAGACAACACGACTGTAACTCCTGTTATCAGTAAACTGTTTTTCAGAGAATTCCAGAAATCTGTCACTTCCATGGCTTCTTTAAAGTTGCTGAGGCTCCAGGATTTGGGCAGAGACAGAATACCTGCAATGCTGTTGGTCATTTCCGAAGGCTGCTTAAATGCAATGACAATCGTCATGTATAACGGGAACACGATGGTGATCAATCCCAGAATCAATAGAATGGTAACTGTCCAGTTGGTACCATGTTCTGTTTTTGCTTTCATTATAACTGTTCCTCCTTTCGTGCGGATATGGTCATCTGCGTAGCAGAAATCAATACAATTACAATAAAGAAGATAACCGCATTGGCGCTTTGGAATCCGAACTGTCCGCCGGACATACCGTTGTTATAGATCAGATAAGAAATAGATTCTGTACTCTGTGCAGGACCACCTTTGGTTAATGCCATAATCTGATCAAATACCATCAGGAAGTTCTTGATACATAAAACCATATTAATTGTAAAGAACGGCACAATCAGAGGGAAGGTCAGATGTTTAAACTTCTTCCAGCCGGTAGCTCCGTCCAGAGAGCCCGCTTCATAAACATCTTCCGGCACCGTCTGAAGTCCGGATATGTAAATAATGGTGTTCATGGCGATTGCCTGCCATGCACATACAACTACGATGGCAATCCAGGCCGTTTTTGTATTGGAAAGCATACTGCTGCTTAATGCGCCGCTTCCCATCATTTTTCCCAGTTCCGGAAGAATATAGGTAAAGAAGTAGTTGAAAATATAGCCCACTACCAGGGCGCCAAGAACATTGGGGATAAAGTAAGCGCCACGGAAGAAACTCTTCGCTTTGATTTTACTGTTCAGTCCCAAAGCCAGAATCAGGCTGATCACGTTGGTAACAATGGTTGATACAACTGCCAGACGGAACGTAAACCAATAAGAAGAACCTACACGGGGATCCGAAAACAGATCCACATAGTTACGAAGGCCTACCCAGTCGTAATCACCAAATCCTTTAAAGTTTGTGAAGCTGTAAATAAATCCCCTAATTAACGGCACGGTGTTAAAACATATAAACAGGGCCAGAATCGGTATGGTGATCAGCAGATAGGTACGTTTTCTCTCATTTATTTTCCTCATCGTCTCTCTCCCCTTTCCTATTGGTTTTCACCATGATTTTCTTCATATTCCTGTACTTTTCGGATGGTATCCCGGTTATACCGCTGCCAGTCCTTGTCAAATTTCTGAAGGAAGGCATCCACATCCTTATTAATCAGGAAGGTCTGGATCTGTGCATCCACTGCCATTTCTGACGGATAATAATGATCCTGAAAGTCAGTCATGTTTCCTTCTTCAATGAAGGTATTCATTCCATCCAGCATAGGAGCCAATTCAAACTCTCCCTCTTTACATGGAATCGCATTCTGATCGTCGATGTATTTCTGGATATTTTCATCTTCCAGCAGGAAATCCAGAACTTCATAGGCAGCTTCTTTATTGGGGCTGTCCTCAGTTACACAGAAATGCAAATCCACACCGGAGTTCAGTGTATTCTGCTCTGCAGTATCCCCTGCCGGCATCACGAAGGAGTCAATATTCATCTCCGGATTTACAGACAGAATCTGCGGCACTGCATAACTTCCGATAGGATACATGGCGGATTGTCCATTGGCAAAAGCAGTACATGCATCATTGTAGCCATAGGCAAAGGGATCCTCCGGTCCGTAATTTAACAGCTCCAGATATTTCTCTGATACTTCCTCATACTCTTTGGAGAATGTGGTTTCTCCCCGGTTTACCTGTTTGCAGACATCCGACGGAGCCAGATCTACTGCCATGGAGTTCCAGGGAGCCAGACAGGTCCAGGTATCCTTAAATCCGAAATAGAAAGGTAAGATCCCCTCGCTTTTAATGTCTTCACACAGGGTCATCAGTTCCTCCCAGGTATTTGGTATTTTCCATCCATGTTCCTCGAACAAATCCCTGTTATAGAGGATACCTGCTGCATTTGCCACATAGGGAACCGCATAAGTGCCTTCTGTGGGAACGATTTCCAGAGCCTCTTCAATGTCCAGATAAGCAGATTTGATGTCCTTTAACCCTTCATAATCTGAAACATCTGCCAGAATGCCCGCATCCACATAGTAGGAATAGTTGATGTCTCCTCCTATTCCGATAATGTCCGGATAGTCCTCCCGGATAAACCGGGTCCTCAAAATGGTGCTGGCATCGTTGGGAGAATCAATGGTTAAATGGATGTCGTCATGAGTGGCATTGAATTCTTCTTCCAGCTCATCAAAATATTTTGCTGCTTCCGGTTTGTACTGGACAATTTCAATCTCTGTCTTCCCGGTGTTTTCCTTCCCGCCGCAGCCGGCAAAAAGGGCGGCAGCCGTCATACAGCCCACGAGCGTTACGGCTATTGCCTGATTTCTCCTTTTCATAAATTCCCTCTCCTTTCTCGTCTTGCTTAATGCTGCATCTATTATAACATCTCAATATGCTTGCCAAAATGCCAGTACATTAAAGGTTTTATATCTATATGCTAGATATATCTATATAATTTGAAGTCTCCTAGCATTTTGGTATATAATACAGAAAAGGAGTGATTTTATGGACAATTTTTTATTCTCTATCTTTCCCAATGAAACCTTCATTGATCTTGTTTTGTATCAATACGGATGGGAACAGTGTAAGCCTTCTCACTCATTCGGACCGGTGGCCAAAACTCATTATCTGTTTCACTATGTGATTTCCGGAACCGGTGTTTTAACAGCCAACGATACCCACAGGCATTCTCATACCTACCAGGTTAAAAGCGGACAGGGCTTTATGCTTTTTCCTGATCAGGTCTGTACCTATACTGCTGATACCAATCTGCCCTGGGAATATGTCTGGATCGAATTTGACGGCCTCCGGGTAAAAGAATCCCTGCAGATTGCCGGACTCTCTCCCAATTCCCCCATCTATCGCTCCCATTCCAAAGAACTGGGAATTAAAATGATGGAAGAAATGCTTTATATTGTACACCACCCCAAGGAATCTCCCTTCCATCTTCTGGGACATGGTTTCCTCTTTCTGGATTATCTGACCCGCTCCATAGCTCCTTATCATCTTTCCTCCAGTGGGAAAATACAGGATTTTTATATCCGGGAGGCCATTACCTTTGTAGAACAGAATTTCCAGAACGATATTTCCGTGGAGGATATTGCCGCCAGATGTGGTCTAAACCGCAGTTACTTCGGCACCATTTTCCGTCAGGCGCTGGGGCAGACACCCCAGGAATTTTTAATCCACTACCGGATGATAAAGGCTGCCGAACTTTTGAAACTGACAAAACTTTCGGTACAGGATATATCCAATGCTGTGGGATATTCCAATCCCCTTCACTTTTCCAGGGCATTCAAAAATGTATACGGCAAATCTCCCCGTATCTGGCGGTCAGAAAATGCCATTCACCAGGGAGTTCTCCCCCAATAAAAATATCGTATAAACCTTTCTGATTGTCAGGTTTATACGATATTCTTTCTTTTCTCTAAATGGAAATGGTATAAAAGGCTTCAAATACCTCTCCCGGGGATAAACGATTCCCCCATTCCCTTTCTTCCAGGGTACCCTCAAACTTCTCGTGATCGCATCTTCCGTACCAGGGTTCGATGCAGACAAAGGGAGCATTCTTTTTCGGCGGCGACCAGAGGCCAAACAACGGCGTGTCAAAGGAAACCGTCACATAGGGATGTTTTCCCGGATCCAGAAGACTCACTTTCTGTGTCTGGTGATTTTCCACGACCAGCGCATCGTAGTCAAATAAATGGGCATCAATGGGCAGACAGCTCTCTTCCAGAGGATATGTAACCAACGTATCTGTAGCCAGTCCTCCCTCGCCGATTCTTCTGCTTGTAATCTCCTTCGCTCCTTCCAGATAAATAGAATAGTCTGTCTGCTTCTCCCCGGGATTTAAAGGGCAGTAAAAAGCCGGATGTCCTCCAATGGAAAAGAACATTTCTTTGTCATCCTGATTTGTCACCTTCCAGGTTACTTTCACCGTTCTGGACTCTGTCAGTTCATATCCGATTTCCAGGACGAAGGCAAAGGGATAACTCTTCTTCGTTTCTTCATCTGCCTCCAGACGAAACCAGAGCTCCTTTTCCTCCTGGCGGATGCAGGTAAATTCTTTATCTCTGGCAAATCCGTGCTGTGACATGGGATAGATGTTTCCCTGGTAACGCATCTCTTTGTTTTTGTAATTTCCCACTAAAGGAAACAGCACGGGAGAAGTCCTCTTCCAGTAAGCCGGATCCGCCTGCCAGAGATATTCACGGCCGGTGCTTTGATCTTTTAAGGATTTCAGTTCCGCCCCGAAACTGTGAACTTCAATAACAAGTTCCTGATTTCTTATGGTATACATTCCCATATAAACGTTCCTCCACCGTTCTTTTATTTTCATCTATTATAACATAGGATAATATTGGAATACAAAACAATATGGCGTACTTTTCTGCGATATAAAAGGTGCCGCAGAAAAAATTCTGCAGCACCTCTTTACTTTTGCCTGATAGTTACCGTATTAAAATTTACTGTATCAGATAAACATCTGTATAATATACACCTTTTTCATAAGCTTCTTCATGGGACGCTACATAAACGTCAATGCAGTTCTCCGTAATACCGCCGCCACAATCTTCTGCTGTATAAACCTGTCCGTTAATCACAACCTTAGAACCATAAGGAATCTGGGAAGGTTCTACCGCAATGGTATGATTGGTCTGTGCCGTTACGCCTGTTGAAGTAATTCCATCCGCCCACGGACCGCAGCAGATACTGCACGGACAGTAATGGGTAATCCGGAAGGTTCCCAGAGATTTCAGCTTGGCGTTGGCCGGAACATCTTCAATGTCTCCCACTAATACGCCATCCTGCACTTCTACTCCATCCATGGTTTCTGTAACTCCGTCCACGGCGTCTACAAATACGCTATCTCCGGCAGTTTTATGTATCATTCCCTCTTCTGTGTCTGCTTCCTCTGTCTCTTCTTCTGTTTCTTCTTCCACATTCAGATAACTGGTGGGAATAAATCCGGTCACCTGTTTTCCTTCAATATCTTTAAAAGAAATACGGCTCCATACTTTGTTGCAGATTCCGGTACGGGTTACTTCATCATCTTCAATGACCTCCCCCAGTTCCAGACCGTCTTTCATTCCCGGATAATCCAGAACATTAAAGTCTGTATTAACGGTTACCTCTTCTTTCACTTTCTGGATCTGAGAATTATCAGAGAGCTTGCCTCCGTCTACGTATCCAATCTGCTCTTTTTTATCTGCTCCTGTGTAGGAAATCTGCGTCCAGCCATTGTCACAGATTCCGGTCTGGTGCACTTCGTCTCCCAGCACCAGTTTCTTTACCGCTTTGCTTTTCTCGCTGGGAAGCTGACGAATCATAGCGGCTTTCGCCGAAATATACAGATCTTCCTCATATTCCACCAGTTTCGCCGAACGTTTGGCATTTATCTTTATTGTACGAATTTCAGGGGTTTTATTGTCTTGTTTCATCACGTTTACAGCGTCCTGATATTCAAGCACTGCTGCCTGCGCAGGCACCGCCATCATCAGTGATAGGGAAAGCAGGATACCTCCTGTTAAAATACGTTTTTTCATGTGCTTATTTTCCGGCCGGCGGCCGTCTTCCTCCTTTTCCTAAATTCCCCTCATATCTTAACCATCATATCACAGAACCGGCAATTATGCAATTTCTACCGGCAAAGTTCGGTTACCGCCTGGTTAATGACTTTTCCGTCTGCCTTTCCTTTTAATTCTGCCATAACAGCCTTCATAATCTGGCCTTTATTGCCTGTTGCCAGTACTTCTGAAAATTTCTCCGTAAGGATTTCTTTAACTTCTTCCAGACTCAGCTGTGCAGGAGCATACTCTTTTATCACATCGTGGCGGATCTGGTATTCCTCCAGTAAATCAGTTCTTTCTTTGGGACAGGTATCCAACTGCTCTTTGGCTGTTTTCAGTTCCTTTAAAATAACCCGATCTACCAGTTCCTCCTTGATTTCATCCCTGCAGCCTTCATCAATGGCCACTTTCTTAATCGCTGCAATCAGAGAAGAGATTGCCTCTTTTCTCGGTTTATCCTTCGCCTTCATGGCTTGTATCATATCTTTTTGTAATCTTTCAAATTCCATTGTGCTGCCTCCTTTTTTCAGTATGCATCTATTGTAACACTTTCTTAATATAAAATAAAGCACTTCTTCCCTATTGCATGGGCGTTCCCACTTCAATTAAATTCCCGTCTAAATCGTAAAAGCGAATAACCTTCTGTCCCCAGCTATGAGTCATAAGCCGGTTCACGTACTCTATGGAGGGATATAATTTTTCCAGTTTTTCAACAAATCCCTCTATATCCTGTTCCTCAAAATACAGTTCACAGGAATTGTTTTTTGCCGTAATTTCTTTTCCCAGAAAATCCTTCCAGATTTTTTCTTCCTGAAGTACAAGACCTTCCGTTAAAATCATGTTGCCGTCATTGTCCAGGATCCTGTCAAGGCCAAACAAATCATGATAGAATTGTTTTGATTTTTCAATATCTTTAACAACAATCAGAATATTTTTTAATTTCATCGTCCATACCCCTCCAGATTCGACTTGTTCTCTTTGCGCGCCAGATGCAGCAGAGCGTTTTTTATGTAATAGAAAATCCGACGGAATTTCCTATTACACAAAAAAAGGAGTCTGTTCTCAGACTCCTCTCAGAGCGATAGACGGGGCTCGAACCCGCGGTCTCGACCTTGGCAAGGTCGCGCGTTACCAACTACGCCACTATCGCATAAGCGGGTGATGGGAATCGAACCCACGTATCTAGCTTGGAAGGCTAGTGTTCTACCATTGAACTACACCCGCAATCGCTACAACGATATGAATTATAGCTTACTCTTAGAAGAATGTCAATAGTATTTTCGAATTTTTTTAAATTTTTTTAAAAATTAATTCTCCCACTCCCAGACATTGGCGGATGCAACCTCTGTTTTCGGCTGTTTTATCACTAATTCCGGGCTCTTTGCCGATACCTTTGTATTCGCCGGTATGGATTCCGTAATAAAGGTATTTCCTCCTATGGTGGTATTCTCTCCAATCACTGTGTTTCCGCCCAGGACAGCAGAGTTGGAATAGATGGTCACATTGTTTCCAATGGTGGGATGTCTCTTCACATCTGACAACTGCTGACCCAGTCTTGTGGAAAGAGCGCCTAAGGTTACACCCTGATAGAGTTTCACGTTATTTCCGATTTCTGTTGTCTCACCAATTACCACACCGGTACCGTGATCGATGAAGAAGTACTCTCCAATCGTGGCTCCCGGATTAATGTCTATCCCTGTTTCCCCATGGGCATATTCCGACATAATGCGCGGGATATAAGGAACCTTCTGCATATATAATTCATGGGCCAGACGGTATACAAAAATCGCAAACAGTCCCGGATAGCAGAAAATAATCTCTTCTTTGCTTTTCGCTGCCGGGTCCCCGTCAAATCCTGCCTGCACATCTTTCAGAATCATATCCTGAATATAGGGAAGTCTTCTGAAAAACTGATTGCAGATACGAACTCCTTCTTCTTCCATTTCTTTCCTGTCTCTTTCTCCCCGGGCCTGGTAAAAAAGAGCCACCTGCACCTGTTCTTTCAGCCGATCGTATAAATGATTCAAATGATACCCCAAATAATGTTTGGGAAAATTTTCCGCACTGCTGTCCACAGCAAAATATCCGGGAAAAATCACTTTCTGCAGATTTCGAATGATTTCTATAATCACTTCCCGGTTCGGCAGACTTCTGCCTGCCTTTTCATGAAAGAGCTCCTCCTGTCCATATCGTTTCGCCAGTTCTTCTACTGTTTCTGCGATTGCCTCTTTTTTATTTTCCATTTCTAACTTCCTTTCTCAGATTTCATTTTGAAACAGAGCCGTAGAATAATAACGATCTCCGGAATCCGGAAGAATTGCCACAATTGTCTTTCCTCTGTTTTCCTCCCTTTTTGCCAGTTCAAGAGCTGCAAATGCTGCGGCTCCTGAAGAAATCCCTGTTAAAATTCCTTCCTTTGACAGTTCTTTTGCTGTTGCCACTGCATTTTTCGTTTCCACCGGAAGAACTTCATCGTAAATCTCCCTGTTCAGTAAATCCGGTATAAAGTTTGCGCCGATTCCCTGTATGCCATGGCTGCCGGCTGTCCCTGTGGAAATAAGGGGCGACTCTGCCGGTTCCACTGCTATCACCTGGATATCCGGTTTGCATGATTTAAGATATTCTCCAACCCCTGTTAAGGTTCCGCCGGTTCCTACCCCGGCTACAAAAAGATCCACCTGTCCCTCGGTGTCTCTCCAGATTTCCGGCCCTGTGGTCTCCCTGTGCGCCTTTGCATTAGCCGGATTGGAAAACTGATCCGGTATAAAGCTGTCCGGAAAGCTTTCTGCAATCTCTCTTGCTTTTTCCACTGCTCCTGCCACACCCTTTGCTCCCGGTGTTAAAACGACTTCCGCCCCATAGGCTTTTAAAATATTGACTCTCTCAGGACTCATTGTTTCCGGCATAGTCAAAATAACACGATACCCTCTGGAAACGGCAAGGGACGCCAGGCCAATGCCCGTATTTCCGGAAGTAGGCTCTACGATGACGCTTCCCCTTTTCAAGATTCCTTTTTCTTCTGCGTCCTGAATCATATACTTTGCTGCACGATCCTTAATACTTCCTGCCGGATTCAGGTATTCCAGCTTCATTAAAATCCGTGCCTCTAACTGATGGGTCTTCTCCAGTCCAACTGCCTCCATCAAAGGAGTATTCCCTATGAAATCCCATGTACTTTTATATATTCCTGCCATTTTCTGAGTCCTCCTTATTCTGTAATACCATCATCATACTGGAATCCGAAAGTTTCGTCAATTATAAAAAAGAATTTGACCTTTTCTTTAATTACAGATATAATAAAGAACTGTAATGGAGATGTACTCAAGTGGTCGTAAGAGGTCGCACTCGAAATGCGATAGGTCCGCAAGGGCGCGTGGGTTCGACTCCCACCATCTCCGCTATTGAAAACAGCGTATTTTTTTGGTAAAAGTAGTGAAAAGCCTTGAAAATACGCTGTTTTTTTACCCTTGCTTACTTTTCTGTGTTGTATCCTAAAACACAGTTTTTTAAAAATTTTGTCACGGATTTTGTCACGAAGATGATACAATAACTTCCTATTTGCATGTTTTTTCATAGGAAAAGACACAGGAGCAAATTTTCCATTCCTGTGTCTTTAATAAATAACAACTTATTGATTTATTTCAATTTTCGTGATATTCTTTCTTTGTCGGGGAGCGGTGGCAAGCCCGCCCTCCCTGGTTCCGTTTATGCTATTGCATCAATTCTGTCTTTTAACCGTCTTAATTCGTTCTCCAACCGATTTACTCAGATTAAAAGCATCTCCTTTTCATTCTCCACCTTTAAGGCTTCATCAAGTTTTCGGCTTAAGTCAAGATGACCTTCTGCAATAATTTTGATATTGCGGTTTGTTTCGTTTTCAAGTGTCAACTGGATGTCTGTTATTTTATTATCCATTTCTGACAGCTTCGCTAAAATCATTTTTGTTTCTTCTGTCATGTTTCAACCTCCCATCTTTCCGTTAAAGCCTTGCCTTCTTTAACTATATTTAATACACTCTATTTTTTAATGTATGTCAATAGATTTTCTTCAAACATTTTATTTTTTTCATCTGGCTCATATTCCAGTAAGAAACCCGGCTGACACTCTAAAATAGTACATATTTTATCCAATGTATCCTGAGTCACGTAGAGATACCACCTGAAACCCTTCTGCTTCCACAGCTTCTTTCAGCCGTTTCTCATCTATGGGACGATCAAAGGATACCACTGCCTGTTTTTTCTTCAGATCTACATTTGCCGCTACCCCGTCAATCCGGTTCAGGGCACGAGTCACGCTCTGCCTGCAGTGGTCGCAGTGCATGCCTTCAATCTGGATTGTTTTCTCGCCGATTTTTTCATGTTCCAGGGTTTTCCTGGTTTCTTTTATCAGTCCTTTGGAACCTCCTCCGCAGCAGGCTCCTTCTCCTTTAAAATGTTTCACCGTGCCTTTAAGGGCCAGCGCAATTATCACGGCAACTGCGATTAAAATAATTATATCTGCCATCGTTTCCCTCTTTACTTTCTGTTTCTCCACTTATTTCTGATAAATACACAAAGCTGGTAAATTCCCACGCCTATAAAATAGAGCAAAATAACTGCTCCGAACATATACATCATGGAACCTGTTGAATTCCCCATGTTTTATCCTCCCTTTTCTTTACGGCAGCTTTTCTTCCCCGCATCCTGCACAGCCCCCTTTGCAGCTGCTGCATCCGCTGCAGCCACAGCAGCCTGCCCCCGGATTTTTTCTGTTTTTTATCTGCCGGAAAATAAGGCAGGTACAATAAAGAAAGATCAGTCCTAAAATTATAATGTTCGCTATCATCTGAATTCCCTCCTGGCACTTTTAGGTATGGATAAGGATGAAACCGCTGCATAAAGCAGCAATTTCATCCCTCATTTTCTTCAACAGTCTCTCATCTGTCTGAGACTATTTCATCGTATCATTTATTCTGCAGTCTGTACAGAACGTTTTGTATACATTTTCCTGTTTTTATAAGGATCCGGCCGGAACAGGAAGAACAGCATTACCAAAAGGACTAGAATTCCCACAAGGCTTCCAATGGTAAAGCCGGCGCCTGTAAATAAGAGGCCAATCTGGTATACACTCAGGCATACAAGATATGCAAATACATTCTGGAATACAATGGCAAACCAGAACCATTTTCTGGACTGCATCTGCTGTGCCATAGTTGCAATTGCTGCCAGACACGGAGAATTCAGAAGGTTAAATAACAGGAAAGAAAAGGCTGCCAGTGCGCTTGGGAACCAGGTCTGAATTGCGGCTCCTACGGTCAGAGTATCTTCCGCCATCTCTTCGCTTACATTTGCCAGAACGCCCATGGTAGAAACAATTGCCTCTTTTGCCGTAAATCCTGACAGGGAAGCGGCAACCGGCTGCCATTCGCCGAATCCGAGAGGAGCAAAGACAGGAGCGATAACTCCTCCGATTACTGCCAGAAGACTTTCGTTGCTGTCTTCCACCATCCCAAATCCGCCGTCTGCAAATCCGAATCCGGCTAAGAACCACATAACCACACATGCCAGGAAAAGAATGGTTCCGGCTTTAATAATAAAGCCTTTCAGTCTCTCCCACACATGGAGCAGCACGGTCTTCGCAGACGGAAGATGATACTGGGGAAGTTCCATTACAAAAGGAGCCGGTTCGCCGGAAAACGGTTTTGTCTTCTTTAACATAATGGCTGCCACTAAGACTGCCACAATTCCAATCAGGTACATCAATGGAGCCATAATTCCGCCTGCTTCATAGCTTCCAGTGGAATAGCTGACCATAACGCCTCCCATTAAAGCAATAACCGGAAGTTTTGCTCCGCAGGGAATAAAGGTTGCGGTCATGATTGTCAGTCTTCTGTCATTGTCATTCTCAATGGTCTTAGAAGCCATGATTCCAGGGATTCCACAGCCGGAAGAGATTAAAAGAGGAATAAAACTCTTGCCGGACAGGCCAAAATGACGGAATACACGGTCCATAACAAAGGCAATACGTACCATATAACCACAGTCTTCCAAAATAGATAAAAACAGGAACAAAATGGCCATCTGGGGTACAAATCCCAATACAGCGCCCACACCGCCGATAATGCCGTCCACTACCAGGCTGATTACCAGATCTCCGGCGCCGATATTTGTAAGAAATCCGCCGACTGCCTCCTGAATAGCCCCAACAAAGGTATCATTGGTCCAGTCTGTTACAATGGTTCCTATGGTCGTTACGGATATGTAATATACCACAAACATGACTGCAATAAAAATCGGGATCCCTAAGATACGGTTGGTTACTACTTTATCTATCTTATCGGAAAGGGTCAGTTTATGTGCTGCTTTTTTCACAGTAGTTAACACTAACTTCTGGATATACTGATACCGCTCGTCGGTAATAATACTTTCCATATCATCGTCGTGCTTCTCTTCCAGTTCCTTTGCCGCCATACGGATTTGCTGAGAAGCCTGATTATCCAGCTTCATGGTTTCTGCCACTTTGCTGTCATTTTCCAGGAATTTAATTGCATACCATCTGCTCTTATTTTCCGCAACAACTCCCTGAAGCTGTTCTTCCGCATCTGCAATTGCTTTTTCTATATCATCGCTGAAAATATTTCCCGGAAGTTTCACTTCTTTCTTTCTGGCAGAACGGACGGCCTCGTTTACCACTTCGTCTAATCCGTCCCCTTTTAATGCGGAAGTCTTAATCACCGGACATCCCAGAAGCATGCCGAGACGTTTCACATCAATACGTATGTCATTCTTTTCCATCAAATCCGCCATATTTAAGGCAATAACCACCGGAACCCCTGTTTCCATTAACTGGGTGGTCAGATACAGATTTCGTTCAATATTGGTGGCGTCCACTAAGTTAATAATCACATCCGGATTTTCCCTTAAAAGATAATCGCGGCTTACCACCTCTTCCAGTGTATATGGGGACAGTGAATAAATCCCGGGAAGGTCTGTTACAATAATTTCTTCCCCTGATTTTGATTTTTTTATCTTTCCTTCTTTTTTCTCCACCGTAACGCCCGGCCAGTTGCCTACGTACTGGTTCGCACCTGTCAGCGCGTTAAACATCGTAGTCTTACCGCAGTTCGGGTTTCCGGCAAGCGCAATCTTAATTGCCATCTTTATATCCTCCTAAATAGTTAGTTTTAATTAACTTTAGTTTCAAACAAAAACATCTCCTATTTCTGTGTTACCTGCACACACGAAGCATCCTGTTTTCTCAGAGACAGTTCATATCCTCTGATGGTTACTTCCACCGGATCTCCAAGAGGTGCAACTTTCCGGATATAAATCTCGCATCCCTTTGTGATTCCCATATCCATGATACGGCGTTTATAAGCGCCGTCTCCCTCAATTCTGGTTACCACAACGGTTGTGCCAACTTTTGCATCCCGCAGTGTCATCACGTTTCTCCTCCCTTTCCTTCTCTGTCACTCTCATCAGTAGGATTCTGATTAAACCATGATTCTTCTGGCCATATCTTCATTAATTGCCACACGGGAGTCCTTCACATTTACAATCAGACTGCCGTTAAGCCTTGATATTACACTGACCGTAGTGTCTTCCACAAAACCCAGACCCGCCAGAAATCTTCTCGTTTCTGTGGCGCCGCCTACCCGTTTAATGATACCGCTTTCTCCGCTTTGTAAAAATACCAATGGCTGCATAGAATCCTCTCCTTTGCCTGAATCCGATTAACCTACCTATAAGTTAGTTTCGACCAACTCTACAAATTAGCATACGCTAACTTCCTGGAAATGTCAATAGCTTTTTATGAATTTTTAATATTTTCAGTCTGTATGAAAGAAAACGGGTACAGGCCCCTCAGAATTGAAAGACCTGCACCCTTTGTGCAGAACCCTTTATCGCTTTTCTTCCTGTATGGGATTCACATGAACCATACAGTGTTTTACTTCCTGGAAATTGTTCTCAATGGCTCTGTGCACTGCCTCCGCAATCTGATGGGATTCGCTCAGGGAAAGATTTCCATCTGCGGCAATTTCCAGGTCCACATACATCTTTGCCCCGAATAGCCGTGTGCGCATCACATCGATACGAAAGACTCCCTCCTGTTCCAATACCACTTTCCGCATCTTTTCCTGAGTCTTTTCGTCGCAGGAACGATCCACCATTTTATCCATGGCATCTTTAAAAATATCATAAGCTGCCTTCCCGATAAAGAAACAAATCACAATACTGGCCAGAGGATCCATAATCGGATATCCCATCCGCGCTCCGAAAATACCGATAAAAGAGCCGACAGAGGAAAGAGCGTCGGAACGATGATGCCAGGCATCTGCCATTAAGGCTCCTGAATTGATTTTCTTAGCCCCTGCTCTCGTATACCAGAACATCCATTCTTTAATTCCAATGGATACAATTGCCGCAATCAACGCCAGCCGGCCCGGAATTGCCAGAGCAGCGCTCCCGTTTCCCTGGAAAATCTTCTGTGCTCCGCTGACTCCGATGGCCAGACCGGTAAGAAACAGAAGAACGGCCAGTATAATCGAGGAAACACATTCCATTCGTTCATGTCCATACTGGTGTTCCTTATCGGATTTCTTACTGGAAACATGGACTCCAATCATCACAATAAACGTGCTGAAGACATCGGACGCAGAATGAACCGCATCGGAAATCATAGCGCCTGAATGGGCCAGAATTCCGGCCAGCAGTTTAAATAAGGATAAAACCACATTTACCAGAATACTGACATAAGAAATCCGCATAGCAATTTTCATATCCTGAGAACGTTCGTCTGACACCGTCTTTTTCTGTTGTTTTAATGTTTCTGTTTTCTCCATATTGGTTACCTCCTGTTTAAAATTAAGATAACTCTATGACACCTGCATCCTGTCTGAAGGACTTTTTATGTAATAAGAAACCCGACGGAATTTCCTATTACACACAAAAACACACCTGCAGAACATACTACTGTCCCGCAGATGTGTCAGCTTTCATCTGCTGCCGCCGAAGCAGCCCGGCCTATGGATAAAACTTCCATCGCCTGATCAGTTTGTACTGTTGATTCTACACTCTCTAAAGAATGCAATGCAGTGCAAAGAGATTTTTTATAGAATACTATATTCCTATGCCTTTGTCAACGATTGTGTGACTGTACTTTTGGAATCTTTATTAAAGTGCTTGCATTTTTTCCAAACTTCCTATATAATGGGACAGTACCAAAAAGTACCTGCGGATGGATTCCCGAGTGGCCAAAGGGGGCAGACTGTAAATCTGTTGGCAACGCCTTCGAAGGTTCGAATCCTTCTCCATCCATTTTAACCAAAGTTTTCAAGCCTCTCAATTGCTGAGAGGCTTGAATTTTTTTGTTATTTCTCTGTGAATATCCTTATTTTTTCTTATCCCTGTGATATAACACCACCGCTCCATATGCCGGAAGGGGAACATGCAGAATTCCTGCTGAAGCTGTATATTCCACCTCCGTTGCACTAAACTCTTCTCTTCCTGTAACTGCAATCCGTGTAAAGACAGCTTCCTCTCTTCTGGAAATCCCTGTTTTCCATGCCGGAATATCCACATTTCTCTCTTCGTCTCTGTTATTCAGCACAACAATCATCTGTTCTTTATCAGAAAATCTTCCATAACTTAACCCCTGATAATCATTCCACAGAAACTTAACCGAACCGCTGATGAGAATCTGATATTTTTTATGGATTCCTATCATCATTTTATGAAATTCTATCAGTTCCTGATCTTCATGACCCCAGGGATAGGTTCTCCGGCTGTCCGGATCTGTAAATCCGCAGACGCCCGCTTCGTCGCCGTAATACAGGGTAGGCGCTCCCGGCCACGTCATCTGCACCACAACTGCCTCCCGCATCACTGCCTTATTAATTCCCACAGAAGCCGCCTCCGCTCCTGCATAGGAAATTCTGCCCACTTTCCGGTTGGTTCTGGTTAAAAAACGGCTGTGATCATGGTTAGACAGCTCATTCATGGCCGTCTGAAGGGAGGAAGGATGCATAGACGCCATATGGGTTTTCATGGCGCCGATAAAGGCATCGCTGTTTCCCAGCAAATCTTCCCGGTATTCGTCGCTGTGCTTTTCCATTCCGGTTAAAAACCAGGTCAGCGGCTCCATAAAGGCATCGTAGTTCATCACCGTATCCCACTCGTCGCCCATCAGCCAGCCCTTGGGAGCTCCATAATGCTCCGCCAGTATTAAAGCTTCCGGGTTTGCCTCTTTTACTGCCTTCCGGAAATCTTTCCAGAATTCATGGTTGAATTCATTGGTGTGTCCCAGATCCGCCGCCACGTCCAGACGCCATCCGTCTGCATAATAAGGGGCGGAGACCCACTTCCTTCCAATATCCAGAATATAATTATATAATTTACGGGATGGTTCCTCATAATTTAATTTGGGAAGGGTATCATGGGTCCACCATCCGTCATAGCTTCCATTATAAGGCCACTGGCTTTCATCATTAAATTTAAAGAAGGAACGGTAGGGACTGTCTGCTGATATATAAGCTCCCGGTTCATATCCCTCCTGATTCTCATAAATCCGTTCCCGATCCATCCATTTATTGAAGGAACCACAGTGGTTAAAAACGCCGTCCAGGATAATCTTCATACCTCTTTTGTGGATTTCTCCGATTAAATTGGCCAGAAAAGCATTGCTGGCGTTTAGATTCTTTTTGTCAGTTACACGTTTGATATACTTTGTCGCGTGTTTATTATCCAGATCTCCCGGCTGCAGGCACTCTCCGCCGTCTTCCACAATCTTCCCGTAATGGGGATCCACATAGTCATAATCCTGACAGTCATATTTGTGATTGCTGGGAGATACAAAAATAGGATTTAAATAAATCACTTCCACACCCAGATCCTGCAGATAATCCAGCTTATCCCGGACTCCCTGAAGATCTCCGCCGTAAAACTCCCGTACACCCATGACCGCAGGAGGCTTATCCCAGTCATCCACTTTTACACTAATATCACCTATATAGCTGTATTCTCCTGTTTCCACATCGTTTGTATCATCTCCTCTGCAGAACCGGTCCACATAAATCTGATACATAACGGCTCCTTTCGCCCAGTCAGGGGTTTTAAAACCGGGAATAATCCGAAAAGAAAACTGCTCCTGAATCTCCGTACTGCTGCCTCTTAAATTATAATAACACTTCATCAGTCCGGAATGGATTTCAAAATAATATTCGTAGGCTTCCTGTCCTACCACAATCTTTGTTTCATAATAATCGAATCCTTTTTCTGTCTTTGCAAGGCTCATCTGTTTACGGGTCTCTCCATGAATCAGATATACTAAATCCACATTATTTTTTAATGTCCGGAAACGAATGGTAACGGCGTCGCCCACATTAGGCTCCATGGGGATACGGTAATTCTCTGTTCCGTCGCTGAAAAGTGCATCCTGGTTAAAAACCGGACGCATATTTAATATATATTGTAACGATACTAACGAATCTTTGTTTTGATCTGTCATACTATTCCCCTTTTCATGTCTGTTACTTTTATTTTATCCTACTTGCCAATGGGATACAACATTTTTTTCTTATGGCCTTCTCTCTTTCTTTGGGAAGAAAAGGAAAAAAGACAGCTCGTAAGCTGTCTTTTTTGGAGAAGGTATTTCTTCTTAATGGGGTGTAGCAAAAACTATATAATGTATTGGGGGGTTTTTACGATATATAATATACCATGGGTCAACGAAAAAGTGTGCATAAATCTTACAAAATTTAAGCTATTTTTTTGTGCATATTTTTAGTCAGCCGCCGGTTCGCTCTTTAAATCCTCTGTAAAAAGTGCATCAAACTCTTCCCGATGAACCTTTTCCTTTTCCAGTAACAGTCTCGCGCACTTATGAAGTACCTCTTCGTGCTTCATTATAATTTCCTTCGCTTTCTCATGGCAGCGGTCGATAATCATGTGAATTTCTTCGTCAATGGATGCCGCTACCTGTTCGCTGTAACCCCGGGTATGAGCCAGATCTCTTCCGATGAAGACCTCATCATCCTCATCGCCATAAGCAATCAGACCCAGTTTCTCAGACATTCCGTATTTCATTACCATAGCCTTCGCCGTATTTGTAGCCCGTTTAATATCATTGGAGGCTCCTGTGGTTATATCGTCAAATATAATTTCCTCTGCCACACGTCCGCCCAGAAGTACTGTAATATCCTGCAGCATCTTGCCTCTGGTATTAAACATTTCGTCTTTCTCCGGAAGGGGCATAGTATAACCGGCGGCCCCCATTCCTGTTGGAATGATGGAGATCGTATAAACCGGGCCCATATCCGGCAATTCATGGAATAAGATGGCATGGCCGGCTTCGTGGTAAGCGGTAATTCTCTTTTCTTTTTCAGAAATCACCTTGCTTCTCTTCTCAGCCCCGATTCCCACTTTAATAAACGCCGCTTTAATATCTTTCTGCATCACATAGAGGCGGTTTTCCTTGGCTGCTAAAATAGCGGCCTCATTTAACAGATTTTCCAGATCCGCTCCGGTAAATCCTGCCGTAGTCTGGGCAATCTGTTTCAAATCCACGTCTTCTGCAAGAGGTTTATCTTTGGCGTGTACCTGGAGAATTTCCTCTCTTCCTTTTACATCCGGACGTCCCACCGCCACCTTACGGTCAAAACGGCCCGGACGCAGAATCGCCGGATCCAGAATATCCACCCGGTTGGTGGCTGCCATCACGATAATCCCTTCATTCACCCCAAAACCGTCCATTTCCACCAGAAGCTGGTTCAGGGTCTGTTCTCTCTCGTCATGGCCTCCGCCCATACCGGTTCCTCTCTGTCGGGCAACCGCGTCAATCTCGTCAATAAATATAATACAGGGAGCATGTTTCTTCCCGTCTTCAAATAAATCTCTCACACGGGAAGCGCCCACACCTACAAACATTTCCACAAAGTCAGAACCAGAGATAGAGAAAAACGGCACTCCCGCTTCTCCGGCCACAGCTTTCGCCAGTAACGTCTTTCCGGTTCCGGGCGGTCCGACTAAGAGAACGCCCTTGGGAATTCTGGCTCCTACGTTGGTATATTTCTGCGGCGCTTTGAGAAAGTCTACAACTTCTTCCAGATCTTCTTTCTCCTCCTGAAGTCCAGCCACATTATTAAAGGTCACTTTCTTTTCATCCGGATTCGTCATTCTCGCACGGCTTTTTCCGAAGTTCATCATCTTGGAATTGCCTGAGCTGCCCGCTGACATCTGCCTGGACATGAACATAAATAAAAACAGGATCAGACCGGAGGTGATCAGCACCGGAAGAATGGTGGAAAGAAACGCATTTTCCTGAGGAACGTTATAAACCTGTACTGCAATCTCTTTCCCCTTAACCATATCTTCTACTTCATTTACGTCTGTCACGTAAAACTGTTTCTGACTTCCGTCTTCCAGGACTGCCTGAATACGGCCGGTGGGAGTTTCTTTATTCTGGTGGATTTCAATCCCTGCCACCTTTCCTTCTTCTACAGCCTGTTCAAACTGATCCAGAGTATAATTGCTCTGTGTATTGACCTGCTGATTTAAAAACAAATATCCTACAATCAGCATGATAATTAATAGGATATATAGACCAATTCTGCCGGATTGTCTGTTCAATTGTCCAAATCTCCTTTCAATTTGTCTCTACAACGCCGATAAACGGAAGATTCCTGTACTTCTGTGCATAATCCAGTCCATAGCCCACAACAAATTCATCAGGAATTTCAAAACCGCAGTAATCCACATGAACATCCCTTACTCTTCTGTCCGGCTTATCCAGCAGCGTACATAAGCGGATGCTTTCCGGATTTCTCCCTTTTAAAATTTCCAGTAAATAACTTAACGTTCTCCCTGAATCAATAATATCTTCCACAACCAGTACGTCTTTTCCTTCCAGGGGCTGATCCAAGTCTTTCGTAATTTTAACAACGCCGCTGGATTTAATATCGTCCCCATAACTGGATATAGACATGAAGTCCAGCGATACAGGAACGGTAATTCTTTTGGCCAGTTCACACATAAAGAACACCCCGCCCTTTAAGACGCAAATCATGTGTATTTCTTTTCCCGCATAATCTGCACTGATCTTCGCACCCAGTTCGCGAATCCGTTTATCTGTCTCTGCCTCGCCAATCATCACGCGAATCTGCTCAGACATTTTATTTTCCTCCTTCGTATCTCAGCTCCAGAATTTCTTTCGTTTCATTGGTCACTTTATACTTTTCACTGATGCGCATTCCCAATACCCAGAGAATCTCATTCTCCTCTGCAATCAGCAAAATCTTATTTCTGTCTTCTCTCGGCACCTTATGATCCACGAAATATCTGTTCAGCTTTTTCTTATTTCCCTCCCGGTTTACTATGAGGAAATCTCCCTCCATTCCGGGACGGATGCATAGTTTCTTTTTTATTTTACCATAATCGAACCATTTCGTATATGTCTTTTCCGGAATCTCTTCTCCCTGATAAACAAATTTTCTGGATATGATTTTCCCGCCCGGAATATAGGTGGGGCCGTCCATATGAAGCAATACCGGTTCTTTTAAAATTGCTTTTTCCAGAAGAAGTTTCCCGGCCTCCGTTTTCCTGGCAAACAGAATTCCCCCGTAAGTTCTTCTGGCCTCCAGTTCGTAGGGCAGGCTTACTTTCTTCCCCACGTTTTTCTTTATCAGGGTCTCAATCTGTTTCATATGAACTCTGGAAATATCCCGTTTATTCCCCAGAAGAAGTTCCAGAACTCTCTGATAAACGTACATACGGATAATATGCGGCTCTTTGAAGATTTCTTCTTCCAGGACAATTCCTCTGTCCGTCTTTTTGCTGTAAATCTCCAGATGCATATTCGACATGGCCCGTAAATATTCATCGGCTTCCCAGGCGATCTCCGCCGCCTCTGCCAGATGGGCCACCGCTTCCTGATTCACCTCTCTGACCATAGTGTTCAGAACCTGATGGCGAATCCGATTGCGGGTATAGGAATCGGATAAATTCGTACTGTCCAGACCGTAGGGAATTTCCTTTTCCTTTAAATAATGCTCAATTTCTTTCTTTTCTAAACATAAAAGAGGCCGAATAATCTTTCCGGACATGGGACGGATTCCTCCAATCCCCCGTAATCCGGTTCCTCTTGCCAGGTGATGGAGCATAGTCTCCGCCAGATCATTCTTATGGTGGGCCAGGGCTATCTTATCTCCCTGCCATTTCTTCAGAACGTCTTCAAAAGTCTCATTTCTGGCTTTGCGGCCTGCTTCTTCTACTCCCATTTTTTCTTCTCTTGCCATCTTCTGTACATCGTACCGATAGCATGTATAGGGAATCTGCAGATCTTCGCAGGCTTTTCGTACAAGTTCTTCGTCTCTGTCCGCCTCTTCTCCACGGATTCCATGATGCACATGCACTCCGTGAAGTTCCAGCTCCCACTCTTCCTTCAGTTCCGTGAAAACAGACAAAAGAGCCATGGAATCTCCTCCGCCGGACAGTCCCAGCAGGATTTTATCCCCTTTCTCTAAAAGACCGTTTTCTCTTATATAATTCTCTATCTTTTTAATCATGTGTCTTCCCCGTCCTCTTTCGTTCCAATTTAATTTCACTTGCTCCAGACTCCTGCCACCAGAACCGTCATATCATCCTGCGGCTTAAAATCCGCATAACTGAGAACCCGCTCTAAGATCCCCCTGCTTAATTCCTTTGGAGTCTGATCGTGAACCTCCATAATAATCTCTTTCATGGTTTCTTCCTCTTTATCCATGGGCAGAGCGTCTAAAACGCCGTCAGTAACCATGATCAGAAAGTCGCCGTCATACAGTTTCCTGGACGCCGTCTCGAAATCCATCTGATGAACCAGCCCTGCCGCCAGACTCTGAGCTGTAATAGCTTCCACCCAGTTTTCTCTTTTTATGAAGGTAGTCGCCGCCCCGGCCTTTAAAAAATTACAGATTCCGCTGTATAAATCCAGCGCGCATATATCTACTGTGGAAAACATCTCCTCCTGCTGGCGCAATACCAAAGCGGCGTTTACCATTCTGGCCGCCGTCTCCTGGGAAAAACCGGATTCCAGAAACTGTTCCAGAAGTTCCACCACTGCTTCGCTTTCCCTGCATGCCTCCATACCGGAACCCATTCCGTCTGACAGACACATAATGAACTGTCCGTCCTCTTCTTCCTGACAGGAATAATTGTCTCCGGAGACTTTTTCCTGATCTTTCACCACCCGCGCCACCCCGTGCATCACCTGAAAACTGGCGTCCTCCACAAAATGAGCCGTATGGTATTCTCCATTGACAATACAGCGGCTGTCATGAGAAGGGGTCATCGGGCAGTCGCAGGATTCCGATAAATATTTCCCGATTTCCACCATGGAAATGCACTGACCGCTTCTGGCCCGCATGGTCAGAAACGCCTGTTTTTTCCCCTGGGGCTTGTCCAGTATCCAGACGTTTTTCAGAATCACCTGACGTTTCCGCAGCTTCTTTCTGAGATTTTCCTGAAACTCTGCAGGCGGCTGGGAAATGTCATAAAGATCATCGGCTACCATTCTCATGATTCTGGAAATCTCCGTCATCTGCTGAGCCACAGCCATCCGGTTTTCTATCATCCGGTTATTCCAGATAAGATTTTGCTTTTCTCTCTGAAAATATCTCTCCGCCTCTTCATAAAACTGGCCGGCCCGGGCGCAGACTCCCATCCAGTCGCCGCGGGTCTTCCGGATTTTCTCCTCATCGGAGTCCTCAATGGCCCGAATCAGTCCGCAGGCGCCCTGGTACATACTCTCCGAGTGTTCTCCCCAGCAGATTTGCCTCTGGTAGCATTTACTGCAGAGATGATCATTCACTTCTCTGAGAACGGCATCAATCTGTCTGCTGCTTAAATAATCTTTCCGATAGGGCATTCCGTAAAAGGTATCTGCCAGTTTCTGAAAAGATTCCGCATATTTTTCCACTTTTTCCTTCTGCGGATGAATGTCGTACAGAGGAAGCGTCTCTTCCTTCCAAACCTGATCTGACAAAATAGTTTTTGCCATGTCCCGTATAATCAGAAGCGCGCTGATTACGAGCATGGCAATAATCCATTCCTGCATATGTTCCCCTCCCCTTACTATTCTCATTAGGAAAACAGTATAAAGGATCCGGGGCAAAATCTTTGTCAAATTCAGAATGCCGGATAAAAAAACTTTTCTCCATAAATAGGTTTATTCTGACTCTTTAAACACAATTTCATTATCTTTTACAAGTCCCAGTTTATCTCTGGCAACTTCCTCTGCATACTCATCCGTATCCATATATTCTTTTAATTCATCAATTTCTTTCGTTCTTTCGTTTTCTTCTTCAATTCTGTCATTGAGATCTTCTACTTCTTTATCATACGAACTCAGCCTGCTGCTTAAAGAACGTCCTTCCACAAAGAGTACGCCAAAAAGCAGCAGGGCAACAACCGCGATACTAACCATGCCCATTCGGTTTCTCTTCAGAATTGCTTTCCGCTTCTTTGACTTCATTAAAATCCTCTGACCTTTTCTGATTTTTTCGTATTTTCGCCACAACTTGACGAGAATGGCTATATACTGAAATTCTACAACGTCTATAGCTAAATATCAACCTTTTTGTTAAAAAAAACAGATACTTCACCGGGATTTCAAGAATTTTGGCAGTGAACCGCACAAACAGGGAGCTGACTGTAAAATGGTAGACAACCATCCCTACCAGAGTTCCTGCAAAGATATAGGTCCGCACAATCCCCTGGTTTTGCCTGTACATTTCCATAAAAATGAGAATACCGGATCCCATCCAGTAAATGAGATCTTCTGCCGACACAAAACAGGAACGATGGGGAAAAACTTTACGCAAAATCCTCAGCACGTCATAAATAACCAACAGAAGGATTCCGGTAAAAAAGGAATGGCAGAACATCAGAAGTTCGTGGTTCATATAAGAACTCATGGATTTCTACTGAAACAGCCGGCCAAGCAGAGATTCTTCTTTCTTCTGGCCGTAGCCCCGTTTCTCCGTATAGACCACACTGTCCACCCTGCCGCTTAATTCCACTTCTCCTTTTTCCAGATCCAGCTGATTGATATGAAGCTTTTCTCCTTTTAATGTGATCAGGCCATATTCTGTTGCCAATAGAATGAGCTTTTCATCAAAAGATTTTACATCCATTACACCCGTAACTGTTCCCCTCTGCCGATCCTCCAGCAGCAGCCGGTGCGATTGGAAGGGACTGTTTTTTCTCTCTTCCAAAACAACCTCCTGATGTGTTCTTTCTTTTTATTCTATGAACGCATCAGTTTCCTTAGAACAGACCGGGACTTCTTACAGATACTCATACAGTTTTTCTGCTTCTTCTTTTCTCACAGTTTCTTTTACTTCCAGAACCTTTACTTTTACATTCCGGGTTCCGAACTGAATTTCAATTTTGTCTCCTGCTTTTACTGAAACAGAGGCCTTCGCCGGTTTGTCATTGAGCAGTACCCGGCCGGCGTCGCAGGCTTCATTGGCCACTGTCCGCCGTTTAATCAGACGGGAAACCTTTAAAAATTTGTCTAATCTCATATTTTCCTCCTGAAGTTTTTGTATCATAGGATACTACCCTCTCCTGTGAATAGAACAAAGAGGACAAGTCCTCTTCAACTCCCTATATCCCTCGCTCATGAGGGACTTGTACTCTTTGCGCGCCAGATGCAGACTGCCGCAGGCAGTCATAATTCCACATACATCTGGTCGCATCCATAGCGGAGCGTTTTGTTTAATAGGGAACGCAGTTTCCTATTAAATGAAAAAGGCCGTCACATTCGTAACGGCCTTCTGCATTTTTCTATTTGTGATATTAAGCGTTTACCATATCTTTTAAAGCTTTTCCGGCTTTAAATCTCGGAGCTTTGGAAGCTTCAATCTTCATGGTTGCACCAGTCTGAGGATTTCTGCCTTCTCTTGCAGCTCTTTTTGACACTTCAAATGTTCCAAATCCAACTAACTGAACTTTTCCGTCATTCTGTAATTCTTTGGAAACTACGTCGATAAATGACTTTAAAACTGCCTCAACGTCCTTTTTAGAAAGATTTGTTTCATTGGCCATAGCTGCAATTAACTCTGTTTTGTTCATGGTGTTTCCTCCTCTAAATTCTCTCGTTGTTATTCCTAGTTCTTCTCTACAACCCTATTCATAATTTATATACCTTTTCCCTATGTTTGTCAAGGTTTTTAAAGAAAACTATGAAAGAATCACGGTTTCTCTTACATCATGGAATTCACCATTTCCAGAACAGCTTTTCCCATTTCTTCAGATTTTTTATCTGCGTCCTCCAGAGATGTTCCTTTTACGCCATAATAGAATTTTACCTTCGGTTCTGTTCCCGACGGTCTTACGCAAAGCCATGCGTCGTCTGTCAGATCATAGTAGAGTACGTTGGAAGAAGGAAGGCCTGTCCTGCTTTCTTCTCCGGTTGCCAGATCAACCACCTTGTCTTCTTTGTAATCTCTGGTGGAAGTTACTTTATATCCTCCGATTTCTACCGGCGGTTTCTCGCGAAGGGTATTCATGATTTCCTGAATCTTCTGAAGACCTTCAATTCCTTTCAGAGTGACTGACTGAATGGCGTCTTTGTAGTAGCCGTATTTCTCGTACATATCAATCATAGCATCCCATAAGGTCTTGCCCTGGGTCTTATAATAAGCTGCAGCCTCGCACAGAGCCATGGTTGCCACAATGGCGTCTTTATCCCTTGCGTATGTGCCGATCAGGCAGCCGTAGCTTTCTTCAAAGCCGAATAAGTAGGTGCCTTTTCCGCTTTCTTCAAAGCCCAAAATCTGCTGTCCGATGTACTTAAAGCCGGTCAGTACCTCGATAAATTTCACTCCGTATGATTTTGCAATGGCTCCGGCCAGATTGCTGGTAACGATGGTAGATACTAAGGCGCCGTCTTCCGGAAGTTCTCCATTGATGGCTTTTCTCTGTCCAATCTCATACTCCGCCAGCAGGCATCCGGACATATTTCCGGTTAAATCATGGTAAACTCCGTCTTTGTCTTTCACACGTACGCCCAGACGGTCTGCATCCGGGTCTGTTGCCAGTACCAGATCTGCGTCCACTTCTTTTGCCAGTTTTAAGCCCAGTTCAAATGCTTCTGCAGCTTCCGGGTTTGGATAGCTGACTGTGGGGAAATCTCCATCCGGCAGTTCCTGCTCTTTTACCACATATACATTTTCAAATCCCAGTTCCTTCAGAACTCTTCTGGCAGGAATATTGCCGGTTCCATGAAGGGGAGAATATACGATTTTCAGATTCTTTCCTTCTTTTTCAATGGCTTCCATATGCAGAATCTGTTTCTTCAGCTCAGCGATATAAGCATCGTCAATGGCCTGTCCGATCACTTCGTAGAGGCCTGCTTTTTCCGCTTCTGCCTTGTCCATGGTTTTTACCGTATTCCAGTCGGAAATTGCCTTCACTTCTCCCATAATACCGCTGTCATGAGGAGGCGTAATCTGTGCGCCGTCTTCCCAGTATACCTTATACCCATTATATTCCGGCGGATTATGGCTTGCCGTTACGTTAATTCCGGCTACGCATCCCAAATGACGAAGGGCAAATGACAGCTCCGGAGTCGGTCTTAAAGATTCGAAAATATAAGCTTTAATTCCATTGGCAGCCAGGCATAGTGCCGCTTCCTGTGCAAATTCCGGAGACATATGTCTGGAATCGTAAGCGATTGCCACGCCCTGGCTCTGTTTTCCAACGGAAAGAATATAGTTTGCAAGTCCCTGTGTTGCCCTGCGGACTACATAGATATTCATGCGGTTTGTACCTGCACCAATAATCCCTCTCAGGCCTGCTGTACCAAACTCCAAGTCCATGTAAAAACGCTCTTTAATTTCCTTGTCGTCTCCCTCAATTGCTTTTAATTCTGCTTTTGTGTTTTCATCGAAGTATGGGTTCTCCAGCCATTCCTGATATACTTCTTTGTAATCCATATTTGTACCTCCCTATACAATTCTTTTCCCTTATTATATTACAAATATCCGTAAAGATAAATTCAAAATAAGAATTTCTTAAAACATTTTTCGCCGAAATCCTCCCAGACCTCTCTTTGTTTCACCAAAATCCGGAGTTTTTCCACATTTTTCTCTGAAATCCAGATTTTTTTGTGGGAAAAATAGTAATTTGCCAGCTTCCAGTATTTCTCCGGATACTGAAACCGCAGCTTCAGATTTTCCATTTCTCCCCGGGTAATCTCTTTTCGTTCCTGATAGGCGGTTACCATTTCCTGAGCCAGTTCCAGATTCCAGTTATATTTTTCCAGTATCTTTCTCATGAAACGGTACAAATCCGCCATCTGAATGTCGTAGCACCAGTGTTCAAAGTTGGTAACGGCAATGCCATTCTCTGTAAAAAGTACATTGTGCTGGTTAAATTCCCCGTGACAGATGCATCCCCGTTTTCTGGATTCTTCCAGAAGTTCCCGGTAGCCGGAATTTTCCAGTCTCTCTGTGGCTTCAGCCGCCTTTTCCAGAAACCACTGAGCGCTGAGGGCATACATTTTCTCAAAATCATTTTCTGCTTTTTTCTTTCGGATAAATTTCTGTATTTTTCTTAGTTCCCGGTTGTGGCGCTGGTATTCCTCTCTCTGGGAACGGGCTGCATAGTTTTCCTGGAACTCCAGCCGCATTCCTTTATGTAAGTCTGCCAATGCCCTGACGCTCCTTAAAATATCTTCCCGGGACTTTGTGTCGCACTCCCTTCCTTCATACCATCTGCGCAGAGTATAGGCTGCCCCGTCTTTGTCCCTGGCCACTAAATCTCCCTCTAAAGTGGGAAACAGATAATCGGTCCGGCAAATCCGGCTCTCCTGTATTTTCTGAAGAAGAGCCCGCTGATACTTAAGCTTTGTTTCTGATCCGTTAAATTCCCGAATCATCACTAAGCCATTTTGTGTCTGACACAGCAGCGCTCCCCGTCCCCGCCAGCTTCTGGCGGCGCTAAGACCATATTGCTCCAGTACGCTTAACCCATAATCATACAACGGCAAATCCCCCTCATAGCTTTGTACCTTTCATTCTATGAGGGGAATTTGCCGTTTAAGACCATGTATTAATTTTCTTTCAGCCGTTTCTTTACCTGTTCTTTTAAAAATTCTTTCTCATTTTTTGCCGGATCTTCCAGCACCATCTCCAAAAGTTCATGTAAAAGAATGCCCATCTCCCTGCCCGGCTTCATTCCCAGGGCAATCAGATCTTTCCCGCTGACTGCCAGCTCTTCCAGGGAAACGCACTGTTTCTCCCTTTGAATCTCCCTGAATAAGCCTTCCACTTCCCGGATTCGGAGAAGCTTTTCCTCTTGTTTATATTCGCTTTGCGCCAGGGCATCTGCCTTTTGTACCAGAAGATAGTCTTCAAACAAATCCGGCCCTATCTTGTTTACCGCCTTTCTCACCGCTTTGGAAGTGGGTTCCGGACGGTAATCGTGCCATTTTACCAGCCGACACACCCTGTACAGGGTATCGTTGTCGAATTTCAGCCTTTTTAAAATATCTCTGGCGATTTCTTCACTGAACTTTCCATGGCCTTTGAAGTGATCCCGGCCGTTTTCATCTGTGGTTCTGCAGACCCCTTTTCCCATGTCATGAAGAAGCATGGTCAGGCGCAGCGCCTTCGAAGGAGGAATCTCTTCCATGCTTTTCAGGGTATGCTCCCCTGCCGACATGCAGTGGTGGGGGGTGTTCTGGGGCGTCTCCATCAGAACATCAAATTCCGGCAGAATTTCCTTTGTTATCTTTTCCTCCCAGGCAATCTTTAAATATTCCGGGTGGGGAGACACCAGAATTTTCACCAGTTCTGTCTGGATTCTCTCTGCGCTGATAAGTCGTAAATTGGGCGCAAGGGCTCTCAGAGCCCTGCGGGTTTCAGGCAAAATGTCAAATCCAAGCTGAGCCGAGAACCGGACTGCCCGCAGAATCCGCAGGGCGTCTTCTCTGAAACGCTCTTCGGGATTTCCCACACAGCGGATTACTTTTCGCTGCAGGTCTTCCATTCCTCCGAACAGATCAACCAGCCCTTCCGAGGGATTATAAGCCATGGCGTTAATTGTAAAGTCCCTTCTCTTTAAATCTTCTTTGAGGCTTGCCGTATAGGTTACCTCTTTGGGATGCCTGCCGTCTTCGTATTTCCCGTCCAGTCGGTAGGTGGTGACTTCAAACCCGTCTCTTCCCAGCATCACTGTAACCGTTCCGTGTAAGATTCCCGTATCCACAGTATGATAAAACAGTTTTTTCACTTCTTCCGGCTGTGCGGAGGTGGTAATATCCCAGTCGTCCGGAACCCGGTTTAAGATGGAGTCACGGACGCATCCTCCCACAGCGTAAGCTTCAAATCCATGGGTTTCCAGGACATTGATAATCCTTTCCACCTTAGGCGGTATTTTCAGTCGCAAGTTCCGCCCTCCTTTATGATTGATTCCTTAATAAGCTCTTCCCCAGTAAACCATTTTTTTAGCCGGTTTTCCACAGCAGATACAGTTCTCTGACAGATTTTCCTGTTCAAACGGAATACATCTGGAAGTTGCCTGAAGGTCCTCTTTAATCTTTTCTTCACACTCTTTGCAGCCGCACCACATAGCCTTCACAAATCCCGGTTTCTCTTCAATAGTCTTTTTGAAGGTTTCATAGTCAGCCGCTTCATAGGTATGGCTGTCTCTGTGTGCTCTCGCCCGCTCCAGCATTTCCTTCTGCATGGTATCCAGAATCTTCTGCACTTCTTCTGCCAGCGTCTCAAAGGCTACGGTATATTTTTCTCTGGTATCTCTGCGTACCACAATCACCTGGCCTTTTTCAATATCTTTCGGTCCGCACTCAATACGCACCGGAATTCCTCTCATTTCCTGTTCTGCGAATTTGAATCCCGGGCTCTTATCGGTATCGTCAATTTTCACTCGGAGACCTGCTGCATCCAGAACGCTCTTTAATTCCTGTGCTTTTTCCAGTACCCCTTCTTTATGCTGCTGAATGGGAATGATGTCTACCTGAACGGGAGCAATTCTCGGAGGCAGAACCAGACCGCTGTTGTCTCCGTGAACCATGATAATAGCGCCCATGATACGTGTGGACATTCCCCAGGATGTCTGATGCACATACTGCAGTTTATTTTCTTTATCTGTATACTGAATTCCGAAGGCTTTGGCGAAACCGTCTCCGAAGTTATGGCTGGTTCCGGACTGGAGCGCTTTTCCGTCATGCATTAATGCTTCAATGGTATAGGTAGCTTCTGCACCGGCAAATTTCTCTTTATCCGTCTTCTGTCCTTTAATAACCGGGATAGCCAGTACTTCTTCGCAGAAATCCGCATACACGTTTAACATCTGAATCGTACGTTCCTGTGCTTCTTCTGCCGTGGCATGAGCCGTATGTCCTTCCTGCCATAAGAACTCTCTGGAACGCAGGAAAGGTCTGGTTGTTTTTTCCCAGCGCACTACAGAACACCACTGGTTATATACCTTGGGAAGATCTCTGTGAGACTGGATATCTTTTGCATAAAAATCACAGAATAAAGTTTCTGAGGTAGGACGCACACAGAGACGCTCCTGTAATTTTTCCAGACCGCCGTGGGTTACCCAGGCAACTTCCGGTGCAAATCCTTCTACATGATCTTTTTCCTTCTGCAGAAGTCCTTCGGGAATAAATACCGGCATGTACACGTTCTGAACTCCTGTTGCCTTAAAACGGGCGTCCAGTTCCTTCTGAATATTTTCCCAAATCGCATAACCTGCCGGCTTGATTACCATACATCCTTTTACACTGGTATAGTCGCACAGTTCCGCCTTCTTTACCACATCGGTATACCACTGGGCGAAATCTTCTTCCATAGAAGTAATTGCTTCCACTAATTTCTTTGCCATGATTGTTCTCCTTTTCTTTTACTCAGGGAAAAAAATGAGTCCCCGATCCCCAAAGGGACCGGAAACTCCGGCGGTACCACCCTGATTAACATTTCATATGTTCTCTCTTCGTTTCCGTTAACGCCGAAATTACGCCGTACTTCAATTGTACGGGGCTCCGAGGCCGGTTCTTCAGATCTTCCGTAAAATCTTCTCACCTGCTGATTTCTCTCTGTGGACTGTCCAATCTGAATACTATTCTCATCATCGCCGTTTTCCTGTATGGTGCTCATTCTATAGAAAACCGAAAACGTTGTCAAGAAGTTTCTCAGAGAATTGCCTCAGACGCGGAAACAGATTTCCCGGTCGGTTCTGCTGTATTTGTAATACCGCACGCCCGCTGCATCCAGCATCCGTTTGGACGCCACCACGGAAGGGGTCTGGGCATATTTATCTTCTGCATATATAATGGTCTTAATCCCGGCCTGAATAATGGCTTTGGCGCATTCGTTACAGGGGAACAGGGACACGTATAATTTAGCCCCTTCCAGGCTTCCGCCCCGGTAGTTTAAAATCGCATTCAGCTCACTGTGTGTCACATACAGATATTTGGTATCCAGCGGATCCCCTTCTCTTGCCCAGGGAAACTCATCATCGGAACAGCCGATGGGAAATCCGTTATAACCCATGGACAGAATTTTATTATCCTGGCTGACAATACAGGCTCCCACCTGAGAGTTGGGATCCTTGGAACGCATCCCGGACAAAATGGCTACCCCCATAAAGTACTCATCCCAGGTAATATGATCCATACGCTTCTCGTTTTTCTTCCCCATTGCCTATCCCCAGCCTTTCTTTAGTCTTCCATTCCCTGTATCCGGCGAATATGTCTTTCGTCATTGGAAAACGGTGTATCCAGGAATGTATCTACAATCTTTAATGCCAGACCGGGACCTACTACCCGGCCGCCCAGAGCAAGCACATTGGCATTGTTGTGCTGTCTGGTGGCTTCCGCACAGAAGCAGTCTGTGCAGAGAGCCGCACGGATTCCCCGGAATTTATTGGCCGTAATCGATATGCCGATTCCTGTTCCGCAGATTAAAATTCCCATTTCACATTCTCCGGATAAAATAGCATTGCACACTTTCTTTGCATATACCGGATAGTCCACAGACGCTGTGCTGTCGCATCCGAAATCCTTATATGCAATGTTTCTTTCATCTAAGTGTTTTAAAATCTCCTGTTTCAACTCGTAGCCGCCATGATCGCATCCTATTGCTAACATACCAGTTACCCCCTATACATAAATTTTTTTATGGCCTGCGGCTTTCAGCAGACGGTTCATAATCGCCTGCCCCATCCGCGGTGTATTAAAGGACTCTGAATAAATAGCCGTTACCTGACATTTGTCAAAATCCCGCAATACTTCATATAAATGAAGAGCGATGCTTTCCTCCTCTTCTCTGCTCCCTGTGCATTTTACAATCCCATTGGGATAACGGGAAAGGGTTTCCCGGGTGCAGATAATCCCTATCTGTTCCCCTTTTTCCTGAGCCTCTTGTGCCAGCTCGTTGATTTTCGCGATGACCTTTTCCGTCTCGCCTTCTACAATGGTCAGATCCGCTTTCGGTGCATAATGCCGGTATTTCATCCCGGGAGCCTTAGGCCGCGCCGAATCTCCTTCCTTCAGAAGCCCCCGGTCCATCCGCACCTCTCCCAGCTCTTTTCGAAGCATTTCCAGGGAGATGTAGCCAGGCCGCAGGATGATCGGTACTTCTTCCGTAAAGTCCACAATGGTGGACTCAATTCCGATTCCCACCTGTCCTCCGTCCAGAATCATATCTACCGCATGATTTAAGTCCTCGATTACATGTTCCGCCGTTGTGGGGCTTGGCCTCCCCGAAGTATTGGCGCTTGGGGCCGCAATAAATCCCCCTCCGGCCAGTATCAGCTTCTGTGCCGTCTTATGGCTTGGGAACCTTACAGCCACACTGTCCAGTCCTCCCGTGGTCTCGCGGGGAACACAGTCTGCCTTTGGCAGAATCATAGTCAGGGGACCCGGCCAGTATTTCTCTGCCAGTCTCCGGGCCTTTTCGGGAACCCCGGATGTAATCTTGTCCAGATCTTCCATTCTTGCAATATGAATGATTAACGGATTATCGGAAGGTCTTCCTTTCGCCGCATAAATCTTTTTCGCCGCCCGGGCGTCCAGCCCGTTTCCCCCAAGACCATAGACCGTCTCCGTGGGAAATGCCACAAGTCCTCCCTCTTTCAGGATCTCTCCTGCACGCCGAATCGCTTCTTCACTTTCTGCATCGTCTTTTATCTTTCTAATCTCTGTGTTCATCCGTTACCATCCTTTGTTTTATCCGTTTTCTATTTTACACGATTTTTCTTCAAAAGTCTACCTGCCATCCCAAAGGTCTATGCTGTCTCAATAATGTAGGTTCCTGTATCTTCATCCTGGAAAACAATGGTTCCCAGACTCTGAAGCAGGGAATCATTCAGAGAAACTCCATACTTCTCTCTCTCCATGGCTCCCACAAAAATATATTCCACCTGATACTTCTCCAGAAGCGTTTCCACTTCCTCTGAATCGTCGGAAGTATAAATGGTTTCAATTTCCCAGCTCTTCTCATTTAAGTCTTCCACATCATTTCTCCAGAGCCATTCGTGTACATACCAACCCAGAATCGTGGGAAGTCCCGTCATGGCAGATACCCGTTCGTAACCGGTGTAACTGTCTCCATTGGCCTCCAGAGTCACCGGACTTCCCTGCACATTTTCTTTCAGCCAGCGGATGGCTTTTGCATCCTGAGAAAACTCCGACTCTAAAAAGCCGGTGGCGTTCAGCCCCTGATACTGGGAGGGATCCCAGACTTCTCCAAACCAGGAATATACCGCATTTCCCAGATAGCCCATGGTACTGAGAAGGCACATCAGAGAAGCCAGAGCAAAGGCTCTGCTTACTTTCCTGGCAGAGAATACCAACATGCGCATCAGAAGATAGCCCATGGAAATCCCAAATAAAATATAGGCCTGGTACGTCAGTTTAAACATGGTGTTTGCCCTGGCATTTCCATCTTCATAAATATCTCTTACATAAACCAGTTCCGGAATCAGAACCAGTCCCACCGCACAAAGGCCTAAAACAGCCACAAACAAATCCGGCAGCGCCAGACTCTCCAGATAAACCAGCGGTTTCCATTTTCTTCCCCTCCAAAGCAGAGAACACAGAAAAACTCCCACAACCAGAACCGGAAGTCCCCACAGAATACAAAGCTGATAAAAGCGGGAATGATACTGCGCCAGGGCAACTCCCTGCACCATCGTCTCAAACTGAAGGCTGAACGGAAGGATTACTATAGCAGAAATCCCCAGGACTTCCACCGCCTGAGCCGCTGTGGTCAGGAGAATTTTCTTCCGGCTTTTCCGGAAACGAATCATATTATTAAACAGAACCACGCCTCCGGTAACTACAAAGTAAATGACGAAATCCCAGTAATTGGTCCACTGGTAGATTCCAAGCAGCACAGCCGCCGCCAGAATCTGCGGCCAGAGAAGTTCTCTCTTCCAGAAAGAGCGTCCCATGGTTTCCTCTTCAGGCAGATGCTTCGCCCGGACCTGCTGCGTCCACCCGTACAGAATTCCCAGCAGTAAAAGGACAAAGATAATGTTTACCACATGAGCGTGGAGATCCCCCAGGACAAAGGAGTAGGAAGGAAATTCGTGGATAGTTTTATCCGGTACGTCCGGATTGTGCCCGATATATCTGGTAGAATCCGGAAACCAGTAATCGGTGTATTCTCCTTCTATGGAAAATACCTCCCGAATCCACGGGTAAATTTTATCGTAGATAATATAATGCATATTTCCCGCCAGAGAAACAGAAGCTCCCGCCAGAATTCCCGCAATTGCCGGGAAAGTCCTGCAAATCCTTCTCTCTTTTTCCATTCCCGTAAGCCCTGTGAAATCTTTCTGCTTTTCCGAAAAAAGCTGATAAACCAGAGAAAAGGGAAGAATAAAAGCAAATCCCGCCACCATGGTACGCATCAGGTTATACGTCAGCTCCACCTGGGTTCCTGTCAGTTTCGTAAGAAACACGGCAAAGTACTGTCCGCCGTAATAATAGTTGATCGTTCCCTGGGAATACCACAGATCCACAGCCGGCAGCTCAGTGGCCCGCATCATTGCCTCCATAAAGCCGTAATCCATGAATTTCTCTGTTCCGTAAGCCTCCGGACGAAATCCGGCAAAGTAAGTCCACATCAGAAACAGCAGATAGAATCCCACTTCTTCCCAGAAGATAAATTCTGCCTGTCCCTGAGGATAGACGCGGATTCCTTTCTTTTCTTCTCTGAAAAACAGAACAACACAAACAACCGCACATGCCACAGTTACGGCAATACAGACCGGGGACGTAAACTTCAGAATTTTCAGAGATACCAGCAGCCAGGTCAGATACCCGCAGACGGCCACGGCAAGAACTTTGGAGAACATCCAGCCCTTATCCTGAAAGCGGCTGAAAATCCTTCCCGTAAGGGGCATGAAAATCATCCCCAGAAGTCCTAAAAGCATCCACCAGATCCAGAATGTAATCACATCCCATTTCAGCAAAAAGGCTGAAATCCCCAGTAAGAGAAAAGAAACCAGCGCTTTTCCTGCAATTTGTTTTTTCATTGGATTTATCACCTTCTAAATAGATTTTTTCATTTTATGAAAATCTTTCCATGCCTGCTTTCCGATTTTTACAATTTTTTTCATATTAATGGAATTGGTTCCTCCCTGTCTCGGACGGAAAGTAATCGGATAATACCAGACTCCCAGCTTCTGTTTTTCATAAATTACCGTCATCAGTACGTTGGAGAGATTAAATCCCTCCGGAATCGACTGGAGTACCTGGCGAAGCTGACTGCTCTTCATCAGACGAAACGGTACATTTGCATCTTTCGTCCAAATCTGAAAGCTGAAAAACAGAACCAGTTTCAGTACATGGGTCACAAAAATTCTTTTCCAGCCATCCTGGCGGCTTTTCCGATATCCCAGCAGAAGACCGCATCTTCGCCGTTCTCTCCACAGCGGCCAGAATTCCTTTGGCAGAGTCTGTCCGTCAGAATCTGTCTGAAAAACGTAATCTGCCCCTTCAAAGATCGCATACTTATAGCCGGTCAGAAGAGTGGCTCCATGTCCCTCGTTTTCCTTCGTGATTCCCACAAGATGGGGATACTTTTCTTCTAACCGAAGCAGTTTTTCCTCTGTCTGATCTTTACTTCCGTCATTAAAAACGACCAGGCGGCTTCCATGTCCGATTTCCTCTATCACCGGATACCACTGCTCCACCACCTCTTCAATATTTTCTTCTTCGTTATAGGCCGGCATAATTATATATAAACTATCCATGATTTTACTCGCTTTCTTCTGTTACCTGATAAATTCTCGTCCAACCGTCCCCGGACCTATAGACGAGAGGATAGGTTTCCTCCAGGATGTCCTCTCTGCAGACAGCCTGGAGGTATTCCATATTTTCTTCATATAATATATACGTAATGTTTTCCTTCTCCACCAGCTCCCTTAATGTCCGGGAATCTGCAGCCTGATAGATTTCCATGGCTTTTCCCGCCCGGTAATCCGTATCGTATCCTGCCGACCAGGCATAATAGGGCCATCCGCAGTATAACATCACCCCCGCCATGGTCACTTCGTTTATGCTGTACTGAGGGGTTAAAAGCAAATCTCTGCTGTCCAGATTTTCTTCCAGCCACCGGGTGGTTTCACTCTCCATATTCACGCCAACCCGATGCATGGAATCATTATCTTTGATAATCACTGCCAGATCATAGATGCCGGTAATTGTAAGCATTACCAGAAGTCCCCCGGAGACTATACCCATCCATACTTTCTTTTCTTTCCAGATTCGGACGCAGAGCCAGGCCCAGAAACAGCTTAAAAACGCGTAAGAGATCATTATGTATTTATGATTCACATTAATATCCGGCGTCATGGAAACGGTAAAGGCAAAAAGAAAGGGAAGGAGAAAGGCCGCCATCAGGCACCGCTCTCTTCGCTTCAGTACAACTGCCAAAACCATAAGCCCCACAAAAAATATACCGCTCATCCACACCAGATAGCTGAGTATCCCGGCCGGAGTCCGATCCTCCGCCAGAAATCCAAAATAAAAGGAAAATCCAAGGGAGCTTCCTTTCATAAACAGTTTCGTCTGAATTACAGAGAGAAGTACAGTCAGAGCCGCCAGAACTGCATAATCCGTCTTTCTTTTGGAAAAGACGGCAAATCCTGCCAGAATCAGCAGACCGGCTATAACTGCGGCTCCGTTCCAAAAAGAGCATCCCCCCAACAGCACTCCCCATCCGGCTGCCATGGGCAGATTTTTGGGCTTCCAGGCTTCTCTGGTAAAGAGCAGATGGGACAACCAGGTAAGCCCTTTTGTCCCGTCCTTTACTCCTTCCTGCAGATAACTCCAGAAATAGAAAAGCACCAGACAGACTGCACATAATACAAATGCCAGGTGACGCTGGTTTAAATACACATTGAAGTTCCAAAGCCCCCAGTCTTCGTTCAGGGTATATCCGATAAATGAAGTATTTTCCTTCAGGGTCTGCCACAGGTCTCCCGCCATCAGGTGTTCATATGCAAACCGGAAGAACGAAAAGGAACTCCGGAAGAAAAACAGCACCAGTGTCAGAGCCCCCACTGCAAAACTCTGAAAAATCCGCAGGACCAGCGCGTATAATAACATCAGAAAGCCCAGCAGACTGAGAATACTGATAAGATTATAGGCAATATCCAGACGAAGTCCCAGATATTCCAGATTCCCTGCCAGAAACTGAAACATGAAATGGTATTTTATATCTTCCCCTCCGAAATGAGGATACTGAGTAGGGAAATTGTTTCCTTTGGAAAAGGACCGCATCATGGCCGTATGGGGCGCATAATCTCCGAATACCGTATACCCGGAATATAAAACACCGTCTGAAATAAAGAATACGTAGAACATAAAAAAAGAAACAAAAATTCCTGCTGCCAGGAACAAGCCGATTTCTTTTTTAAATCTTTTGTGATCCGCCCAATACGGCTGTCTCGTTCCTTCTGTTTTCCGGTTTCTGAAATAGAAAAAGGCCAGAATCCCGAAGGCTCCCGCCATCACTGCCAAATTTCCATAAAACAGAGGATTTTCCCGTCTTGCATATACGCTGCAGAAATAGGAAATCCCATAAGTAAACCAGGTCAGTATTAACGTCCCTGTAACGAACCAGCCCGGCAACAGAATCCAGAGGCTGTTTTCCTTACCGTCTGCACACAGATGCTTCTGGGGAAGAATCTGTCTCCCAATCCCAAATGCCAGTAATAAATACAGAATTCCAAGCATACGTTTTCTCCTGTCTCTTCTTATCCTTTCGTCCAGAATTCTCACAACGATTATAGCAAACTTCCTCTGGCAAGAAAAGAATATTTTCCGAAATCACAGATTTATCACATTTTCTCCAGATATTGCATAATTCCTTCATAAATGCATCCTGCAATCTTCTGCTGATAGTCTTCCTCCTGAAGTCTTAGGGCTTCTTCCGGATTTGTGAGAAAACCGCATTCTACAATGTTCAGCACCCCTTCGCTTCTTTTCAGCAGGTAATAACTGTCATTGGCCTTTGCTTCTTTCGGGGATTCTGCTTCAAGGCCTTCATTCATCGAATTCTGTATGAAGGACGCCAGTTTTTCCCCTTCTGCTGAATGCTGATAATAAAAAACCTGCGGCCCCTTTACCGAAGGATCAGAATAGCTGTTCTGATGGATACTTACCGTCAGCAGTGGTTCCGCTTCTTTTATGATTTCGCATCGTCTCTGCATATCCTGAGCCTTTTTATTCTGCGCGTCTTCCTCATACAGCCCTTCGTCTGAATCCCTTGTCATAATGACTTCGAATCCGTTTTCTTCCAGCAGATTTTCCAGCTTCTGTGCAATGGCCAGATTAATTCCCTTCTCTTCCACTCCCTCTGTTCCCACCATACCCGGATCCCGCCCTCCATGACCAGCGTCAATTACAATCTTTTTTGCTGTTTCTTCCTGGCTGACTGCACTTGCAGCTTCCTGCGATAAGAGGAAGAAACCTAAAAGCAGCATGACGCTCATGGTCATTTCCAGAACCTTTCTTTTCATGGACAAAAATACCTCCTGAAACACTTGGTCTATTATATGTTTCAGGAGGTTTAAATATCCTTTGAAACCGGAGATCAGATCTCATCTATCTCTTCCGATAAGTCTTCCAGAGAAGAAGGCATGGAGCCGATAATTCTGTGAACTTCTTTATAGGAAGACATAAAGCGGTGCTGGGCCTGATTGATCAGATTTACAATCTCAGCCAGTTCTTTTTGTACGGCCTGATAATTCTTTTTCCCTTCCCGTACTTTTTCTTCTATTTCAAACTGTTTCTGACGGGCCGCCTTTACACTGTCAGATTCCGCCTTTTTAATCATAGCGTTACATTCCGCCTGTGTTTCCCGCTTCATATGCTCACACTGTTCTTTTGCATCATCCAGCATTCTTCTGGCGCGTACCTTTGCGTCAAACACAAGACTGGCAATGCTGTCATATTCGTCCACATATTTCTGGTATTTTTCTTTCAGGCCATTTTCCAGTTCCGTCTGATGAAGTTCCTTTAACTGAAGACGTTTCTCCAGTTCTTTAATTTTTTCTTCTTTTTCCTGAATCTGCTGTTCCAGCTTCACTTTTTCATCTGCCGCTTTATCCTGCAGAATCTGAAACTGTTCCATCACGTCGTCCTTGTCAAATCCTCCCATAACTGCTGTCTTAAACATTTCGGCCTTACTCATGCCAATTCTCCCCTTTCCATCTTTACTCCGCCATGTTTTCTGAAATTACCGTCCAAATATCAGACGTTTCAAACCCCAGTTTCCAGGCTGCAACACCTGCCAGATTGTATTTGGATACCAGTTTCACTCTTTCTGCAATGGAATCGGCATCCTCCAGCCAAATCTGATAGGTATCATTTCCTTTGTCATAAGTTCCGTAATTCTGACTGGTTGTCTTATCCCAGTAAGTTTCCACTTTATATTTTTCAATTACTTCCTGTGCTGCCTCCATGCCAATGGCCTCGCTGGTTACAATTCCTGCGGAAGTCCTCCACAATCTGGTATAAAATGGAATCCCATGGATGACCTTTTCTGCCGGAACTGAATCCAGAGTATTCTGAATTCCCGTTTCCACCCAGGGAAGAGAAGCCACGGATCCGGCTTCTTCAGATCCTGCATAATGTTCGTCGTATCCCATGATGATTACATAGTCTACCACTTCTCCCTGTTCTGCCCTGTCATAGTGGCTGGTATATTCCTCGGGAACCGGATTATCCACAGACAACACCAGGTTCTTAGTTCTGCACTGGATCGATAATTCTCTGAGGAATTCCAGGAAATGAACCCCGGCTCCCTCTGTCAGATTCTCAAAGTCCACATTAATTCCGTCCAGATTTACTTTTTCTGCCTGTACCATTAACTGATTGATTAGCCTGGTTCTGGCTGACAGACTGGATAAAACGGTTTCTGTATCAATGGCATCGCTGAAATTATCCACCAATCCCCATACTTCCATGCCTTTTTTATGAGCCAGATTTACATAAGTCCTGCTGGCAATGGAACTAATATTTCCCTGATTATCCTTAATGGAATACCAGGTCGGTGAAATTACATTAACCCCTTTGATATTTTTCGTAGCTGATGCAAAAGTAGCGTTGGCATCGTGAGTGGTCACCTGATGCCAGGCCAGGTTGATTTTCTTTTCTCTGTTGATACTGGTATACACCGGTTCCTGGAAACTTCGATCCTGGGTAGTCTCTGTGGGTGCAGATACCTGATCCTTTTTCACATATCCTCTCAGGCCGTCCTGTGTCATAACTTCGTCCCAGTCTTCCATCTCCTGTATTAACTCCAGATTTTCTCCTTGTGGGACTTCTCTCAGAATCTCTGCCTTAATTCCTCCCCGGTAGCGCACCTGGGTATCTTTTTGGGCAGTCACCTGTTTTTTCTTCCACTGATACTGTACTACCAGCCGATCCGGATCTTTTACCAGTTCAGACTCTATATCTGTATACTGTCCCACCAGATCTACGGAAAGAAACACCGTATCTCCCTGCACGCACACATCAGCAGTTCCTGCCTCTCCGCTTTCCACTTTCACCAGTTCTTCCGGAAGCGCATACAGAACCTGGCTGTTTTCTGCATCCCAGTAAAATTTTTTATTCAGATACTGGTATACTGCCTGAAGGGGAATATAGGTTTTGTCCCCGGCGGTAATCCCTGTCTCTTCCAGAATCTCCGTACCGAAAATCAGCGGAATTTCGCCTTCTGCAGTTCCATAATATTCGGTTAAATCCATCTGTTCTCTGGAGGGTATATATTTCTGAATAAAATGTGCAGCTGCCCATACTGCTGTAATAATTAAAATCAATGCCATAACAACCATTACCGGCACGGCTTTTTTCCTCATGTAAATCTCCCATCCGCTGCTTTATCCCTGCAGCAATTTTTTCCTGATCATTTCTGTCACGATTAGTCTGCCCCTTTTCTTTCATGGTCACCCATTATCCCGGAGTTCTTTTATACGATTTTGCTAAGGCAGCGTTAAAATACAAAAAACATCCCTTTTATACGCAAACGCCGCATTGGCAAAAGAGTCTGACATATTATAACATACTTTTTACAAAATTGTAACATTTTTATTGAACATTTGCAACAGCAAAAGGAAAGACTCTGCACAGAGGTTATGTATGAGGGGAACTTATTTTTTATTTCCGGCAGAGTCTCTCCGTTCTTATCTTATCTTTCCTTTACAAATTGAAAATCCAGACGTTCAATCCCTCCTTTTCCGTTGCCTACATAGTCCCGCATGTACACCCCGTCTTCTGCTATCATATGTGCTTTTACAATGGATTTGGTAGTACTGGGGCATCCGTTTAAATAAAGAGAAATTCCTTCTTCTTCATAGGACTTCAGCTCTTTCTTTAAAGATTTCAGTGTTCTTTTTGATATTCGTGATATATTTTTATTCACGGTTCCTCCTTTCCTTTCAGGATTTACAGAAAACACCATAGGTTCCAGGAAATACGGCAAAATCCTTCTCATTTGGTATAAGGGGGAAATAACATTACCTGCGGCAGAATGCAGCAGAAATCTTGGTAATGTAAAAAGAACTTTCAGGTTGTCTATGCGAGTTTAATACGTACTTGTTTCAAATTTCTTTTGTACTTCTGATTCGCTTTCTTTCCTTAGCTTTTATTATAAACCCTCTTCTTTAAATTGCAACTGATTTAGGCAAATTATGCAATTTTTAACTTTTTGTTTCCATATATTTTATAAATTGGGGAAATTGATTTTCTTTACAATTCTCATATCTTTGTATATAATAAAATAGAATAAGCAGATTTAAAAGTCATAACTATATTTTTAAATAGGATGTGATGATATGAAAATAGAAAAAATCAGTGAGAATCAGATACGATGCACGTTGACGAAAGAAGATTTGGATCTGCACCACATTCGTCTCAGTGAACTGGCTTACGGAACTGACAAGGCAAAGAAGCTTTTCCGCGATATGATGCAGAAGGCCCATACAGAATTTGGTTTCGAGGCGGATAATATTCCTCTGATGATTGAGGCAATCCCCTTAAACGCAGAAAGTATTATCCTGATCATAACCAAAGTAGAGGATCCGGAAGAGCTGGATACCAGATTTTCCAAATTTGCTCCCTATCAGAACAACAGTTCCGAGGAGACTTTAAAACTGGACGGCGCCGATGATATTATTGATATATTCCATAAATTGTATGAATCTAAAGTAAAAGGAGCTTCCAAAAAGCCCAGCGCGAAACCTGTGGAAAAGCCCACGGTGGATTTGGTACGGCTTTACCAGTTTCCCACCTTTGACTCTGTTATTGAAGCATCCCACGGACTGAACGGTTTTTACACCGGAGAAAACTCCTTATACAAAGATCTTCACCGCCAGACTTATTCTCTGGTTGTACATCAGTCCTCCTACACGCCGGAAGAGTTTAACAAAGTCTGCAACATTCTTTCGGAATATGGCCGGGGCAGAACATTTACCCATGCAGGGGAGGCTCATTTAATGGAGCACGGAGAAATTATTGTAGCGCAAAAAGCCTTACAGCAACTTTATAATATCTGACCAGTTATGACTTTTTAATCGCAGGAAGACCCAGGAGATTTTCCTGCAGCAAAAAACCGCAGCAGCAAACATGCCGCAGCGGTTTTTATTTTTTTATGCATTATTAGACAGAAAATCGTTAATCTGATTTACCAGAATATCTGCATCGATTCCATGAACCATAGCCGCTTCTTCAAGAGATTCCATCTGTGCGGAAGGGCAGCCCAGGCAGTGCATGCCGGCTCTCATAAGAATGGGTGCAATATTCGGATCTAATTTAATAAGCTGGCCGATTAACATCTGTTTTGTTACTTGTGCCATATCTGATTCCTCCTTTTTCTTATGTTTCCCATTATAATCCCTTTTTACCTTTGGATCAACTAAAATCTCTATAAATATAGTCTGATTTAACAAATTTCATTTCCCAAAAATTTCTCTTGTAATCTTGGAAGTATTATATTAGAATGTGGATAGAACCCGGAAGGGTTAAGTGATTCTATTTTTAAGGAGGATGTAAGAATGGCATACGTAATTACTGATGAATGTGTAAGCTGTGGAACCTGTGAAAGTGAATGCCCATCTGAGGCTATTTCTCAGGGTGATGAGCATTATGTAATCGATGCGGACGCTTGTGTAGACTGCGGAACATGCGCAGATGCCTGTCCTACAGAGGCTATTCAGCCAGGCGAATAATGTACCAGAAAAAAGCTGCTGCAGATAGAAATGTTCTGCAGCAGCTTTTTTATTTTTTATGTTTTCTTGTCCGTCTCCTCCGAGGTTCACCGGCCGCAGCCGCCTGTCTTCTGGCTTCCTGATGAAGCCGGATGGTCTCATCCAGAGAGTGACAACGGGCTTCTTCCTCATTTCTTTCCTTCATTCCTCTGGCAATCAGCTTTTCCAGAATGGCCTGAAACTCTAAGATTTTAGCTTCATGATCCCGGCTGTCTTTCTCACTGTTTTCACAGGTTTTCTTCTCCTGGGACACCGCTTTTTCCTCCACTGGTTCTGAACCTCCATCCAGAAGTTTTACCTTATCCGCAGACGCCCCGGGGGCCAGCCTGGATATTCTGGGTACCAGTTCTTTAATTGCTCTTAGCTGTAATCCCCGCTTCTTCAGTTCTTTAATATTCAGAAATAACTGAATATCATATCCGGTGTAGTAACGGTGCCCCTGCTCATTACGGCCAATCCTGAGTCCCAGTTCCTCTTCCCAGTAACGGAGAACATAGGATTTCACTCCTGTCAGTTCTGCAGCCTGCGTCACCGTATAACGCTTTTCAGCCATACTACCCCTCCTTATGAACTCGCTGTCTTCATTATACCAAAGGGCAGTAAAATTGCAACGGAAAGTCATCGACAAATACCCGTCTGAGAATTCTCCTTACTTCAAAATTCCTCTTTCCATATCCCGGAAAATTCCCGGAGTCTCTTTTAATTCTATAAAGTTCCCTCTTTGTACAATTTCTCCCTTATCCATTACGATAATTTCATCGCAATTCTGCAGGGTTGACAGGCGGTGGGCGATGGAAATAATGGTTGTCCCGTACTCCTGCTTCATCTTTTCAATCTCTTTTTGTATCAGCTTCTCTGAGGTATTATCCAGGGCAGAAGTTGCTTCGTCTAAAATCAGGATTTTCGGCTTTCTTAAAAAGATTCTGGCCAGGGCAATTCTCTGTCTCTGGCCTCCGGATAAGTTCCCTCCGCCTTCCGCAATCTCAAACTGATACTGATCCGGCAGCTTTTCAATCACCTGATCAATACAGGCCTTTCTGGCCGCAATTTTTACTTCTTCCAGGGTTACTTCTCTTTTCATCCCGTAGCAGATGTTATGAAAAATAGTATCTGCTATTAAAAAAGGAGTCTGCGGCACCAGTGCCACCACATCTGCAAGATCCGAACGGGTAAGCTGATTCAGATTTCTGTTCCCCAGAAAAACATCTCCCCGGGCTTCCTCCAGCTTATCCAGTACTTTAATCAGCGTTGATTTTCCACAGCCGCTGGGGCCTGCAATTCCCAGGAATTCTCCCCCTTTGATTTGCAGATCGATCCCTTTTAGTATTTTTGTTTCCGGATCTTCCGGATAAAAGAAGCTTACTTGTTTCAGCGCAACGCCATTATCTGCCGGCGCTTCTTCCTGCGATTCTTCCTGGGTTTCATAAGAAAAGTCCCTGGGGATTTCCACCATTCGGAAGTAATCGTCTGCAAGAACCACACATTCGGAAAATTCATCCAGTATCCTGTGCAGTTCTCTTAAAGGCCCTGTAAGCTGGGTAAAACACAGATAGGCCGTCAGTACGGTTCCAATGGTAATCATACCTCTGGCAGCCAGCAAAACAGCAATGGCAATGACCAGTACGCTGAATACGGCTTCGTTGATAAATTTCAGACAGTCATAAAATGCCATAGCCTTATGATGTTTCATTTCTTTTTTTCTTAACTGTTCGGAACGATCGCCAATCCGTTCTCCTTCCTCCTGAGCGCTGTCAAAAGATCGAATCGTCTCAATTCCGCCCAGCAGTTCCACCATGGTTCCGTCCATATCGGCCTTGGTATTCATCAGTTCAATCCGGATGCCCTTTTGTGTATTGATTTGGCGAAATACAATTCCGGTTCCCACAGGGATGACCAGAATAATTAAAAAGGCCACCAGAACAGGTAGTTTCATGAAAATCACCACAATAGAGGCAACTCCCGTGGCAACTGCCGGAGCAAAATCCATAAAAAGCAGTTTAATCAGCTTTGTGGTTCCTTCCAGACTTCGGTTCAGCCTTCCGTGAATATTTCCTGTCATATGTCCGCGAAAGTAGGAAAGCGGCGCCATTAATAAAGACTCGGTTGCCTTTTGCCGGGCGCTTTTTTCTGCGTGGGTCGCCGTATCTTCTACAATCAGGCGGCGGATTACTTTAATAACCTCATTAAATACATTGACAATTAAAATGAACAGCAAAATTGGTATGACAGACTGAAAGTGGATGGTCTGCGCCGCCAGCACATGATCTGTAAGGTATCCCACTGCCAAAGGTGTAAACTGGCTTAAAACAGCAGAAACTCCTAAAATCAGCAGGATAAAGAAAAAGCCCACTTTCTGTCTTTTATGCAGTAAAGAAAAGATTCTTCTGTAAAGTCTCTTTCCCCGGTTTTCTGTTTCGTGCATCCTTTCACTTCCCTTCTTCTATATCCCAGTCATTATAGCACAGGGCGGTGTTCAGGAAAACACATAAGATATAAAATTCGTTTCTTTCCTACAGTTGAAAGGTACTTCCTTTAACAGGAATGCCGGCTGTCTGCGCCAGTCTGTACAGACCTTCAGAAGCCACAGAGACGGTACTTTCCACATGGATAAAATCCGTTGCGCTGCGATCATACAGAATGTTGGCCTGGGCATCGAACTCTTCGTCTTCCTCCCAGAACAGAAACCGCAGAGGCATACAGGCAAAAGCATCTAACTGATAGCCCACATCCGCATACCGAAGCTTTTGCCCTTTCAGTCTGATACAGGCTTCTTCTAATTCTTTTCCGTGTCCCGCAAAGGTTAAAGCAAACGCCCGGATAACGCCCCTTTGAAACGCAGGACCAAAGGGTCTTGCATTTTTCAGTTGTTCAAAGGGAACCCAGTCATTGGTCAGCGCTGCCCCCGGTGTGGCAAATCCAAGCAGGGTATAAATATTAAACTTTGTTGTATTGGAAACCGGATCCGAATCCTCCAGAGCTTCAATGGTCCCTTTCTTCTTATGAATCCCATATTTTCTGGCATAATGATATAAGGTCAGATACTCTCCTTCTTCTTTTAATTCCGGCACTTTTTTCCGTAACTCTTCCAGATCCCACTGCAGGAACTTTTCCTGCCACTGGATACATGCTTTTTCATAATTTGAAACCTTACTTTCCATATGATCCTCCCTTTTATAAAGCAAAGAAAACTTCTTAAACACCTGCTATTATAATAGGAAAGGGAAATAAAATCCACCGAAAAAACCAGGTATAAGTCCGTTCCTCATACCTGGTTCACAATTTCTAACTTTTTTCAGCGGGAAAGTTTTTCATATTCTTCATCTGATACCGGTTCACACCATTCATTGGATGTTTTCTCTCCCGGAACTTCCACCGCCAGATGGGAGAACCATCCGTCTTTTCCTGCCCCATGCCAGTGTTTTACTTCCGCCGGAATGTTCACCACATCCCCCGGATTTAATTTCTGTGCCTCTTTTCCCCATTCCTGATACCAGCCGGTTCCGGCAACACAAATCAGAATCTGGCCGCCGCCTTTTTCCGCATGGTGAATATGCCAATTGTTGCGGCATCCCGGTTCAAAAGTCACATTAAATATTCCCACCTGGGAAACAGACAAGGGGGCTAAGTAGCTGTTTCCTGAGAAATACTGAGCAAATCCGTCATTGGGCGCTCCGATGGGAAATACCATTGAATTTGCATGAGCTGTCATAGCGTCCTCTTCTTTTTCTTCTTCTGCCCAGACTTCTTTGGCCATATAAAAGGCCGCCCAGGCTTTGGGCCATCCTGCGTAAAAGGCCGCGTGAGTCAGAATCTCTGCAATTTCCGTTTTGGTGATTCCATTCTTTTTCGCTGTGGTTAAATGATATTTAAATGAAGAGTCCACAAGTCCCTGTGCCATCAATGCAGTAACCGTAACTAAAGACCGATCCCGAAGGGAAAGCTGCTCCTGTCTGTTCCACACTTCGCCAAACAGTATATCATCATTTAAATGGGCAAATTCCGGTGCAAATTCTCCCAGAGCATCTCTGCCTGCCGTCTGCTTTACTGCCATAGTAATCTCCTCCTTTTGCTTTCTTTACACTTTTTCTTTATTATAGTCGTTCCTTCTTTGACATGGAATCTCCAATATGTTCCGGAGGTTTTTATGTTCAATAAACAATTGACAGCCTTTGTCTGCGCTGCAGACTGTGGCAGCTTTACAAAGGCTGCAGAACAGCTTTTTATTTCTCCTACTGCCGTTATGAAAAAAATCAACGCTTTGGAAAATCATCTGAACCTAAAATTAATAGAACGCACCCCTTCCGGGATTTCTTTAACCCCGGCCGGAAGGGTTATCTATAAAGACGCCAAATTCCTCTTTGATTACTCCCGGCGCAGTATAGAAAATGCCCGGCAGGCCATGCGTGCAGAAACCCGGACCTTCTGTGTGGGAACCTCTTTATTAAATCCGGCAAAACCTTTTATGGACTTATGGTACGGGGTTAATCAGGAATTCTCCAATTACCGGCTTCACCTGGTTCCTTTTGAGGACAATCATGAGGGAATCCTCTCAGAGATTTCCAAACTCGGGAAAAAGTTCGATTTCCTGATTGGGGTATGTGACTCCAAACGCTGGATGAATTTATGCCGGCTACTGCCAATTGGACGGTATAAAAAAATGATTGCCGTCTCCAAAGATCACCCCCTGGCTGACCGGAAAATCCTCTCTGTTTCGGATCTGTACGGGGAAACTCTGATGATGGTAAAGAAAGGAGACTCTGAGGTAAACGATGCCATTCGGGAAGATTTGCAGCAGAACCATCCGCAAATCCGAATTGAGGATACACCCCAGTTTTACGATATTTCTGTCTTTAACCGCTGTGCAGAAACCCAGAACGTCCTGCTGACCCTGGAATGCTGGAGGGAGGTCCATCCGGCTTTGGTAACCATTCCCGTAAAGTGGGACTATAGCATCCCCTACGGTCTTCTTTACAGTCTTTCCCCCTCGGAAGAAGTGCTTCGTTTCCTGGATGCCGTCAAAGCAAAATTCCCCGCCTTGCCTTAACAAAGCGGGGAAACATTATTCTTAAACTCTGTGGAGAAGAAAAATCTGTGACCAGAAATCTGAGCAAACAGGTTCGCCTTCTTCTCCCTGTCCTGCAGACGGATCGCTGGTAATCATTCCTGCACGCATCAGTTCTTTACCGGAATAGAGACCGTCCCTTCCTTCAATAGCATAATTGCCCTCTGCATCCAACCCCTGAAGTTTTACTCTCCGATAGGGCGCATTCACATCGTTTAAAATTTTATAATATCCTATGACTGCATCTTTCTTATCTTCGGAAACCACCATCCACGCTGCAATATTTCCCTCAAAGGGACTAAGCAGACGATAGAAGGTCCCCTGGTGAATCAGTTTTCTGTACTTCTTTACAAATGCCACCTGACGCCTCATTTCTTCCTGCTCTTCTTCTGAAAGCTGATTCATATCCAGTTCATAGCCAAATGCCCCGAAATACGCCACGTTGGCTCTTGTCTCAAAGGGTGTATTCCGAAATACCTGATGATTGGGAACTGCAGAAATATGAGCTCCCATACTGCTTAGAGGATACGCCATGCTGGTTCCATACTGAATTTTCAGTCGTTCCACTGCGTCTGTGTCATCGCTGGTCCAGGCCTGAGGAGCATAATACATCATTCCCGGATCAAATCTTCCTCCTCCGCTTGCGCAGGATTCAAAGAGAATTTCAGGGAACCTCTTCCTCAGTCTTTCATATAAATCATAAACACCCAGGATATAGCGGTGGAAAATTTCTCCCTGCTGATCTGCCGGCCAGCCTCTGCTGAAGCATTCCGTGATACTTCTGTTCATATCCCATTTAATGTAGGAAACCTTTGCATCTTTCAGGACTTCTTCCATCTGCTGATAGATACTGTCCACCACTTCCTTTCTGGAGAAATCCAGAACGTGCTGGTTTCTTCCGTGAGAGGCTCTGCGTCCCGGCGCTTCCAACCGATAATCAGGATGGCTGCGGTAGAACTGACTGTTTTCATTGACCATCTCCGGCTCAAACCAAAGACCGAATTTCATCTGACATTCTTCTTCGATCCTGCGGGATAAACCGGAAATTCCCTCTTTCAGTTTTTCTTTATTGGCAAACCAGTCTCCCAGTCCCTGTTTGTCATCATTTCTGGTTCCGAACCATCCGTCGTCCAGAACAAACAGCTCTACGCCTGCTTTTTGGGCCGTCTTTGCAATTTCTAACAGAGACTCTTCTGTGAAATCAAAATAGGTTGCTTCCCAGTTATTGATTAAAACGGGACGTTCTCTGTCCCTCCAGTATCCCCGGGCCAGTCTGGTACGGAACAGTTTATGAAAAGTCTGGCTCATACCGTTTAACCCATTTTCCGAGTAAACCAGTACTGCCTCCGGCGTCTGGAATTCCTCTCCTGCCGGCAGATCCCAGGTAAATCCTGTGGGATGGATTCCCATAAGCATTCTGGTTACATCGTAAGTATCCACCTCGCCCTGAATGATAAAATTACCGCTGTAAATCAGGCTCATTGCGATTACCTCGCCCTGGCGCTCATCGGCAGAAGATCTTTTTAATGCCACAAAGGGATTGTGATGATGACTGGAATTTCCCCGGATACTGCCGATGGCCTGAATTCCCTGCTGAAGTTTTCTGGTTTTTATATGCCGTTCCCGGGCCCAGGCTCCGGACAACTGCATCCATTCGTAATCCCTGTCCGGTAAATCCAGACACAGACTCATTGCTTTCGTAAGCCTGAGGTGGGAATCTCTGTAATTTCTGATTTTCACACTTCTTGTTATGGCCGGATAGTCCCTCATAATCGTGTAATATAAGACAATCTGCGCTCCCATAACCGAATCTTCTAAGAGAATTTCCAGGGTCTGGGCCTCTTTGGTATCTTCTGTGTAAATGGCAGGAAGGCCCTGAAGTTCAGGTTTTCCGTCATAAATGGTATGAGATTTATATACAAAATCGGAAATGCGGCTGCCGTTTTCCTGCAGAATCTCAAAGGCAGGTTCCCGGTAATCCGTGGTTCCGTAAGAAGGATATTCCTGTTTCAAATGTTCCAGAGAATATGTGGAATCTCCCTCAAATAAACAGGGAGACATGGGACGGTGGACAGTTTCCACAAAGTAACCGAAATCTTCTTTGTCCGGTATTCTGCTTCCGAAATAAAGCTGTCCCATCTGTCCGTTTTTCAGCACCTTTATAATATAACTGACAGAATCGTTGCAAAGATGAAATTCCTTTGTCTTTTGATGATAATAGATACCCATTACAGTCTCCTCTCTTTCTCTTGCTTTCTATGGTTATCAGTATACCATCGAAACCTTTTCCCTGTTAGGAAAGGATGATTTTTGTTCTTGTCAAAATGTTGAATCTTTTTTTGTTTTATTTTATACTGAAAGAAAAAAGGAGGTTCTAAATGGAACAGGCTCAGGTTCTTACCTTTAAAGATACAAAGGCCGCAGGTCTGACTCTGAAATCCTGCGGCTGTTCAGCAACTTCCCCTTTCCACTGTTTTGGCCCGGCAGTCCGGCCCTATTATCTGATTCATTTTATCCGAAACGGAAAGGGAATTTTCCAGATTGACGGAAAAAACTATTACCTGCAGAAGGGACAGGGGTTTTTCATTCCTCCTGACGTTCTCACCTTCTATCAGGCAGATGAAAAAGATCCCTGGGAGTACTTATGGGTGGGCTTCGACGGTTCTGAGGTGCCGGATATTTTAAAGCAAGTCGGCCTCTCCAGTGAACAGCCTGTTTTTTCCTGCAGTCATTTTGAGGAATTGTACGGGCTTGTCAGTGAAATGCTTGCCGCTTCCCAGTCCGGTTATTCTTCTGATCTGAAACGCACCGGTCTGCTCTATCAGTTTCTGGCGGCATTGGCCCGGGATCCCATGGACACCATGGCCAAAAAAGAGGGGGAATACAGTTATATTAAAAAGGCCACGGAATATATTCAGAATAATTACTGGAATGACCTTCGTATTTACGATATTGCCGCATATGTAAACATTGACCGCAGTTACCTGTATCTTCTGTTTCGCCGGTACTTAAACTGCAGTCCTTCCGAATACTTGACCAGATTCCGGCTGACCAGAGCTTCTGAGCTGCTTCTAACCACCACTCTCTCTGTGGAAAGCATCGCTCTCTCCTGCGGCTATTCCGATCCGGCTACTTTTTCCAAGGCTTTTAAACGGCTGATGGGGATGTCTCCCAGCGCCCGCCGAAAAAAGAATCAGCAAACCTGATTCTTATGTGTCTTCTTTTATATTCGTGGTTATTCGGATTTCGCCGCCCACTTTCTCTGCCTCAAAGAGAAAAGGCGTATCTTCCGGCAGTTTTTCCCAGCGGTAGTAGGCCTGAAGAAAACCGTCGTGTATCAGTTTTTCTGCCTCTAACCTGGCCTGAACCGCTTCCTCAAAGCCGGAAAAGATTCCGATATGAAATCTCTGTTTTTTAAATCCGATGGAGACCCGGTAACGCCCGTTTTTCAAAAGGGAAACACCCCGGAAACCGCTGGTATTATCTTTTCGGCGTTTCCGTTTCTCCAGTATTTCCACACATGTGTGATCTATCATGTGCAGCCTGTCTGAAATCTGCTTCTGCATTTCCTGTTTCAGACAGCCGCAGCTTCGATAATGGCCATGGACCAGACTTCCTTCACTTATATCCAGTTCTTTTCCACATTCACAGCGACAGTGCCAGATTACAGATCCTTTCGAATCTCTTCCTGTTGTAGGATACAAAGCTGTCAGCCGGCCGTAGGTTCTTCCTGTCAGATCTTCCCTGATGGTTCCGTTTCTGGCATCTTTTTTGGGGATACATCCGCAGTCAGTAACCGTACCCCTTTTCAGCCTTTTGCTGCTGACCAGGATCTCTCCCCCACAGTCGCAGCGGCAAAGCCACATGCAGTAGCGATCCTGTCTTTCTTCCCTTTTTTCTATTACAGTCAGCATTCCAAAGCGGCGGCCCGTTAAATCTTCTGGTCTTCTCATTTTACTTTAGCGCTTCTTTTTAGCCAGTAGCGCTGCTGACGTCAGACCAAATCCTGACAGGCAAAGCAGCGTAATCCATAAGGAAAGATTGGTTGTATCGCCGGTTTTCGGACTGCTTCCCTTTTGAGAAGAAGATTTTGCCTGTGTGCCTGTTCCGGAAGAACTGCCGGAAGAAGGCGTGTATGTCTTTCCAGGTGTTCCGGATTCATCTTCTTTTTCATTATGGAAGATTACATTTACTGTCTTTCCTTCTTCTATGCTGCCTTCGTTTTTCGCTGCCGTAACTTTATAGCCTTCATTGTCACTTTCCTTTACAGTATATTTCATACCTGGCTTCAGATTTTCTGCCTGTTTGCTCTCGCCGTGTTTTAAGGTAAAGACGGACACGCCATCCTCAAACTCCATTTCACCGTATTTGCCGTTTACTGTTTTATCATCCAGGGTTACGGTAAAGGTAAATTCCTGTTTTTCAGCTTTGGCATCTCCTGTCACCAGTTTGGAAACGATCAGATTTCCTGTTCCTTTTTCCGGCGCTTCTTCTTTCGTATTGGTAAAGATTACAGAAGCAGTTTCTTTTTCCGGTATGCTTCCCTGAGAATTTTCGGCCTCTGTTTCATAGCCGTCTGCATTCGCTTCTGCCTCCTGTACCTCGTAACCGATTCCTGCCGGCAGATTTTCTGCCGTCTTGCTTTCGCCGTGTTTTAAGGTAAAGACAGACACTCCGTTTTCAAACTCCATCTCTCCATACGTTCCATTTATGGAACTGTCTTCCAGTGTCAACGTAAAGGTAAACTCTGTTTCCATATCTCCTGCATTTCCGGCCACTATTTTGGAAACCGTCAGATTGCCGGTTACCTCTTTGGTATTGGTAAAGGTTACAGCGGCAGTCTCTTTTTCCGGTATGCTTCCCTGGGAATTTTCGGCTTCTGTTTCATAGCCGTCTGCATTCGCTTCTGCCTCCTGTACCTCGTAACCGATTCCTGCCGGCAGATTTTCTGCCGTCTTGCTTTCGCCGTGTTTTAAGGTAAAGACAGACACTCCGTTTTCAAACTCCATCTCTCCATACGTTCCATTTATGGAACTGTCTTCCAGTGTCACCGTAAAGGTAAACTCTGCTTCTATATCTCCTGCATTTCCGGCCACTACCTTAGAAACCGTCAGATTGCCTTTGGGTTCTTCATACTGGTTGGTAATCGTAACAGAAATGGTATTGTCATTCACCACTGCTTCCTGATAAACCGGCTGGAAATGATCCGGAACAGGATTTTCCACAACCGCATATTGCAGACCACCCTCCAGACTATCCGGATTTGGAAGCTGTGTAAATTCTGCCATCCAGTTATTTTCCTGATTCAATTTGACTGCATCCAGTTCATATTCACCGATTTTCAGAAAGACGGTCAGCTCTGTTTTCTGATCCTCCGGAGTATTCTCGCTCCATTCTTTCTTCACACAGAGGGTATGATCCTGGTCTTCTTCTCCCATATCAGCCGCTCCATTCGCGCCTATACCGCCGCCTCTCTGGGCATGATTTCCGGTAATCACAAGTTTGGCCTGGCTTTGTGCCAGTTTCTTTGTATTTTCTGATGCCACAGCTTTCAGGGCGAAATTTCCGCTGCCGGAAATCCCGGTCATTCTCTCCCCTGGATTATCTGCATCATAACGGGGAACATCGGGATTTACCGAACCGAGAATATTTCCGGCTCCTCCTACAACAGCTCCGTCCCGGTACCATTGCACTTCACCGCCCCCCAAGGAAACGATCGGCAATTGTTACTGTTCCTTTATCACCGCTTAAAGAAGCAAAATCATCCCCGGCTCCTTCCGCACGGTTGTCATAAAGAGCCACACCGTTTGTTACTGTAAATGTGGCGTCTCCAGTCGGACAAAACCACATGCCGCCTCCCATAACACTGGCCGTATTCTCTGTAACAACGGCGTTGTAAAGTTTAACCATCTGAGGCGGTTCACTGACATAAATACCTCCGCCATGGCTCTGTGCCGTATTGTTTTCGATTCGTCCGCCTTTTAGAATCACATCGTCTGAATTAATGTAGATTCCTCCTCCGGAATGAGAAGCAAAATTCTCGCAAATGGTTCCTCCTTCCATGGTGAACTTGCTTTCATAAGCCGGGGCTCCCTGCCCCACGCTGCCTCCGCTTCCTGCTGCACAGACGCCTCCGCCATAACCGGAAAAGGCTTCATTTCTCTCGATTTTTCCGCCTTTCATAAGGAAATTACTATTTCCGATCAGATAGACTCCACCGCCGTTTCTGGATTTGTTGCCCTGAATAAGAGCATCTCCGGACATTGTCATGACAGCATCCTTGTCGCCTTTATTCCATGTATAAAGCAATACTCCCCCGCCGGAATAATAAGAACCGTTGTTTTTATTATTCCGGATAATACCGCCTTCCATCTGGAAGTTTCCGCCTTTTTCCACGCAGACACTCCCGGTGAGCATATTCCCATTTAAAGTAAAGTTTTCAATTACTCCGCCGGACATTTCCAGGCTGCCTCCGTTTCCTACCAGAACAGCCCCGCTGTATATCTCTTCAATCACTCCGTCGCAGAGAACTGCGTCTTTCAGAATCAAATTCCCTCCTGATTCAACAGCCGCAATGTTTCCGCTGCCGGTTTTCGGTGAATTTCCTCCTTTATAGACAAGACGGCTTTCCTCGCTTGTGGAATCCATCGTCAGCTGTCCGTTCACCTGGAACATCTGACCGGCTGAACTTGTAATCACATGGGATTCTCCATCGTCAATTAAAGTAACCATTTTCCCTTCCGGTACCGTTATGGTTACTCCTGTCAGAATGTTTCCTGTTATTACAATCTCTGTTTCTGTCTCATCCGGGGCATTGTTGATCTGCGTCTGCAGCCAGTCTGCATCCAGCGCATCCGGATCATCGTAGATGATTTCCGTGTTCTTTAATCCATCTACAGATTTGAGTACTTCATCCAGACGGCCAGTTGTTCCTTTTATGATTAAACGAGTGATTTCTCCCCAGGCGTTTCCGTCAGAAAACGCATCTTTTGCAATCTCTTCTACCTGAATTCCAAGTTCGATTTCCACTTCCGAAGAACCGATCACATCGTTTATGTCGTAAAAAGCCTTAGAAGGGATACTGGTAATTCCATCTCCGATAACCACTTTTTTAAAAGAATTACTCGCAAAAGCCTTTTCTCCGACTTCAATAACCGAGTCTGGTATCACCAGCTCTTCTCCACGTACAGATACTGCATTTTCAAATGCCTGGGCTCCTATCGTAAGCAAACCTTCCGGCAATACAATACCTGTCGCGCCGGAATACTGACTGTAGGCCTTATCGGCAATCGCTGTTACCTGATAAGTTTTTTCTTCGAAAGAGATCGATGCCGGAATTTCAATTACATTTCCTTTTGAATTACCGCGTATTACCATGGCCGTATGTTCTGTCTGGTTTAGTTCGTAGTCTATCCCATCTACTGTAACTTCCTGCTGTCCGGCTTCCGCAAGTTCTGACAGTTCAGACATATTTTGCGCTGCTTCTGCTCCATCTGTAAAACCGCTTAAAGATAAGATCATGAGTCCCGCAAGCAGCAACGCAGCTATTCTTTTGAATTGACGCTTCATTTTCATATGGATCTCCTTTATGCACTTAGCAATACTAAAATACTCCCATAGAGCCCTTTAATGCCGCTCTATGTTTTCCTTTAAATTTCAAAACCTCCTTTCAACAAAAAACAACCGGCGCTCTGGCCGGATGCAAAAAACTCACACCGGCTGTCTGTGCCCGAAAAATCAGACTTTATCGTTCCGGTGTGCTATTATGTCTCTATGGATAATTTTTTGTGTTTTTTGTTGAAAAAGGGGGGTTAAAAAGGCATAAAAAAAGATCCTGAAATTATGTAAAAAAAACGACCGATATTTCCTACCTTTTCCAGTTAGGATTTCTTCTGCTCATTTTCCATGGGCCCACCGCAGGAAGGTATCCTGGGCAATCCCCAGCTGTCTTGCAGCATCCCGGGAACTGATTTTCCTTTCTGTCCATTCTTCTTTCAGCTGGTAAAACAGATCCGGAATCTCCTTTCGCGGACGTCCAAACCGTACGCCCCGCTTTCTGGCCGCTGCTATTCCCTCTGCCTGTCTCTGCCGGATATTTTCCCTTTCCGTCTGGGCTACATAAGAGAGAATCTGTAAAACCAAATCGGCCACAAAGGTACCTGTCAGATCCCTTCCTGTCTGCCTGGTGTCCAAAAGAGGCATATCCAGAACCACAATATCCGCGCGTATTTCTTTCGTGATTTTTCTCCACTGATTTAAAATTTCTTCGTAATTGCGTCCCAGCCGATCGATAGACTTAAGCACCAGAAGATCTCCCGGCTTCAGCCTTTTTAAAAGTCTCTGATAACGGGGACGGTTAAAATCTTTTCCGCTCAGCTTATCCATATAAATATTTTTTTCGGATACCGGAAATTCTCTTAAAGCAATCAACTGTCTCTCCTCACACTGCTCTTTTGTTGAAACACGGACATATCCGTAAACCTTTCCATCCATAAAATCATTCCTCCTGTAGTCTTAGTGTGTACTTACCAGACTATTTTAATCAGAAGACTTTCCTGTAAAATAAAAAAGGAACGTACCCTGTTACAGATACGTCCTTAACTGTCATTCTTATTCTTTTTTTCTGTCTGCTGCGCGAAGCGTCAGAGAATCAAATTGCTCTACTGAATCTTTTACACCATAAGCCGGTAAATATTTTCTACATCCTTCTGATTCAGTTTCACAAATCCGCCTAAACTTCCGTCATTTACATCCCCATAACATGCGGTATGGGCCAGCTTTTCAATGTCTTCCGGATTTGCGCCCAGTTCGGCAAAATTACACGGCATACCCAGAGAGGTCAGGAAACGGCGAAGCGCTTCGATTCCTTCCAGTGCCGTGCGCTCCGGATTACTGAAATCCATCTGGCATCCCCAGACTCTGGTCGCAACCTGTGCAAAACGGTTTACATCATGCTGAAGGTTATAAGTAAATACAGCCGGCATAACCACTGCCAGTCCGGCTCCGTGGGCACAGTCATACAAAGCAGACAATTCATGTTCTATGTCATGGCTGGTCCAGTCCTGTGTGCGTCCCACTCCGCAGGAGTTGTTATGGGCCATCATTCCCGCCCACATAATGTTGGCTCTTGCCTGATAATTATTGGGATCCTCGATTACCCTGGGGCCTTCATGAATCATCGTCATCATTAACGCCTCAATCATACGGTCGGTAACTTCTACCTCGCTGGTATTTGTCAGATAACGCTCATACAGATGTGCAAGGATGTCTGTAATCCCACAGGCTGTCTGATAGGCCGGAAGCGTCTGTGTAAGAGCCGGATTCATTATAGTAAATTTAGGACGCAGAGCCTCTCCGGTAGTTGCACGTTTAAACATTCCCTCTTCTTTGGTAATGACGGAGTCAGCAGAACCCTCGCTTCCTGCTGCTGAAATTGTGACAACGGTACCTATGGGAAGGGCTTTTTCTACAATGCCTCCCTCATAGTAGTCCCAGAAATCTCCGTCATACAGAACCCCTGCGGCAATGGCTTTGGAAGAATCAATGACACTGCCTCCGCCTACGGCCACAATAAAATCCACCTGTTCTTTCCGGCAGAGCTCAATTCCTTCATAGACCAGTCCGCTTCTGGGATTGGGACGGACGCCGCCTAATTCCACAAAGTCAATCCCTTCGTTTTTCAATGAATCTTTTACCCGTTCCAGAAGACCGGAGCGGACTACAGAGCCTCCGCCATAATGAATTAATACCTTACTTCCTCCGAAACGGCTTACATATTTACCGGTTTCATTTTCTGTATCCTTTCCAAACGCAAAATAGGTTGGTGCATAAAACGTAAAATTCTCCATAAAAAATCCTCCTGTCTATTCATAGACAATAGTATATCGTATTAAAAAAAATAAACAAGACGGCACTTTTTTTACCCCAGGGCACCTGTAAGTAACCTACTCGGTACACTGACTGTTTGTAAAGATATAGTTGTCTTTGGCGTTTTCGCTTCCCCAGTCACACATAGCTTCCAATATGGGAGATAAGGTCTTTCCGTGTTCTGTTATAGAATAAACCACCTGTATGGGTCTGGTGGAATAAACTTCCCGTAAAATAATTCCCGCTTCTTCCAGTTCTCTCAACTGATTTGTAAGTGTTTTTTTATTGGCTGTTTTCAAAAATCTCTGGATCTCATTATATCGCTTCGGCCCGTTTTCCATCAGATAATGGAGAATCAACAGTTTCCATTTCCCGCCCACGACACGCAGAGTAACTTCCATCTCACAGGATACCTGTATTTTTTCTTTCATAACTTCCTGCCTCTCTTTTCTTTCCGTCATCCTCTTTTGCCTTTCTTAATTCCGCTACATTCTAACACAGGTATCCTTCCATTACAATTCTTTCTGTGACAGGAAACTTTGGAACTTAACTTTTAGAATATATGTGGTTCTGGCGGATCGTTCCCGCCGCACCTATACAGACGACGGCAACATGGTCATTGCAAATCTTCTGAACGCCGCCCACGCCATAGGTGTAGACTCCTGCTACATTTACCGTGCGAGAGAAGTATTCAGTACCCCGGAAGGCAGAGAGCTTCTGGAGAAATGGGGACTCCATGGGGATTATGAAGGAATCGGAAACGTAATCCTGGGATATGGTCTGCCGGAAGGCATTAAAGAAGCCGCTCCCCGAAAGGAAGGCTATATCCTCCGTGTATAGCGTCAGTGTAAATGACAAACAGACAGTCTCCCTGATATCTGTCAGGGACTGTCTGTTTTCTACTACCCTCTCATACCATTTTTCCTGTACTGGCCGGGAGACATGCCGCAGTTTTCCCGAAAGAGCTTTCCGAAGTAACTCATACTTTTAAATCCGCAGGAAAAACAGATGTCGGAAATGGTTCTGTCCGTATAGGTAAGGAAATAGGCGGCCTGGGAAAGGCGGTACTGACAGAGATATTCTGACGGAGTTTTTCCGATTGACCGGAAACAGCGGAAGCACTCGCTTCTGCTGATATTGGCACTTTCCGTGAGAGACTGGATAGAAATCTTCTCTCCGTAATGATCATGGATATAGGAAAGCATCCGGCGGAGTCTCTGTTCCTGCTGCCGTTCTGTTTTGGATGCGGGCGGAAGCCCCTGAATCTTAGAGATACAGATTAAAAGCTGACGCCATAGCCTGCAAATCAGTTCCATACAATGAAGTTCATACCCCACGTTTTCCCGGGACAGGCTATGTATCTGCCGGATACTGTTTAAAAGAGGCCGGCTTTCCTTTTCCTCCTCTTTCAGGAATAACCCTGCCACGGCAGACTGGATGACAGGGAGTATATTCCTTTTATGAATTTCTCCCATGGGAAGAAAGGCAAAGAAATCCACCGGCAAAACAAGAGTAAACATGACTGTTCCCGGTTTTGTCTGGATCACTTTATGCAGATACTGAGAGTTTACAAATATAGCCTCCCCTTCCTTCAGAACCTCACATTCCTGTTCCGTCCCGCCATGATGGATAAAATATCTGGCCTCTCCCTGAAGAACCATGCTGAACTCCAAATCGTCATGCCAGTGATAGCCCATCTCTCCGTTTAAGTAATCGTCCAGATGATCTTCATAAAAGGAGAGAGGGAATCCTTTGTTCTGATATTCTATTTTTTCCATCAGGTTCTGATTGGTGACCAGTTCTTTATCCCCCATGTCCTTCTCTCCTTTGGCATTATTTTTATATTATCCGCCACTTTAATGTCTATATTTTCCTTTAAAATGATTTTATTATTATATAACCAGACAATCCAGAAGTCAACCCGGATGGGGAGAGAAAAACGGGAGTTTGACAGTTTCCAGATAAAAGCTGTATCCAGGGTATCGCTGCCCATGAAGGACTACGAAGACGCCATCATGGTGCAGACTGCATCGTAACCAGAAATCTAAAAAATTATAAGTTATCCTCCCTTCCTGTCTTTTCTCCAGAGCAGTTCTTATCTGAACTGGCTCAAAGAGAAAACAATGAAGAATAAATAAAGTTCCTGAATAGAACCCCCCCTGACAGTTTCACCTTTTAAGAATGAAACTGCCAGGGGTCTTTTTTCTGAAACCAGTCCCGGGCTATTCCTGTATTATCTCCAGCTCCAGTTTTTCCTTTTGTTTAAAAGTAATTTCTCTTTCATCCATTTCCAGATAGATTCTGGTGGTAAATACCAGTTCTCCCTGATTTATAAAAATCTCCACAATGGAACTGTCAAGGAGGATAAGCATTTCTTCTGTCTTTCCTTCCACCCGGCCTGCTCTTTTTCCTCTTCCGCCGCCGCATAAAGCCGGTACGCCCTCCTGATTCAGGAAAGATATTTCTGTCCGGTTCCCTTCTGTGGAAATTGTCAGGGCATTCTCTCCCTTTCCAATCCGGATCTGCCTCTTTTCTCCCTGGATTCCGGTGATTCTGGCTTTCAGACTCTTCCCGGCCCAACAGAATTTTTCCTGCTTAAGATCCACCCTTTCCCAGGGCAGCTCTTCCAGCTCTCTTACCGGCATTCGGCACAGCTTACCATTTAAGAAAAACAGCTCTCCGGGAATGGTCAGGCAGTGCTGCCAGCCGTTTCTGACAGAAAGGTTTTTATGAACCTCTGTTGTATCCGGCACTCCGGCCCAGCCTATCAGAATCCTTCTTCCTTCCTGGGTTTCAAAGGTCTGGGGAGCATAGAAATCAAAGCCCATATCCCATTCCCGGAAGGTCTGTATAAAATCCTTTTCCCGAAGGAAAGCATAGCCGGACTGATAGATATTCTGAAACTTTTCCTCCTGGGTTTCCAGTCCCTGGGGACAAAAGGACAGGATTCTCCTGCCGCCCAGACAGAAAATATCCGGACACTCCCACATATAGCCAAAGGCTTTCTTTGGCACAATTTCCCGTTCCAGTCTCCAGTTCTTCTTATCTTCTGACACATAAATAAGAATTCCGCCCTTATCTCTGCGGTTCCCCTGATTATCCCAGGCTCTTGCCCTGGCTCCCAGCACCATATAGTAATGGTCATTTTCCTTCCACACTTTGGGATCCCGGATATGCTGGGTCATATCCTCCGGATAATCCTCCATTCTCAGCAGAATGGTCTTTGCAGACATCTGCTGACCGTCTTTTGACTCTGTAAGGATCTGGGTACTGCTCCTTCCGGCGTCTATATAGTCATAGTCTCCCGGTTTTTTCACATTTCCCGTATAAAAGAGATACATCTTATCCTGCTCAATCAGCGCAGAACCGGAATACACACCGCCGGCATCTTCCGGAATATCCGTAGTCAGCACAGGATCCCGGTACTCCCAGTGGAGCATATCTTTACTTACACAGTGTCCCCAGTATCCGCCTCCTCCCTGTACATTCAGAGGGGAATACTGAAAGTAGGCATGGAACTCTCCCTGAAACTGGCACAGACCGTTGGGATCGTTGATCCAGCCTACCGGCGGCATAATATGATATTGTGTCCGGAAAGGACAGTCTGACACTGTCCTTCCCATTCTTTCTTCTGCTTCTCTTGCTTTCTGAAAACCATTTTCCATAGCTGTCCCTCTTACTCCGTGAACACTGCAATCTTATCTCCCACTGCCACGGTCCTTTCTGTTTCTCTGTCCGCATGCACGCCTTCCAAAGGTTCTGTGAAAATCAGGCAGGCTGCTGTATCATAGCCTTCCCCGGCGATTTTATCCTTATCGAAATCCAGAATGCTGTCTCCGGCCTTCAGGGTCTGTCCTTCTTTCACATGAACCTGAAAATACTTTCCGCCAAGCTGTACCGTATCAATTCCCACATGAAGCAGCAGACCGTTTCCGCCCTTTGTACGAAGACCTACCGCATGTTTGGTATCCATCACCATCTCTACTGTACAGTCTGCCGGGGCGTAAATCTTCCCTTCTGTGGGAAGGATTGCCACACCATCTCCCAGAACCTTCTGGGAAAAAGTAGGATCCTTTACCTTTTCGATTCCTACGAATTCTCCGGAAGTAAAAGCCAGAATTTCTTCCGGAAGTTCCTGCTTCGCTGCGCCGGATGTCTGAGAAACAGCCGCTGTTTCCGTAGTTTCAGAAGAAACTGCCACTGCTTTTTTGTTTCTCTTGTCAAAGACAATTCCAAGGAGGAAGGCGAAGATAAATCCTGCCGCCACTGCTGCCACATGAGCGATAATATAGCTGACATAACCGTTATTTGTGGGGTCTGCCAGGGCAATTCCGGGAACGACTGTCGTTCCGAATCCCAAAGCCGCCAAATCTGTAAAGTATACGATAGCGCCGCCGACAGCACCGCCCAGACATCCGCCGATAATGGGATAACGGTATCTTAAGTTTACACCGAAAAGGGCCGGTTCTGTAATTCCGAACAGTACGGAAATAAAACTGGGAATACAAAGTTCTTTCGCTTTGGCGTCTTTCAGATTTCTCACCAGATATCCTAATACTGCGCCGCCCTGGGCAATAATTGCCACAGACATCAGAGGATTCAGGAAGTTTCTTCCCGTATCCACCAGAAGCTGGGATTCAATGGCTCCGAATACGTGATGAAGACCTGTAATGACAATCAACTGCTGAACACCGGAAAATGCCGCATAACCAAAGACTCCCAGATGCTGGGTCATCCATACCAGAACTGCTGTAATTCCATTTGCCAGTCCTCTTCCTACCGGTCCGATAATCATAAATAACAGGAAGGAACTTACTAAAGTAGTCAGAAGAGGAGAAACTAACAGACGTATAACTTCCGGAACTTTTTTCTCAAAGAAAATATCCAGCTTTGCTGTTACAATACCTATCAGCAATGCTACAATGATGCCGCCCTGGAAGCCAATCAAATCCACCGGCAGTCCGAAAATATGCAGGGTAGTTACATCTACGGTTCCCTGAGCTGCAGCGCCGGCATCTGCCAGGCTGTTTGTCAGCATAATACAGCCGATTACGATTCCCATAATGGGCCGCCCGCCGAAACGCTTCACGGTACTGTAAGCCACACAAAGGGGCAGGAATCCGAAAATCGCTCCGGAAGATATGTTAATGAGTCTGGACAGGCCGTACAGCGTGTCATTGTTCTGTACAAATTCAATATTGCCTAAAACACTGGAAAGTCCCGTCAGCAAAGCGGCTGCCAGGATACCCGGCATAATTTCAATAAACACATCGGAAAGAGCCTTTACTGCTCTCTGGAGCGGATTCATACGTTTATTTGCCTTTGTTTTCAAATCTCCCAGGCTCATACTGTCCATATGTATGGAATCGGCCAGTACCTGGCATACATCATTTACCAGACCTGCGCCAAAGATAATCTGAAGCTGATCTCCGGCCACAAATACGCCTTTCACCAAATCCACATCTTCAATGGCCCTGGTATCTGCCTTGTCATTGTCCTCCAGCACCAGCCGGAGTCTGGTAGCACAGTGGGCCACGCCCAGAATGTTGTCTCTTCCCCCTGCAAGCCGAACCAGTTCCTCCGCTATGCGCTCATAGCGTTTTCTTTTTTCAGCATCCATTTTATAATACCTCCACTTTTCTTAAAATCCAAGACATGTCTTATCTTTTCCCGGGGCTGAACAAATGCGTTATGCTTTGTTCTTGTAATTATTATTATACTGGAATATAATGAGTATTACATAGACAAATGTTGTTTAATCATACAGTTATGTTGGAGGAATCATGCAAGACTATATTTTTTCAAATGACTTTTCCCGGAACCTGGACGCCATGATTTATACCTGCGGTTACGAAACCTGTATTCCCGGCCACAGCTATGGCCCTGTAGTCCGCAGCGGCTATCTGATTCATTATATTCTAAAGGGAAAAGGCATTTATAAAACAGACGGACATATTTATCCATTAAGGGAAGGGGATGCTTTTCTCATTCGCCCCAACACCTTAATCTATTATGAAGCTGATAAATATGACCCCTGGACCTATACGTGGATTGGGTTCCAGGGGATCAAGATGGAGTCCTATTTAAAGAGAACCTCTCTTCTGGATACTCCTTACTTTCATTATGGCAAAGACGACCGGGTACGGCTCTGTCATGAAAAAATGTTTGAAGCTTATAACCTCCCGGAAAACCGGGATTTGATGATGAACAGTATCCTTTACGAATATCTCTATCTGTTGGCCAGTAAGTTTCCGAGAAAATATATTCCTGCCAGAGAGAAAAAAATCTCCTATGTGGAAGAGGCTCTCCGGTATATTGAAAATAATTACGCGCACTCAGTAAATATTCAGGTGATCGCTAACTTTCTTAATATTGAGCGGACCTACCTTTACCGTCTGTTCAAAGACATTACGGGAACCTCTCCCCAGGAATATCTCCTGGACTACCGTATCCGCAGAGCCTGTTCTCTGCTAAAGGACACAAAACTTCCAGTCAGCGACATCGCCCGGTCTGTAGGTTACGATGACTCTCTGTACTTTTCCCGGCTCTTTAAGCAGAAAAAAGGAAGAACCCCTACCCAGTACAGGAAAGAAAAATCCCTCTGAGCTTCCTATGCACACCATGTCAGCGTGGCTTTGATATTTCCTTTTCCCAGTACGTTTTTCAGTTCGTCTTCCGACAGGTTCTCCACCTTGCCCAGCCTGGTAAAATTCCAGGTATTGGGGGCATAATAAATGACCAGTAAATTTCCCTCGGACAGGATCAGATCGCCGGGCCTCGTGGTGACCCAGCGATCATTTCTGGGGAGGTTTCTTCCGATACTGGCAAATTTCTCCATATGGGCATAATCCTTCATCTCCAGCGTCAGTGTCCCCTCTTCCAGCAGCTTCTTAAATTCCTGTGTCGAAGAGTTTTCATATAATGTGATGTGAATATTTTGCCCGTTTACTTCCATATTCAGCATTTTCTGTTCCTCCTTCTATCTGTGTATCATTCTTTTCATACTTTCGGTTCTTTCTTCCATCCATCTACAGGCTTGTTAAAATCGGATTCTCCAGATAATTATAAAGCCGGTCTATTTCACTTGGTTTTGCGCAGTCCAACATGGACGGACAGTTTTTATCCAGCCCGGAGATCCGTTCCATATCCTCTTCATCCAGTGTAAAATCCCATATTGCCAGATTTTCTTCCATCCTCTCCCGATGCACCGACTTGGGGATAATGACCACGCCCTGCTGAATATTCCACCGCAGAATGACCTGTGCCGCCGTCTTATTATGTTTTGCGGCGATTTCCCGCAGAACAGGCTCCGTAAACATTCCTTTTAATCCCTCTGCAAAAGGAGCCCACCCTTCTGGCTGTACGCCCAGTTTTCCCATCACAGCCAGGTCTTCTGCCCGCTGAAAGTGGGGGTGTCGTTCAATCTGGTTGACCATCGGCCTGACATTTACGTTGTAGCAGAGATCCATCAGCCGGGCCCCATCAAAGTTACACACCCCGACGGCGCGGATCTTTTTCTCTTCGTAAAGCTCTTCCATAGCCCTCCAGGCTCCGTAATAATCCCCCAGCGGCATATGGATAAGATATAGGTCAAGACAGTCCAGTCCCAGCTTATCCAGGGAACGGAAAAATGCCTCTTTCAGTTTTTCATATCCCATCTCCTGAATATACGCTTTCGTGGCGATAAAAAGTTCTTCTCTTCGCACAAGACCTTCCGAAACCGCCCTTTGGACAGCCCTTCCCACTGCCTCTTCATTTTTATAGGAACTTGCTGTATCAATCAGGCGGTACCCCGTCTGGATTGCCTGGTATACAACCTCTTCACACTCACTTTCCGGCACCTGAAAAACCCCGAACCCTTCCTGCGGCATCTCCACATTATTACTCAGTTTTACATATTTCACCATTTTTCTTCTCTCCTTTCTGCTTCCCTTTTGCTTTCTTTATTCCTCATAAGAAGAAACCGTAATCGTCCCGCTCAGGTTTTCGATAAATTCTTCCCCTGAAACCACTGTTCCCAGTTCATACAGACTGCTGTTGGGTGCACATGGCGCATAAAACATGACCACGTCTCCCCAGGGTTCATAGTAAGAGAGGGAACCTGGTTCCCCTCCGGAAAGGGGCGTATCTTCCGTACTCAGTTTTTCAGGGTAAAAGGTCATCTCATTATTGCTGAATGGCTCCACTTCCGTTGTCAGAGGAAGCTGGTTATACAACTCCTCTGCTGCCGGGCTGTCGTTCAATTCGTAAATAATTTCATATTCATCTGATTTTACAGAAATCTTCATGGTTCCTTCCTCCTCTTGTTCTTTCTGTCTACAGTATATATAACAAAACATTTAATTACAAACAGCTATTAAGTATATCTTATTATAGTTGACATGTATGATATAAAAATTTATAATATCCCCATTAGACACAGGCACATTTTCCCTATTTTTAACCGGGAGGGATATTATGATCGAAACAAGACTGCTGCAATATTTTCTTGCGGCTGCACGGGAATTAAATATTACAAGGGCGGCGGAATCTTTGTATATCGCCCAGCCTACGCTCTCCAGACAGTTAATGGAACTGGAACAACAGCTCGGGAAAAAGCTGTTTATCCGTGGAAAACGAAATTTAACTCTGACGGAGGAAGGCGAATTTCTCCGCGGACGCGCGCAGGAAATCCTCGAACTTATGGACAGCACGGAAGCAGCTCTTCACACAGAAGAAACCATTCTCAGCGGCCACATTACCATTGGATGCGGAGAAACCATTGCAATGGATAAGATCGCCCGTATTCTTGCCGATTTTCATCAAAAGTACCCGGATGTAAAATTCCACACCCACAGCGGCGATGCAGACGTAATTTTAGAACGCCTGGACAAAGGACTTGTGGATATGGGTCTTCTACTGGGGCCAATCCGGCAGGAAAAATATGATTACCTGAACCTTCATCAAAAAGATGTCTACGGGCTGCTGATGCCTGCCGACTGTAAACTTGCCTGTCAGGAATCTATCAATATCGACCAGTTAAAATCCCTGCCTATGATTCTGGCAGAACAGACTTTTTCAGGGCATCAGCAACTGGAATGGTTTGGACTGAACTATTCTGTCCTGAACGTGGTCGCTACCTACAGCCTGATCTATAATGCCACTTTTCTGGTAGAACACGGGATCGGATACGCTCTCTGTCTGGACCGACTTGTAAATACAATGGGACGGAACCTGACGTTCCGTCCCATTCATCCTGAACTTTCTGTGGATCTTCATATTGTAACCAAAAAATACCAGACATTTTCACCGGCAGTGAAAGTCTTCCTGCAGATGATACAGGAGAATATTTAATTCTTGTAAATTTCTCTTTGTATTTCAGCTTATACTGCTTTTAAAAATATCAATCCCGGAGAGTGTTTTTCTCAGACGAATTGCGTCCCAGGGCAAATGCTCTGTAATACTTAATCCTACAATTTCAACTGCCGCAGATACTTCTTTCAAAATCCGCCCTATGTCTTTGAGCGTCATACGACCAACTGCAGCAGGAAATAGATTTGCATCTGTATAAGGCTCTGCAGGGTAAATGGATCGAAAATCGGCAGGCGACAATACATCCAGATCCCAGTGGATAGCTACGTGCCCGAAACGGTTATTTTCAATCCATTGGAGAAGCTGTTGGCTGCTCTCCTGCAATTCGCCGGGGGATAAAATTTTTATATTTAGTTCCATGCAGGCCTTATCCATATCCCGTAAACGTTCTTCAATTAATCCTGCATAAATAACTTTATCAGGGGTAAACGGGTATTCCACTTTTGTTATTCTTGATGCAGGATTCTGTCCAAGTAAGTTTGCCAGAACCATTTCGTGAAGATGGGAAGACTGCGTTGTGTCAGAAATATCCGGATGCGCGTCAAGCCATATTATCCCCAGGCTATTGTTATAACGGCTGTTCAGGTAGTCAAAGGGAACCTGGGTTACGGAACAGTCTCCTCCGAAAACAATCACTTTATCCGGTTGTTCTGCCTCTAATACCTTACGTGTTTCTGTCATTTGCTGCAGCAGAAAATCCCCACCGTCAATACCATCTACTTGATTCAGCTTCTTTTGATAATCGGTGTTCACATCAATATGAATGGTAGTGTCGTCTGCGCTTTGGGGGGCAATCTGCGATAATAACTGAGAGCCGAACACATAATCGGGGTTAATCCCGCCATGCCACTCTGGAATTACTAACCTTAATGTTTTACTCATTCTTCATTTCTCCTATCATCAATATCCTATATTATGACAAATTCAAGTTTCTCCCTTATTCATTCTACCCCTGTGGGCAAATACGCAGATTCATGATATACTGAAAACAATTCCCAGAAAGGCAGGTAAACTTATGCTGATTCCCCGATATTTCTTTTCTGATGATTATACAGAATTTTATGACTATTTTCTTTCCCAACCACATCGACGCCGTGTCTTTGAAAAAGGGGACATGATATGGAATCTGGGAGAAACCATCCGTTATGTGTATTACATTAAATCCGGAATCGTTAAGACTTTTGTGGAACATGAGGATGGCTACCATAAAATTCTGCATTTTCACAGTAATGGAACTGTATTTCCAGGATGTCAGAACTCTGTTTTCAAGATTGAGGCTTCTATAGGAACGGAGGCTTTAACTCAGGTGGAAGCTCTGGAATTTACCAGAGAAGATTTCTACCGGATGTATCAGGAAAATATGTCCTTAAATGCCCGTGTTCTGGAGACATATTCCATGTACATCAACTTATTTATTTATGAATCCGCCCACCAGGATTACAATAATGCATTCATTAAAGTATGTAATCTTCTGTACCTGTTTTCTCTTCATTCTCCGGCCGGAACGCCCAACCGGATTGAACTGACGCAGCAGGAGATCGCTGATATTCTGACTATCAGCCTTGTGAACGTCACCAACAATCTGGCCAAACTCAGAAACAACGGGATCATTGTTTCACACCGTAAATGGATTGAAATCACAGATTATCCCCGGCTGATCGCCTGCTGTTCCAACGAAACCATCAATGCCTGATTCATTGTAAAGTAAGAATAGCAAGTTAAAATATTTCCTTCTACATAAAAATATAGATAACGGATTATTTTTGCGCACAGAACAGTTTTGGAACACTCACGTGCTGCACTCGCATAAATTTTAAGTATATACAACAAAAAAAAGGGCCTTCCGAAAATCACGAGAGTTCGGAAGGCCCTTTTCATCCTACTATTCTTTTTCTGTTTTACGGCATGGTCTCCAGCAGTCTTTTCATATAATCGGATTGAGGATTGGAGAAGATTTCCTCCCTCTCCCCTTTTTCCACGATTTCCCCGTCCTTCATCACCAACACACGGTCGCACATCTGATAAATGACGTTCAGGTCATGGGAAATAAACAGTATGGAGATTCCCGTTTCCTCCTGAAGGCTTACCATCAGTTCCATAATCTGTCTCTGAATGGTCACATCCAGAGCAGAGACTGGTTCATCCGCGATTAGAAAGCGGGAACCCTGCAAAAGCGCTGCGACAATACTTACTCGCTGTCTCTGTCCACCGCTTAATTCACCCGGACGGCGGGTAAGTATCTCCTCTCCCAGCCCTGTCTTTTTCGCCATCTCGCTTACTCGTTTCATTCGCTCATGAACGGGAATCTTCCGGATCCGCAGCGGTTCTTCCAGGATCCATCCGATCTTCTTTTTCGGATTCAGGGATGAATAAGGATCCTGAAAGATCATCTGAGGCATTTTCGTATGATGCACGATTTCCCCCTGGGAAGCCTTCACGAATCCCAGAATTACCTTGGACAAAGTGGACTTTCCGCACCCGCTCTCGCCCACCAGTCCCAGGATTTCATTTTCCCGGACTTCGAAACTGACTCCTTTTAATACTGTCTTTTCCGTTCTGCCTTCCCGATAGATGGCGCTTACATTCTTTACCTCTAATACATATTTCATCTCATCCGTGTCTCCTTCTCCTTAAGGACTCCCGGCGATTGGGGATTGCGGCCAGCAGCTTCCTTGTGTACTCCTTTTCCGGGTGTTCGAAGACCATTTCCACTTCTCCTGCTTCTTCCACCCTGCCCTCATTCATCACCAGCACACGTCTGCAGAGCCTGCGTATCACAGCAAGATCATGGGAAATAAATAGGATACCCGTGCCGTGCTTTCTGTTGATCTCTTTCAGCAGTTCCAGAATCTGAGCCTGTATGGTCACATCCAGAGCAGTAGTAGGTTCATCTGCAATGAGCAGATCCGGCTCCGTCACAAGGGCAGCCGCAATCATCACTCTCTGCCGCATCCCGCCCGAAAGCTGGTGGGGATACTTCTGATACAGTTCTTCCGCCCTCTGAAGTCCTGCTTCTTCCATGGCGAGAATTGCGCGTCTTTTTCTTTCCTCCGCCGATAACTTTGTATGCAGACTGAGGCCTTCCTCGATCTGGCTTCCCACCGTGAGAACAGGATTCAAAGACGTCATAGGTTCCTGAAAGATCATGGCGATCTCCCCGCCCCGTACCTGCTCAAGCTCCTGTTCCGAATAGAGCCCCAGATCCCGGTCTTTGAAAAGGATCTGACCGCCGGAAATCCCGGAATTACTCTTTAAAAGCCGCAGGATGGAAAGCGCAGTCTGTGTCTTTCCGGAACCAGATTCCCCCACGATACCCAGGATCTCCCCTTTTTCCATGGAAAAGGACACCCCTTTTACCACCCTCTCAGGCGGTGTGGTATCATAAAACTCAATATTTAAATCTTTCACTTCTAAAAGTTTCCTGCCATTCTGCATACTATCTGCCGCCTTTCTTTAAGATCCCGTCACTGAGCAGGGAAAATGCCAGAGCCAGCAGGATCACCGCAAGCCCAGGAAAGATTGCACACCACGGGGCGTTCAGAAGATATGTCTGAGACTCGGACAACATTCTTCCAAGAGACGCATCCGGCGGCTGCACGCCGATGCCCAGATAACTCATGCCTGCCTCCGCCAGAACCGCATTATTAAAGCCGATGGCAGCCATGGAAAGCACGGACGGCAACGCGTTTGGGAAAATGTGTATGAACATGATCCGCAGGTGGGATGCCCCCATGAGTCGGGCGCTTTTCACATAGTCCATCTCCCTCTGACTTAGGAACTCGCTCCTCGTGATCCTGGCAAAGTTGGGGATAAACACGATCGCCAGCGCAAAGATAACATTATATTTACCCGGTCCCAGAATAGCGATAAATACCAGAGCCAGCAAGATATGGGGAAAAGATGCAGCCGCATCGTTAAAGCGCATAAGCACTTCATCCACCCATCCTCCGAAATATCCGGTAAAAGCTCCAATCAGAATCCCCGCACCCCCGCCTAAGACTACGGTTGACGCTGCCACAAAAAATGTGGTTCCCATGCCTTTCATCACCCGGCTGAATACATCCCGTCCAAAGTGGTCGCACCCGAACAGATGAAAAAGGGACGGCGCCGCCATCTTCGCCCCTCCGTCCATGCCATCCGGATCATAGGGTGTAAAAAAATACCCGGCCAGCAGAAATATGAACATGAAAAAAGCAATGCCTGCTCCAATCATGAAATTGTAATTCTTCTGATGTTTTTTCATCGGTTTTGTCCTCTCACTGCTCTACCCGAATCCTCGGGTCGATCCTGCCGTATAAAATATCTACAAGGAAATTCACCGCGATCACAAAGAACGCGATCAGTACAATGATCCCCAGTGCCACCGGATAATCCCGGTTAGAAATTGATGTGATCAACAGGCTTCCCATCCCGGGGATAGTAAAGACCTGTTCAATGATAATGCTGTTCGCCACAATATCCGCTATAGTCATGCCCCAGAAAGTAAGCACCGGGAGCAGCGCGTTTTTCAGCACATGGCGGTACATGACCCGCCTGCGTCCGTTTCCTCTCGCGTAAGCGGTTCGCACATAATCTTTTTCCATCTGCGCCAGCACAGAACTTCTCAGAATTTTCACGCCCATGGCGCACCTTGGCAGGGCAATCGCCGCGCCAGGAGCGATCAGGTAAGATAAAAAACCTCCAAAGCTCTCTGTGATCGGCACATACGCCCCGGGGGTGAACCATTTCAGGATCAGCCCGAACAAAAGTGTAATGAGGATTCCCCAGAAAAATCCCGGAACTGACATGGCGATCTGATCTAACACCATAAGCGCCCTGTCCGGCCACTTTCCTTCCCTCTGCGCCGTAAAAATCCCAAGAGGAACAGACAGCAGAAGAATCAGAAAAAAGGATATTGCCGTCAACGCTGCTGTGATGGGAATCTTGTCCCGCAAAAGCTCCCACACCGGCATGGAATAGCTGAAGGACTCGCCCAGATCCCCGGTGACAAAGTCCCTAAGCCACCTTCCGTACTGCACCAGGATCGGTTCATTAAGCCCCATCTCTGTTTGCAGCGCTTCCACTTGCTCCTGGGTTGCTTCTGTCCCCAGCTTTGATCTGGCGGCGTCTCCCGGAATCACGTTAAAAGCGAGAAAGGACAAAAATGAGACAATTAGCAAGGTTATAATGAGAGTTCCTGTTTTTTTCATCATATACTTCATTTTCTTCCCTCCTCCTTACAGACCTTTTCTATTCCACTGTCTGATAAATCTTTGCCATATCAAGGACATACAAAGGATAGAATTCATATCCGCCGTAGTTCTTTCTCAGCACGACCTCAGAAGCCATGTCCTGAATATACACATTTGCCGCGTCATCAGCAAGCAGTGTCTCCATCTCTTTATAAAGACTGACCTGCTCCCCATCATTTGTGCTCTTTGTCACTTTTTCATATAATGCGTCATATTCCGGATTACTGTAGTTAATAAAGTTCTTCTCTGAATCCGAAGCGAACCGCTCCAGCAATGCTCTTGCGCTTAAGTAGGAGGCGTCAAGCCCTACTACAGTTGACTGGAACTGTCTGTCCGCATAGGTATCGCTCAGCCAACTGTCCCATTCCACAAGCTGAATTTCAACCCTGATGTCCACCTGCTTTAATTGTTCCGCCAGCACCTGTGCCGCGTCAACATGCTGCTGATAATTATTGGGCACCGTAATGGTCATCTCAAACCCGTCCGGGTAACCTGCTTCTTTCAGCAGTTCTTTTGCCTTCTCTATATCCTGGGGATATTTATCCGCCAGCTCGGGCATATAATATTTCTCAAATGCAGGGAACATACTGCTTCCGATGATCGTTCCTTTGCCGTCCGCGGTCATGTCCAAGATCTCCTGACGGTTCACCGCATAACAGAGCGCCTGCCTTACTCTCACATCATCAAAAGGCTCCTGTGCGTTATTTAAATACAACGCCTGGATCAGGTTCATCCCACCCTCGTAGATCCGCAGATCCTCATTATCCGCAATCTGCGCAGACTGGGTAGAATTGATCCTCGGATACATATCAATAGAGCCTGCCTTCAATCCTGTGACGATCGCATTACTGTCGCCTACCACCTTAAAGGTCACTTCGTCCAGATATGCCTGTCCTTCTGTATTCCAGTAGTCCTCAAATTTCCGGATTACGATATTTTCCTGAGGCGACCGGGACTCATAGCAAAACGGGCCTGTTCCCACTGGATTCTTGTCCAAATCCCTGCAGTGCTCAGGTACAACAGCAACGGTCAGATAGGCAAGAAATTCCGTGTCCGCTTCTTTTAAACTGATCTCCACTGTGGATGTATCCGGTGTTTCCACCTTTTCCACATTGGAAAACGCCGCTACTAATGGAGTACCATTCCCATTAATACCGGCGCATCGTTCAATCGAATATTTTACATCGTCTACGGTAACTTCCGTTCCATCGTGGAATTTCACATGCTCTCTGAGCTTAAATGTATAGACTTTCCCATCATCTGAAATGCTGTGGCTTTCCGCTACCGCGTCCGTATAATTTCCTTCTGAATCTGGCTTTACCAGACCTTCGTAAATATTAAATAGGACTTCTTTCGTTCCTGCCGCAACTGCTTTATGTGGGTCAAGACTATCCTCTAAATCCTGAGGAATTCCTACTATAATGGAACCTCCCATGGTTGGTTCCGCTTCTGTTTCCTGAGAACTGTCGTTTGTCTGAGATCCTTCTCCCTTTGCCTTGTCGCCCTGGCATCCGCCAAGTACAACAGTAAGGGATACTGCTAAAAGCAACATGCATAGTTTCTTTTTGATAAACATAAAACCTCTCCTTACATATCAGCTCTCTCATTATATAATTATAATTGTCAACGACATAATAACAAATGCGTAAAAAAAAAGCAAGTAAATCCCAGAAACTGCCGCACATTCCATGCGCTTAAACCGTTATACATAGTGAGAGGAGGTTTTGAGAGTGTCCATGGACTTAGAAGAACAATATGACAAAATATATCGCTACTGCTATTTCAAGGTTCATCAGCGGGAAACAGCAGAAGATCTTACTCAGGAAACCTTTCTTCGATTTCTTGATAGCAGCGATTATGTGAACACAGGGAAAGCGCTTCAATACTTATACACCATTGCCCGTAATCTCTGCGTTGACGAATACCGAAAGAATAAAACGGAGGTCTTAGACAAGGACGTCGAGGAAGTTGCTGACAATCATTCAGAAACTGACATGATAACACGAATTTCCGTTAAAATGGCTCTGGAGAAACTTGAAGAAGCAGACAGAGAGCTGTTGCTGCTCCGCTATGTGAATGAAGTCCCTGTTTCTGTTATTTGTAAGCTGTACGGTATTTCAAGATTTGCTGTCTATCGCAGACTTTCACAGGCGGCAAAAGGTCTGAAAAGTAAACTTGGAGAGGAGGATTTTACATGAACAAAGAGTTAAAAAATGCGCTGAAAGAGAGTTTCGATATCCCCTTACCGACCCGGAAGAAAGAGTTTTTCCGCAATGTTCCAAAACCGTCAATCAGCAATTTGGAATTTATAGTCACACAGGCGGCGTATATCCGCAAATGGGCCTGGGGGCTTTCTGTCCTGATTTTTACAATTGCTTTCATTGGCGCCGGATGTTTGAAACACGATATGCTCTGGTGTATTTCTGCTTTTATGCCGCTTCTGGCCTTATCTGTCATTACAGAAAGCGGACGTTCCGAGAATTATGGAATGGCTGAATTTGAATTATCCACCCGTTTCTCTCTAAAAAGTGTGGTACTTGCCAGATTGTGTATTCTTGGTGCAGCGAACTTTGCATTGTTTTGTCTGCTTATTCCTTTCGCCTGCATGAACAATAGAACTGGCATCCTGCAAACGGGTGTCTGTATGGCATGTCCATACCTGCTCACTACCTTTGGCGGATTATGGGCAATTCGCAGGTTTCATGGCAAAGAATCAGCCTGCCTTTGTACCGGAATTGCAGTAACTGTCAGTGCGGTTAATCTTTTCGTTTACCAGTCGTTCCCGGCAATTTATGCAGGACAGGGCTTTATTTGGTGGATTACAGCCGTGATACTTTTCGGAATCGGGACGACAAAACAATGCTATCAAGTGGTAAAACAAACGGAGGAATTTGCATGGAACTTATAATTGACAGATTATCAAAGCAGTATAAAAACAAAATTGCAGTTGACCGCATTTCTATAAAACTTGAAAAAGGCGTCCATGGTCTGCTCGGTGCAAATGGGGCAGGAAAAACCACCCTTATGCGAATGATTTGCGGTATTTTAAAACCCACCGGCGGTACCGTCTCTTTTGACGGCATAGATGTCAGCGAAGAAAACTATCGCTCTGTCCTCGGTTATTTGCCGCAGGATTTTGGCTACTATCCGGAATTTACGGGACAGGATTTCCTTTTGTACATGGCAGCATTAAAAGGGATTGCAAAACCGCAGGCAAGACGGCGGACAACCGAATTATTGCAGTTAGTATCCCTGCAGGACGCAGCCAAAAAGAAAATCAAGACCTATTCCGGCGGTATGAAGCAAAGATTAGGGATTGCTCAGGCCCTTCTCAACGAGCCGAAACTGCTTGTACTGGACGAACCGACAGCAGGACTTGACCCTAAAGAGCGTGTTCGTTTCCGTAATCTGATTGATGATTTTGGAAAAGACAGTATTGTGCTTCTGTCCACACATATTGTAGCTGATATTGAACATATTGCCGATGATGTTCTTATGATGAAAGACGGACAACTGATTTATCAGGGGAAATGGACAGATAAATCCGGCGACCTTGAACAATTTTATCTGGAACAGTTTCAGGAGGATAAAAATGAATAAGACCACATTATATGTTTATGAACTTAAAAAGATTGTAAACCGAAAAATTGTATGGATTACCGGGATAATCATGCTGGCGCTGTGTATCTTTTCAGGATTTAGTGCTTTAGTATCCACATCCGTTTATTATGGTGAAACTGAGGTGAGCGGATACGAGGCTTTGAAAATCATTAAACATAGTGCAAAAAGTTTTTCGGGAAGAGTCATTGACGATACTTTGCTTCAGGAAATGCAGGAAGAATATCGAACAGAAGAAACCGGAGAGGTAAGCAATTACTCATCGACAGCACCGATTCGCTTCTATGTACAGCAGATCGTAAATGACAGAGACTTGTTGTCAGACATTAATTCTGATGAATTGTATGCAATTCGGGAAAAGGAAATTTATCAAAACAACACCGACCAAATGCTGACAGAGGAAGAAAACGCCTTTTGGTCAAATAAAGATTCTCAGATTCAAAAGCCATTTGTATATGAATATACAGATGGGTGGAGCAATCTGTGGTTCTGTGCGTATACAATAAATTGCATACTGTTTCTGTTTCTTTCCATCTGTCTTTCCAGTGTTTTTTCAATTGAGCATTTAAGAAAAACGGATGCTGTTATCCTGTGCAGCCGGTACGGAAAAACACGATTATATTTGGCAAAACTTCTTGCAGGAATAACATTTGGCGTCATATCAGCAATCCTGTTTTTTGGAGCAGCGGCGATTTCCAGCATATTCGTGTACGGATCTGACGGTTTTCATGCTGCCTTACAGATTGCGTTTCCCATGTCCTCATGGACAGTGACTGTAGGAGAGTCTGTTTTCATCTTATTGCTTACTTTGACAGTAATATCCGTACTGTATTCCAGTACAATTATGATTTTATCGGAACTGCTGAAAAACAGTGTCGCTGCTATGGCTGTTCCGGTTGGAACTATGATTTTAACAATGATGATAAATATCCCCTATCAATTCCGAATTGCTTCACAAATATACGACCTATTCCCCACAAATCTGCTGGCATCATGGGAGTTATGTGATAACCGGCTCATTCATGTTTTGGGAAAATATTTTACAAACTATCAGATTGCTCCGATTGCGTACCTGATACTCATAGTTTTCTTAACTGTCGCGGGGAAATTTATTTATCAGAAATATCAGGTACATGAAAGATGAGATGTGACCTATTCTTTCCTATTTTTAATCTCATCTGTAACAATAATGAACTTCACTTCCCCGTCCATATTCTCTTCTTTTCCTGAAAATGTCTGGTAAGCATATTCTGGTGAAGTGAGTATATCCAGACGGTCCATAACATCGCCCAGTTTCTCATCTGCCATCGTGGTCAGTTCATGGATGCCCTCATCCTGGAATTTTTTCATTCCATCCCGAAGCGTAGCTGCTCCGTCATCCAACTGTGAGATTCCGGCGCAAACCTGGCTGCTCCCCTCCTGTAAGGACTGCGCTCCAGAGGAAAGAGCCTGGATCCCACTTCCAAGGTCACTGGCTCCGTTTCGCAGGGCACTGCTGTTTGCCGCAAGCTGTCCTGCGCCGGAAGAAAGCTGTCCGCTTAGTTCCTCCAGACCGCTGCTTAATTCCGCTGTGCCTCCCTGGAGTGTCGCTGCTCCCTGAACCACTCCCGGTGCATTCTGTTTTAACTGTTTAGCTCCTGCAAGAAGCTGCTGGTTATTCAGACCCAGTGTACGGAACCCGGCCAACAGATCCTCAATCCCCTGTGCTGCCTGTGGAAAAGACTCCGTCCCCTGATCCAACGCCGCAGCATTCTCTGACAGTTGTCCCACTGCTGTATTCAATCCCTGCATACCAGTATTCAGTTGTCCGATATTTTCTTTTAAGGATGCCTGCATACCTGCCAGTTGTTCCAGACTTTCCGCCTGTCCTTTCATTCCATCCATTTGCTCTTGAAGTGCCCCGGCCTTCATCTGTGCGGTCTCCATGCCGCCAAGCAGGGCCGCACAGGCACTGTCCAACTGACTAAGAGATGCCTGCAGATCTTCGATGCTGACAGATACAGAATCTACCGTCACGCCGGAAACTGAAATCTCTGAAATTCCTCCCGCGTCTGCCGGTACAACAGAGACATCCGAAAGAGAAGCAGCCGCATTCCTGAGGGCATTCGCCTCATCTGCATTCCCTTCTGCTTCCGCTGCATCCGCCTGGCTGTACAAGGAATTCCTTGCCGCATAGATCTGCTCATTTGCCTGGGACTGGGCATCCGCCGCCGCATTGGACGCCTGTTCCTGCAAAAATGCGTTTGCGGACTGTATCTGGCTGTTCACCTCTGTGGTTGCCTGTTCCAATGCGCTGTTCACGATTTCCTGCTCTTTTTCCTGAAGCGAGGTCAGTTGCTGGTTCAGCGCCTCAGCCTGCGTCTGCAGCGCTGTTCCGGCAGACGCGATTTCCTGAATCTGAGCCGCAATCTGGCTGTCTACTGTTTCTTCCAGTGAGGCAGCCCCATCTTTTAAAACCGTTCCCGACTGGGTCAGAGATTCCATATAGGTCAAAAGTTCCTGCATGTCCTCTGAGTCCATAGCCTGATTGAGCTGTTCCATTCCCTGGGACAATTCCCTTACCGCTGTAGCAATGTCTTCCTGGCTGCTTCCTTCTCCGTCCAGCACCTGATAAAGCCGGGTAACTGCCTTCTTAGTCTGATTCAGGCCATTAGACAGGGGTTTCAGGGAGGCTGCACCTTCTGCTAACTGCTGTTCTCCGGCAATATACTGCTCCATGCCCTCAGACAGAGAAACCGTTCCGTCTGCATATTCCCGGATTCCAAGAACCAGCGTATTGACCCCGTCCCTGTACTCCTTTACGCTCCCAGTCAGGACACCTTCATTTCCTAAATACTTCTGAATGCCGTCATTAAGCTGGTCAGCACCGGCGGTATAGCTCCAAATTCCTTCCGACAGAGCTCCGCTTCCGCTCTGCAGGGTTTCAACCCCGCTCTTTAAGGTTTGGATTCCTTCATCAAAGGTCTGATAATTCTCTTTTAGTTTCCCGGCTCCATCCGCTAACTGTCCGGTTCCGTCTACCAGTTCCAGGGATGCATCCTCCAGTTCGTCCAGTGCATCCTCCAGTTTGTTAATACTGTCAATGTTTTCCGTGTCCATATTCTGAAAAATATCCGCGGAAGCAAAGGTATAAGTGGCACCCATAGAGAAGTCCGTCACATCCGCCGTAACTTCCAGACTCTCCGGCAGATCAGGAACTGTTTCTTTTGTTTTATCTAGCCCCAGGCTTTCTTTCATTCCCGGTATCGCATAACCAACTACAATACTTTTATTTCCATCTGAAATCACTTTTCCATTGTCGATTACTACGTTATCAAAATTTTCGTTGGGCAAAATCATCCCTGTCATCATCAGAAACGGACTATAAATCGTTTCCTTCTTTCCATTGATTTTCACTGTCTTTTTTGAATTGTTTTGATAGTCAATCCGAATCTTTAATTTTCCGCTTTTTCCCTTTAACTGCTCCGGAGAGATTTCCTTCCCGTTTAAATAATAAGTAAAGGCTACAGAAACCGGCGCCTCTTTTTGCGACTTGCCTGTATAGTAAATATCTTCGCCGTCTGTTTTCCAGATAATCCGGGAGCCCTTCTTAGTAAAGGTTTCATCTCCTTTTACATTTTCAATATCGGACAGATCGGTTTGATCCTTCAGATTCGGTTGTGAACCTGCATTTTTCAGCCAGTTGGAGACCGTAGTTTCCTTTTTATTTCCGGAAGAATCTGCAGTAATAAAAACAGTCTCATCTTTATTTACTTCTTTTATTTCTGCTGCCTGGGCACAGATGGGGGTGGCGCTGAGCACCATTGCCATACCTGCTGCAGTACATTTAACAAATTTTCGTCTGATTTTCTTATTTCTGTTCATTGCTTAAAACCCCTTTCTTTGCAGCCTTTGATTGCTTTCCTAAAAAGTGAATGGTTGTTTTACAAATAACTTTATCAAATACCAGAAACATAGATGGCAGTACCAGAATTACAGTTACCATACTAATGATTGCGCCCCTCGCCAGAAGTGTGCAGATGGAACTGATGATGTCGATGTCCGAGTATACTGCCACACCATAAGTAGCGGCAAAGAAAGCCAGTCCGCTTGTAAGAATAGACGGCATACTGGTCCGGTGTGCAATAGACACAGCCTCTCTTTTTTCATGCCCGTTCTGCCGTTCCTTCTGATATCTGCTGGTCATAAGGATTGCATAATCCACCGTAGAGCCCAACTGGATTGTTCCAATTACAATGCTCGCCACAAAGGGGAGACTGACACCCTGATAGTATGGAATCCCCATATTTACCATAATGGCAAATTCAATCACCGCCACCAAAATCACCGGGATCGAAACAGATTTGAAAACCAGCATTATAATTACAAAAATTATCAGTACGGAAGCACTGTTTACATTCCGAATATCTGTATCTGTCACCTCCTGAAGATCATAGGTCAGGGGCGCCTCTCCAATCAGCATTGCATCGTCACTATAGCTCTTGATAATTCCATTGAGTTCATCAATCTGAGCATTCACCTCGTAAGTTGCTGATTTGTATTTGGAGCAGATAAATGTCAGGCTGTATTGATCACTTTCAAGCATTCCTTTTATGTCCTCCGGGATGACCGAATCCGGCACTGCGGGACCTATTACAGAGCTCATATTAATAGCCCATTCCACCCCCTCCACCTGTTCCAGTTCATCCAGCATAGCCTGTTTATCTTTTGGATTCATGTCTTTATCAGACATGACCATATGAATTGTGCTGACACCAAATTTATCTTCCAGTTCCCCGGAAGCCACGCTGTTGGGCAGATCATCCGGCAGGCCTTTACTTACATCGTAATAGACCTCTGTATGGTTGTTGCCGTAAATTGCCGGAACAGAAAGAACCAGGAACAGGAGCAGCCATATTTTGTAGTGGCGTATAATGAAAGAAGAAGGCTTCCTCATATCTCCCAGAATCTTCTTATGCTTCGTCTTCTGGATAGGTTTGTCGAAAATCAGAATCATGGAAGGCAAAATTGTGATACAGGAAATCACACCCAGGATCACACCTTTTGCCATAACGATCCCAAGATCCAGACCCAGGGTAAATGACATGAAACACAAAGCGATAAATCCGGCTACCGTGGTCACGGAACTTCCGGTGACAGACTGAAAGGTATTGACAATGGCATACCCCATCGCCCTGACACGGTCGTCCGGATAGTTCCGGCGTTCCTCTTCATAACTGTGGAAAAGAAAAATCGAATAATCCATCGTAACGCCCAGCTGCAAAACTGCCGCCAGCGCTTTTGTAAGATACGAAATCTCCCCTAAAAACACATTGGTCCCAAGGTTATACAGGATTGCCATACCGATACTGAGGAGGAAGAAAACAGGTACCAGAAAAGATTCTGTAGTCAGCAGAAGAATAATAAACGAGAGCAGTACGGCAATGGCAATATAAATGTTTGCCTCTTTCTCTGACATATCCTGGGTATCCTGAATCATTGCCGTCATACCACTGATAAAACACTGATGATCTGCTGCTTTTCGCATTTCTTTAATTGCATGTGTGGCGTTATCTGATGAAGAAGTGTCGTCGAGAAGTACCAGCATCATAGTAGCGTCATCTTTAAAAAACGAATCCCGAATTTCCTTCGGAAGCATTTCCACCGGTACCTGAATGTCCAAAATATCGTCGTACCACAGCACCTCTTTCACATGATCAATATCTTCAAATTTTTCCTCCAGCTTCTGGACATCTTTCATATCCATGTTTTCTATCACGACCATGGAAAACGCACCCATATCAAAATCATCCACCAAGATGTCCTGTCCTTTTACAGTATCCAGATCATCCGGGAGATAAGTAAGCAGGTCGTAATTAATTTTTGTCCTGCTCATACCAATCACAGAAGGAATCAGCAGCAAAACTGCCAGCACAAGGATCAGCACTCTGTGCTTCGCAATCCACTGTCCTGCTTTTATCAAATGAACCACTTCCCTTTTGTTTTTCCAAATCATATCCCTTATCTGTAATCTGAACAATCAATAATTTATTACAATTGTTTAATTTTTCAACATTTGTTTAAAAGTGTTTAATTTTTATATTGCAAAGCAGCATTCTATGTCGTACTATAAACAAAATAGCTCTTGTTTATGATGCAACCGGAAAGTACAAAGGAGTATGTATTTATGAACAGTCGGGAAACCCCTGCCTCCGATCGAATGAAAGAACGGATAGCTGCTTGTCTAAAGTGTTTAATGGAAACCAAACCTCTCACAAAAATCTCCATACGGGAAATTACAGATAACTGTCATATTAACCGCGGCACTTTTTATTATCATTTTCAGGACATTTATTCTGTGGTTAAATGGATTCTGGAAAAAGAAGCCTACAGTTATTTAGACGCATATACCACACTGCTTACCTATGAGGATGCGGTCCGTTTCATTTTGGACTACGCCAGGTCCAATCAATATATTGTAAAATGCGCCCTGGATACTTTTGCCATGGAAGAATTAAAACTTTTTTTCCATAAGGACATCCACCGCACAATTAAAAGCCTTATCTCAGAGATTGCCAGTGACAGACAGGTAAGCGAACATTATCTGGAATTTCTAACTAATTTTTACAGCTATGCACTGGTTAACTTATTGATTGGATGGATTAAGAATGGGATGAAAGAAGACGATGATACCATCGTCAGACAAATCAGAACTGTCGTCTCCGGAACAATAAATCAGGCACTGAAAAATGCCGAAAAAGAACACTGCTAGTAACTAAGCTATAACGCTGCGTCAGAGTCAATAGGGTTTTTGGATTTTATCCAATCCAGCAACGCATTCAGATATGTCTTATCTGTCCAATCGCAGCTTTGTCCGACTGCGCACATCAACGCTTTTTCCCACGGCTCATATGTCGCGGGGTCTTTTTTCGCAACCATTTTCTGGAGCATTTTGCACATTGTTCTGTCGGCAAATGACATCTTTTCCTCGTTCCACGCACCACGACCATAAAAACAAGGAATGTTACTTAAATTTCCACTGAAATTATGTTCATAGATTTGCTTAAAAGCCTGTTCATCAAACGGCGAAGCACCAACACAGAAAACTGCTATGCGTTTGTTTTCCAACTGTTTAATGTGCTTTTTCAAAAATGTCAGACCCGCTATCCCCGAAGCGTAAATACCGCCCGCTAAAATAACAATGTCATATTTAGCAAGGTCTTTTATGTCCGTTTTCTTGATTTCCAAACAAGAAAATTTGATGGTTTCGGTAAGCCAATCCACATATTTTTTTGTTGCGCCATATTTTGATTGATATAAAACTATGCCGTTCACTTAACTTCCTCCTTCTGCTTCTGAAACGCTTCTTCCAAATGCTTAATTCCGTTCATCATCTTAATTGACAAAGAATAATAAATGTCGATTTCATCTTCGCTGAATTCGCTGAAAACAGCTTCGTGAACAAATTTCCCCTTTGCTGTATTCTCTTTGCTGAATTGCCTGCCCTTTTCAGTATAAGAAATGCACAGACTCCTTGCGTCTTCCTTTGATTTTTCAAGTCTGATATAACCCTCCTGTTCAAGTGGGCGCGCCAACTGTTTTACATTTTGACGAGAGCAGCCCATAGCTTTCGCTACCGTTGACAAATCAGGCGGCGTATCAAATGCTTTAAGAACAGACATTAAGAGCCATTGTTTGCATGACATCTCGTTATATCGGTCAAAAACTGAATGAAGCAGATTTTCTTGAATAAACACTCCTGCAAACAGAAGATTTTTCTTCCATTGCAGATTTTTACCCATTTTTTCATATTCCATTTTGTATTCTCCTATAATGCGTAATAAGTTACTATTTCACATTATAGTAACTTATTACGCATTTGTCAAGAATTTCAGACCATTTGCGAGCCGTTCAGAGCGTTCCACTCGTTCATAGAAATGAGACGATTTCTCTGCATTATTATTTTAAGTGTGCATATACTTAAAATAGAGCTAAATTGCGGGATTGACTTTTTGCGTCAGTTTTACTATATTTAGTTCAGTGATCGTGTTACGGAAACTTGCGAAGCCCGTGACCGGGGGAGAACCTGCGGGTCTCCTTAAACTCGGCACGGTTCCTCCGGGGAAAATATATTTTTTTTATCCAGGGATCGCCGGGATGTTCTTTCAGACCGCTGATAAAGTGCAGCAAAAACAATCCGCCAGGATTAAGCACCTTCTTTACGGAGTCGATAAAGAGCTGGTAATTATTTCGCCCAACATGCTCCACCATTCCGACACTTACGACTCTGTCAAATGACTGTCCAAGTTCTGGAAGATCGCGGTAATCCATTAGTTTCACACTCACAAGCTGTTCCAAATGTTCTTCTTTGATTTTTCTCTCAAATTCTGCATATTGTTCTTTGCTAAGTGTAATTCCTACACATCGCACACCGTATTTTTTTGCCGCTTCTATCAGTAAAAATCCCCATCCGCATCCAATGTCAAGAAGGGACATGCCCTCCTGCAGATACAATTTTTTCAGGATATAATCCACTTTATTGACCTGCGCCTGGTAGAGTGTATCATCTTCATGGATAAAATACCCACAGGAGTAGCTCATGGTTTCATCCAGCCATAATTTGTAAAAATCGTTACCGATATCATAGTGACTCTGTACTTCCTTCTGCTGATTTTTCTTTGCGGTGGAAGTGTGCATAATCTTTTTGAGAGCCGATTCATCTGTCGCAAATTTCCCCATCTGCCCCAGAAAATGATCCAGTGCGAAATATAAATCGCCTTCTATTTCCAAATTACCATCCATGTATGCCTCTCCTAAAGCCAACGAGGTGCTGGTCATCAGATTTGACAAAGGAATTGATTTATGCAGGATTACCGTAAACTGCGGCTCCCCGCTGCCAATCACATATTCCTTCTGGTTAATTTTTATTTTAAATGGGTATTGGTCAAATTTTTTCAGATACGATATCAAAACATTTTCTTCTATCATAATTCACCGTGTACACTTTCTATCATTATTTCATATTCATTGATGACTATATTCAGTAACTTACTTGCCCCCTGAGCTTCTCATCTGCATTTTGTTGATATTTTCAGAAATCTTGTTCAGTGAGCGTTCCATTTCTTCCAACTCCCTCCCACCCATCCCTTCACAAAGCAAATCGCTGACACTGCAAAGATATAGTTTTACTTCTAATTCTGCCTCTTTTGCTTTTTTAGTGGGAAGAAGATTCTTTTTTCTGTTGTCCTCTCTATCTACCATCACATCCACATATCCCGCCTTCTTCAGAATCTTTAACGCAGAACAGAGGGATGCCTTTGAGAACCCGGTTTTCTTGCCAAGCACAGTAAGGGTTATCGCACCTTTTGTATTCTTCTTCAATTCAAACATTTCATTCAACAAAAATATCTGAGAATATTTCAAATCACACAGGGCCTCTCCCTGGTTATAATCATAATACGACAGGAAAACATCAATCTGACGGAAGATTCTAAGCACATTCCCTTTGTGCAATTATTTTCACCTCCTTTCTGTCACAGCCCATCATCAGGTACTGCTTTATCATTTATCTTCAAATACGCCTTTAATGGCGGCAACGCATCCGTCCAGACCCAATTTCCCACTGTCCAGAACCAGATCATAATTCTCGTTGTCCGTCCATTTTCTGGCTGTATTGGCATAATAATAATTTGAACGTTTTTTATCAAACCGCCGCATGGCCGTTTCTACCTTTTCTTCGGGAATATGATATTCCACCATAATCCTTGCCTTTTTATCCGCTGTGTTGGACTTGATAAATACATGAAGAACCTGATGTTTTTCTTTTAATGCTTCAGAAGCACAGTGTCCCACAAAAATAGCAGGTCCATATGATGCCAGTTTTGTGATCGCGGCCTGTTCCGCAACAAATATATGACCTTCTTTTGCCAGCATATCGCTTTCTCCGCTTTGTACTCTTCCCAAGACAAAGAATGTATACAAAAGGCTGTTTGTAACCGTTTCTTCATAGCGGTCGATTTCCTCGACCGCTATGTTATATTCCTTCGCAACAAACTCAAGGATTTCCTTTCCATAACAGGGAATCCCACATTCTTCTGCTACTCTTCTGGCAATTTCCGTTCCGCCGCTGCCGTATTCTCTTTCTATCGTTATATACTTGTATCGCATAGAATTCCCTCCTTAAGACGCCTGTTCAAACTGACTGTTATACAGATCTGCATAAAAGCCTTTCTTTTTCATCAACTGGTCATGGTTTCCACTTTCTATCACATCACCATCCTTTAAAACAAGGATCAGATCTGCATTTTTAATCGTGGATAACCGATGAGCAATAATGAAAGATGTACGGCCTTTCATCAATTCATCCATTGCATTCTGAATCTGCAGCTCCGTCCTGGTATCTACGGAACTTGTCGCTTCATCCAGGATCAGCATCGGTTTATCTGCAATCATGGCACGGGCAATGGTAAGCTGCTGTTTCTGCCCTTGTGAAAGATTTACCTGGTCATTCAAAACTGTGTCATAGCCTTTTGGCAAGGTTCGGATAAAATGATCCAGTCCCACGGACTTGCAGGCATTTCTCATCTTTTCCTCCGATACATCCGGGGTGCAGTAAACCAGATTTTCACGGACGGTTCCTTCAAATAGCCAGGTATCCTGCAGAACCATGCAGAACATGGAATGGACATCTTCCCGTTTCATCTTATCGGTAGGTACACCATCGATTTTAATTTTTCCACCCTGAATGTCGTAAAAACGCATCAGCAAATTCACGATTGTTGTCTTTCCTGCTCCAGTAGGACCTACGATAGCAATTTTCTGTCCCGGCTTCACTTTAGCTGAAAAATCTTTAATGATTACTTTGTCAGAATCATATCCAAATCGAACATGTTCAAAATCCACTCGTCCCTGGGCTTTCTTGATCAGCGCCGGTTTATCACTCTCATCCTCCATTTCTTCCGCATCCAGAAAATCAAAGACACGTTCACCGGCTGCTGTTGCCGACTGCAGGGACTGTGCTCCCTGGGCAATCTGTGACAAAGGTTGGGTAAACTGACGTACATACATCATAAACGCTACAATCACACCAAAGGTAATCGTTCCGTTTTTCGCAAGAACCGCACCGGCTACACAAACAGCCACATAAGCGAAGTTTCCGATAAAGGACATAATCGGCATCATCAAGCCGGAAAGACACTGAGATTTAAAACCAGATACTCTCAGATTTTCATTCATCTTATCAAATGTTCTTTTTGCCTCTGCTTCTCCGTTATAAGCCTTAACTACCGTATGTCCAGCATAAATTTCTTCTATGTGCCCATTGATCTCTCCGAGGGCTTTCTGCTGACTGGTAAAATATTTCTGGCTTCGGCTCATGATTATCATCATCAGAGCAAATCCAATCAAGGAAGAAATCACTGCAGTTACAGCCATGATCCAGTTAGTAGCAAACATCATCACCAGAGAACCCACCAACAATGCCACAGATGAAACCAGTGTACCAACGCTTTGATTTAATGACTGTCCAAGAGTATCCACATCATTTGTTACGCGAGATAAAATATCTCCTGTGGATGTCCTGCCATAGTAGGACATGGGAAGCCTGTTGATTTTTGTGGATATATCGCTGCGCAGACGTTTAGAAATTTTCTGCGAAACGGTTGCCATGATGATGCCCTGTCCGCTGGAAAGAACAGCACTAAGTACATAAAAAACAATCAGTAATATAGCAATCCCGATAACTCCATCCATATCAATCTTTGGTTCGACCATATCATAAATGGAAGCTGGCAGTTCATCCAACATATTCAGCATTGCATCCGAGTCGTCGGAGTCCATTTCAGAAAATAATTCCATCATTTCTATCTGGTCTTCTCCGGGGATCACGTTTCCATCCACTGTAATATCTGTATAAAGGGCACTCTTTACACTTTCCGGCAGGTTGTTTACTGCCTGCATAGCCGCCTCATTGTCGTTCATATCCAGTCCACTGAACAGGGATACGGTTTCCATCTGATCCTCTGCCGATATTGTCGAGCCATTTACTTCTATTTCCTCCGGCACAGCATTCGGATCTGATAAATTAGCAGATATGGCTCCCATAACCGTTTCCATATTGACCGACATATTTTCTGAAATTTCTCCTGATATTTCTTCCAGCTTTTCTGTATTAGGTGTAATGCCTTCTGTAATGATGTCAGTCATATCGGAGAGCTTATCCGGACCAATGATTGTAAATACAGTACCGGCAACGGCAAAAATCAGCGCAAGGATAACCGGAATCCAATACTTCTTGCCGTATCGCAGTAATTTTCCCCATGTACCTTTTGAGTTTTGCGCTTTTTCCGTACTGCCACTCATTCCCGGCGCAGAAGGTCCTTCCTGTTTTCCATACTGGTTTTGACCCATTTTATATTCTTCTTTTGCCATTATGCCAATTCCTCCTTTGAAAGTTGTGAATAGGCGATCTGCCTGTATACTTCGCAGTTCTTCATCAGTTCCTCGTGAGTCCCAATTCCGGCAACCCGGCCTTCATCCAAAACCACAATTCGGTCAGCATCACGGATGGTTCCAATACGTTGAGCTACAATCAACTTCGTAGCGTCCGCACAATCCTTTTTCAGTGCCTGCCGCAGTATACGGTCTGTTTTGTAATCCAGTGCGGAAAAAGAATCGTCAAAAATAAAGATTTCCGGATGGCGGCAAATAGCACGTGCAATCGAAAGCCTCTGTTTCTGTCCACCGGAAAGGTTGGAGCCTCCCTGGGCGATATATCCATCGTATCCATCCTCCATCTTTTCCACAAATTCAGCAGCCTGTGCCGTATATACGGACTCTACAACATCATCACCCGATACAGTACCTCGTCCATTGTCTCCGTATGCCACATTGGATTTTACTGTTCCAGAGAACAGGATTGCTTTCTGCGAGACGTAACCGATCTTGTTACGGAGCTCCTGTTGTGTATAATCCCTGACATCTACACCATCCACCAGGACTTCCCCTTCTGTGGCATCGTAAAATCTGGGAACAAGGTTGATTACCGTACTCTTACCACTTCCGGTTGAACCGATAAATGCCACGGTTTCCCCTTTTTTCGCTTTAAAAGAAATATTGTGCAGTACATACTCTTCTGCGTCCGGATAGCGGAAACTTACATTCTTAAATTCAATTTCGCCTTCGTGGGAAGCATCCGGCTTTTTCCCATTTCCATCCAAAATACACTGCTTTGTGTCAAGAACCTCTATAATACGCTTTGCTGATACAGATGCACGCGGCAGCATAATAAATATCATTACCAGCATCATAAAGGCCATAACCACTTGAATTGCATAATTGGAAAATACAACCATGTCCGAAAAATAAGTCATCTTTGCCGCCATTCCCGCATTGGTTATCAAAATGGCTCCAATCCAGTAAATGGCCAGAGACAGTCCATTCATTACCAACTGCATCCCCGGCATCAGGAAGGACATCACACGGTTGGCAAACAGATTTGTCCCCGTCAGTTCCTCGTTTGCATGCTCAAATTTATTCATCTGATAGTTTTCTGCATTATAAGCTCTGACAACATTTAACCCTGTCAGATTTTCACGGGTAACACGGTTTAGATTATCTGTAAGTTTCTGGATAATCTTAAATTTCGGCATCGCAAGGCTAATACAGATGCCCACGATAAACAGCATGATTACAACTGAAATTGCTGTAGCTGTCGTCCACTGCCAACTCTTTCCTGCAATTTTTACAATCGCCCAGATTGCAGTGACAGGTGCTTTAATAATAGACTGTAAGCCCATAACCACGAACATCTGAATCTGAGTCACATCATTGGTAGAACGAGTAATCAAACTGGCGGTGGAGAATCCCCCGATCTCCTGCATGGAAAATGACTGTACCTTGTCAAACAATTTTTCCCGGAGGATTGCAGCCAGATTAGCGGCAATTTTGGATGCAAAGTACGCAACTACCACCGAGGATACCAAACTTCCTAATGCACATAGGAGCATTTTGCCTCCTGCGGTGAGAATATCTCCCATTGCACTGCCATCTGTCCGTACCAGAACTGTAATTTCTGACATATAGTCTGGCATTTTCAGATCCAGCCACACCTGTATGACGATAAACACAGCACTGTACAGGACGAAGAGCCATTCTTTTTTTGTCATGTTTTTCAAAATTCGTAACATACACAGTTTCCTTTCTTAGTAGATTTTTGTTCCTGTTCAGACCAGCCTCAAACACTTGCTGTTTGAGGCGTGAGAACATGATACTAGGATTTTTTAGAGCTCTGACGAGATTATAAAAAAGAAACATTAAGTGAATCTAAACAACAAAAAAAGAATCTTCGCCTGCCTGTGACAAAGATTCCTCTTTTTCTTCTATTCTTATTTTTGCTATTACTCGCAAGGTAATTTTACTGTAAATGTCGTCTGTTCTTCTGTACTATCCACCCATACCTCCCCATCATGCAATTCCACGATACGCCTAACGATTGCAAGGCCAATTCCATTTCCCTGTGAAGTATGGGAAGTATCCCCTTGATAGAATTTCTGGAAAATGCGCTCTTTTTCTTCTTCTTTGATCGGCGCACCTCCATTGGAAACCATTACCATAATGCTGTCTGCGTTCCGGGTTACTGACACTCCTATAGCACCCCCACTGGGTGAAAACTTAATTGCATTGTCTATCAAATTAATCCAAACCTGTTTTAGCATCTCCTGGTTTCCATGAATCTGATATTCTTCAAAATCAGCAGAAATCTCCAGTTCTTTCTCTAACCATTTTCGTTCCAACAGTAAAATACTTTCCCGGAGCTGCTCCGACACATTGTATTCTGAAACATCTGTCAGGATATTCTGGTTCTCCAGTTTGGTTAAATCCAGCACTTTCGTTGCCATATCCGCAAGGCGGGAAGATTCTGCCGAGATAATGTCAATATACTCTTTCTTCTTTTCTTCCGGCAGTGAGCCTTTTTGCAGAAGCCTGGCAAATCCTTTTATGGAAACAAGCGGAGTTTTAAATTCGTGGGAAAAATTATTGACGAAATCGGAGCGCAGCATCTCTGTATTTTGCAGTTCCTCTGCCAGAATATTAAAACTTTCCTCTAAATCTTTACCCACTTTAGGTACGTTCATAGATAATCTTGTATCATAGTTTCCGGCAGCAAGAGAATTCAACGCATATATCAGTTTATAGACTGGTCTCATTGGTATTTTGCCCAAAAAAACAGAGATAATCGTACCCACTATAATACTGGCAACCGCAATCGTCAACAATAATGCTCCAAGGTTAGGAACAACTATAATACCTGCATTTGCCAGGAAATAAACAGCGATTCCCACCACCATCATTGTAATCATCAATATGCAGAATACAATGATGGTAAAAATCACAGTAATTGCAAAACGTGGTGGCTCCTTTGGTTTTCTCATACGTTCTTCACCGCCTTATACCCTAGTCCTCGTACCGATTGTATGGTAAATTCCGGCCATCCTTCAAACCGTTTCCTAAGCCTTGCAATGTGAACGGTCACCGTTTCCCATCCTGTATCACTCTCTGCTCCCCATATCTCATCCATTAGCTGAATTCGGGTAAAGATACGCCCCGGCTCTGACAGCAGTTTAAACAGCAGCATAAATTCTTTTTGAGGCAGTTCTTCGACTGCCCCATCTTTTGTAACGGTCAGCGCATCATAGTCCAGAATTACCGTTCCAATCTGAAGCCGACGCTCACTGACAATCTTTGCCCTGCGCAGAAGATTTTTAATCCGCAGTAACATTTCTTCCTCATCCACCGGCTTTGACATATAATCATCAATTCCCAGACGATACCCCTTTTTCCGATCTGCCGGGAGCTGCTTTGCGGAAACCATCAAAATGGGAAGATCATTCTGGCATTCCCGCAGCACTTTTGTAAATTCATATCCGTCCATATTTGGCATCATAATATCCAAAATCACAAGATCAATATGCTCTTTATCCATGACCTCCAATGCCGCATTACCATCTGCGGCTGTTGAAACCGTGTAGTTCTCTTCTTCCAAGATTTCTTTCATTAAAATCCGTATATTTTTATCATCATCCACAACAAGGATATGAAACATAATCCTGGCCTCCTTCTTTTCTCATTTTAGCTAAAATTTCAAACGGATTCAACCACGGATGGTTCTTCTTTTAATAGCTCCATGAACTCTGAGCCATTGATGTTCTCTTTCTCCAACAGGCGGGCAGAGATTCTTTCCAACGCATGGCTGTTTTCTTTCAGCAGTCTTACCGCCTCATCCTGGCACTGTTCTATAATCTGACGGACCGCTTCATCTGCTTCTGTATTTGTTTGTTCAGAGCAGGTGGAAACATTTCGTCCATCCAAATACTGACTCTGTGTACTTTGCAGGCCCATAGAACCAAAACGCTCGCTCATTCCGTACTGCGTGACCATTTTCCTTGCCTGCTCCGTAGCCCGCTCAATATCATTGGTAGCGCCTGTTGTTGTCGTTCCAAACCTCACAATTTCCGCTGCCCTTCCACCCAGCAGTGTGGTAATCTGGGCCATCAGTTCTTCTTGTGTCAATAAATACCTTTCCTCTTCTGGTGTATTCATCGTAAATCCTAAAGCCCCCATTGTCCGCGGAACAATCGTAATTTTCTGCACAGGCTGCGAATTTTTCTGGAGCGCAGATACTAACGCATGTCCGACTTCATGGTAGGCCACCATTTCCCGTTCTTTTGTATTTAGTACCCGATCTTTCTTTTCTTTACCTGCGAAAACTGTTTCAACAGATTCCAATAAATCCTGCTGTGTAACAGCCCGCCTTCCAAGTCTCACAGCCAGCAGTGCCGCTTCATTAACAATATTAGCAAGGTCAGCGCCACTTGCCCCGCTGGTAACCAGAGCAACCTTATGAAAATCCACATCAGAGGACAAAGATACTTTTTTCCCATGAACCTTCAAGATATTTTCTCGTCCGGGAAGATCCGGTTTCTCCACAATAATGCGACGGTCAAATCGTCCAGGGCGCAGCAGAGCCTGATCCAATACTTCCGGACGGTTGGTTGCCGCCAATACGATAATCCCGCCATTCACTTCAAACCCGTCCATTTCTGCTAAAAGCTGATTCAAAGTCTGCTCCCGCTCATCGTTGCTTCCAAACTGATTATCTCTCTTCTTTCCAATAGCATCTATTTCATCAATAAAAATAATACAAGGTGTGTTTTTCTTGGCAGTCTGGAACAAGTCACGTACACGGCTTGCACCTACCCCCACATACATTTCCACAAATTCTGAACCAGTAAGATGATAAAAAGGCACTCCAGCCTCCCCAGCGACCGCTTTTGCCAGTAATGTTTTTCCTGTACCAGGAGGGCCGACCAACAACGCACCCTTGGGCTGCTGGGCACCAATCATACGATATTTTTCCGGATTTTTCAAATAGTCTACCATTTCTTCCAGGCTCTCTTTTGCCTCATCCTGTCCGGCTACATCTTTAAATGTAACCCCCGTAGACTTTTCTACGGTATACATCTTTGCTTTTGATTTTCCAATATTGCCAAGACCTCCAGTCAGACCACCCATAAGTCCGCCGCCATCGTTGTTGCTCATTCGTTTCATCAGTGTTCTCATAATCAGGAAATAAACCAAATACATCAGTACCATAGGCATCAGCCAGCTTGCCACTGCTGAAAATGTGGATGTCTGTTCCGGTATTTCCTCATAGATTTTCACACCACCTTCTCGCAATGTAGCTACAAGAGATGGGTCGTCCACTCTTCCGGTGTAAAAAACTATGCTGTCAGAATAATTGAATACACCTCTACTTGTGTTTCTGTAACCATTTGGTATTCCATCTTCACCTAACACTTCTGAAACATCTTCTGCTTCTACTTCGTCTCGTAACGTAATCTGAATCTGGTCATCATCCATTTGTACTTTATCCACCATAGATTCATCTACCAAATCCAGGAACTGGTCATATGAGATTTGCAACTGCTTTGTCTGGTTCATCCTGCCCATAAAAAGATTTAGGAAAAATGTCAGCAGGAAAAAAATCACTATAACAATCCCCCAGGATGGCCCCTGCCTCTGATCTTTTGATGACGATTTGTTTTCGTTCATATATGGTATCCTCCATTTCCTTATCCAGAGCTATTTGTTCATCCAAATAATCTCCCTGATTCGTACAGTTCTCTACTGTTGCTGTAATCATATATGAACATTCTAAACTGAATCTAAACGGTCTTTTATTTCCCTTACTAAATATCTGAATAGAATTGAAGAAAAATCTTAAAGTCATCATTTTTAAGTCTTTCCACCACATACCGTAGCCACTCGTCCGGTGTAGGAATATCTCCGGCACAGGGAATCTTCCTCCACTGAGCCCTCTTCTCCAAATCTGAATCATTCCACCCTTTTTTTATGCGGGCTGATATAATCGCCCTCATTTCTTCAACCGTAATATTTCTTTCACGAGCCAACCTTTCAGCAGGGGTTAATCCCCCGTTTGATTTCCGTTTTTTGTGCGCAGCACCCCACGCCCGTTCCCCAGCCAGTTGGCTGTAGAGATTTTGACCGCCCTGCCCATAAATTTTTTATGAACTAGGTTGAATTTCTCCTAGTTTTAGATATAATAAAAGTAAAGAATGAAAAGTCCAGCGGTGATATGCTTATGGATATGGAAAGCACCTGATTAACAGAATCGTTAACCGTCTTAGGGAGGCGGTAGGAACTCCGGGCGGCTTTCTGGATGGCTTTCGCCACGGAATCCGGGTCAGGGAAACGGTTTTTCCCTTTTTCCATAATGAATTCCGTGAGCTGATGTAAGTCCATGTTTGCTAACGTCTCAGCCGATTCAAAGGATTCATAGACGGCTAAGGCAGTCGTACTGAAGGTATCGGAAAATACCTTCTCCTGCGTCATCGTAGAATACTTCTTAAACAGCTGGTTCAAAAAACGCTGTTTTTCCCTGGTAAGATTTCGGACAGCGAAGAACCGGGCCCTTGTGAGGTTTTTAAGGGCGGCATAGCGGTAGTCGTCCAGATAGACCTCTTTGTTGATTCTACCGAAGCGCAGGCAGTCAGCAATGACAAAGGAGTCCACATAGTCATTCTTGGGCAGGTCGTTGTAAGAAAGCTTGAACTTATTGACCTGTTTTGGGTTGAGGACATGGATCTTCTTGTTATACGGCGCAAGAGAGGCGTCATCCCTTAAGAAGCAGACGAGATTGTCGCCATAGACGGAGGTTGCCTCCAGACCGATGACAACGTCGGTAAGGGATTCCGAAGTGATAGCTGAAAGGATGCGTTTTACAAGCTGCCGGGAACCATCCCGGGAGTTGGGAACTGAGAAGCTGCTGTGTTTGGAACCATCGGGCTTCATCAGATAGGCCACGTTGGATTTGCTGCTCACATCAATACCGACATAAAGGGGGCTCATAGAATCACCTTCTTTCGTAAATGGATTAGCGGTCAATCGGCTTGGCAATACCCATGATCATGGAGCATCAACACCCTCGCAATATTAGAATTCGGTCGGAGACGGGCAGATGCGACCCCCACTGCAAAAGGGGCACCCATGAACTCCAACAAACAGCCAGCTGGTTTGAAGTTAACATCCATGTCAGGGGAACAGACTTTGTATGAAGTAACCACAGAGGTTCAACAGGAGGCGGAAGAACTATTGCCTGATTGACACAGGGTCAATTATACCATGGGTATAACCAAACCGATTGAGCCTATTTATTCAGTTATCAAAGAACTAAGTAACTATTAACTATAAACTTATTATACGAGGAGGCTTCGTTATGAACATCAATACCAAAAACCTTGTTTCCATCACCGATGCGAACCAGAACTTCTCGAAGGTGGCTCGCCTTGTAGATGAAAATGGTTCCGTCATCATCTTGAAGAACAATGTTCCCCGGTACCTTGTCATGGAATTTGGCGCTGCCGAACAGGAACAACTTGCCGACGACGAAGATGTCATGGCTATTTCCAAACGTCTCATTGAAAAGAACCGGCAGGCTTACGAGGTGCTTGCCAAATGATCCGGCTTTCCAAACCTCAGATCCTCCTGCTGCATGAACAGCTTCTGGAAGCGACCGGAGGCTCTTCCGGTCTGCGTGACGAGGGGATGCTGGACTCCGCACTGAATGCGCCGTTCCAGACCTTCGGCGGAGAAGATGTCTATCCCTCCATCCAGCAGAAAGCCACCCGTCTCTGCTTTGGTCTGGTTAAGAATCATCCCTTCGTGGACGGAAATAAACGGATCGGCGCTCATGCCATGCTGGTGTTTCTCGCCTTAAACGGAATTGAACTGGAGTACACACAAACTGAGCTATCCGATGTGATCCTCCGACTGGCCGCAGGGGAGATTCCTTCTTCCGGGCTATTGGAGTGGATACTCACCCACCAAACCTAAAGCAAAGCCATCTCATCCTAAGTGGGGTGGCTTTTGTTGTGCCAGCAGTCGCCACGCTCCGCATGGATTCTCACATGACACTCTTTGCAAAGGGAAACCAGGTTGCTCTCATTGATATTGTCAATATTAGTTGACACATTTTTCTCAAGGATATCACTGACTATGCTGCCAGTTCCAAATCCTCATAATACTTCCTGCGTTTTATCATAGGAGGAAGCCCGCCATTGGCAGAGCAAATCCTCCGATTTCATAGCCTCCCGGTCTGCCTTTGTAATTCCGTTCGGTTTTCGTTTTGGTCGATGGCTCAGGCCAATCTGCTCCATAACCCGGTATACGGTTCTCTTGCTGGGAATTGATACCCCCTCCGGCTGCTTCAGGCACAGCGCCTGATACATTCGGAGCCGTCCGTAAGTATCGTTACATTCATCCTCGCTGGCAATCTCTTTCATGGCATCCACCAGATTCTGGTATTTCCAGGGACGGTCTTTGTTTGCAAGATATTGATAGAAGCCTTGCCGACTGACACCAAGCATCCGGCAGTAAAATGAAATTTTTCCGGTCATTTTGCCGTCCTCTGTTTTCAAAGCCAGAAAGATCATTCTCTGGTTTTTGCTGACTTCCGACGGCTGGCGGCGAAAAAAGCACTGGCTTCCTCCAAAAATTCGTTTTCTTCCTTCAGGCGGCGGATTTCTTTCTCCTGCTCTTTAACCCGCTTACGCAGCATGGTAATCTCTTCTGACAGGCTCATTGCGCTAGCAGGGGTATGAGAACCTTCCCCAATATCCAACTTACCAGCTCTTACGGCTTTGAGCCATGTATGCATGGTTCCTTCATGGATTCCCAGTTCTTTATACTTAGTCTGTTGCGAGATACAGTTTTTTGATAAATTAAGCACACCATGTAAGCAAAAAACGGGCACGACAGCACTTCCTCAATACCGCCGTAGTTTTTCAGAATATAATGAGTAAACGCAAAGAAGCGGCGGCTCTGAAAATCAAAGCCACCGCTTCATAAACGCATGAAAATATCTGCTGTACGACGGCTTTTTTTCTTTTGCCGTCGTCCGGCAATTCATATCAGATGTTCAATATTTCCCGACTGTATCTCGGATATATGTTGCGTAATACGCTCTTTAGACCAATCCCACCATTTTATTTTTAGCAAAGTGTCAATCGTATCTTGTGAAAAGCGCTTTCTTATCGTCTGCGCTGGTATACCGCCAACGATTGTATAAGGTGGAACATCTTTCGTAACAACTGCGCGCGTTCCGATAATTGCACCGTCACCAATCGTAACGCCTGATAAAATGACCGCTTCATAACCAATCCAAACATCATTCCCGACAACAATATTCCCCTTGTTATCCCATGCTTTCGTAATATTCTTTACATCTAATCCCCATTCTTCAAAAAAGATAGGAAATGGGTAGGTTGACAAAGAAGATAACGTATGATTTGCGCTATTGAAAATAAATTTTGCTCCGCATGCTATGGAACAAAATTTTCCAATTATCAGTTTATCTTTATTAACTGGATATTGGTACAAAACATTGTTCTTTTCAAAATCTTTTGGTTCTCTGACAAAATCGTTATATATCGTATAATCTCCAACTGTGATATTAGGATTGGTAATAACATTTTGCAGATAAACCGTTTCTTTATCCTTTGAACGAGGATAGATTTTCTGCTGCATGACTACTCCTTTCCTGCTCCGCTGACGGAAACACAAACTTTGTAATATGTTCAAAGTGGTTATTTTCTGCATAATATACTGCCTGTTCTTTCGCAGAGTAAACAAATGAAACTCTGGTAGCCCATTCACCCTCTTGCTGAACAGCATGAAGCAATGAAAATGCGTCAGAGATTGAAAAATCATTTTTATAGCTGTCTAATAATTGCAGGGCTCTTTCATATCGGTCATCACCCTGCACAATAAAATTTTTTGTACTTTCCGGCTTCATCAAAGAGTAATTCGTTATCAAAGAATATCTTTTATATTCTTCCCAGTACCCAATCCCAGGCTCGATTATCAACACGTGCCCATGAACATCTGATAACATCGCCTGCATTGTAGCGTCCGGCGCATAGGTAATCTTTTTTGACTTTACAATTTGAAGCACTTCGTCAAAAGAAAGCTGTGCTTTGATAAACTGCTCCGTCAAATCTGCAATCGTCATACAGTTTTGGCTGTCTTGATATGTTCCGGCAGGGTTTCCATGTACATATAGCAACGTCCCAACATTTCCATTTTTATTCACTCCATGATAAGAATGGTACGTTCCATCTGGTCGCAAAATTCCGATATAGAAACGCTCCTTTTCTTCAATCACTTTATGTTTCCATACAGAGAGGTCAATATCAAAATTGAACCCTGTAATCATATCATCTCCACGATAAACAAATCTGGTACACATAACATTCACCTTTCATAAAACTTTCTTATGTTTTTCTTTTATTTTACCGCCATTATGGTAGTGTTTCTATACACCATACAGTACAAATCAATCTGTATAAAATAAGAGGCTGTAAAACACAGCCCCTTACGATTATTTCTGATATATAATTTTCCGAACAGCATAGAAAGATAAACCATATTTTTCAGACAGGCATTCCATAGAAACGCCATTCTGATACTCTCTTTTTATTTGTTCATTCCGTTGTTCCAATTCTTGCCGATAGCCGGAAACTTCTCCCCAACGCTTTTGCTGCTCCTGTTGGATAGGAACATAGATATATCCACCTTGAACATAATTCTGTAATTCTTTTACCAATGCGTCCGGAAGAATCAGTTTTGCATTAAAATACTTCATGCGGACTTTCCTCCTTGATATGATAGTCAAGTAGCAAAGCCAGCATTTCTATTCTGCGACTATGATTACTCCATGCAAATGTCGCAATCTACTGGCTTTGCATGGAGGAAAACATCATTTTTCCTTTTTTCATTTATGCACATCTTACTCACTTCTTTCCTTTTTCAAAAAAATATCTACTTAAATTTAGTGTATCACAATCATAATTTTCTATCAACCAATCAAAAAATTCTTTTTTATACTTTTGGCATTTCTAAAACTTTCCCGTGTCAATGAGTAAAGAAAGAAAATCAAAATTTTTTCGTAAATCTTCGGCAAAATCGCTCTGTACGGTGTAGTAGGGAATGAATGCGAGGGTACAAGCAAAATGCAGAGCATTTTACGGAAAGGGTACCCCTTTCCTATGCTTGCTAAGAAGTTTTTCACTTCATCAAACTCGAAAGGAATGGAACGGAAACAAGAGCATAAAGACAGCGAATTTTTACCAAAACGCGGCAATCCCCAACACGAAACAGTTACTTATGAAATCGGCGGTACATTTTATGAAGTATCTACGTCCTGCGGTGGTTCGGAACTGCTCTATGACAAAATGAAACGCCTTATCAAAGAGGAATCCGACAAAACGCCTGCTGACAAGAAAAACGAAGTCCGCTATAATAAAGACAGCAACCTGTTTGTCGGGCGTTCATTACAGGAGGAATGAACACATGACAGCATATATCAATAAGCCCGAACAGATAACAGCATTATACGCCCGTCTTTCACAAGAGGACGCGCTTGATGGCCACAGCAACAGCATTGTCCATCAGAAAGCAGTTTTATCAAAGTATGCCGCTGACAATGGTTTTACGAATCCGGTATTTTTCATTGATGACGGCGTTTCAGGGGTAACCTTTGACCGCCCGAATTTTAACCGTATGATAGCGGAGATTGAAGCCGGAAACGTGGGAACGGTTATCGTCAAGGATATGTCCCGTCTTGGGCGCGATTATTTAAAAGTCGGCTACTATACGGAAATCTTTTTTGTAGAAAGAGATGTACGCTATATCGCTATCAATGACGGCGTGGACAGCGCAAAGGGAGATAATGACTTTACTCCCTTTCGCAACTTATTTAATGATTTTTATGCAAAGGATACAAGCAAGAAAGTCCGCGCCATCAAGAAAGCACAGGGAATGGCAGGAGAACATCTGACAAAGCCGCCCTACGGCTACAAAGTTGACCCTGCCGACAAAAAGAAATGGATTGTAGACGAAGATGCTGCCGCTGTGGTAAAACGGATTTTTGATTTGTGTATCGCCGGAAAAGGACCCATGCAGATAGCGAAAATCCTCAAAGCGGATAAGATACTGACATCAAAAGCCTATTATGCAAAGCAAAAGGGAAAGCCGCTTCCTGAAAATCCCTATCGTTGGAAAGACAGTACGATTGTTGGTATCTTAGAGCGCATGGACTACTGCGGGCATACTGTAAATTTCAAAAGCTACTCCAAATCTCATAAACTGAAAAAGCGGATTCCAACCACACCAGGTATTGCCAAGATAATACCCGTCCATGATGGTAAGGGTCATAGCAAGGTCAGGCTTCTCCATATCCGTCAGACAGATCGGCAGGAGATACTGCACCCGGCCCTGATAGCCCTGGGGCACCACGATGCCCGGTTCTACCACCGCTTTCCGCCGCGCCAGTTCTACTGCGGTTTCCAAGAGTAATGGCAGGTTGCGCGCATCACGGATTGCGGCTGGCAGACGGGAAAGGTTCTCCTCGTCGCCTAAGATGTGGTCTACATTTACCCGTATCGGCCACTCCGGGTTATAGTTGACGCCATACTGCGTCATATGGTAGCTGGGTTTCTTCGGAAGCGGGCTGATGTATTTCAGCCACGGCGATATCTCATCCGAGAACCCCCGGAAATACCAGTCCAGCATACTGGCCTGCCGCTTGTTGCGGTCAAAGCAGGCATAGATGGCTTTGTACCGTCTCGTGTAAAGGCCAGTATGAAAGCAGGCGTATTCGTTTTCCACATGGAAATATTCTGCCGCCTTCTCAGGACTGTGTTCCTCGTTGTAATCAATGGCTTGCTTTCTGAAAATGCTGTGGATATACCGCTCCAATATGGCACGAGGAAATAGGAAGTACGTCATTTCCTTTTATCTGTTCTCGGTAACATATCAACTACCTGTTTTGTGTTTTATCTGTTTATGCAAACATATCGTACCATTTTCTAAGCTCTTATCAATCTTATTCGATTGTAGCTTTAATTCTATTTTTAAGTCTATCTACAATTTCATCTTCTGTCTCCCAAATGATTGTATTTTTTTGTGCGATATCAAAGTGCAACTGGACATTTTTCTTACATAGCTGAATAACCGGTTTTCCTAATCCCATAGCATATCCTTCTTCAAAATATGCACCATTATTTTGATGCGATAAATCTACTACCACAAATTTACTATCTCGTATGTGTTTAAGCAACTCTGGCGTAATAAAGCCATTATGTTCAACTTCATCTATTAATATCGCAATATATCCTGCCTCAGTAATTCCTTTCTTAATAGCCTCTCTCAATTTTTTTGTATCCTCGCCAAATTTCATGGCTACCAAAACATTTTTTCCATTGGCAGTATTTTTCTGTAATACATCAATTCTAGCATAACCTTTTGGTGTTACAGAAATGGGCTTCTCACATTCTTCACCATTTACACTATCCAGCGTCTCGATCAATTCTTGCTTTTTAAGGTACCTCATCATATATTTAGCCTGACTCTTCAATGCACTTTCAGATCGTCTTTCATAATTACCGTTTACATAGTCATACCTATCAACAAAAAAGCAACTAAATAATTCCTCTTTTTCTAATTTAATGTACTCTCCCCAATGAAGAATTTTAGAATCCAAATATAAAAGAATATGATCTACCTTCTCTGAAAATTTCTTTGGATACCAATTTTCAACATTCTCTACCTCTAAACGCACAGGATTTCCATGTATTACATTTCCTTTAGCAAATTCTCTTTTATATTCATCACAACGTTCTTTACTCATTGTAGAAAAATACCGATACTCGCTAATGCTTTCTTTAAAACCGTTATATACTAAATATGCTCCCAGATGATTTAAGTCAAAATCTGTCAGTTCTGCAAAAGAAACATAATATTCATATCTGCCGCAGACCGGACAAGAATAAAAATACTTAACCGGGTCCATATTCAATTGTACTAACGCCTCGCTACCACATACAATGCAATTCTTTTCTTCCATATCTTAACTCCTAATAAAAATTATATTTAGATAAAATTCAATAATATTATCGTCTTCATCCTTAATTATAAAGCCCGTGGTTGATGAACACAAGACTACTTAAAATGTTTTCTCCACACAAAAGCGCCCCGCAGTCCGTTTCCAGTCCGCAGGGCGCTATCCATTTCCTTCTTTATATCTCCACACGAATCTCCAATCCCGATTTGAATTCCACAACCAGTTCTTCCTCATAAACCGTGACCTTTTCCACCAGCCTCCACACTAACTGCTCGTCATACTCCAACGGAATATCCGCCTGTTCTTCCAGAAGGGCTTTCATCTCCTCCATCCGCTGCCGCCTGCCATCCTGCTCGGCTTCCGCCGCGAGGACATTCTGCCGCTGCTCTTGCAGGGCATAGATTTCATCCGCCAGTTCTGTGTAATCCTTTTTCGCATTTGCCTGTTTCAAAAGCTCCTGCTGCAGTTCCTTCAGCCGCCCGTCAATCTCCGCAAGCTGACTCTCCACATCACTCCCGATGACGGCCTGCATATTCTCTTCCAGGATAGGGAGGAAGGCGCTGCTGTTTCCAAACACCTCATTTATTACCTTTGCCACACCATTCTGCAGCACTGACTCCTGAATGGTCGGGGCATCGCACCCTTTAGGGCCATGCTCCACACGGGTGCAGCACCGCCATACAGTAGAATGCTTCCCTCTGTTGTTCCATGCAATCCTGCGGTAGATTTCCCCGCACTTCGGGCAATATACGATGCTCGACAGGGCGTACTTGCTGCTGTAAACCCGTTTCTTTCTTTTCTCCCCGCTGTGGAGGTTCGCCCTCCGCGCCATTTCCTCCTGCACCCTCATGTAAATCTCGCGGGGAATGATCGGCTCATGGCTGTTCTCCACATAATACTGGGGAACGATGCCATTGTTCTTCACGCGTTTCTTGGAGAGGAAATCCACGGTATAGGTCTTCTGCAGGAGGGCGTCCCCGATGTATTTCTCATTGCTCAGAATCTTCTTGATCGTGGTCGCCAGCCACTGTTTTTTCCCTGCGCCCGTGAGGATACCGTCTGCCTCCAGTCCATCGCCAATCCGCGCCAGACTTGCGCCCTCCAGGTATTCCCGGTAGATTCGTTTTACGATCTCCGCCTCCTCCGGCACAATGACCAGCCTGCCATCCTCGTCTTTGGTATATCCCAGGAACCGATTGTGGTTGACCTGTACCACCCCCTGCTGGTAGCGGTATTGCAGTCCGAGTTTCACATTCTGGGAAAGGGACTGGCTCTCCTGCTGCGCAAGGCTCGCCATGATGGTAAGCAGCACCTCGCCTTTGGAATCCATTGTATTGATATTTTCCTTTTCAAAGAAAACAGGGATGTTTTTACTCTTTAACTCCCGGATATATTTGAGGCAGTCCAGCGTATTCCTGGCAAAACGGCTGATGGATTTTGTAATGATCATATCGATCTTTCCTGCCATGCACTCGTCAATCATACGGTTGAGTTCCTCGCGCTTCTTTGTGTTCGTGCCGGAAATCCCATCATCCGCAAAAATGCCTGCCAGCTCCCATTCCGGGTTCTTCTGGATAAAGCTGGTATAATGCTCGATCTGTATTTCGTAGCTGGTGGCCTGTTCGTCGCTGTCCGTGGAAACACGGCAGTAGGCAGCTACCCGCAGCTTTGGTTTCTCCTCTTTCTTTATCCCGCCGCCCATGCGCTGGCGCGCCGGGATAACGGTAACACTTCTGTTTTCTGTCATGGACTATCCCTCGCTTTCTATCAGGCTGTACAGATACTCCGCCTGCCGGTAAGGATCATCCAGCTCTTTTTCCGACGGTTTCATATGGAAAGCAACGGGAACCCCGGCTTCCTCCCGCTTTTGCGCTTTCCCGCCTCTGCCAAGAGCCGCTGCCCTCCGCCGCCGTTCCTGTTTTGCCCGTTCAAAGGTCTCCCGGTCAATAAGAGCCGGATAATATTCATCGCCAAGATAATGGGAATTGCAGAGCATTCTTGCGGCACCTCCATGCTGTACCGAAATACCAGCTTTACCCGCAGAATCGCATAAACTTGCCCCATCCAGATAAAACCGGTACATCAGCCTGACCTGCTCTGCCGTCTTTTCATCAATCACGGCTTTTCCATTCTCAATCCGGTATCCGTAAGGTGTATGTTCCATCTATTCCACCAGCCTTTCCTTTAATGTAAGTCCGCATTTCAACACGAAACCGACCTCGCTCCTGGAATAGACCTCGATCTTTTCCACGAATCTGCCGAATACTTCTTCGTCAAATGCGGTGACCATTTCCGCCCTTGCTGTAAATTTCAAAAGTTCATTGACAGCATCGGCATTTGCCATGCTGCTGTTCAGGCTCCGGATGATAGCATCTTTTCTGACCTTCAGTTCTTCCAGCTCCCTCGCCAGCTCGTTTTTCTCGCTGCTATAAAGCGCCGGTTCCAGATACCCTTTTGCCATCAGGTTGGACAGCACCTGCTCCCGTTCCAAAACCGCATCGATCCGGTTTTCCAGTTCCTCAATTCTTCGGAAACCCTCTGTGTCATCCACCCGGCGCAGCGCATCCCGCAAAGGCTGGAGGATGCGCCGATGCGCATAGGCCAGTTTATTCATCATGGTCATAAATGCGGCTTCCACAGCATCCTGACGGATAAACTGCATGGAGCAGTCCTCGATATGTTCGATATGTTTGGAGCAGCACCATGCGATGTACTTCTGATGGGTGGAATAATGAATCCTCCGCTTAAAGCTGCTCCCGCATTCCCCGCAGATGATCTTCCCGGAAAATGGGTAGCGGTTCTGGTATTTATTCCCCTGCGTCACACTCTTTTCTTTCCCGCGCTGCCCGATGACCGCAGCAACCGCCTCAAAGGTCTCCCGGCTTACAATCGCCGGGTGGTGGCTTTCCATGTAGTACATATCCTTTTCGCCCCGGTTTGTATGCCGGTTAAACTGGCTGTCCGTATAGGTCTTTTGGAACAGGATGTCCCCGGTATATTTCTCATTTTTCAAAATTCCGCGGACTGTGGAGGCAGTCCACCGTCCATTCTTTTTTGTGGGAACACCTTTTTCATTCAGCGCCGCAGCAATCCTGTAGCATCCTTTGCCCGCCAGTGTCTCCGAGAACATCCAGCGCACAACCTCCGCCTGTTCCTCGTTGATGACCATGTTCCCGTCGATGTTTTCATATCCGTATGGGGGATAGGAAACCTTAAAAGTGCCATTCTGGAACCGCCTCTGTGCCGACCACTTGTTATTTTCCGAAATGGATACGGACTCGCTCTCCGCAAGGCTGCTCAAAATGGAAAGCATCAGCTCGCTTTCCATATCGCCGGTATTCAGGTTCTCTTTCTCAAAATAAATGTAAATCCCCAGGTCTACCAGCTTTCTGACCAGTTCCAGGCAATCCATTGTGTTTCTGGCAAACCGGCTGATGGACTTCGTGACAATGAAATCAATCTTCCCATTCTCACAGTCAGAGATCAGACGGAGCAGCTCTGTGCGCTTCTCTTTTTTCGTCCCTGTGATGCCTTCGTCATAGTACAGCCCGCAAAACTCCCAATCGGGATTCCCTTTGATATAGGACTCATAGTGCATCTTCTGCGCTTTCAGGCTGACAAGCTGTTCCTCCGTTCCGGTGGATACCCGGCAGTATGCCGCCGATCATGTTGGGGCAGATCGGGAGCAGGCTGTCATTCCATACAATCGCATTGTCATATTCCCCCGTAGCCGCATAGAAAATCCCCATAGGATTGAAGCCGAGGATGTTGTTGACCGCCTCTGTGATCATATTTTCCTCCGTCACCGTTTCCACTGCCCCGGTATCCTCATCCAGCAGCTCGATTGTCATAACACCTTTCAAAGTCATGGTTTATTCCCTCCTATTATTCTGTACTGCCGGATACCGGCCATGTCACCGGGCGGCAGAACGCCCCGATCTGCGGTTTTGCCGTAAGCGTATCCGAATAGCTCCTCTGCACCAGCTCCATCGTCTCCGTTGCAACCGTGTCCGCAAAATCTTCCGTTTCCAATCCACCGCCAATGGAAAATAATCCTGTCGTTTCCTCAATTTCGATCCTGCCGTCCCATGCCGCAGCTGCCGCCATGGCCTGCCCGCTGATGGAAGCAATACAGTCCCCAATCCCTACGCTGCCCGAACCGTCCGCTATCCACAGGTACACGTTAAAGGTATTCGTGATATTCGGTACCACATTTTCAATAGGATAGTAAAGGGAAAGGATATGCTTGCCGCTGTGCCACGTCTCCACCGGGCGATGCAGCAAAATCTCTGTATCGTTCAGCTCAAAGGTCACATAACAGACCGCTTTCCCATCCTCCGTCCATGTAACCGGCAGGCTCACATCTACGGAAATATCTGTGGTTTCTGTATCCTTTCCGGTTTCTGCGGAAGATGTATCCCCGCCGTTTTCCTCCGTAGGGAAGGGAACCACAATAGTTCCGGCGGCATTCGCCGACCGGGTATTCTGAGCCGCCGCCACATCCACTACCACCTGCCCGAAAAACTGCGCATGGTTTTCCTCTTTGGAAGCAAACTCGATACTGATAATACGCACATTCGTCTCCCCGATGGTATAGGCGGAGGCATTGGTAAAGGTGTGTATCCCGATCTTTCCCGCCTCGATCTGGTTCAGCAGGCCGGAAATATTTTTATCATTTTTCGACTTCGCCTGAGAAAGCCGGGGATTCTTCCCCACACATTTCAGGCTCTGCCGCCCTCCGATCTTGCAGGTAAAAGAGGTAATGCAGGTCATCTGCTGGCTGTCCGCCTGCCCTCCGGAAAAGGTCAGCACATCCCCCAGATCTAGGGCCGGGTTTCCGATGGTATCCGAATCAAAGGGCACATAGTTTACCTTTGTCAAAGCGGTAAGGATATTCCGGCAAAGCTCCTCCCTCGTTTCCTCCAGGCCAAACTGTAAAAGGGGATTTACTCCTAAATTCATGGTCAGCCCGTCATCCGTTTCCAGGGCATAGTATTCCGCCATCTGCGTCCGCAGGTTCGTGGAGCTCACCGCCGTGTACCTTGTCACAAAATCGGAAAAGCTGCTGGAAAACCTATGCTTCTGCAAAATCTCCAATACCGGCACATTTCCATACTGGCGAAATTCCAGCTTCCCCTCCCGGTTGATGCAGAAGAACCCGCCAAGCACCTGCGCCGTAAAGTAAAGCACATCCCGGTAAGTTTCTATATCATTTTCCGGATAGATGGAGAGTAGCTCCGCACCATTTGGCAGAGCCTCGATCTCCGCCTGGGACTGCGCCAGCTCCACCCCGCAGGCCGTACTGCACAGCGCCATCATGCCATAGGCGGTGCCAATGGTTTCAAAACCGTTGAAATCCTTGTCAAACCGGAGCATGGCATCATAGGCTTTCAGTTCCAGCACATGGACCGTCCGGTTTGCTTCACTGACTTCAAAAATTCCCATAGGCACCGCTTCATAAGTGCTATCCGCCAGCCGGAGATGGTAGACCAATTCCACCTTTGCCCCCTCCAAGGTGTACCGGTCAATATCCAGGAACAGGCTAATCCCCATTTCCGCCGCATACACCGCCCCAAGCTCGATCTCCGAATTGCCGCAGCACTGTGCCGTCACATAGCCGCTGCCTTTTACAATGTTCTCCTGGTCGAACAGATACTCCACACCCGCCGCCGTGGTGCTCTTCCCCGTCCAGTAATACCGCCGGGTGTTCCCCTGTACCGCCTGCAGGAACGCCTCACTTACCGGATACATCGAACACCCCTCCTTCCACTTTCAGGCATCAAAAAAGCACCAATCATTTCTGACTGATGCTCTGATTCGGTAAATTGCCTTGCTTTCTATTTTATAAAACACACTGATAAACAGGGATTTGTTTGTAGATTATCTTATGCAGCATTTCAAGTTAAGCAAATACATATTTCTATTGCAATGTTCATCCAAATCTCTGGTTTTCATCAATTTTGCTCCCGTAGCTGTAATTGCTGAATTTGGAAGCAATATTTTCAAAATGGGATACAGCAACTATGTAAACATAATCACAATTTCTTGCTTCCTCAATCAAAATCGCTGAAAGGTGTTTCATAATATCCATGATTTCTACATTCTATCAAAACCATAACACCGTCGAACTCCGCTGCTTTTGCATTTTCCATTCCTAATACTACTCAACCACAGACTTATAATAAATGCCAAAGTCTGCAAGCGCATCTACGATTGGGAGCATTTTTTGTCCGAGCTCCGTCAAACCATATTCAACCTTCAGCGGCTGCTGCTGATAATCGTGGCGGTATACAAGCCCGTCATCCATCATTTGACGCAGGCTATCTGTCAAAACCTTTTGTGAAATACCGTCAATACTCCGCTGCAGTTCATTGAATCTCCACGGGCGTACTTTCAAATTACGTAAGATCAGCAGCTTCCATTTCCCTCCAATAAGGGATACAGCAGTTGCAACCGGGCACTCCGGAAGTTCTTCTTTTCTTCTCATCTTTCCTACCTCCCGTTTCATTGTAACACACTCAAATTTGAATGTACAGTTACAAAAAGGTGCGTACTTGTTTTTGTATGTGTACCCTACTATACTGTTATCAAGCAATCAAAAATTGCAAATCAACAACGGAGGTATTCTATTATGGCAAATTACACAAAAACAACAGTTGATAAAGAAAACAGAATCGAGTTACACGAAAAGCTGTCCTTGACGGGTGCAGAAATCAGTCTGAACGAACTTCCTGCAGGCGCAGGTGTTCCGTTTGTTCACGCCCATAAAGAGAACGAGGAAATCTACGGAATTCTCGCGGGTAATGGCAAGGTTGTAATTGACGGAGAAGAGATCAACCTTACCGCTGGTGACTGGCTGAAAATCGCACCTGTGGCAAAACGGCAATTCTTTGCAGCCAGTGACTCTGGAATCACCTATATCTGTATTCAGGTAAAGGAAAACTCTCTGGAGCATTTTACCGCCGAGGATGCCGTCATTGGCTAATGCGTCAATCTCATTATTTAAGCGCACAGTTCTTCAAAACAAAGGGCTGTGCGCTTTTTCCAAAAATTCAAATCTGTTTCTCTAAGTATAGAACCCTTATCCCAAAAGAAATATTTTTTTAAAACTCCCGCAACGTGAAACTCACCGTCCACAACCCTTTCCGGGAAGTATCCTTCACAAGAGCTGCCTTATACCCATCCACATACATTTCCGTCGTCTTTACCGCCAGCGTCTGGGTATCAAAGTACCCCACCGTGATCTTTTCTTTCTGTTTAAACCCCGTCAAAGTTTTCAGCCAGTTTGCCGATACGGAAAAGGAAACCGGGATGCTGACAACGCCCATACGCACCACGTCCCGCTGCACTGTCCCTGCCTCTGTCTCCCCGCCGGAATCCGCCTCCACATCCTCCATCTGCACCTCATAGGAATCCGGCATGGGGAGGGCGGTTCCATCAAAGGTCAGATACTGTATAAATGCCATAAGCTACCTCCCTCCCGACCGCAGGTTCTGTCTTGCCTGCGCCGTCACAACCAGTTCATCCAAAAGTGTACCGCCCACATACACCGGGATCACGATGTTTCCCTGCTGGCCGGAGAATCCCGCCAGGGCATCCGATACCGCAGAGGAAATCCCGGAGACCAGCTCCGACATATTTCCGCCGGATAACGGGCTTTCCATGACACCATACTCCATCCCGTTTACCTTCGGGGAAATTACCATATTTGAAGCCACATCTCGCACGGCCCGTTCCACAAGTCCCCGGTTCCTTTCAATCCCCTTTGCCAGCCCTTCCATAAAGTCGGGCATCCAGCTTTCATAATCCGCCAGCGGCCCCTCATCCGGCGCTGAAAAATGCAGGAAGGAGCGGATACGCTCCGCCAGGCCGGAGACCGTATTGATCACGCCTTGGATCATACTGGAAATCCCGTTGATCAGCCCCTGGATAAAATCCTGCCCCCATCGGAACGCCTGTCCCGGCAGGCTTTTTTCGCATTTTCCCACAGGGAAGTCACCGTATCCACCACCAGCCGGACAATGGGATTCTGCAAGATCGTATTCCAGGTATCCGAAAAGAAAGAGGATACTAGCGACCACAGGCCGCTCCACCAATACGGGATAGACGAGAAAAAGCCGATGAATTTCTGGAACGCCGCCGGGATCGTCTCCGTAAAAAAGACCACCACGCCGTCCCATAAGCCCATCAGCTTAGAGGCTACCGACTGCCACAAATTTCCGAACCACTCGGTAATGGCTCCCCAATTTTTCACAATGGCGATGATCCCGGCAATGGCGGCAGCCCCCCCCCGCGATAATGCCGATTACCGGAAGCAGGGAAATATTCAGCGCCCCAAAGGATACCGCCGTGATAATGGCCACCAGCGGCGGCAGCACCACATTCGCCAGCTCCACGATCTTTTCCCCCAGGGGAACCAGCGCCTGCTGCAGCTTCCAGGTATTCGCCTCCATCTCCTGCATGGGCGTCTGGGTCTGGTCAAACAGGTTCTGCGCCGAACCGCTGACGCTGTCATAAGCATCCCCCACAGAAGTCAGGGAAGTAATGAATTTCAGGTTCCCATCCTCCGCCATGGTGCCAAAGGCTTTCGCCGCCATGTTCAGCGCCTCCTGCTGGCTGGTACAGTTCCCAATATCCGCCACAATGGAATCAATGACCTGCTTCTGGGTTGCCTCCCCGCTCTGCCATGCCTGGAAAAGGGACTGCGTTTTTTCGGAATACAGGTCGAGGGAATCCCCGATGGTTCCATCTGCCAGCCGGGTGGTTACCTCGTTAATGGCATCGTTGACCTTATCCAGGTTGTAGGCCCCGCCTTCCAGACCATTCTGCAATAATTGGAAATACTCCGAGGCGGAATATCCCGCCTGTTCAAATTTGCCCGCATATTCGGAAAGGTTATCTCCCAGTTCATTGGTCTTATCCAGGCCGTTTTGCGTACCCCGGACAATGTAATCCATAGCCTCCTGCGCTGTCATCCCGTACTGCTTCATCAGGGAATTGACGCCCCGGAGGGCGTCCTGAACCGCGTCCCCCACATCGTTCAAATCATCGATCAGGTTCCGGACAGCCTGCCCGTCATCCACCGTATCCAGGGCATCGGTAAGCTGTTTAATGTCCGCTTTCCCGCCCGTGGCTGACTTCCCAATCTTCTCAATGGCGGTCTTTAACTGGTCAGAGGAAGCCGTCCCGTTCTTGATAGCCGTAACCAGCCTGCTCCCCAGCACATCCGCGTAATCATCCACGTTAGAACCGGTGGCGGCGAACAGCTTATTCAGCCGCCCCGTATTGGAAGAAAGCCGTTCCTGCTCCGACTGCAGGCCGGACAGGTCAGCCTTGTACCGGTTCAGCGTCCCACGGGTTTCCTCTACCTCCCTCTGAAACGCCATGTACTGGTCTTTCCCCAGATCCCCGCGCTCAAAGGCTTTCGCCACATCCTCCTGGGCCTGCTCCAGGGCTTCCAGCTTTTTCTCCGTATCCCCGATAGCCGCCTGCAGAAGCTCCTGCTTCTGCGCCAGAAGAACCGTATTGGACGGATCGAGCTTTAAAAGGTGATTCACCTCCCGTAAAAAGGCATAAAAATACCCGGATCACTCCGGGGAAAAGTTAAAATTATGTTTTAAAAATGGCCAAACAGCCAAAAATAAAGTAATGATAAAGAAATTCTAAATTGTAATACATATAATTGCTATCCGCATACAATAGTGCTATAATAAAAGCAAATAGAACACGAAAGGAGATATTACTATGGCACTTACCACATTAACCGCAAGGGTAGACCAGAAAGACAAAGCTGACTTTGATACCTTCTGCTCCAATGTCGGATTAAATACCTCCACCGCCATCAATCTTTTTGTGAAAGCAGTTTTACGCGAAAAGCGCATCCCCTTTGAGATCGCCCAGGCTCCCGACCCGTTTTTCTCCGAGGCCAACATGGCCTATGTAAAGAAATCCGTCCAGGAGCTCAGAGACGGGAAAGGCACCGCACACGAACTGATCGAGGTGGACGACGAGTGAAAAAATCTGGTCAGACGATGCCTGGGAAGACTACCTCTACTGGCAGACCCAGGATAAAAAAACCATCAAACGCATTAACCAGCTCATAAAGGATATTGAGCGCAACGGCTGCATGGAGGGCATCGGGAAACCCGAACCCTTAACCGGCGACCTGCAGGGGGAATACAGCCGCCGGATCAATGAGAAAGACCGCCTGGTCTATCACATGGAAAATGGCCGTATCTACATCGCCCACTGCCGTGGGCATTACGGAGACAAATAACAGGAGCTGCATCCCGCCCTTTTTCGGGCGGGATTTTTTCTCAGAATCTATCAAAATCCTCCTGCGTAGCCACCACCGCATACTTATGCTCGTCATTGCGGCTCTCCACATACATATCATTGACCATGCCAATGGTTAATAAATCCAGATCCCGGATGGACAGCCCAAGCTGAACACACCGCAGAAGGAACAGCGGCGTGGTCATTTCCCGGTCAGCCCTGCGAAGTTTTTTTTAGCCTCCGCATCCGTCTGGGTATTTAATCCCCAAAGCTCAATGATCTGCGGCAGCACCTGGTAAATGGAGAAGGTATTGAACCCATCCAGCCATTCCTCCGGCGTATCCGGAATAGACGGGTCCGCGTGCTTCGCCATCACATAGGCGATATTCTCAAACATTTCCAGCGAGAACAGATCCAGGTTGGAATTCTCCGGGTCATTCTTATTGATCCCCTTTTCCAGATCCCGCAGATCCTTGTAAATATCCCGATGGAACCGCATCCGGTAAATCCGAGGGATCGCGGCGGAGGCCCGAAAAGGAACCTCCTGCCCATCAATCATGATCTTCCGTTTCATACTCATAAGGTTTCCCCTCCTGTCACATCATCCACAATCTCCTGCTGTCCGTACGGCTGCGTCTGCGGGTCATCCTCCTCCACGGTCGGCATATACACCGAGGTATACCAGCCAGCGTAAACCGTATCCGTCGTGCTGTCCCCGGCACGGGCCTTCACATAACCATTCGCCAGCTGGGCCGCCGTAACCGCCAAACTCAAAGAGCAGGGCAAAGTTCGCCGTCTCCACGTTGGCGCTCTCCACCAGCACGCTGTTGTCGTCCAGGGACTCCTTTAACACATCTGTTCGGAATCCCTCCGGCACCATGGCAAGCTCCAGATCCCCTTCATAGCCCATGTTGTTGGAGATTGTATAATAGGCGTACCCGTCCGCGTAAAAATTGGACGGCTCCCCATTCGGCTCCAGGGACAGGGATACCGCTCCCGGCATAGCCACCGGCGTCCCGAAGGTGACCTCCCCGTCCTCGCTCACCGTAAGCAGCGCATAATGCACGTTGCAGATATTAAATTTTACTTTATTCTTCTTTGCAGACATTTACATTCCCTCCATCTCGAAAGAGGTAGTTTTGACACTACCCAAAAACGAAAGGTGGAAAACATTATGAAGACAGGAAAAATCACAGCGAAACTGAGGGATGCGGTTCCGGTTTGCCTTATGGTAAACGGCGAGGAAGTCAAACGGTATAAGAACATCGAGCTGCCGGATATGCTCAAAGAGGTAGAAATGACCGACTTCCATTTTAACGTACACATGGACGGGAAGATCACCTTTGAAATCCATTATGAAGAAGGTGTATTGCCGGAGGTATTCCCGGGGACTCGTCATATCAATCCTGTATACTCAACCCTCCGCCTATTTTTGCCCTCGATATGTTTCCACAGAATAAGCAGGCATAAAAAATCCGGGAGTCCGAACCGTTGTCCAAACAGTCCAAATTCCCGGAAATTCCTTATTCCCTTTTTCTATCTCAGTTTGGAAAATAACGCGATGCTTTCGCAATGAACCGTCTGACAAAATTGATCGACTGCTGCGGCCCTGATCAGGCGGTAGCCTCTGGCATAGAAGCTCTCCAAATCCCTCACCAGACTTGTCGCCTTACAGGAAACGTAGACGATCCGTTCCACTCCATAATCCAGAATTTTGGGAAGGGCTTTTGGATGAATCCCGTCACGGGGCGGATCCAGTACAATCACATCCGGTTTCTCCTCCAGCTCATCCAGGACCTTCAGCACATCCCCCGCAATAAAACGGCAGTTTTCCAGTCCGTTTAATCCGGCATTTTCTTTTGCAGCCTCCACAGCCTCCGGCACAATTTCCACACCAATGACTTCCCGGGCCACGGTTGCCAGTATCTGGGAAATGGTACCTGTTCCACTGTATAAATCAAAGACTCTCATCTGATTGGTGTCCCCAATATAACGCCTTACAATGGAATACAGAATTTCCGCGGCCTCCGTGTTTGGCTGGAAAAACGAGAAGGAACTGATTTTAAACTGAAGACCCAGAAGATGCTCGTAGAAATAACCACGTCCGTAAAGAATTCTGGTTTCATCACTTTTTACCACATCGGAAAAAGAATCGTTGAGAATATGCAGAATTCCGGCAATAGTTCCCTCTAAATCCAGCTTGAGAAGAAGTTCTTTAAAAGGCGTAAGATCCAGTTCCTCCTGGGTGGTAGTAACCAGATGTACCAGCAGTTCGCCTGTGGTTATGCTTCGTCTGATTAGCAGATGACGCAGATAGCCTGTATGCTGCATTTTTTTATAGTAGCTGGTTCCCCGTTCCTGAAAATAGGCCAGAGTGGCCTTCAGTATTTTTCTCATGTCTTCGTGGACTAATTTACAGTCTTTTGTTGTAAGCACATCATAGGTGCTTCCTTTCTTATGCAGTCCCAGAGACAGGGGGCCGTCCTTGTATTCGTCTCCGAAACTGAATTCCATTTTATTGCGGTATTCGAATTCCCGGGGACTTGCACAGATCCCTTCCCACTCATAATCTGGCTCTCCCGTTTCTGTCACCTGTCCCTGGCTTATAACTGCCCGATCCATGAGTTCATGTATCTGCTGCTCTTTCATTTTAAGCTGCGCATCATAAGGCATGGTCTGGTACATGCAGCCGCCGCAGGCCGGAAATTCTCTGCAGACCGGCTCTCTTGTTTCCAGAGGAGACTTTTCCAGAACCTCAAGCAGCCGTCCTTCCACACGTTCTCCCTTTTTCTTCTGAATCCGAAACTCCACCTTCTGGCCGGGACATCCGTTTTTTACAATTATTTTCTTCCCTTCTATATAGACAATTCCTTTGTTGGGAAATTCTACTTTTTCAATTATTCCCTGGTAAATTTCACCCTTTTTCACTGTATTCTCCTTTTCTATGGAACAAAGTGGCCCTCTCTCGAGGGGGCGCGCACTGCGCTGTTTATGTAACAGGAAATCCGACGGCATTTCCTATTACATAAAATAACTCCGGCAAGGCCCTTGCCGGAGCTATCATATTGGTTTCTATTTTTCTTCCTGGGAGTTATCTCCTTCATCTTCATCTTCGAAATAATCATCAAGATCATCGCCGAAATCTTCTTCAAAATCTTCCAGATAATCCGGTGCGAAGAAACGATATACCGCATAAGCGATACCAGCGACAGCAGCCACAGCCCCGATGATTGCTAAAACCCAAAGAACCGTTGTTTTCTGTTTGTCCTCTTCTTTCTTATTTAATGCTGCTATCAAATCTTCTACTTTGTTCATAACTACACCATCCTCTCAATCAATGATTATTGATATTATACCACTTTCTATGAAATTTTACCAGAGAATCTCAAATCTTTTTCAGTTTTGCAAAACTTGCAAACATCTTTTTTACTCCGACCCTGTCAAAATCCACAGTAACCTCATAATCTCTTCCGCCTTCGGTAATCTCTTTTACAATTCCGACGCCGAATTTCACATGCCGCACCGTATCCCCTGGCTGATAGCTCAGTTTTTCTGCTTTTTTTACCTGAAATGCCTTTGGTTCAAAAGCTTTGGCCCGAAATGCCTGCCGCATTTGCATATAGGCGTTATTAGCCTTCGGCACGGGAATTTCTTTTTTCTGAACCGTGTGGCCTAAATCCACAATATCCCTGGGGATTTCTTTTACAAACCGGGATACCTTATTGTACTGAATCTCGCCTCGTATCATTCTCTGCATTGCGCAGGTCATAGTCAGCCCCTTCATTGCACGGGTGATTCCCACATAGCACAAGCGACGCTCCTCCTCCAGTTCAGAGGGATCGTCTGCTGTAATTGTCATATAGCTGGGGAAAATCCCATCTTCCATTCCTGCCAGATAGACATAGGGAAATTCCAGTCCTTTGGCGCTGTGAAGAGTCATTAGGAGGACATAATCCTGACTGGAATCCACGGAATCAATATCGGCAATCAATGCAATCTCTTCCAGAAAGCCGCTGAGGGTGGGATTCAGGTTCTGCGCTTTTGCCGCTTCTTCATAAGATTCTGTCTTGGAAATCAGCTCGTCAATGTTTTCGATTCTGGCTCTGGCTTCGTCGGTATCTTCCGCCTCCAGCTCCGCCACATATCCCGTACTTTCAATGATTTCTTCCAGAAGCTCTCTTACTGAAAGCACTTCCGCTTTACTTTTCAGAGCTCTGATGAAATTCATAAATCCTGTAATTTTTCCTGTGCTCCGACCCAGTCCCGGAATCTCTTCCGCCTGCTTCATGGCTTCGTAAAAGCTCATCCCGTAATGGTCTGCGAAGGTCTGCACCTTTCCCAGAGTGGCCGCGCCGATCCCTCTCTTTGGCACATTGATAATCCGGCGCACCGCCAGATCATCTCTGGCATTGTCCACTGTTTTCATATAGGCAAGCAGATCTTTAATTTCCTTTCTGGAATAAAAGTTTACGCCGCCTACAATCTTATAGGGAACATTGGCCAGAAGGAATTTCTCCTCAAAAAGACGGGACTGGGCGTTGGTTCGGTATAAGACTGCGCAGTCTCTGAACCTGCATCTTCCTTCCTGATGGTTTTTGATCACTTCCCCTGCCACAAATTCCGCTTCTTCGTAGCCGTTCATAAATTGTCTGAACCGTATGGGATCCCCCTCTTCATTCTCTGTCCAGAGGGTCTTCTCTTTTCTTTCCGTATTATTTCTGATTACTTCATTGGCTGCATTTAAAATATTCTGTGTGGAACGGTAATTCTGCTCCAGACGGATAACGACTGCCTCAGGAAAAACTTTCTCGAATCCCAGGATATTGCCGATATTGGCTCCCCGGAATTTGTAAATGGACTGGTCGTCGTCACCCACCACACACAAGTTGTGATATTTGGCGGCCAGCAGACTGATAAACTTAAACTGAGCCGTATTGGTATCCTGATACTCATCTACCATAAGATACCGGAAACGTTCCTGGTAAGAATCCAGAACTTCCGGACAGCTCTGAAACAGTTCCACGGTTTTCGTCAGAAGATCGTCAAAATCCAGCGCATTATTCTTTTTCAGCTGTTCCTGATACGCCTGATAAACAGACGCAACTTTCTTCTTGCTGTAATCTCCCGCAGCGTTTAATTCAAATTCATCGGGGGTGATTAATTCATCTTTTGCATGGGAAATCTGTGCCATGATTGCCTTTTCTTTATAGATTTTGGTGTCTACATTCAGCCGTTTGCAAATCTCTTTGATTACCGTCTTCTGATCTTCCGTATCGTAAATAGTAAAATTGTTTTCATACCCAATCCGGTCAATATACCGTCTGAGTATCCGCACACAGCAGGAATGGAAAGTTGACACCCAGACACTGTCTGCGTGCATTCCCACAATTTTATCCACTCGCTCTCTCATTTCCCCGGCAGCTTTATTGGTAAAGGTAATGGCCATGATATTCCAGGGATTTACCCCTTTTTCTTCTATTAAATAAGCAATCCGGTGAGTCAGCACCCGGGTCTTTCCGGAACCGGCCCCTGCCAGTATCAGTACCGGACCTTCTGTCTGAAAGACAGCCTGCTGCTGTTGTATATTTAAAGTATCGTAAATACTCATAAGTTCCTCCGTTCATTCTTTCCTCCCCGTCCGGGGCTCTCTCCTATCCGTTACCGCCCATTATAACATGTCTCCTGTATTTGTGCCATACAGAACTGGTACTGTCATGCATCGTTTCTCAAAATATATTTTTGACAGCAGCATACAGATGTGTTATATAAGAATCAAATAATAAACGAAGAAAGTTGGTGCTGCATCATATGAATTACCGTGAACTGGACACTCCTGCCCTTCTGATTGACAGGGAAATTCTGATAAATAACCTGGATTCCATGCAAAAATATGCCGATGAGAACCATGTCCGGCTAAGACCTCATACTAAGACCCATAAATCCCCTTTTCTTGCAGATATGCAGGTCTCCCGCGGCGCTTTGGGGATTGCAGCGGCAAAAGTGGGGGAAGCAGAAGTGATGGCTGAAAACAGATTCAGCGATATATTTATTGCAAACGAAATCGTGGGAAAAAAGAAACTGGAAAGAGTTGCTTCTTTATCACAGAAGATACAGATTTCTTTTGGAGTGGACTGCGCGGAATATATTCCTCAGATTGAACAGGTCTTTGCAGAATCTAACTCCACAGCCAACATCCTTGTGGAGATTGAAGTGGGAGAAAACCGCTCCGGAGTGATTCATGAGGAGGATTTCGTTTCCATTCTCCAGGCTGTCTCCCGGCAGCCGCACGTAGAATTCCGGGGGATTTTTTCCCACGACGGCAACAGTTATGCTGCAGACAATCTGGAAGAGTGCAGGAAAATCGCATATGAAGCCCAGAAAAGAACCCTTCATTTTGCCGAAATCGCAAAGCAGAACCATATGCCCTGCCAGATTGTAAGCTACGGCGCAACGCCCACACTGATGAATCATGTACGAATCCTGGAGGGCATCACAGAACTTCGCCCCGGCACTTATGCCCTGATGGACGCCTCTCAGGCAAACGCTGTGGGGACACTGGACTTTTGCGCTGCCACGGTTCTTGCAACCGTCATCAGTAAACCTACCGATGAAAGAACCATCCTGGATGTGGGAGCCAAGGGCCTCACCATGCAAAAGAGAAGCAGCGGCATATGTTCTTCCCCGGGAATGGGCACTCTCATCGATTTTCCTAATACCTATATTGATTCTATGTTCGATGAACATGCTATCATCTATAACAGAAAATTTCATGACCAGGTTCGGATCGGCGACAAAGTCCGGATTATCCCCGTACATATCTGCCCCGTATGTAATCTTTTCGATACGGCCTACCTCATATCCGGGGATGAAGTGGTCGAAGAATTTCCCGTTTCCTGCAGAGGAAAACTTCAATAAACAGTTACGCAAAAGGAGGACAACGAGATGGAATACATTTGCAGTAAATGCGGTAAAAAAGAATCTGTTTTCACCCATAAACCCTGCTGTGACTGCGGCGGCTTATGGAACTTGGACTTTCGGCCCCCGAAATTTCGTCTGGAGGAGATAGACAGAAACCAATGGAGTCTCTTTCGCTACCGCAGCTATATGGGGCTGACAGATGACAGCTGGAAGGGAATCAGCATGGGGGAAGGGGTAACTCCCATTATTTCTTTGGACGATAAGGTCATGCTGAAAATGGATTATTTCATGCCTACTCTTTCTTATAAAGATCGGGGCGCGGCAGTACTGATTTCCCACTGCAGGGCCATAGGAGTAAAAAATGTGGTGCAGGACAGCAGCGGAAATGCCGGAAATAGTGTGGCCGCTTATGCCGCCCGGGCCGGAATCAAGTGTGAGATATTTGTTCCGGAAGGAACCTCTCCGAAAAAAATTGATATGATCCGCGCACATGGCGCCGTATGTACCGTTGTTCCGGGAAACCGCGATCACTGTGCAGATGTCTGCAGAGACAGGGTATTTTCTGAAGGGGCATATTATGCCAATCATGTATATAATCCGTTTTTCTATGAAGGAACCAAAACCTATATCTATGAAGTTTATGAACAATTACACCGCATCCCTTCTCATCTTGTCATCCCAGTAGGCAACGGCACTTTGTTTTTGGGGACTGTACTGGCCTTAGAGCATCTTCTGGACAGCGGCATCATTTCCCGGATGCCTGTAATTCTTGCGGTTCAGAGCGAGTACTGTGATCCCCTTTTTCAGGCTGCCGAAAGCGGGGCGCGCTCCCCGGTTCCGGTAACTTGTAAACCGACCCTTGCCGAGGGGATCGCTATCGGGAAACCTATGCGGGGAACACAGATTTTAGAGTATGTCCGAAAATATGATATACGATTTATTCATGCGCCGGAAAATGAAATTTTAAATGCACGTATCCAACTGGCAAAGAAAGGCATCTACTGTGAGCATACAACCGCAGCCAATTACGCAGCATATGAAAACTACTGCAGGCAAAATGGGGTTCCTGAGGACTGTCTGATTACCATGTGCGGAGCAGGTTTAAAGTCAGATCATTAAAACTTAAAGCCCTTTACAAATAGTTTTAAAAACTATATAATAAGGAGTGAGGTGAATAAACAGATGACGATTGATACGAAAGACATGATTAACAGCATATTAGAGAGTGTATCCCGCATTGACTATATTAAACCCGAGGATATTCCTGATATTGCTTTATATATGGATCAGGTCACCACTTTCATGGACGCCCAGCTGGAATCTACCAAACGGTATCCGGAAGATAAAATCCTGACCAAAACAATGATTAACAACTATGCCAAGAACAATCTTCTGCCTTCACCGGAAAAGAAGAAATACTCCAAAGAGCATTTACTGTTGTTAATTTTCATCTACTACTTTAAAAATATTCTGTCCATCAATGATATTCAGACACTGCTCTCTCCCATTACAGAACATTATTTTCACGGAGAGGAAGACCTGCATCTGGCAGATATTTACAACGAAGTATTCGGCATGGAGGCAGGACAGATCGAATATTTAAAGAAAGACCTCCTGAAACGCTACCATGTGGCCCAGGATACTTTTCAGGAAGCACCGGAGGAAAGCCGGGAATTCCTGAAACTCTTTTCTTTTATCTGTCTTCTCAGCTTTGACGTCTATGTCAAAAAAATGCTGATTGAACATCTGATTGATGATCTGAAGGCAAAGACTCCGGAAGATCCAAAAGGGAAAAAGAAACCGAAAAATGAACGACCGGCGTAGAATTTTCTGCGCCGGCCTTTTATTTATTCATTTTCCTCTTTTTTTCCCTCTTTCATCCTGGAAAATACCATTTCATAACCGTCATTTCCATAGTTCAAGGAACGGTTTACACGACTGATGGTTGCTGTAGAAGCCCCTGTTTTTTCTGATATATCCAAATACGTCTTCTTATCCATCAGCATCTTTGCCACTTCAAACCGCTGAGATAGGGAAAGCAGCTCATTAATTGTACAAACATCCTCGAAAAACGTGTAACACTCTTCTTTATTCTTCAGACATAAAATGGCTTCAAACAAATGATCGACCGCCTCTGTTCTGATATTCTTGCTCATTTTTGATTCCTCCAAATAATTCGTATTCTTCCAATGCCAATCCTCATAAACAGTTTAGCACAGTAAAATTTTAAATGCAAGAAGTTTCACTCCTGGGGAAAACGATTCAGATAAGGACGCAGCGCTTCTATACTGTAATTTAAAATCAGTTCTTCCGGAAAGTTCACTTCCTTCAAAAACGGATAAATATAAGTAAAATCTCCGATTTTCGTATCCATATGTGCGTCGCTGGATAAAACGACGGGAACTTCCAGTTCCTTACATAAAGAAAGAATTTCCCGGTCGTTTTCTTCTGCCCCTTTCCGAAAGCTCTGTGGGCTTAAAGAGTGGTTATTCATTTCGATCACTTTATGATATTTTTTTGCCCCCTGTATCACCTGCTCATAGTCGGAGGGATACCGGCTGTCATCCGGGTGTCCGATTATGTTCACATAGGGATTTTCCATGACTTTTAAATAAGCTCTGGTATAATCTTCTCTGGTTCCTTTGACAATACAGGGACCATGAATGCTGGCAATTACCACATCCAGATTTTCCAGCTCTCTCTGGCTTAAATCTACATTTCCGTCAAAATCCAGTATATTTAATTCTGCTCCCAGAAGTAACGTAATCCCATACATTTGTCTGGGAACCACTTTCAGATTATGAAAATAATAATTATGGCAAGTCCCCGGCATTTTCGGGGCATGTTCGGTAATCCCCAGTACTTTCAGGCCTTTCTCTGACGCTGCTTTTGCCATCTCCCGCAGAGTACAGTATGCATGTCCACTGGCTACAGTATGGGTATGTAAATCTAAAATCTCTCTTCTTTCCATAGGTCTGCCTCCTTTGCTTCTATAAGTATACGTCTGCCCGTGTTAAATAACAAGAATAGAATTTGCAATTCTTATCTGTTTTCGCTATACTGATAACAACGAAAACAAAGGAGCCGTCTATGAAACAGTGGAATGGGAAACCCTACTACTCTTTTGACTATATGCTGAGAAACCGATTCGGAGAAAAAGTTTATAAAGTAGCGCTCAACGGCAGAATGTCCTGCCCGAACCGGGACGGGACGCTGGGAACGGGCGGCTGCATTTTCTGCAGCGCAGGCGGTTCCGGTGATTTTGCCGCAGATCCCTCTTTTTCTGTCACACAGCAGATTGAGCAGCAGATAGAAGCCCTTTCTCAGAAAAGGCCTATCCGGAAGTACATTGCCTATTTCCAGGCTTTTACTAACACTTATGCTCCCGTTGACTATCTGGAACGTATTTTCTCAGAGGCTTTAAGGCATCCTAAAATATGTGCCCTTTCCATAGGCACACGGCCGGACTGCCTGCCTCCGGAGGTCCTGGATCTGCTGGAAAAACTAAATCAGATAAAACCCGTCTGGGTGGAGCTGGGACTTCAGACCATACACGAAAGAACTGCCCGTTATATCCGCCGGGGGTATCCCCTCTCCTGTTTTCAGGAAGCGGTCCGCCGGCTTCATAAACGGAATCTGGAAGTAATTGTGCATACGATTCTGGGCCTTCCCGGAGAATCTCCCGAAGACATTCTGGAAACCATGGAGTATTTAAACGGGCAGAACATTCAGGGGGTGAAACTGCAGCTTCTACACGTATTAAAAGGAACGGATCTGGCTTCGGATTATGAAAAAGGGCAGTTTCGGACATACACCAGAGAGGAGTATCTCGATATTCTGATTGCCTGCCTGGAACATCTCTCGCCCGACATCGTTATCCACAGAATCACCGGGGACGGCCCGAAAGATCTTCTGATCGCACCCCTCTGGGCCAGCCGAAAACGGGAAGTTCTCAATCTTCTTCACCATGAAATGAAGATACGGGATACCTGGCAGGGAAAATTTTATCATAAATAAGGAGGATTTCTGATATGGCGCAGCCTTTTACTTTATACAAATTAATTGTTTTATATATGCTGGATAACTCACAATCTCCTCTTACCAATTCCCAGATTTCCGATTTTATTCTGGAAAAGGAGTATACCAACTATTTTCATTTACAGCAGACTCTTTCCGAATTGATCGATTCTTCCTTAATCGAGTCGCATACCAGACAGAATGCTTCTTACTATACAATGACGGAAAAGGGAAGAACGACTCTTCACTTTTTCTGTGATGAAATCTCTTCGGAAATCAAGGATGAAATACAGAAATTCCTGAAAAAAATCGGCACGGAACTTCAGATAAAGCCTGTGATTTTAGCCGATTCTTATAAAACCGATCTCTCGGATTACTGTGTCCGCTTACAGCTTAAAGAACGGGGCGCCTCTCTTATCGACATGACTCTTTTAGTTCCCACACAAGAGGCCGCTTCGGAAGCCTGCAGCCACTGGAAAGGAAAAGCGCAGGATCTTTATGCGCAGATTTTAGAGGCCCTTATTTAGAGGGGCCTCTTTTTATTCTCTCCATATGTTCTTTTAATGTTTTTTCGTATCCCATATCGCTCAGTTCATAAAACCTGGCGTTTTGAATTTCCGTGGGAAGGTATTGCTGTTTCACATAGTGGTTGGGATAATTATGGGCATACTGATACCCAATCCCCTTCCCCAGACTGGTATGTCCGCTGTAATGGGCGTCCTGAAGATGAGGCGGAACCGTGGTCTCTGTCTCTTTTACGCTTTTCATTGCCAGATCAATGGCTGTCACTGCCGAATTGCTTTTAGGCGCACAGGCAATATAGGCGGCTGCCTGAGACAGGATAATCTGTGCCTCGGGCATTCCCACCCTTTCTACAGCCAGGGCCGCAGATACTGCTACCGTCAGCGCCTGAGGATCCGCGTTTCCCACGTCTTCTGAAGCACAGATCATCATTCTTCGGGCAATAAATTTAATGTCTTCCCCGGCATACAGCATTTTGGCCAGGTAATAGACAGCAGCGTCCGGGTCAGATCCACGCATGCTCTTGATAAAAGCAGAAATAATGTCATAATGATTATCCCCTTTTTTATCATACCGAATCACCCTCTTCTGAATACACTCTGAGGCCACTTCCAGGGTGATATGAATCCGTCCGTCTTCCCCTCTGGGGGTTGTCAGAACTCCGATTTCCACGGCATTTAAGGCTGACCGGGCGTCTCCGGATGCCATATCTGCCAGAAAATCGGCGGCGTCCTCCTCCATGGAAACCTGGTAGCTGCCCATCCCCTTCTTCTCATCGGTCACTGCCCGGTGAATTAATTCTTTGATATTTTCTTTGCTTAAGGCTTTCAGTTCAAAGATAATGGAACGGGAAAGAAGAGCTCCGTTGACCTCAAAATACGGGTTTTCCGTGGTGGCTCCGATTAAAATCAGGGTTCCGTCTTCCACAAAGGGCAGAAGATAATCCTGCTGCCCTTTATTAAAACGATGAATCTCGTCTATAAAAAGTATCGTCTTTTTTCCGTACATTCCAATGGAAGTCTGCGCCTGTTTCACCACTTCCTCCATATCTTTTTTCCCTGCGGAGGTAGCGTTAATCTGGGTAAATTCCGCGCTTGTGGTATTGGCGATTACTTTCGCCAGAGTGGTCTTTCCGGTTCCCGGTGGTCCGTAAAAAATAATGGAACTTAATTTGTCTGCCTTAATTGCCCGGTATAATAATTTATCTTTTCCCACAATATGTTCCTGTCCCACCACTTCCTCCAGACGGGAAGGACGCAGGCGGGAAGCCAGCGGCGATTCTTTTTCCAGAGACTTACTCTTTGCATACTCAAATAAATCCATAGTCTTTTTCTCCTGTTTAATCAACAATCAGTTTGTCTGCAGTTACCAGTTCATATCCCGCTTTCGTCAAATCGTCCGCAACCTGCAGGGCTGCCTTCACAGAGCTGTCGTAGCAGTCATGAAGCAGTATAATTGAACCGTCCTCGATTTTCCCTTCTATGCTGGATACGATCCCGGCTGTATCACCCCGTCCCCAGTCTAGCGGATCGATATCCCAGAAGATGGGAAGCATTTCCAGAGATTTTTCCATATCTTTTTTCCAGTCTCCGTAGGGTGGTCTTAAATAAACCGGATATTCCCCTGTAATTTCATAAATCTCCTCATTGGTCTTTTCCACTTCTTCTCTGGCCTTTTCCATGGGGAGTCTGGAAAGCTGCACATGGCTGTAAGTGTGGTTTCCTATCAGATGGCCTTCTTCGGCCATTCTTTTTACAATGTCTTCCTTTCCCTGTATATTTTTACCCATCAGAAAAAACGTGGCCTTAATTCCTCTTTCCTTCAGGCCGTCCAGAAGAATGGGCGTATATACGCTGTGGGGACCGTCGTCAAAGGTCAGCGCCACCTGAGGCGGCTCCTGGCTTTTATCTTTCTCTACCTTTTCCAGTACGGTTTCTTCTGCAGACAACCGTACCGTCAGCAGGATTCCCGCCAGCACAATTCCCGAAATAATTCCTTTTAATAATCCCTGGGGAAATTTCACTTCCTTTTCACCGCGCTTTAGACTTTCTTAAAAGTATATGAGCTGCAGAATGAAAAAAGACTGTCTCCGAATAAAGATTACCAAATTCTGAGACAGCCCTCCTGGCTTTTATGTTTGTTATAACTGCGTCAGCAGCTATGACTGTTATATAATTTCCTGCCGGTATTAAGCAATTGCTTTCTTAGCGATTTCAGCTAAAGCTTTGAAACCTTCTGCATCGTTTACTGCCATTTCTGCCAGCATCTTTCTGTTCATATCGATGTTTGCAACTTTCAGTCCGTGCATCAGTTTGCTGTAAGATAAGCCGTTCATTCTGGCTGCAGCGTTAATACGTGCAATCCATAACTGTCTGAACTGACGTTTTTTCTGTTTTCTGCCTGCATAGGAACTAGCCAGAGCTCTCATTACAGACTGTTTTGCAACACGATATTGTTTAGATCTGGCGCCTCTGTAGCCTTTTGCCAGTTTTAATACACGATTATGTTTTTTCTTAGCGTTTAATCCGCCTTTAATTCTTGCCATTTCCTGTTCCTCCTGTTCTCTATCTTATAAATATGGTAATGCTTTCTTCATAACCTTTGCATTTGTTGCGTCTGTAACAGTAGATTTTCTAAGATTTCTCTTTCTTTTCTGAGATTTCTTAGTTAAGATATGGCTTTTATAAGCTTTATTTCTCACTAATTTTCCCGTACCAGTCTTTTTAAAACGCTTTGCTGCTGCTCTACATGTTTTCATTTTCGGCATTGTATTTTCCTCCTTAATCTTTCAATAATTCTATTTTAACGTTTTTCAGTTAAAAACATGGTCATACTTCTCCCCTCAATCTTGGGAGCTTTCTCTACTGTTGCTATATCTTCCAGAAGTGCTGCAAAATCGTCCAGCACATGACGGCTGCTGGCCATATGAGCCATTTCACGTCCGCGGAACCGCAGGGTTACTTTTACTCTGTCTCCTTTGGAAAGGAATTTTCTGGCCGCATTCACCTTGGTTTTTAAATCGTTTGTATCAATATTCGGAGAAAGACGCACTTCTTTAACATCAATTGTCTTCTGTTTCTTTTTAGCTTCTTTTTCTTTCCGCGCCAGCTCGTATTTGTATTTGCCGTAGTCGATAATCTTACATACCGGCGGTTTTGCCTGGGGAGCGATTTTAACCAGATCCAATCCTGCTTCCTGAGCCTTTGCATAAGCTTCCCGGGATGACATAATTCCCAACTGAGCCCCGTCAGTTCCAATTAAACGTACTTCTTTGTCCCGGATTTGTTCATTAATCATTAAATTGCTAATTGTTGTGCACCTCCATACCTGATGATAAATCAATCACTTCTAAATACTGCCCTCAAAAGTATCCGCACATTTCTATGACATAAAAAAGAATCCTGCTCGCAGGATTCTCCGCCTGCGGCGGGGCGCAAAGCGCCTTCTTCCACTCCGGCGCAGTGCGATCCACGCGGAGCGTTTTTTATGTAATAGGAAATCCAACGGAATTTCCTATTATACAAAAAAAGTGCCGATAGTCAGACTATCCACACCACAATTTGACACCGCCTTATACTCTAAGCCGGATTCTCTGTCTCTGCGATATTAACCATTAGTCGCCTCTGCGCTAAGGTGAGAGTGGATACTCTGCTTTCTTTTTTGCTCTATGTAAAAATATCATACCCTTTTTTATATGTCAAGTTTTTTTTCATTATTCTTTGTTTTCTCTTTTTAAGAGGCCCGGCCTCAGCATTTTTATCTGCTGATAACAGCCGGTGTCTCTCATTTTCATTTTTTACTGGCATTTGCACTGGAAGGTGCCGCATTCTGTCTCCTGGCTGCTCTGTGCACTGTTTCCTCCAATATGAACAGAGGCCGCTGTACACTTACACTCATCATTATAGGTACAATGACAGGCACTGCAGTCAATGGCGATCTTTTCACTTCCGCATCCGCAGGCGGCGTTATTGGAAGCTGACTCCATGGCGCGCTCACGGAAACTGGAACAGCTTGTCTCATTTGCATACTGGGCATTTTCTCCGGATACCTGAATTTCTCCTTTGGAACAAAGCTCTTCCTTATTGTAAATACAGGTGAGTGCGGAACATTTTAAAATTGGCATAATTTTACCTCCTTTATCGTCTTTCTGACAACTATAGTATGGTCAGAAAAAGGCTGTTTTATGTATTGTTTTTTCCCACAAAAAATGTCATAATGACTAATAGATTCCCTCTGTAGGGTTTCAACAACTTGGAAGGGAGAGAACTACTATGGATAACAAACGAGGCAGTTTCACCAACAAACTGGGATTTGTTCTGGCAGCTGCCGGTTCTGCCGTAGGACTTGGTAATCTCTGGAGATTTCCATATCTGGCAGCAAAATATGGCGGAGGAATTTTCTTACTGGTCTATCTGATTCTGGCCATTTCTTTCGGCTTTACTTTAATGATTACGGAGATTGCCCTGGGCCGGAAAACACGGCTGAGCGCAGTAGGCGCCTATCAGTCCCTCAATAAAAAATTCAGTTTTCTGGGCTATCTTTCCTGTCTGGTACCTTTTATTATTACCCCCTATTATTGTGTCATCGGCGGATGGGTAATAAAATATTTTGTGGTATTTATCACCAATCAGGTTTCCCAGGCAGCCAACGATACTTTTTTCGCCGCTTATACGGCGCAGACATCGGCTCCCATTATTTATTTTATGATATATGCCCTTCTGACCGTTCTGGTTGTTTTAATGGGCGTAGAAGGAGGCATTGAAAAAGCAAGCCGCTTTATGATGCCTGTTCTGGTGATACTGGCTGTATTTATTTCTGTTTTCAGTATTCTTCAGCCGGGGGCCATAGAAGGTGTGATTTACTATCTGAAACCGGATTTCAGCCGTTTCAGCGCCACTACGGTTCTGGCCGCTATGGGACAGCTTTTCTATTCCATGTCTCTGGCCATGGGAATTATGATTACTTACGGTTCTTATATGAAAAAAGATGCACACCTTGAAAATTCTGTGCATCAGATTGAGATCTTTGACACCGGAATTGCCTTCCTTGCAGGACTGATGATTATCCCTGCTGTTTTCGCCTTTTCCGGCGGAAGTGAGGAGGCGTTGGGAAAGGGGCCCAGCCTGATGTTTGTTACCCTTCCCAAAGTGTTTGACAGTATGCGTTTCGGCACGGTTATCGGCGCTGTTTTCTTCCTGCTGGTACTCTTTGCCGCTTTGACCTCTTCCATCTCCCTGACAGAAACTCTGGTTTCCATTGTCCGGGATAAATTCGGATGGTCCCGCAGGAAATCCTGTGTTATTATCGGCGCTTACCTGGTTATCCTGGGCGTTCCTATTTCCCTGGGATTCGGTCTTTTAGACTTTATTGCTCCTCTGGGCATGAGCCTGCTGGATTTCTTTGACTTCATCAGCAACAGTGTATTAATGCCGATTGTTGCATTTTTAACCTGTATTTTTGTGGGATTTATCATCAAACCGCAGGCTGTCATCGAAGAGGCGGAAGTAAACGGGACATTCCGTTTAAAGAAATTTTACACGCTGATTATCAAATACATCGCTCCTGTCTGTCTGATCGCTATTTTACTGTTTTCTGTCTTTGAAGTATTCGGCATCATTACCGTGTAAAACTCAAACCAAATTTTTAGACAAGATACACAAAAAAATGGAAGGATTTTTTCTCCTTCCATTTTTTTCTTGAAAATTTTTCCTATATTTCAAAAAAACAACTTGCCAAATCTGCAACATCCTCTATAATTTTAAGTGTAAGTATAGAGTTCTATAATAAATCATAGGAGGAGCATTTATTATGACCGAAATGAATTATTCATCTAATGAGTATCTTGACAAAGTGGATGCTTATTGGAGAGCAGCCAACTACTTATCCGCTGCTCAGCTTTACATGTTGGACAATCCTCTTTTACGTGAGCCTTTAACAAGGGATCAGGTGAAAAAGAAAATTGTCGGACACTGGGGAACTGTTCCGGGACAGAACTTCGTGTATGTCCATATGAACCGTGCCATCAAAAAATATGATCTGGATATGATCCTCATCTCCGGACCAGGACACGGCGGAAACTTCTTCGTTGCCAATTCCTATCTGGAAGGTACTTACAGTGAAGTATATCCAAACGTAAGCCAGGATATTGACGGTATGAAGAAGCTCTGCAAGCAGTTCTCATTCCCCGGCGGAATTTCCAGCCACGTAGCTCCAGAAACTCCAGGTTCCATTAACGAAGGCGGTGAGCTTGGTTATTCCATCGCTCATGCTTTTGGTGCTGTATTTGATAACCCTGATTTAATTGCCACTGTAATTGTAGGTGATGGAGAAGCAGAGACAGGACCTCTGGCAACTGCCTGGCATTCCAATAAATTCCTGAACCCTGCAACTGACGGTGCTGTTCTTCCTGTTTTACACCTGAACGGATATAAGATCAGCAACCCGACTGTCTTCTCTCACATTTCCCATGACGAAGTGGAAAGCTTCTTCCACGGCTGCGGATGGAAACCTTACTTCGTAGAAGGCGACGATCCGAAGGAAATGCATAAGAAGATGTCTGAAGCTGTTGATATTTGTATCGAAGAAATCAAGAGAATTCAGAAAGAAGCAAGAGAAAACAACAATGACGAAAGACCATTCTGGCCTATGATCGTTCTTCGCACACCGAAGGGATGGACAGGTCCTAAGGTAGTTGACGGAGAAGTAGTAGAAGGCTCTTTCCGCGCTCACCAGGTTCCGGTTACTATGGAAAAAGAAGAGCATCTGGATTTACTGAAAGAATGGCTGTTAAGCTACCATCCGGAAGAACTGTTTGATGAAAATGCACAGCTGATTCCGGAATTAAAAGAGCTGGCTCCTGTAGGAAACCACAGAATCAGCGCAAACCCACATGCCAACGGCGGTCTGCTGATGCATGATCTCCGTCTGCCGGACTTCAAAGATTATGCTGTAGACGTTACTGCTCCGGGAGCTGTAAAGGCACAGGATATGATTGAACTGGGTGCATTCATCCGTGACATCTTCCGTCTGAACGAAGAACAGAAGAACTTCCGTATTTTCGGACCGGACGAAACCATGTCCAACCGTCTGTACCACGTATTTGAGGCACAGAACCGTGACTGGAATGCAGAAAACCATGAAAATGACGAACATATGGCAAAAGACGGCCGCATCATGGATGCTTACCTGTCCGAGCATATGTGTGAGGGATGGCTGGAAGGCTATCTGCTTACAGGACGTCATGGTTTCTTCGCAAGTTATGAAGCCTTCATCCGTGTAGTAGACTCCATGTGTGCACAGCACGCAAAATGGCTGAAAGTCTGCAACCAGCTTCCATGGAGACAGAAGATTTCTTCTCTGAACCTTCTGCTTACCTCCAACGTATGGCAGCAGGACCACAACGGATTTACTCATCAGGATCCAGGTTTCTTAGACCATATTTCCAATAAAAAAGCAGACGTAGTACGTATGTATTTACCACCAGATGCGAACTGTTTACTGTCCTGCTTTGATCACTGTATCAGAAGCAGAAACTATGTAAACGTTATTATCGCTTCCAAACATCCGAGCCATCAGTGGCTGACCATGGATCAGGCAGTAAAACACTGTACCCAGGGTATCGGTATCTGGGACTGGGCAAGCAACGATCAGGGCGAAGAACCGGATCTGATTATGGCATGCTGCGGCGATACTCCTACACTGGAAGCTCTGGCAGCTGTTACTATCCTTCGTAAGAACCTGCCGGAAATCAAAGTTCGTTTCATCAACGTTGTTGACTTAATGAAACTGGAGCCAAGCTACAAACATCCGCACGGCTTAAGCGATATTGATTACGATGCACTGTTTACAAAAGACAAACCGATCATCTTCGCTTTCCACGGATACCCGACACTGATCCACGAACTTACCTACTTCCGTCATAACCGTAACCTGCATGTTCACGGATACATGGAAGAAGGTACTATCACAACTCCGTTCGATATGCGTGTCCAGAACGAAATTGACAGATACCATCTGGTAGCTGATGCAATTCACCATCTGCCGCAGCTCGGCAACAGAGGAGCATATCTCCTTCAGCAGATGAGAGATACCCTGGTAGAACACAGACACTACATCGCCGAATACGGACAGGATCTTCCGGAAGTACGCGACTGGAAATGGGATCTGTAAAATACAGTCTGAAATAAAATAGCTACATAGCAAACACCGCATGATAATGTGAAGACAACTTCTTCATCATTTCATGCGGTGTTTTTCATATCATAGGAAATCCGACGCAGGCAGTCATAATTCCGTATGCATCTGGTCGCATCCATAGCGGAGCAATTTTTATGTAATAGGAAATCCGACGGAATTTCCTATTACATGAAAACAGGCACAGGATTACTCCTGTGCCTGCTGCATCTCTTGCTGTTTGCTCCTGCCTATCTGTTCTTTAAGAAATCAGGAATCTGAATGTCTTTCTTCGGTACGGTACTTGTGGGCGCCTTCGTCTGGAACGGGGATGTATGCATGTTCGGAAGACTGAAAGTCGGTACTCCTGTTCCTGCGGAAGCATTGTTTGTCTGTGCCTGCTGGGGCTTCTTAGCATGATTGTTAAAGGAAGAAGCAGAAGAAGCACGGTTGTTAAACGGAGAAGACTTGGCTGCCGCATCCGTAAGTCCTGTTGCAATAACTGTGATTCTTGCGTAATCTGCCACAGTATCATCATACATTGCACCAAAGATGATATTTGCATCGTCTCCGGTAAGTTCCTGAACGTAGCTTGCCGCATCGTTTGCATCCATAAGAGAAATATCACCGGATACATTAATAATAACGTGGGTTGCACCCTTGATGGTTGTTTCCAGAAGAGGACTGGATACTGCCTGCTGAACAGCTTCCAGAGCTTTGTCGTCGCCTCTGGCTTCACCGATACCGATATGAGCGATTCCCTTGTCTGTCATTACTGTCTGTACATCGGCAAAGTCAAGGTTGATCAGTGCCGGCAGATTAATCAGGTCTGTGATGCCCTGAACTGCCTGCTGAAGGACTTCATCTGCCTTCTTCAGAGCTTCCGGCATTGTGGTACGGCGATCTACAATTTCCAGCAGTTTATCATTTGGAATTACGATCAGTGTATCCACACTCTTTTTCAGATTTTCAATTCCAGACAGCGCATTGTTCATACGAGTCTTTGCTTCAAAACGGAAAGGCTTTGTTACAACGCCGACGGTAAGAATCCCCATTTCCTTTGCCGCTCCGGCGATCACAGGTGCTGCTCCTGTTCCGGTTCCGCCGCCCATACCGCAGGTAACGAAAACCATATCAGCGCCTTCCATTAACTGTTTTACTTCTTCTATACTTTCCTCGGCGGCTTTCTGGCCAACTTCCGGCTGTGCTCCGGCCCCGAGTCCCTTTGTTATTTTCTCGCCAATTTGAAGTACAGTTGGGGCTTTGCATAGAGTCAGTGCCTGCTTATCAGTATTTACACCTACGAACTCCACACCACCAATGGTCTCTTCCACCATTCTGTTTACTGCGTTATTGCCGGCACCGCCCACACCAATTACTATAATTTTAGCAGATGACTCGGCCTCATTTGTCATAATTTCTAACAACGTACTTCCTCCTTTTTATACCTTTATACCCGATATATAAATCCCCTCAGGTCTTATTATTCTAAGTTACATATAGGTATATCATATATTTTTTTATGAAATTAATCAACCACTATTTTCGATTTTTTATACTTTTTTCAATAATTTTCTACGTAATCTACACTTTCATCCTGGTAGGAACCGTCATATTCTGTCTGTTCTGTGTCTGTTTCGTCACTCCAGGTATCCCCCTCCTGATCACTGCTGTCATAGGTCTGATCCTGATACGTATCCTCGCTGCCGGAATCTTCCCAGCTTTCTTCACTGTTCCAGGTATCCTCCTGACTGTCATCTGTCATCTCTTCCTGGCTGTAGCTGTCCTCATAGTAAGTATCTGTCTCTTCCTGCTCTCCCTGGGAATCCCCTTCCTGCGGTTCTCCATCCTCAGAATTTTCCTGTTCTTCCTGCGCCTTCTTCTCTTCCTCTGTCAGTTCCTTTTCAAAGGTGATGGTCTTTGTATTTTCATCAATTCCCTCCAGATGAAGAATTCCTTTCTGTCCCTGTATCATAGGAAGAATGGCAATCAGACGGGACATTTTATCTTCCAGATATTCATCCTTGCCAAGCTGTACGGTAATCTCTCCATACTCCAGGGTAATGGCGCTTTGTTCATCGAAAATAATATGATCCGGAATGGAATCATTTTTTTCGAAAATCTGAGACAAGGTCACCGCCGTATTTAATAAGGTATCGCTTTCGATAGGCAGTTTCTCATTCATTGCCACATGATTCATCTGCAGACCGTCGAAAAAAGGTACCTTCAGCTCCCGCTCCACAGCCGTCTCAATTACCTTTCCTTCCCGGTCAAAATAAATATAACAGTCCAGAAAACGAATGCAGCCTACCGGCTCTTTTTCTTTCACACTGATACAGATCGTATTCCGGTCTACCTGGCTGACAGAAAATCCTTCCACAAACGGAACGTCTTCCACCTGGTCTTTGGAATACATCAGGGGCGCCAGCACAGAATTTCCCGCAAGAGGCCCTTTCAGAATCATCTCCTGAATTTCCTCCTGGGAATAGCGGCCGCTCCCCAGCACTTCCACTGTATCCACTTTAAAATAAAGAAAGAAGAAAATAATCCCGCCAAGTACAAGAGCCCCTATCACTGCTCCTGCCGCTTTTCTGATTTTTCCCTTCCCTTCTTCTCTCTCAAATGTTTCCCTCATAAATCTTCCTCGTATTCCCTTCAATCTTTCCGCCTAAACCGGCGAGATCCTCACAAATATGTTCATACCCCCGGGTAATATACGAACACCCGCTGATTATCGTTTCTCCAACGGCTCCCAGCCCGGCCAGAACCAACGCGGCTCCTCCCCGCAGTTCTTCCGCCCGTACCTGTGTCCCGGTCAGATAAGGCCGTCCCCTCACCCAGGCGTCCTGTCCCTGAACCTCTATATCGGCTCCCATCTTCCTTAGTTCCCTGGCTGCTTTAAACCGATCCTCGAAAATCGTTTCCCGAATGTGGCTCATCCCTTCTGCAGTAGTCAGAACAGCCAGAACCTGGGACTGAAGATCGGTGGGAAATCCGGGAAAAACATCTGTCTCCAGATAAGGAACCGGTAACCCGACCCGGGAACTATCCGTAGTTAGTTTACCACTGTTTACTTTATATTGTCCACCCATTTTCTGATATACCTTTAAGAATGCTTCTAATTCCTGTAAAGGCGGATTTTTCAGGATAACTTTCCCTCTGGTGGCAGCCCCTGCGCAGATATAAGTCCCGGCTACAATTCTGTCCGGAGGAATCCGGAAAGAAATCCCCTTCAGCTTTTTCCTTCCCTGAATATGAATCACATCCGTCCCTGCCCCGGATACACTGGCGCCCATCTGATTCAGAAATTCTCCCAGCCAGTAGATCTCCGGCTCTTTCGCGCAGTGGTAAAGCCAGGTATCTCCTAAGGCACAGACCCCTGCCAGAATTCCCTGCTCTGTGGCGCCTACACTGGATTTCTCAAAAACGATTTCCGCGCCGCGAAATCCCTTTTTCCCCGTATCTGCGCACAGAACACCGCCTTCTTCCAGAATTTCCGCTCCCAGCCGTTTTAGTACCTCCAGATGCATATCTATGGGCCGCTTTCCGATGACACAGCCGCCAGGATACCCGATACATCCTTTTTCCATTCTTCCGGTCACCGCTCCCAGAAGCATAATGGAGGATCGCATTCTTTTGGTGTACTCTGTGGTCACTGCAAAATTTCTGATATGCGAGCAGTCCAGATACAGATTGTTATCCTCCCAGTATGTCACCGCTCCCAGAGTCTTTAAGATCTCTTCCATACAAAAAACATCTGCAATCCGGGGGCATCCTTTCAGCACGCAGACGCCCTCCTGCAGCAGAGAAGCAGCCATCATTGGTAAAGCCGCATTTTTTGAGCCCTGTATGGTTACTGTACCAGAAAGAGGGCTCCCGCCGATAATCCGAATCTGATCCACAAACTACACTCCCGGTGCGCCTCTTACGTATATTCTATGAAGGATTTTACTTTTGGTGACAGCTGACGCTTAAGGCCAGCCCCATTTCTCCCAACAGAAAGACTACGGAAGTTCCCCCATAACTGACAAAGGGAAGAGTGATTCCTGTATTAGGGATGGTATTTGTCACCACCGCAATATTTAAGATAACCTGGATGGCCATATGGCCCATAATTCCCGCGCTGATAAGACTCCCCATCAAATCCCTGGATTTCATGGAAATCACCGCCAGACGCCAGATTAAGAGCCCGAAAACCAGAATAAGAAGGCTGGCTCCTACTAATCCCAGTTCTTCACAGATAATGGAAAAAATCATATCGTTCTGGGCTTCCGGCACAAACCCCAGCTTCTGAATACTGCTTCCCAGCCCTCTTCCGAAAATCCCGCCGCTTCCTATGGCGTACAGTCCCTGGATCGTCTGGAATCCTTTCTCGTATTTTTCCGGTTCCCTCCAGATGGCCAGCCGTTCCAGCCGGTAACTTTCGGCCGCCAGAAAAACTGCAATAAACCCGATTCCTGCCCCTCCGATGACAAGAAACTGCAGATATTTGGGATTGGATACAAAAATCAGAATCACACCGATTCCCAGAATAATGATGGCCGTACTTAAGTTGTTGGTTCCCACAAGCCCCACAATGGGAAGCAGGCTAAGCAGAATGCGTATCATAAAAAGAAATCCGTCTGTCTTCTTTTTCGTCTTCTCAATCTGCCAGGCCAGAAACAGAATCACTGCCACTTTGGCAAATTCCGAAGGCTGGAAAGAAAGAGGGCCGAAACTCAGCCACCGCTTTGAACCGTTGATTTCCTGCCCCACAAACAGTACTGCCGTGGACAGCCCTATGGCCAGAAGATAACAAAAAGGCGCAAAAAGCGCCATCCACCGATAATCCCATCTGGTAATAAAATACATCCCCGTTAGTCCCAGGGCTGTGGCAAGGAACTGTTTTTTAAAATAATAGGCGGAATCATCAAACTTGACCCGCCCATTGTATGCACTGGTACTATATAACATTACCATTCCGAATACAACCAGTATCAGAACCAGTACCAGTAACGTATGATCGATTTTCGAATCTTTTTCAGGCACCCTGTCACCTCTTCCGCACTTCCTCTACTTCTAGGGTATGAGTTCTTAATCTCCGGATATGCCTGATAATCAAAGTTCCGTGGTTTTACAACGCACGAACGTATTCTTTAAACTTTCTTCCTCTCTGCTCGTAATTATCAAACTGACCCCAGCTTGCACACGCAGGGGAAAGCAGCACCGCATCCCCTGGTTCTGCCTTTTGGGCGCAAATCTTCACAGCCTCTTCCAGACTGTCCGCCAGGATCGTTTTCGTAAATCCCATCTCATGGGCCGTCTTCTGAATTTTCTCCCGGGTCTGTCCGATAAGTACCAGATATTTTACCTTCCCGTTAAAGGCTCCTATCCACTCTTCATAACCGGATTCCTTATCGTATCCGCCGCCAATCAGCAAAGTACGGCGATTCATGGCCTGAATTCCCTTAATGGCCGCATCGGGATTGGTAGCCTTAGAATCGTTATAATAAGCCACTCCATCCTTTTCCAGGACAAATTCAATCCGGTGCTCCACAGCCGTAAATTCGCAGATACTTTTCCGGATGCTCTCCATGGGAATTCCCGCGTAGTAAGCCATTGCGACGGCAGCCATCACATTTTCAAAATTATGCTGTCCCAGAAGCTTTAAGTCTTTGGTCTTTACCACTTCGATTTCCGCCTCATTCTGCGGTTTCAGAAGAATCCGGTCTCCATCCAGATAAATCCCTGATTCCAGCTTTCTTTGGCTGGAAAAATAGACTACCCGGGGCACGGCAGATGCTCCGAACTCCCTTAAAACCTCATCTTCATAGTTAAGCACGCAGACATCTTCCGGCTGCTGATTTTTGGTAATCAGCTCTTTTACCCGGATGTATTCCTCCATGGTATGATGCCGGTTTAAGTGATCTTCTGTAATATTCAGAATAGCCGACACAGCCGGTCGGAACGTCTCCGTGGTCTCCAGCTGAAAGCTGCTGATTTCCGCCACCGTTACGGTATTTTCCTGCATTTTAAGAGCCAGGGAAGTATATGGAGTACCAATGTTTCCCACTACATAGACTGATTTTTCATAATCCCCTGTAATTTTTCCAAGCAAAGCTGTGGTTGTGGTCTTTCCATTGGTTCCGGTAATAGCCAGTACCTTTCCCTTTCCCATCTGATAAGCCAGTTCCACTTCTCCCCATACTTTGATCCCACGCTGATAAAATTCTTTTACCAGGGGAAGATCTGTGGGTACTCCGGGACTTAATACAGCCAAATCCAGGCTGTCCAGAACCTGGCCCGGAAGTTCTCCTGTATAAATCGATACGGGATAATCTCCCTTTGTCTTATGTAAGACCGCCTCTTTATCTACTTCCTGATTGCCGTCATACAGAATCGGGGAAGCTCCTACGGCTCCCAGCAGATCGGCAGCCGCAATTCCGCTGATTCCTGTTCCAAATACCAGTACGTTCTTGTTTTTTAAATCTACACTCATAATTTCTGTTTCATTCTCCTGTTTTTTACAGCGCCATCAGTCCGATCAGACACAGAATTGCTGTAATAATGGTAAATACAGCCACCACCCTTGTCTCAGACCAACCGCATAATTCAAAATGATGATGGATTGGAGCCATCTTAAAAATACGTTTTCCGTGGGTTGCTTTGAAATATCCTACCTGAAGGATAACGGAAATAACTTCAACCAGATAAATCAGACCCACAATCAGAATAAATAACGGCATCTGCAGCATATAGGCTGTCCCTGCCACAAATCCGCCCAGAGCCAGGGAACCTGTATCTCCCATGAAAACTTTCGCCGGATAAACGTTAAATAACAAAAATCCCATCAGACTTCCTACAACTGCGCCTGTAATAGGTTCTACCCCGCTTTGCATTCCTATGGATACCACTGTAAAGAAGACAGCTACCATAATTGTCACACTGGATGCCAGACCATCCAGACCATCTGTGAAATTCACACCGTTTACTGTCCCTATTACAGCAATAAACATTAACGGAATGGCAAGCCAGCCAATATCCAGATAATGTCCGCTCCAGAAGGGAATCTTCATGGTCAGGGAAACATCTGTATAGCGAATCAGATAAAACGCAAAGATTCCGGTAAAAATAAGCTGAAGCAGGAATTTCTGCCAGGCCAGAAGACCGTCTGAACGCTTCAGTACTACCTTCAGATAGTCATCCAGAAATCCGATAATTCCAAATCCCAGAGTCAGAAACAGAACCGGAATTATCTTCGGATAATCTTTCACATAAAACAAAGCGGTTACCACTGTAGAAAGCAGGAAAATAATTCCGCCCATTGTGGGAGTTCCCGCCTTCTTTAAATGAGACTGAACGCCGTCCACTCTTTCCGTCTGGCCTGCTTTTAGCCTCCTTAAAAAGGGAATCACGACAGGACCCAATAACACGCTGACTGCAAACGCAATCAGGACAGGGATTACAATTTGTACTTCCATCCTCACACCTCTTATCACTCTTTCGTTTTCTTCGTATCCTTAATAGTATAAAGCTTTTCTTATGAATTATCAACCGTTTCCTCTTTTTCTGAAGAAGGGGTTTTTTCAATCCCCAGATACGGCAGTACGTTTGCAAAAATGTCCCGGATAACCGGCGCCGCAATGGTCCCTCCATAATAAATCCCCTGGGGATTATGAATAATGCAAAGACCTAAAACCTGTGGAGCGTCTGCGGGAGCAAATCCCAGAAAGGATGATATATAGCGGTTTGCACTTCTTGGCAGTGTCTGGGAAGTTGCCGTCTTTCCGCCGATTCGGTAGCCTTCAATATATGCATTTTTTCCGGATCCTTCAGAAACCACTGTCTCCAGAATTTCCCGGACGGTTTTCGAGGTCTCCTCGGACAGAATCCGCTCCCCTTTTGGATAATTTAATTCTGTAATGTAGCTTCCGTCTTCCTGCTGTACGTTTACCCCCAGATGAGGCGTCACCCGCACCCCGCCGTTTATCAGAGAACTTACCGTTGCCGCCAGCTGAATCGGCGTAATCTGAAAAGACTGGCCAAAGGCAACGGTGGCCAGTTCCACCAGCCCCATATTTTCTTTTTTATGCATAATCGTTCCCGCTTCCCCCGGCAGGTCAATTCCGGTCAGATTCATTAGTCCGAACTGCCGGAAGTAATCATAATAACGGTCAATCCCCAGACGCAGGCCTACGCTGATAAATACAGGATTGCAGGAATTCTGGGCGCCCTGCACGAATGTCTCGGCTCCATGTCCCGTCCTTTTAGCACAGTGAATTCTCCGATCTTCCACCACGATAAAACCCGGACACTGAAACTGGTCGTTTTTATTCACAACTCCTTCTTCCAGTCCTGCCGACATGGTAATAATTTTAAAGGTCGATCCCGGCTCATAAGTATCATTAAGACAGGGATTTCTCCACATTTGATTCAGAAGATCCTGCTTTTCTTCCTCACTTAATCCATCCGTATCCTGCCCGTTATTAAGGGTAAAGGGATCATTTAAGTCAAATTCCGGTACGTTTACCATAGCCAGGATCTCTCCGTTTTGAGGATTCATCAGCAGGATGGATACACGCTCTGCCTCCTTTTCTTCCATCACTTTCCCGGCGGCCTGCTCCACATACTCCTGAATATTGGCGTCCAGACTGATTTGCAGATCGTATCCTTCCCTGGGATCTTTCCGGCTTTCCCCCATTTCATCTATCTCTACTCCTCTGGCGTCTGTGGTAGTCAGAATCTGTCCTGCCTCTCCTTTGAGAACTTCGTCGTATTCCACTTCCAGACCAATAATCCCCTGATTGTCTCCCCCTGTAAATCCCAGCACTTTCGAAGCCAAATCCCCCATGGGATAATACCGTTTGTAGTCTTCATCCACTTTTACTCCGTCCAGTTCATATTTCCGGATAGCTTCTCCTGTCTCTTTTTCCACATTTGTTTTAATCCGTTCGATGGAAGAAACCTTCTCCACCCGTTTTCTTACCGTCTCTTCCTCCATTTCCAGTTCCCTGGATAAAACCTGAATGACTTTTTCCGGCTCCTTTATCTGGCTGTGGATGACAGACACGGTGCAGACGGTTTTATTGGCTGCCAGAACATTTCCTCTGGCATCCAGAATCTCCCCTCTGGCTGCTTTAATGTCCCTCTCTCTTTCATGAAGATCTTCTGCCTTCTCATAATAATAATCAGAGCGAAATGCCATTAAATACACAAGCCTGCCGATAAGCCCGGCCAGAATCACAAAGCATCCCAGGAACACAACGAATACTTTTTTCTTATGAAATGTCTTATTTTTTTTCATAAAAAATCCCCGCAGAATCTGTCACTGTAATATATGAACAGTTTCTGCGGGGATATTCCCTCTTCTTTCTTATTCGATTCCTGCTTCCTCGTTGGTTATGCCCTGGCTTTCCATATCGTTGTTTTCCTGTTCGCCGGTATCTTCTTCCTCCAGAGGCGCCGGCACATTTTCATCGGAAGTTCCGTCCTGTACATAGTCTCCTTCCGGCTGATCCACATAGGTATCTTCCTGGGTGGAATCTTCAGAAGAATCACTGTCCGGCGTATCTTCGTCACCCTGTGCCTCTTCTTTTTCTTCCTGATTAATAAATCTGCTGAACCCTTCCCATAACTCCGTCTCCGGAACGGTTCCGTCAGAAGATTCATCCGGTTCCACGTTCAGATAAGGAAGAAGTTCGTAAAAAATTCCCTGGGCAATATACTGGGCATAGGTACTGCTGGCCTGGTCTTCTGCGTTTGGCTCATCTACAACCACATAAACTACCACTTCCGGATCGTCTACCGGAGCAAATCCAATAAAGGACACCAGATACTTTCCGTTTCCACGGGGGAATTTCTCCGCCGTTCCTGTCTTTCCTCCGGAGCTGTATCCCTGTACTTTACTGTGGCGGCTGGTTCCTCCTTCCACACTGGCCCGCATATATTCCCTTATATCTTTGGAAATATTAGCGGAAATCGTCTGCTTCAGAAGGGTGGGGGTTATATTCTTTATTACGCTTCCATTACTGTCTAAAATCTTATTTACTACATGAGGCTGGTAATAATATCCGCCGTTAATAACAGAACAAAGGGCATTGATTTCCTGAATCATGGTGCAGGTATACCCCTGTCCGAACGCAGAACATGCCAGTTCCACTTCACCCATGCTGTCCATGGTATGAATAATGCCTGTCCCCTCATTGGGAAGATCCAGACCGGTTCTGGTACCGAAGTTAAACAGGCTCTGCGCCTTTACAAACTGTTCTGCGCCCATTTTGGCGCCAATCTGCATCATACCGTCATTACAGGAATTGGCAATTACCTGCTCCAGAGTTTCTTCCCCGTGGCCCTCTGTGACCGCACATTTAATCTGGGTGGTGCCAAACCACTGGCTTCCGTCACAGAGATAGGTATCGGTTTCGCTGATTGCTCCCTTTTCCAGGGCTGAAGCCATTACAATCGGCTTCACAACAGAACCCGGCTCATATGCTTCGGTAACACAGTAATTACTCCACATACCGTTTAAAGCTTCCACCGTTTCCTCGTCGTTCATGGCCTTTATCTCTTCTTCGGAATGCACCATGGACATATCCCGGGGTTCATTTAAATCATAGCGGTCCCCGCCGTCCATGGCCAGAATTTCTCCTGTATTAGGATCTTCCACCACTACAGCCACATTTTTGGCTCCCATGGCTTTCTTAAAATAATTTACATACTTTTCCACAATCTGCTGAGCGCCCACATCAATGGTACTTACAATGCTCTTTCCGTCTGTGGATTCAATAATTGTCTGCTCCACATCGGAATTCTGATTAAAGTATCCGTACTGCCTGCCGTCTACTCCGGTCAGAATGGAATTATAATATCCTTCCAACCCATAATCTGCAGAATCTCTGCTGTAGGTAAAACCGATGGTATCGCAGGCAAGTGTCTCAAATGGATAAGAACGCAGATAGTCCTCTTCAAACCAGACGCCCTTTACATTTTCTTTCTGGGCAATCTCCGCCTCCGTCATCTCATTTTCCTCCGGCACTTCCACATAAGCTTCAAATGCCTTTTTATCATCCATAGATACTTCTTTTTTCAGAATCTGATACTGACTGTTTCTGGTGGATTCCTCTGTCAGGCATTCCCTTATTTTTGCTTCTTCGATTCCCAGAAGGCTGGTCAGCGCCTCCACCGTGGGTTCCACATACTTTTCATCTGAATTAACTGTTTTACAGTCTAAAATTACGTTATAAACTTTACTGCTGGTTGCCATCACATTCCCATTGCGGTCATAAATATTTCCCCTGCGGCTTTGCAGGGTCCTGCTCTCATACTGCTGCTGTGTCTGGCTTAATACCTGTTTTTTATATTTGTCGCCGCTGGTGGCATTAATATACGTAATACGCAGGGTTAAACCTACTAAAGCTAGAAGGATAACTGTAAACAATCCTACTAGCTTTTTTCTCATAGTTGTATTTATTTTTTTTACCGGTCTTTTTTTTCTTCTTTTCTTTACATTCGCCAATCTATCACCTACTTCGCTTCCGGTACATCCTGGTACTGCCTTACATAACTTCCTCTTTTGGTTTCATAGGTCATGATCTGCTCGTCAGATGGATACTTCATCCCCAGACGCTCGATTGCCGTCTTCTTAATTTTGTCCAGATCCGTGGAAGCCGCCACCTGGCTGTAATATGCGTCGTTATCTTCTTTTAACTCGCTTAAATCGGATTCCAGAGCTGCCACCTGATTTGCTTTGGTGGTAATCTGTGCCTTTAACTGAAGATAGTTGACACAGGAAAATAAAATTCCTGCACTGATCACCGCCAGAAAAAGTACAAATCCCCGACTCATGCTGGTAGCTTTCTCCCGGTTTCGCAAAGCTTCTTTGCTTACCTTTCTCGGTTTTGACACCTGCTGCCTCTGAGGGAGCTCCCTCTTTCTCTGCTGAGGCAGATTCTGCATTTTTCTTACTGTACTCCCATCTGTATAATAAGATGAGGTTCTTTTTCTCTCTTTGTACACTGTATTTCCTAATCTTCTGTTCGTCGCTGCCGACATACTCGCCATCTTGATACCTCTACACTATAACACACTTACCTGATTCTTTCAAATACTCTTAATTTTGCACTTTTGGCTCTTGGATTTTCTTCAATTTCTTTTTCACTTGGCAAAACAGGTTTTCTTGTAATCACTTTCCCCTTGGATTTACGGTTGCAGACACAGACCGGAAAATTACTGGGACAGATACAGGGATCCTGATTCGTCTTAAAACTGGTCTTTACTATTCTGTCTTCCAGCGAATGAAAAGTGATAATGGAAATTCTTCCTTTATCATCCAACAGATCGATCATATCGTCCAGAGAATCTCTTAATACTTCCAGCTCCCTGTTCAGTTCAATTCGGATTGCCTGGAAAGTCCTTTTTGCCGGGTGCCCTCCGGTTGCCTGAATCTTCATTGGTATAGCATGGCGAATAATTTCCGTCAATTCTCCTGTTGTTTCAATTGGTTTCTGTTCTCTTGCCTTTACAATGTGCTTTGCTATATTTTTTGCAAACCGGTCTTCTCCGTAATCGCGGATAATCCGGTATAATTCCTGTTCTTCGTATTGATTTACAATATCGCCGGCTGTCTTTTCCTGTCTCTGATCCATCCTCATATCCAGGGGTGCGTCCACCCGGTAGGTAAAACCGCGTTCTGCATGATCCAACTGATAGGAAGATACTCCCAGATCCAGCAAAATTCCATTTACCCGGCTGATGCCCAGTTCTTTCAGTTTCTTTGCCATGTAACAATAATTGCTGCGAATGATTGTTACGCGGTCCTGGTACTTTTCCAGTCGCTCACTCGCAGCAATTATTGCATCCTGGTCCTGATCTATTCCTATAAATCTCCCCTTGGCAGAAAGTTGACTGCATACCAGTTCGGCATGCCCTGCACCTCCTAAAGTACCATCCACATAAACACCATCCGGTTTTACTTTTAAGCTTTCTACGGCTTCTCTCAGCAGTACAGATTTGTGTTGAAATTCCATTTTTTTCTCCTGTTGGATTTGGAACCTGAGCGGACAGTTAAATTACGATTCCCATTTCCTGCATTCCTTCTGCAATGCTGTCCATGTCGTCGTAATTACAGTTCTCGCTCCACTTTTCTTTGCTCCAGACTTCAATCCGGTTCAGATTTCCTGTGAGAACAACATCTTTCTGAAGTCCTGCAAACTCCCGTAACGTTGCAGGCACTAAAATCCTGCCCTGCTTATCCAGCTCGCAGGAAGTCGCTCCCGCCACAAAGAAACGTGAGAAGGTTCTTGCATTTTTATTTGTAAGTGGTAAAGCTTTCAGCTTCTCTTCAAAGGCTTCCCATTCGTCCATAGGATAAATTGATAAACAGCCGTCCAGCCCTTTGGTCAGTACAAACTCTTCCCCTAAGAGTTCTCTGAACTTCGCCGGGATAATCAGCCGCCCCTTCGCATCAATTGTATGATTATACTCTCCCATGAACATGTGAATCACCTACTCTCCGGAAATATGATTCTCCCCTTCATATTTCCCTGGATAGGAATGGACTCTTCTGCCACCTGGTCTCCATTCACTACCACCTTTCTCCACTTTCTACCACTTATGTGTCCATTCTATACTATTTAATATTAAAAAACAAGGGGCAATTCAAGTTTTTCCTAAATTTTCCGGTCTGCTGCCGGCCTCCCCGCGGCCCGGGGAGACATAATTTCCTATTACATAAAAAAGCAGAAAACCGACTGTATTGTCAGATTTCTGCTTTTCTTCCTCTACTTTTTCTGTTCTTCCTGTAATGTATAATAACGTCCGATTAGCTCATCCAGTTCTTCACTGAGCCGGAGGTTCTTCGTCAGATCCTCTCTGCTTTTGATCTTCTGATCCAGAATCTCCCTCTTCTTCTCTATCTCCCTGCGTAACGTCGTTAACTCTTGGCTCCTCATTGGCATTCTCTCCCTCCTGTGGGGTTTCCTTCGTTTTTACACGGTGATCCAGATTCCAGAAATCCGGCATCTCCTCTTTCTCCTGATTCTCCTGATTTTCAATAGCTTCCAGTGTTTCTCTTCGTTTCTTAAGTACTTCCATTCTCTTTCTGGTCATAGTCCTTCTGGTTATAATTACTAAAATGCCAAGGACAACAATTCCCACAGAGAGAACCAGGGAAACCGGAATCTCTGTATTGGGCCAGTACAGCTTATCGGTTCTCAGATATTCAATCCAGGCTCTTCCCACTCCGTAACCGGTCAGGTATATCCAGAACAGTTCTCCTTCGAACCGCTTTCTTCTCCGGTACCAGGACAGAAATCCCAGAAGAAGCAAATTCCACAGGAATTCATAGAAAAAAGCCGGATGTACCAAAATGAATTCCTCCTGCTGAATGGTCACCAGATGGTTTTGCATTGCTTCCGTAATTTCTCCCGGATTTACCACAGAAACAGGAAGACGCATGGAGAGCAGATAATCGCAGAACCCGCCAAATCCGGTCCGGCTGAAGAAATCTCCCCACCTTCCTATTATCTGTCCTAACAGAAGTCCCATACAGGTAGTATCTGCCATCTTGTCAAAAGACATATCCTTTATCCGGCAGTACAGATATAAAACAATAATACCGGCTAACAAACCGCCGTATATGGCAGCTCCGCCGCCCCGCAGATTCCAAATCTGCTCCGTATTTTCCCGGTAGGAGTCCCAGTTGCAGAACACATACAAAAGCCGCGCTCCGATGACTCCAAATACAATTTCCAGAATCATTGCCGCCAGATAGCTGTTCTGGTTCTGATTGGTTCTTTTGGCCATTAAAACCGTAAACCAGACTCCTGCCAGCATTCCCGCTGCAATAAGCAGTCCGGAAAAAGTAATTTCAAATCCGGAAATGCTGATAATCTTTCCCACATTGGAAAGTTCCAGTCCCAGTCGGGGGAACCCAATTGACATCTCCATAGCATCCCTCTTTATACATTAAACCGAAACAATATAACGTCTCCATCCTGCACCACATACTCCTTGCCTTCCATACGCACAAGCCCTTTGTCCCTTGCGCCGGCATAGGAACCGCAGTCCAGAAGATCCCGGTAGTTTACTACTTCCGCCTTAATAAAACCTCTTTCAAAATCTGTGTGGATTTTTCCGGCCGCCTGAGGAGCCTTTGTGCCGATCTTAATGGTCCAGGCTCTGGTTTCATCTTCTCCGGAAGTCAGGAAACTCTGCAGTCCCAGAAGATGGTAACTGGCTTTAATCAGTTTTTCCAGACCGGATTCTTTTAATCCCAAATCTTCCAGGAACATCTTTTTCTCTTCTTCGTCCAGTTCTGCAATCTCCTGTTCAATCTGGGCGCAGATTACAAAGATTTCACTGTTCTGCTTTGCTGCATATTCTCTTACCTTCTGTACGCAGGCATTGGTCTGTCCGTCGTCAGCCAAATCTTCTTCCGCCACATTGGCCGCATAAATCACCGGTTTGGAAGTCAGAAGATTATAAGTTCCCATCAGACTCTCTTCCTCCTCATCCTCCAGTTCCATAGTAATGGCCAGATTTCCGTCTTCCAGATGCGCTTTCACTTTCTTTAAAAGTTCCAGCTCCTTAGCGGCATCTTTATCCATTCTGGCCGTTTTTGTCACCTTGGCAATTCTTCTTTCCAGAATTTCCAGATCGGAAAAAACCAGTTCCAGATTGATGGTTTCAATATCGCGCAGAGGATCGATGGTTCCGTCCACATGCACCACATTGGCGTCTTCAAAACAGCGTACCACATGAACAATCGCATCTACTTCCCGGATATTGGCCAGAAACTGGTTGCCCAGTCCCTCCCCTTTGGAGGCTCCTTTTACAAGTCCTGCAATATCTACAAATTCAATAACCGCCGGTGTCACTTTTTTCGACTGATAAAAATCTCCCAGCAGTTTCAGACGTTCGTCCGGAACAGAAACCACTCCCACATTGGGGTCAATGGTACAAAAAGGATAGTTGGCTGATTCTGCTCCTGCCTTTGTCAATGAATTAAATAACGTACTCTTACCCACATTTGGTAATCCCACAATTCCAAGTTTCATGGTAACTTCCTCTCTTCTGGCATTTTTCTTCAAATATTCATTCTATCATAACTGCTCTTTTGAGGCAACTTAATCTCTGGACATCACCATCAAAAGGCGTCCTTTCGTAAAACTCACCCGGGCAGTCTCTTCTACGATTTCGTTGCTGACAGTCAGCCCTGCATCCTGTATCTGCAGACAGTGGTTGGTGAGCGGGTACTTAAACCCTCTCAGGGTCAGTCCTTCCACCTTTCCCTCCAAAGCAAAAAAGGAGACGTAATCGCCAAACTGTTCTTCTTTCTGAATCACTGTGTTCTTTTTAATAAGAGTAATGTAATTATGACTGTCAATCATACAGATCTGCATCCCCAGATCATCTCCATAATACAAAAGCCCCAGATTTGCCGCCACATGATCCAGACGGTTGCCTGTAGCTCCCAGGATCCACACTTTCCCGGCGCCCTGGTCCGCTGCATATTTAAGAGCGCTTTGGGTATCCGAATCATCTTTCACCGGGTTCAGATAAGTAATCTTCACCTGGGGACAGGTTTCGTAGTAAGACAGAATCTCTTTGTTCCCGCTGTCAAAATCCCCGATGATTTCCCGGGGAATCAGATTGTTTCGATAGCAGAACTCCATTCCCCTGTCCGCGGCGATGATCCGGCTTTCTTTGTGTTTTTTCAAAAAAGAGAGGGCAAAATCAGAATTGATGTTGCCCCCGCTGATAATAATAACTTCTTTCATTTCTTATGCTGTTACTCCCGCCTCTTCATATCTCTGCATATGATACCGGACATTCTGAATATTTCCCGCAATGTCCCCGCTGAAAATATAGGAGCCTGCCACCAGCCAGTTAGCTCCTGCTTCCAGAGCCACCGGCAGCGTTTCCTCATTGATTCCGCCGTCTACTTCAATATCCACAGACAGACCTTCGCGGCTGATAATTTCCCGAAGCTCCCGGATTTTATCGGAACAGTCGTGCATATACTTCTGTCCGCCGAAACCGGGATTCACGGTCATAATCAGTACCATATCCACCTCATCCAGCAAATATGTAATATCACTTACAGCAGTTGCCGGCTTAATTGCCACACCTGCACGTATTCCTGCTTCTTTAATCCGTTGAATCGTACGAAGCACATCTTCACATGCCTCTGCATGAACCGTAATGGAATCCGCCCCGCAGTCTACAAAATCCTGGATATAGCGTTCCGGTTCCATTACCATTAAATGTAAATCAAAAAACATCTTTGATTCTTTCCGAATTGATCGGATCACCGGCATTCCAAAGGAAATGCTCGGCACAAAATCCCCATCCATTACATCAATATGAAGAACTTCAGCCCCGGTGTTTTCCAGGATCTGAATCTGTTCTCCCAGTCGGTTAAAATCCGCCGACAACATTGAAGGACATACCTGATACATATTTAGTACCGCCTCTTTTCTTTTAATTCTTCATATAAATCTATATAGTTTTTGTATCTTACCTCGCTGATCTTCTTCTCCTTCAGCGCTTCTTTCACGCCGCATTCCGGTTCATGGATATGGGCGCACCCCTGAAATTTGCATCGTTCCTCATACTGCCGGAACTCTGCAAAATATTTTTTTAATTCCTCCTTCTCCATATTTTCCAGATAAAGGGAAGTAAATCCCGGCGTATCCACCAAAAAGGTGTCTCTGCACACGGGTATGATTTGTGAATGACGGGTCGTATGCCTTCCCCTTCCCAGCTTTTTGCTGATGTCTCCCGTCTCCATAAATATTTTATCCTGCATCTGGTTGGTCAAAGATGATTTTCCCACTCCGGAAGGGCCTGCGATTACTGTTGTTTTTCCCTTCAAAATCCCCATAATTTCTTCTGCTCCTTCTCCATCCCGGATACTCGCAGGAATAACAGGGTAACCGCATTCTTTATATACCTCACAGAGAGTTTCCAGTTCTTTCTCCTTCGCCAAATCTTTTTTATTAAAGCAGATGACTGACGGAATACCTTCTCTTTCCATCATAACCAGAAAGCGATCTAAAAGCATAAAATTCGGTCTGGGATCTGCTACTGCAAACACTACCATAGCCTGGTCCACGTTTGCAACGGCAGGCCGCACCAGGGAATTCTTTCTCGGAAGAAGTCTTACGATATTCCCCTTTTTTTCTTCTTCAGGGAGAATCTGTATTTCCACATCATCTCCCACCAGCGGTTTCTTCTTGTCTTTTCTGAAAACGCCTTTTGCCTTGCATTCGTATACGCCTTCTCCCTCCACATATACGTAATAAAATCCGGCAATTCCTTTAATAATCTTTCCCTGCATAGACCCTATTCGACCTTTTCAAAAGTAATCGGATAATGTCCAAGCTCCACGTAACTGTCTCCTACCATTTCGGATAAATACAGAGTTCCTTCTGTCACTCCGGGAGAGCCCACAATGTCTAACTGATACGGGAATTCAATGGCTTTTCCGTCAACAACGGTGGTAGCCATAGAGGCTCCGTTTACTGTCTGTACCAGTTCCAGCCGTACGGCTCCTCCCTGGTATCCTGTAGGCGTATCCAGTTTCTGTGTACATTTCCAGGTTCCGGAAGTATCCGTCACCGGAGTCTGTACGGCAGTGTCGGTCGGTGCGGGTGTTGCACTGACTTCTGCTGTTTTATTCACTGTAATAGTAATGGTAGTATCCGGAGAGGTCCAGGAGTATGCTTCCAGACTCTGTGCATAAACTTCTCCTTCTGCCGCTTCCGCATTTGGCTGATACTCTGTCACCACATTGCTGAATTTCGCCAGTTCTCTTCTGGCCTCCTCTTCTGTCATTCCAATCACATCCGGTACTTCTACGCTGTCTCCCTGATCCTCTCCCCGGCTGATTACCAGATTCACGGTATCGCCTGATTTCGCCTGGGTTCCGGCCTCCGGACTTGTGGAAATAACAGATCCTGCCTCAACTTCATAACTGTATTCCTTGGAAGTGGTAACATTAAATCCCATGTCTACCAGAATCTGATGGGCATCGGATTCCGTTCTTCCTACCACATCAGGAATACTTAACTGCTGCGTTCCTTTACTCAGTTTATAATTAATGGTGGTATATAATTCCACCTGAGTACCCGGTTCAATCTCCTGAGAAGAAATAGTGCCCTGGGGCTGTTCCGATTCTTCTTCCCCGGAATATTTCAGACCGATTCCCAGTTCTCTTACGATTTCTGTTGCCTCGTCTTCCGTCTTTCCTACCAGATCCGGAACTTCTACCATATCCGAATCCGTATTGGTTTCCTCTTCCTGCTGTGTACTGCTTTCGCCGCCGCCGATATTAATGATACCTGCAGCCCGTCCGATTAAAACAATCAGGACAATTAAAATAACAGCTCCGATGATCAACGCGCCGATGGTCATGGCTTTTTCCAGGCTCCGGTTGATTCCTCTTTTGGAATCCTCCTCATCCTCGTCGTCATAGTCCTCATCGTAAAGCTCTTCGTCCTCTTCCTCCGCCTTCTGAACCCGGCTGTAGCTTTCCGCCGCCGGTCTTCCCTGGGCGATGGACTGTTTAATCTCTCCCAGATCCGCATCGGAAAGCACCTGGGTTTTCCCCTCATTGGTCAGAGGAGCCAGAGTTACAAAATCTCCGTCCGGATCAATCAGTGAATGCTTTAAGTCTGCAATCACTTCTTCCATATTGGCATATCTGCGGTCAATGCTTTTCTGTGTACATTTAAATATAATCTGTTCCAGACTAAACGGAAGTTCCGGCGCATACTCAGAGGGCGGCACCATTTCTTCCTGCAAATGTTTAATGGCAATAGATACCGTGGTATCCCCTTCAAAAGGAACTCTGCCTGTCACCATTTCATACAGGGTAATTCCCAGGGAATAAATATCACTCTTTTCATTGCTGTATCCGCCCCGGACCTGTTCCGGGGAGCTGTAATGCACCGAACCCATGGCGTTGGAACTGATGGTATTGGAGGATGTCGCCCTCGCGATTCCGAAATCAGCCACCTTTACTTTTCCATCTGTTGAAATAATAATATTCTGGGGTTTTACATCCCGGTGCACAATTCCGTGTTTATGGGCTTCTTCCAGTCCCATGGATACCTGAATGGCAATACTGGTAGCCTCTTTTACGGAAAGTTTTCCTTTTTTGGAGATATACTCTTTCAGAGTAATCCCTTCGATTAATTCCATAACGATGTAGTAAATTCCCTCATCGTCTCCAACGTCAAACACATTGACGATGTTGGGATGGGTCAGCCCTGCCGCAGACTGGGCTTCTGTTCTGAATTTGTTAATAAAGGTTGTGTCTTCCCGAAATTCGGCTTTTAAAACCTTTACTGCCACGAACCGGTTCAGTTTATGGTCTTTGGCCTTATAAACGTCGGCCATCCCGCCGGTTCCTATCCTTCCCACTACTTCATATCGTTCTCCAATTATCATACCCGTCTTTAACATACTTCCACCTCATTCGTAAATGGCTCAACCAAGACGACTGCAATATTGTCTTTTCCGCCATTTTTATTTGCCAGATTTACCAGAGCTTCTCCCTTTTGCGAGAGCCCTTCTTTCGTGCCCGACAGAATTTCTTCCATTTCTTTATCTGTCACCATATTACTCAGTCCGTCTGAGCACATCAGTATTATATTTCCGGGCTCTAGTTTCAAATCAAAAAAGTCGATGTTTACTGTCATTTTTGCTCCTAATGCCCTGGTAATGATGTTTTTATCCGGATGATTCCGGGCTTCCTCTCTTCTCAGCTCTCCCATCCGGACCATCTCTTCTACCAATGAGTGGTCCTTTGTTATCTGTCGAATTCCATCTTTATCTGCCACATATAACCGGCTGTCTCCCACATTGGCAACGTAGGCATAATGTCCCACAATGGTTGAGGCAACGATTGTAGTTCCCATTCCGCTGCGCCGTTCATCCATTGCTGCCTGCTCCAGCAGCTTTTCGTTGGCATCTTCTATGGCATGACGAATGACCTTAATAGGGTTATAATCTGCATCCTGGCAAATATCATCCACTAAGACCGATACTGCATATGAGGATGCAAAGTCTCCCGCATTATGGCCTCCCATTCCGTCTGCGACAACAAATAAATTCGGCAGATTTCCCACCGGCTGTTCGGACGCATAGATGTAGTCCTGATTGACTGTACGCCTCTGTCCGATGTCAGTAACCGAATATACCTTCATTCTCACTTCTCTCTTTCTCTATAAACCGTTTTCTAAGCTGTCCGCAGGCACCGTCTATATCACTGCCCATTTCCCTTCTAATAGTAACATTTATTCCGTATTTTTCAAGTTTTATTTTAAATTTCTCTACCGCTTCTTTTGCAGATTTCACAAAAGAACGCTCTTTTATGGGATTTACCGGGATCAAATTCACATGACAATTCATTCCCTTTATCTGCCCGGCCAGCTCTTTCGCATCCTCCGGGGAGTCGTTGACTCCTTTTACCAGGCTGTATTCAAAGGTAATTCTTCTGTGGGTAATCTGTAAATATTCTCTGCAGGCGTCCAGCAGTTCTTCCATCTGGTATTTTCTGGCAATGGGCATCAGTTCCCTTCGCTTTTCATCATTGGGCGCATGCAGGGAAATTGCCAGAGTGATCTGCAGCTTCTCCCGGGCCAGTTTTCTGATTTCGGGAACCAGGCCGCAGGTGGACACGGTTACGTTTCTCTGGCTGATATGTAAACCGCCCTCCCCCGTCAGGATTTGGATAAAACGCAGAAGATTTTCATAATTATCCAGAGGTTCTCCGGTTCCCATAACCACCACGTTGGAAACTCTCTCTTTACTTAGATTCTGTATACTGTAAACCTGGTCCAGCATTTCCGACGGAAGAAGGCTTCTGGTAAGCCCCCCGATCGTTGAAGCGCAGAAACGGCAGCCCATCCGGCAGCCTGCCTGAGAAGATATACAGACGGAATTGCCGTGTTCATATTTCATAAGAACGCTTTCAATCACATTTCCGTCAGGAAGACAGAACAGATATTTCTGGGTTCCGTCTATTTTAGAGGTCTGTATTTCCAGGGGCTTCAGGCTCACTATGGGATAGTTTTCTTTTAATTTCTGCCTGAGACTCTTAGATAAATTAGTCATCTCCTCATAATCTTCTGCCAGCCTTTTATGGAGCCATTCATAGATCTGGGCGGCCCGAAAGGGCTTCTCTCCCAGGTCTGCCATCAGCTCTTTCAGTTCTTCTATTTCCATGGACTTAATGTCTCTAGTATTCATCATTTCCTACTTTCTGCGAAATCTGGCCAGGAAAAATCCATCGGTTTTATGTACTCCGGGCAGAAGCTGCAGGTATCCTTCTTCTGCAATTTCTCCCTTTAATTCTTCCGGAAGATAGGGCGCCAGGCTTTCTAACTGAAACGGATAATTTTCCTGGAACCACTTAACATTTTCCTGGTTCTCCTCTTTCGCAATGGTGCAGGTGCTGTAAATAAGCACACCCTTACTTTTTACATACTGAGCGGCTCTGTCCAGAATCGTTCTCTGTAAAATCACCAGTTCTTTCTGTTTCTGAGGGGTCATATGATACTTGATGTCCGGTTTCTTTCCGATTACCCCATATCCGGAACAGGGCACATCGGCAAGGACAATATCAGCCGTACATTCCGACTCCGCATCCAGAATGGTAGCGTCTTTCACACTGGCTTTTACATTAATGGTTTTCAGCCGCTGCATATTCTCTAAAATCAAATCCGCCTTAAAAGGCGTCACATCTCTGGCGTCCACCATTCCATAGCCTTCCATTTTATCTGCTACATGAAAGCTCTTTCCTCCCGGAGACGCGCACAGATCAATAACGTAATCTCCTTTCTGAGGATTTGCAGCCTCCGCCACCAGCATGGAACTGACGTCCTGCACCTGAATTCTTCCTTCCCGGAAGGCGTCCAGGGTATAGATATGATCAAATCCCGAAATATAATACGCATAATCAAGATAAGGAGCCGGCATAATTTTTATCCCCTGATTTTTCAGGCTTTCCACCGTCTCTTCCCTTGAAATTTTCTTGGATGTCAGATAGTCCCGGCAGCGAATGGTCACCGGTTTTTCCTGCAGGAAATCCACCAGCATTTTCTCTGTGGTCAGTTCCCCGTATTCTTTTACCCAGCGTTCTGCCAGAACAGGAGGCATAGAATATTCCACAGACAGATATCCGATGGGATCTTCCTCCCTGGACGGATAGGTTACCGAGTCCAGTTCTCTGGCAATGGTTCTGAGTACCCCGTTTACAAATGGCTTCAGGTTGTAAAATCCTTTCTTTTGAGCCAGTTTTACTGCTTCGTTGCAGACTGCGCTGTCGGGCACACTGTCCATATATCCCAGCTGGTAAACACCGCTTCTTAAAATTTCCCGGATAACCGGTTTCATCTTCTCCACCTTTACTTTGGAGAAAAAGTCAATAATATAGTCAATCTGAATCCGGTATTCCAACGTCCCCTCACAGACTCTGGTAATAAAAGCCCTGTCCTGTTTGGGCAGAAACTGGTACTTGGTCAGAACATTTTTCAGCACCAGATGGCTGGGCTTTCCTTCCTCGTTGACCTCCAGCAAAACACCTAAAATCAGTTCTCTCGTATTAACACCTTTAATCACGATCCCGTCCTCCTGCAAGTATCAAAAGACGCAGCAGCTGTAAAATGGAAGCCGCCAGCGCCGCTACATAAGTCATGGCAGCCGCACTCAGAACTTTTCTGGCTCCTCCTGCTTCCGTACTTCCCATGATCCCTGTACTTTCCAGCATCTGCAAAGCCCGGGAAGATGCGTTAAACTCCACGGGAAGAGTTACAAGCTGAAATAAAACCGCCGCGGTAAATAAAAGGATTCCCAGAGTTAAAAGAGGACGAATAGAAAATATAAATCCTGCCAGAAAAATGGGCCAGGAAAGGGACGAACCCAGATTCGCCACCGGAACCAGCGCGCTCCTGATATTCAGAGGCGCATATTCTCTGGCATGCTGAATGGCGTGTCCGCATTCGTGGGCAGCCACACCAATGGCAGCCAGAGAACGGCTTGCATAAACCGGCTCCGACAGGGCAAGCTGCTTCTTTCCGGGATCGTAGTGATCCGTCAGCTGCCCCCGTATGGGAACAATGGTTACATCATAAATTCCCGCCGCATTTAAAATCCTCTGGGCTGTCTGGGCTCCCGTCATCTGACTGGCGCTGGGAATCCGGCTGTATTTCGCAAAGGTACTCTTCATCCGTGCAGATACTGCCAGTGACAGAATCATTCCGGCAAATAACAGTAAGACGGTCCAGTCCAGTCCATAATAACCTAATCCATATCCGTACATGGTATACTCCCTTCTTCTTACTTCACTGTTTTGGTTTTATATTACTCTCTGACAGATGAAAAGCTCTCCCCGTTTTCTATTGCATGTCCCCTTAAAAAAGCGCTTGTTTCCATTCGTTTCTTTCCCTCAAGCTGCAGGATCTGGATGCAGAGAATCCCTTTGCCGCAGGCGGTATAGATTCCCTCTTTATCGGTCCGGATAATGGTGCCCGGCTTTTCCTGCACTGTTTCTTCTGATTCTGTCCGGCTTTTCCAGATTTTCACCGTCTTGCCTTTATAATAAGTATATGCGCTGGGCCATGGGTTCATCCCCCTGACCAGACGCTCAATCTCTTTCGCATCCCGGCTCCAGTCAATGCGTCCCATTTCCTTGGAAATCATCTTCGCATAAGGAGTAGGGCTCTCCTTCGGCTGTTTTTCATAAACGGCTTCCCCTGCCTCCAGGGATTTCAGAGTTTCTGTTAAAAGTCCGGCTCCGGCTTCGCTTAATTTCTCAAACAGACTTCCTCCGGTCTCCTCTTTCTCAAGGGGAACCACTTTTTTCGTTATCATATCTCCTGTATCCAGACCCTCATTCATTTTCATAATTGTGACTCCGGATTCTTTTTCTCCGTCTATGACTGCCCATTGAATAGGAGCAGCTCCCCGGTATTTCGGCAAAAGGGAGGCGTGGATATTCAGACATCCATAAGGGGGAAGCTCCAGAATCTCTCTGGGTATGATCTGTCCGAAGGCCGCCACTACAATGGCCTGAGGCGCCAGTTCTCTTAACCTCTGTATCACTTGCGGATCTTTCACTTTCGGAGGCTGGTATACCTCTAATCCCAGTCTGAGCGCCTCTTCTTTTACCGGCGGATACTGCAGACTCTTGCCCCTGCCTTTGGGCTTGTCCGGCTGGGTGTAGACTGCCAGAATCTCATGTCCTGCGTCATACAGGGCTCTTAATGCCTTCACCGAAAAATCAGGGGTTCCCATAAAAACAAGTTTCATCTGGTTTCCTCCTATTCTTCTTCCTCTTCATATTCTACTCTGTGAAGCTCTCCCTCTACATGCTGGGTATACATAATTCCATCCAGATGATCGCATTCATGACAGATGGCTCTGGCCAGCAGTTCCGTTCCCTCTATTTCCGCTTCTTCCATCTCTTCTGTCAGATAGACTGCTTTCACATAATTGGGACGGGTAACCTGTCCTGCCATTCCCGGAATACTTAAACAGCCCTCGTCTCCGGTCTGCTCTCCTTCTGTTTTTACAATCTGCGGATTAATCATTACAAGGGGGCCTTCCCCTATATCAATGACTACAATTCTTTTTAATATGCCTACCTGGGGCGCTGCAAGTCCCACTCCCATTGCCTCATACATGGTATCCAGCATATCGCCGATCAGTTCCCGGATCCGCGGCGTCATCTCTTCTACCGGTCTGCACTTTTTCTCCAGTACCGGGTCTCCTGCTTCCCGAATCTTTCTTAATGCCATAGTAAATCCTCTTTTCTGCTTATTTTTTCTGCTTTTCTATTTGTTATACATCATTTATCAGCTGAAATCAAACTGAATCCAGATCTTCTGAAATCCTTTGTTCATTTCAATGTATTGTTCCAGTTTATCTTTGATCCAGATCAGCCGTTCTCTGTTTCCGTCTTTGATATAAATCACTTTGCGATACTGATCATTGATTTTTCCAATGGTCTGATCTGCCGGGCCGATAATCGATGTCTGTGCCTTTTTCAGAGGCAGACGGGACAAAAATATGCCGATATATTCCATTGCCTGTTCCAGCAGGCTTTCCTCTCTGCAGCTTCCCAGCACAGCCAGCATCCCGCCTGCCGGCGGATAGCCCATAAGCTGTCGGAAACTGTATTCTTCCTGAAAAAAAGCCTCATAATCCTGGGTAACGGCAGCCTGAATACTGTAATGTTCCGGCTGGTAGGTCTGAATGACCGCTTCTCCCGGCTTTCCTCTTCTTCCCGCCCGGCCCACTGCCTGGGTCAGAAGCTGAAAGGTTTTCTCAGCACACCGGTAATCTTCCGCATAAAGGGACAGATCCGCGGCCAGGACACCCACCAGAGTCACATTGGGAAAATCATGTCCTTTCACAATCATCTGTGTCCCGATTAAAATATCTGCTTCCCCACTGGAAAAAAGGGAAAGAATTCTTTCATAGCTGTCTTTTTTTCTGGTGGTATCCAAATCCATTCTCAGAATCCGGCTTTGGGGAAACTGTTTTTTCACCACTTCTTCTATCTGCTGGGTGCCGGCCTGAAACCGCCCGATATAGGGGGAGCCGCAGGACGGACACTGCCGGGGCTCCTCTGTCTCATAGCCGCAGTAATGACAGATCAGCCGCCCGTTCCTGTGAAGGGATAAAGAGACGTCGCAATGGGGACATTTTATCACCTGCCCGCACATGCGGCAGGAAAGGAAACCCGCGTAACCTCTCCGGTTCAGAAACAGCATGATTTGTTCTTTTCTTTCCAGACAGCCGCCCATGGCTTCCTTAAGCCTTCTGCTTAATATGGAACGGTTTCCCTCTTTCAGTTCCTGCCTCATATCCACAATTTTCACCTGGGGAAGAGTGCTCTCTCCGTAACGGGAAGAAAGCCTAAACAGTCTGTAAATCCCTTCTTTTGCCCTGGAATAGGATTCCAGGGACGGAGTGGCGGAGCCCAGGACCACATGGGCGCCTTCCAGCTCTGCCCTTTTTATGGCCGTCTCTCTTGCATGATACCGGGGGGTGTTTTCACTTTTATAGCTCTGTTCATGTTCTTCATCCATCAGGATTAGCCCCAGGTTCTGAAAAGGCGTAAATAAGGCGGAACGGGGGCCGATGATAATCTGAATTTCTCCCCTTTGAGCCCTCTGAAACTGATCATACCGCTCCGATAAAGATAAACGGGAATTTATCACAGAGATTTTCTCCCCGAACCTCCCGCAGAATCTCTGAACCGTCTGATAAGTTAAAGCAATCTCAGGTATCAGTACGATTACCTGCCTGCCTTCTTCCAGCACCTTTTCAATCAGCTCCATATATACCTGGGTTTTTCCGCTCCCGGTCACTCCGAAAAGCAGACAGGGGCGGTTCTGACCGTCCCATTCCTGCAAAATGCCCTCAGCCGCCTGTTTCTGTTCCCGGGTCAGCGTCAAAGGCTCTTCTCTCTTTCGCTTCTGTACCGGATTTCGATAAACCCGGCAGGAGGAGACTTCCAGAACATTTGCCTCCTGCAGCCCTTTTATCACAGAGGTAGAAATTTTTAACTGTTTAATGGTTTCTGTGTAATCCAGCTCTTCGTTTTTGATCAGGGCTTCCAGCAGACGGACTCTGGCCTTGTGGTTCTTTCGTTTACAGGTTTCCAGAACTTTTTCGGCTTCTTCTTTTGAAAGGCTAAGGAGCAGTTTCTTTTTTTCTTTTTCCCTTGCTTTTTCCTGGATGGGCAGAACGGTCTTCAGAGCCTGAATCATGGTAGAACCATAGGTACGGCTCATCCAGGAAGCCAGAGCGATTAAGTTTCCCTCTGCATTTTCCCTTTCGCGGATAATTTGGGAAATCTCTTTCAGTTTTTCCGAAGCAACTTCCCGGTTTTGGGTTATCTTTACCACATACGCCTTCCTGCTTCGGTTCCCCTGACCGAACGGAACCGATACCACCATTCCGGGAGCCAGTTTCCCCTGAAGTTCTTCCGGAATCTTATACTGAAACGTACGATCCAGACGTTCATGGGAAATATCAATAATCACGTCTGCATACATAAGTTATCTCCCGGCAAGAATGTCTGCAATCAGAACCCTTTCATCCATGGGATACTTCTTCCCTTCAATTTCCTGGTAATCCTCATGGCCTTTTCCGGCCAGTATAATAATATCTCCTGGTTCTCCATGATGAATGGCATAGGCAATGGCTTCTTTTCTGTCTACAATTTCCACATATTTTCCTTCTGTCTTTCCGATGCCGACTTTTATATCGTCTATGATTGCCTGGGGCTCTTCATATCTTGGATTGTCTGACGTAATAATGGTTAAATCCGCTAATTTTCCTGAAACCTCGCCCATCTCATACCGGCGGAGTTTGGAACGGTTGCCTCCGCATCCGAACAGACATACCAGACGATGGGGATGATATTCCCGCAAAGTCGTCAGAAGGCTCTCCAGAGCCATGGCGTTGTGGGCGTAATCGATCATCAGGGTAAAATCATCGGATACTTTTATCATTTCAATTCTGCCTTTTACTTTGGCTTTTTTAAGAGCTTTTACAATGTTTTCCTGAGACACCCGGAAATGGCGGCAGATGGCAATTGCCGTCAGGGAATTATAAATACTGAATTTTCCCGGAATATCAATCTCCACCGGAAAGTCCAGAAGTCCCCGCAAATGGTAGGAAATTCCAAGATACCCCGGACGCGATACCAGTTCGGCGTCTTCTGCCTGTAAGTCTGCCTCTTCGGAAAATCCGAAAGTTTCCAGTTGACAGGTATGCCCTTCTATCATTCTCTCAAAATGTTCATCATCCCGGTTTACAATTCCCACCTTACACTGTTTCAGCAACATAGCCTTGCACTGAAGATAATGTTCAAAATCCCTGTGTTCATTGGGACCGATGTGATCCGGTTCAATATTTGTAAAGATTCCATAATCAAAAATAAATCCTGCCGTACGGTGCAGCATCAGCCCCTGGGAAGAAACTTCCATGACCACACAGTCGCATCCTGCGTCTGCCATCTCGCGGAAATACTTCTGAATCACATAGGATTCCGGTGTGGTATTTGCCGCCGGGATAACCTTTTCTCCCACAATGGCTTCGATGGTTCCTATCAGTCCCACTTTATAACCGGCGTTTTCCAGAATGGATTTTACCATGTAGGTCGTGGTGGTCTTCCCCTTGGTTCCGGTCACTCCAATGGTCTTTAATTCCCGGGCCGGATGTCCGAACCAGGCTGCAGAAATACAGGCCATGGCGTATCTGGTATCTTCTACCTGAACGACGGTTATCCCTTCAGGAACCGTTACTTCCTCTTCCACCACAAGTACGGCAGCTCCTTTATTTACCACATCCGGCACAAACGTATGGCCGTCCGCAACCGCTCCCCGAATGCAGAGAAACAAAGAGCCTTCCTGTACTTTTCTGGAGTCATACTCCACCCCTTTTACTTCTGTATCTGTACTTCCCTGAACAATGGTATATTCTAAAGATTCCAACAAGGTTCCTAATTTCATTTCCTCGCCTCCAATTTTAAAATGTTCCTGCTTTCTTTAATAGATATTCCTTTATAGAATAGCATACCTGTATTTTCTTTTCAATACTGCAACTGCCCCGGAAGAACACAAGAAATCGCCGGTTTCTCATCTTCTTTCGGGGCAGTGTCTACAGCCGCAGTCTTAATTTTTTTTCTTTATCAGCAGGCCAAAGCCGGCTGTCAGACATCCCAGACCGGCTAATAGAAGAGCCGTCTTCCATTCCCGGGTTCTGGTATTGTCTCCTGTTTTTGGCTGGTCGCTGACTCCTTTTGCATAATTGCCCGGAGTCTGGGTCTGGCTTTTGGCCGAAGGTGTGGGCGTTTTAGCTGTTCCCTGCTGAATCTTTACTGTTTCTTCTGCCTCCTTTTTCAGACTTTGATCCTCCGTGGAAACAATGGCCATATTAATCAGCTCCGTGTTTTTAAAATTTTCCGGAATCACCACCGACGCCTCCAGTGTTACCGTTTCCCCTGAAAGAATCTGAGGGATTACCGCCTGATCTTTTTCCTGACTTAACTGTATCCCTTCCTGCTCTCGAAACGCAGCCTTTACTCCCTGGTTTAAAAACTGATCCACTGCAAGCACAGAATGCAGGGTTCTCTCGCCCGTATTCTGAATCCGGATGGTATACACGATTTCTTCTCCCGGCTTCGCCTCCTCTTTATCTGCAGTTTTTTCCACCTCAAAGTCTGTCTTAAGTTCTGTAATTTCTGTCCGGGCCTGAGCCTTTCGTTCCAGGATTTCTCCGGGATTCTGAGGATTTACGGCTTTCGCCTGAGCTGTATTGATTAAGACTTCGCTTTTTTGTTCTTCGGGGATCTGTATATAGGCTGTGAGTACCTTGCTTTCTCCCCTTTCCAGTTTCCCAATAACTGCTTTTGTATCCTCCTCTTCCAGACGTACTCCCTCACAGGCTCCGAATTCTGCTCTCCAGCCGGTACTCTCAAATATGTCTTCCACCTGTATTTCATTCAAAGTCTGCTGAGACAGATTAGTTGCCGTAATTTCATAAGCGGCTTTTTCACCTGCTTTTACCTGTTCCTGTAACGCCTTTTTCTCAATGGTAAAATCCGCTTTTTGGGGATATACATCCAACCTTGGAGTTTCTGCCTCTATTCTCAGTTCCTGCTCTGCAGGCTGGTATACCGCATAGGCCCCGCAGCCGTTCTCTCCTTTTTCAAAAGGTTCATCCTGATTCGTCTCATACCACACAGGAGTTTCCACATTCCGGTATGCTTCCCGCAGGGTTACCGGAATCCGGAAAGTTTCCTGGTCATCTTCTCCCATAGTTCTGGTAACCGGAATGGTCAGTTTCTGAATTATATCTTCTTCGTTTTTCTGATTAGTAATGGGGATCTCTTCCACTTTCCAGTCCAGGGGAAGAGCCTGCACATCGGTCAGCCAGTACTCAGAAATGTAATCTACCACCTTCATTGGTACCGATTTCAGAATCATATCGGAACACACCGCACGGAAGATTTCCATGATATTATCCAGGTTCTGTTCTTTTGTATCAATAAAATACTCTTCACCCGAGCTGATCTGTTCTACGGTATTCTGGCTGTAATGATCCATTTTCATGGAATAGCCGTAGCCCACTCCGTAAACAGGAACTTTTTCCTTCAGAATTGCAGCGTCTTCAATGGCCCATTGGGCAAATGCAGTCTGGTAAGATGCATCATACTCCTCCTGACCGTAACTGTGGGGATCCAGACATCCGGTATCCGGACTGCCTGTCTGATGGCTGTAGCCGCTGGTGGTGCTTCCGTCTGTAAACAGAAGGGCAAATACATTCTGCGTATCTTCCAGACGGTTAATGGCATCCAAAGCTCCTAAAACCGCAGCCTCATGGTTGGTTCCCGTAGGGTTTTGGGGCATTACCGCTTCTGCTTCCAGATATTTCTGTTCGGTCAGAAAAGCCTTTGCCTCTTCCAGAGATTCTGTCCATCCTCCGATGTAATATCCTCCATGAAAGGCCACAGGGCACACTTTTGCCCCCTGGTTCTCAAACAACGTTTCCAAAAAGCGGTTATATCCTTCCACAAGCTGATCCATCCGGCTCTCCTGGCATCCGAAGGCTTCTGTCTTTCTTTCGGTATCCTTCCAGACGGTACGATCGTTTAGAATTTCCATCTCCCCTACAGGAAAGATTCCCTCTTCCCGACGGATACAGTGATACCAGGAAAAGACCGGAGCATCTGCTCTCACCCCGGGAAGCAGGCTCTGATCCTCCGTGGTGTAGACAACTCTCCACCCTCTGGGATTATCCTGGGGATAGGAATTCCCTGTTTCCGTATAACGGCACACCAGCCTGCACCGCTGTTGGGGATCAATTTCTTCCGGAAGTTTCAGAAACAGATTCTCTGTCCCTGCCTCCCCCATCCGGGCATAGGTTTCCTGGTCGGGAAGGGTTTCTTTTATCTTTTCCCACACCTGGGAACTGTTTTCAAAGGCGTCTAAGGTATGAAAGGAAACTTTATGGACATGGCCCTCCGTCTCACATGCCTGCATGGAATCTGTCACATCCAGCATGGCGATAACTCCCACAGAGGGCTGAAGACTGGTAATTTCTTTTATCTTTTTTAAGTTTAACTGAATTTCTGCTTCATAAGAAGCAGCGTCTGTCCATCTGGCGCTTTTTTCCAAAGTCGGCTGCAGATTTTCCTGCGCCATGGCTGCTTTTGGAAGAAATGCGTTCTGGAGCATTAAAACAGCTCCTAAAAAAAGGGCTGCTATTTTCCATTTTTTATTTTTCTTCAATATTACATCTATCCCTTTCTGTTTATTTCTTGTCAGTCTGTGCCTTTTATCCGCAGACAATCATAGGCATCCCTCCTTATGCAGTTTTACTCTTTTTGGAAAAAATCTGCCGAACGGCAAGAATAATTAGAAGTGGCCAGATGTTCTGGCTCTTTCTTACCATATCATGGTTTTTTCTAAAAAACAAGGTGGTATTCTTTTCTTAGAATCTATTTAATCTTTCTTAATTAATTTTCGTTTTCTTTTAGATTCTGTACACACTTTGCACACATTTTACCTATATAATAGGTCTTGGATAGATGAATAACCACTCTCTATCTCCCCCCTCAAAAAGCAAAATGCAGCAGCCCTCGCGAGACAGCGGGGGCTGTTTCGTTGCGTAACAGGAAATTCCCCGGAACAGTCCGTGTTTTGTTCCCTGAAAAGAGACTCTGGTAAGGTATTGCTTTTTTTCCTTAATTTCTCTATAATGAATATATTATTTAGGAAACGGGGTATCTCTTATGAGTGAAAAGATCGTTGTTGTGGCATTGGGCCACAGAGCTTTAGGGACTACGCTCCCGGAACAGAAAGTTGCTGTAAAAGCCGCTGCAAAAGCTGCCGCGGATCTGGTTGCGGAGGGTGCCCGCCTTGTCATTTCCCACAGTAATGCTCCTCAGGTGGGAATGATTCATACCGCAATGAATGAGTTTGGAAAATCTCACCCGGATTATACATTTGCCCCTATGTCTGTCTGCTCTGCCATGAGCCAGGGATACATCGGATATGACCTGCAGAACGCCATTCGGGCGGAACTTCTCTCCCGGGGAATTTATAAAACAGTCAGTACCGTCTTAACACAGGTTGTCATCGATCCTTATGACGATGCTTTTGCAGAACCGGAGAAGATTATCGGACGTGTGCTTTCTGAAGAAGAAGCGGAAGAAGAAGAAAAGAAGGGCAATTTTGTTACGAAGGTTTCTGAAAACGGCTACCGCAGAATCGTAGCCGCTCCCAAACCTCAGTCCATTGTGGAAATCGACGCCATCCGCGCCCTGGTAGACGCCGGACAGATTGTCATCGCCGGAGGCGGCGGCGGAATTCCTGTTATGGAACAGGGCATTGAATTACGAGGAGCCAGCGCTGTAATTGAAAAAGACTTAACCAGCGGCCTGCTGGCTGAAGAATTAGGCGCAGAACAGCTGATTATCCTTACCAGTGTGGAGAAAGTCAGCCTGAACCTGGATACTCCTGAGGAGGTATACCTGGATACCCTTACTCTGGAAGAAGCCAGAAAACATATGGCAGACAACCAGTTTGCACCGGGTTCCATGCTTCCCAAGTTTGAAGCAGGCGTTTCTTTCGTGGAGAAAGGCGCAGGACGCAAAGCTGTCATCACCGATCTGGCCCACGCCAGAGACGGTTACCTGGGAAAAACAGGGACAATTATTCAGTAACAAAGAGGACCGTAGCGGAGCGTTTTTTATGTAATAGGAAATCCAACGGAATTTCCTATTACATAAAGAAACAGCCGTAACTGCAAAAGAGAATCCTCTTTCGCAGCTACGGCTTTCTAATTCATCTGCCTGTTACGGTTCTGCCCATCCCCGGGTACATTTCACCGCTTTTTTCCATCCATTTAAAAGTTTCTCTCTTGCGCCCTCTGAAATCGAAGGCGCGAAGATTCTCTCCCGTTCCCAGAGATTCTGCACTTCTTCTATATTATCCCAAAATCCTGTAGCAAGCCCGGCCAGATACGCCGCCCCCATGGCCGTCGTCTCAATACATTTCGGCCGTACCACCTGAGCGTCCAGCAGATTAGACTGAAACTGCATCAGGAAGTTATTGGCGCTGGCGCCGCCGTCTACCCGCAGAGAATTCAGCCGAATGCCGGAATCCTGCTCCATGGCCTGAATCACATCATTGGTCTGATAAGCCAGAGATTCCACGGTTGCCCGGATAATATGCGCTTTCTGGCTGCCTCTGGTCAGTCCCAGGATAGCCCCTCTGGCATAGGGATCCCAGTAAGGCGCCCCCAACCCTGTGAAAGCGGGAACCACATAAACACCCCCGCTGTCGCTGACAGAGAGACAATACTTCTCTGACTCCGGGGCTTTCTCCAGGATTCCCAGTTCATCTCTGAGCCACTGGAGAGCCGCTCCTGCCACAAATACACTGCCTTCCAGAGCATAACCTGCCGTTCCGTCCCCGTTAACTGCAAGGGTGGTAAGCAGCCCGTTTCTGGATTCTACTGCCTGATTTCCCGTATGCATCAGCAAAAAGCAGCCCGTTCCATATGTATTTTTCACATCCCCTGCAGAGGTGCAGCACTGGCCGAAAAGTGCAGCCTGCTGGTCTCCTGCGGCTCCTCCGATAGGAATTCTTCCCCCTATAATCTTCTCATTGGTATAACCGTAAACACAGCTGGAAGGCTTCACCTGGGGCATCATACAACGGGGAATCTGAAATTTCTCCAGAAGCTCTTCATCCCACTGTTTCTGATGAATATCAAACAGCATGGTACGGGAGGCATTGGTATAATCAGTAACATGTACTTCCCCTTTGGTCAGTTTCCAGATCAGCCAGGTATCAATGGTACCAAACAAAAGCTCTCCCCCCTTCGCCCGTTCCCTGGCTCCTTCCACATGCTCCAGAATCCACTGAATCTTCGTGGCGGAAAAATAGGCATCCGGAATCAGCCCGGTCTTTTCTTTCAGAGTCTCTGTAAACCCTTCCCGTTCCAGACGGTCAATCATGGGAGCTGTTCTCCGGCACTGCCATACAATGGCCGGATAGATGGGTTCTCCCGTCTCTTTCTCCCACACTACTGTCGTTTCCCTCTGGTTGGTAATTCCAATAGCTGCAATATCCTCGGCGTCCACGCCCAGCTTCCCCATAGCCTCGGTAGCCACACTTAACTGGGAAGACCAGATCTCTTTGGGATCGTGCTCCACCCAGCCCGGTCTCGGATAATACTGGTGGAATTCTTTCTGCGCCATACTGCAGATTTTCCCTTTCTTATCAAACAGAATGCAGCGGGAACTGGTGGTTCCCTGATCCAATGCCATCACGTACTTTGCTCCCATATAAAACCCTCTTTTCTCTTATAAGAAATTTCTTCCGATAAAGTAACCAAATACCAAAACGCCCAGGGCGATCCGATACCATCCAAATACTTTAAAATCGTGTTTTTTAATATAATCCATTAAAAATTTAATCGCCAGAATGGAAACTACGAAAGCCGTAACCATTCCCACAAGCAATATGGCAATTTCCATCCCGGTAAATACAAAGCCGAACTTCACCAGTTTCAGCAGGCTGGCCCCAAACATAACCGGGATCGCCAGAAAGAAGGTAAACTCAGCCGCTACCGTTCTGGAAGTTCCCACCAGAATCCCGCCGATAATGGTGGAACCGGAACGGGAAGTCCCCGGAATCACAGAGAGCACCTGGAAAATACCGATAAGAAATGCCGTCTTAAATGAGATTTCTTCCAGACTGTTATACTGTGCCTTCCGTTTTTTATTGTAGTTTTCAATAACAATAAACAAAACACCGTAAATGATCAGGGTGGAGGCAACCACTACATAGTTATTAAATTTCTCTTCAATCAGATCGTTAAAAGGAAGAGCAATAACAATGGTGGGGATGCAGGCCACCAGGATTTTAAACCATAAAATCCATTTCGGCACGTCAATAAATTTCTCAAAAGCTGTCTTTGCCTCTTTCTTATAACAGAAGGGCCACAGTTTGTTCCAGAACAGCACCACCACTGCCAGAATCGCCCCGAGCTGGATGACTACCATAAACATTTGCAAAAAACTGTCGCTGACATTTAATTTAATAAATTCATCTGCCAGTATTAAATGTCCTGTGCTGCTGATGGGAAGCCATTCTGTTATCCCTTCGATAATTCCCAGAACGACTGCCTTAATAATTTCTACAATATTCATACAATCCCCTTTTCTTATTAAATTTTCTGCCCTCTATCTTACCACATCCCCGATCCTTTGCCTACCCGTATACTTTTCCAAATCTTAAAATTTACATAAAAAGATTCTGCCGAACAAGTTTTCTCATTCAACAGAATCTTTTGTTTTTATACGTTATCTATTGTAGCTATATCAATCAGGGTCAGATTATGAAGATCTGTATTTTCCAGACTGGTTACCAGCGCGGCTGCCGTATCCAGAGAAGTTAATACATTCACACCTGTTTCAATGGCGTTTCTCCGGATCAGGAATCCGTCTTTGGAATGTTCCACACCCTGAGGCGGAGTGTCAATAATCAGGTCAATCTTATGGCCCAGGATTAAGTCCATCAGGTTCGGAGACGGCTGTTCCAGTTTATTGGTACGGATAACCTTTACTCCGTTTTCCTTTAAGACTTTCGCCGTGCTTCTTGTGGCATAAATCTTATACCCCAGAGCTTCGAAACGGTGTGCAATCTCTATGACATCCGGTTTATCTTCATCCCTGACGGTGATAATCATATTTTTATGTTTCGGAAGTTTTACTCCCGCTCCTAAGAATGCTTTATAAAGCGCTTCGTTAAAGGTCGTGGCAATACCCAGACACTCTCCGGTGGATTTCATTTCCGGTCCCAGGCTGATGTCTGCTCCGCGAATCTTCTCGAAGGAGAATACCGGCATCTTAATGGCAATGTGTTTTGCCTCCGGCTGAAGTCCCGGGGTATAACCCAGGTCTTTTAACTTATGTCCTAAAATCACCTTCGTTGCCAGCGGTACAATGGGGATTCCCGTCACTTTACTGATATAAGGAACTGTACGGCTGGAACGGGGATTTACTTCAATAACATAAACTTCTTCCCCGCAGACAATAAACTGTATGTTAATCATACCCACAACATGCAGGGCTTTTGCCAGACGGCGGGTATATTCTGCGATTGTTTCCTTGGCAGTGGCGCTGATCGTCTGTGCCGGGTAGACGGAAATACTGTCTCCGGAATGAATACCGGCCCGCTCAATATGCTCCATGATTCCCGGTATGAGAATGTCTTCCCCATCGCATACTGCATCTACTTCAATCTCTTTGCCAACTAGGTATTTATCCACCAGAATCGGGTGTTCCTGGGCAATCTGGTTGATAATTCCAATATATTCTTCCACGTCTTCGTCGTTTACGGCAATCTGCATTCCCTGTCCGCCCAGTACATAGGAGGGACGAACCAGAACCGGATAGCCCAGCTCTGCTGCCGCTTTCTTGGCTTCTTCTGCAGTAAATACCGTATGTCCCTTGGGACGCGGAATCCGGCACTGTTCCAGAATGCCGTCAAACAGCTCTCTGTCCTCTGCCGCATCCACATTTTCTGCGGAGGTTCCCAGAATCTTCACACCCATTTTAATCAGGGCTTCTGTCAGCTTAATGGCTGTCTGCCCGCCGAACTGAACCACTGCTCCGTCCGGTTTTTCTACGTTTACTACGTTTTCCACATCTTCCGGAGTCAGAGGCTCGAAATACAGCTTATCGGCAATGTCAAAGTCTGTACTTACAGTTTCCGGGTTATTGTTAATGATAATGGTTTCATATCCTTCTTTTGAGAAGGCCCAGGTACAGTGTACGGAACAGAAGTCGAACTCGATTCCCTGTCCGATACGGATAGGACCGGAACCCAATACCAGTACTTTTTTCTTGTCTTTCGTCTCTGCTGCCTCATTTTCTCCGCCGTATACAGAATAATAATACGGAGTTTCCGCCGCAAACTCTGCCGCACAGGTATCAACCATTTTGTAAGCGGCTGTAATGTTATATTCTTTCCGCAGGGCTTTTACTTCTTCTTCGGTTTTTCCATTTAAGTTACCGATGATATAATCCGGGAATTCCAGACGTTTCGCCTCGGTCAGCAGTTCTTCTGTCAGTTCCTCATTTCTGAGTTTCTCTTCCATCTCTACCAGAATGGCAATCTTATCAATAAACCAGAGGTCAATCTGTGTAATTTTATGAATCTCTTCCTGAGGGATTCCCTGACGGATAGCTTCTGCAATCTTCCAGATCCGGCGGTCATCCACAATCTTTAATTCTTCCAGCAGTTCTTCGGAAGAAAGGTGGGAGAAATCATAGGACATCAGACTGTCTACATGCTGCTCCAGAGAACGGATGGCCTTCATTAATGCTCCTTCAAAGTTATTGCAGATACTCATAACTTCTCCGGTCGCCTTCATCTGTGTGGTCAGAGTTCTCTTGGCGCTGATAAATTTATCAAAGGGAAGCCGCGGGATTTTTACTACACAGTAATCCAGCATCGGCTCAAAGCTGGCGTAAGTCTTTCCTGTAATGGCGTTTTTGATCTCATCCAGAGTATAACCGAGGGCAATCTTAGCCGCTACTTTCGCAATGGGGTAACCGGTTGCCTTTGACGCCAGGGCAGAAGAACGGCTTACACGGGGATTTACTTCAATAACACAGTATTCAAAGCTCTCCGGGTGCAGCGCATACTGCACGTTACATCCGCCGGTAATTCCAAGCTCTGTAATAATGTTCAGGGCGGAAGTACGCAGCATCTGGTATTCTTTGTCTCCCAGGGTCTGAGACGGAGCCACAACAATACTGTCTCCGGTGTGAACGCCTACCGGGTCGATGTTTTCCATATTACATACAGTGATGCAGTTTCCGGCGCTGTCGCGCATTACTTCGTATTCGATTTCTTTCCATCCTGCAATACACCGTTCTACCAGAACTTCCCCCACACGGGAAAGGCGCAGACCGTTCTCTAGGATTTCTCTTAATTCGTATTCGTTATTGGCAATACCGCCGCCGCTTCCTCCCAGGGTATAGGCGGGACGCAGTACAACCGGATAGCCGATGGTATTGGTAAATTCCACACCGTCCTGTACAGTGGTTACCACCTTGGAAGCTGCCACAGGCTCGCCGATTTTCTCCATGGTATCCTTGAATTCCTGGCGGTCTTCCGCTTTCTTAATGGTTTCTGCAGTGGTACCAATCAGACGTACATTGTTTTCCTTTAAAAAGCCTTTTTCTTCCAGCTCCATGGCCAGGTTTAAGCCTGCCTGTCCTCCCAGGGTGGGAAGTACGCTGTCCGGCTTCTCTTTCAGGATTAACTGCTCTACCACTTCTACTGTCAGGGGTTCAATGTAAACCCGGTCGGCAATATCTTTATCTGTCATGATGGTTGCAGGATTGGAGTTTAAAAGAACAACTTCCATCCCTTCTTCTTTCAGGGAACGGCACGCCTGGGTTCCTGCGTAGTCGAACTCTGCTGCCTGACCGATTACAATAGGACCTGAACCGATCACAAGTACTTTTTTAATCTCCGGATTCTTTGGCATTATTTCGTCCCTCCCATCATTTCCATAAATCTGTCAAATAAGTAACTGGAATCCTGCGGTCCCGGACATGCTTCCGGATGGAACTGCACAGTGAAAATATTCTTTCCCTCATAAGCCAGCCCTTCGTTGGTACCGTCATTTACATTAACGAAAGCCGGTTTCGCAATTTTTTTCGCTTCCAGGGAATCTGCATCCACTACGTATCCGTGGTTCTGAGAAGAAATATAAACTCTTCCTGTCTGCAGATCTTTTACCGGGTGGTTTCCGCCGCGGTGTCCGTACTTCATTTTGTGGGTGTCGCCGCCTGTAGCCAGCGCCATAAGCTGGTGGCCAAGGCAGATGGCGAAAATCGGGACCTGAGAATCATACAGTTTCTTTACTTCCTGTATAATACTTCCGCATTCCTTGGGATCTCCGGGTCCGTTGGAAAGCATAATTCCGTCAGGATTGGTTTTCAGAATTTCTTCCGCGCTTGTATGAGCCGGATAAACTGTTACCTGACAGCCTCTCTCATTGAGTGATTTGGCAATGTTTCTTTTCGCTCCCAGATCCAGCAGAGCCACTTTCGGACCGCTGCCCTTTAAAACTTCTTTTTCCCGGCAGGTGACTTTTTCTACTACCTTGCCTGTTGTATATGCTTTTAAACGGGGGATAATTTCGTCCAGGTCATAATTTTCATTGACTGTGATCATTCCATTCATTGTCCCCTTCTCACGAAGAATCTTAGTCAGGGCTCTGGTATCAATGCCTGCGATGCCCGGAATGTCATGTTTTTCCAGATAATGCCAGATACTGTCCACACTTCGGAAGTTGCTGGGGATTCTGGATAATTCACGCACAATATAACCGTCAATCCATGGTCTGGCAGATTCCTGATCTTCGTAGCAGATTCCATAGTTGCCAATCAGAGGATATGTCATGCAGACTGCCTGTCCCGCATAGGAAGGGTCTGTCATAACTTCCAGATAGCCAGTCATAGAAGTATTAAATACAATTTCACTAATCACTTCTCTCGTGGAACCGATACTGGTTCCCGTAAATACATGCCCGTCTTCTAATATAAGGAATGCTTTCATACAATCTCCCTTTCTTTTGTCCCTATTACTCCACACTAAATCTTCAAAATTTTATCACAAACCTTCTTCTTTTTCAACTATCTTCTATAAGAAACTTAATATTTCTTTTTCGGCTTTTTCGGTTCCCGGTAGACATGGGCTTTTTCTTCTCCCTGCAAAATCCGCAAAGCGCCATAGGCCAGAGACTCTAATTCGTTTTCCCCCGGCAGTATGATGACAGGAGCGATAAATTCCACCCGTTTCTGTATCATGGCCGTCAGACGTTTGGAATAGGCCACTCCTCCCGTAAGAATAACAGCGTCCGGCTTTGACTCAAATACAGGTGCCAGCTCTCCGATTCCCTTCGCAATCTGATAGGCCTGGGCTTCATAAATCAGTTTCGCATTTTCATCTCCGCCGTCGATCATTTTTTCAATCTCCCGGCAGTCGGGCGTTCCCAGTAAAGCCTTCAGACCTCCCATTCCTCTCAGTTTTTTCATAATCTCTCTTTTATTATAAAGACCGCTGTAGCACATATCTACAATATAGATAAGGGGAATACTTCCTGAACGCTCCGGTGAGAAAGGACCTCCGTCATCGGTAATTACATCTACAATTTTTCCTTTTTCATGAGCGCTTACGGAAATCCCGCCTCCTAAATGCGCCACTATGAAATTCATCTCTTCGTAACGTTTCCCCTGAGCTTCTGCTGCTTTCCGGCACATAGCCTTGCTGTTCAGTACATGGCAGAAACTCTGCCGCTTAATCTCCGGTATTCCGATCACTCTCGCCACAGGCTTTAATTCATCGGAAGAAACCGCATCATAGATATAGGCAGGAATCCCCAGGGGCACTGCTATTGCATCCGCCAAAAGAGCTCCCAGATTCGATGCATGAGAAACAATGGGCCCTTCGATAATCCTTCTTTTCATGGTCTGATTCACCAGATAGCCTCCCGATTTTACCGGGGGAAGCTGTCCTCCCCGGCCGACAACGGCTGCCAGCCGCTCTACAGAATAATGATTCTCTTTTAATACCTGTAAGATCGCTTCCTTCCGGAAAGGAAACTGATCGTTAATTCCTTCAAAAACATCCAGTTCTTTGGCCGGATGGTCAATATTCACGGAAAATTTCTCATTTTTATCTTCGTATACTGCAATTTTTGTGGATGTAGATCCTGGATTAATCGCCAGAATTTCATAACTCATATCCGATTTCCTCCTCTCTTCCATTTCCTTTTTGTAATTGGTTTCATTTCTTTGTCTTTCTCCATCTAGTATAACAAAAAAGAGACTGTCTGGGGAGATAAATTTCGGATTTGAAAAGCCCTTGTGGACTGCTGCCTTATTTCCAATACTATTTTTTGCCGTATCCCTATGGAAATGAGAAATCAGGGAGCCGTTTGATATGCTTCACGAACCAGGACAATAATATACTTACCCCGGGAGCCGTTGGGGTGCTATACAGCCGCCGGACATTATACGGAAGGAGGCTGGTGCTTATGGTTACATATAGTGATTTATTTGCTTTTGTAATTACGCTTTGTGCCGTCATAACTCTTGTTCTGACAGTATTAAACCACAAAAAATAGTGCCCTCGCTCTGGTAAAGTAAGGCACTACTTTTTTAACCTATTTTACCGGCGGTCAGGTGTGCGCTGACCAACGGCTCTCTTGTTAAGTATATTATATGTAAATGCAACTGTTTTTTCAACCCTAACCTTTCTCGCTGCAATAAAAAAGTGCAGGAGATGGGACTTGAACCCACACGATCTTGCGACCACAGGCACCTGAAGCCTGCGCGTCTGCCAATTCCGCCACTCCTGCATTTCTTATTTGTTTCAGCCACTTCGTGACTGCTTGATTATAATACCTTTTTTTCCCTCAGATGTCAATAGGTATTTTCAAATTTTTTCAAAAAATTTGTTTTTTTGCATCCTACCAATAAATTTCCCTTTCAAAAACCTCTCCTGTCTCCATATGAACCGCATATCCGCCCAGGATTTCCGCTTCCATCACAGAGGTTTCTTCTTCCGTTTCTTTATAATAATTTTTATACAGGACAAACCACTGGCTTGTACCGTCATCGGATTTTCTGTCATATACAGCCGTAATGTCATAGGGAACCTGCCGCCCTTCGTATTCTGCAGTCCCCTCTTCTAAGACACTGTAGAAGTTTCCTTTTGCATTATATCCGGGACGGGACATGCTGTAGGTTTCAGACAGCACCGTATCATACAGTACCTGATAACTCCCTTCCGGCGTCTCCAGAGGATTGCTTTCCTGCTCTGTTTTCGCCGACTCATTGGCTCCTTCCTCCTCAGATGGAACAGATGTGGGGTTCGGTGTCGGAGATACAGTGATTTCCGGAACATTTTCCGCTTCTTTGGAAGACACTTTTCGCCTGCCTGCCGTCCTGGCGAAAAGACCAGCCGATCTGCATTCATAAACTTCCGTTTCCCGAAATGTTGCATATCGTACTTCCAGCAGTCCGTTATCCAGTTTCTTCTCCTCGGGGAACATCAAAGCCCCAATAAATAAAAGAAGAAAAAATCCCGCCGCAAGGACCAGCACAGCAATCACCAGAACCACCAGAAGGACTTCCCGAAGTCCTGCTTTTAATTTTTCTATTCCCCATATGAGATACCCCAGTAACGTACCGGCGGGAATCAGATATCCCAGGAAAAGGGCCGTCCATTTCACCCAGGAACGAAATTCCAGTCCTTCTTTCTCCATAAAGACCCCTACCGCCAAATACAAAATAATTCCCGCTCCATAAACAGAGAGAATAAGGAGCAGACGCATCCATGGGGTTTTTTTTTCTTTTTTATAGGGCATCCCTCCCCGTTTTTTCGGCTGTCCGTTTACAGACATCCTGCCAGTTGAAGAAGTCTCTCTGCCACAAACACTGCTGCACAGGCACACAGCGCCACTGTAATCATGCTCTTTTCCAGGTAGGCCGTCACAAGAGCAGTAATCAGTCCGGCAACTGCAGAAATCACACTGGACGTGGCCGTCAGAATCGCCGGAAACGTCATGGCCGCCAGACACGCATAGGGTACGTAAAACAAAAAAGATTTCAGGAAGGGACTTGTGATTTCCTTCCTGGCCAGTACCAGCGGAAGCACGCGAATCAGATAGGTGACAACTGCCATCACCGCTATATAAACATAAATATCAGGACTCAACCTTTACTCCCTCCTCTTCCTGTACCGGACGCAGCCATGCAGCGGCTCCTGCCGTTACTAAAGTCACAATAATAATTACAAATCCGGAAGATACTTCCTTTAACACCGGCAGAACAGAGAACAGGCCGCTAAACGCCATAGCTCCTGTCACCACTGCCAGAATTGCCCGGTTTGTCTTTGAAGGCGGTATAATAATCGCCATAAACATTCCGTATATAGCAACGCTGAGGGCGCTCATCATAAAGTCCGGAAGTAAGTTGCCGGAAATGGCTCCCGCCAGAGTCCCCAGGGTCCATCCGGGAATGGCCACACACATCGCTCCATAATTATAATAGGGACTGATTCTTCCCTTCTGACTGGCGCTGATGCCGAAAATCTCATCTGTTACCCCAAAGGCCGTCACGAAGCGATGCCTGTTTTTCATATTCTTTTCAAATTTCTGAGACAGGGAAAAAGACATCAGGCAGTACCTCAGATTAATAATCAGCTGGGTCAGCACCATTTCCCAACAGGATCCTCCCGCCAGAATAATATCCAGACCGGCAAACTGCCCCGCCGATGTCAGATTCGTAAGGGAGATTAAAACTGCCTGGCCGATACTTAAGCCCCCTGCCACTGCCATCATCCCAAAGGTAAAGGAGACGGCAAAATATCCAAGGGCAATAGGAATCCCGTCTTTCGCCCCTCTTTTAAAATTCTCTTTTTTCACAATCTTCGACTCCTCTCGTGCAAAAGAGATTGTAACACCAACACTTCCTTCGTGCAACTATCTTTCAAGAACAGGCAAACAACAAAATTAAAGATATAGATAAAACGAGGGTACCGCTTCATCCGTTGATGTTTACGATACCCTCCGAACACTTTCAGTTTTTTACATAGGTTTTAGTTCTTAAATATATTGCTAAATGTGCATTAAATCTATCTGATTTATTTTAATGTTATGTATTTAGTTGATGATACTACACCGCTGGAAGGAGTTAGCCCTGCTGGTGCTTCAATTATTCCATAGTATGCTACATGATATGTTCCACCAGACTTTAAATTATATCTGATGTTAGCAACTGTAACTTGAGAACTTCCATATCTGGTATTTGCCATTTCACTTACAACGCTGCCGCCGCTATCATACGCAATAGCAGATAAATATAAAGACGGACAAGCTTCTGTCGCACTAATTGTCCCCGAATAAGATAATGTTCCTTTGGAAGGGGATGATTGATCTGTGCTTAACGATGCCCCAAATGTAGGATACCATGATCTTGCATCAGGATCTGATGCTTCAAAAGTACTCTGACCATTTTCTGTTAAATCAATAAAGTTTATAGCATCAAACTGTTCTCTTTGTTCTTCTGAATAATTATAATACGTTTCCGGATCCGTATTCTTCATTACGTCTCCCAATGACGTATTTTCCGTAATTCTAAAATCTTCCGTCCCATTAGATGCTAATACATTTACTGAGCTGCTTAGCATTAATACCGCCATCAAAATTACACCAATTATTTTTTTCATTTTATTCCTCCTTTCTATTGCCCCTCAGACTTAAACACACATTTAGCCCATATATTTTCTCTTTAATACACTTCGTATTATAAACAGAGCTATAATTAAAATAATTAAAACTATCAAACCGCTTATTTGAACTGGAAACATTAAAGGACTGGCAAAAAAGTAAGCCGATGCATCTTGATGTTCATATACAAAACGTAAAATTTTATATTGCTTAACAAACATAGAACCAAATGTTAATATTACAATAACAAACGCTAGAATATTTGCATATTTACATCCATTGTAAACATTTAAAATCATCCGATTTACCAGCAAATTCTTTTCAGACAAATACACATTTATTTCTTCCGCGACCTCTTCCGGTTCACCCATTTCACTGATTATGCTTTCTATATCCATCCCCTCTTCTTTTTTTTCGATAACCAGCTCCAAAAAACTTTTATATAGTTCTTTTTTTCTTTTCCCCCCACACATGACATGTTTAAATACATTCCTAACATACTTTTTTTCTGTCAATATTTTTCATCTCCCCAAAACAGAAGACATATCTTCTACAAACATATCCCATATTTTTAATAATTCTTCCAGTTGGATTTTTCCTTTTTTTGTAATATTATATATTTTTTTTACTTTTGATTTTTTTTCGTCAACCGCTAAATTAAACTCTATACATTCATTATCAAGCAATCGGTATAATCTTGGATACAAAGTCCCTTCTTTTAATGATTCAAAAATTTGTGAACTTCTCTTAATTTCTTGTAGTAATTCATATCCATGACATGGTTTCTGTGTCAGCATATTAAGAATAATAATATCCAGCATCCCCCGCTTAATCTGTTTTTCAAATTCATTAACCATTTCTTCTCCGCTTAGTATTTAGTCTAACTAAATACTAGCACATATGAATCTGCTAGTCAATGTAAAATACATACCAATTTTCATTATTTCTAATTATTTTCTTTTTAAAACAGCCTTGCATTTTGCGATTATATATCAGGCATATAATTTTTGATTCTGATATTTCCAACCATTGCTATAGATGCTGCAAAAAGAAAAATGGCTACCCTCATAAATTAAGGGAATAGCCACTTTTTCTTTTTTTACTATCAAAGATAGAATTTTAGAAAGTTAACATTTATAAATCAACTTCAATTCACAATCCGGTAATAGGTTCTGGCCGTAATCCAGTAAATAATCCCGTACACCAGGGCAAACACCAGTATGGTTCCCAATGTGCAGACAATATACAGGGAGGTCTGGTACAGGTTCATAAGAGCCAACAGCCTCTTTACCAGCGGAAACGCAGCCGCCATATGAAGCACGGCCATTCCCAATGGAAGGAAAAACACCATCCAGACCTGTCTGCGAATGGACTGGTGAACCTCTTTTTTATCCATCCCCACCTTCTGCATAATCTGGAAACGTTCCCGATCCTCATATCCCTCCGAAACCTGTTTATAATAAATAATCAAAGCAGTGGCAAGAAGGAATAAAAGCCCCAGAAAACTTCCTAAAAAGAAAAGCCCTCCATAGATAATGCGAAACAGTTTCTCGCTGTCCTGCCGACATTCTACATAATAATGCCCGTTTCCCTCTGCACTTATCACAGGAGAAATCCTCTCTTTCATCCCTGCAGTTAAAATACGGAAGTCCTGGATTTTCTCCTCATCGGTTCCTTCCAGATCAACTCCCATCTGCAGAGTAATTCCTTCCGCGTACGCCGGATCCTGGCCGTTTACAATCCTGTTAAAATCCGGTTCGGTTACAATCAGAAAATACATATCCATCGTCCCAATCAACACGCCCCGATAGGGAGCCTCTTTCAGCGTTCCCACAATCCGGAAAGTCTGATCTTCTATCGTAACCGATTCTCTCTCCTGTCCCTTGCCATCTGTAAAAAACAGAACCTCACCCTCTTTCAGAGATACCTTTTTCCCGCTGAGATTTTCATACTGTTCTGCAGTCAGCAGATTTAACATCCTGGACCCTGTCAGAGCTTCTTTTCCGTTTTTCTTGTCCGCCCATTCCAGTTTTCCCTCGGTTTCAATCACCACGTTGGTAAAAGTCTGATACTCCTGAACATTTTTATAGGAAATATGGTTTTCCTTCAGCAGGCGGTATACCTCGTTTCGGACAGTTTCCCGTTCCTGAGCAGTCCCGCCATTAAAGGTCATCTGCAGCTCCCTGGCAAATCTGGCGTCTGTTATCTGATTAAGCCCCACATACAGACATACTGTGGCAGACACCATCAGAAGGACCGCTGTGCTTAAAATACAGATGCTTGCCAGCCCCGCCGCATTCTGCTTCATCCGGTAGATGAGTCCGGAAACGCTGGCGAAGTTTCTGGTCTTATAATAGAAGGACTTTCTTTTCTTCAAAAAAGTCAGCAGGGCAATACTTCCGGCCATAAACAGAAAATACGTTCCGACTGTCACCAGCAGAACTGCCAGAAAGAAGACCGCCATGGCCGCCAGAGGGGATTTTGTGGTTATGGCCAGATAATAGCCGCTGCCTGTGCACAGTATCCCCACAACTGCCAAAGCCCAACGGGCTTTCGGCATTTTTTCTCCGGCTCTCTGGCTGTTTAACAGTTCCATGGGACTGGTCATCTGAATTCTTCTGCAGTTGTCCAGCAAAATAAGAAGAAAGACAGCTCCAAACAGACAGAGACAGGAAGTAATCCCCTTTCCGGATATATAAAAACCGAATACCACCGGCAGTCGTAAGATTTTCAGAAATATAAGCAGCATCAGCTTGCTTCCTGCAATTCCCGCCGCACATCCTCCTGCCAGACTGAGCGCTGCTGCAATCAGACTCTCTGAAAACAGTATCCTCCGGATGTGTTTTTTCTCCAGTCCCAGGATATTGTATAAGGCCAGTTCTTTTTTTCTCTGCTTCATCACAAATTGGTTGCTGTATATTAAAAAGATAAAAGAGAAAATCCCGATGACCACACTTCCCAGCGCCAGCAGGCTGCGAATGTCATCGCCCCCTTCCATCTTATCAATCTCTTTGTTCCAGGTAAGAAAATGCATCATGTAAAACATGGCGGCGGCGCAGATACAGGTAAGCAGATAGGGGAGATACACCCTCTTGTTCTTCCAGATATTCCTTATAGCCATCCGGCTGTAAAATCCTCTTCTATTCATGATACTCACCGCCTGTCGCAAGGATGGTCAGGGTATTGGAAATCTGCTGGTACATCTGCTGTCCGCTGCGGTCTCCCCGGTAAATCTGATGGAAGACCTCCCCGTCTTTAATAAACAGAACCCGGCTGGCATGACTGGCCGCCTGGGTACTGTGGGTAACCATTAAGATGGTCTGTCCCTGCCGGTTAATCTCCCCGAACATATCCAGCAGCTGTCCTGCCGAGCGGGAATCCAGGGAACCTGTGGGTTCATCTGCAAGCACCAGCCTGGGACTTGTGATCAGCGCCCTGGCAACCGCCGTTCTCTGCTGCTGTCCTCCGGAAATCTCATAAGGATATTTCTCCAGAATCTCCTGCAGACCAAGCTGTCTGGCAAGAGGACGGATCTTCTGCTCCATTTCCCGGTAATCCTCTCCGGCCAGAACCAGAGGAAGATAAATATTATCCCGGACGCTGAAATTATCCAGCAGATTAAAATCCTGAAAAACGAAACCCAGATTTTTACGGCGGAAGGCGGAAATCTCTTTCTCCTTTAGTCCCATAAGACTTTTTCCCTCCAGCAGGACATTCCCTCCGGTGGGTTTATCCAGGGCTGCCAGAATATTTAAAAGGGTGGTCTTTCCAGAGCCGGATTCCCCCATAATCGCCACATACTCTCCCTCTTCCACAGAAAAGTTCACCTTGGTCAGCGCCTGCACTTTATTTCCGCCGAAACGGGTACTGTAAATCTTTTTTACATTCTGTACTTCCAGTAATGCCATTTTTCAACCTCTTTTCTTCTTTTCTGGTTTCAGTATAAAAAAGAAAAGGCGCCGCTGCCATAATTTCAGCTTACAATTTGCGGGGCATCCTTACATTTTCGTAAGACTCTTCTTTTACCCGGTTCTCAAAATAGATAAACCGCTCAATCCCTTCCAGAATATCCTGAAATTCTTCCCTGGGAGCCAAATCCAGATAGCGGCTTAAAAGCTCCTCCTCTTCCTCCCGGTATCTTCCATAGAAAATATCGAACAGATTATGACCCCGCAGATACTGTTTAATTTCCTCCATATGAGCCTTTACATCTTCTGTGGTTTCCAAATCCCGGCCCAGGACTTCCTGTAAATGCCTCCCACTTCTCAGCTTATGGAGATACTCTTTCCACTTTTCCAGGAAAATTTCATAGAAGGCTTCCTCCTTAGGCAGAATCCCCAGCCTGGCCATAATCTCTGGATTTAGGAAATAATTTTCAAAGGAATAATATTTCAGAATCAGCACGTTTTTCTCCGTTACCCGCACCAGGCCGTCTGCGTCTTCCGCTCTGCGGTCCTCATAATATTTACAGAGCTGTTTTTTCAGTTCCCGGGGATCCTTTCCGTCCCCGTCCCGAATCATCAGGAAACGGTCTTTTAAGTAAATCTGATTCATATACTTCAGATTTGCATAGGTTTTAATATTGGTACAGCTGTTGGTGGAGAGAATCGCCACCCGGAACAGTTTCCCGTCTTCTTTATAAACTTCGGAATAATACTTTCTTAAAAGCAGGGGCAGACGGTTCTTATCCTGTTTCCCTTCCACAATAAATACAAAGTCCACATTCATTAAGTCCCCTGCCGTATATCCCAGATCTCTTAAAATCAGGCTGATGTCCGTTTTTTTGCGAACCTGGGAGTATCCCTCCTCATCCACGTAAATCTGCCGTATCTGCCGGGAATTAAAATCCGGAAGCAGGTTGGGCGAGTGGGTGGAAAATATAACCTGATTCCTTCTGGAAATCCGATAGAGAATTTCTTCAGATACTTTCTGCATCTGAGGATGGAGAAAAATCTCCGGCTCTTCTACCAGCACAATCCCCGGATTGCCGTTTTCCCCCTGGGCATGGGCTTCCAGAAGGGACAGCATATAAATGCTCCGCATTCCCTTCCCCATATGTTCCACCGGTCTTTTCTCTTTTCTTCCCGGTTCCACAAGCTCTGCCCGTACGGAAAGCATCCTTTCCACATCGTGATTCATGGAATAACAGATTTCTCCCGTCCCGCCGTTTCGCCGGAAAATCTCATTGACCTTTTCAGAAAAACCGTCCAGATTCCGCTGATAGAGTTTGTAATCCAGAAGTTTGGCCGCTTCCAGCACATTTAAGTCCTCCGGCTGTTTCCGGTTAATCAGACCGATACAGGAAAAACAATAGCTGCAGTTTCTGGAACGATCAAACATGCAGCAGCCGGAACGCATCTGCTTTAAAAGATCATCTTCCTGTAAAAGCAGCAGATCCTTCTGAAAAGAGGCCAGGTTTCTCTGAATATCAATGTAATATAAAGAAGGAAGTACTTTGGAAATATAAGGATTTTGTTTCTTATAGCCGTCCGACAGGCGGATTCTGCCTTCCCGGTTTGCCACAAATTCATAACAGAGTCTCCCGTTCTGAAAAGAAGGAAGCTTCTTTTTAAAGTCTTTCAGCCAGACTTCATACCTGCGGTAGGAACTGACCTGTCCCATCAGATGAAAACGCCGCAGTTCTTCCTCCGTAATCTCCAGCCACACCTGAATTTCAATATTGGCATAATTTTCATGGAAATCTTCCGCTCTGACTTCCCGGTTTCCCAGGGCAACCCGTATGGCGTCCAGCACTGCCGTCTTCCCTGTATTATTCTTTCCCACCAGGATTAAGGCGTTTTCAATCTGTTCCAGATGCATTTCCTTAATGGATTTGAAATTTCGAATCCACAGCTCTTTTATCTGCATACCTGTTCCCCCTATATCATTTCCAGTTTCTTTTGCCGTAAGTCCAGATAAACTTTTGTTCCCTTGGAGACTTCTGAATCAATCCAGATCCCGTGTCCCAGTTTATCCATAATCTTCTTTACCAGGTACAAGCCGATTCCGGTAGCCTTTTTATCCGTTCTCCCGTTTCTTCCCGTATATCCCTTCTCGAAAATGCGGGGCAGATCTTCTTTCTCAATTCCGATCCCGGTATCCTCTATAACCAGAATTTCATCCTCCAGATAAATGGAGATCTGCCCTTTTCCTGTATACTTTAATCCGTTGGATAAAATCTGCTCCAGAACAAATACCAGCCATTTTTCATCGGTCAGAACCTGAGCGGACACCGGTTCATAGTTCAGAGAAATCTTCTTGCTGATGAACATCTTGGCGTACTTTTTTACTGCCTGGCGGATCATGGAATCCAGATCCTGCTCCTTTAACAGCCAGTCCCCTCCCAGACTTTCTGTTCTTAAATAACCGGTCACCATTTCCACATAAGATTCAATTTTAAACAGTTCCAGAGACAGATCCTGCCTTTGTTTCGGATCTGCGTCCTCCAGCAAAAGCCCCATGGCCGCAATGGGCGTCTTAATCTGATGTACCCACATAGAATAGTAATCATTCAGATCATCGTAACGGTTTCCCTGCTCTTCCTGCAGTTTTTTCCGAATCTGCTCCATCTTTATCAGAATCTCCTGATAACGCTCTTCAATCTTATTTTCCGCTTCCGGAAATTCAGCCAGATACTCATCCAGGGCAGATTTCAGGTATTTTAACTGTTCCGTCTTTCGGCAGAAAGAGGGAAAGCCTGCCAGCAGGATCCCTCCTGTAAACAGAATCCACAGAAAAGTCTGATACAGTACCGTTTCTGCCGCTTCTCCATACAGCCACCCCACGAATGCATAAATAACAACCCCCAAAAAGACAAAAAGGAATATCTGTCTTTTCATCCACAGATATTCCCCCAGCATTTTCCTTTTCATACCAGATAACCGACTCCCTTTTTCGTCTGAATAAATTCCTTCATTCCTATAGTTTCCAGTTTTCTGCGCAGTCTCGTCACATTTACTGTCAGGGTATTGTCATCAATAAAGCTGTCGCTTTCCCATAGTTTTTCCATAATGGTCTCCCTGGAAACCACATTTCCGTGATTTTCCATTAAAAGTTTTAAAATCCGGAATTCGTTTTTTGTCAGTTCCAGATTTTCCCCCTGGTAAAACAACGAACCGTCGCTCAGATTCAGAATCGCGCCTTTATGTTCCACAAGGGACGCCGGATTTCCGAAGGAATATGCCCTTCTCAGCATCGCCTGCACCTTGGCAACCAAAACCTGCATATCAAAGGGCTTAGCCACAAAATCATCCGCTCCCCTGGTCATGGCCATTACCATATTCATCTGGTCAGAGGCCGAAGAAATGAAAATCACTGGTATCTGAGAAATCTTCCGTATCTCTTCGCACCAGTGAAATCCATTATAAAAGGGCAGAGATAAATCCAAAAGGACCAGGTGGGGCTGAAACCGGGCGAAGCAGGTCATAACCTGACGAAAATCGTCGGCACATTCCACCTCTAAGCCCCACGCTGATAATTGTTTCTGAATACTCCGGGCGATGACTGAATCATCTTCCACAATCAATATTTTATACATTGGATTCTCCGCTTATTTACTCTGCTTTTATCCGTTTAATTCTTCTATATCCGTCAGAATATGAAAACCTTTTCTCTTTAAGATACTTTCCGATTCAAAAATATCTTCCGTATACAGGATAACTACCGGTATCTGGTGTTTTCTTCTGAAAGAAGTATAGGTGTAGTTAATGCTGATATTGCTGTCTGCCAGAGTATCTAAAAGTCCGTCCAGGCCTCCCAGTTCATCTTCCAGCTCCACAGCGATTACATCGCAGATTTTCGTCACACAGCCTTTGGCGGTCAGAACGCTTTTTACTTCTTTCGGCTTATCGGCAATCATACGGAAGATGCAGAATTCCGGTGTGTCAAAACATGCAAAGGCATGAATATTCACTTTCTTTTCATGAAGCGCCGCTGTAACGTCACGCAGGCTTCCCGGTTTGTTTTCCACAAATACTGCTACCTGTTTAATCATTGTCTATTTCCTCCATTCTACAGACCGTCTCCTCTTAAATCTGTTACTCGTTTTGCTTTTCCTTCAAATCTCTGCAGACTCATAGGTCCTACAATCTTCAATACCGCATCCAGTCCCAGAAGAGCCTTCAGATTCTTGCGCACCCTGCTTTCCAGCTCCCTTAATTTGGAATAGGAATCCAACAGTCGGTCGTCAACCAGTTCCACCGTAATGGTCATAACATCCAGACGATTCTTTCTTTCTACTACAATTTCATAATGAGGTCCGATTTCCGGAATCTTCAGAAGCACTTCCTCCACCTGTGTCGGGAAGACATTTACTCCTCTGATTACCAGCATATCGTCGGAACGTCCTGAAAGATTTTCCATTCTGCAGGTGGTTCTGCCGCAGGCGCAGGGCTCGTACATCAGGCGGGACAAATCCTTGGTTCTGTACCGGATTAACGGCAGAGCCTCTTTTCCAAGGCAGGTCACTACCAGTTCCCCTTTGCTTCCCGGGGGAAGAACTTCTCCCGTTTCCGGATCAATAATCTCCGGAATAAACCAGTCCTCATTAATATGCATTCCATTTAACTGTTCACATTCTCCGGCTACACCCGGTCCGCACAGTTCGCTCATTCCGTAATTCTGGGTACATAAGAACTGATCGCCCCAGATACGGTGCATTTCATCCCGCATGGGTTCTGTCATGCCTTCGCCGCCGAACAGGCCGATGTGTATCTTCAGATCTTCTTTGGGATCCAGTCCCATAGAACGAATCACTTCCCCCACATGGAGCGCATAGGAAGGAGTCGCTACTAAAAGAGTCGTTCCCAGATCCTGCATGAACATAATCTGCTTCTTGGTATTTCCGGAGGAAGTGGGAATTACCGACGCCCCGATATTTTCCAGCCCCGCATGAAGACCCTGGGCTCCTGTAAAGGTGCCGTATCCGAATGCAATCTGGGCAATGTCCTCGCTGGAGGCCCCTCCCATACAGGCAATACGGGAAACGTTATTGGTCCATACCCGCATATCATTTCTGGTATATCCCACGACTGTAGGCTTTCCGGTGGTTCCGGAAGAAGCGTGGAAACGTACCAGTTCTTTCTTGGGAACTGCGAAAAGTCCCATAGGATAATTATCCCGGAAATCGGATTTATTGGTAAAGGGAAGCTTCTGCAAATCGGACAGCTTCTGAATATCTGCAGGTTTTATTCCAACCGCGTCCATCTTCCTGCGGTAAGGCTCTACTTTTTCATAAATATAGGAAACCGTCTCCTTCAGCTTACGAAGCTGGATACACTCGATTTCCTCTCTGGAATAGGTTTCTTCTTTTGCCCAAATCATCTTTTTACCTCCTTAGGCATCATTTTTTATTATAGCACTAATGTTCCTATATTGAAAGTCAAAATCAAACACGTTATAATGATACGAGCACGAATACATGGAATCCAAATAAAAAACGTGAGGTGTTTCTTATGATCATTGATTTTCATACCCATATATTTCCCGATAAAATTGCACAGGCTGCCATTCATAAACTGGCTTCTCTGATTCAGCTTGAACCGTCCATGAACGGAACGGCCGACGGCCTTCACCGCTCCATGGAAGATGCCGGCGTAGATGTCAGCGTAGTGCTTCCTCCGGTAACGGATCCGCACCAGTATGCTTCCATTACCCGGTTTGCCTGCTTTTTAAACGAACAGGCCCAAAAGGCTTCTCCCGATTCCCCCCGGGTAATCTCCTTTGCAGGAATGCACCCGGACTGTTCGGATTATTCCGAAAAGCTGAAAGAAATCAAATCCCTTGGATTTGCAGGAATTAAAATTCATCCGGACTATCAGGATGCCCTTTTTAACGACATTCGTTATAAAAGAATTCTCTATAAGGCCACAGAGCTGGATCTGGCCTGCGTCACCCATACCGGCTTCGACGTCTACTCCCCTAATCTGATTCACTGTACCGTGGATATGATTCTGGAAGTACTGGAAGACGTCCATCCGTCCAGACTGGTTCTGGCCCATATGGGAAATAATCAACATCTGGATGAAGTGGAAGAAAAGCTCATTGGAAAAGACGTCTATTTTGATACGGCCTTTACCATCACCGATGCAGATCCTGCCCAGCTTACCCGGATGATCCAAAACCATGGGGCCGATAAAATTCTCTTCGGCACAGACGCTCCCTGGACCAGTCAGAAGGAAGCAGTAAAACGGCTTTCCTCTCTTCCCCTTACCGAAGAAGAGAAAGAGAAAATCCTCTGGAAAAACGCCGCTTCCCTGCTTCATCTTTAAACTTATTCTTCGTCCAGTTCCTTTTCCGGAAGAGCGATCTTCAGCTTAACGGATACCGGTTCATCATAGCAGGCAAAGATGGAGTCCATATGCTGCTTTTCCGGCTTCGGAGTCAGAACGCTTACCACAGGTACAATTACCAGTCCCGCCACCATTGCTATGGCTCCCGCATTAATAGGAGAAGCAATAAAATGCAGGAACATATTGGAAACGGTGATGCCTACGCCTGCTGCAAAGCTTGCCCATACAGCTGCTTTCGTCACCCGTTTCCAGAACAGGCCGTATAAGAAAGGCGCCAGGAAGGCTCCCGCTAACGCACCCCAGGAAATTCCCATTAACTGGGCGATAAAAGTTGGCGGATCCAGGGCAAGAATTACGGAAATAATAATGAAAAATACAATCAAAATTCTGGTAATCAGAAGCTGCTTCTTATCACTTAAATCCTTCATCAGATTTCCCTTAATGAAATCCAGAGTTAACGTAGAGCTGGATGTAAGAACCAGGGAAGACAGGGTGGACATGGAAGCGGAAAGTACCAGAATCACCACAATTCCGATTAATACATCGGGAAGGGTAGACAGCATGGAAGGAATAATTCCGTCGTAAATAATGGAGCCGTCTTCTGCATAAATTCCCGGATTATCAAACAGTCTTCCGAATCCGCCCAGGAAATAACAGCCTCCGGAAATAATAACCGCAAAAATGGTGGAAATCACTGTTCCGGTATTGACTGCTTTTTCGTTGCGGATGGTATAAAACTTATGTACCATCTGGGGCAGTCCCCAGGTACCCAGAGAAGTTAAGATAACCACACCCATCAGGTTTACCGGATCGGGACCGAAAAAGGAAGTAAAGGCTCCCTGCTGTCCCAGAGTTACCGGCACGTCGCTGGGAATCTCAGAGAGGCTTCTGACCGCCTGCATAAATCCTCCCTGGCCGTTTAAGACAGCCAGAATCACTGCCACAATTCCTGCCAGCATAATAATTCCCTGAATAAAGTCGTTGATTGCCGTAGCCATATAACCGCCCAGGATCACATATACACCTGTTAAAGTAGCCATTAAAATTACGCAGACTGCGTAAGGCACATCAAAGGCCATCCCGAAAAGCCGGGACAGTCCGTTATACAAAGAAGCCGTATACGGAATCAGAAATATAAATACAATGGCCGAAGCAGCAATTCTGAGAGCATTGCTGTCATATCTTTTACCGAAAAAGTCCGGCATGGTAGCCGCTTTTAAATGATGAGTCATAATTCTTGTCCGCCGTCCCAGAACTACCCAGGCCAGCAAACTGCCCAAAACAGCATTTCCCAGGCCGACCCAGGTGGAAGCTAATCCGTATTTCCATCCAAACTGCCCGGCATATCCTACAAATACCACTGCGGAAAAATAAGACGTACCATAGGCAAAAGCCGTAAGCCAGGGGCCTACCGACCTGCCTCCCAAAACAAAATCATTCATGCTTGTCGCATGCTTTCTGGAATAAATCCCTACTCCCACCATCACACTGAAAAACAGGAGGAGCATTATCAGTTTCACTGCCATTTTCTAATCTCCTTCTTACAATACTTTCGCAGTTTAAAGTGTAACGCTTTTAACTGCTAAAATACAGTATAACAGGAAACCTTAAATTGTCAATTCTTTTATTACAATTTCTTTTGCTCATAAAACAGCAGACAGCCGATTTTCATCAACTGTCTGCAAAATCATGCCCTCGCATCTGTATATTCTTCAAATTTATCAATGATCCCCTTCATAAAATAGTCAAAAAATGTCAGGGCTGCTTCTTCCAGCTTTTGGGGCACCCCATAATACGATCCTGCGATGCTTCCGCAGATGGCGGCAATTGTGTCGCTGTCCCCGCCAATAGAGATTGCATTTCGGACTGCATCCTCAAAATCCAAAGACTCAAAGAAAGCCTCCAGCGCCTGAGGAACAGACCCCTGACACGAAACATCAAATCTGTAATTTTTACGGATACTGTCCAGGGTAAAGTCTATACGGTAATACTCCCTCTCAATCACTTCCCTGATTTCCTCCCGGCTTTTTCCTGCTTTGGCCAGGTAAACCGCTGTTGCTGTAGCTTCTGCCCCTTTGAGGGCCTCGGGATGATTATGGGTAATTTCCGTAACGGTTCTGGAAAAGCTTTTGGCTTCACTGAGGCTTTTTGCTGCCTGTCCGCAGGGCCCCACCCTCATAGCCGCTCCATTCCCATAGCTTCCATAGGGTTGGGGATTATCTGAAAAAATCCAATTGTAAAATCGTCCTCCGTATCCGGCCTCAGGGTACCGGCGGCCCAGCTGCTGCATACTGTTTGCGGCATTTTCAGCAAGACCGGCAAAAGAAGGCGCACTTTCCATAAGCCCTTTGGCCACGGCAACGGACATAACAGAATCATCCGTAAAGAAACACTTTTCTGTTATTAAATGATAGTCTTTCTTCTTTTTATAATTGCGAAACTCAAATCTGGATCCTGCAATATCTCCTATCACTGCCCCAAGAAGAGCTGACTTCTTTCTGTCTTTTTTATCCATTTCCTGTAACTGTTTCCTAATCATATGTTACCCTTTCCATACAACACAAAGAGACAGACCTGCTTTCGCTTTCCCTGCAGCGCAGAATGTTTTTTACAGCATTTTGTTCTCTGAATAACAGGCATATATATAAGACGGATTTTCGTAATACACACTGCTGTTGTAATCGTCAATTTTTTCACTGATGAAAGAGCTGTAAACACTTTGCAGCGCATCTATAACCGGTATTTTTTCCACTTCCGAAACTTTTTTAATTAGCCGTTTATACACTTTTCCAATATCCCAGTGAGTAGGGATTGCATACCTGCATTCTCCCACATTATCAAAATTTCCTGTTGTAATATGCGCTTCGTCAATAAAGTCCTGACTGACCCTGTCGATATTATCGCTATGGTAGACATCTGCTAAGTCGTAAATTTTCTCAATCCGCTGTCTGCCCAGCATTTTTACCACATCTGCTCTTGTATTTTTACTTTTTCGCGCTATATAGTCTATGAGACTGCATGTAAAAAACAAATCATTATCTTTTAAACTTTCCCTTCCTTTTCTTTTCATCTTTTATCTGACCTCCTCATACCCTCTGTATCTAAGACATTTTAGCGCTTCTTCTGTGCAGAAATGCTCTTTAATGATAGTACAATAAAATCCCGTGCCAAAATCTTTCGTATAATGCCCTTTGCGAATCTCCGGGATCTGCACAGGCAGATAACTTCCATGATATACTGTCAACATTCTTACATCCTCCCTTACAAAATATTTCCTCCGGATGAAAGCCGTATCTGTTTCAGCAAATTCTAAGGCCATTATATCAATAGAAAGGATCTCTTACAAGCGTCATCCGTCCTGTTCTCTGTTTTTCTCTCCATTAAGAATTTAATTTCCGAAAATACTCAAAATATTCCTATTGTATTGACACTTTCTTTCATTTTAACTATAATAGTTTTTAAATAAAAGAGAATCTTCAGGGCAGGGTGCAATTCCCTACCGGTGGTACAGCCCACGAGCCGCAAGGCATGATTCGGTGAAACTCCGAAGCCGACAGTAAAGTCTGGATGAAAGAAGATTGGAAAATACGGAATTCGATTTTTGTTTTCTGCCCTGAAATGATTTTCATTTCAGGGTGTTTTTTTATATCTAGGATTAAGGTGTCAAAAGCCTCTTCTGTTTTGCCAAGTATAGAAAAAAAGAGCGGCTTTTGACACCATGTCTAGGAAAATTTGAAAACCCAGGAAAGGATGTGATTATTTGAACGATTCTGATTATATGCAGGAAGCTCTGCACCTGGCCAGAAAGGGCGAAGGATGGGTCAATCCCAATCCCATGGTAGGCGCTGTCCTGGTAAAAAACAAAAAGATCATCGGGAAAGGCTGTCATGAAAAATTCGGCGGACTCCATGCGGAACGAAACGCTCTGGCAAACGCTTCTGAATCCCCCGAAGGCAGCACCCTCTATGTGACTTTAGAACCCTGCTGTCATTACGGAAAAACCCCGCCCTGCACTGAGGCAATTTTGCAAAGCGGTATCCAGAGAGTCGTCATCGGTACTCTGGATCCCAATCCTCTGGTAGCCGGCAAAGGGGCGCAGATTCTCCGTTCTGCAGGCATTCAGGTGGATGTGGGAATTCTGGAGGAAGAATGCCGGGATCTTATCCGCATTTTTTCCCATTTTATAACCACCCAGAAGCCTTACGTAATTATGAAATATGCCATGACCATGGACGGGAAAACAGCCGCATATACCGGACGTTCCCGATGGATTACCGGGGAGGCGGCCCGGGCCCATGTCCATCAGCTCCGTCATAACTGCATGGGCATTATGGTGGGCGTCAACACCGTACTGCAGGATGATCCCCTGCTGACCTGTCGTCTGGAACAGGGGAAAAATCCCATTCGGATTGTTGCCGATACCCATCTGCGCACGCCTCTGTCCTCCCGGATTGTTCAGACGGCCTCACAGGTTCCTGTGATCCTGGCTACCTGCCAGAAGGATCCTTCCCGGCTCTCCCCCTATCGGGACGCCGGATGCACCGTCTTAACCATAAAAGAAGAACAGGGACATCTGAGTATCCCCGATCTTATGGAAGCCCTTGGAAAACAGAAAATTGACAGCATTCTCCTGGAGGGCGGAGGTACTTTAAACTGGGGGATGCTGAAGAACCATGCGGTTCATCGCATCTGCACCTACATTGCCCCCATGCTGCTGGGCGGAAACACCGGCAAAACCCCGGTAGGAGGTCTTGGATTTGAAGCCCCGGATCAGGCAGTCCGCCTGACTTCGCCGAAAATTACTCCGTACGGGGAAGATTTCTTATTTGAAAGTGAGGTAATCTATCCATGTTCACAGGAATCATAGAAGAACTGGGAAGCCTGAAGACCATCCGGCCTCAGAAAAATGCCCTGCGCTTAACCATCGCTGCCAAGAAGATTCTGGAAGATATTCACCTGGGCGACAGCATCGCGGTAAACGGCATCTGCCTGACGGTGGTTGATTTTCACTCTGATAGTTTTTCCGCAGATGTCATGCAGGAGACCCTCTTACGGACTTCCCTCTCCCAACTGAAACCGGGAAGCCCTGTGAATCTGGAGCGGGCCATGGCTCTGGGCGGAAGATTCGGAGGACATATTGTCTCCGGCCATATTGACGGCACAGGCACCATAACCCGGATACACAAAGACGGAATCGCCGTCTGGTATACCATCCAGGCCGCTCCTTCCATTTTAAAATACATTGTGGAGAAAGGATCCGTGGCTCTGGACGGAATCAGCCTGACGGTGGCCTCCGTCTCCCAGGATTCTTTCCAGGTATCGGTTATCCCCCATACTCTGGAAAATACCATACTGCCCCGGAAAAACGTCCGGGATCTCATAAATATCGAAAACGACTGTATAGGAAAATACGTGGAAAAACTGCTGAAGAACGAAGAACAGACCCCAAAGGGCATCACCCGGGAATTCCTGCTTCGTTCCGGCTTTTAACAGGAGGTACTCTAAATGAATTTCGATGCTTTAAAACAGGCCTTTGAAGATCTAAAACAGGGAAAACTGGTTTTAGTCACAGACGATGAGGACCGGGAAAACGAGGGGGATTTAATCTGCGCCTCTCAGTTTGCCACAACCGAAAATGTTAATTTTATGGCAACCCATGCCAAAGGACTGATCTGTATGCCTATGACGGAACAGATTGCCCAAAGGCTTCAGTTCCCCCAGATGGTCTCTCACAATACAGACAATCACGAAACAGCTTTTACGGTCTCCGTGGACCATCAGTCCACTACCACCGGTATTTCTGCCGAGGAACGGGGAGTCACAGCCCGTATGTGTGCCGATGAGACATCCTCCCCTCAGGACTTTCGGCGTCCCGGACATATGTTCCCGCTGATCGCAAAGGAAAACGGCGTCCTGGAGCGAAACGGCCATACCGAGGCCACCGTAGATCTCCTTCGTTTATGCGGTCTGGCTCCCTGCGGTCTTTGCTGTGAAATCATGAAAGAAGACGGAACCATGATGCGAAGGGAAGAGCTGAATACCTTTGCGAAACACTGGAACTTAACCATGATTACTATCCGCCAGATCCAGGAGTACCGTAAGATTCACGATTCTCTGGTGGAATGCGCCGCCACAACAAAAATGCCTACCAGATACGGCGACTTCCGCTCCTACTGCTATGTAAATAAATTAAACGGCGAACACCACATTGCTCTGGTAAAAGGAGAAATTGGAGACGGGGAAAACGTCCTCTGCCGGGTGCACTCCGAATGTCTGACCGGAGACGTTTTCGGTTCCCTTCGCTGCGACTGCGGACAGCAGTTGGAATCCGCCCTGAAACAGATTTCCAGAGAAGGCCGGGGCATCTTGCTGTATATGCGTCAGGAAGGCCGGGGCATCGGTCTGGTCAACAAGTTAAAAGCCTATGAACTTCAGGAACAGGGAATGGATACCCTGCAGGCCAATCTGGCTCTGGGCTTTAAGGGAGATCTCCGGGAATATTATATCGGCGCCCAGATTTTAAGAGATCTGGGAGTGAAAACCCTGCGTCTTCTGACCAACAATCCGGACAAAGTTTACCAGCTGGAAGATTACGGCATTCAGATTCTGCAGAGGGTGCCCATCCAGATGGAAGCAAACTCCCATGACATTTTTTACTTAAGAACAAAACAGAAAAAAATGGGACATATCTTAAATTATAAGGAGGAAACTAAACATGAAACTGTATGAAGGAGCACTTGTATCAGAAAATATTAAAATCGGAATTGTAGCCGCCCGATTTAATGAATTTATTACGTCCAAGCTTCTGGACGGCGCCCTGGACGCTTTAAAGAGAATGGGTGTGGAAGATTCTCAGATTGAGGTAGCCTGGGTTCCGGGAGCCTTTGAAATCCCCCTCATTGCATCAAAAATGGCTGCCAGTAAACGTTATGACGCCGTAATCTGCCTGGGCGCTGTTATCCGCGGCAGCACCAGCCACTACGATTATGTCTGCAATGAGGTTTCCAAGGGAATCGCTCAGACCTCTCTTTCCACCGGCGTTCCCGTTCTGTTCGGCATTCTCACCACAGAAAATATCGAACAGGCCATTGAACGGGCCGGAACAAAAGCAGGAAACAAAGGCTTTGACTGTGCACAAAGCGCGGTAGAGATGGTAAATCTCATCCGCGCTCTGGAACAGTAAACTTATTTAAAAATGTTATTCGGAATACTGGCGGACCCGGAAGGGAACTCCCAGAGAGTCTGCCAGTTTCCGGCATTTCTCAATGGCTTCTTCCCCAATAACGCTGACTACGGTAAAGCGCACGTCATCCAGGTATTTCCGGCAGTCCTGTGCAAACTTCAGCATGGCGTCAAAAGATTTTTCTCCGTAGGCAGGTCTTACCACTTCGTTATAAGATTTGGCGTCCGGCGTATTCATGCTGATAGAGATGCTGTCCACCGCCTCGCAAAGTTCTTTTGCAATGGAACGCTTATGAATCAAGTCTCCCAGTCCGTTGGTGTTTACTCTGACATGAAATCCATATTTTTCTTTTATATAATGGCTAACTGCAATCAAATTATCCAGCGCCATAACCGGCTCTCCGTAGCCGCAGAATACAACCCCTGTACATCCGGTAAAATCATAGGCGTCAATGGCCTGATAAATCTCTTCCAGAGAAGGTTCTTTTGACAGCCAGAGATTCTCTGCATCTCCTATGGCGTCTTCCGTATTCCGGATACAGAAGGTACACCGACACGGACATTTATTGGTAATATTTAAATAGACATTGTCTTTATAACGGTAAATAATATCTGACATCATTTCTCTCCCTTTCCGTCTTATTATCAGTCTCTCAGACTGAATTTGTTTTTAAAAGATAACCGATCCAAAGCCAGACCGAAAATCAGAAATACTACGGCGCTTCCTCCCGACTGTACCACGCTTCCGGCAATAGAAACAAGAAAAGCCGTCTTGAAACCAAACATCAGCCCTTCTGCCAGGAAGTACCCGGTACCGGAAATCAGAAAAGCCAGAAACAGCGCGATCACATTTCTCCTGGTTACAATCCGGTTTCCCTTACTGGAAAACGGCAGTACAATCAACATTTTAATAATCACTGTGGCCGGAGCCCATACCGGAGAGGTGAGAAGATCCGCCAGACCGCCGCCAATGGCTCCTGCCGCCATGGCATAAGGCATGGGTAAAATAGCCGCTGCAATATAAATCATGGCGTCGCCCATGTGGACATATCCGCCGTTTCCCCCCACGGGGATATGGAAAATATAAGCGGTCATTAAGGTAGTCAAAGCCGCCATCAGTCCGGTGACTGCCAGACGCCGGATGGTCAGCGCTTCTCTCTCTGATGCTCTTACTCTTGTGGAAATTTCGCTGGTTTTCATTTTAAGTCCTCCTTTTCCTTCCATAATTTATATAAATAAGGTTCAAAACAGATTCCCTCATTGGGATCCGTCCCTTCCTCCACTGCCTGTTGGATTCCTTCCCTCAGAAACGCCACCGCTTTCTTGGCACAGGTCTCCAGGCTCTCGCCTTTGACCGTTCCTGCGCTGATAACGGAGGCAAACAGATCTCCGGTTCCTGAATATCCGCCGCCGTACATAGGCGAAGACACCAGGGAAAATGTCTCTCCTTCCAGAATCAGATTATGGACTTCTCTTTTTCCCTCTTTTTCTGTGACGATTCCGGTAATCACCAGTCCTTTCAGAGAGAACTTACGGGCCAGACGAACTGCCGCCTGCCGGACTTCCCGGAAATAATCGTCTCTCTCCATAATCTGCATATCTTCATAAAGGCTTCGCATTCCTTCGGATCCTTCCAGAAGGATAAGCGCCTCCGTAAGATTGGGGGTAATCACATCGGCCTTCTCTGCCAGACGCCGCATCTGTTCTGCCAGAGATTCCGTATAGGTCTTATAGGTTTTTCCGTGATCCCCCATCACCGGATCCACAATCAGTTTTGTCTGAGGGCCTGCAAACTTTTCATAAAACTTCAATATAATTTCCACCTGCCTGGTGCTGCCCAGAAATCCTGTATAAATCCCATCAGGACGAAAACCCGCCTTTTTCCACTGCTTTGTATAGGCTTCCATCCGCTCCGTATAGTCGTCCCAGTAGTAGCTGTCAAATCCTGTCTGATTGCTCAAAATAGCCGTAGGCAGGGGGCAGGCCTGCACGCCCATGGCCGAGATAACGGGAATGGCCGCCGTGAGGGAACATTTTCCCAATCCGGATAAATCATTAATTACTGCAATTTTCTTCATTTTTCTCTTCCTGTCATTTCTGCTTGTTATTTTCTTTCTTTTCGGATAGAATAGCATTAAAGTGGATTTGTGAAAATATCCAAAATTAATAAATTTTAAGGGGACAGTTTAAATGCCAAAACTTACATCCGACTCGGAACATCTTTATATGCAGGTTTACCACTATTATCAGAAGCGGATTCTGGACGGTTCCTTTCCGCCTGAAATGAAGATGCCCTCTCTGCGCCGCTGCGCCCAGGAACTGGAATTAAGCCGTACTACGGTGGAATCCGCCTACCTTCAGCTTGCCGCTGACGGCTATATCATCTCCCGCCCTCAGAGCGGCTATTACGTTACGGAGATTGCCCAGAGGCCCGTATCTGCACCCTCCCGTGCCAGCGCGCCTCAGATTCCCGTCCGCTTTGATTTCGCCTCCTCCGGGGTAGACCGGGAGAGCTTTCGTTTCGATCTCTGGCGCCGCTATTTAAAAAGCGCCCTGCGCCAGGACGAGCGGCTTTTAACTTACGGGGAACCTCAGGGGGAACGGGATTTCAGGGAAACTCTGGCCGATTATGTAAAGAAACAGCGGAACATTCTTTGTGAACCGGAAGATATTGTGGTGGGAGCCGGCGTCCAGAGCCTTTTGCATATTCTCTGTCCCCTTCTGCGCACCAAAAAAACCGTTTCCTTTCCTACCAGATCCTTCCTTCAGGGAATATCTGTATTTCAGGATTACGGTTTTGAAGTCTTTTACCGGAATAAAAACTGTGATCTTATTTATGTAACCCCCGCCCATATGACCAAATGGGGGGAAATTATGCCCGTCTCCCGCCGGTTGGAATTGATTCATCATGCCCAGAGACAGGGCAGTCTGATTCTGGAAGACGATTTTGAAAATGAATTTGTCTATCTGCAGAAACCTACTCCCTCCCTGCACAGCCTGGACGGGGGCCGGCATGTGGTTTACATCGGCTCTTTCTCACGGCTTTTGCTGCCTTCCATCCGTATCAGCTTTATGATCCTGCCCCGTCCCCTCTCCCGGGCCTATCAGAAAGTGGCCTTCCACTATAACCAGACGGCGTCCAAGGCAGAGCAGATTGCCCTGACTCAGTTTATCCGGGACGGCCATCTGGCCTCCCAGACCCGCAGACTGCGCCGCCTCTACAGCGCGAAGTTAAAGGGACTTCTGGAGGCGGTAACCGATACCTTCGGCACAGAAGTTCCTCTGCAGATCGGTTCCGCAGGCACCAGCATTGCCCTGAGTCTTCCTAAAAAAGAGGACCCCCAGGGGTCCCCTTCTGACTTCCCGGCCTTTGCCGGGGAACATGGAATCCGGATAGAAACGCTCTCTCAGGATTCGGATTTTATTACCCTGCTTCTTTCCTGCTCCGCCATGCCTCTGGAAGACTTTCCTTCTGCATGCCGGGCTTTAAAAGAAGTATGGGAACTGTATGTTTAATCCTCTTTTTCTTCCACGTATCGCTGGATATTAGATGCATTTACATACTTCTTCGGTTTTCCGTCTTCCATAACAATTAAGGTAGGCGCCTGCATCACCCCGAATTTTTTCACCAGCTCGGGGTTTTCCTCTGCATCAATCAGCTCATACTCTTCTCCCTGCAGCATCTGCTTTGCCATCCGGCAGTTGGGGCAGGTACTGGTGGTAAACAGATATTTCATGGACGGAACCGGTTCGATTTTCACCTCTTCCCGGGAAATGGTCACCCGGCTGGCCGCCACCTTCTTTATCTGGGAATGCTCCACATCATAGAGAGTACGGTTTTTGTACTCCTGTATTTTACCGTCGTTCCAGTTCTGAACCGGACGGTAATAACCGGTAATCCGGCTGTAAACCTCTGCAGGCTTTCCGCAGTGGGGACAGGTAAAATGCTCTCCGCTTAAATATCCGTGGGTTTTGCATACGGAGTAAGTGGGAGAAATGGTATAGTACGGCAGGCGGTAATTCTCTGCAATCTTACGAACCAGGGAGGCAGCCGCCCTCCAGTCCGGAAGTTTCTCACCGATAAAACCGTGGAATACGGTTCCCGAGGTATACAGGGTCTGCAGATCGTCCTGAATATCCAGCGCGTCAAATATATCTGCCGTATAATCCACCGGAAGATGGGAGCTGTTGGTATAATAAGGCGTATCGCCCTCTTTACCGGCGGTAATGATTTCCGGCCAGCGTTTCTTATCATGTTTGGCCAGACGGTAAGTGGTAGACTCTGCCGGCGTAGCTTCCAGGTTAAACAGCTCTCCTTCATACATCTCCTGATAATCGGAAAGTCTCTCCCGCATGTGGTTTAATACATCTTTGGTAAATTCCTGGCACTTCTTATGGGTCATATCACATCTCAGCCATCTGGCGTTTAAGCCCACTTCATTCATGCCAATCAGACCGATGGTGGAAAAATGATTGTCAAAGCTTCCCAGGTACCGCTTCGTATACGGATACAGACCTTCATTGAGAAGTTTCGTAATTACTTCTCTCTTGATATGAAGGGAACGGGCGGATATATCCATCATGTGATCCAAACGCCTGTAGAACTCTTCCGGTGTGTTGGAAAGATAGGCGATTCTGGGCATATTAATGGTTACAACGCCTACAGAACCGGTACTTTCTCCGGATCCGAAGAATCCTCCTGATTTCTTTCTCAATTCTCTCAGATCCAGGCGGAGACGGCAGCACATACTGCGGATGTCGCTGGGCTCCATATCGCTGTTAATATAATTGGAGAAATACGGCGTTCCGTATTTGGCTGTCATCTCAAATAACAGTTTGTTGTTTTCACTGTCGGACCAGTCAAAATCCCTGGTAATGGAATAGGTTGGAATGGGATACTGGAATCCCCGTCCGTTGGCGTCTCCCTCAATCATTGTCTCAATAAACGCCCGGTTGACCATATCCATCTCTTTTTTACAGTCTTTGTATTTAAAATCCATTTCTTTGCCGCCCACAATGGCAGGAAGTTCCGCCAGATCATTGGGAACGGTCCAGTCCAGAGTAATATTGGAAAACGGCGCCTGGGTTCCCCAGCGGCTGGGGGTATTCACTCCGTAAATAAAGGACTCAATACATTTCTTCACTTCCTGGTAAGACAGATTGTCTGCCTTGACGAAAGGAGCCAGATACGTATCGAAGGAGGAGAATGCCTGGGCTCCGGCCCACTCATTCTGCATAATTCCCAAAAAGTTTACCATCTGGTTGCATAACACGCTCAGATGTCTGGCCGGAGAGGAAGTGATTTTTCCTTCGATTCCCCCCAGTCCTTCCTGGATAAGCTGTTTTAAAGACCAGCCTGCACAGTATCCTGTAAGCATGGACAAATCGTGGATATGCAGATCGGCGTTGCGGTGAGCCTCTGCAATCTCACTGTCATAAATTTCCGAAAGCCAGTAATTGGCCGTAATGGCTCCGGAGTTGCTTAAGATCAGACCTCCCACCGAATAGGTAACGGTGGAATTTTCCTTTACTCTCCAGTCTTCCACCTTCACATAGCTGTTTACAATTTCCTTATAATCCACAATGGTGGATTTCATATTACGGACTTTCTCTCTCTGTTTCCGGTATAAAATATAGGCTTTTGCCACATCTGCATAGCCGCACTGGATCAGCACATTTTCCACACTGTCCTGAATGTCCTCTACTGTAATCCGGTTATCCGTAATTTTATCCTGAAAGTCAGCGGTCACCCGCAGTCCCAGCATTTCCATCATATCGCTGCTGTAATTTTTCTCTTTTGCACGAAATGCCTTCTCAATTGCCGCTGTAATCTTTTTCATTTCGAATTGGGCTACTTCCCCGTCTCTCTTTTCCACCTGGAACATTTTGCTGCCTCCCTTTTCTTTTCTTTATACGTGCAGACTTATTGTATCAAATCCCTGCAGATACGTCAACGCAAAAATACCACATATTGTGTTTGATTTTTACTTTTCACAATATGTGGTATTCTTTTCCATTTATTTCCAGTCATTGTCCGGAATCATCAGGATTCGGTTACGGCCGCATAATACTCTCCCGGAATATAGGCTTTAATGCGGATGCCGTCTTCCTGATATTCTTCTTCCAGAAGTTCCCCGTATTTACGGATAATCTGGATTTTCCCGGCGCTTTCGTAGGGATACAGATGTTCCAGATAAATCCGGCCTTTCCGCAGGATTTCTCCCAGAACTTCCTTCAGCTCTTCCATCCCTTCCCCTGTCTTCGCGGAAACCTCCAGGGAATAATCGGCGCGAAAATCCCGGAAATGTTTCTTTTCCTCCAGCTTATCCTGTTTATTAAAGATGGTCACCACCGGTTTGTTGACCACCTGCAGTTGTTTCAGCGTTTCATAGACAACCTCCATCTGGGTTTCCATCTGGGGATTGGAGGCGTCTGCCACATGAATGATGATATCCGCATAACGGGCTTCTTCCAGAGTACTCTGAAATGCCTCCACCAGATGATGGGGCAGTTTCCGGATAAATCCCACCGTATCGGTTAATAAAATCTCCTGATTCTGATCCAGTTTTAAAATCCGGGTGGTGGTATCCAGGGTAGAAAACAGCATCTCATCGGCCAGTACCTCTGCCCCGGTCAGATAATTCAGGGTAGTGGATTTCCCACTGGAACTGTAGCCTACCAAAGCGGCAATCTTCTGATTATTTCTGCTCCGCCTGGATCGTATCACTTCCCGGTGACGCTTCACTTCTTCCAGTTCTCTTCTTAACTGTCCGATTCGTGCCCGGATCAGACGTCTGTCCATTTCCAGCTTCTTCTCACCGGGACCCCTGGTTCCGATTCCTCCGCCCAGACGGGACAGAGAGGTTCCGAGACCTGCCAGACGGGCGGAACGGTACTTTAACTGAGCCAGTTCTACCTGAATCTTTCCTTCCCTGGTTCTGGCTCTTCCTGCAAAAATATCCAGAATCAGAAGTGTCCTGTCCATGACTTTACATTCCAGCTCCTCCTGGAGATTTTTCATCTGGGCCGGGGAGAGTTCATCATCACAGATCACGCCGTTGGCATCCAGAATCTGCAGTAATTCCCGGACTTCTTCTATCTTGCCTTTTCCGATATACGTGCCCGGATGGACACTTTCCCGTTTCTGGATGACGCCGGCACACACTTTTGCTCCTGCTGTCCGTGCCAGCTCACCCAGTTCCTCCAGAGATTCCTCGGTTCTCAGGGAGTCCTCCTGCTGCACTCCGATTAATATTACTGTCTCTTCGATTTTGTTCTCCGCATCATACGCCATAAAATCTCTGGTCACTCCTTCGTTTTCTTATTTCTTTGCGCCGGATGCCCCTGCTGTATCGTAGGTACCCCACAGGTTCGTTCCGCTGCTCTGTTTTACATAAGCTCTTACTGTGTAATAGTAAGTGGTTCCCCTGGTTCCTGTGGTATCCGTATAACTTCTGGTTCCGGCTCCCACAGTTGCTATGGTCTTCCAGCTTCCTCCTGCCGTCTTTCTGAATACCCGGTAGCCGTCGGCAAAGGTATTGGCTCCTGCTTTGGATCCGGTCCAGGTAACGGTAACTCCCTGGCCGGAGGAAGAGGCTTTTACAGATGGCGCAGACGGTACCGCCATTCCCATAACGGTTCTCTGGTAGTCGCTGGCAACCGTTCCTGCATAAGCTTTTACCGTATAGTAATATGCCACTCCCATTTTCGCATTTCCGTCCCGGAATTTCAAGGTTTTTCCGTCAACCGTTCCAATGGAGGCAAAAGCAGTGCTGCCATTTGCTTCTTTCCGGTAAATCACATATTTTTCTGCACCTGTTACGGAACTCCAGGATACTTCCACGGTACAGTAATTGACAGAACGTGTTTCCACCAGAGGAAGTCCCAGGGCTTTCACCGGAACCTTCGCCGTTACATCTGTGGGATATAAGGTAGCGGTTCCCGCCGCATTTTCTTCCCAGAAGCCTTTCACTGTATAATAGTAGGTAACTCCCGGTTTCACAGCAGAATCCACATAGGCGGTCTGTTGTGCATCCACCGTTTTCAGACCTGTAAAGCTGCCTCCTGCCTCTTTCCGGTAGATTCGGTAGCTTTTCGCTCCCGCAATCTTCTCCCAGGTTACTTCTATGGTTTCATCTTCTTTATCCTCTGCAGATACCACCGGCATCACACCGGCAAATTCGGATTCTGTATACGGAATCGTTACCTGTACGTCTGTAGGATATTGGGTGCAGCTTCCTTTCGCGTCTTCTTCCCAGAAGCCCTTCACCGTATAATAGTAAGTTGCCCCCGGTTCGGCTGTTTTATCCACATAGGAACTCTGAGCCCCGCTTACGGTTTCCAGTCCTTTAAAGCTGCCTCCTGCTTCTTTCCTGTATACCCGGTAACTGGCGGCTTTCTCCACCGGCTCCCAACTGACGTTTACGCTTCGATCTTCTAAAACAGTGGCTGTCACCACCGGCATCTCCTGAGAGAACTTCTCTTCTGTCATAATCTCTTTGACAAAATAGTCTCCATTCTCCCGGTATCCCAGTTCATAAACAGAGTCACCTTCCCACGTGAAGGAATCTGCTTTTCCTTTTTCCGCATGGACCACCACTTCTCCTGGGACTGGTTTCTCCAGAGAGAGAGGAATGGTTCCCCATACGTTTTCACTTACTGTCAGTTTCGCCCCTTCTTTCAGGCTTACGTTCAGATTTTTGGCTCCCTGCATACTGAATCCGTCAATCAGAGTCTCTCCTGACACATAAATCTCAATGATTCCCTCCGGACTTTCATTTCTCAGGTATCCCAGACTGCTGCAGTCCCCTGTTAAAAGCAGATAACTGTTGTCAATCTCACAACCTGCCAGATCGGTAATACCTTCTGCGGTCATATTCACCGGTTCGTCCTTGCTGCCCCAGTTATACAGGAACAGATCGGTCACTTTATTATTCAGATAATTTCTGACTCCTGTGATACTTCCGATTTCCAGGTTCTGTCCGTAAATTACGAAATCCACATAGAAAGAACGCTGAGGATTCGTCTCATCCCTTAAGCCTTTTAAAGTTCCTGTCACGCTGTCTTCGATGGTAATTTTCTTCTTGCTGGCTTCTGCCCGGATGACCAGATCCGTGCCTCCCATCTCCAGTTTCACATTTTTCAGGGTAAGGCTTTCCGCTGCGGCAATGGTCTGAAGTCCTTCTCCCGCTTTCAGGCTCCTGCCGCCGCCATCCAGAACCAGTCCCTTTGCAGGGAGAGCTGCTTCTCCCTGGACGTTCCATTCCTGATCGGCCAGAAGGGTAAGGATGTAGGTTCCTTTTTCCTCCTGTTCTTCAATGGCTTTCAGAGCTTTTTCCAGAGACTTAAATACCTGGCTGTCCATTCCCGGGCCGGTCACTTCCGCCAGATCCGGCAGTTCCACCAGAGCGTCCAGGGCATTCTGAATTGCCGCTGCCATGGCGTCTACCTCCGACTGACGGCTTTCATCCAGATCCCACTGTACGGATTCTATGGCTTTCGTTACCTCTGAGAAATCCTCATAATTCTCAGGATTCAGCTTCCCGGCTTCCTCTATCACTTTTTCCACGCCGGTATAATCTGCCTTCACCAGTTTCGCTATGGGTTCTGTATAGGTATGACTGTTGTCATACTGACAGGTAAAGGTTTTCACCCCGTCTTCATAAATGGTAGGCGGCTTGGTTACCTCTCCCTGATTCCAATCATGCTGGACCTCAATTTCATTTCCGATAACTGCAAATAACTTTGTACAGATACTGGAAACCCGATTATTGTTTGTCAAAGGATTCTGATCTGCAGCTATCATGTCTCCCTGATTGTCAATCCAGATATTATTTTCTGTGCTGGCTCCGTTATAACGTACGGTTCCCTGGTTTGTAAGAATTCCATTATTCACAAAAGTTCCGCCGGCAGAAGTATCCAGAGTTTTTCCACCTGAAATAACGACGTCCGCTCCGCCTACCACTTCCAGATTCTGTCCGGCGTTTAGTACATAGTCATATTGCGTCTGGAAATTTCCGTGCATATAGAGCGTCTTCTCTGTAAAAACAACTCCTCTGATAAAAGAACTGGAGTCCCAGTTGAAACTGCCGGAGGCCTGACATATGTACTTAACCGTATCGCTCATCACCCACGCCCTATCGCTGATATAAATATCTCCGGTATACTGTCCGGCATCTGCCGTATAGGCCCAGATTCCAATGAGATTGCCTTTAAATTCCAGCTCACCTCCGCTCACCTTTACATCTCCATAGGATAGCACTCCATAGGGAGCCGTAATGGTTAATTCACAGCCGGTCATCTGGGTGATATATTTTTTATCCAGATTCTGGGTACTGACTGCCACCTGGTCAGCGGTTAATGTTCCGGTACAGTTGGTCAGATATACCCCTCCGAACCGGCTCTGAAGGGCTGCGGAAGCTTTTGCGCTGACTTCCAGGTAAGTATCTGAAATCGTCAGATTCCTGTTATTGGCATGAATCCCCACCACATCGGCGTCAATAACAACATTACTGTTTGTAACAGTCAGGGCGTCAAAGCAGGTCAGAGCGGCTCCATTGGATGTTAAATCCAGAGAACAGTTTTCTACTGTCAGATTATACTCGGAAAAAATGGTTCCGCAGCTTCCATCCATGCCGTCTTCCGCTTCGTTTGAGGCGATAATATTTAAGTTTTTCAGGCTCATGCTTCCCACCGCCTGAATGGCATGGGAAGTTCCGTTAACTTCTAATGTGGGCTTTTCTCCCCCTTCTGCTCCGCGGATGTCCAGTGTATAATTCTCTCCGAAACTGATTCCGTTTCCAAGGCCGGTGCCGGAATCCACGGTTATCTTATTGTAACTGCCTGCCGCCAGTTCCACAATCAAATCACATCTGGTTACAATCCGGCCGCCGTCATAGCCGTCCAGATACAGAATGCCTGCGTCTGCGTCATAAGACCAGCCCTCGCCGGAGTTTACGGTAAATGCATCCACTCCGTCTACCTGAAGCACATTCTCCTCGGGCAGATCCTCATCGGATAAGGGCTGTATTCCCCCATTGGTTTCTCCGGAATCTGCCGAAGGATCTTCCAGCAGTTCTCCTTCCGGCTCATCTTCCTCCTGCAGAAGCATCTCTTCCTGATTCAGCAGCTCCTCTTCCAGAGGCGGACTTTCTTCCAGTACAGTTCCCCAGGCAGAAACAGGGAAACTGGCTGCCGTCATAACCGCCGCCAGAAAACAGGCCAGAACTCTTGTATATTTTTTCTTTTTTCTCATTTTTACCTCCTTTATTTGTAATCTTATTTCACTGTTGTCATTATTATACGATAAATCCTCTGTCTTCTCCATCTCTTTTTTATTTTTCCGAATAATTTTACAAATCCGGCCCTGTTTTCCTGATATTTTTCTTCTATAACTAAAAGGAGCCCAAAAGTCTTTTTTATGACTTTTGGACTCCTTTTTCTCTATTGCTTATTTCTTTACGCCTTTTACTCCTGCTGCATTATAAGTACCCCAGAGGTTTGTTCCATTGCTCTGTTTTACATATGCCCGTACAGTATAGTAGTAGGTGGTTCCCTTCGTTCCTGTAGTATCGGTAAAGCTTCTGGTGTTTGCTCCTACAGTTCCTATGGTTTTCCAGCTTCCGCCTGCTGTCTTTCTGAATACCCGGTAACCGTCTGCAAAGGTGTTGGCTCCTGCTTTGGATCCGGTCCAGGTAATGGTTACGCCCCTGCTGTTTCCGGATGCGCTTAAGGACGGAGAAGACGGCACAGCCATTCCTGTGGCGTTCTTCTGGTAATCACTGTACTGACTTCCTGCATAAGCTTTTACTGTATAATAGTAGCTCACGCCCATTTTCGCATTTCCGTCACGGAAGCTCAGAACGGATGCACTGACAGTTCCGATAGACTTAAAGGACGTTCCGGCCTTTGCTTCTTTCCGGTAAATCACATATTTATCTGCTCCGGCAACCTTATCCCAGCTTACTTCCACGGTGCAGTAGTTCAGGGAACGGGTGCTTACCACCGGGGTTTCCAGACTGTCTGCTGGAATCTTAACCTGTACGTCAGAAGGATATTTGGTGGCGGTTCCCTTTGCATCTGCTTCCCAGAACCCTTTCACGGTATAGAAATAGGTAGTTCCCGGTTTGGCTGTTTTGTCCACATAGGAGGTGGTTCCTGCTTCTGCGTTTGCCAGTCCCGTGAAGCTTCCGCCTGCTTCTTTCCGGTAAATCCGGTAGCTCTTTGCCCCTGTGATTTCTTTCCAGTTTACTGTTACGCTCTGATCTTCGTTTACAGCAGCAGTCACTGATGGCATTAAGGTAGCAAATTCTTCTTCGGTCAGCGGCAGGGAAACTTTTACGTCCGTGGGATATTTGGTGCAGACTCCCTGGGCTTCTGCCTCCCAGTAACCTTTCACGGTATAATAGTAAGTCACTCCGGCCTGAGCCGTACGATCCACGTAAGAAGTGGTATCGGCATCTGTGGTGGCAATTCCTTTAAAGCTTCCGCCTTCTGTCTTCCGGTAAATCCGGTAGCTCTTTGCATTATCAATGGATTCCCAGTCAACGGAGACCGTTCCGTCTTCCTGAACCGCAGCCGTTACTTCCGGCATTACTTCCTGGAAGTCTTTCTGAAGCTGTTCCGCATCTGCCGGAAGGGTTACCTGTACGTCCGTGGGATATTTGGTGCTGATTCCCTGTCCGTCTGCTTCCCAGAATCCTTTGACTGTGTAGGAATACGTCTTCTCCGGTTCCGTCTCTTTATCCACATAGGAGAGCACATCTTTTCCGAGAACTGCAATCTGCTGATATTCCTCTTCCCCTTCTGCTTTCCGGTATACGCCGTAACTCTGTGCGTTCTTGACCGGTTCCCATTCTACCAGTACCTGGCTTTCATTATAGACAGAAGCCGTTACTTGGGTAGTGGTATTCTGGAATTCTTCCTGTTCCGTATCGACTTCTTCTTCCTCTCCTTTTACAATATGGATGGTGTAAGAAGCTGCCGTCTCATGATCCTGCGCCTTTGTATTTAAGACCACATCAGTTGATTCTTCCCCAAGGACAATCGTTCTTAACTGTGTATCGTCAATCAGAATGTCTCCTACATAAACCAGTCCGCTGTCTTTAACCGGTGTTGCTTTCATTTTCACAGACTCGGTATCCTTTGGAACCGTTATGGTATATTCTTTCACTTCCGGATCGAAAGGCTGATCCCATTCGCCTGCGGAGAAAGTCAGATCTTTCAGGTTCGGATTGGTATCGTAGTCTGTATTAATGCTGATTCCGTAGAGACCGCCTACAAGACCGCCGGTGGACTGGAATTTGATGGTAATTCTGCCATCCTCAGTCAGTTGATCTTCCGTCAGATACTTCGCCGGAATTTCTCTGCGGATCGTATAGAAACCATCACTGGTGACCTCCTGCCCGGAAGAATTCAGACGCTCTGTCACAAATTTTTCTCCGTTTAAGTAAATGTCGAAGCTTCTTCCGTTATCTGCCTTTGTATAAGTAACAGACAGATAATTTTTCTCTGCTTCCGGATCCACCTTCATCTGATAGCTGAACCAGCCGCCTGCTTCGGCATGGCGGTACTGACGGCCGCCGTAGGTTCCCACACCGGAATTGTCAGACGCCTGAAGGTTCTGAGCCATTTCATAATTGTTATTGTCGAAGTTATCCAGGTAAGCAGAACTGGATTCCTGCTCTCTTAAAGCCACCTTATTCTCCAGGATCTGCGCCTGCAGTTCTGCAGAATCCGGTTCTGCAAAATTCATATACAGACCGTATCTCTCATTATAACGCAGATAATGAGGGGTATAAATCAGATTGTCATCCTGATCCGTTCCCTGCAGTTTAAACTGTACCTGTCCGTCTTCGCTGTCTTCAATCCGAACCAGATTCTCTTTCAGATTGGCTTTCCATTCTTCTACAGTCTCATCCTTCAGATTAATCGTAGTAACAGCCGTACGGTCAAGAACCGGTGCGTAAACAATGATTCCGGCGCCTTCCTGTTTGTCCATGTCCTTTGTGCCGAGGCCTGTGCTAAGCACCATAGGACCATACTTAAAGGCGATCATATTGGGCTTATCCGGCATTGCCACATAGGTAACTTCCATGGGCATGGTAATTTCGATTTCATCTCCTGCTGAAGCTTCGATGGGGAAATATCCGTTTTCCGCTGAAATCTCTTTTACTGCTCCGTTGACTTTGATGGTGGCGTCTGCTGCCAGCCAGTCTGGCTGACGCACATAAATCACGCTGCCGTCTGTCTGGTTTACGGTAAATTTCACCACGTCTTCATTTGGCATATTGGCTTCCTGAGAAAGACTGATGCTTCCGTCATCATAATTGCTGCTGAAGAACATGTTGACATAAAGTCTTCCTTCTTCTCTCAGATAAATGGTATCGCCCAGCTTCGTAAAGTTCTCTACGCCGGTACCAGTGCAGCACCAGAAGCTGTCATATGGGGTGCTGTAAAGTTTGTAGTATCCCGGCGCCATAGGCTGGAAGTACATGCTCATACCTGTTTCCGGATTCTGAGAAGATAAGATTGCATTGATATATGTATTTTCATAATAATCCATGTATTTCTTATCTCCGGTTACCTGGAACAGGGCGCGGGATAGTTTCAGCATGTTATAAGTATTACAGGTTTCACAGTTTCTGTTATTGGCATGTTCACCCAGGGTATCCTCTGCACGGAAGTGTTCGCTCTCACTGTTTCCTCCGGTGATGTATGTATGGTGTTCAATTACAATATCCCAGAAGTTAACTGCGGCCTGAAGATAGTGTTCTTCTTTCTCTGTCACTTCTCCTCTGGCGTCCATCACCTGATACCGTTTTAAAGCTCCGATAAATTTCGGGATGGTGGTATTGGCATGTTTATTGGGCAGTACGTCGTTTCCTGCGGCAAGCTGATCGAATAAGGCAGTTTCATCAAAACATTCTGCTACCGCTTCAAAATGCTCGTTCCCGGTCATATAGAACAGATTGTACAATGCTTCGTTCATTCCGCCGTACTCAATATTCAGAACCGTATTCTTGGTAGAATCGCTCCAGGTCTGGCTGCGGTTATACAGATATTCTCCGAAATTGCAGGCTACTGACAGAGCCTCTTCTCCCACATCTCCCTGTACGTTTCTGGCAATGTCAATCAGTCCTGCCAGTACCTTATGCAGGTTGTAATAAGGAACCAATACATTTCCCTGATCGGTGGATCCGGTTCCTTCTACCGCGTCTAAACGATTCTCTTTAAATGCGGAAATATAACCTCGGCTGGAAGGATGAGCCTCTCCATAGGCATCCTGACATTTCTTCAGACCTTCTACCGCTGCCACGATCTGCTCCAGCAGGGCTTCTTTTGTGGCTTCGTCTCTTGTGGTCACATAAGACTGAGAGAGCGCAGACATATAGTGTCCGAAGAAATGGCCTCTGAAGTTGCTGCCGGTGGAAGCTTCCCATCCGCCGTAACCGCTGTCTGTGGCCGGATCCAGACCTGCAACAATGTAAAATTCATACAGGAATTTTTCGGAACTCATGGAAAGGAGGTATTCGTTCTCTTTTTCCAGAGCGTTTACCTGATAGTCGTCGGATACAGTTACAAACTGGGTATCCACTTCCTCTAAAATCGGTTTCTGTACCGTAACAATAAATTCTTTTTCTTTTGTCTCTTCATTTAATGAAAGGGTTGCCTTTAAAGTCACTTCCACGCTGCCCTCTTCCGGAACGGTAACCTTTCCCTCAGAGGTGATAACTTCTTCGTTGGAAGATTCCCAGGCAATGGCGCTGCCGTTTTCCCCTTTTTCCGGAAGCATCATATCCGCTGCAACCGTAGACGGGAGACTTAAAGCTTCGTAGTCTGCGATTAAGTCATCCTCTGTGGTAAATTCCCGGCATTCCTCATATACCCCAATGATTTCTTCCTGGGTCATAGGAGCATCTGTAATTAAGAATTCGTCCATCGCCACGGAAGCATAACCACCGTTATATTTTGGTCCGTTATATCCCAATGCTTTCTGCATGGTGTTGTCCGGATCAATCACGCCGTCTGCCCCGTTATTTCCGATGGCATAGTCTATATTGGTTTCCTGCTCTTTTCCGTTTCTGTAGATTTTTACTTCTTTTGTCTCTTCATCAAAGGTGACAGCCACGTGGGTCCATTCCCCTGCCGGGAAGAATTTGCTTCTGTCAGATTTCACGGACACTTTATAGGGCTGTTTTCCTGAATCTGATGAGCCGATGGAAATTGCTACCGGAGTATTGTTATTTTCCGAACTGATATACCAGCCGTCTGTATACCACTCCTCTTTATTCCAGACGAAGATCTGTTCTCCTGACATGGTTGTCTCCGGTTTCACCCAGAAAGCTGTGGTCAGGCTGGAGGGATTCAGTTCCGGAGAAGTTCCCAGATCCAGATACGTCTTTCCATCAAACTGGAAGGCCTGGGTTCCTTCTTTGGCCCCCTCGGTATAGTTCTCTGTTCCATTGGCAGTTACTGTATGTCCTCCACTGGAGCTGTCTTCCAAATTTCCCTCGAAAGAGAGATGGATCTGCTGCTGCTCATAGGCCGCCGGTTTCTGTGCGTCGTAATCAGCCTGAATCGTTTCTGCATCTTTGGCATAATTGCTGATGGATACTTCATCCATAGCTATATTTTTCATGAAAGAACCATTGTATTTTGGTCCGTTGTATCCGATGGCTTTCTGCATGGTATTATCGGAATCAATCACACCGTCGGCGCCGCCCTGTCCGATGGCATAATCAATATGGGTTTCCTGCTCTTCTCCGTTACGGTAAATCTTCACATCCTTGCTTTCAGCGTCAAAGGTAACCGTCACCTGCGTCCATTCTCCGGCCGGGAAAAACGTATCCCTGTCTGTACGGACACTGACTTTATAGGGCTGTCCGTCTGCAGATCCCACAGATAAGGCTAACGGAGCCGTATCGCTTTCAGAAGCCAGATACCATCCGTCTGTATTGTATTCCTCTTTGTTCCAGAAGAAGATCTGTTCTCCGCTCATGGTCTCTTCCGGATTCACCCAGAAAGATACGGTCAGACTGGAGGGATTCAGTTCCGGGGAAGTTCCCAGATTCAGATAGGTCGTTCCGTCAAATAAAAATGCCTGTTCCCCTTTTTTAAGACCGTCTGTATAGGTTTCCGTTCCTGCTGCGCTTACCTGATTGCCTGTCGGCGAACTGTCCTCCATGGTTCCCTCAAAAGAAAGATGCAGCACTTCCTGCTCTTCTTCCAGGGAATTGGGGGCAATTCCGTCTTCTTCATCCTGAATCTCATCGTCGGATCCGTCCTCTTCTTCCATCAGTTCTTCTGACTCTTCTTCCAGGAATTCGTCCATTTCTTCCAGTTCCTGGCTGAGAATCATACTGTCTCCTGAATCTTCTTCCAGAACAGAAGCCCCAACCGAAGCGGCCGGTCCGGAGACTGCCATGGTAGCTGTTAAAAGCCATACCAATGACTTGGAAATTAAATTTTTCCTTTTCAACTCAGTTCCTCCTTCCAACTTGCTATTTTTCGTTATGAATAGTTTATCAGATTTTTACAAGCATTTATTTAAATTTCTTTTGAACTTTGTTTGTTTTTTTATTTGATTTTGAATCCCTTCTGAAAAAAGTTGTTTTTTTACCATACAAGTTTGTTTTTTTTAGGTATATCTGTTCAAAAATCACAATCAATTACATTCCCCCAAATTTTAAGGCTCCCATCCCGGTCATAAAACCGGTACGGGAGCCTTGGCAATTCAGGCGGGTTTTCCGCGTTTTCTTTTTACTTTTTCACTCCGGTTACCCCTGTGGTGTTGTAGGTTCCCCACAGATTGGTTCCATTGCTCTGTTTTACATAAGCACGAACGGTATACACATAAGTGGTGCCCTTGGCTCCGGTGGTGTCGGTAAAGCTTCTGGTGTTCGCTCCTACGGTTCCCACCGTCTTCCAGCTTCCGTTTACTGTCTTTCGGAAGATCCGGTAGCCGTCTGCAAATTTATTTGCCCCTGCCTTGGATCCCGTCCAGGTAATGGTCACGCCCTTACTGCTGCTGGATGCGCTTAAGGCCGGTGAGGACGGTACCGCCATTCCTGTCACTGTCTTCTGGTAGTCGCTGTAGATGCTTCCTGCATAAGCTTTTACTGTGTAGTAGTAGTTCACGCCCATCTCTGCATTTCCGTCCCGGTACTGCAGAGTGCCTCCGTTTACAGTTCCGATGGATCTAAAGGCGGTTCCTGCTTTTGCTTCTTTGCGGTAAATCACGTATTTGTCAGCGCCCGCGATCTTATTCCAGGTCACTTCCACCGTACAGTAGTTGACGGATCGGGTTTTCACGGACGGAGTTGCCAGAGAGCTTACCGGAACCTGGATTTTTACATCGGAGGGGTACCGGGTAGCAACGCCTTTGGCATCTTCCTCCCAGAAACCTTTTACGGTATAGTAATAGGTTTTTCCTTCCTGGGCAGTGGTATCCGTATAAGTGGTAACTCCTGCTTTTACATTGGCCAGTCCGCTGAAGCTTCCTCCTGCTTCTTTCCGGTAAATCCGGTAGCTGGCTGCATGTTCAATCTCTTCCCATTCTACCACAACACTGCCGTCATCTGTTTTTGCAGTTACACTGGGCATTACCTGTTTAAATGCTTCCTGCTGTTCTTTGGTGGTATTTGGAATTGTTACATGGACATTGACCGGATAGCGGCTCGTAATTCCCTGAGCCTCTTCTTCCCAGAAGGCTTTTACCGTATAGTAATAGGTCTCCCCTTCCACTACCTCTTTGTCCACATAAGTAAGTTCTTTCTGAGAGGCCACGGCGATTCCCTCAAAAGAGCTGCCGTCTGCCGCTCTTCGGTAAATACCGTAGCTCTTCGCATTTTCCACCGGCTGCCACTGAATCACTACCTGATTGTTTTCATCTACGGAGGCGGTAACTTCTGTCATGGTCTCCTGGAAAATCGCTTCTTCATCCACAGGAGCTTCCTCAATGGTCAGTTTCGCACTTACCTGTCCGTCTTCAAATACGAAATTGATAAGATGAAGTCCGATTTCCAGAGAATTCAGATACTCAGGACTTACTTCAATGGTCATCGCCTCTTTGTCTGCTGTATAATTGGAAGGATCCACATCGATTTCATCAACTGTTATATTCTGGAATTTATCCAGATTGGGGCTTAACTCATAAACCAGCCCTGTCTCTGTCTCTGTCTCTTTCTGCCAGGTACTGTCTGCCCCTTTCAGAATTTCATATTCCGTCTCCTGGGGTTTTAACTCCAGGCCATCTATGGCTTTTTCCAGCTCTTTTTCTGCATCGTTTACCTGTTTCTGGGTGGCAGTGTCATCTCCGAAAACAGTCAGGGCCGCTTCCAGTTTTTCCTGCATTTTGGCCACGCTGTCTTCCGTATATTTGTCCACGTCTACAGCTGTGGCACGTTCAATGGCATCTTTCAGGCCGTCTTTATTCACTTCGGCGGTTCCTTCTGTAAACTGCCAGTAATCAATATCCATGAGACTCTCTGATTCTCCGGTTCCGCTGAACGTAAAGAAGATGCTGTGGGTATCTGTAATCGGGGTATCCAGATTACAGGTATACTCCTGATAGGTTCCGTCTCCTTTTGGCACTTCTAAAGTTCCTGCCACAGGGCCGTCCGGAGAATCCAGATGCAGGGTGATACTTCCTCCGTCATAAGAAGCAATTCCCGCAGTAAAGCTGATCGCACCGCCGGTTCTGAAGTCCATGCCTGCCGCCGCAACCCAGTCGCCGTCCTGCAGACTGGTCAGCGCCCGGTTCCTGGGTTCTGTATAGCCGTCTCCCGGTTCGCTGCAGTCTTTCATATCAATTCCCGACTGCCATGCCACCGTTTCTCCCTCAACTCTTTCGTACGGATTTAATTCTGTCAGCTGGCTGACGCCTGTACGATCTGCCGGGATCTGTTTGATGTCGCCGTTGCTGTAATAGGATACCTCATTAATGTGTGTGGAACGGTATCCTTTCTCTATTCCCATCGCCTGTCCCAGAGTCTGGGCATGATAGGTAATATAGGACTTTCCGTTAAAGGTAAAAATTGCATGATGATTGTTTCCGCCCACGCCGAAATAGGTGCTTGGGTTCAGCAGAATTTCCCCTTTGTATTCATAGGGACCCATGGGATCATCGCTGACCATGTAGCAGATATTTCCATATCCCGGATACCCTTCCACAGAGGAATGATCTCCTGAGAAATTGGAGCAGTAGGTATAGTAATACTTTCCGTTTGCCTTATGAAGACCGCCGTCTTCAAACATACACGGGGCGTCAATCATCTGGGCCTCGCCCTCTACACTGGTCATATCGTCGCCCAGTTTAATAATTCTGGCCGTCTTTGGGTTCAGATCCTGCCCTGCCGGAATACCTCCTCCAAATACCAGGTAACCGCTTCCGTCATCGTCCACCATGACTGCCGGGTCGAACATCCATACAACCCCCTGGGCTCCCGGTACGGAACCGTCCACTAAGACTTTTCCGTTTGGATCCCGGAAAGGACCGATGGGAGAATCTCCTTCCAGAACGCCGATTCCGCTGCCGCCGTTGCAGAAGTACAGGAAGAATTTATCTTCGCCGTTAATCTTCTTATAAGCAGCCGCAGGCGCCCAGGACAGGGATGCCCATTTGGCAATTCCCTCTTCTCCTGCCACATGAATGGTTCCGTGATCGGTCCAGTTAACCATATCAGCAGAAGAGACTACCCGTATTTCCTGAATGGTTCCATAGGTATTGTCAATCACTTCTCCCTGATCGTTATACTCGAATTCGTCTGCCGTCATGTAAAGATAAACTCTTCCGTCATAAACCATGGCAAAGGGATCGGCGCCGAAATCATAGTCAATCACCGGATTGGAGTATCCCACTTTCTTAGCCACGGCCTCTGTATCCAGGGCTTTCATGGAAATATTGGATACAGCCTGTCCTACCTGATAGTGGGCTTCGTCTCCTGTTACTTTTACGTAATCCACTCTTGCAGAAGTCTGTACATCTTCTGTGAGATATTTGCTGACTTTAAGAATTACCGTGGCAAAAAGTTCACCGTCGTTATGCTTAAAGTCTGTATCTTCTCCTGTTACGGAAAGGAGCAGCTGGCCGTTGGTATAAGAATAGGCGGCCGTTCCTGAAACATTTTCTTTCTTAAACTTCACATCGGATACCTGGAATTCTTCCGGTATATTTACGGACATTTCCAGTTTTTCATAGCTGCCTTCCGGAAGGGCATCCATGGTAATGGGAAGCTCAATCTCTGTGTTGGCAATGCCGGGGACGTCGTTTAAATTTTCAAGGGAAACGCTCAGGGTTTCTGTTTCACTTCCTGTATTATGACTTCCGTCATCTTCCACATGGAAGTAATCAAAGTCTACGTATCCGCCCTTGGTTTCTGTGGCGTAATTAAAAAGTCCGAACCGGTATCCCATAAAGTGCGGAATTGTATAAGCCATCTGCAGAGTATCGCCAATCTGAATCCATTCTTCGCCGTCTAAACTATAATAGAAAGCAGCTTTGTCTGTTCTCTGACGGTAATCAAAATCCACTCTCAGATAAACACGATCCTGATTGAGTTCCACTCTCTCGATTTCATCTCCGTCAGGATTGTCATCTGTCTCTGTTTTTACCATTACCAGATACTTCTGGTTGTTCTCCATCTTCACACCTACGAATCCGTAATGAAGCTGGAAGGCGGCCAGACCTGCCACATCTCCGTTTTTCATATCATGTACTTCTAAAGCTACATTTCCGGAACAGGTAGGACCATAGGTTCTCTGGGTCAGTGTGTTGCGGGCTTCCTGGATATTATCCACTGTATTTCCTGTGGTCAGCCGCAGATAGCCGCTTCGTGCTGTTAAAGACCAGTTATTATTGTTGGGATTATGATTCCACTGCCATGCCAGATTCAGGTTGGAGCCATTATAATCATTTTCTCCCTGTTCTGTCTCTTCCGGCACCTCCTGGTCTGCTACTTCTTTCACAGATACTTCGTCCAGATAGTAATCCATTAAGTCATTGAAAGGATCCTGCTGGGAAGTCCAGGTGGTTTCCACAAATACCGTGACTTTGGAAAGGTCGGCGTCTTCCGGTACGGTATAGGTACCTTCAATGGTTCCCCATTCCCCTTTGGTTATGGAAGCGCCTTTTCCAATATCTGTTCCGCTCCATTTATTGGTTCCATACTGGAAGGTAATATTGAAATCCCGTTTCTCCGGGCCGTCCAGATATTTCACTTTCGCGCTGAGGTAATAGGTCTTTCCTGCCTCCAGCTTCCCGGTCAGATCCTGCATGGGTCCGCAGGTGGTGTCTTCCTTTCCGGAGACAAACAGACTGCTGGTTCCGGCTGCCGCATCTTCCTGGGTAACTTCCAGATTCACAGCTCCGTTATAATTACGAACCTCCCACGGATCCATCCCGGACTCAAATCCTCCGTTTAAAATCAGGCCATAGTCCTCCTCACAGGATACAGAAATATCATCCACGTAAAAATCCATCAAATCATTGACCGGATCCTGTTCTGCTGTCCAGGTGGTTTCTACAAATACATAGGATTCTGTTAAATCTGCATCTTCCGGTACGGTATAGGTGCCTTCAATGGTTCCCCATTCTCCTTTGGTAATGGTGGCTCCTTTCCCGATTTCCATACCGCTCCACTGATCCGTTCCATAGTGGAAGGTAATATTAAAGTCTCTCGTATCCGGCCCCTCCAGATATTTTACTTTCGCGCTGAGGTGATAGGTTTTGCCTGCTTCCAGTTTTCCGGTCAGATCCTGTTTGGGCCCGGAACCGGTTCCCACTCTCTCTGTTACCAGAAGGCTGCTTTCACCGCCGGCTGCCTCGTCCTGTGTTACTTCCAGAACAGCGCCCTCTTTGGACTCCCAGCCGGTATCTCCCTCTTCAAAACCTCCGTTTTCCAGAAGTTCCACATAAGAGACTTCTCCGCCCAGGGTTTCTGCCGCAGATAAGAGAGCCGGCGCTTCTTTTACAAGCGTCGCTTCTTCCACAGGTTCTGTGCTTTCTGTATCGGAATAAATTTTCCTGGTTTCTCCGTTATAAAACTCATCGGAAACTACAATTCCTTTTTCCCCTGTGCTGACTCCGGGGATGTCCATCGTCACTTCCGCTTCTCCGTTTTCATTGCCGAACACTGGCCAGTTGTCTTCCCAGGTTACAGGAACCAGAACCGGGATTCTTCCCACAGAACCGTGATCCTGGAACAGCAGGGAATACCAGTCTCCCTCAGGAGTCTGGAAGACGCCGCCCTGGGCCACTCCCGCGCCGTCCATAATTCCGTCGAATTCCAGACCGGAATCAAATACTTTCTTACTTTCCCAGCCGTTGCCGTCCAGAGTTTTTGAACGCCAGCAGACTTCCTGTCTGCGTCCCCCGGTGGGCCACTGAATCATGAAAAGATAATAGTACTCGCCGATTTTATACGCATGAATTCCTTCTGAAATATAACTTACCGGAGCATTTACCTGATTTCCGTCGTTATCAAGAGCTGTGTACTCAACCAGAGTAAATTCTTCTCCGAAAGTAATATCCCCGTTTTCATCTTCCGTCAGTTTTCTGCATCTGGCTGTCCCGCTTCCATAGACCACGTACATCTCATCTTCTGTGGTCAGCAGAGAAATATCATGGAGATAGCCGGTAAACTCAGATTTATGCCAGGGACCGTTCTCGATATCTGAAGTAGAATATACATAAGTTTTCCCTGTGGTCATACATCCGAAGGTGACATAGAATTTCTCCTTAAAATACCGGATGCTGGCAGCCCAGGAACCGTTTCCGTAGCTTTCCTGTCCGTTTCTTAAGGCTAACTCATCGCTGTCTCCCAGCGTGTCATAAACATAATTTACAATCTCCCAGTTGACCAGGTCTGTGGATTTCATGACCGGGCAGCCCGGAGATAAATGCATGGTGGTGCTTATCATATAATAGGCGTCTCCCACGCGGATCGCGTCCAGATCCGGTACGTCTGAATAAATCACCGGATTGGAAAACGTCCCGTCGCCGTTGTCAGAAGAAACTGCTGCGTTTACTTCCGATACCGGCATCAGTGAGAAAATCATCACCAGCGATAAAACCATCGCTGCGATTTTCTCAAACCAGTTTCTTTTCCTTTTCATCTTGTTTCCTCCTGTTTTTTAAAAGCCCGGCCGGACAGCTTTGCCGCCTGGCCGGGCTCTTACGTAAATGAAGATCAGAACATCCTCTTGTAACCCTATTTTTTCGCTCCGCTTACACCTGCAGTATTATAAGTTCCCCACAGGTTCGTTCCATTGCTCTGTTTTACATAAGCACGAACGGTGTACACATAAGTGGTACCCTTGGCTCCGGTAGTGTCTGTAAAGCTTCTGGTATTTGCTCCTACGGTTCCCACCGTCTTCCAGCTTCCGCCAACCGTCTTTCTGAATACCCGGTAGCCGTCTGCAAACTTGTCAGCTCCTGCCTTGGATCCCGTCCAGGTAATCGTCACGCCCTTACTGCTGCTGGATGCGCTTAAGGCCGGTGAGGACGGTACGGCCATTCCTGTAATTGTTTTCTGATAGTCGCTGTAAATACTTCCGGAAAATGCCTTAACGGTGTAATAGTAGTTGACACCCATCTCAGCGTTGCCATCCCGGTATTTCAGTGTGTTTCCTGATACGGTTGTGATGGATTTAAAGGCAGTTCCCGGTTTGGCTTCTTTTCTGTAAACCACATATTTATCAGCGCCTGCAATCTTATTCCAGGTCACTTCTACCGTACAGTAATTTACAGAACGGGTTTTTACTGCCGGAGTTGCCAGTTCATCCACCGGTATGGTCACACTCACATTCGTCGGATACTGGGTGCAGACTCCCTGGGCGTCCGTATCCCAGAAGCCTTTTACGGTATAGTAATACGTCTTTCCTGCCTCTGCCGTGGTATCCACATAGGAAGCAGCGTCTGCCTCTGCATTTGCCAGGCCTTTAAATGCTCCGCCTGCTTCTTTTCTGTAAATCCGGTAGCTTCCGGCATTTTCAATGGCATTCCAGGTTACCGTTACTTCTCCTGCCTCATTGACTTCTGCAGTTACTTCCGGCATTACCTGCTGGAAAATACCCTGAAGATCTTCTTCGTTATCCGGAATAGTGACTTTTACATCTTCCGGTCCCTGGGTGGAAATGCCCTGGCCGTCTTCCTCCCAGAAGCCTTTTACGGTGTAATAATATGTCTGTCCTGCTTCTGCCGTCCGGTCTACGAAGGATACCACATCCCTTGTGGTAACGGCAATCTGTTCAAACTCCTGTGCGCCTTCGGCTTTACGGTAAACTCCATAGCTCTGGGCTCTGTTTACAGGTTCCCAGGTAAGTAAAACGCTGTTATCGTCTCTGACTGCAGCCGTTACTTCGGTAACCGTATTTTTAAATTCCTCTTCTTCCTGGTTCGGTTTTACTGTTACAAGAAAGCTTTCGGAAAGCTCTGGATTCTCTGTGCTGGTAATCCGGATTTCATACTCTCCCGGTTCTTCTTTATTAAAGGAAGAGCTGTCGATTTCATATTTGTCGCTTCCAAGTGTAATTTCATTTCCGTTGCTGTACTGTCCGGTTACCACCAGTCCGGAAGGATCAAATTCTTCTCCCACCTGATATTCTGTCTTGGCCGGCGGGGTAACTGTAATTGCGTCTAAGGTTACTTCCGGAGCGCTGTTTAGTTTCTGCAGGATCACATGGCGGATTTCCATGTTGCTTCCTGCCTGACCGATTTCAATGGTGTTCTCTCCGGCATTTAATTCGATTTCCAAATCACTGGCCCGGATACCTCCGCCCCACTGACTTACCTCGATTCCATCTAACTGAATCGTTTCATTTTCATAAGTACAGATTACGAAGTCGCCGCCGTTAATGGAATATTTCTGACGAACATCGCCGCCGTAGGCTACCACATCTGCATAAACACGGTATGTACCTTCTTCTTCCACATTCACGGTGAATTTCACAGTACCGTTTTCCAGGTATCCCACTACATTACTGCCTTCCCAGGCCGGACGCGGCACCACATCGGGCCGGCTGGGATCTCCCGGCAGATATTCCGGATTACAGCTTACGATTTCATATAACAGAGGTTCCCCAAGGCTGCTGACTTCCACATTCAGATCCACCGTGGCTTCCTCACCCATTTCTCCCTGGTAAGCTACCGTTACCACTGCTGAGCCGCCGCCAACTGCAGTAATCACGCCTGCGTCGGCTGTCACCACATTTTCATCGGAACTGGTGTAAGAAGCTTTCGCTGTTACATCTTCTGTATGTCCGTCGTAATATTCGGCCGTTACGGTAATCTCTTTTACAGCTCCTGTATAAAGGCTGATAGTATTCTCATCCACATGGAGCTCTTTTACTTTCAGCTTGCTGCTGGCATCTTCCACCTTCAGATATAAATCCTGGGTAAAGTCTTCATATGCAATATGAATAACAGCATCTCCGTATTCTACGCCGGTCACTTTCGTTCCCTCTATCTGAATGCTGCTGCTTTCTGTAGTGATTTCAGCTTCTGTGGAAACGTCTTCCATAGTACCGTCAGAATATACGGCAGAAACCTTCACTTCTGCCTGGTTGTTTCCGTCTACGGTATCGATCACTGTTTTATTCAGAGAAGCGTCCAGAGCCACTAATTGTTTATCCTGGGTTTTTTCACTGAAATACCAGGAATCAAAGTTAAATAAGTTCTCGTCTGCTTCCCCTTTAAATACGAAATATACGTCATGAACGCCGGTCACATTGGATACGCCGGTAGAACGCTGTATCCAGGTCTGAGCGCCTCCTGTATTGGATACATTTAAGGTGCCGGCTACGGTTCCGTTTTCCGGATCATCCAGACGGATCTCGATGGATCCTCCCAGGGAATCACTGGCCACATTAGCGGTAAAGGTTCCGGCCCCTGTATCGCCAAAATCCACGCCCTTCACATAAATCCAGTCGCCGTTCTGAATGTCGCACACATCCAGGTTCGGTCCCACGATTCCTGTTTCTCCCACTTCTGTACCGGGAGCCTGGGAATCTTCTGTTGAGATACCTCCGTTATTGGCCATGGATTCTGCTTCATTGCGTACATAGGGATCCAGATATTCAACCTGCTCCACACCTTTTCGGTTCATATCCACCAGCTGCATGGTGCCGTCTTCATTATAATGAACCTCATTGATGCCTGTGGCCCGGTATCCTTTCACACTGGTGGTGTTATATTTATCGGATTCCAGAATCAGGCTGTGATAGGTAATGTAGGATTTTCCTTTGAAGTCAAACAGGGACTGATGGTTATTTCCATAAAGTCCGAATACGGTTCCCGGCTGAACAAGTACCCGGTCGATGTATGTATAGGGACCCATGGGATCATCGCTCATCATATATCCGATTTCACAGACCCCCGGGCTGACTCCCGGAATATTTGCTCCCTGCTCCCAGTTAGAACTGTAGGTATAGTAATATTTGCCGTTGTGTTTATGAATACCGGAACTTTCAAAGAAATCCGGAGCGTCAATCTGTTTTGCCTCGCCCACAGTACTGATCATATCGTCGCCAAGCTGGATAACGAAAGCCGTCGCCTTATCGCTTCCCTCCATATTTCCGCCGAAGCAGAGATAGCCGGTTCCGTCATCGTCTACCATAACTGCCGGGTCGAAACGGATTCCCGCATTTTCTGTTCCCGGAGTGCTGGCGTCAATCAACGGTTTTCCTAAAGGATCGCTCCAGGGTCCAACGGGACTGTCGCTGGTCATAACGCCTACGTTCATACCGTCAACCACACAGTACAGGAAAAATTTTTCTTTCCCGTTGATGGTCTTGTGGGCCGGGGTGGGTGCCCAGGAAATTCCTTCCCAGCTGAGAACACCGTCTGCTCCTCCTACAGTAATTTTACCGTGGTCGGTCCAGTTGACCATATCTGCGGAAGACATGACGCTGATTTTGTTGATTTGCCCGTATTCATTTGTAATCAGCTCCCCCGCATTATTGTACAGTTCATGATCGTCTGTGTTGTAGATATACACCCTCCCATCGTATACCATAGCACAGGGGTCTGCACTGTAGCGGTGGGTAATCAGGGGATTTCCGTTCTCGATGTCCTTATAAGGTCTTGTCAGTTCCACATCCTGAACGGCGTTCGCCTCTTCCCCATTTACTGTTTCAGCCAGGTTTTCTGCTGTCGTATCTGCGCTGACCGGTGCTGCAGGAACGGATGTGGCCATCATTCCGGCAACCAGAGCGCTGATTAGTAATCGGTGTTTCTTTTTGCTCATATACCTTCTCCTCCTTTTGCTGAACATTCTCATACTACTATTTTAACATAAAAAAGATGCCATCATCTAGAAACGAATGATTGGCATCTTTAAACTTTTCTGTTCTACCTAATTAAAATATTTCATTATTTGTTTATCAAATTTCTCAATGGGTTCGCTTCCCTGCTTCTCTTTTCTGCATATGCTTACCACATCCCACCGCAAATCTTCTTTCAGGGGAATTTCCCGGACTCCTTCTGTCTTATAAATATCCGTGGTGAAATCCATTACCGGCGCTACTCCCTGCTTCTCTTCGCAGAGCCGGTATAAAACAGCGCCGTTATCTGTTTTATCCTCTATTTTTGGATAGAACCCCCGCTTCCGACAGGCTTCTTCAAATACGTGATAAATGTGAAAGTCCTCATCCATGGTTAAAATCTTTTCTTCTTTTAACATGTCCAGTTCCACCTGTTCCAGAGGATAAAAAGGATGATCTTTGTACACGAGAAGCATTACCTTACGGCTCATGACCTTTCTCTGAATCAGCTCTCTGGAAGCACACTCTCCTACAATAAGTCCGTAATCCAGATCCGAAGATAAGACCATATCCTTTACCTCATCATTATGATATTCCTTCCATTCAATCTGAAACTGAGGATTCTCCCGGATAAATTCCAGAATTACCCTCATAGGAAGAATCTTCAGGATTCCATAGGCAAGTCCAATCCGTAATTTTCCACCCCCTCTTTTCAGTTTGGAGAATTCCGCCGAAAGCTCCTCCAACTGCTGCATCAACGCCCCTGTCTTTTTGTAGAGCAGGTTGGCATAAGGAGTTGGTTCCACGCCTTTTTTGGTCCTCTCAAATAATTTTACCTGGAATTCCGTCTCCAACGCCCGGATGTTTCTCCCCAGTCCCTGGGAGGTAATATATAATTTCTTCGCCGCCTGGTTAATACTTTTTTCCTCGTAAACTGTTTTAAAATATACTAATTCTTTCGTATTCAAGTCTTTCCTTCCCTTCCGGATGTGCCGTATTTTCCGTCGGCGGTCCCTGCCATTTTCAGGCAGAAACCGCATTTTAATTATACCCCCCCCCCTAAAAAAATCAGGGCTGCCTATTTCTTTGCTCCGGTCACACCCGTGGTATCGTAGGTTCCCCACAGATTGGTTCCGTCACTTTGCCTTACATAGGCCCTAACTGTGTAGTAATAAGTAGTTCCTTTTGTCCCCGTTGTATCAGTAAAGGTTCTGGTATTGGCTCCTACAGTTCCCACCGTCTTCCAGCTCCCGTTTCCTGTCTTTCGGAAAATCCGGTAACCGTCTGCAAATTTATCTGCTCCTGCCTTAGATCCCGTCCAGGTAACCGTTACTCCTTTGCTGCTGCCTGCTGCCTTCAGTGTGGGAGACGATGGCACTGCCATTCCCGTTACCGTCTTCTGGTAGTCGCTGTAGATGCTTCCTGCATACGCTTTGACCGTATAGTAATAGTTTACGCCCATCTTCACGCTTCCATCCCGGTATTTCAGGGTGTCTCCGCTGACGGTTGTGATGGATTTAAAGGCTGTACCTGCTTTTGCTTCTTTCCGGTAAATCACATATTTATCCGCGCCTGTTACCTTGTTCCAGCTTACTTCTACGGTACAATAGTTGACCGAACGTGTCTTCACCTTTGGCATTGCCAGGGTATCCACGGCAATCTTCGCCGTTACGTCGGTGGGGTATCTGGTGCAGGTTCCCTGAGCCTTATCTTCCCAGAAGCCTTTGACTGTGTAGTAGTAAGTCACACCTGCTTCTGCGGTTTCATCCACATAAGAGGTTACGTCTTTTGACACAGTTGCCAGACCTTTAAAACTTCCTCCGGCCTCTTTCCGGTAGATCCGATAGCTCTTGGCTTCTTTCACTGTTTCCCAGTTTACGGTTACAGAATCCCTGCCGGCTTTTGCGCTTACCCGCGGCATCACATTGGCAAAGTCGTCTTCTGTCATCGGCAGATAAACTACTCCCTCAGCCAAATCCTGTGTGGAGATTCCTTTAGCCCCTTCTTCCCAATAGCCTTTGACCATATAGCAATAGGTCCTGCCTGTTTCTGCTGTTTTATCCACGTAAGAAACAATGTCTTTTCCAACTGCCTTTAAAAGGTGATATTCGGAATCTCCATCCTCTTTGCGGTAGATACCGTAACTTCCTGCATTTTTCACCGGGGTCCACTGGATCTCCACCTGGCTTCCCTTGGATACTGACAGAGTAACTTCCACTGTCTGATTCCGGAAGTCTTCCTTCGCTTCTTCATCGGCTGTCTTTAACTGTTCTAAGGCTGTCTGCAGAAGTTCTGCCTGTCCGTCAATTTTTTCCTGGGTCAGGTCTTCTTCTGTAAGAAGGGATTCTGCCTGGGAAAGAGCTTCTTTTACTTCTTTATAAAGCTGCGGAATATGAGTATATTCCTCAGCAGACAGTCCCTGTGCCTCTGCCATCAGACTTTCCAGCAGGCCGGTATCCAGAATCTCTTCCAAAACCTCGATGTACATTCTGACTTTCTCATTGTATCCGTCAGCCCTTCCTTCCAGAACATACCTTCCCGGAGCCTGATAGAAGGACTCTGGTTTCTCTTCCCACCGAACAGCCGCTGTTCCTGTGCTTCCGTCTGCATAAGTCACGGTCACTTCCTGAGGCAGTTCAGGAACCACGCCTGCCTCCGTCTGAATCTCTGCCTCTTCTGCAGAAGCAATAACCTGAGAATCATCCAGAGTATGCAGCCGGAGAATGGTGAAGGAATAAGAAGGCAGCTCCATGGAGAATTCATCCCCTGCTCCGGTAAACTCATAGTTTGCCGGTACAATCTTGTCCGGTTCTTCGATGCTGTTTTCCTCATCCGGGCTTCCTTCGTAGGCCAGTTGAATCATAGATGCATTGGGATTGATTTCATAAGGATTGTTTTCCAGAGAAATATCCACGCTCTGTTCTTCATCGGAACCGTTGACCAGTTTTAAAATCACATCGCCGGTTTCTTCATCGAAGCCGGAAGTGGTATAGACTGGTCCGTAAGATTTGGGCAGTACGCCTTCGCAGTCCAGTTCTCCGTCCAGATAACAGCGGAAAGCATCTCCCTCCACCTGAATTTCAATGTCGTACCAGCGATTGGTCTCAATGATGGTATCGGAAGTGGCCACGGTCGTCTTTGCCCCGTTCACTGCATGTTCCACAGCGGTATAGGTATTTGCAAATCCTCCCAGATTGTAATGAAGGTAATTATTTTTGTCTTTTACAGCAAAGGGAATAATAAATCCTTCTAATCCGGATAACTTTTTCGCACGGAGACGGTAGGTATAATTACTCCAGGAAGTATCCCCCACATGAATGGAATTGTTATAGGAACCTGCGTCCCATTGCTTTAAGACCTGATTTCCCTCTTCTTCTGTGACGCTCCAGTTCCCGCTTCCGTCTGTCCAGTCGTCAATCCCTTCTGCTTCAAAGTTATTTTCATAAAGAATTTCCCCGGTTTCATTATCAATGACCTGCAAATCATCATAGACGGCCGTTGTATTCCAGGTTCCCACGCCTACTTTCCCGATCAGGCCGGAAGTTTCCTCCTCTCCCGGGGCACTCACCGATTCGGCAAAGGTATAATCTCCTGTGTTTGTGGCGTACATCTTGTTGGCATGATAACTGGGACTTCCATAGACCTCTTCATTGTCAAACCAGATTAAATCCGGCTCCCAGTTCTGATGTCCCAGTTTACAGAACAAAGGAGCATAACAGGTCAGTTTTACAATGTCCGCATTTCTTTCAAACCCGGTCATAAAGGCGGCCTCGGAAATGGCCGACAGCAGATCCTCTCTTTTCTGTCCGTTTACTTCGTGATGGCTTGCATATTCTCCGGCAAAGATATAGGCGTCGTCTCCCCGCTCCATCACATCATATCTTCCGGCATTTGCGAAGAACCATTCCGGGGACATATAGAAGTGTTCGTCATTGGCATAGCTGAAAGTTCTGCCCTTTCCTTTCAGCCATTCTGTAGCAGACAGTCCAGGGCCGTTGGACAGACCTTCTACGGATGACAGCAGTTTGATTTCCGGATATTTTTCGTTCACCTGTTCCGCAAACATTTCATACCGTTCATAGTAACGCTCATCTGCCGCCTGTTCATTTCCCACTTCCAGATACTGGAGATTGAAGGGCTCCGGATGTCCCATTTCCGCCCGAAGCTGTGCCCACTCCTGTTCCGGATCGCTGGGATCTCCGTTGGCAAACTCAATTAAATCCAGCGCATTGTCAATATAGGGCTGCATCTGATCCAGAGGCGCAAGCTCCGGTCCCCAGAAATGGGTACAGCCGGCATTGATACAGGGCAGCGGCTCGCATCCCATATCTTCGCAGAGCAGAAAATACTCATAAAATCCCAGTCCGTATTCCTGATAATAATAGGCGGTCTGGGGCGCCTGCGCCCAGTAGCTCTGCATAATCGGCCGCTCTTCCACCGGCCCCACCGAATCCTTCCAGTCGTATGCTGTTTCCAGGTTTATACCTTCAATAACACAGCCGCCGGGGAATCGGAGAAAGGCAGGATTTAAATCCTTTAAATATTGCACCAGGTCTGCCCGCAGCCCGTTTTCCCGGTTGTTGTAGGTATGTTCCGGGAACAGGGAAATCATATCAAGGCCCGTGGTTCCCTCCTCTTTTAACCGGACACACAGACTGGCGTCCTCTGCCGTTTCCGTGCTTTGCACAACTGCGCTGACTTTTGTCCATTCCTGTGCAGGTCCTGCTTCGATTTCTGCAGCGCCTACTTCCTCTCCCCCGCTTTCCAGAGTAATCCGAAAGCCGCCGCTGTAATCCCCTTTCACATACATGGAAAACTTATAGTTTTCTCCTTCCTTTACGGAAATCCCATCATAACCGTCGTTTCGGACGCCTGTGTTATTCCCCTTGGCCGTTACCTGAATCCAGAAGGTATTATTCTCATTCATTCCATCGGTATTCATCAGTTCCATATCTGCATAACCGGCTGTGAACCAGGAATAGGTATGGGCATTCGGGTCGTTATTTACCGGAGTCTGAAAAAACTCAAAGGAACGGTTCTCCACCAGTTCTCCGTACAAACCTCCGTACGCAGCTCCGTTAATATCCTCAAAAAAGGCGCCGTACAAATCCTCGCCGATGTCAACGCCTTTCTGACTCAAATCAACCCGATAGGTATAGGAATCTGTATCCTCTCCTTCTGCAGTTTCTTCCCCCACATTCTTGGAAGCCTCCTGCGGCTCTCCTTGCGTTTCTTCTGTCAGGTATTCCTCCGGTTCCTCTGACAGCAGCGCCGGAGCCGGGTTTTCCTCTTCCAGCGCCTCTGCCGGCATGCCCCATACGGAAGTTCCCGGGATTCCTGTGGCAGCCAGAATCCCTGCCAGGAAACCTGCCGCCGTTTTTTTCATCCATTGCTTTTTCACTTCACATCCCCCTTTTTAAGGAAATCCCCTGACCGGCAAGATCTTGCCGGCCAGAGGATTTTCCTTTATCTCTTATTTCTTCGCTCCGGTTACCCCTGAGGTGTTGTAGGTTCCCCACAGATTGGTTCCGTCACTCTGTTTTACATAAGCACGTACAGTGTAGTAGTAGGTGGTTCCCTTTGCTCCGGTGGTATCTGTGAAGCTTCGGGTGTTAGCTCCTACAGTTCCTACCGTCTTCCAGCTTCCGCCTGCTGTCTTTCTGAAGATTCTGTAGCCGTCTGCAAATTCGTTCGCCCCTGCCCTGGAGCCGGTCCAGGTAATGGTTACGCCTTTGCTGCTGCTTGCTGCCTTCAGAGTCGGGGAGGATGGCACGGCCATTCCCGTTACCGTCTTCTGGTAGTCACTGTAGATGCTTCCTGCATACGCTTTTACAGTATAGTAATAGTTTACGCCCATCTTCGCGCTTCCATCCCGGTATTTCAGAGTACCCGCGCTGACGGTTCCGATGGATTTAAAGGAAGTTCCAGCTTTCGCTTCTTTCCGGTAAATCACATATTTGTCTGCACCGGTTACGGTCTTCCAGCTTACTTCTACGGTGCAGTAGTTCACGGAACGGGTAGAAACTGCCGGGGTTGCAAGAGCGTCCGCCGGAATCTTCGCCGTTACGTCTGTGGGATACTGGGTGCAGGTTCCCTGGGCGTCTTCTTCCCAGAAACCTTTCACTGTGTAATAGTAGGTCACTCCGGGTTTCGCTGTGGTATCAGTCAAAGATGTGGTTCCTGCTGCCGCATTGGTCAGTCCTTTGAAAGAGCCGCCTGCTTCTTTCCGGTAGATCCGGTAGCTCTTGGCTTCTTTGATTTCTTCCCAGCTTACGGTTACGCTCTTGTCCGCATTGACTTTTGCGCTTACCTGGGGCACTACTTTTGCAAAGTCTGCTTCTGCAATCGGTACATAAACCTGTACGTCCGTCGGATACTGTGTGTTTACACCCTGAGCGTCCGCTTCCCAGAAACCTTTCACAGTGTAGTAGTAGGTTACTCCTGCCTGTGCGGTTTCATCCACATAGGAAGTTTCATCTGCACTTACAGTTGCCAGGCCTTTGAAGCTTCCTCCTGCCTCTTTGCGGTAGATCCGGTAGCTTCCTGCATTCTCAATGGATTTCCATTCTACCACAACGCTGCTTCCGTCCGCCTTTGCCGTTACTTCCGGCATTACCTCCTGGAAGGCTGCCATCTGCTCTTCTTCGCTGGCCGGAGCCTTCACCGGCTCTGTGATTCCGGTCAGGGTTGGTGTTACCGGATTCATCAGTCCTGTCTCTTCGTCAAAGGTCAGTTTGTCAATGCATACTTCCCTGTGGTATCCGAATCCGCCGGTTACCTGTCCAAGCGGTGTCATGAACTTCGCATATACAATGTACGCTTCATCTGTTTCCGGCATATACAGGATGGAATGATGTCCGGTACCCAGAATATCGTTTTCCGGATCTTTCTGAAGGATGGTATACTGATAGTTTACCGGTCCGTAAGGGCTGTCAGAAGTTCCGTAATTTACATGGTAGTTTTCACTTCCTGTGTCGTCGCAGGACCAGGTGAAGTGGTAAACTCCGTCTCTCTTTGTAATAGTTACAGCTTCACGGAAATCTCTTAATCCGCTGATGTTCTTCATGGTTCCCGGTACGAAGTCCATCATATCTTCTGTCAGTTCTACGATTGCTCCTTTTCCGTTGCCAAACAGCATGTAGGATTTGCCTGTATCCGGATCTGTAAAGATGGATGGGTCGATGGTCTGTCCCATGCTGATTCCTTCTGCCGCACAATCAGCCATGTTTACGATCGGTTCGTCTTTTACAACGAATGGTCCTGTGGGGCTGTCAGAAACAGCAACGCCCATTGCCTGTTTGTCTGTATCTTTTTCTCTTGCACAGAAGTAATAGTAGTATTTTCCGTTCTTTTCTTCAATGGTAGGAGCCCATGCATTTCCCTTTGACCACGGAACGGTTCCGATCTGCACGCCGTTTTCATTGAGTCCTGCATTGTCGTCTGCCACGTCTACGATTACGCCTTCGTCTACCCAGTCAATCATATCGTCGGAAGAGAATACATGGAACTGGGTTCCTCCCCATCCTTCCACACCGTCGGTGGTTGGGTAGATGTAGAATTTGCCGTCAAATACGTCCACATCCGGGTCTGCGAACTGTCCGCCCAATACCGGATTGTAGCAAAGAGTCGCGTCAATGGTCCAGGTTTCCTCTTCGCCGTTATTGTCCACTTTCATTTCCACCGGTTCAGACAGGTCTCTTGCTGCACCGTTTTCTTCATCCAGAATTACGTTTTCTCCTAATTCAAAGGTCAGCGGAACGGCTTTGAGATCTTTTACTTCGCTGTTGTTTCTGCTGATGTTTAAGGTAATAACTTTTTCATCGTTATCAATGTCGCTGTTAATGAAGGTATATCCTTCTGCGTCAACGCCGTAGAAGGCTCTTCCGGCAACGCCTGCCTCTTCCCGTACTTCGTACAGATCCAGAGGACGTTCAAATACTTTTACATTGTCAAAGCTTCCGTTGAAATATGCGTCTGCGCTGTACATGGATTTACCAAGGTATGCCAGAAGATCGCCTCCCATCATAGAGGTAGTGATTCCGGTATTTGCATTGGTGGATACCAGTTCTCCATCAATATACAGCTTCATGGAAGTATTTTCGTAAACCAGAGCGATATGCTGCCAGGTTCCTGTGGCTGCTCCTGTTCCTGCTACTTCTTTTTCTGCGCCCCAGCTGGAAGTGGTGATTGCATTTCTTACGCTGGTTCCGCGAATTCTCAGGAAGTCGTAGACGTTAGAATCTTTACCATAAGTGAAAGTAAAGAAGTTTCCACTGGACATATTGGATTTTACATCCATGGTAATTGTCATAGTATTTCTGTTATCGAAGAAGCCTTTCGGGAATTCCAGATAGGTATTGCTGCTTCCATTTAAGTTCAGTACCTGGCTTCCTCTCTCTGCATCCTGTGCAATGGCTGCATTTCCGTATAAGGTACCGTTGTCTGCGGTATCATCCCCTGCACCTGTATCAGAGGCGGTCTTGCTTCCTGCTGCATCAGAATCAAAGTTATACTCCAGAACCGGATCCTGAGCCAGTGTTTCTTCTTTTACAAAGGTAAAGGTATAGGTGGATTCCACGCCGCCTTCCGGATTCTTCAGAGTAATCACTGCTGTTGGATCCTCTTCGTTCGGCTGCTGAATCTCGATTTCATATCCTGTTTCTGCTTCTGCTGCCAGCTCCGGATAGTCCTCTCCCTCTTTCAGAACGATTTCATATTCTTTCATAGAAGGAACGAAGGAAGCATATTCTTCTCCGTCAAAGGTAACCTGAATCAGTTCTTCCGGAGATGCGTTGTAAGCTTCTGCTACTTTTGCATATTCTTCTGCGGTAATACGCATTGGTGTTCCATGACGGGGTGAGCGGCTTCCGCCCGGAAGCTGGAATCCGGAAGTCAGTCTTTCGAAGTCGCCGTTCAGGTCATTGGAAACCATGGGATAGTAACCGATTCCACCGTAGTTGTCCACAAGCAGGCAGTACTGCCATCCGTTCTTTTCCACATCGTCCTGATTGAATTTGTAGATAGACGGTCCTTCTACTCCGCCCTGAGAGCCCAGTACCGGAGTATCCAGCATCGTGGGTTCACTGTGAAGGAGGGTATCTGTTACTTCTGCAATAATGTTTTTATTTGTTTCATTTTTGGAATAGCGGTAGTATTTTCCATTCTCATAAAGAATCGTGGTATCAATGGTATCCGCATCTTTTTCAATAAATACCTGCGGTTCTGTAAAGCTGTAGAAATCCCGGGTCTTTGCATAATAAACAACCTGTTTTGCATAGTTATCTCCTGCAATACGGGATGCCCAGTATACCACATATTCTCCTGTAACTTCGTCATAGGTTGCCTCCGGCGCCCAGGTACAGCCTGCATCAATCTCGGCAGATACTTCTACCATTCTCTGATCGGACCAGTTGACAAGGTCTGTGGATTCCCATACCATCAGGGACTGGCTTCCTGCTGTCTGTGCAGCTCCCCATCCGGATCCGCCGTTAATCTTCAAGTCCGTGGCAATTAAATAGAATTTATCGCCTTCTGCGGAACGTAAGATAAATGGATCACGTACGCCTTTTTCTCCAAGAGTGGAGGTCAGAGCCGGTTTGTTATCGTTTAATTCTTTCCAGTTCAGACCGTCATGGCTGGCAGAGAAATAAATCTGCTCTCCATCGGAATATCCTTCACCGGTAAAGTATGCGAAGAAATAATCCGTTAAATCTTCATCGGTAACTTCTTCGGGCGCTGCTTTTACTGTAAAAGTAAATTCCTTTTCTGTACTGTAATCACCCAGGGTGATAACGGCGGTCATCGTCACATCTGTATCTTTGTCCGGCCTTGTAACCACACCTGCAGGAGTGGGATCTTCTGCATATGCGCCGTCGTTTGCCTGTTCATTTACATCCACGATTTCCGGATAATCCGTTGTCCAGGTCACAGTTCCCTTGCCGTTTACCGTTTCCGGAAGGGTAATGTTTCCGTAAACTTCTTTTCCTGCTTCTGTGGAATAGGGCAGAGTCAGATCTTTCGCCAGGGCTTCCAGTTCTTCCTGACTGGCGCCTTTTACCGTAAGCTGGAAAGCTTCTGTAATCTGCTGTCCGTCCACTTCAAAAGAAGCCGTAACTTCTGCTTCTGTGTCTGCAGCGGGTTTCGTCAGTTTTCCGTTTTCCCCGATCATATCCTCGCCCTTTGTTACCTGCCAGCTAACGGAAGAACCGTCTACACTGGACGGGAAGGATAAGTCCTCTGTAATCTGATCTGCAGAAACGTTGTTTCCCAGCATAGCAGCGTAAACATCTGCTTTTACATATTGGGAATTGTCTACATTCCCGGCAATTTCCGCTACCTGCTCTTCGTCCAGAGCTTCGCTGTAAATGCTCAGATCTGCTACTTTTCCTCTGAACAGAGGATCTTCATTATAGAGAGATTTTCCAATGTATGCGTGACCGCCATCTGCAGGCACCACGTTCATCAGTCCATAGGGATTTTCTCCATCCCCGATTTTCACTCCGTCCACATATAAAGAAGTTGTTCCTTCATTATATACAACAGTGTACGTCTGATAAGAACCATCCAGAGCAGCAGCATCTGTATAGATGCTCTTTTCGTTCGCCCACGCACCGGTTCCGTTGTATGGATCCTGCCGGGAGATAGCAAACTTGGTATCTTTGGAACTGTTAGACGGCGTTACAAAGGTGTAACTCCAGTTGTCTTCTCCCATGGTGTACAGCCACTGGTTATTGGCCTGTGTGGTGGCCGCTGTGATGTTCACCGTCAGGGTTTCATCGTCCACAATTCCTTCCGGAAGTTCTACGTATCCGCTTCCGTCCATATCCAGTACGGAAACTCCGTCATAGGTGTTCACGTCGCTTTCATCCAGATCCACTAATGCAGCGTTTCTTCCCTGACCGCTTGCATCTACAAGCTGGCCGTCTGCTGCATTCATGTCGTAATGCAGGATTTCTCCGGAATCATTCACCTGTAACGGTTCAATAGAACTCTCCTCTTCTTCGGGTTCTGTCATCTCTCCGCCTGATTCTGGTTCTTCCAGATCTGCAGAGGGCTGATCCTCTTCCCCTTCCTCCAATAGAACTTCTGTGTCTTCTTCCACAAGTTCATTGGACAAGCTGGCTGCCTGGATAAAAGAGCTGTTGGAAACTGTCATCGCTCCCACCAGAAGCCACGCCAAAATTCGGCTTCGCTTTTTCATATTTTCCCTCCTTGCTTTTAGCCGTTTTGACTTTCCCCATAAAAAAGCCAAAATACGTTCTCTTTTTTTATGACTATTTTCACTAAAACAGTCTTCCACTTTGTATTTTAACTAAAAATTGCCTGAATTTCATCGGATTATTTTTAAATCATTGTTTGTTTTTTTTAGAACTTCCGAAGGAAATTTTAAAAAAGTTGTTTTTTTACCATACAAGTTTGTTTTTTTACGATCTTTATAGGAACTGCCCGGAATCTGAACCGAACTCGTCAAACATAAAAGCTCCCCGGAAGATTTCTCTTCCGGGGAGACTGTCTTTATCGCTTATTTATTTTTTTGCTCCGGCTACGCCTGTGGTGTTATAAGTTCCCCACAGATTGGTTCCGTCACTCTGTTTTACATAAGCACGTACGGTGTAGTAGTAGGTGGTTCCCTTCGCTCCGGTGGTGTCTGTGAAGCTTCGGGTGTTGGCTCCTACGGTTCCTACGGTCTTCCAGCTTCCGCCTGCTGTCTTTCTGAATACACGGTAGCCGTCTGCAAATGCGAGATCCCCTGCCTTGGATCCGGTCCAGGTAATGGTTACGCCTTTGCTGCTGCTGGCTGCCTTCAGAGTCGGGGCGGATGGTACGGCCATTCCCGTTACCGTCTTCTGGTAATCGCTGGAGATGCTTCCTGCATATGCTTTTACAGTGTAGTAATAGTTTACTCCCATCTGTGCGCTTCCGTCGCGGTAGCTTAAGGTTCCCTCGCCTACAGTTCCGATAGATTTAAAGGAGGTTCCTGCTTTTGCTTCCTTCCGGTAAATCACGTACTTGTCTGCACCAGTTACCTTATTCCAGCTTACTTCTACGGTACAGTAGTTTACAGAACGGGTCTTCACTGCCGGGGTTGCCAGAGCGTCCACAGCAATCTTCGCCGTTACGTCGGTGGGATACTGGGTGCAGGTTCCCTGGGCGTCTTCTTCCCAGAAACCTTTCACGGTGTAATAGTAGGTCACTCCAGGTTTCGCTGTGGTATCAGTCATAGATGTGGTTCCTGCTGCCGCATTGGTCAGTCCTTTGAAAGAGCCGCCTGCTTCTTTCCGGTAGATCCGGTAGCTCTTGGCTTCTTTAATTTCTTCCCAGCTTACGGTGATAGAATCTTTGCCCGCTTTCGCACTTACCTGTGGCATTACTCTTGCAAAGTCTGCCTCAGCGATTGGCAGGTATACTTCCACGTCGGTGGGGTACTGGGTTGCCACGCCTGCAGCGTCTTCTTCCCAGAAGCCTTTTACGGTATAGTAGTAGGTCACGCCTGTCTGTGCCGTTTCATCCTTATAGGAAGTTTTATCTGCACTTACAGTTGCCAGGCCTTTGAAGCTTCCTCCTGCCTCTTTCCGGTAGATCCGATAGCTCTTGGCATTGTCTACAGCTTTCCATTCTACCACAACGCTGCTTCCGTCTGCTTTTGCCGTTACTTCCGGCATTACTTTCTGGAAGGCTGCCTGCAGATCTTCCTCGTTATCCGGAATAGTCACTTTCACATTGACCGGATACTTGGTGCTTACGCCCTGGGCGTCTTCTTCCCAGAAGCCTTTTACGGTGTAGTAGTAAGTTTCTCCTGCCTGTGCCGTTTCATCCACATAGGAGGTGACGTCGCTTCCTACTACAGCAATACCCTTAAAGCTGTCTTCCTCTGCCGCACGGCGGTAGATTCCATAGCTCTTGGCATTTTCTACAGCTTTCCATTCTACCACTGCCTGATTGTCTTCATTTACAGAAGCAGTTACCTCAGTGGTGATATTCTGGAAGTCATCCTGCGCTTTATTTCCTAAAGTTACAGTTACATCGGTCGGATACTTGGTGCTTGCGCCTGTTCCGTCAGCTCCCCAGAAGCCTTTTACGGTATAGTAATAGGTACCTGCTTCTAAGTCTGCTGCTTTTTCATCTGTATAAGAAGTTACATCACTTCCTACTACGGCAATCTGTTCGAATTCGCCGTTTTCTGCCTTACGGTAGATTCCGTAGCTCTTAGCATTGTCTACGGCTTTCCAGGAAACTGTTACGGTGTTATCTTCTGCTGCCTCAGCAGTTACTTCTGTTGTCTGATTCTGGAAGTTCAGACCTTCAGAGCTCATAGCTCCTTCTACTTTTTCGTACTCTTCTGCCGTAATACGGATTGGAGTACCATGTCTCGGTCTGGACGGAAGCTGGTATTTATCACTGGATAATCTGGTCCATTCTCCGCTTTCCAGATCGTTGGTTACCATTGGATAGTAAGCAATTCCGCCATTGTTGTCAATTAACAGACAATACTGGTAGCCGTTTGCTTCCACATCGTCTTCATTGAATTTGAAAATAGTCGGTCCTTCAACGCCTTTCTGCGCTTTCAGACTCGGAGAATCAATTACCGTGGCCTCGCTGTGAAGCAGGGTATCGGTCTTGTCGGAAACAATATATTTTGCTCCGCCGTCTTCGTTCTTTGAGTAACGATAGTAGGTATCATTCTCATAGTAAATGGTGGTATCAATGGTAGAGAAACTATTTTCAATAAAGAGCTGCGGCTCTGTAAAGGTATAGAAATCTCTGGTCTTTGCATAGTAGATTCTCTGTTTGCCGTAATTGTCATCCGGCACTTTGGAAGCCCAGTATACTACATACTCGCCTGTCTGCGGATCGTAGGTAGCTTCCGGCGCCCAGGTACATCCTGCTTCAATCTCAGCAGATACTTCTACCATTCTCTGTTCGCCCCAGTTTACTAAGTCTGTAGACTCCCAAACCATCAGGCTCTGGCTTCCTGCTGTCTGAGCAGCTGTCCATCCGGATCCGCCGTTAATCTTCAGGTCTGTGGCAATTAAGTAGAACTTATCGCCTTCTGCGGAACGCATGATAAATGGATCACGTACGCCTTTTTCTCCCAGTGTGGAAGTCAGGTACGGATCTCCGTTATTTAATTCTTCCCAGTGAAGTCCGTCGCGGCTAGAACCAAAGTAGATCTGCTCGCCGGTAGGATAACCTTCCCCGATAAAGTATGCGAAGAAATAGTCGGTGTAATCGCTTTCCTGAATTTCTTCCGGAGCGGCTTTTACTGTAAAGGTAAATTCCTTGGTCCGTGTAATTTCATCGTTTACTTTGATTTCTGCTGTCATGGTTACAACCGTGTCTTTTTCCGGTCTTGTAACCAGACCTGCCGGTGTGGGATCGTCGGCATAAGCGCCCTCATTTTCATGAGCTTCCACGTCCACGATTTCCGGATGGTCCGTTGTCCAGGTTACTGCTGCTTCTGCATAACCATTGGTTACTGTTTCCGGAAGGGTGATATTTCCGTAAACTTCTTTTCCTTCTTCTGTGGAGTAAGGAAGTGTCAGGGCTTCTTCCAGCTGATCTGCAATTTCTTCTGCCGGTACGCCTTTGACTGTCAGTTCATAAGTTTCTTCTACCGGTTCTCCATTCCAGGTGTAAGATACAGTTACGTCAACCGTTGTATCTTCTTCTGCCGGTTTGATTTTACCGTCTTCTCCGATGACATCCTGTCCTTCTTCTACAGACCAGGTCAGGTCAACCCCGTCTACAGCAGCCGGGAAGTTAAGAGAAGCTTCTACAGCAGCCGGATCATTTCCGTTTAACATCGCTGCATAGACGTCAGCGGCAATGTATCCTGCATAGTCTACGCTTTCTGCCTGTGCTTTTACCTGGGCTGCAGTCATGGCTCCGTCATATACGGTAACCTGTGCAACACTTCCCACATAAAGCGGGTCGCTGGAATACAGAGATTTTCCGATATAACCCTGGATGTCTCCGTCTCCTACGATGTCGGTCAGGTTGAAGGATTTCGCACTTTCTCCTGCCAGTACTCCGTTGACATACAGATACATCTTGTCTCCATTATAAACGGCGGTATATGTCTGGTAGTTTCCGGCAGTTGCCTTAGAGGTAGTCTGAACGGTCTGCTCCTTCGCCCAGGCTCCCGTTGTGTCGGTTGGTTCCTGCTGAGCGATTGCCAGTTTGGTGTTCTTTGAGCCGTTGGTCGGTGTAAAGAAGGAGTAATTCCAGCTGTCCTGACCAAGGGTAAAGAGCCACTGGTTATTGGCTTTTGTGGTTGCTGCAGTAACAGAAACTGTCATTGTCTCATCGGTTACCAGTCCCTTGGGCAGCTCTACATAGCCGTTTCCGTCCAGGTTCAGAGTGCTGACACCGTTATAGGTGTTCAGGTTGTCTTCTGTTAAAGATTTTAAGTTTCCGTCTAAGCCGGAATCGCTGGAATCAACCAGTTTTCCGTCTTCTATGGTCATATCATAATGAAGAATTTCGTTTACTTTCTTGCTGATTACAAATTCTGCTGTCTGGCTTCCCTTATAGTTGGATCCGTCAACTGCAGTAATAGTAACAGTTCCTGTTCCAGGCTCTGTGTTCTCTCCATAGGAAACTTCGTAATCTTTTCCTTCTGTTAATTCAGCGCCATGGTAGGTTACTTTAATTTCCGGTTTAATCTGAGAACCGGTTTCTGTGTATTCCGGAATTTCCGCAATTACAGCATCCGCCAGATCTCTGACTGCAGATTCTTCAACAGTAACCTGAATGGTTACTTCTCTTGCATCTTCCGGAAGTTCTTCTTCCGCGCTCATTTTCAGAATCGGAAGTCCCTCTTCATTCCAGTGTACGTTCTTTACTCTGGCATGACGGCAGGGATCATACAGGGAGTTAGAGTTCGCCCAGTCACACTGATCGTTGTAGCATTCTTCGGAACGTGCATGGTATACGAATACCGGATTGCCTTCCGAGTCTACAGTAAAGCTGTTATGTCCCGGTCCGTATTCTCCCGGTACATCAGAAGAAGTTAATAACGGATAGTTCATCTTGGTCCAGGATGCCGGATCCATTAAATCTGCATCTTCATCCGCGTAAAGCATACCGATACAGTATTCCGGACCGGTTCCTGATGCGGAGAATGCGCAGAAGATCTTTCCGTCATGTTTAATAATCGTTGCACCTTCGTTTACACGTTCGGTGTCTCTTTCCCATCCGAATTCCGGAGTGGTAAGAAGGATAACTTTGCCCTGTCCGACCCATGGCTGATCCGGATCGATTTCCTGCATATATAATGCAGACTGTCCGATAATATCCGCCCAGATTACATAATGATGTCCATTATGTTCAAAGTAGGTCATATCCAGAGACATGTTCTTAAAGTATGCAGACTCCTGGCTGGTAGCTGCATGGATTTCAGCTTCCCCGCTTCCATTTACCCAGCTGTCCGGGTTAAACGGATCTTCGGAATTCTGGCATACCAGTACGTAAGGACGGATTGCCCATACGTTGTCAGAGTTTCCTGCTGCGAAGAACATATACCAGGTTCCGTTAATCTTATGAAGTTCCGGAGCCCATACGTGTCTTGCCATCTTTCCGCTGCTCGGCGCTTTCCAGATGGTAATCTCTTCTGCATCAGACAGACCCTGAATGGTTTCTGCCCTTCTTAAAACCAGACGGTCATAACCATTCGTAACTGTGTTATATGCCGGATAAGAAGCGGTAAAGTAATAATAGCCGCTGTCTTCATCCCATACAATATAGGGATCGGCACGCTGTTCAATTAACGGATTGCTGTAGGTGCTTAAAGTACCTTTCAGGGTATAAGTTCCTGCTTCGCTGGTATCCGCGGAGCTTAAATCCCATTCCACGTTCATGGAGGATTCGGAGCCGTCGCTGTACTGGGTTACCACATGATCCGGAAGAGCTTCTTCCAGTTCGCTTTCATTGGCTACGGTAACGGCTGCAGGAGCAACTGTTCCTGTATATTCCACAACGGCAAAGCGGTTTACGATTTTTTCGTATTCTGCTTTTGTAACGCCGATGTAGTTACCTTTTTTCGCATTTTCCGGAATAGAATCCGCTTCATTTTCAAAAGCGGTGTATTCATATTCGGAAGCCGCCTGAAGGGTCTCCAGATCGCTGGAGATGTTGGAATACTGTTTCTCTCCGCTTGTCCAGTTTACACGGTAAGCGCCGATTAAAGTATCGTATGTACACTCTGCTTCTGTCAAATCGCCCACTGCTGTATTGGTTTTCAGCAAACGGGAATTTGTATAGGTAAGCAGATCCTCGGAATCATAAAGATATACGGATTTCTTATCTTTTCCCTGAGGAGCTACCACGCCGAAGCTTCCATCTGCCTGACGGAATAAGTAAACGCTGTTAAAGCGGATTCCGGTGCTTAAGTTCTTGGTTCCGTCGCCGGTGGGAATCTGTGCATACAGAACGCCGGCATTTCCGTTTAATGCCTCGAACTCTTTGCCGTCCAGGCTGGTTGCCAGATGAAGGCTTCCTTCTCTGTCATTATCGCCTGTAATGTAACCGTAAATGTAGCCGTAGAATTCTTCCATAACTTCTACAGGGAAGTCTTTGGTTACGGACTGGCTGCCGATGGTAATCGTAGCGGTTAAGGTCACTTTTGCGTTTCCTTCGCCTACTGCCGGACGGTTTACGATCTTACCGTCATCGGTCATTACGTCTGTATCGGAAGACTTCCATGTGATTTTGGAATTCAGAATTCCTTCTGCCGGAAGTTTCAGATCTTCAGACGTTACACTTAACATATTCAGTGCCTCTTTGGCATCATTCAGGTCTGCAGTCACATCTTTTGCGGAAACGGTAACTGTAAATTCCTTTGTTACCTGCTGGCCGTTCAGATCTAAAGTAGCAGTTAATTTTACCTGAGTGTCTGTATCCTGACGGGTAACTTTACCGTCTGCCGTAATTACATCTTCTCTGTCAGAAGCCCAGCTTACGGTTACTCCGTTATTCAGAGCTGTCGGCAGCGTTAAATCTGTCTTCACTGCACTGGTATCACCCAGATCCAGCTCAGCTAACGCCATGTTCAGGATTTCAGACTGGTAGTTTTCTGTTACCTGTGCCTGATCGATGGCTCCGTCATAGACTTTTACTTCTTTTACTCCGCCTTTGTAGAACGGATCGTTGTAGGAAGATTTACCGATATAAGATACCAGGTTGCTTCCCCAGTCGCTGATTTTCGCATCAATGTCCACGCTTCCCAGATATTCATCGTCGTAGTATGCTTCGATGCTGGTTCCGGATTTGATAACCGTGGTATACATATGCCAGCCATTATCTGTCTTCGGTCCTACAATACCGTTGGCAGAATTTGTCGCGGAGAATCCATACTCTGTGTTGTACGGAGCTCCTGTGTTTCTTGAGTTGGTTACAACGGATTTATAATATCCGTCGGGGTTTGCCGGATTTAACAGCCAGTATCCCACCGGCAGACTCTCCGTTGTTCCAAAGAACATTCCGGCATAGTTGCCGCTTCCTGTTTCATTTTTCAGCCAGACAGAAACAGATACGGCTTCTTTGTTGTCAAACATTCCTGTAGGAAGCTGTACATAGGCCGCACTGCTTCCTGCGCTGCCTCCCGGAAGCTGAAGGTAGCCGTTGTCAAAGTTTGCTCCTGAGCCCTTCAACTGGGCATTCTGTCCGTTTTCAGAAGCATCGTTTGCATCTTCTTTCAGAGGATAGTAAGCCAGGTAAGAAGCTTCATCAGCATTTAATACCTGTACTCCTGCTTCCTCGGAAGAATTGTCTGTTTCCCCTTCTTCATAATAACCGGCTGAAGGCTCTTCACCGCCCGGCTGTTCTTCCAGGGTCTCATCCAGATCTTCCTCTGTGTCCTCTTCAGAATCGACCTCTGTGTCTTCATCCAGAAGCTCTTCGTCATCGCTCAGAAGATTGGCGTCATCTTCAAGAAGCTCTGTCTCTTCCAGAGAGTCTTCCACTACTGCAGCCGCTGTGGTGTACGGGGACATTCCCGGTAAAATTAAAGCACCTGTCAGCAGCCATGCAATGGATCTGGAAACAAATTTCTTGTTCTTCAATTCTTTCCCTCCTTTTTCATATTGACCTTCCTTAACGTGTCTCTTCTATTTTATAAAAAATCTGCCAAATATTCTTTAGAATTATTTTTTAATTTCGTGGGTTTTCTTTCTATCTCTGAAGAGTTTCGTTCGGTTCGTGGGTTTTTTTATGATTTTAGTTTGTTTTTATTGGAATTTAGAATCGAGAGGGATTTTTTTCGTTTATTTCTGATGCTTCTGCTAAATATATTCACATCGAATATCGTATTCTTTACAATACTGCTCCGTTTTGGTTCCTTTTTTACAGCGAATTGTGCAGCTTTTATTGGTAATCCACGGCCCGATCTGCTTTAAATCCTGATGGATTTCCAGCATCTTTAACCGTGGGCATCCGTGGAAAGCCCATTTTTCAATTACTTCCACCGTATCCGGAATTCTTACGTATTCTAATTGTTTGCATTTTAAAAAAGCGCTGTCCCCAATTTTCTTCAGGCCTTCCGGCAGCTCCAGTTCTTTTAAACCGGTCTGATAAAAGGCTTCCCTTTTAATTTCTTTTAGAGATACCGGAAGGAGCACTTCTTCCAGCTCCATACAGCGGTAAAAGGCTCGCTCTCCGATCACCTCTATTTTCCTGGGGATTTTTATTCTTTTCAGAGAGCTGCATCCCAGGAAACTCTCTTTTTCCAGTTTGTCCACTGCGTAGACAGTACCGCAGAATGTGACTTCTGAAAGTCTTTTGCAGTTTAAAAATACCATAGGCTCCATGACGATAAGGCTTTCCGGTATCTGAATGCTTTTCAGATTTACACAATTAGAAAAAGCGCCTTTTCCAAGGCGGATGCAGTTTCTTAAGTTTACCTGCCGCAAGGTCGTACAGCCTGCAAATGCAAAAGGCTCGATGTGTCTTATGCGATTCAGATCCACACTGCGTATACGGATGTTATTCTTCAGAGCGTTTCTTCCGATGCTGCTGTAAACTTCCGGAAACTGAAATATTTTATCTGCAATTTTCCCTTCTGAGCGGTCATATTCTTTTTTCATATGTATCATTAAACTCCTGTCTTCTTTTTTATCCCGTTCTCAGGGCTGTAAGATTCCGTATTTTTGTTTTACTCTGTCCAGTTTTTTCAGAAATGGCTCTGCCATAAAGTATAAAAACACAAACGTAGAGATCCCGTGAACTACATTTAAAGGAAATCCTGTTATATAGGTCAGTGCAAACCGTCCCCGGCTTAGTTCCGAAGATGTCATCAGCACAGAAGCGCTGTCCAGGAGGGCGCCGTAAATAAAGACAGCGCAAAAAGCTCCAAAAGCAGATACCATAATTTTCTTTCTTTTGGTATTCAGACTTGTCCTGCGGAATATCAGACCGGATAAGAAGCCGATAATTCCGTATGAAAACATCTGCCAGGGACTCCAGGGACCCTGACCGAAGAAGAAATTCGATGCAAAACCGGACATGGCTCCTGCCAGGAAACCGGCTTCCGCCCCCAGTCCCATTCCTGTAATAATTACGATAGCTGTTACCGGCTTAAAATGAGGGAGCATAAAAAACGCCACCCGGCCCGCCGAAGCAATCGCCGACATCACTGCAATCAGCAAAATCTCCCTGGCCTGAGGATTCCGTCCCTCAAAAATCATAAAAAACGGGATCATCGAAACGAAAATAATACACAGAGAAATAAAATAATAACTTCTGTCATTCAAAAAGAAAATTCCAAACCAGATAATCGCCGGAATCACCGCCACAATCAGCAGGAGAGAGACCATCGTCCTTTTCGGGATTCCCCGGTCTTTTTTCATACTGCGAGACCCCGGATTCTCCGGTCTTCTCTCATATTCCGTATTCAGCATTCTGGGTAAAAACGCCCACAGAAACAGAGAAATCAGAAACTGTGCATAGGCATAGGGCGTAAGCTGAAGGCAGCTGTCCACAGTCATCGTGCGAAAAGAAATTTCTCTTTCGGCAGCTGCATTTAACAGAACATTGGCATACTGGCCGCAGCAGAAGATCCCTGCAGAAAATAAGGCGGTACCTGCCAGAAGAATTCTTCCGGGCACTGCTGCTTTCTTCTTATACTTCCAGGCATATACCAGAAACGCCAGCAAAAGCGCGCTTAAAATCCCTGCTCCTGTCCGGCCAATCCCTATAACGAAAGAAATCCGCCCTTCCAACTGACCATCCCAGGGAAGTCTCTGAAGCTCGAATCCCTGTTCCACCAGAAATTCCACACCTTTTGTCCACTGCTCCAGATTCCAGACTGTAAATTTATCGGGAAATCCGGAATATTTTAAGGAAGGCATTGAATACCAGGGCAAAACTGCTATACATATCAGAAGCAAGAGAGCTGCTCCAAGGGCCAGCATAACCAGGGTATCCGCCCCCTGCCCCTGTTTCTCTATATTCCGTTTGCTCTGCATAACTCAATCACATCCTTTACCGTCACTGCGTCAGGGAATACCTGCCGCGCCATCTTATTGGCCGCAGTTGTATAGAAACTGTTTCCGGAAAAAAAGGTTCTGGCATCCTGCTCCATTACGATTCCTCCGTCAAAGAACATTGCACAGACGTCTCCATAGGAAGCGCAGAATTCAATATCATGGGAAACCATCAGAATGGTAATCCCTTTCTTTTTCAGATTCAGGAAAATATCCGCCAGTTTCTTTTTATAATATCCGTCCATTCCTTTGGTAGGTTCATCCAGCAGAATCACTTCCGGATTCAGAAGCAGCACTTTCGCCAGAGCCGCTCTCTGCTGTTCTCCTCCGCTCAAATCATAGGGATGCATTTTCAGCAAATGGCCAATCTGGGTTTCCTCTACCACGGTTTCAATCCGTTTTTCCTTATCCTTTTTCTGTTCCGGAGTCAGGATCTCATACAAATCTTCCTCCACCGTATCTTTTACAAAGAGACACTGGGGATTCTGAGGCAGGGCGGCTAAAATCCCCTGAAACAGTTCATTCCTCTTATATTTCTTTGTCTCTTTTCCTTTGATCCAGATTTTCCCCCGGTAGGGTTTACAGATTCCGCTGATCAGAGACAGGGTGGTGGTCTTTCCCGTTCCGTTTCCTCCCAGGATACAGTATAATTCTCCCTTCTTAACTTCCATGGTAAGACCCCGGATCACATCCGGGAGCTGTTTTTCATACCGAAACCAAATATCTTTTAAGCGAATCACCGGTTCTGCCGTAAAATCCGACTCTTCTTTTTCTATTCTTCTGACTTCTGTTACAGATGGGTTTTTACAGATTTCTCCCAGCCAGTTTCTTCCCTCCCGGACCGTCAGGGGACATTCTCCTTCCTGTTTCACCCCTTCATAGATTTGAAGAGGCGCCGGCATGGCCAGGAATAAATCTTTTCCTTTTAATTGTTTTCCTACCTGCCGGGGCGTATCAAAGAACAGCTTCTTTCCGTCCTCCAGTACCAGAACCCGATCGGCCTGATAAAAAACTTCTTCCAGCCGATGTTCTATCATAATTACGGTAGTTCCCAGATCCCGGTTGATTTTCTTGATCGTTGACAGAAAATCACCGGCAGCTATGGGATCCAGCTGGGAAGTGGGCTCGTCCAGAATCAGGGCCACCGGCTGCATAGCCATGACAGAGGCCAGGTTCAGAAGCTGTTTCTGACCGCCGGAGAGCTCTTCCACTCCTTTGTAAAACCAGTTCTGAATTCCGAAATAACTGGCCATTTCAGCCACCCGCAGACGAATGACTTCCTGTTCATATCCCAGATTTTCCAGTCCGAATGCCAACTCATGCCAGACTTTATCCGTAACAATCTGATGATCCGGATTCTGCAGGACATATCCAATTTCTGACGCCTGTTTTCTTATGGAAACCTGTTCCAGATCCTCGCCCTGAAACAGGACTTTCCCTTCTCTTGATCCGTATGGCATCATTGCCGTCTTAAAGTGCCGCAGAAGCGTCGTTTTTCCGCATCCTGATTTTCCGCAGATTATGATAAATTCACCCGGCTCCACCTGAAAACTGATGTTGGACAGAGCCGGTTTTTCCTGACCCGGATAGGTAAAATTTAAATTCTGGATTGTAAATAATCCCATTTTTTGTCCTCCCAAAGGTTAATAAATATCGGCATCAGACACAGGAATAAGAACGCCCCATAGATCACCAGCGTCCCTGCAGTCAGAGGATTTACAGAAAATACCGGATAATAGAGACTTGATACCTGTCCCGTCAGAACTCCTGTGGCTGCGGCCATGCCTGAGATGCTTATAACTGCCAGCATAATTTTATCTCTGGCATCAAAACGGTAAATGGAAAAACTGGTTCTTCCCCGCAGTCCATATCCTCTGGAGCGCATGGAATCTGCTGTCTCCACAGAATTTTCCAGCGCCCAGGTAACCATGATGGATAATATCTTCATTCCATGCATAGCCTTTTCCCTGATATTTCCGTCGCTTACATCTCTTCCAATGCATTTCTGCGCATTGGATACTTTTTTAATCTGTATCTCGTATTTGGGAATGAACCGTAAAATCATGGACAATACAAGGGAAATCCCCGGTATCAGCCTGCCGAATAAGTAAATAAATTTATCAGAGGTCATAACCTCATGAAAACAGGCAAACCAGTTCATAACCGTCAGCATCATAATCCCTGCTGCGATTCCAAACAAAATGGATTCTTTCGTCAGGGGATTGCCGTCCGGAAAATACGCTAATATGGTCGCCCCTTCATGATTAAACAGCAGATTAAAAATTGCAGAAAGCAGGAAAACAGGAACGGTAACCATTCCCGTAAAGCGAAGGGCCTTTCTTCCTTTCAGATATATATGATAAAGAATTGCTGTAATCAGGGAGATCCCCAGATAAACCGGATGCCGCACAAACATGGAAATTCCGATTACAAAAACAAAATAAACAAAATTAATGACCGGATGGTACCCTGAAAACCCATCTTTCATTCTCCATTCCCCTCTTCTCGTCCATTCATGGTGTCATCTCCCACATCTCTTCCCAAATCACAGGTATAATGCCATTCAATGGCATCCCCCTGCTGTACTGCATACTGACTGCATCCGTAGCTGGGAAACCATCCGTTGACACTGTAAGTCCAGCCGGAAAGCTTTCCGCAGTCCAGTTCATAAATGTTGTTGATTCCCTCAATATAATTGCTGTGGTATATAGGTGTAAAGTTATATTCCATATGGATTTTCTTCTTCTGAAGTTCTCTCATCAGCACATCAAAGACAGATTCACCCTCATAAAAAGTAACCTCTGTCTCCGGAAAAATAATTCCATCCTCCGGTATCAGTTCTTCTTTTCCCTTTGTCAGATCCTCTTTATTCTTCAGAATCGTACTGCACTCCACAAGCAGGGTACAGGTTCCTTCTTTCTCTTTGTCGATGCTGTCTTCATCCAGCTCCTGCGGCTTTGGTTTCCCCTGGGGGACGACTGCTTTTTCATAAGTTTCCTCTTCACCGGATCCGGAGTATCCCTGACATCCGCTTAAAATAAAAATGCAAACCAACGCCAGAGCCAGAATACGAAATCTTTTTCTCTTTTTCATAATTTACCCGCCCTTTTTCTCGCATTTTTGGGAACGACAAAAAGACCATTCCCTCATTCCAGGAATCGTCTTTCTACGGTAGGTATTCTGACTTCGCTTCCCCCTCCAAAGCACCTTCTCAGATTATTTTATCCAATGGTATCACGCTTCTTCGTCCACGTTACAGCAGAGATGACTGTTCCGGATTTTCACCGGATTCCCTATTATCGCTCCTTAAAGCGGCCGTCCCACATTCATATCTTTTCAATTATTTTACTCTTTTTCCTGCCAAGATGCAAGAATAATGTCGTATCCCCAAAAAGGAGCCGCAGCTTTGCGGACGGAAATCATCTGCAAAGCTGCGGCTTTAAGTCTTATAAATCTAATTTTTATTTCTTTGCTCCGGAAACGCCTGCTGCGTCATAGGTTCCCCACAGGTTCGTTCCATTGCTCTGTTTTACATAGGCACGTACTGTATAGTAATAAGTAGTTCCTTTTGTTCCCGTAGTATCCTTAAAGCTTCTGGTGTTCGCTCCCACGGTTCCTACCGTCTTCCAGCTTCCTCCAGCTGTCTTACGGAAGATTCGATAGCCGTCTGCGTAGCTGCCGGCGGATTTTTTGGATCCGGACCAGCTTACGGTTACTCCCGTACTGCTGCTGACTGCTCCCTTTAAGTTCGGGGAAGATGGTACCGCCATTCCCGTTACCGTTTTCTGGTAATCGCTGTAAATGCTTCCTGCATAGGCTTTTACGGTGTAGTAGTAGTTTACGCCCATCTTCGCGCTTCCGTCACGGTATTTCAGAGTGCCTGCGCTGACGGTTCCGATGGATTTAAAGGAAGTTCCCGCTTTCGCTTCTTTCCGGTAAATCACATATTTCTCTGCTCCTGTCACCTTGTTCCAGGTTACCTCTACTGTGCAATAGTTGACGGAACGGGTCTTTACCTGAGGAGTTACCAGGACGTCCACAGGAATCTTTACAGTTACATTGGTGGGGTACTGGGTATACGCCCCCTGTACGTCTTCTTCCCAGAATCCTTTTACGGTGTAATAGTAGGTTACTCCTGCTTCTGCGGTTTCATCCACATAAGAGGTCACATCTCCTGCCACATTTGCCAGGCCTTTAAAGCTTCCTCTCGCTTCTTTCCGGTAGATTCGGTAACTTCCGGCATTTGCAATCGGATTCCATTCTACCACAACGCTGCTGCCTTCTGCTGTCGCCGTTACTTCCGGCATGGTCTGCTGGAAGACTGCCAGAGCTTCTTCTGTCTCCTCTAACTGTGTGATCTGCGCTTCTGCTGCTTCCAGTACTTCCAGGTTACTTACCAGTTCTTTCTGGCTTTCCGTCAGACTTTCATATGCGTTTCTGGCGGCTTCTACTGCCTCTTTGTCTTCCAGGGTCAGTTCTTCTACAGACGGCAGGGCTGCGATCTGTTCTTCCACTGCCTGGGCTGCTTCCAGATCCATCTGTTCCAGAGCTGCAATCTGTTCTTCTGCTGCCTCCAGTACTTCCAGATTGATTACCAGGTCTTTCTGGCTGTCTGTCAGACTTTCATATGCGTTTCTGGCGGCTTCTACGTCTGTCTTCTGTTCCAGACTTTCAATTTCACCCAGTCCGTCAATCATGTCGATGACTGTCTGAGCTACTTCTGCGTCTTCTGCTTCCTGAGCCAGCTCTTCCATTCTGGCTTCCGCTGCCTCCAGAGTTTCCACATTGGATACCAGGTCTTTCTGGGTCTCTGTCAGATCTTCATAGGCCGCTCTGGCTCTTTCTACGTCTCCTTTGTTATCCAGTGTCAGTTCTTCTACAGACGGCAGGGCTGTGATCTGCTCTTCTACTGCCTGGGCTGCTTTCTTATCTGCTTCCGCCTGCGCTGCTTCTTTTTCCAGTTCTGCGATTCTGGTTTCTGCTGCTGTCAGATCCTCTTCATTGCTTACCAGCGCTTTCTGGGTATCGGTCAGTTCTTCATAAGCCGCTCTCGCCGCTTCCACTGCTCCTTTATCTTCCAGGGTCAGGTTATCCACAGACGGCAGGGCTGTGATCTGCTCTTCTACTGCCTGAGCTGCTTTCTTATCTGCTTCCGCCTGCGCTGCTTCTTCTTCCAGGGCTGCAATCTTCGCTTCTGCTGCCTGCAGTACGCCTTCATTGCTTACCAGCGCTTTCTGGGTATCGGTCAGTTCTTCATAAGCCGCTCTTGCCGCTTCCACTGCTCCTTTATCTTCCAGGGTCAGGTTATCCACAGACGGCAGGGCTGCGATCTGCTCTTCTACTGCTTTTGCCGCCACCTCATCTGCATCCGGATTTGCTTCCACATCTGTCAGATCATACAGGCGGTTCTCTCCTCCTGCGTATCTCAGATAGGATTCCAGCGCGTAAGTTACCTGGTAAGTGGACATTCCGGTATCTCCGCTGCTGTCTGCCTGATAGGTCTTATATCCGCTTTCCATTTTGAAGCTGTCCAGATTGGTAATCAGGTTTTTCCGTCCAAAGGTGAATCCCTCTGTCTCTGTAGGATCCAGTTCAGCCGCTGTTAAAGCTGTTAATACCTGAGCTGCGGAACAACTGTTTTCGGATCCTCCGACAACATAGCCTCCGTTGACAGTAATAGCCTCTTTCAGGAATTCCAGGCCCTCTTTAAAGGCTGTGCATACTTCCGGATAGTTGTCATTATTATAAGGAGCCAGTGCCTGAAGCGCCATACCCGTCATATCTATGCCGCCTGCCAGCGGTAAGGAATCATTCGTTAAAGCAAATCCTCCGTCATCTGCCTGATACTCTAAGATCAGATCCAGGAGTTTCTCTCTGCTCCATTTTGCATCTTTTGGAACTTCATAATTTCTGGAATCCAGGGCGATTAAGGTAAAGACAGGACCGTTAGCTCCCTGCGCATCAGGCTTATCACTGTTATACAGTTTCTCAATCAGATCATAGCCTCCTATATCTGAAGCGTCTTTGCCCATAGCTCCAAGAGCCAGTACAATTCGTGCCTGATCCGTTGTCTCCAGAGGTGTTTCTGAATTTAATACCTGTACTACATCGTTATAGTAACTCTTCTGGTTCTCTTCACTGACCGTACCTCCGGCTCTCAGGATAGTGAAGATATTCCATTCATCCCCATACTGACTCTGGCTCTGCTTCTGGAGATAATCAAGTCCGTGCTGAATATCTTCTTTTGTCATTGCCAGATAATCAATCTCTTCTGCGCTTCCCGGTTCTTTTACAGTGACTGTAAAGGTTACAGGTTTACATCCTTTGGTGGTATCCAGCGGAGTGCCTGTTACGGTCACAGTTCCCGGTTTTAAAGCCGAAAGCTTATGGGATACAATCAGTTTACTTGATACGCTGCTGGCGCTTTCTCTGTAAATGCTGTCAGTTATGTTTACAATTCCATCTTCGCTGTAAGACCAGTCAAATCTCTGTTCTGTTGCATTCTCCGGCGTAGGAGTCAGGTTCAGTTCCATGGATTCATACTGTTCAATCTCCAGTTCGTCCTTATCTATTTCCATAGATTCCAGAGGATATTTATAAGTAAATTCAATCTGAACTTCCTGCTTTGCTTCCGGATTATCTTTGCTGCTTACAACAAATTTGGCAACGCCGTTTTTCTTTGGCACGATTCCCATGGAATGTGTATCCTGGAATTCTGCAATTTCCGGGGTCAGGGACTCCCATACCAGGGTTTGGTCGCTGGCATTTTCAGGAAGAACCTCTACAGAATATCCGTTCAGCCACTCGGTAATTCCGGGGAACTGGCCGGCATGGGCATTCCAGCCGTCAATTTCCCAGGTTTCGGGAACAGTTACCTTGATGCTCTCCACCCCTACCTTCTGAGTTGTAGCTAAAAACTGGGAGGAAGCTGTATCATCTTTCATTTTCACTGTATAAATTGAGGACTCTCCGGTTACCCCGAACGCGCCGCTCTGACTAATATACCCGGAATCGTCAGAGCTGAAGCTTAATGCCTGTGTTGGAATTGTATCGAATCCTGCGCTTCCTTTTTCTCTTCCTTTTACGGTAACCGTTTTGCTCTGGGAACCGGAAAGATAAGCCGGATTCTCTTTATCCACCTGACTGCCGTCTACATATAACTGAAGTTCTTCGATGTCAGAGGCTACGGTGCAGATGGTAAATTCTTTAATAAGCTCTGCCGCTCCCCAGGATGGATTGGTATCGTATACCTGTGCCTTTACTTCCTGTACCCCATAAGGATTAAAAACACCAGTCTCGCCGGCAATCCAGATTTGAGTATAATCCCAGCCCTGATCGTCTTTTGCATCCACAGACGCTTTCCAGTACGGCGCTTTAACATCGCTTCCTTCTAATACAAATTTACCTTCATCCAGAACCGTCAGAGTGAACTTATCTCCCTCCTCTATGTTCTGAATCTCTCCGTTATTGCTCCGGAAATATACGGTCGGCTCTTCTGCCGGCTGACGTTCTTTTACTTCTACTTCACAGGCAGCCTGTACATCTCCTGCCTGTACGGTAATTACTGCGCTTCCTGCGGCCTGGCCGATTACATGTCCCTTTGTATCCACAGAAGCAATGTCTTCCTGACTGCTGGACCACTCCGGAACATCCGTGCTGTCTTCCGGTTCCACAACAGCCGTTAAATCTGCCCCTTCTCCAACCTCAAGGCTAAGAGAGGTCGGCTCCAGAGTAATACTGACTGCCGGGACTTCTTTTACTTCCACTATAGCCTCTGCCCTGGCATCTCCTGCCACTGCGGCTATTTTCGTAGTTCCTTCTGCCAGTCCCGTTACGAGACCTTTGGAACTAACAGATGCAACTGAACCATCTTCCACAGACCATTCTACTTTATCTGTGGTGTTTTCAGGTTCCACCGTGGCCGTAAACTGAACAGATTCTCCGGCCATAATCTCCGCGGATTCCGGATCCAGAGAAATACTTTCTGCCGGAATAATCGGATTCATTGCCGCTTTTAAGGCTTCCAGCTGTTTATCAACGGTGTCCTGTGTGGAGTTATTTCGTATAACCGTATTCAGACTGTTCATCCATTCCCACCAGGCATCGCTGTGATCCACTTCCAGAGCCTCATCTTTTACCTCTGCCATATAACCCAGCAGTTCATCCTTATTGACCTCCAGTGTTCCGTCGGACTGTATTCCAATATCTTTTCCCCCGTCGGTGCTGAAAATCAGCCGGACTACGTCTCCCGGTCTTACTGCTTTCACTGTGCTGTCATTATTTACAAAGGTCAGCCACTGAGAATCCGTTCCGCTGTCACCGTTGTTGATAAACTTCTCCCCATCGTAGATGCCTTTGATAATATAGTTATACCCTGAATCAAATCCCAGGGTAATATTGGAATACCCATATGCTTCCCTGAGGGCGCTATAATACGTGGACATACTGGTATATATAGGAAATTCCTGAGGTTCCATAATATAGGTTCCGATCTCTCCGGCAACCTCAATGGAAAGGGTCCAGGCTGATTTCGCCGCTACGGTAAATGTCTTTTCCGCTTTCGCCTGGCTGGTCTGGGCGGTAACCGTAACCGTTCCCAGCTCCACGCCCTTTAATTTGCCGTTTTCATCAATGGTTGCAATGCTGGGATCGTTGGTTGACCAGGTAACGGTTTCTGTTGAATTTGCGGGAGTCAGGTTTGCCGTAAGCTGAATGGACATTCCCTTCATAACGCTGCCCATACCGGAGGAATCCTGAATCGTTATGGATTCTGCCAAAATTGCGGTGCTTTCCTCCAACCCTTCTAAAGCAGCATCCACGTCTTCCTGGCTGATTTCCAGATCTTTTGCTGCCGCGAGAGCTTTTTCATAGGCCTCTCCCTGTCTCTGCTCTTCTGTCAGCCCTGCCAGCTTGGTCAAAAGAGCATCTTTGTTTACTTTTAATTTATTACTTGACCACCCGATGTCCGTGCCGCCGTCTGTGGTGTACATCAGCCGAACCACGTCTCCTGCTTCTATCTTGGTATTGGACGGGGTGGACAGGTTTACATCCTGAACCGAATTAATCGCATAGTACCAGCCGGAACTGGTTCCATAGTCGCTTTTGTCCAGACTTCCGTCATCCATGGACGCGTCTGCCACAGAGGTAATAAAGGGCTGTTTCCATGCAGTTGCGCTGAAAGTAACATTTCCGCTTCCATAGACCTGCTCCAGTAAAAGTCCAAGCCTCTCCACCGAGCTGCTGTACTCTATCTGAGTCGGCTCCAGCAAATATGTCCCGTCTACGGACAGTTTTTCAATTGTGACTGTTACTGTCTCCGTGTCGTCCTCAGCCGCCCTTACGTCTGAGGTCAGAGACAGTACTCCGAAAAACATCAACATCGTCAGCAAAATCCATTTCCACATAGAAAGAAATCCGGATCTTGTTCTGTTTCTGTTCTCCATTCTTTTTCCTCCTTCTTGTTTCGACCTTGGGGGCTGTGCGGTGTATGATTACACATCCCCGACAGCCCCTGTCCGGGACGCTTTTATCTCTTCGTCCCTTTGACGCCTGCGGCGTCATAAGTTCCCCACAGGTTGGTTCCGTCGCTTTGTTTTACATACGCGCGTACCGTGTAGTAATAGGTGGTTCCTCTGGTTCCCGTGGTGTCTTTGAAGCTTCTGGTATTAGCTCCTACGGTTCCCACTGTTTTCCAGCTTCCTCCGGCTGTCTTTCTGAATACCCGGTAGCCGTCTGCGAACTTATTGGCTCCTGCTTTGGAACCTGTCCAGGTCACTGTCACTCCTGTGCTGCTTCCTGCTGCTTTCAGGGTCGGAGAAGACGGAACGGCTTTTCCGGTTACGTTCTTCTGGTAATCGCTGTAAATGCTTCCCGCATAAGCTTTTACGGTGTAGTAGTAGTTTACGCCCATCTTCGCGCTTCCATCGCGGTATTTCAGTGTGTCTGCGCTCACTGTGGCGATGGACTTAAAGGTGGTTCCCACTTTTGCCTCTTTCCGGTAAATCACGTACTTCTCTGCTCCCGTTACCTTTTTCCAGGTTACGTCAATGGTGCAGTAGTTTACAGATTTTGTGCTTACCACCGGAGTATCCAAAGCATTCTGCGGAACTTCCACCTTAACATCGGAAGGATATTTGGTGCTGATTCCCTGGGCGTCTTCTTCCCAGAATGCTTTTACCGTATAGTAATAGGTGGTTCCTGCTTCTGCAGTTTCATCCACATAGGAAGCGGTTCCTGCTTCTGCATTGGCCAGGCCCTGGAAGCTGCCTCCTGCCTCTTTCCGGTAAATCCGATAGCTCTTAGCATAATCTACTTCTTCCCAGGATACGATTACTTCGTAAGAATCTTTTACTGTAGAGGCATCCTGTACTTCTGCCTGCACTTTCGTGGTGATTTCCGGGAAGGCTTCGTAAGCTTCCTGCTCATCCACCAGTTTCTGATAAGCGGCCTCGGCATCAAATAAAGTTTCTGCATTGGCTACTTCTTTTCTGTCTGCTCCGCTTAAATCATCATAAGCTGCTCTTGCCGCTTCGATGGCTTCTTTGCTCTCCAGGGTTACTTCTCCGATGGCGTCGATCAGTTCTTCCACCTGACGGATCGGCTCTTCCCCTACCAGTTTGTCATATGCATTTTCCGCATCGATTAACGTCTGCAGGTTGGTAACGAAGGACTGGGCGCGCTTACTTAATTCTTCGTAAGCTGCTCTTGCTGCTTCAATGGCTTCTTTACTGTCAAGGGTGACTGCTCCGATGGCGTCAATTTTGTCCATTACCTCTACCGCTTTCATTTCTTCCTCTGACTGGGTAACGGTAACGGTGCAGGCCGCGGCGGCGCTTCCGGAAACTGCGAGAATCTCTGTGGTTCCTTCCCCTACCGCGTAAATTCTTCCGCCTCTGATTTCTGCCACGCTCTCATCGCCGGATGTCCATGCAATGTCCTCTCTGTCTGCTCCTGCCGGTTCTACGGTCAGAGTTTCCAGAGATACGGAATCTCCCTTGTATAATCCCAGACGGCTTGCGCTCAGGATAATTTCTGTGCAGGTTACCGGTACGACTACCTTCAGCGGCACAACGGTTCCGTTATTCAGGATAGCCTGGACTTCTGTCTCCCCGTAATTTACACCTTTAATAGTTCCCGTGCTGGATACGGTAGCGATACTTGTGTCCAGAGACTTCCAGGAAATGGTTGTGGATTTCGCTGCAGAAGGCTGATAGCGGTAATTCGTATTGGCATACATATAAAGAGATTTTCCTTTTTGCACTTTGACTTCCTGCTTTGTAAAGGCCAGGCTTTCCACATAAAGGGGAGCGTATGTATACTCTACGGTATCTTCAAATTTTTCTTCTCCCACTTTCAGCGTCACTGTAATAGTAGCTGTTCCCGGATTGACCGGCTGTACCTGCACATAACTGTTGGATGAGCTGGCATAGGCACGGTAAATCGTGGCCACATCTTCATTATCGGAAACGACGCTGACTTCAACGGTATCGGTATAATTATCCGGCTGGACTGTAAAATTCAGTGTGGAGCGTGAGCCTACACTGGTTTCTGTATAGGAATCTTCAGCAAACGCCACTCCCTTAACCGGATATTCATTTACTGTAACATGACAGGTAGCCTTATAAGTTCCGTCATAAACGGCAGTAATATCAGCCGTTCCTTTCTTTAAATACTGGACGCTTGCATAAGTTCCTTTTCCGGATACTGAAACCACTTCCGGATCGCTGGACGTCCAGACGATTTTATTCTTATCATAACTTGCATCTGACGGATTCAAAGTCAGGGAAATATTGGTGGATTTTCCTTTATTTCCATACACTTCTTCGTTCTCCATGGAAATTCCCGTAACCGGAATCACTCTATTTTCCACGACTAATTCCACTGTCTTTTCCACATCTGCATCGGCTGCAGAAATTGTCAGGGTGGTTTTTCCTTCCTTCAAGCCGGTAACATATGCCGTTGGCGAATAGGACGAGGCTGAACTTACCTTTGCAATGGTCGGGTCGGCAATCTCATAATTATATTTACCGGAATATGTGGTATTTTCCGGAACTTCTGTGAATTTTACTGAAGTAGAGCTATTTAGTTTCGTAATATACACCGGTTCAGACGGAGGGGTAAATCCTTCCAGGGGCCGCTCCTCAATTGTCAGACCGAAGCTTCGGCTGATTTCTCCCAGCGTTGCAGTTATGGTTACTGTTCCGGCCTTCTTTCCTGTAATTTTGCAGGAATTTCCGGTAGTGGAACCAAGGGATGCAATGTCTGAATCACTGACTGTCCATACCACATCATTTCGGTCAGCAGGACTGGCAACCGGTTCAAAGTCCAGATAAATTGTCTTTGATTTTCCCAGATCCAGCGTTTCCGGCGTATCTCTGAACTCAAAGGATTCGGCATAGATATTTTTTACTGTTACCTGAAGCAGAATTGCCTTGGTTCCCATTTTTAAAACAACTCCTGAGGTTCCTTCTGCCACGCCTTTTAAAGTGGCGGTACTGCTTACTGTTACCACGTCTTCATTCAGAGGGATCAGGGTAAGCGTAGTATCTTCTGTGGTATTTTCCGGATACGCTTTCGCCGTAATCTTCTTCGTGCTGTCTACCTGAAGGGAAATCTCTGTCTCGTCTGTCTCTATGCTTTCCACAGGAATCTCTTCTGTCTTAACGGTTACTTTACAGGTAGCTGTCTTATCTTCTGCCTGTGCAGTAATAACTGCCTCTCCCTCGCTTAATGCCAGAATGGTTCCATCCTCTACACTGACAATAGAAGGATCGGAAGAACTCCAGGTAAGACTTCTGTCTCCGGTGGTTGTTTCAGGGAAATAGGAAACGCTTAAGGTTTCTGAAGCTCCTGTATTCATTTCCATTTCTTCTTTATTTAAGGAAATGGATTCCAGCTTCACCTCCGGTACCGTTACCGTACAGGATGCTTTCAGGCCTTCGGAGGAAACCGTTATCACTGCTTCTCCTGCTTTCTTCGCTGTTACAACTCCTTTTTTGTTTACAGAAACTGTTTCCGGATCGCTGCTGGTCCAGGTAAGGTGTACCGGCACTTCTACGCTTTCCGGCTCATATACAACCTGTAACTGTCTGCTCTGTGTATTTGGCACTTCAACTGACTCTTCAGTGAAACGAATGGAAACCGGCTGTTCCCCTGTCAGGACATTCTGCAGATTTGTTGTTGCCAGCTCCACTTCTTCCTGGGCTGCGTCCAGTTTCAGAATTGTATCATTGGCTGCATCATAAGCAGATCTGACAGACGCATTTTCCAGCAGTGTCTCTTTATTTTCCGAGCTGTTTACAGTTGCCACCAGATAAACCAGATCGTCTTTGTCGGCTCTTTCCTCCGCTGCTCCGGCTCCGCCGTTGTAGGAATCTCCGATGTCTTTTCCCAGAGCAAGGGTAAACTGAGTTCTTACCACATCCTCATCTGCCAGATAGGAATCGGAAAATCCCACGTTAGGGAATATATTATTCAGACAGTACATCCATCCGGATCCGCTGGTATAGTTAAACTCTCCCAGAGAGCCTTCCGTTCCTCCGTCCGGGTTAAAACCGGTAACAAGAGATTCCAGGGCCGGATTCAGCTTCGCATCCAGAATCAATGGTTCTGTGGCTTCGTTGGTTCCTGCCGCATTGGCTCCCACAATACGGGACAGATAAAAGCCGGATTCAATGCTTCCGGTAATCTGATAGTCATATCCGTTTTCCCGGATTAAATCTGTCAGCGCCTTTGCCGCATTTTCCCCATCATAAATGGGAACCAGAACCGGCTCTACAATATAACCACAGCTGATTGTGGTTGCTTCAATATCAAAGGCCGCATATCCTGTCAGTTCCCCTTTTTCTGCCGGTTCGTAGATGATGGTATAGGTCAGGGTCACTGTCTGGTCATTTGCAGAAGCAGATACTACAACTGTATGTTCCCCAGCTTCCATACCTTCAAAGTTTAAGGTATAGCTGGTCTTTGCATCGTCATCCCAGTTATAGGAAACCTTTTTTCCGTCCAGTGTTACTGAAGAAGAAATCTTATTCCCTTCTGCATCCTTCGCCCAGACGTCAAACGTCTTTTTTGCTCCTTTCTGTACGTACTGATCCACCAGAGTGGTTTCCAGGGTCGGGCCGTCTTCTTCACTATATGCCTGAGGTTCCTGTTCAAGGTCATTGACTGCCATTTTATTCTGCTGGAGCTGGGAAGTTTCTTCCTCCGCCGGTTCTGTCTCTTCCTCCAGGTCTTCCGAAGACTCCTCTTCCAGTAATTCTTCCGATTCTTCTGTGTCTTCTTCCTCCAGAAGAATTTCCTCTTCCGAATCAAGCTCAGATTCCTGCAGCTCTTCTTCGCCTGTTTCCAGAATTTCTGAGTTCAGCTCCTGCTCTCCCTGGGCAAACACAGCGGTTGGCACAGCCGTCGCCGCCATCACAGCTGTCAGCAGGATACTCATATAACGCTTCCATCTGTTTTTCATCCTTTTTCTCCTCCTTGTCTTTTCCGCGTTATAGTATAGGTTCTTGTTTACCGGTTTTCCTACCACCTCCTTTAATGGTCAATATTCTTTCTGTAAAATCGGAAAAAGGCGCCAAAAGGCGCCCTTTTTCCAGAATTATCCCATTCTGCAACTGTCCGCCTTGCTTACAAACAGTCAACTCTGTTATTTGTGTTCTGACTTAGGCTTTCTATCCTACTTGGGACGCCTTCCCGGAGAACTTCCTCCAGTGGCCTGTTGTCCTGTTCGTTGCCATCACAGCAGAGAGAGTCTGTGCCGGATTCTCACCGGACTTCCTTTCCGGCATAACGCCGGAATGCAGAGTTCTTATTCCATTGTAGCTGCAGTTCTGAAACTGCATTTTTCGCATCCTGCGGTCTGGATTTCTTTTCCAGCAGGTACATGACCAACCAGAAGATCAGAAATCCTGCTCCGATTCCTGCCAGGAGCACCGCTGCCTTCTGCCAAAGAGACAGTTCCTTCCAGGAGAACAAAGGAGCGCTTTGACCATTCTTCCCTGCGTCCTGCTGTTCTGTGGGTTCTTCCTGTTCTTCCTGTCCTCTGGCCCGCTCCATAAGTTCTTCGGCAACCGCGCTTAATCCCTGTTTCTCTTCTTCCGGGGCGGCAGATGCCGACAGGGAGTTGGTCTTTTTCTTCTTCGCCGTGCTGCCTGTCAGGCTGTTTTTATGGGTGACAGTTCCGCCGGAAGCTCCTGTGGATGAACCTCCGGAAGAAGAAGTCCCCGATGTGTTTCCGGAAGAAGAATTGTTGTCTGTTCCTTCTTCAGGATCGCCGGCTCCCTCCCCGGGCTCTTTTGGAATGGCCACCTTCAGGATATTACTCTTGTTACCGGCCATATCCATACCCAGAAGAAAGACTTCCTTCCCTCCGCTCTTTAAATTATCCAGAGTAAGGGCGTTATCTCCTGTTACCATCTTTCCGTCTTTCTCACTTACCTGCAGGGACGGCGTTTTCGCCCCTGTCTCCGTCACCTGATAGCTGTAATAGCCTTTCTCCGTGCTGGAGAAGTGAATGACCGCTTCTTTCTGTGAGATTCTGGAGACCACAATCTCTTTTAAAACCGGAGCCCTTGTATCTGTGATGGAAAGTTCCAGGAAATAGTCTTTTCCGGTTCCGTCCTCTGCCGTTACGCGGATACGGACAGATGCTTCATAAACTCCGTTTTCAAAATATACTTTCCAGAATTTATGCTCTTTGCCGATCTCAGGATCCTGATAAACCGACTCAGTTAAAGACTCATCTTTATTGGTTACTGTGGAGGCTTTCACTCCGCTGACTGCATATACTTTCACGGAAGCCTTCCCGCTGCTGACAACCGGCCAGACATTCAGATAACTTCTGTCCTCAGGATAAGAGGCTTTATAATTTATGGTATCTTTCTGAAACTCCGGCGTAAGCACCAGGTTTCCTTTTCCATAGTTGTCTGAGCTGCTTACATAAAGCTGCGCCAGGTCGGCGTCTGAACTTTTCAGTTTTTCCATCGTATAGGTATAAGAAGTTGTTTCCCTTGAAGCGGTAATCGTCTCTTCGATGGTTTTGTATTCGCTCATCTGAATCTGTATCCGGTATTGATTTCCTTCCAGCAATTCATAAGTTCCGTTTACCGGCCGGAGGATCTCCCCAAGGGCGTTGGCAATCTGCACCTGGGCTCCGGCAGGCTCTGTCTGAATGGTTATCTTATAAGGATAGTAAGCGTGAATCTCACCTTTTTGAACTTCTGTTCCCACATTTTCCTGGTTATCCGAGGCTGTCAGCCAGACGTCCCAGCCTTCCTCTGAAAGATTCTCCACAGTGAACTGGTTGGTTCCTTTCTTCAGTTCCTGTCCCTGGCCTTTCAGCAGTTCTTCCACGGAAGGTTCCGGGCTTCCCTTCGGCAGAATCTGATAGTAGAAAGTACCTTCTTCGTTGGATTCAAATACCACGGCTCCCGCTTCCCCATTTTGCCTTACTCCTTCTATCTGACTGAGAGAAGGAGGATAGATGTCTTTTCTCAGCAGCACAAGCTGGTAAACTTTCTGTGTTTCTTTATCCGGCGCCGTTACTTCTATCTGTATACTGGCCTGGGAATAACCTTCCTTAAAATAGACGGCGTATCTGGTATCTCCATAGCTTCCTACAGCAGAATCCATTTTATCTATTCGCTCGACTCCTTCCAGCGCCGTTACCTTTGCCTTGGCTTTCTCTTCTGTAGGAGTGGCCCAGACATTCAGGAATTTTTTGTCGCCCATGTAAACTTCCGTCCGGTATCGTTCCGTCTGGGGATCAAATTCCGGCGACAGGGTCAGGCGGCTGTCTTCCTCCAGAATACTGTTGTTATCACTCACATAAAGCGCCTGCAGACTTGCGTCTGTACTGAGCCGCTCCACATGGAAGGTATAGATCCGGCTCTTGTCTTCTTTTGTGACTTTTACTTCCAGGGTTCCTTCCCCGTTTTCGTCCAGATTCAGACGGTACGTTCCCGTATTCTTTCCGTTTACGGAAATGGAAATTCCCTCGGTAACGCCGAAACTGAAATCCACATACGAAGCATCTGTATCTACCTGAATCAGGTAATCGGATTTGGTATTTACAAATTTGACGTCCCAGTCAACCTCTCCGATATCCGCCTTTGCCTTTACTGAATCCAGGAAGGCTCCGTTTACGCCTACGGCCATTAAGTAGCCGGAGTCGTTCTTATAATAGAGCGTACCCGATTTATCCACACAGATGGGGCTGACACAGTACTCTTCCTGTTCGTCCTGGGGATCGTAGAGAATTTTGGCTTCTCCTTCTGTCTGGCCCGGTTCATCGGTCAGGAAGTAAATTCCTCCCGGTTTAGAGTTGTAGGTAAAGTACAGATAAACTCTTCCGTCCGTCTTTCCGTCCTGATTGTAATCTACCTGTTCATAGGCTGTGGACAACAGGGCGGCCGCCTGGGGATAACCGCTGACTTTTACTTTATAAGCCAGATTCAGGCCTCTTTCATCGGAATTCAAAACTGCGGAAATTGCCTCTCCGAAAGTTCCGTCCTCATTGAGCTGTACCCGGTACAGATACCCTCCTTTTGTTACAAAGTAAACGTATCCGTCGTCATAGACAATGGAGCTGCGGATGTCTCCGCTGACTCCTTCCAGCAGGTCTTTCTCTTCTCCTGTCTGTGCACAGACAGAATACAAAATGGCGTTATCCACATAGTCGCCTTCCAGAGATCCGTCATCGGATCCGAAGATAACATAATCCTTTCCGTCGTTTCCTTTCTGTACGTAACTTCCCGCCCAGTAGAAACCGCCGGTATGCTTATATACCCAGGAACAGTATTTTGTTTCTTCTGTATTATCCGGATCCTCGTCGGTCACAGACAGGCAGAAGTAAGTTCCTTTTTCTGTCTCGGAATTCCAGGTTCCGGAATAGATATAACCGTCTTGATAAGTAATCGGGGAGAGCATCTGTCCCGCTATTTTTTCACTTACCCAGACAGACTCCAGCGTAGTGGCGTCCAAAGCCTGAATCCGATCCTGCATCTGGATGAAAATCATTCCCTCTGCGTAAGTTATGGGGTTTAATGCAAATCCTACGCTTCCGGCCAGCTCTTTGCTGACAGCCAGCTTCTCTCCTGTATCTCTGTCCAGTTTGTACAGATATTTACCTGCCGCTGTATACAGACAGCCGCCCAGGATAACCGGAGGCGTACAGGAGCTGCTCCAGCTTCCTCCGATATTGACCGCCCATTTTAATTCTGCTTCTTTTTCCGTAACGGCCGTACTTACATCTGTAATTCCGTTATTTTCATCACTGTTGCGGTAATTGACCCACTCGTTATTGTCAATCTCCGGATGCACAGTTGTGGCTTCTTTCAGATGGATTTCCAGAAGTTCCTTATTCCCGGGCAAAAATGTTTCTCTCTGGGTCTCATAGCCATAGCAGCTTACCACATAGGTATATTCCTTTTCTGACAACAGCTCCCCATAGACGAGATTTTCCTCATCTTCGGCATGGACCCGGTTTCCGGCTGAATCATAGACCAGAATCCTGGCGTCAGAAGGGGTTACCTGGAAGGTAACATCCGATGTTTCAATCCGGTTCAGGGAAATGGTGTAAATTCCTTCCGCCCGGCAGGAAATCCCCTCATATTCCTCTCCGTGATAATAGGAATCTCTGGAGAGAACTACCTGTATTTCATTCTCCGGCTCATTTTTATCCAGAGGAATGGGATAGGTTTCTGTGGTATCCTCCGTCTGAAGGACAGGCGTCCCGTTTACGTTTACTGTCAGAAGGGAATCCGCCTGATCCGTCACAGCCAGATAGACCTCTTCTTTGGAAGCAGAGATGTCTGCCGTATATTCTTTCTGATCGTAACGGAATTTTTCATTTAAAATGGTGGCGGCTTTGGGATCTGTGGATTCGTACAGCTTCATATTGCTTAGTTCCACAGTCCGGTTTACCACAAATTTATAGGCTTCCGTTGTCTCTCCATAGTTTGCCGTCAGAGTGTAGACCCATCCCTCGCCCCCGGTTGCAGGAAGATTCAGAAAACCGATTTTGCTGGAGGCATTCTCTTCCAGACTCAGAGTCTGGGGAGTAAACTGTGTGGTTTTCTGCTTTTCATTCTGATCGTAAGTGCTGAGTGTCATTTTCTGTGCTCTGGGCCAGTAATGAGAAGCCTGGAAAGAGAAATACAGATTCCTGCTTCTGCTGGACTGATTTATTACATATACAGGGGCCCCGAATGTCTCGTCCAGTTCTTCGGCACGGGTCATCTCCACTTCCGGAGATGTAATGGTAGAGCCGCTGTAAGCTTTCAGATCTTCCAGATACAGACCCGGAGATTTCTCCCGGAAGGAAATAACAATCTTCTCTTCCTCCCCTGCCACGAAACTTCCCTTTACGGTTTTCCATCCTTTGCCATAACCGCGGTAGGTATATTCTCTGCCTCTCAGAAGATGGGAATACTGCCGGGGAGAATCCTCATCGGCTTCAATCAGATTTCCGTCGGCGTCCTCCAGCTCCACGGCAAATCCCTCTTTCGCCTCCTTGGTATCTGTTTCAAAGGTTACCGTTTCCATTTCTGTGGGAATCAGGGAAATCCGATACGTTCTTCCGATTGCCCCTTCATAGGAAATTTCCACCGTAATCTCTTCTTCCTTTCCGGTCAGCGTATGTTTCCAGGCCGTTCCCAGGTTCATGGTTTCCCCGTTTACCGTTACCTGATAATTACAGGGATAACTTTTTCCCATTTCATAACGGGACATTCCCGTTCCAGTCAGCTGCAGCGTCTGATCCTCCTGGTCTTTGCTGTAATAAATCCGGAAACTCTCTGCCGGCTGACGAAGCCCGTCCTCTGTTTCCGGAAGGCAGCTCAGGGTATAGGTAAAATCCCCGATTCTGGCCCGGAAATTCATCAGGTTCAGCTCCCGTACAAGATGTACGGTATACTCCTTCGTCCCGCTCTGGGAAGTCAGAACCAGATCATTGCTCTTTCCGGATCCGTACTGTACACTCTCCGACAGCGGATAAACCTTTCCGTTTTTAAATCCCTGGGAGAGATTGGCTTTCTCCTCATTTCCATAGTTGCCTCCTGTATACGAGGCGTATACGGCTTCTTCTTTTTCTATGGTGTCTTCCGTTGCCAGGGCGGAAACAGCATATCCGTAAACGCTGCTTTCATAATCCGGCACGTACATGGTATACTCATGGATTTCCGGGGAGAATTCCGGTATCAATTCGTAGGGATGCCCCTCCTCTCCCCGTACTCCGGTTTTCCAGAAGGACAGCTCCTCCATCCAGTTGTCTGTATCCTCTGCATTGTCCAGAAGAGCCAAAGCAGCGTTCTGGCTGTTCTCATTTTCCTTTTCTTCTGATTTTAACAGATTGTCCTTTTCTTCTTCCGATTCTTCCAGGAGACTGTTCTCTTCTTCCAGAATTTCTCCATCCGAAACCGATTCTTCCTCTGTTTCCTCTGGTGTTTCCTCTGGTGTTTCCTCTGGTGTTTCCTCTGGTTCATCCTCTTCTGTCTCTTCGGTTATTTCCGAAGTTTCCTCCGTCTCTTCTGCTTCTTCCTTCTGAACAGTCTCCCCGGTTGTTTCTTCAGAATAATCGGAAAGTGTAGACGGCGCAACGTCTGCTGCCAGAACAGACTGACTCAGTGATGAGATAAGTAAAACCGCTGTTAAGCAGAACAGAAAAAACCGCTTCATTGTTTACACCTTCCTTTCTTTCTTTTTTTATTTCTCATTTTGCAGGCGTCTGTACGGAAATTCCTTTTGTGTTATATCCGCTCAGGTATGACCCCTGCATAGCTCTTACCGTATAATAATAAGTAGTTCCGGCTGCTGCCGTACTGTCAGTATAACTGGATTCGGAAGCATCTGCATTTCCCAGGCCTTTCCAGCTTCCTCCTGCTGTTTTGCGGTATACCCGGTATCCGTCGGCTCCCCCTACCTGCTCCCAGTTAATGGTTACCGAGTTGGCAGATACAGCCTGTGCGGAAACCAGAGCCGGCGTCTGCAGCGTCACCGCCGCTTTTAATCCTGTGGTATTATATCCGCTGTAGGTACTTCCCACAAAGGCGCGAACGGTATAGTAATAAGTGGTTCCGGCTGCCGCCGTGGTATCCGTATAGCTGGATTCGGAGGCATCCGTATTTCCCAGGCCTTTCCAGCTTCCTCCCGGTGTTTTCCGGAATACCCGGTATCCTTCCACGCCCCCTGTCTGGCTCCAGGTTATGGTTACGGTTCCGTCTGTATTCACTGTCGCTTTCTTTAAGGCAGGAGTTCCCATGGAAATGGAAACTTTCACTCCGGCAGTGACGAAATCGCTGTAATAACTTCCCACATAAGCGCGAACCGTGTAGTAATAAGTTTTTCCTGCCAACGCTGTGGTATCTGTATAGCTGGATGCAGAGGCGGCTGCATTTCCGATTCCCTTCCAGCTCTCTCCCGCCTGTTTCCGGTATATACGATACCCTTCTGCCCCGCTGATTTTCGTCCAGCTTACTGTCACAGAGGCATTGGATTTCGCAGAGGCCTTCAGGCCGCCTACCGTTGCCAGGGTTGCCCCTGAAATTCCCGTCAGGTCACAGTCACTCATATAACTGTCATATAAAGCTCTTACGGTGTAATAATAGGTGGTGCCTTTCTTTACCGTATCGGTATAAGTGGTTGTTCCCGCTTTTACATTGGTAATTCCGGTCCAGCTTCCGCCTTTGGTCTTCCGGTAAATCCGGTATTCTTTGGCTCCTTTTGTCTCTTCCCACTGTACCTGCAGCTTTGTATTGGAAAGAGGCGTCGTCTTCAGAAGTTTTGGAGCCGCCAGTTTTTCTGTTACCGCCTTAATTCCTGTCTTGTTATAACTGCTCCAGTACTGGGTGTCATCCTGAGTGGTATAGGCTTTCACTGTATAATAATAGGTGGTTCCCGGAATCGCGGAAGTATCTGTATAAGTCAGGGTGTCTCCCCCTTCTGCAGTTGCCAGTCCCACGTAGGAACCGCCGGAAGTTTTCCGGTAAATCCGGTATCCCTGTGCATGTTCCACCTGTTTCCAGGTAACGGTTGCTCCGCAATAGGTAATCTGAGAAACTGCTGCGGACGGAACTGTATTCTCGAAGGTCTGAATCTGTTCTTCTGTCAGTCCGTCTTTTACTGTCACCTTACAGGAGGCTGATTTCTCACCGGAATATACGGTGATGACTGCGCTTCCTTCTTTCTTCCCTTCCAGAGTTCCGTCTGTGACAGATACGATCTGCGGATCCGAGCTTTCCCATACCAGGGGATCCGTTGCATTTGCCGGCGTTATTTCAGCCGTAAGTTCTGTGGCTGCTTCCGGCTGCATGGTCAGACTCTCCGGCAGTTCTGCCTTTGTGGTCCCTATCGGATTTTCTGTAATCCGTACCAGCATATCAGAAGTAAGTCCTTCGTCCACAGCCGTTACTCTTACCGTTGCCAGTCCTTCCGTCTCCCTTGCTGTAATATGTCCCTTGGGAAGCACGGCCAGCAGCGCTTCATCTTCCGGTGTGGCAGCAGACCAGAGAATTCCTCTGCTGCTGTAATCTGAAGGCGAAATTTCTGCCTGCAGATCCGCAGACTGTCCGAATCCCAGGGAAAGACTTCGCGGTACTGCCTGTATGGATTCTATATTTTTAACGTCTACCGAAACCTGGCAGGTATCCGACAGATTTCCTGTCTTTGCCGTAATGACGGCGGTTCCTCCTCCTACTGCAATCACTTTTCCGTTTTCTACGGTTGCAACTTCTTCATTGGAAGAAGACCACTGAATCTTTCCGGCATCTGTGGTGTTTGCCGGTGTTAAATTCACTTCCAGATCCGCCTGTTCCTTCAGTTTCAGTTTCAGGCTGTGGGGCAGGATCTCCAGAGATTCTGCGGGAACTTCTTCCACATATATCTGACACTCCTCCACATAAGCTCCGTCGTTGACGGATACGGTAATGGTTGCCGTTCCCGCCCCTGTGGCCGTAATGGTTCCATTGGCAGATACGGTTGCCGTCTCCCGGTTATCACTGTTAAACTGTGCGTTTACCGGTATCCGGATATTGGAAGGAGACACAGAAACCGTCAGCGGGAAAACATCGTTCATCCCCATGGTAAGTTCGTCCGCATTCAGGGAAATCCCTGTAAGTTCATCCAGAGAACCGCTCATCACATTCTGAAATTCAATGGAAGCTTCATCAATGGCGATCTGACTGGCCGGAATCTCATAAAGGACATCCATTCCTTCCTGATACGCCTGCGCGATACTGTTTACTGCCTGGAGATCGTCTTTATTCACTGCGGAATTAAACCGGGCAATCTGCAGAATCAGTTCATCTTTATTTCCTACGGAATAGCCGGGAGCCATATCCGGGCCGTAGCTTCCTCCCAGTCCTCCTTCTCCTCCGATTTCTGTTCCGTATCCTACGGTGAACTGAACCCGGACCACATCTCCGTCCTGGGGATAGCTATCCGCAAATCCCACATTGGGAAATACATTATTCAGGCTGTACATCCATCCGCTCATACTGCTGAAATCGAATTCGCCCAGACCGCCTTTTACATAGTCGTAATTATCCGGATTAAAGGAATTGGCCACCTGTTTAATCTCTGCTACCTCTGCCGGAAGCTGGGGCTCCTGGGTTAAATCCATACCTGTGATTCTGGCCAGATAGAAATCAGAAGTCAGAGAGCCTGTCATCTGATAACCATACCCGTGTTCTTCCAGAAGACGTACCAGCGCAATGGCTGCGTTTTCCCCTTCGTAAATGGGTACCAGTTCCGGTTCAATTAAAAATCCGTTGGAAATGGTAAACATTTCCACATCATAGGCTGCATATCCAATCAGTTCTCCCTCTTCTGCCGGGATATATTCAATGGACCGAACCATGGAATCCAGTACTGCGCCATCTGAAAGAACCTGAATGAGAATCTCATAGGCTCCTCCCTCTTTTCCTTTCAGATCCAGGGTGTAGCTGGTCTTTTCTGTATCTTCCCAGTTTACTTCCACCGGTTCCTGACTCTCCAGATCTCCGGCCGGGTAAAGATATACGGCCGTATCCATGGCATTGCCTTCCTGATCCTGGGCCCATACGTCGAAGGTATACTTGCTTCCTTTAATCGCCTTCCCCTCTTCCAGGCTGGTTTCAAATCTCTTTATCTGACTGTCGGCTGCTCTGGATGTCCGGGCCAGAGACTGTTCCTTTTCTGTCCCGGTATCCGTACCTTCTGCATCTTCTGCCAGAGGTTCCTCTTCCGGCTCTTCTGCCGGCTTTGCTTCTTCGGTTTCTTCCGTCAGTCCCTCTTCTTCCTCCAAAGAGAGCCCGCTCTCCTGGACGTCTTGCAGAAGTTCCTCTCCTGAAACTTCTTCTGTCAGCGCTTCTGCCGCCCAGACCCCTGTGGGGCCGGGCAGTGTCAGCACTGCAATCAGAAAAACTGCCAGAAATCTCTTTACCTGTTTCTTCATTTCCTGTTTCTCCTCCTTCTTATCACTCATTTATCAAACCAGGAATTTTCCCCTTTTGCTCCCACGTCGTAGCCCTCCGCCAGTGTATAGCGGACCCTTACCTCGCTTCCGTCATATCCGGATCCCTTCATCAGAAGCTGGGTGTCCATTCCCGTATTCATATATACTCCATTTACCTGATAGAGCCATCCGGATGAGCCGGTAAAGTCAAACTCACTTAAAGAATCCGGCTGGTAACTGTCTTCATACGGGTCGTCGGTAATTATGGAAAAACCTTCCTCCACCAGCTTGTCTCTTAAATCCTGGGGAATCTGATACCCATCTGTAATTCCCACACCGGCAATGCCGGTAACATACCCCGGAGAATCTCCTGTCAGAATCCGATACCCGTTCTCCTCCATCACTCTGCTAAGAAGAGTAAAGAGGGTTTCATTCTGATAAAATTCCACTTCCTGAGGGCCGAACAGATTGCCGATACCGATGGTGTTGGCTTCCACACTCAACAGAAGGCTTCCGGCTATTTCAGGTTCCCCGTCTCCGTCTTTTGTTACTCCATAGGTATACTCACTTGAGCGGTTTTCATCATCTGTTACCGTTATCTTTATCTCGTTATATCCATCCTGAAGCTCTGCCCGGTAACTGACCCTGCTTCCGTCATCATCAAGAGAATGCAGTACTTCTCCATTACAGAATACATTCAGATGCCTTGAATCAAGATACCGTCCCTGCCAGTCGTATCCGCTGACATAGAAGGGCAGAACCGATGTCTGTACGTTATCTTCCAGACCAGTGACCTCAATATACGGATATTTTCCTTCATTGGGATCGTCTGCCGGAGGAGTAATGGCCCCTTCCTGATTTTCCTCATCGTTGCCCTGATCCGCATGTTCCGGAGGATTCTGCTCCTCCGGGGGGATTGCCGTGGGCGCCGGCGTCGGTACCGGAGTGGGAACCGGCGTAGGCGTCAGTTTCAGGGGGGAGCCCACATCCTCTCCTTCTTCTTTGTCAGGATTTTCATGGGGAACGCTCTCCCCCTCTCCCGGACTTGGGTCGCCGCCGGGATTCTCTGTTATCTGTTCTTCTTCTGTCTCTTCCCTTTCTGTCTCTTCCTCCGGAATCTGTTCCTCAATGGAAGGCCTGCTGTCCTTATCCCTTGTATCCCCGGAAATATCCGCCGAGTAGCCTTTTCCTGTGTAGAGTACCTGGGAAAAGGTTCCGCAGGGTTTTTCCAGAGGATTTTCCGGAACTGCTTCTTTTTGCCTTCCCATTCCCCACACGAAGGTTCCTGCAATAAACACCAGGCACAGGCCTATGATTGCCGCCAGTATATATTTCCTTCTCTTTGCTTTCATAGACGTTCCTCCCGGTTAATAGAGACGGCAGATGTAACGCATTCTCCAACGTTCCTGCCAGCTCTTTCTTTTTAAGATTTCTTTCAGCATCTGCCTCTGACAGTCCAGCACCTCTGCTCTGTCTGCCTGTGTCATTTCATGGGTGCTAAACGCCGCCCTCTGGGCGATGGTTCTGGCCTGTGTATATTCCCGGGCCAGGTCATCGGTAAAATGTTCTTTCACCCACTGACTGCTCTCTTTCACTTTGCTGTTTCCCAGACCGGGAGACAGATATTCCAGAAGCGTAATCATATAGGAAGATACACAGCAGATTCCCTTTCTCACATCCGGCTGATAGAAAAGTTTCTTCCTTCTTCGGATTGTTATCAGACGTCTGCAGATCACATACAGGAAAAATACCAGACAGAAGCAGTCGAAGATCAGCAGGATAGCCAGAAGTATTTTCCCCAGATACAGAAACGCTTCTTTTATAGAATTTTCTGTATTTCCGGTCTGCTGTACCTGGTTTTGTGACTGCTGCTGCTGAGGTGATACCACCTTGGTAGAATCTGCCTGAAGGCCTCTGGTCAGATCCGGCTGTTCCATACGTCTGTGTTCCTCGGGAACCATTTCCAGAGGAACCCAGCCCAGGGTATCCACATAAATCTCCACCCAGGCTTCTCCGTTGGTTCCCGGTATGGAGATTTCTTCTCCCGCCTGTTTTCCTTCTATATCTTCCGGTGTAATCAGATACCCTTCCACATAGCGGGAAGGAATCCCGTAATAACGGAACATCAGCGCCGCCGCAGTGGCATACTGTACGCTGTAGCCTCCTTTTGCCTCTTTCAGAAAGTAAGACAGAAAGTCACCGGAGTCCGGCACGCTGCCCGTTGTCTCTGTATAATTCACAGCGCTTTCCAGATAAGTCTGAATCCTGGAAATCGCCCAGTAATAATTTACATGTCCCATGGAAGAAGAACCATTATTTCCCAGCTCCTCTTTCAGCAGCTTTCTGGTACTGTCAGGCAGTTCCAGATAATTCTCGTAAACAAATGCGTTATAATAAGGTTCTTCCTCCAGATAGCTGCCCTGCCCGTCCTGCGCCAGATACAGTTTTGCCGCCAGATCCGGAAACTCCCCGGTCAGATTCTGAGCAGTTTCAAATTCATATTCCCTCTCTCCCCGGAATTTCCGGGAAGACTGTCCCGCGTCTTCTTTAGACAGGGTTTCTTCCGTGAAACTGCTTAGCTCATAGGGAAGATAATAATACTCTCTGTCCGCATTTTCATTTTTCACGGTTATTTTATTCTGTTCTGTCTGCTCTCCTGCTTCCTGGGCCGCCAGATTTAACTGTCGGTTTCCGTAGAATCCGGACTGGTGGAGCCAGTAGAAAAGCGGCCGCTGTTCCCAGGTGATTTCCCCGTCCAGCGTCTCCCAACCGCTGCCGTTGTAGCTGCTTCCCACATATCCTCTCAGATATAAAGATTCCGGCGTATCCATGGTTACCGTTAAAGCCGTATCCTCAGAAGCTTCCCAACTGCCCAGACCGGAAAGCTCGCCTTTCGGCAGACGGTTGATTTCTTTTCCTCCATAGCGGAATTCTTCCGCTGCTTCTGCGATTTTCTCCGAAGCGGTATTTCCCAGTTTACTCAGCGGCAGGGTATCGGGAAGAAGGTACTTCATTCCCAGAGTCAGCAGAATCACTCCGATTCCCGTAACAAGGCCGGAAATCAGAACCATCCCGCTGCTGTTGCCTGCTATTCCCCGTTTTTTCCCCTGGTAAACAGCCAGCAGCCATATCAGCGACAGACCGGCCAGAAGGCTGACCATAGAAAGGGTATCCCAGTTTTTTTTCAGGTACAGGGAAATCCCTTCCGCCAGTATCCAGAAGAAAGCCAGCCCGGCTTCCCAGTGAATCTTTATCAGAAGGAAGCAGACCACTCCCAGAAAGGCCGCCAGAAAGAATAAAAACAGCAGTTGGTTTCGCCCTGTATCCTGAGGATATATCCGATCCAGTTCCTGTAAATCCAGTTTGGTCTCACAGCTTAACCGATATGCAATCTGGTTATAAAGGGAAATTGCTCCGTCCAGAAATACCTTTCCTGCAGGGCTGACTCCCACACCGGCCCAGAGAACCAATGCTCCGATTCCCCCGTAGGAACCATATTTTCCCATTGACAGCAGTTTCGCAGCCATCGCAGCCACAAAGCTGAATCCCAAAAGCCATCCCCTGTTACAGGATACTTCCAGCAGATTTAACACAGCGGTCAGGAATCCGTTTACCGCCAGAGAGACGGCGGCTGCTTCCACAAGCACAGAAAGACAAAGCTCTTTCTTTCCTTCTTTCTTTTTTATCAGACTTACATCCATTCCTCTTTCCCCATTCCTGCTATAATGAAATTCCTGCCAGTTCTTCCTGCCAGTGTTCCGGTGTAAACATATAGACCGATTCGCCGGCAAGAGCCTGTCCGCCGCAGCACAGGATGGTCACCGGCCCGCGCTCTGCAAGAAGTTCTGCATCGGAGCTTACTTCCCCTGCCGTCAGATAGAGGCAGCGGGCAAAAACGCCGGTTTCCTGTTCCAGATAATGGCGGATAACCGTCTCCTCTGTCTGTTTTCTCTGGGCCTTGACGAAGACAGCCGTCATCTCCCAGATGTCTTCGCTGTTTTCTATCCGTTTTCTGTGCAGTTTCTGTTCCTTATGATCGTAAACTCCCACTTCAAAGGAAAGACCCTGTCCATAGAAACGGTGAAGGATTCCGGTTCCCACTTCTGCAAGGGCGTCCATGACAGCCGGCTCTCTTTTCTCTTTTCCCGGAAAACCGGTCTCCAGAAGCACCAGAATCGTGTTCTGAATCGGATAACTTTTCTCCCGCACCATGAACTCTCCCAGTTTCTGGGTCAGTTTCCAGTGGATCTGACGCATACTGTCTGAGGTCTGATACTCCCGAATCTCAAAAGTTTCACTGCTGTCATCTCCCTTTTTCGCAGAAGAATAGGAAAAGCTTTCCATATCATACGCTTCCCTGGAAGACAACTGAATCGCCGGTTCAATGACTCCCGGAAGAATCAGAAGGTCTTTCACCGCTTTCCCTTTCCGTTTTCTGGTGAACAGATAAAAGGGATCTGCCACTGAAACTTCTTCAATCCGAAACCGCAGATTTCCGCAGTACTGGCTCTCAATCTGAAAATCCGTGCTGCTTTTTCCTCTGGAAAATACGGCGAATTCCACAGGAACTTTTTTTCTCTCTCCTGTCAGATAATTTTCGATATAAAAACAGGTTCTTCCATGAAAAACAGGAAGCAGTGATGAATTTTCTACGATCAGTTTTCCTTCCGTCTTCTGCTTCTTCTCCGCCCCTTCCGGAAGCTGTATCCGAAACTTAAGTCCCTTTCCTGTAAAGAGTACAAGAATACCGAAAATACAGCCAACTGCAGCCATTCCCATACAAATTTCCAGCCACAGATAAGAGGCAGTAACCAGATAGCCCAGAATACTGAGAAGGAACCATATGCCGCCAAAGATTCTCGTACTTTTCATTTCTTCCTCCTGTCAGATTTTCGGAACAGTCACTGTCTGAGAAATCTGTTCCAGCAAATCTCTCTGTGTCATCCCGGCGATCCGCGCTTTCGGACTGATTAAAGTCCGGTGTCCGCATACACTGGCAAAAACTTCCCTTACATCATCGGGAACCACATAATCTCTTTCCTGCAGATAGGCGCAGGCTTTGCTCATGCGGCATAAAGCCAGGGCCCCTCTGGGACTGACTCCCAGAAGAATGGCTTCCTGATTTCTGGTTGCCTCTGTCAAATCCGTGATATATCCCAGGATTTCGTCAGAAACGTAAATATCACTGACTTCCTCCTGAAGGTTTATTAAGTCTTCCGTATTTAAAATTTTCTGTATCTGATCCAACGGATCTTCTCCCTGTCGATCCCGCAGCAGGTTAATCTGGCTCTTTCGATCCGGATAGCCCATATTCAGACAGATCATAAACCGGTCTAACTGGGATTCCGGCAGCATCTGTGTTCCGGCAGTTCCCACCGGGTTCTGGGTGGCAATCACCACAAAGGGAGCCGGTACCTGGTAGGTCTGTCCGTCCACAGTTACATTTCCCTCTGCCATAACCTCCAGAAGAGCGGACTGGGTTTTACTGGAAGTACGGTTAATCTCGTCCGCAAGCAGCATATTGCACATAACAGCGCCCGGATAGTAGCGGAATTCTCCCAACGCCTTATCATAGGCGGAAAATCCGGTTACATCGGAGGGTACCACATCCGGAGTAAACTGAATTCGTTTGAAATCCAGTCCCAGCGCTTTACTGAAAGTAAGGGCTGTGGTGGTTTTTCCCACTCCCGGTATATCATCCAAAAGGATATGTCCCCGGGCCAGTATTGCCATCAGGATTTTATCTGTAATTTCTTCTTTTCCGATAATTACTTTTTTCAGTTCCTCACGAACTGCTGTAATTTTCTCTAACATATCTGCTCCTTCGATTCTTTTTTATATTTTTCTGCCTCAAAACGCAGTCCTAAAACATTCTTACACAGAATCTTTTAGGATTGCCCTTTGTATATCAATGTTAGGCTGTCTCAGAGTATGGTCCTGAGACAGCCTTAATTCATGAAACTTTTGTTTCTATGGACTTTTTATTTTTTGGCTCCGGAAACGCCTGTGGCGTCATAAGTTCCCCACAGATTCGTTCCATTGCTCTGTTTTACATAAGCTCTTACGGTATAAACATAAGTGGTTCCCTTCGCTCCTGTGGTGTCGGTGAAGCTTCTGGTGTTCGCTCCCACGGTTCCCACCGTCTTCCAGTTTCCGCCAACTGTCTTTCTGAATACACGATAGCCATCGGCATAGCTGCCGGCAGATTTTCTGGAACCAGACCAGCTTACGGTTACGCCCTTACTGCTGCTGACTGCTCCCTTTAAAGCCGGAGAGGACGGTACGGCCATTCCCGTTACGGTCTTCTGATAATCACTGTAAATGCTTCCTGCATAGGCTTTTACGGTGTAGTAGAAGTTTACGCCCATCTTCGCGCTTCCGTCACGGTATTTCAGAGTGCCTGCGCTGACGGTTCCGATGGATTTAAAGGAGGTTCCCGCTTTCGCTTCTTTCCGGTAAATCACATATTTCTCTGCTCCTGTCACCTTGTTCCAGGTTACCTCTACTGTACAATAGTTGACGGAACGGGTCTTTACCTGAGGAGTTGCCAGGGCGTCCACAGGAATCTTTGCAGTTACATTGGTGGGGTACCGGGTGCAGGTTCCCTGGGCGTTTTCTTCCCAGAAGCCTTTTACGGTGTAGTAGTAGGTTACTCCTGCCTCTGCCGTTTCATCCACATAAGAGGTTACGTCTCCTGCCACAGTTTCCAGACCTTTAAAGCTTCCTCCTGCTTCTTTCCGGTAGATTCGGTAGCTTTCTGCGCCGTCAATGGCCTTCCATCCAACAACTACCCTGCTTCCGTCTGCAGCTGCGGTTACTTCCGGCATAATATTCCGGAATTCTTCTTCTCCCTGCTGTCCTTCAAGAGAAACCTTCTCCACCTGAGACATTTTCGTTCCCAGACTGTCTTCTGCAGTCACATAAATGTCTGTTGCCTTTCCTCCAAGGCCGGAAACCGTAAACTTATTGTCTCCCACTTCCAGAACTTTTGATTTCTCCTGTCTTACCTCTTCTGCACTGGGGGCCGCCTCTCCTGCTTTTACTGCCTTGTAGTAGTAGGTTCCCGTTTCGTTGGAGCGGAAGGTTACTTCTGCAGTATCTGCATCCGTCCACTGTGCTGCCAGTTCTGTCAGCTGAGGCGGATAAATGTCTTTTCTGAGAAGGTTGACCTGATATTCTCTGGTTCTCCTTCCATTTGCCGAGGTTACCTTTATTTTTACAATGGCAGAGGAACTGTTCTCATCGAACGTCACTTTGCAGCCGTCTGCTGTCTCTTCTGCAATTTCTGCTCCCTCTGTTACCGTAAATTCCGTGCTGCCTTCTTCTGCCGCCTCTGCCTGAATCAGCATCTGGCTGCTGTTTCCCTGATAAATTCCGGTTGTATAAGAAAGTACGTTTTCCTCAAATCCCGGTGACAGAGCCACGGAAGTACCGGCAGTATCTTCTACAGCCAGAGCCTGCAGCGCTGCTTTTCCGCCTTCCTTGTATACCTGAATCTCATAAGTACGGGTCTGGCCTGCCAGAGTAACTTCGATCTGAAGAGTTCCCTCTCCGTTCTCATCCAGAGAAAGGCTGTAACCGTCTTCATACGCTTCCCCATTTACAGACACCGTTACTCCTGCCGGCAGATCCAGGGAGAAATCAACGGTCTCATCGCTGCTTCCCACCTGTATTTCATAATTTTGAACGCTGCTTTCAAATTCCTGATTCCAGTTTATCCTGCCGGAATCCGTCTTAGCTTCTATTCCTTTCACATAAGCCCCGTTGGATTCCACTGCCATCAGATAGCAGGAATCGTTTTTGTAATAAAGGGTTCCGTCTTTATCAGTACATAAGGTGCTGATACAGTATTCCTGCATCTCTGCAGGAGGGGTGAACAGAGTTTCCTGTTTGGATTCTGTCTGTCCCGGCTCGTCAGTAATATAGAAAATTCCGCCCGGCTTTGTATTATAAGTGAAATAAATATAAACTCTTTCATCCGGCCTGCCGTCACCATTGTAGTCTACGTTTGTATAAGCCGTTGACAACAGAGCTGCCGCCTGGGGGTATCCCCGTATCTCTGCGTCGTAAGCCAGTTCCAGTCCTTCCTCTGTATCTTCCACAATTGCGAATTTATGTCCGCTGTTTTCCGCAAACTGGGAAGTTCCGCATACGCCTACGTAAACTCTTCCGTTATAAACCAGAGGTGTTGCCGTTGCCATTCCTCCCAGATTATACTCTGCAAGGTCATCCAGCTGTCCGTTATCCAGAGAAGCTCTGTATAAATATCCGCCTTTTGTTGCAAAGTAAACTTTTCCGTCATCGTAGGCAATGGAGGAACGAATATCTCCGGACAGTCCGGTAATTTTATCCACTACCTGCCCCGTCTCAGCAGACAGAGAGTATAAAACCGCATTATTTACATAACTTCCTTCTGAACTTCCGTCATCAGAACCAAACACTACATAATCGTTTCCGTCTGATCCTTCTTCCACATACGCTCCGGCCCAGTAGAATCCGCCCTGATGTTCAAAGGTCCAGGAAGGATATTTGGTTTCTGTTCCGGAATTGGGATCTTCATCCGTTACGGACAGACAGAAATAGGTTCCTATGGCACTTTCGCTGTTCCAGGTGCCTGTATAGATATATCCATTCCGGTAAGTGATGGGACACAGGGTCTGTCCTCCCACCGGAGCGCTTACCCATACTGATTTCAGTGTAGCCGCATCAACTGCCTGGATACTGCCGTTTCCTATCTGAGCGTATATCAGTCCATCTCCGTAAGTCAGCGGATTTAAAGCAAATCCCGCGCTTCCATTTAACTCTTCACTTCTGTCAACACACTCTCCGGTTTCTTTATCCAGTTTCAGGATCTGATTTCCCTGAAGAGTGTAGAGATAGCCGCCCAGAATCAGCGGAGGCGTACAGGCTGCTCCCCAGCCGCTTCCATATTTCGCACCCCATTTCAGGTTTGCACCTTCCTGTGAGGTCGGGGTTGTTCTGTCAGTGATTCCGTTATTTTCATCATTGTTCCGGTAATTGACCCACTCGTTATCTGTCAGTCCTTCATGAACCGCTGTAGATTCCTTCAGAGTTACCGGAATCTCTTTTTCTCCATTTTCTGCCACAAAGGTTTTATGTTCTGACTGGTATCCATAGCAGGATACGGTATAGCTGTATTCATTTCCTGCCAGCAGTTCCGGATACTCCCGGTTCCTGTCGTCCTGAGAAGCAATACGCTTGCCTGCACTGTCATACAGCACCACTCTTGCCTCTTCCGGATTCGTCCAAAAGGAGATACTGGCTGTTTCTTTCTTTGTAACGGTAATTGTATATTCCCCGTGAGATGCAATGGTCTTTCCTGCATATTCTGCTCCGTAGGGAGAAGCTTCTTTCGCAAGGCAGATGGAAATCACGTCCTGGCTGTTTTCCGTAAGGGGAACTTCTATCTCTTCCCCTGCATTTTCCGCTTTAACCACCGTGGTTCCATTTACTTTTATCTCCACGGGAACTTCAAATCTGGCTGTGGGAAGGAGGAATACGGATTCCTGCTGTGCCGGAATCTCCATGGTATATTCATAGGAAGATGCGTTGAATTTTTCTTTTATCAGTTCCTCTCCTCCACTCTGGGCGGAAACTGTCAGAGACTGAAGCTGAAGATTTCTGTACACCAGAATTTTATAAACTTCCTGATCTCCTTTTGTTCCTACTGTCAGGGTATACATTCCCGGTATGTAGCCGTCTGCACTTCCTTGAATTACATTGCTTAGATAAACTCTGGAAGAGGCATAGATATAGGAACTGTCTCTCATGGTTTTACTTACGGCAGCGCCGCTTTTATTATAGGCAGACAGTTCCATCTCAGAACCAGCCGGTGCCCATGGCGACATCTTCGCCCCGAAATAAAGACTGCTAGAAGTAAGGATGCTGTCCAGAGTCACGCTGTATACCGCAGCGCCGTATTCCTCATCCAGTTCCTCTTCTCTTTTCAGCTCATAGGCGGGCGAAGTACTCTGGCTTCCCTTCCAGACTATCAGGTCTTCCAGATATTCCCCCATATTCTTTTCCGTAAAGGCAATGGTCACTTCTTCGGATTCTCCCGCTGTAAAAGTACCGGAAACCGTATGATAGCCTTTCACAGACGCTTCATAGGAATAGGCAGCTCCCGTGATAAGACCTGTATACAGCAGCGGATTGGCCCCGTCTGGTTCTACAGCGTTTTCGTAAGCATCTTTCACGCTCACTTTCAGACTGTCCTGGGTTCCTTCCGTTCCTGAAAGGAAAAGGGCCTGGGTTTCTTCTTCCGGAATAAGCTGCAGAACGTAGGTTGTGCTCACTGCCCCTTCTTCCTCACAGGATACCTCTATGGCCACTTCCTGGTATTCCCCGTTTAAAGTAACGGTATACTGTCCTCCGTCTTCCACATCCTGGCCGTTGGCTTTCAGCTGATAACCCCAGGCGGATTTATTCATGACTTTATCGTAGCTGCTTAAAGTCAGAACCATCTCCTGTCCTTTCCAGGAAGCCGGATAGGCAAACACATATTCTTTCTGGAAAAAAGCCTCCGTTTTGTCCGGATAAGAGCCCTGACTCATAATCCTGTAATTATAATCTCCCACGGAAGCGGTCAGATTAAACAGGTTCGCGCTTCTTTTAATATCTATCTGGTACTCCCCGAAACCCTTTTCTGACTTCAGAGTCAGAGAGTTTCCCTTTAGAGATTTATAGGTAACTAAGGATGACAGTGCGGTTCCCTTGCCATTTGCCGCATAATTTGTGGAAATATCCACGCTTTTCGCCTTATTGCTGCTATCCTTATATTCTGCCGTCACTACATCGCCATCCATCAGGGAACTGGCTTTTGCATACAGGCTTGAGTCCTTTTCAGCCATCACCAGGGTATACTGATGCACAGCCGGATCAAATGCTTCTTCCAGAGGATAAGTCTGTACGGTCGCATCTGCCCCTCCCACATCATCCTGGAAGCCAACTTCATGCAGCCAGTCCTGCTCTGTGCTGTCTGCAGTATCTGCCGCATTCTGTGTTCCTTCCTGAATGGAAAAAAGAGACACCTCCGGTTCTGCCGGTTCCTCTTCCTCTGTCAGGTCTGCATCTTCTTCCGGCACTTCCGATTCCTCCAACATCTCGTCTTCTGTCAGATACGAATCTTCTTCCGGTATTTCTTCTCCTGTTTCTTCTTCCAGACCTGCGGGTTCCGTTTCTTCGGATTCCAGTTCAATTTCTCCACTGGACGCATAAGCATAATTCGCCGGCAGAGAAGACAGAGAAACTGCTGTCGCTAATAGAACTGCCAAAAACTTCTTCCTTTTCATGTCTTCCTTCTCTCCTTCCTTTCTCTTTCCCAATGTGTCTTTTTCATTCTTTTTTGTACGACAAAAAGACCATTCCTTCAATCTAGGAATCGTCTTTCTACGGTAGGTATTCTGACTTCGCTTCATCCTTGGAAACGCCTTCTCAGATAAATCTATCCAATGGCATCTTGTTTCCGCGTCCACGTTACAGCAGAGATGACTGTTCCGGACTCACACCGGATTCCCTATTATCACCCATACAGGCGGCCGTTCCACACTCTTAATTTTTCTGACAAAATTATTGTACTATGCTTTTTGTCAATCCGCAAGTCGAAATATGCGGGAAACTTTTATTCTTCTTCAATCCATTCTTCGGTTTTATTTCCTTTTCTCTTTTTTATTACAACAACTGCAGCAGCAACAATTATGACAACTCCTGCGGCGATAGCTGCCACTGCCGGAATTCCCTGCGTCTCTTCCCTTCCATATATTTCTGCAAGTGTTTCTTCTGTCCCCCCGTCTGTAAAGGAGAAAACAGAACCCATGCCGGACTGCGCCCTGCAGTAGGCAGTGATGGCCAGTAAGGCCTGCTGACTTGCCATCTCATCTGATTCTTTCTTTTCCAGATCGTGACAGAAGCCTCCGTCTTTCATCTGATAAGACAACAGGATTTCAATTAGATCTTTTCCATCTTTATAAAAAGCTTCTTCCTGTGCCGCGTCTTCCCCCAGAACAGAAAGAGCAATAATCACCTGAGCGGTACTTTCCAGAGATTCCACTCCTGAGCTAGTAAATGTTCCGCTTTCATTCTGACAGGAGGCTAACCAGTTCTTCAGTTCTTCTACTGTTTCTGAAAGAACCTCTGTGGTGGTTTCTCCTGTATTGACATTGGTAACGGTAAATTCCTGTTTTGAATCCTGATAAGGAGCCAGTGCGCACAGAGCCATAGCAGTCAGATCCACATCTCCTTCCCTGCCTGTCACAGAGAAGCCTCCGTCCTCTGTCCGCTGTTCCAGAATCCTTTCGATTAATTGTTCCCTGTGGGCTGAAGCATCATCCGGCGTCTCATACTGTCCGCTGTCCAGGGCAATCAGCCCCCAGATCAGGCCGTTTACTCCCTGCTGATCCAGGGCAGTTGTTTTATCCCGGTTATAGACGCCGTCTGCAATTAAATTGATATGAGACTGGCCTACATCCTGGGGATCCGTCCCCAGAGCCTCCAGGGTCAGGGAAATCCGGTGCCATTCTGTGGCCTTATTGGGACTTAATTTCGTTTCTGTCTTATATTTCTCTTCCACATAATCTGTCAGGCGGTTTCTGTAATTTTCCATTCCTTCATCCAACCCCATCCGGGCAACAGAAAAGGCTATCCAGTCTGCGGTACTGGTTCCCGCAGCCTCCAGATAATCTCCCTGGAATAAAGGATCCGTCTCCTTAATGCCCATCCCTTCTTTTTCCCATTTCAGGATTTCCTGCCCGGCCTGATAAGCCTCTCTGGCTTTTTCCAGACCGTCCTCTCCCTGGACGCCGGCTGTCAGATTCCATGCCAGAATTGTGCCGGCCAGAAGAATTCCTATCCCTTTTTTCTTCTTGTTTTTCTTCATGTTCTCCTCCTTTTTTATTTTCTTATTCCATTAAAACAGGGAACTGCGTGCCTTTGCACGCAGTTCCCTGCTATTTACTCTACGCCGGTTTCCCCGCCCGGAAAGGTTTCTGATTCTTCCTGTTCTTCAGTTTTAACTTCAGGCGCTGCCTCCGAAACAGCTGGTTCCACAGCCTTTTCCTGTAATCTTTCTGTTCTGCTGCGGACAGCCTCCGGCTTTCCGTCGCCGTCTGCATCGTACAGCTCCAGTCGGCTTAAATCCTCCGGAATCTCCATACCTGCCTGTACTGCCCGGAAAATCTTCATGAATTCTTTTCCGGTAATGGTTTCTTTCTTAATCAGGTACTCTGCAATTTTATCCAGGGATTCCCGGTTGTCGGAAATCAGTTTCTTCGCCTGTTCATAGGACTCATGAAGAAGCATCATCACCTCGTGATCCACTTCCGTCGCTGTATCGTCGCCGCAGTTTAATACCACCCGGCCGCTTAAGTACTGATTCTCCTGGGTTGCCAGTCCCATCAGTCCGAATTTCTCAGACATTCCGTACTGGGTCACCATGGCTCTGGCAATCTTGGTCGCCTGTTCGATGTCGTTGGCCGCCCCGGTGGTCACCGTATCAAATACGATTTCCTCGGCAGCCCTTCCTCCCAGATAGCCCACCAGCATTGCCTCCAGCTCTTTCTTGGTGTTCAGATATTTCTCTTCCTCCGGCACCTGCATAACATAGCCCAGGGCTCCCATAGTTCTGGGAATAATGGTAATCTTCTGTACCGGTTCCGCATCCTTTTGCAGGGCGCTGACCAGAGCGTGTCCCACTTCATGATAGGAAACAATTCTCCGCTCCTGGGGACTTAAAATCCGATCTTTCTTCTCCTTGCCCACAAGAACCACTTCCACGGCTTCCAGCAGATCCGTCTGGGCCACAGCCTTTCTTCCGTGCTTTACTGCCAGGATTGCCGCTTCGTTAATCATATTGGCCAGATCCGATCCAACAGCGCCGGAGGTAGCCAGGGCAATCTCCTCGAAGTCTACCGTATCATCCAGCAATACATCTTTGGCATGAACTTTCAGAATGCTGATGCGCCCCTTTAAATCCGGACGGTCTACAATCACTCTCCGATCAAAACGGCCCGGACGCAGCAGCGCCGGATCCAGAACCTCCGGACGATTGGTAGCCGCCAGAATCAGGATTCCCTTGGACGTATCGAAGCCGTCCATCTCAGCCAGAAGCTGGTTCAGGGTCTGTTCCCGTTCATCGTTTCCGCCGCCGTACCGGGAATCCCGGCTCTTGCCGATGGCGTCAATTTCATCAATAAATACAATACAGGGGGCGTTTTTCTTGGCTTCTTCAAACAAATCCCTTACACGGGACGCACCGACGCCCACGAACATTTCCACAAAGTCAGAACCGGACAGCGAGAAAAAGGGAACGTGAGCCTCTCCTGCCACAGCCTTTGCCAGCAGAGTTTTCCCGGTACCGGGAGGTCCCACCAGCAGGGCGCCTTTGGGAAGCTTCGCCCCGATTCCGGCATACTTTCCGGGATTGTGGAGGAAATCCACCACTTCCTGGAGAGATTCCTTGGCTTCGTCTTCTCCTGCTACGTCTTTAAAGGTGACCCCTGTTTCCTTCTGCACATAGGCTTTGGCTCTGCTCTTTCCCACTCCCATGCCCATGATGCCTCCGCCTTTGTTAGCCCTTCCCATCAGGAAGGCAAAGACAGCGCACATTAAAATCACCGGGACTAAAATACTTACCAGCACGGAAATCACGCTGTCCAGCACATCCGGCGGTTCCTCGGTAAAAGTCACCTCCGCCTTTTCCAGCCGTTCTGCCAGTGCATTTCCGTCTTCCATGGCATTTGTATAATAGGTAACTTCTTCTCCGTCTTTCTGTTTGGATGTAATCTTCAGGGTATCGGACTGGAGAACCACCTCATCCACACGGTCGTCCTCTACCATCTGGATGAATTTATCGTAAGTTATTTTACTGGACGTGTCTTTTAATATATTTGTAAAAAAGCTGATACACATCAGCGTAACCAGTAAACACACCAAAAAGGCTAAAATCGACTGCCTGTTCTTCCTGGGTCCCTGGGGGTCCTGGGGACCCTGTCCGACATTTTGCTTGTTATTAGGCAAATTATTATTCACTTTTGTACCTCCTCTTGTCACTTCTCTATTATACGGATTGATTTTCAAGAAATCAACCGGAAGATACTTTTTCCAGGACATATTTTGTAACTATTCAGCCATGCGGCTGCTGAAGGCAAAAATACAACGCAAGCTTGCTTGCAGAGGAATTTTGCCTTCAGCAGACATATGGCGTTTAGCCGTAATCGAGGATTCAGCCGCGTAAGCGGCGGTAGAGCAGCGGCTGCTGCGAGAATCCGAGATGCATGGCTGAATAGTTACCATATTTCCTTAAAAAATGATAAAAACAGGTTTCCCTCAGGAAAAATTTATAGTATACTGATTATTTGTAAAAATATAAAGAGGAATACGGAGGCACAACAAATGAAAATCGGTTTTGATAATGAAAAGTACCTTTCCATGCAGTCACAGCACATCCGGGAAAGGATCAGTAAGTTCAATAATAAACTCTATCTGGAATTCGGAGGCAAGCTGTTTGACGATTACCACGCGTCCCGGGTTCTGCCTGGTTTTGAACCGGACAGCAAGCTGCGGATGCTGATGCAGCTTTCCGATCAGGCAGAAATCATTATCGTAATCAGTGCCAATGATATAGACAAGAATAAGGTCCGCGGGGATCTGGGCATCACTTATGACGAGGATGTGATCCGTCTCTATGAAGCCTTTACCCAGTGCGGACTTTATGTGGGAAGCGTATGCATCACCCAGTACGCCGGCCAGGAAAGCGCGGACTTATTCAGAAAACACCTGGAAAAACTGGGGCTGAAGGTTTACCTGCACTATCCCATCTCCGGTTATCCAGGCAACACCTCCTTCATTGTCAGCGATGAAGGTTATGGAAAAAATGATTTTATTGAAACATCCCGCCCTCTGGTAGTTATTACTGCTCCGGGTCCGGGAAGCGGAAAGATGGCCACCTGTCTCTCCCAGCTCTACCATGAACATAAAAGAGGAATTGCCGCCGGATATGCCAAATTCGAGACATTCCCTATCTGGAATATTCCTTTGAAGCATCCGGTCAACCTGGCTTACGAGGCAGCCACAGCAGACTTAAACGACGTCAACATGATCGATCCCTTCCATATGGAAGCATACGGCGTTACCACCGTCAACTATAACCGGGATGTGGAAATCTTCCCCGTCCTTCAGACTATGTTTGAGAAAATCTGCGGGGAATGCCCTTATAAATCTCCTACCGATATGGGCGTGAATATGGCAGGAAACTGTATCATCGACGATGAGGTATGTCAGGAGGCCTCCCGTCAGGAGATTATCCGCAGATACTATAAAACCCTTACAGAAATCGCTCTGGGCAATGCTCCGGAAGAACAGGCATTTAAAATCGAACTGCTGCTGAAACAGGCTCATACCAATGTCACCGACCGGAAAGTCATTCCTGCCTGCCTGGAGATGGAGGAACGCACCGGGGCTCCTGCAGCCGCCATGGAACTGGAAGACGGCAGAATGGTATTCGGAAAGACTTCCAGACTGCTGGGCGCCTCTTCCGCTCTTTTGTTAAATGCCTTAAAAGAACTGGCAGGAGTAGATCATGAGGAACATGTGATTTCTCCCGAGGCTCTTGCTCCTATTCAGACCTTAAAAACCCAGTACCTGGGCAGCAAGAATCCCCGTCTCCACTCTGATGAGACCTTAATCGCCCTGTCCATCAGTGCAGCGACCAACCCAAGCGCCAGACGGGCCCTGGAACAGCTTCCCAGATTGAACGGCTGCCAGGCTCACGCTTCCGTTCTTCTTTCTTCTGTGGACATCAATGAGTTTAAAAAACTGGGCGTACAGCTCACCTGCGAACCTAAATACGAAAAAGAAAAGAGTTATCACTAACTCTTTTCCTGATTTACGCCTGCCGGACAGACTTACCGGCAGGTATTTTTATATTTTCTTTTACTCCCACAGATTCTGAGGATAGAGCCCCTCATCCTTCATCTTCTGAATGGCTGCCGTCACCATGGGTTTATCTTCCTTATAAGTAACCCCGTACCATTTATCCATGGATTTTAATACTTTCACGTCTGCTTTCTTCTCTTCAATCAGCTCGTCTACTGCAAAAGGAAGGAAGAATTCGCATTTCTCAGGATTGTTCTCCAGCTCTGTTCCTAAAAATTCCCGGAATTTCTTCTCCAGTTCTTTCAGAATACTGTTGGAAAATCCCCACAGATTCATGGATACAAAGCTGTCTTTGGGAAGTGTCACCCAGGTATTTCCTCCGTCCTCTGTATAAGCTGCTCCCCCTTCCCGGTTTTCGATATGGGTTCTCTCACAGATCCCGGCCAGACATCCCTCCCCATCCAGGGTACAGATTCCTCTGGAAACATAGCCGTTCTCTGTCAGGGTGTTCTCCAGCTTGTATCCCACCATCATATAATGGTAAATTTCCTCATCCTGAACACTGCTTAAAAATTCATATGCCATCTGAAAAGCATGACTTCCGTAGTAATCATCTGCATTAATTACCACAAAGGGGCCGTCGATCACTTTCCGGCAGCTTAAGACAGCGTGTCCGGTTCCCCATGGCTTCACCCTGCCTTTTGGAACCTGAAAGCCTTCCGGCAGATCTGTCAGCTCCTGGAAAACATATTCCACTTCCACATGGCCGGCAAGACGGTCGCCGATGGCCCTGCGGAAATCCTCCTCGTTTTCCTTCTTTATTATAAATATCACTTTTTTAAATCCGGCCTTAACGGCATCGTAAATGGAAAAGTCCATAATAATATGGCCTTCTTTATCCACGGGATCGATCTGCTTTAATCCTCCGTACCGGCTGCCCATGCCCGCCGCCATAATTACTAAAACAGGTGCATTCATTTTCATTCCTCCTAATCGTTATATGGTTACTATACCACATTTTCACCTGTTTGCGTATTTTTCCTGCTAAATATGCATGTTTACAGGATAAAAGAAATAATCATTGAATTAATGGGGAAACCGTTATAAAATTTAAAGTATAAAAATGAAAAGGAGAACTCGTTATGAAAGTTTACAAGGCAAAAGACTATGATGCCATGAGCCGGAAAGCTGCTAACATCATTGCAGCCCAGGTGATTTTAAAGCCAAATAGTGTATTGGGACTGGCTACCGGATCTTCTCCAATTGGTACTTATGAATATCTGGCAGCCAAATATCAGAATGGAGATGTGGATTTCTCAGGGGTAACTTCTGTAAACCTGGACGAATATAAGGGACTGGATGCTTCCAATGATCAGAGTTACCGTTACTTCATGAATCAGAATCTGTTTTCCAAGGTTAATATCCCTCTGGAAAATACTTACGTTCCTGATGGAACTGAGCCGGACAGCGACAAAGCCTGCGCCGCTTACAATGAAATCCTGCGTAAAGTGGGAACGGTAGATTTACAGCTTCTGGGTCTGGGGCACAACGGACATATCGGCTTTAACGAACCGGGCGACTTCTTCCCTGATGAAACCCACTGCGTGGATCTGGCAGAAAAGACAATCCAGGCCAACAAACGCTTCTTCGCCAGCGCAGAGGATGTTCCCCGTCAGGCTTATACCATGGGTATCGGAACCATCATGCGCGCCAGAACCGTACTGGTTGTAGTAAGCGGAGCCGATAAAGCGCCTATCTTAAAGCAGGTACTGGAAGGTCCGATTACTCCTCAGGTTCCGGCTTCTATTTTACGTTTACATCCCAATGCGATCCTGGTGGCAGACGAGGCCGCTTTATCCGAAACGGATATTTAATATCTGTATATCAAAAGTACCGCTGCAAAAACTTTTCCGTTTTTGCAGCGGTACTTTTATTCTCCGGCATAGATTTCTTCCAGAATCTCTCTTTCCAGCCCTACTACGTATCCGCTTCCTCCCCGTTCTTTCACGTCTTCTACCATACTGACCAGAAGGAGGGAATTTTCCGGGGATTCTTCCGGCGTATAGACCGCAAGCCACCCCAGTTCTGTTCCGTTTACGTCGTCTACCGTATCTTTAATCTCCGCTGTACCTGTTTTCCCTGCCAGCCGCACAGCGTCCATCCGGCATCCGGCGCCTGTTCCATTGGGATCTTCAATGACCTGGAGAAGCCCTTCACTGACTGCCTGTACCGCTTCCGGGGAAAAGGCCTGGCTGATCCAGGTTTCCGCCTGCGGATCTTCCGTATATAACAGGCTCGGCTTGATTACGTCTCCGTTATTTAGAAACGCCGTATACAGGCAGGCCAGATGAAGGGGATTTGCCAGCATCTGCCCCTGTCCGTAACCACTGTCTGCCAGCTGAACCTCTGTATCAAACTCTCCGGAATTGGAATACTGGGATTCTGTCATCCAGATGTCAAAGGGAACCCGGGCGCCGAAGCCCAGACCTTCCAGACTGGTTTTTAAAGTATCCGCCCCAATCTGAAGAGCTGCCTTGGCAAAATAGATATTGTCTGAATAAATCAGGGCATTGACCAGGTTGGCGGTGCTGTATTCGTGAAGGGTGGTTACGTAATAGCCGCCCCAGGTCTGATCTTTCTGCCACTGAAGCCCTTCCATTCCCAAATCGGCATTGGGATCCAGCTTCCCGGCGCTCACTCCGATCGCTCCGATAATGGGCTTAAAGGAGGACCCGGGGCACCAGGTGTTGCGGAAACGGTTCAGCATAGGCTGCTGCTCATCTTCGTTTAAAGCGTCCCACTGCTGCTGGGATAAGCCGAAGATAAAATCATTGGCATCATAGGAAGGTGTGCTGACCAGAGCCAGGACCTCTCCTGTTTTCGGATTCATGGCCACATGGCAGCTTTCATCTTCCTTAAATTTCTCATAGAGTTTCCGCTGGAGACCGGCGTCAATGGTCAGTGTAATGTCCTGTCCGTCTTCCTTTACCTGATAGGCCAGAACCTCTTTCTCTGTTCCCTGGGAATTTGTGATGGTGATTTTACAGCCGTCTTTTCCCTTTAACTCTTTCTCATACAGGCTTTCCAAACCGCTTTTTCCTATCTTACTGCCTGCATGATAGCCCTCTCCTTCTCTTTCTTCCAAATCCTCTGCCGTAACGTCCTGAATATATCCGGTCAGGTGGGAAGCCGCCTCTTTGAGAGGATAAACCCGGGTTTCGGTATCACTTAACATTACCCCGGGCAGTTCCAGAAGCTCCTGTCTGAGATTTCGTTTCTCAATGGCCTCTTCCTGAGAATAAAACAGTAAATCAATCTCGTCAATTTTCTCCAGCATCTTCAGTGGAACGAACGAGTCATCCTTCACCCAGGCGGCGCCCAGTTTCGTTTCTATTTCTTCCACCGACATTTCCAGAAGCTCTCCCAGCTTCTCAAATTCCAGATCTCTTTGTCCGTCCAGCTCTCCGGGAACCACTCCCACCTGGGATACTGTTCCGGCGCCGGCCAGTACCTGTCCGTTTCTGTCTAAAATCTGTCCCCTTTGGGCAGGTATGGTGGTCACCTGTACCTTGTCTTCTCTCCCCAGATTGGGAAAGATCAGACTGTGTTCCCATTCCAGTCCGCAGCCTTCTCCTATCTCTCTGGTAAATACGGCCTGATTTTCAAACTGAAGGAGACCGGCGGCTGTGTCCATGGAAGTTTCATAGACCAGCACCGTCTGAAGTCCTTCGTCTTTCTTCTCTTTGATTTTAATCTCTATATTCCGGGCCTCAATCCCCTGGTAAATGTTCTGATTTCTTTCTGTGAATTCCTCTTTGCTGATGGTCTCCCGGCTTGCTTTAGTAAGCATCCCGTACATTTTCTCATAATCTTCCGACTCAATGCACTCCATATAGGAGAGCAGCATGTTTTCCGTATCTGCAAATAATCCCAGACCTTTCCATAAGAAGAGAAACAGAAGCAGGACCAGTAGCAGAAGCCCCGCCGGAAGGAGCCACAGTACCTTTCTTTTTTTCATAGAAGCCTCCTTTCGCTTCTATTATTACACTTGTAAGATATAAAGTCAACAGCCAAACTTACATTCTGGACTTTGGAAAACGGATGGAGATTTCGGTTCCTTTTCCCAGCTCACTCTCAATGTTTACTTTCGCTCTGTGAAGCATCGCCCCGTGCTTTACAATGGAAAGCCCCAGACCTGTACCGCCTGTACTTCTGGAGTGACTTTTATCTACCCGGTAAAACCGCTCAAAAATCCGATCCTGTTCTTCTTTCGCCACGCCGATTCCCGTATCGCAGATGGTCCAGGAGATATTTCTTTTTTCTTCTTTCAGCCAGATGCTTACTTTTCCACCTTCCTGGTTGTATTTAATCGCATTATCCACAAGATTGTAAAAGATTTCATACAGAACCTGTCTGACGCCTTCCATGGAAACCGCATCTCCGGTAAATTCAAGAGAAACATTTTTCCGGGCGGCTGGCACCTGGACGCTGCTTACAATTTCTTTTGTCATTTCATATAAATCCACCTGTTCAAAAGGCATCTGATTTTTACTCTCATCCATCTTGGATAACTGAATGATATCTTCCACCAGGGTCTTCAGGCGGCTGGCTTCTTTATAGATTCTGCCGGCGAACTCCGGAACGTCCTCGCTGCGGACCATACCGTTTTTAAGCAGTTCTGCATATCCGGAAATGGACATCAGAGGCGTTTTCAGTTCATGGGATACGTTAGCGGAGAATTCTTTCCGCACCATTTCCGCCTTTTCTTTTTCAAACTGTTTCTGCTTCAGTTCTTCCACCTGTTCTGCAATCTGTTTATTCTGCTGATCCACCCGTACCAGTAGGGGGCGCAGCTCCTCATACCGTACATTTTTCAGAGGATGTTCCAAATCCAGATGGTTGATAGGGGCGATAATCTGCTTCACCTGTCTCTGGCTGGCCAGGATAGCCACAATCAGCACAACCCCCAGTAAGATTCCAAGCAAAGTCAGGCTGGTGCTCATGGTATAAAAAATACTGTCTTCCGTCTTGGATACCCGAAGGACTTCCCCGGAATCCAGCAAGAGGGCATAATAATAAGTCTGCTGAGACAGGGTTTCAGAAAAACGGGTCATTTCACAGCTTCCCTCTTTCCTGGCTTTCACAAATTCCGGACGGTTCCCGTGATTTTCCAGCTCCTTGGCATCTTTTACGGAATCAAAGAGCACGGTTCCGTCTTCATCCAGCAAAGTGATCCGGCTGTTGGTCACATCCCCCACCTTTTTTGTGAGATAACTGTCACCCACCTGCTCCAGGGCATATTTGATATACTCCGCTTCTTCCCGTACTGTCTCCTTTCTGCTGCCGTCAATGTTGTAATAGAGAACGCCCACCACAGCTACAAAGGTGAGAACAACCGATAACGTTACAAGTAAACATACGTGATTAAGAATTCTTTGTCTCATAGGCTGCCTCTTCTATGTACGGATCCGGTATCCCACACCGCGAACCGTTTCTATCATACTTCCGGCCTCCTGCAGCTTCTGTCTCAAAGTACGGATGTGGACGTCCACGGTTCTGGTTTCTCCGATAAAGTCATACCCCCAGACATGCTCCAGCATCTGATCTCTGGTCAGAACAATCCCCTGATTTTCTACCAGATATTTTAAGACTTCGTATTCCTTTCTGGTAAGCTCCACCGGTGTTCCGTTTTCCCGGACTTCGTACCGTTTCAGATCCATCTCCAGCGCTCCGCAGCGCAGCAGTTCATTCTTCTCTTTCCTGCTCCTGCGCATAACCGCCTTCACTCTGGCGATAAACTCCATCATTCCAAAAGGCTTTGTAATATAGTCGTCGGCTCCGCCGTCCAGCCCTTTTACTTTGTCCAGCTCTTCTTCTTTTGCCGTTACCATGATGACCGGAATATCGCAGTATAAATCCGATTTCTTCAGTTCTTTCAATATGGCATATCCATCCCTTCCCGGAAGCATAATATCCAGTAAAATTAATTCCGGCACAGGATCGCAGGAAAGGGCCTGGAACAGCTCTTCGCCGTCAGCCATGCCCTTTGCTTCAAATCCTGTAGTTTCTAAGGTATATACCAAAAGTTCTCTAATGTTTCTCTCGTCTTCCACACAATAAATCATACACTCATCCTCGAACTTTTTTATACTTTTTATGGAAGCAGATATTTCTGCTCCAGTTCATAAACTACTTTATCAAATTCCTCATTATCCGTATTCTTGATATAATCCAGATAGCTGTGGTTATCATAGGCATCTTCCAGTACCTGAACCACACAGACAGCTATGTTAGAGCAGTGATCCGCTATCCGTTCCATATCGGTAATAATATCTGAAAGGATGAATCCCATTTCTATGGTACATTCTCCTTTTTTCAGACGTTTGATATGACGGTTTTTCATCTCCGTACTGATTCCATCAATCACTTCTTCCATAGGTTCAATGGTTTTCGCCTGTTCCTGATCTTCTGTCTCAAAGACTTTATAAGCAGAATCCACAATGTCATTCACCGCTTTACAGAAGACCTTCAGTTCTGCCCTGGCATCTTTGGAGAAGGAAAGGCCTTTGTCATACAGCTCCTGAGCCGATTCCATCAGATTGACCGCATGATCGCTGATTCTCTCGAAATCCCCGATACAGTGCAGCATCACGGAAAGGCTGTGGTTGTCTTTGGCATTTAAATCTTTATGGCTTAATTTTACCAGATAAGTACCCAGCTCATCCTCATAGCGATCTACCTTCGCCTCCAGACGTTCTACTTCTCCGGCTCCCACAGAATCGTATCTGGCCATCAGAAGTTCCAGAGCAGTACTTAAGGCATTCTGAGATTCCCTGGCCATACGTACGGCTGCATGACGGCTCTGCTCCATAGCAAAAGCCGGTTTCTCCAGAAATCGGGGATCCAGAGCCTGGAATTCTTCCTCTTCCCGGCTGGCCTTTGCGTCCCCTTCTTTATCCCGGATAATCAGGCAGGCCAGTTTTACCAGATATTGACCGAAAGGAAGTAAAATAATTGTTGCAAAAATATTAAAGGTACTGTGTAAAACTGCAATCCCTGCCGGTGAAGCAGCGTCTCCCACAAAGGAGAAATGCACGAAAGCATTAATCGTATAGAACAGCACCATGAAAATCGTCGTTCCGATTACGTTAAAGGACAGATGCACAACAGCCGCTCTCTTGGCGTTTTTGGATGTTCCTATGGATGATAAAATCGCTGTAATACAGGTACCGATGTTCTGACCCATGATAATGGGAAGTGCCACTCCATAGGAAACGGTTCCTGTCAGACACAGAGCCTGTAAAATACCCACAGATGCTGAGGAGCTCTGTATAATTGCCGTTAAGATTGCTCCGGCCAGCAGTCCCAGCAACGGATTTGAGAACATGGTCAGAATACTGGTAAATTCCGGTACGTCTGCCAGAGGCTCTACTGCACCGCTCATGGTTTCCATACCGAACATAAGTACTGCAAATCCAACCATAATTAAGCCAATGTCTTTTCTCTTCTCATTTTTCTGGAACATAATGAAAACAATTCCAATAGCTGCCAGAATCGGTGAAAATGATGAAGGCTTAAGAAGCTGAATGAAAAAGTTGCTGCTTTCAATTCCTGCCAGACTTAAAATCCAGGATGTTACTGTGGTACCGATATTGGCCCCCATAATAACACCCACTGCCTGTGACAGTTTCATGATTCCTGAGTTTACAAAACCCACCACCATAACGGTTGTGGCCGATGACGACTGAATCACCGCCGTCACACCGGCGCCCAGCAAGACTGCCTTAATAGGGCTGGAAGTCAGATTCTCCAGAATTCTTTCCAGTTTTCCTCCTGAAACTTTTGCAAGTCCGTCCCCCATAACCTGCATTCCGTAAAGGAACAGGGCAAGACCGCCGATTAATGTTAGTACACTAAATAGATCCATTTCTCCTCCTCAAGCGGCATGGTATTCCATACCTTTCTCCTTAGTTTTGCCCACATTCTAAAGGGTTTATGTAAAATTTTCCGTATCCAATTGTAAAATCTGTGTAAAATTCTCTGTTTCCTCTTGCATCCCCTTCTTTCCCAAAGTGAAATCTTCTTTAAATCCAGGTAAATTCTTTGTTAATTTCCTGGATTTTTCCCTGTTTTTATAAAATCTTCAAACTTTTCTGTTTCCTATTGTAAAATAAACGAAAAATCTTTTCTGTTTTTTAGTAAAATCAGAAACTGCGGATTTGGTCTGTCTCCTCTCCCACATTTTTCTTTATGGAGCGGATAACCAGATAATATCCTGCATTTTCGCTGATTTTCACATAGACCCGGTCCTGCACTTTGTGCCCCAGAATCGCTTTTCCAATGGGGGACTCAATGCTGATTTTATTACTTAAGGAGTTGCTTCGGATAGAAGTTACCAGTTTGTAAGTCTCACATTCTTCATCGTCTTCCATATACAATACCACCTCGTCGTTCAGTCCTACCTCGTCCTCCTTAGACTCGTCCTTTACCACCTTTGCCGTTTTCAGCATTCTCTCCAGGTAGCGAATCCGGCTTTCATTTTTATTTTTATCCTTTTTGGCCGCATAGTATTCAAAGTTTTCGCTTAAGTCTCCCTGGGCCCTGGCCTCCTTAACTGCCTCAATGGCTTCTTTTCTCACTACCAGTTTCCGGTAGTCAATTTCTTCCTGAATTTTCTTTATATCATTTTCTGTGAGCTGCTCTCTCATACTTTCCTTCCTTTCTACTGGAAATATCTTAAAATTCCTGTTCCTATAAGAATCTGACATACAAACAGCACAGGAATTCCTATCACAAATGTTTTATGTTTTGTCTTATGTCGGAAAATCTGCATTCCCAGCCACGCTCCCAGGCTTCCTCCCAGGATGGAGACCGTCCACAGGGTAGTTTCCGAAATGCGCCATTTCTTCTTTCTGGCTTTGTATTTATCCACTCCAAACAGAAAAAAAGCCAGCAGATTTACGGCTGTCAGGCAGACTGCCAAATCGAAATTGTTCATAATGGGTACCTTATCCTTTCATGCAGGTGTTTCTCCTCTTGTAGGTTTTTCTTTTTCAATGGTATAATAAAGTATTCTTATTTGCGAGGTATTTTTTCATGCAGACAGCTTTGAGACAACGTTTTTATCTGATAGACGCCCTGCGGGGTTTTGCTGTTTTTCATATGATTGCTTATCATCTCTGTTATGACATTTTTGTTATTTTCGGCCGTTCTCCCCAGTGGTTTCAGCATCCCCCGGTGATCCTCTGGGAGCGTTTTATTTGCTGTACTTTTATCTTAATTGCCGGTATCTCCTGGCATTGGGGAAGAAGGCATAACCTTCGCCGCGGACTGCTCCTAAACGGTTTCGGCCTGCTTCTTACCCTGATTACCTGGCTGATTCTGCCGGACAGCCTGATACTGTTTGGAATTTTAAATTTTCTGGGATGCGCCGTTTTACTTCTGATCCTTTTGGATCCCGTATTATCTAAAATTTCTCCCCGGGTCGGAGTGTGCGTAAGTTTTTTGCTTTTTCTCTTTTTTTATCCGGTTACCCGCCATTTCCTGGGATTCGGCAATCTGTCCCTTATCCAGGTTCCGGAATTTCTGTATGAAGCAAAATTCCTGGCGCCTCTGGGATTTCCTTCGGCGCATTTTTATTCCAGTGATTATTTCCCTCTGCTGCCCTGGTTCTTTCTCTTTTGTGCAGGTTACTTTCTCAATCCTATCCTCACAAACGCTCCCAGGCTGCGCCCCCTTCTCTGCCGTCGGCTGCCCATACTGACGAAAGCAGGCCAGCACAGTCTGCTTCTTTATCTGGTACACCAGCCTCTGTGTATGCTTCTTTGCATCCTGTTTTTCTCATAAGATTTTTTTCTTTCTGAAAAAGAGAATACAGGCTATGAGAACCGCCAGACTTAAAAGGATGACTCCGGGATAGCCGTTTTCCAGTTCCGGCATATTCCGGAAGTTCATGCCGTACCATCCGGTAATTAGCGTCAGGGGAAAGAAGATGGTGGTAATCATGGTCAGATACTGCATGTTTCTGTTCTGTCTGGCGTCGATCTGAGCCTGGCAGGCTTCTTTTATCTGTTGGGCATACTCCAGAAGATAGACGGTGCGTCCTAAGAGGCGATTGGCCCGACCGGCAATGATTCCGAAATATTTCTGCTGAGATTCTTCCAGAAAATCGTTTTCATCGCTTTCCAGCTCGTCTCCCATATCAGACAGTTCGTCATAATATCCCCTCAGATTCAGCAGTTCCTTGCGGATTGGCATGAGCCTTTTCTGAAATTCCCTGGTTCTCCCTGCAATGATATCTTCCTCCATTTCGATGATCCGCTTTTCATATCCTGACAGAAATTCCATATCCTTACTCATAAACTCTGCCATAAAATTATAGAGAAACTTTTCTTTTGTATCTCCCTGGTGGATTTTCTTCTCCTGAATCCGCTCTATAAGCGCCCGGGCAAACTCTCCGTCGTCTGCGATCACAATATTCTCTTTACTGACAAAGAATAAAAGCCTGGAGCGGATTCCCTGTATGTCTGAAAGCCTGGGAATTGCCAGAGAGCCGCAGATACACTCCTGCTGGGTTTCTACCCGGCAGAAGCTCACCAGGGAGAGTTTCGCTTCCCCTTCATAGCAAATCCCTGCTTCCTCCAGAAGTTCCCGGTAATTTTCTGAATCTGTGAGAAAAACCGAAGGAATCTGTTCTCTTATGGCCTGTTCTTTCGGTATTTCTTCCAGTTGTTCTCCTAACGCATAGACCCATTCCATTGTTTTCCCTCCTGTTTCCCGGCAATAAAAAAAGTATACCCCGGATCCCCGGATATGACAAGGCAGCCGGACGATCTTTCGCCTGACTGCCTTCTTTCTTCTTTATTTTAGAAACGTTTTATTTTTTTAGACGGAGTTTTTTCAAATTCCGTATCTCTCAGTTTCAGTTTATGTACCTGTTTATACATGGGTACCTGTTTGTTGTAGTTGTCTACAATCTCCTGAATCTTCTCTTCTATCTTCCGGATCCGTTTCCTGCCTGCGTATTCCTCATCCGGGAATATTTCCGCTTCAATGGATCCTTCCGCTTCCCGAACCAGAACCTCTTTTACCAGTCGTTCTTTGGAGAGCTGGTTTTCGATTTCTTCCGGAGAAACGTTTTCTCCGTTCTTCAGGATAATCAGATTTTTCTTTCTTCCGGTGAGAAAGACGAACTGATCTTCGTCCACATATCCCAAATCTCCTGTTTTCAGCCATCCGTCTTCCAGAACCTCTGCTGTCTCTTCGGGCATTTTATAATAACCCATCATTACGCTGGGGCTTTTTACCCAGATTTCGTTGTCCACGATTTTCGCCTGACAGCCGGGCATCAGTTTGCCCACGGAGGCCTCTTTGCTGTCCCAGTAGAGATTGGTACTGATAACGGGCGAACACTCTGTCATTCCGTAACCCTGGAGAATGGTAATCCCATATTCTGCAAATTTTGTCACCATGTCCGGATCCAGGTAAGCGCCTCCGCTGCATATGGTTTTCAGCTTGCCTCCGAAAACCTCTTTCGCCAGCAGCTTTTTGGGAATCAGAGGGGTATCCTGGAGTTTATTATAAATCGTTTCAATCATCATAGGTACCATCAGCATCATTTCCGGCTGGAAAATCTTCATATTCTTAACCACTCTCATAATGGAGTCATTGATACAGATGATCGATCCCAGATCCAGCGCCTTCAAAATATCCATACTGAGACAGTATGCATGATGAATGGGGAGCACTGACATGGTTACTGTTCTGGGCGGAATTTTCATATCCAGACAGGTAGCGTTATCTGCCAGATTTCTGTGGGTCAGCATCACGCCCTTACTTTCTCCGGTGGTTCCGGAAGTAAACATGATGGTGCACAGGCTGTCCGGAGTCACTTCCTTTTCATATTCTCCCTGGTTTTCTTCCAGAATCCGGGGCAGTTCTTCCATCGCAATAAATTCTTTTATGGAAGGACATTTCTCTTTTGCCAGCTCTGCAGTCTCTTTCTTTCCTGCGTCATATACGAAGACGCTGACCTCCGCTCTCTCTAAAAGACGGCAGAGCGCTTCTTTGGGAAGGGATGCGTCTAAGGGTACCGCCACATTCCCCCCATTTACGGCTCCGAAATAACTGACTACCCAAAGGTAAGAAGTGCTTCCCACAATTGCCACATGTGTTCCTTCCATCCCTTTCTTTGCCAGCATTCTGGAAAATGCCTCGCTGTCTCTTTTCAAATCCAGATAACTTCTGGTAACAATATTCTTTTTTTCTTTATAGCGGAAGGCATCTCCCTCTCCATATGTATCTGCCGCACGTACAAGAAGCTCCCGTAAAGTTTGTACTGCCATAAGCTCTCCCTTTCCTATTCGGCCTGAAGTTTTTTCACATATTCTATGGCCTCTCCCACTGTTTTCACATGTACTACATCTTCTTCTCTTACTTCAATATCAAAGGTATCTTCAAATTCTCCTACCATACTCATGAAGTCAAAAGAGGTAAAGCCCAGATCTTCGATAAATCTGGATTCTTCATGAATCTCTGACGGATCCACTTCCACATATTCACAAATAATTTCTTTTACCTGTTCCAGCATCTTTGTATCCTCCTGACATTTTATCGTTTAAACCAGATTCAGAATATCTCCTACTTTTAAATCTTTGTTTTCAATTCCCTTAAACAGAATCTTGCAGAGATAATAGTAGAAATATTCCAGTTTCTCATAGGAGTAGGCCCCTGTCTGATGTTCAAAATTAAAGTCCAGTCCATTGTCTGTGGAGCGGTGCATTACGGTCAGATAAAGTCTGTGGGCTGCTGCCCCGTTAGGATACCACTGGGTTTTGTATTTGATGTCTCCCAACTGCGTAAGGCCTTTCTCCTGAAGAGTCATCGGCTGATAGGTAAGACTCATGGGCTCAAAAGTCTCCCCTTCTTTAAATCCATAATATTTGCTCCGGTATCCATAGTATTCTACCGGATCGAAATTGGCGTGACGGAACAGACGGTTCTGTCCGTCTCTGATTTTATAAATTCCCTCGATGAAGGTATCGTCTTTGGAAACAGAGGTACAGAAGGGGAAGCAGTGAATTCTGGTTCCTCCTGATTTCTTTTCCTTTACCGTTGCCCGGCGGGCCACTGTGGTAACGATGGAGACCTCATCATATCCGTTTAGCTTCTGGAAATAGGTGCGCAGTCCCATCATCAGCAGGCACACCATTGACACCTGGTTCTCATGACAGAATTCCAGAAGTCTCCGGCTCGGCTCCGCTTCCAGATGGAAAGCTGCAATATTGGAGTCCACGCTCTCGGATACATCCTTTACCGCTCTTAAGGTATCGTCTTTTTTCTCTCTGCGGACTTCCATCAGACGTTTCACCCCGTCAATATCGTTATAGATGGGGTTTGCCGTCTCAATCAGGTTATGGAAGAATTCCCGGTCTCTTTCCTGAGCTTTGCATCCCTGTTCATAGGCCAGATCTTTTTTCAGCTGTTCCAGATACGAATAGGTAGCTGTGGGCGGATTTACCCCTTCATACATACTGCTGCAGTAAAGTTCAATGATGTCTTTAAGAAAACCAATCAGAGACTGAGCGTCCATGGTCATATGATCCACCAGCAGATACAAGCCGTTGTATCCGTCCGGAGTAGTAATCATTACAATCCGGTTCTGTGGAGAATCGTATTTCTCAAAGGGTACGGACGTCCACTTTTTCATCTCATTCTGGGCATCTTCTTCCTTCCAGCCTGTGAAGTTTACGTATTCGATGTCCCGCTCTTCTTTCTTTACCACATACTGATAACAGGTGCCGTCTTTGTCTTTTGCAAATCTCAGACGCATGGATTCGCAGCGGTCATAGGCCTGATAAATGGCCTTCTTCAGTTCTTCAAAATTAACCTCTGTTTCGATGGTTACACTGGTTCCAATATTCAGAACCTGTTTCTTAGGACAGTACTGCTGATAAAAAAAATGTAATCTCTGTGCAGCAGTTAAGGGATACACCTTATTTCCATATCTTGTTTTCATTCTATGATACCTCCTAAAAACGCATCCATTGCCTTTTCATAAGCTTCTGTATCTTTGTAATAAGACTCCGCATGGGCGGCCCCTTTTACAATCAGTTTTTTCTTTTCTGATGCACAGTTTTCATATATCCTGTCGCACATCCAGCAGGGAACAAAGGTATCCCCCTCTCCGTGAATCAGCAGGATAGGTACCTGCGCCTTCTTCACTTCTCTTGCAGCATTACATTCATCCAGTCCGTAGCCCGCCCGCTTTTGGTTCATTCTGTCCGCAAGGGGCAGAACCAGAAACGGAGGCAGGTGATACATATTTTTCAGGACAGAAGCAAATACTTCTTTCGCCGATGTAAATCCGCAGTCTGAGATAATTCCCCTGACACTGGAAGGAAGCTGCAGACCGGAAGTCATCAGAACTGTGGCCCCGCCCATGGAAATTCCATGAAGAATAATCTGCACGTCTTCTCCCATACGGTCTGTCACATATTCAATCCATCTTAAAGCGTCCATTCTGTCCAGACAGCCGAATCCGATGTAGGTTCCTTCACTTTCTCCGTGGGCCCGTTCATCCACCAGCAACATGGAATAATGATTTCTCAGATAATAATCGGAAAGTCCGATAAAATCATTCATGCCTTTACTGGTGTAGCCGTGGAAACAGATCACCACTTTCTTTGTATCCTTTTTTACAAAGGTTCCGTGTAGTTTCAGCCCGTCAAAAGCACGAACATATACATCTTCCATCTGCTGCATCAGAAAGGCTTCTTTTCGCTTTTCCAGTAAGGGCTTGTACTGTGCCCAGTCAGTTCCCGCCATCTTTGTCGTCCGTTCTACTTTCGCTCTCTGGCGGACCATGGTTCTTCTGTAAAAATATTCGGCCAGGGCTCCCTGGGCGGCTCCTGCCGCCGCAATCCCAACGGCGATTTTCGTGATTCCTTTCATCTAATCCCTTCTTTTATTTTTTTATAAACTCTTTTAAAACCAGCGCTTTATCAATATCCCCGTCCACTTTCAGTTTTCCAAGGGTAAACGCCAGAACCGGATCGGTCTTTCCCTTTGCAATCTTCAGCAGAGTTTCTGCCGAACAGGTAAATATTACATCTCTGTCAAAATATTCATAAGGCTCCACGCTTAATTTCCCGTCTTTTACCTCTGCGTAGAAGATCCCCTCTCCTTCGCCTGTAATATTAAATTGAAATGCCAGATGTTCTTTCACATTGCTTACATCTGCCTCTGAAAAAAGTGCCCGCACTTCAGCAAACAGTTCGGAATATGTCATCTTTTTTCCCCCTTTTTTTCTCTTTTTCGACCAGTAGTCGAACTCATATATTACTACAGTATCATGTTTTCAAACCTGAGTCAATAGTAGTAAAATCCCGTCGTTTATGGTATACTGATGTATATATCAGCGCCGGTGTACGAAGTCTCGTACACCGGTCAGACTCTTTATAGAAAGGAAGTTATCCATGCCTTCTTCGGAAAAATACCATCAGATTTTAGATGCTATGGAAAAATTACTGAAAAGCAGTGATGTGCGCACCATATCGGTTACCGATATTGCAAAAGAAGCGGGAATCGGGAAAGGCAGCATCTATTACTACTTTTCCTCTAAGAACGATATTTTAGAACAATTGATTCAGAGAAACTATAAAAAAACCATTGAAAATGCCTATAAGCTTGCCTCTCAGCAGGAGCTCTCTCCCTTTGAGAGAATGACCTCCCTGTTTCTTCTCTGTCAGGAGGCCTCCATGGAGCTCAGCCGCACAGAGAGCAGCGATTTCTGGGAGTCCCAGGAAAACGCTCTGATTCACCAGAAATATATTCAGTATATGATAGCCAGCCTGTCTCCTGTACTTACAGAGATTATCCGTCAGGGAATAGAACAGGGAGTTATCGGCTGTAAGGATCCCTCTTCTCTGGCAGAGATTGTGATCCTTGTCTTTACCACGGAACTGGACAACATTCTGGCCCCTAAATCCACAGAAGAAATCCGGGACACCCTGTCTGCCTTTATGGAGCTACTGGAAAACGGCGCTCACATCCAGAAAGGCAGGCTGCGACCCATCGGCGACTATTTTTCCTGACGAAATATCAGCCCCGAATCTTCTTTTAGAAACATTAAAAGAAATCCCAGTACCAGGAACACGGCGGAGATCCAGATTGCCCTTTCTCCCAGGGTATTACTGGCCAGGGCTCCCCAGGCAGCTCCAACGGCAAAGATGAGAATTATTGTATAATAATGAATACTTTTCTTCTTCATCTGGGGATCTTTTGTAAGATGATACCGGCACAGATATTCCGTTCCGCTTCTCATATTTCCGATGCACATGGTAGTAGCGCAGGGAATGCCGCGGAATTTGCGGAAACTGTTGACCTGCATGGCGCAGGCAAAAGACAGGATTCCATTGGCAAACATATTCCAGGACTGAGGAAAGAATCCAACTGCAATTAAAATAACCGTTTCTGCCAGCAGTACCATCTGCCTCCAGTGAATTTTTTCATATTCTTTATAGTGATAATGTACCCATTCTGTCACATAAACTCCCAGCAAAAACGCTCCCAGAGGAACCAGATAACGAACAGCGGCCTCCCAATTGCCCTGAGCCAGATTCTGCCCCAGCAAAACAATGTTCCCCGTCTGGGCATTGGCAAAGACTTTGTCCCGGCAATTATAGGAATACGCGTCCTGAAAGCCTCCCGCCAGAGTCAGAAAAACTGCCAGCAGCATAGATTCTGACATCTGCGTTCTCTCTTTCTGTCTCATGTTCTCTCTCCTTTCTGCCTTATCCTGCTTTTTATCATATCAGAAAAAAGACGGACTGTCTGCAGCTTTTGTCAGACAGTCCTTCTTTATTCAGTGCTTACGCAACTACCTTATCGGTTTTCTTAGTTTTTTCCGGTTCCATTAATTTCTTAATCCCCTGGATGGCTACAATAACGCCCAGAATCAGAAGCAGTACGGCGAAAATAAGCTGAAGGGTATTGCCCAGGCTTAAGCCGGTGGTGACGAACGCACTGCTTAACTTATAAATGGTAATTCCCAGGGCAGAAAAGGTAACCGCCATCATGAAGACCATCGGAATCCAGAGCATGGCTCCCTGGCGTTTCGTCTTCTTTAAAAATACGGCACAGGCAACTAAGGCAAGTACAGATAATAACTGGTTGGCAGATCCGAACAGCGGCCAGATCTCTGCATATCCTACTTTTGCCAGCAGATAAGCCAGTACCAGAGTTATAATGGTGGCAAAATATTTATTTACCATCAGTTTTTTCACCGGTCCCATATTTTCCTCATCGGTATCTGCATCCAGGAAGAATTCCTGGAAGGACAGACGGCCCACACGGGCTACAGAGTCCAGGGAAGTCAGTGCAAAAGCAGAGACAGCCAGGTTAATCAACGTAAACGTCAGATTGTAGGGAAGTCCCACAGCAGTTAAAAAGTTGGCAATCGCTCCGGAAAAAATCTGAGGCTGCGTTGTCAGTCCTGCCGCTTCCGCCTCTCCCGTTGCAAAAGAAGCCACTGCAACTAAAGCAATGATAGCCAGCATACTTTCCATCAGCATCGCTCCGAAAGAAACCGGGAGCATATTTTTCTCACTTTTAATCTGTTTGGATGCTGTTCCGGAAGAAACCAGGGAATGGAATCCGGAAACAGCTCCGCAGGCAATGGTTACAAATAATATTGGAAACAGCATCTGTCCGTCTACGTTAAAAGAAGTAAAGGCTTCCAGGTGACACTGCGGATTGGAAACGAAAATACCAATTATTGCTGCAACAATCATAAAGATCAGCAGATAGCTGTTCAGATAATCTCTGGGCTGCAGCAGACTCCATACGGGGGCTACAGAAGCCACTAACACATACAGGAAAATAATAATGTGCCAGGTACTCTGATTGATGTAGATAGGGAATTTCAGTCCGACAGCCACAGCAGCCACCAGCATCACAATGGCAATTCCTGTATTTACCCATTTATGTAATTTTCCGTAACGTAAAATCATTCCCAGAGCTACTGCTTCAACAATAAACAGCATGGAGGTCATTGCTACTGCTCCATTGGCTGTTATCTTTGCTGCTGTTCCGTCTGCTGCCTGGGAAAAACCGTTAAAGGTTCCTGCTACCACATCTGCAAATGCAGCTACTACCAGGATACAAAACAGCCAGCAGAACAGTAAAAACAGCTTCTTTCCAAGCTTTCCAATATATTCTTCAATAATATAGCCTATGGTTCTTCCCTTATTTTTTACTGAAGCGTACATAGATGCAAAGTCCTGTACCGCGCCGAAGAATACACCGCCGATTAAAATCCAGAGCATAACCGGAAGCCAGCCGAAAATCGCCGCCTGAATCGGTCCGTTAATGGGTCCTGCCCCTGCAATGGAGGCAAACTGATGACCGAATACCACGTTGGTATCCGCCGGTACATAGTCAACTCCGTCTTCCAGTTCATAGGCCGGGGTTTTGGCTTTTGGATCAATTCCCCATTTCTTTTCCAGATAGCGTCCATACAGCAGATAGGCGCCTCCTAAAACTACGATGGCAATTACCATCATCATAACTCCACTCATTTTCTCATCCCTCTTTCCTGTTTTTTGTGGAATCAGAGAATGTTTTCATTCTACCCTACAGTAATCTGACAGCTTTCTTTTTCCTGCGCCGCTGCAATATAAAAAGTCCCTGCAGCAAAACTGCTGCAGGGACGAATCACTCCGCGGTACCACTCTGCTTATTGCATAAATATACAATCAACTCTTATCGCTGTCAGTCAACAACGTCTCCTGTAACGGTGAGAATCCGTCTGTCCCTACTCAGGAAAACCCTTTCGTCCAGATGCTCCAGGGTGATGTTATCCCGCTCTTTCTCTCTGTCTTGCACCAACCGACAGCTCTCTGTGCTGAATCTGAACGGATAATGTGTCCCCATCTTTGCATTCCCTTATATTTATGCATTCTATCTTACCTTTATTTATTCCTAATGTCAAGAATTATTCCTGATTTTCTTTTTTCTCTGTTCCTAAATCTCTTTTTTCCCGATACGCACCTCTTCCATATATTCTGCCAGATCTTCAGGCAAATCATGAAACAGCCGGAGGTTTCCCTTCTTTTGTCTGTTCAGATAAGAGCTTCTTAATTCCTGGTTTACCAGGGCGATTTCTTCATACAGCCCTCTGGCAGACATCCGTTCTGCTCCCTGTCCCATAATAATCAGCTGTTCCAGCGCATCTGAGGTGGCGACGGTGACTTTGCACCGCTTTCCGATTTCATGAACCGTCTTTTCAATATACTGATCCGCTGTTTCAGCTTCTTTCGTATATACCACATAAATGTTGTGGTATTTCATCACTTCCCCTTTATTTCCGGCCACTTTATACGCGTCAAAGACCAGAATCACCGTATTTTTCCGGAATCCCTGGTAATTGCTTAAAATATCCATCAGCTTGTCTCTGGCGCTTTCCACATTGATCTTCGCCAGTTCTTTTAACTCTTCCCAGGCAAAAATGATATTATAACCGTCTACCAGAAGATATTCCTGATCGTATTCCTGCTTTTTAAAGCGCTTTTCCACCTTTCCCGTTTCCTGTCTGGAGGAAAACAGATACTGGTTTCTGTCCTTCTGTCCATAAGTACGGTTAAAAATCTCTTCCAGTTCTTTCTCATCCTGCCATCCGCCAAAAGAAGCCGAAGCCGCTGTAGTTCCGGAGGTTTTTATCTCTTTGTGCTCCTCTTTTGGTTTCCATCCGCTCTCCACGTGCATATATTCGGAAACCTGATCCCAGCGGATATTGATTCCCGCTCCATGGGAACAGAAAACGGAACCGGTGGGGTTTTCCAGATCCCTTTCTGAATCGTATCCAATGGCCTCGATGACTTCTTCGGAATTATGACAGACCTCATATCCTTTCAGGCTGCAGAAAATTCTTCCGTGTCCTTTGGTATAAGAAATCACTTCTGTCTGATACCCCTGCATGGAAGCCACCGGCGCGGTTCCCGTTAATACTGCCGTTTCCCCTTCTGTTTCCGGCGGCTGAAATTCCCCGTGCATTTTCTGAATATCCGCCATGGCCCTCCCCACCATCTGAGAGGGAACCTCCAGACGAAACTCGTAGACCGGCTCTAAAAGTACGCTCTTTGCTTTCTTTAATCCCTGGCGTACCGCCCGGTAAGTGGCCTGACGGAAGTCGCCTCCTTCTGTATGCTTCAGATGGGCTTTTCCCGCAATCAGGGTGATTTTCATGTCGGTAATCTCAGAACCGGTTAAAACCCCCGGATGTTTCTTTTCTTCCAGGTGGGTCAGAATCAGACGCTGCCAGTTCCGATCCAGCATATCCTCGCTGCAGGCGCTGGAAAAAACCAGCCCGCTGCCTCTCTCTCCCGGTTCCAGAAGCAGATGTGCCTCCGCATAATGGCGCAGGGGTTCGAAGTGCCCCACTCCCTCCACCGGCTCGGCAATGGTTTCTTTATAGACGATGGTTCCGGAACCGAATTTCACTGCCACTCCATACCGTTTTTGAATCATGCTTTTTAAAATTTCTATCTGCACCTCTCCCATCACCTGGGCATGGATTTCGTTGGAGGCTTTATCCCACACAATATGAAGCTGCGGTTCTTCCTCCTCCAGCTGACGCAGTTTCAAAAACATCTGAGAGGTGTCGCATCCCTGGGGAAGCTGTACTTTATAAGTCAGAACCGGCTCCAGAACGGGAAGATGAAAGTCTGTTTCGATTCCCAGGCCCTCGCCGCAACAAGTCTTCTCCAGGCCGGTAACGGCACAGATGGTTCCTGCCTCTGCTTCCTGCTCTGTCTCAAACTGAGCTCCGGAATAGATCCGGATCTGATCCACCTTCTCTTCCCAGATCCCGGAACCCTTTTCTTTCCCTTCTCCCCGGTTAGTCAGAAGGGTTTTCACTTTCAGGCTGCCTCCGGTAATCTTCATGTAGGTGAGACGGGCTCCCTTATCGTCCCGGGCAATCTTATAAACTCTGGCTCCAAATTCCGTCGGGTATACCGGTGGTTTTGTATAAGTCTCCAGTCCCTGCAGGAATTCTTCCACCCCCTGCAGTTTCAGGGCTGAGCCGAAGTAGCAGGGGAAGACTTTTCTCTGCCCAATCATCCGGGTAATTTCTTCTCTTTCTATGGTTCCCTTCTCCAGGTACTCCTCCAGGATCCTTTCCTCGCAGACCGCCAGATTTTCCAGAAATTCTTCTTCCTGTCCACTGCTGAAATCTATACATCTTTCATCCAGTCTCGTCTGCAGCTCCTTCAGCAGAGCCTCCCTGTCGGTTCCTTCCTGGTCCATTTTGTTAATAAATAAAAAGACAGGGACTTTGTAGACCTTCAGCAGTTTCCACAGGGTCATCACATGGCCCTGCACCCCGTCTGCCCCGCTGATCACTAAAATTGCATAGTCCAGAACCTGCAGAGTCCGTTCCATTTCTGCGGAAAAATCCACGTGCCCCGGCGTATCCAAGAGGGTCACCGTCCTGTCTCCCATGAGGAACTGTGCCTGTTTGGAAAAGATGGTGATTCCCCTGGAACGCTCCAGCTCATAGGTATCTAAAAAGGCGTCCCTGTGGTCAACCCGCCCCAGTTTCCTTACGCTTCCCCGCAGATACAGAAGACTTTCCGCCAGGGTGGTTTTTCCTGCGTCCACATGGGCCAGCAGACCCGCACAAATATGTTTCATGGGTTTATCCGGATTGGTCTGTTCGCCCATAAAAATTCCTCCTCTCGTAACGACATACTATTGTTTAGTATATCACAAGAGGAGGAAAGCGTCGAGATATGGATTTTAAATTCAGGTTCTGTTATTTCCCCGGACCCTGAAACTTTCCTCTTCTCAAGTGGACATGAAATTGATATTCTTAAAAAAAAACCGTATAATATAAATGTGAATTTGAAACTGAAAGGGGGACAGTTGCCTCTATGACAGAAGCAGAACTCCGGAAACTCGTACATGACGGCGAAAATATCTGTGTGGAGTTTAAGAAATCTACCAATGAAATTACCAAAAATGTATACGATACCGTTTGTTCCTTTTCCAACCGCGACGGCGGAATCATCCTCCTAGGTGTGAAAGACAACGGGGAGATTCTTGGCATCACCCCGGATGCGGTTGATCGCATGAAAAAGGATTTTGTTACCTCCATTAACAACGGCCAAAAAATCAATCCTCCGCTTTACTTACAGCCGGAAACATCCCTTGTAGATGGACGCACAATCCTGGTCATTCAGGTTCCGAGCAGCAGCCAGGTATGCCGTCACCGAGGACGCATTTTTGACCGGAATCATGAATCTGACATTGACATTACAGACAACTCCGATATGGTGTACCAACTGTATGCACGAAAAAGCGGCAGCTATTTTGTCAATAAAGTAACCCGATTTCAGTTGGATGATTTACGGTCTGATTTGATGGAACGGGCCAGATCCATGACTTCTATCCGTAGTTCCAACCATCCCTGGAAATCCATGTCTGACGAAGAAATGCTTCGCAGTGCCGGCCTGATTTTGAAAGATGAGACACAGCAGCTGGAAGGCATCACCCTTTCGGCTATCCTTCTCTTTGGAAAGGATTCCACCATCATGTCAGTCCTCCCCCAACATAAGACTGATGCCATTTTTCGGGTAGAGAATCTGGACCGCTATGATGACCGTGATGTAATTATCACAAATCTCCTGGAAAGTTATGACCGGCTGATCGCATTTGGGCAAAAACATCTCAGCGACCCTTTCGTGCAAGAAGGTATTCAAAGCGTCAGCGCCAGGGACAGAATCCTGCGGGAGATTTTTTCCAACAGTCTGGCACACCGGGACTATTCCGGCGGCACACCGGAATTTATCGAGGGTGACGTGTTCCGCACGGTGGTTCTGCTGACTTCTGTTGCAGTAGAAAAAGTGGGGCCGCGGGAAAAGACCCAAGTGACGACCCAAGTGACGACCCAAGTGACGACCCAAGTGACAATAGCAGATACGATTTTGTCTTTTTGCAAAGAACCTCACTCCAAAGCAGAAATCGCAGAACATTGCGGATATAAAAACTCAAAGAATTTCACACGAAAATATCTACGACCGCTGTTGGATAGCGGATTGCTGGCAATGACGATTCCCGATAAGCCAAGAAGCCAAAACCAAAAATATATTACAGTTCACACGCAATAAAAGACAGAAGCAGGACGACGGAAATTACCAATCCACATCCTGCTTCTTTCGTTTTGTTCCAACGTCGTGTCTAATACTTCTCCTCTCCCGCCACTCCTATGAGTAAAGTTCCGTCTTCTGCTAACAGCGCCCTGACTGTTTCATTTTCCAGAATCTGCTCCACTGCCCGGGAATACCTGGCATATTTCAGATCGAGATTCTGAGAACGGCATAACCATTCATTTTTTTCTGTTTAATTTTTTCCAGTAAAGGAATCCTGTCAGATCCGCCAGCATCCACCCGATGGGTACAGACCACCAGATTCCCAACGTCCCGATACTCTCCACGGAGGAAAGCAGATAAGCCAGTGCCACACGGGTTCCCAGGGAAATCACAGTCAGCACCACCGACATCCCCGGCTTCTTTATGGCCCGGTACAGACCGTACAACAGGAACAGACATCCGATTCCCCAGTAAAAGGCTCCTTCAATACGCAGGTACTCCATTCCCACCCGCAGAATCTCCGTCTCCTGTGGCTGGATGAAAATCAGCATCAGGGGCCGGGCAAATATCCAGACACCGGCTGAAATAACCAGACAGAATACCACCGAAGCAATCACGGCATTCTTAATCCCCTTCCGGATCCGTTCCTTCTCTCCCGCCCCGTAATTCTGGGCAATAAAGGTAGAAAATGCATTTCCGAAATCCTGCACCGGCATATAAGCGAAAGAGTCAATTTTCACAGCCGCTGCAAAAGCCGCCATAACCACAGTTCCGAAACTGTTGACCAGCCCCTGAACCATCAGGATTCCCAGATTCATTACGGACTGCTGCAAAGAAGTCAGAAACGATAAACTCAGAATTTCCCGTACCACCCCTTTCCTCATCCGGCAGTGTTTCCGCCCGGGACGAAACTGAGGGACCTTCCATAAAGTATAGACTGCGCTTCCGATTCCTGAAACGAACTGGGCAAATACCGTTGCAAAAGCAGCGCCTTCTACGCCCCAGCCCGCGATCAGGACAAAGTACAGATCCAGTACAATATTCAGCAGAGCGCTGACTACCAGAAAAAGAAGGGGCACCAGAGAGTTTCCCACCGCCCGCAGAAGGGAGGCAAAATAATTATAAAGAAAGGTTGCAGTGATTCCCCAGAAAATCATCCACAGATACTCCCGCATCAGAGAATAAATTTCCCCGGGAACCTGAAGTAAATGCAGGATGGGATCCAACAGGCAGAATACAGCAATATTTAATACCACCGCTGCAGCTCCAATCAGTATAAAGGAGACAAAGATACTGTTTTTCAGTTTTTCCTGATTTCTCTCTCCGAAACGGATGGAAAAGACGGCTCCGCTTCCCATACAAAGTCCCAGTAAAATAGAAGTAAGAAACGTCATAAGGGTATAAGATGAGCCCACCGCCGCAAGGGCATCGGCTCCCAGAAACTTTCCCACAATCAGGGTATCTGTCACATTATAAAGCTGTTGAAACAGGTTCCCTAAAATCATGGGAAACGCAAACAACAGCATGGTTTTCGTAATCGGTCCTTTTGTCAAATCTCTCTGCATGGTTCTCTCCTGTCAGCTTTTTTATCTGTTTTATTGTAGCAGATCCCATGACACAAATCTATGCTTTTTGACAGGTCCGGGATTTTCCCCAAAAGAACGTTTACGTAATAGAAAATCCGGCGAAACTTCCTGTTACATGAGGAGAGCGTATCTGAAATCTCCATTTGGAAACTTCAGATACGCTCTGTATCAAACAGGTGATTCTTAAAATCTGATTACAAATGTTTCAAAGGGGCGAAGGGCCACTTCATCTTTTTTCAGATCCTCCGAAGCTCTGTCCGGATAATTCTGAATGATCATCTCTCCCTCTCTTCGGAATTCCTCCGGTACGGCAAAGGAAACCCCGCCCTTTTTAAAGTTACATACCACCAGAAGCTGTTCTTCTTTATAGCTCCTTGTATATACGTATAAATTCTCATCTTCCGGCAAAAGAAGCTGATAGGCTCCATAAGGAATAATTTCCAGTTCCTTTCTCAGACGAATCAGTTTCTGATAGTAGTGGAATACGGAATCTTCCCGGCTCATCTGCTCTTTGGCATTGACCTGTTTATAGTCGGGATTCACCATAATCCAGGGAGTTCCTGTGGTAAACCCTGCGTTTTCACTGTCATCCCACTGTACCGGCGTACGGGCGTTGTCCCGGCTCTTATACTGCAGATAGCGCATCATGTCCTCATGGGAAATCTGACCGCTTTCCACCAGTTCATGATAAGCATTGATACTTTCAATGTCCCTGTAATCTTCCAGGGTCTCAAAAGGCGCGTTAGCCATACCCAGTTCTTCTCCCTGATAAATATAAGGAGTTCCCTGCATCATATGAAGGCAGGTGGCGAGCATCTTGGCAGAGGTCTCCCGGTATTCCTTCGTGTCTCCCAGCCTGGAGAGCATCCTGGGCTGATCGTGGTTGTTCCAGTACAGGCTGTTCCAGGCTTTTCCATATAATTCGGTCTGCCATTTACTCAGTACCTGCTTCAGTTCCGTCAGCTTAATTTTTCTGTCATTCCACTTGAATGTCTCGCCTCCGTCTAAATCCATATGTTCAAACTGAAATACCATATTCAGCTCTTTTCCATCCAGGGAAGCATATTTCTTCGCCTCTTCTATGGTTACACCGGAGCACTCTCCCACGGTAAGCAAATCGTATCTGGAAAGTACTTTCTGGTTCATCTCCTGCAGATATTCGTGAACGTGAGGGCCGTTTTGAACATACGGGCCGAAATCCCCGTATCCGGTGGCTTTTATCGTTCCATCCGGCAGATCCGGCTCTTTGGAGATCATGCTGATAACGTCCATCCGGAAACCGTCAATTCCCTTCTGGCACCACCAGTCCATCATGGAGAAAACTTCCCGGCGCACTTTTGGGTTATCCCAGTTTAAATCCGGCTGCTTGGGAGAAAACAGATGCAGGTAGTACATATCTGTCTGTTCGTCATAATTCCAGGCAGGGCCGCTGAAGCAGGAACCCCAGTTGTTGGGCGCCTTTCCCTCTTTTCCCTCTCTCCAGATATAGTAATCCCGGTAAGGGTTATCAACGGATTTGCGGCTCTCCACGAACCAGGGATGTTCATCGGAGGTATGATTTACCACCAAATCCATCACAATCTTAATTCCATGTTCATGGGCCGATTTCAGCATCCGGTCATAATCTTCCATGGTACCGAAATCTTTCATAATTCCTTTATAGTTACTGATGTCATATCCGTTGTCATCGTTGGGAGATTCATAAACCGGGGACAGCCAGATAACATCAATCCCCAGCTCCTGCAGATAATCCATCTTCTCTGTAATTCCATTCAGATCGCCGATTCCGTCTCCGTTGCTGTCATTGAAACTTCTCGGATAAATCTGATAAACAACACTTTCTTTCCACCAGGCTTTTTCCATTTTTCACCAATCCTTTCTGTCCTCTTTAAACTTCCAGAACCACTGCTTCAAAGGGTTTCATTTCATACTCTCTGCTCCTTATTTCTTCCAAAGGGTAATTGGAAATCAGAGCTCTTTTAGGTTCTTTTTCCAGATGTATCTTCTGGGGACGGTTTACGAAATTCAGTAAAACAAGCAGTTCCTTTCCGTCCAGGCTTCGCTTATAGGCAATCACGTTTTCTTCCTTTTCCAGAACAGGTTCCAAGGAACCGTATACCAGAACGTCTTTCCATTCTTCCGATTTCCGAAATGCAGTCAGCTCTCTGTAAAAATTCAGGATGCTCTTTCCATTTTCCTGGGCCTTTGCATTGATTTTTTTATAATTGGGATTTACCGGAAACCAGGGGGTTCCTGTGGTAAAGCCTGCATTTTCGCTGTCATCCCACTGCATAGGCGTCCGGGCGTGATCCCGACTTCGCCGATTGGCCATATCCAGGCATTCCTCTTCTGTACATCCTTCCTGTTTTGCTCTTTGGTACTGTCCCCACATCATCACATCTTCGTACTGATGAATATGGTCGAAATGAATGTTTTCCATTCCGATTTCCTCGCCCTGATAAATAAAGGGGATACCACGAAGGGTGAGATTCATAACTGCCAGCAGGGCGGCCGTCTCATAACCGATCTCTTCTTTGGCAAACCATTTGCTTAAGGAACGGGGCTGATCGTGGTTTTCCATGACCACAGACAGGTAACTTTCCGCCTCCTGAGCCATCTTCTGGTTTTCAAACAGAGGTTCTTTAATTTTCGCTGCGGTTACTTTCACCGGCCGGTACCACTGGAACAATTCCACATCCAGCTCCATATAACTGAAATCAAAAATACTGCAGAACAGTCCGTCCGGCCCGATATATTCCCGAAGCTTTTCTGCATTTACCCCGGACATTTCCGCCACAGAAAAAGCGTCGTATACGTCAAAGGTCTTCCGGCGCATTTCCTTTAAGAAGACTTCGATCCCCGGATAATTAGAAGACACTTCCGATAATCCCACAAGTCCGTCGGCTCCGTCTGCCGGCAGGCTTTTATAAGAGGGATCTTTCTTAATATAGGTGATCGCGTCTACCCTGAACCCTGCCAGTCCTTTTTCCAGCCACCAGTTCATCATCTTGTAGATTTCCTGTCTGAGCCGGGGATTTTCCCAGTTTAAATCCGGCTGTTCTTTGTCAAAGGTATGGTAATAATAATAGGGGGTTCCTTCTATGGGTTCCCAGACGCTTCCGCCGAAGATGGAACGCCAGTTATTGGGCGCTTTTCCCTCTTTTCCTTCTTTCACGATGAAATAGTCTCCGTATTCTCCTTTCGGATCCTGTAAGGCTTTCTGAAACCATTCATGCTGGCTGGAACAATGATTCACAACCAGATCCATGATTATTTTCAGCCCTTTTTCTTTTGCTTTTTCCAGAAGTAAATCCATATCTTCCATTGTTCCAAAAATCGGATCAATGGCATAGTAATCGGATATGTCATACCCGTTGTCTTTCATAGGAGACTGATAAACAGGACTGATCCATACCATATCCGCTCCGAGGCCTTTCAGATAATCCAGTTTTTCTGTAATTCCTTTTAAGTCGCCTATCCCGTCTCCATTGCTGTCTTTAAAACTTCTGGGATATATCTGATATACAATTTTATCATTCCACCATTTTTTTTTCATTCTTTTTCTCCAATCTTTTATTTTACCGCTCCATTTGTCACGCCGTTGATAATGGCTTTCTGTGCAAACAAATAGAAAATTAAAATCGGAAGCAATGCCAGTAAATACGAGGCAAAGGCTACATTGTAGTTAGTTCCGAAAGAAGACTGGAACAACAGCTGTGCCAGAGGCAGCGTGGTAGACTGACTGTCTCCTCCGCTTAAAATAACCAGAGGCATCATCACGTCATTCCAGGTGGACAGGGCTGTCATAATGGCCACTGTGGCGTGCATGGGCGCCATCATTGGGAAGATAACTTTCCAGTATACAGTCCAGTGGCTGGCTCCGTCCACATAGGCCGCTTCCTCCAGAGCAATGGGAATATTTTTTAAATATCCCGTATATAAAAGGGTATTAATCGGCATATTAAATACAATGTATAAAAGAATTAATCCAAAGCGGTTATCCAGGCCCAAAATGCTGACTTCCTTTACCAGAGGAAGCATCAGCATAGAGAAAGGTACGAACATTCCACAGATAAAATACGCATACACGCCTTTAAAATATCTGCTCTTTCCCATATTCCGTCCGATTGCATAGGCGGCAATGGAGTTTAACAGGATAACGCCGATAACGGCTCCTGCCGTGATAATAAAGCTGTTAAACAGGGTATGGAAGAAATCCGTTGTCTGGATGGCTTCTATAAAGTTGCTAAACTGCCAGGTCTGTGGGAGGGAAAGTAAGTCCCCGATATTGTTGGTCATCTCTGAAGGGTCTTTAAATGCAATGACAAGGGTCATATACAATGGAAACAACACAGTTGCAAGGCCGATGGCCAAAAGCACGGTAAGTCCGTTATTTTTCTTTTCCGCTTTTGCTTTTCTCATAACTGAACCTCCCTCTTATTTAATACTTTCATCTGGAATAAGGAAATCAATACAATTACCACAAAGTAGATGACAGAGTTGGCTGACTGATAACCGAACTGATCTGCCGTCATACCTGCTTTGTAAATCAGCATGGAAATCGATTCTGTAGACTGTGCAGGACCTCCGTTTGTCAGAGACATAATCTGATCAAATACCATCAGGAAGTTTCTCATACACAGAACCATGTTGATGGTAAAAAACGGCGCGATCAGCGGGAACGTCAGTTTCCAGAATTTTTTCCATTTGGTTGCTCCGTCAATGGCGCCTGCTTCATAGACATCCTGGGGTACGGTCTGCAGTCCGGAGATATAAATAATGGTATTAAAGGCGATGGACTGCCATGCCACCACAATGACTACGCCAATCCAGGCCAAATTTGTATTTCCCAGAATACTTACACTCAGGGTTTCGCTTCCAATCATCTTTCCCAATTCCGGTACAAGGAAGGTAAAGATGTAATTGAAAATATAACCTACGATCAGACCGCCCAGAATATTGGGCAGGAAATACATGCCCCGGAAAAATCCTTTGGCACGGATTTTGGAATTTAACAGCAGCGCCATACACATACTGATAATGTTTACAATAATGGTACATACAATGGCAAATTTAAAGGTAAACAGGTACGAATTTAAAACACGTTCATCCTGAAACAGTTCTATGTAGTTCGCAATGCCTACGAAGTCGTAGCTTCCGAATCCCTTAAAGTCGGTCACACTGTACATCAGTCCCCGAACCAGGGGGAATGTGTGAAACACCAGGAACATAAGTACCATAGGAAGGGTAAACAGGATATGCATCTTCTTCTGTTTCGACATCTCAATTCTCCTCCTTCATTTTCCGGATTATATTTTTATTGGCTTTCACCCACTCCTTGTCCATGCGGGCCAGGAAATCTTCTTTATCCCCGTCAATTAAATAGGTCTGCACCATCTCCGCATAGGGAATTGCCGCATTATAGACAGACTGGGCGCTCATAACCAGATCTTCCTCATCAAAGTAATGCTTCACTTCTTCCAGCTCTCTGGCGTAGGTAAAGTTTCCTTCAATTGCAGGGACAGCCGTCTGCTCATCCATATACTGCTGCATATTTTCTTCTTCCAGAAGGAACTCCATGAACTGCATACATTCTTCTTTGTGATCGGTTGTTTCAAATAAGGAGAACATTAAGTCAATCTGAGTCGTCATATGGTTATCCTCTTCCTTATCGGTAACAGGAAGTACAAACATTCCGATATTGGCGTCCGGATTGGTCTGCAGGATAACCGGAAGGGCCCAGTTGCCCTGATGGAACATGGCTGCTTCCCCATTTGCGAAGCTGACACAGGCGTCGTTATAACCGTATCCGAACAGATCTTCCTGTCCGTAGGAAGCAAGTTCGGCCATCTGATCTGCACATCCGTCGTAGGCCTCACTTAAAGCTGCTTCCCCTTTATTTACTTTAGAGTATAAATCTGAGTCCACTGTATTTGCCACAATTGCACCCCAGGGCGCCGATACGTTCCAGGCATCCTTAAATCCGAAGACGCAGGGGAGAACCCCTTTTTCCTGAAGCACTTCACAAAGATCGATGTATTCACTCCAGGTCTTCGGCGTCTGCAGATTATTTTCCTCAAAGATGTCTTTATTATAAAGAACTACATTGGCATTTCCTGCAAAGGGAACTGTGTAAACCCCTTCTTTGGGAATGGATTCCAATTGGTCTGCCATTTCCATGTATACCGGTTTTACTTTGTCTAAAATCTCTTCTCCCGTAAGATCCAGAAACATATCCGAATCCACGAAACTGGTGTAGCTGGAGTCTCCCAGTACCGCTACCATGTCCGGCTCATCATTCTTAATCAGCCGCGTCTTTAAAATAGAAATCGGATCCGACGGAGCCGACATCTCCACATGAATGTCCGGATTCTCTTTCTCAAATTTTTCAATAAGGGATTCAAATGTGTTAATACACTCCCGCTTTCCCAGAAAGAATTCAATCGTTGTTCTGGAGTCGTCTTCCTGCTGTCCGCCGCATCCTGCCAGAGTTCCGATTATGACAGCTCCCAGAAGCACTCCCGCTATCTTTTTCACCTTCACGCTCTCTTCCTCCCTTTCCCAATGAATTCTTTTTCTCGTAGGTTTTACGTTAAACTTTAATTGTATTATACACCTCTTCATAGTTTTTTCAATAGTTTTACGTTAAACCATCGTTTTGTACAGATTTAAGATTATTTTTTTATCTATTTATGACAAAAAAGCAGGAACAGATCGCTTCTGTTTGCCTCTGTTCCTGCTTTTTCCTACTCTTATATTGGTTTTTTTACTGTTTCCCTCTCAATCAGGCTCACCGGGAGACGAATCGTTTTCTCTTTTATTTCTTCGCCCCGTATTTTCCTGAGAAGCTGCTGCACGGCGGTTTTTCCTTTCTCCGACATTCCCTGGTGTATTGTGGTCAGCCGCGGTGATGTTAATCTGGCCATATCTATATCGTCAAATCCAATAATGGAAAAATCCTCGGGAATCCGGATTCCCTTATGATGAAACACGTCCATCATCTCTATGGCATAATAATCATAGCAGAAAGCCAGGGCCGTAAATTCTCCCTGCTTTCTGTAGATCCGTTCAAAAAGTTCCTGTTTCTTCCTTACCTGTTTATCTCCGGTAAAAATCAAATCTTCCCGAACCGGCAGCCCTGCTTCTGTCATGGCTTTCACGAACCCTTTCAGCCGGAAATCGCCCACTCCTTCCGGCCTTCTGTTTCTGTCATATATGGTATCTGTCACATAGCCGATTTCCCGGTGTCCTTTCTTGATCAAGTAGCACACTGCTTCGTACGCCCCCTTCTCATCTTCGGTACCCACATTCAGATAGGGCTCTTCCTCTGTAAAATAACAATCCGTATATACGGCCGGAATCTCTGTCATGCCTCCCAGGATCCGGCAGGAAGCCGTATCCATGCCAATGGTAATAATCCCGTCTACGTTCCATCGGGTTATCAGCGTTTCGATTTCTGACATGGTATCCGCCGTATACAGCATCATATAATACCCCTGATTTTGAATTTCTTTTTCTATGGCTCCCAAGATCTCCGCTGTAAAGGGACTGTAAATCCTGCCCTTCTTATTGTCCGCCAGAACATTGGAAATCACCCCTATAATTCTGGACTGATTCCGCACCAGCATCCGGGCCCCCATGTTGGGAACGTAATTCATCTCTTTCATAATTTTATTAATTTTATCAATGGTTGCCTGGGATACCTTCTTCGTATTTCCATGGATAACATTGGATACGGTGGTAAAGCTGACCCCGGCTTCTCTTGCAATATCTTTAATTGTAACCATTTTCCCCGCTCCGGTTCTTGCTTTTTTCCTAACTTTATCACACCCTCTGATCTTTTACAAGAGCTGCGGTTTTGCTGAATTTCAGGAAAGTACAGTTTACAAGGGACTACACAGGGTAGGTATCTGACGGGAGGGGTGCCGCCAGTCAGATTTTCCATGTGATGTTCAAGCTGTCGCTTGTGGCGGCTATGGTGGTGATCATCAAATCCACCACACGCCGCTTGTCATCAAAAGATACATTCTCCCAGGTATCGAGGTAGCCGGAAATCTGGCTGACCTGTTCCGGGCTGATGGCCTCCACAGTCAACTCCGCTATCCTTGCCAGAAGTTCCTGCTTGCGCCCGTCCAGTTCCGCTATCTTCACATTCACATAGGAGAACAGGACATTGTTTGCCCCCGTCAGACTGTCCACCAGCTTTTCAATCTCGCTGTCTACATGGGCAAGTTCCACTTGCAGGGCGGTGATTTTCGGGTTTGCCTTTGCCGCTTTCTTTTTTCCTGTCAGCGTCTTGTAGCTTGCCAGCTTCTTTACCATCTGCTGATAAACAACCGCTTCCAGTTCCGAAGTGATGATTTTCCCACAGCCAGGACAGCTTTTATTGTCCAGCCGTTTCGTGCAGCGGAGATACTGTTTGCCGGAGGGATTGTAGATACTCATAAGAGCATACCCGCAATTCCCGCACTTGATTTTTCCTGCCAGCCATGTGTGGGTGGCTTTCCGGGCAGACTGGATTTTCATGTTGTTCATCAGCTTCTTGCGGCAGGTCAGCCAGGTGTCGGAGGGGACGATACCCTCATGGGGAGCCAGTACCAGCATTTGGTCTTTTAAGTCGTTTTTCTTGCTGGCCTTTACATCTCGCCCTTGATACAGATAGCAGCCGTTCATGCCCGTAAAATCGGCAACGTCATTGACAATGACTGTACCTTGACTTTTGAAAAATTCGTACACATCAAGGTCTGCCTGCACATAGACAGGATTGCGTAACATCTGCGCCAGCGTGGGGCGTATCAGCTCTTTGCCATGGAACAAAATCCCCTGTTCGGCAAAGTACCGGGTAATGTCCCCGTAGGAAGTTGTGGGCTGGGCGTACATCTCAAACATCAGCCGGATATTGGCCGCTTCCTCCGGGTTTACCACCAGCTTCTTTGTGTTGATACCGTCCATCTTGATAGGCTCCGTATGGAAGCCGTAAGGGGCTTTCCCGCCCATCTTAAAGCCCCGCTGACTGCGGGAGTAGTAAGCGTCCGTTACCCGCTTCTGTATCGTTTCCCGTTCAAGCTGGGCGAACACGATACAGATATTCAGCATGGCCCGTCCCATCGGCGTGGAGGTATCAAACTTTTCCGTAGAGGACACAAACTCCACATTGTACTGCTGGAACAGCTCCATCATGTTGGCAAAGTCCAGAATGGAACGGCTGATACGGTCGAGCTTGTAAACCACGACCTTTGCAATCAAGCCCCGCTTGATGTCCCGCACCAGTTCTTGAAACTTCGGACGGTCTGTGTTCTTGCCGCTGTACCCTTTGTCTGTGTATTCCTTGCAGTTACCGCCTTTCAACTCGTATTTGCAAAATTCAATCTGGCTTTCAATGGAAATGCTGTCCTTTTTGTCTACCGATTGTCTTGCATAGATTGCGTCTATCCGATTGTTCATATTGTCGCTCCTTTTCTTAAAAAAGAAACGGAGCTGCTGACAGTTCTATTATACCGCCAGCAGCCCCGCAAATCAATGATGGGTTTGGAAAACCTTATGTCCCGGCTTCCTCACTCTCCCGCTTGTCGGCGTACTTGCGGAACACCTCATAAAGCTGCTGTTCCAGTTCCCGGCGTTTGGCTGCTTCCTGTTCCGGCGTGAACACCGGGGAGAGATTTTCCAGTGTGATTTCCTTTCCCTGAAAAGTCACGATTTCGATTTCCTTTTTGTATCTGATATTACTTATAAGATCACCTTTCCTTTCCATGCTGCCGCTGTTGCCGTTTCAGTTCCGCTAAAATCTCCGGCGGGATACGGTCAACCAGCCGCCGCATATCGTCCAGTTCGCTTTTTAACTTCGCCCGTTCCATCGTGTCATTCATCTTGCCTTTTTCGCTGGCCTTTGCCCTGACTTCCAGCTTTTCATTTTCCGCTAACAAGTCATTGATTGTGACCTTGTATTTTTTCAGTTGCCCGGAGAAGTTCTCCATCTGCGGAAACCACTTTTTCAGCATGGAGAGGGCTTCCTCTTTCTTCTTTCCGGCGTTCAGCGGGGTAATGCCGGAGAGAACCGCTTCAATGGCCCTCGCCTGTTTGGAGAGGTTGACCGCCTGTTTGAACAGCCGGGTGGGGATATGCTTCCGGCCCGTCTTGCTGGCGCTTTCCCCACGCTCCAGGTCGGGGTACTGCTCCACCATACAGGCGTGAAAATCGTCCTGCCACTTCGTCAGATTGGCCCGGTTGCCGATAATTTCTTTGGCGCACAGGCGGTTGTCCTTTGTCAGCGGCACAAAGACCAAGTGCAGATGGGGCGTTTTTTCATCCATGTGTACCATAGCCGAAACGATGTTCTCCCGGCCCACCCGGTCAATGAGGAAGTCCGCCGCCCTCTGGAAGTAGGCCGCTATCTCCTTTGGGGACTTGCCCTTGAAAAACTCCGGGCTGGCGGTAATCAGCGTGTCCACAAACCGAGTGCTGTCCTTGCGGGTGCGGCATCTGGCCTGCTCGATGCGGCTCTGAATGAAATGGTAGTAGCGGCCATCCGGCTTGACGATGTGGAAATTGTACTTGCTCCGGCTGGTGTCAATGTCCGGGTTGCTGGCGTACTGCTCCTTTTTCCGTTCATGGTGGGCTTCCAGCGGCCCCGCCGGGTGGCCCTTGTGCTTCTCAAATCGCAAAATTGCGTGTTGTGCCATTGAACTCCTTTCCCCATTCCATTCCTTTCCGGCGGGTTTTCCCGCCGAAAATATCTCTGATAGGATTGGAATGGAATGAATGTAAATAGATGGTTTTAATCTCTGTATTTCTATATACCGTCAGATTTCCGTACTTCAAGAGGATTGATTTTCGTACTCGCCAAGTACGGTTTTCAGCCCTCCGGCGTACCATAACCGGATTTCTTGAAGTCGGTGTTTGGAACCGCTTCATAGGATTTCGGGTAAATGCGGTTGGGTTTTCCACAGCCCTGTTTCTGGATTTCCACCAGCCCCGCATACTGCAACTCCCGCAGGGTGTTGACCGCTTTCTGCCGCCCGCAGCGGAGCAAAGCGACCACCTCGCAGATGGGGTAGTACAGGTAGACCCGCCCGTACTCGTCCGCCCAGCCGTTCTTCCGGGACAACTCCGCCCGGCGCAGGACAAAGGCATACAGCACCTTCGCTTCGTTGCTCAAGGGCTGGAATGTGGGTGCTTCAAAAAGGAAATTGGGGAGCCGGGTGAAACTGAACGCCTTTTCCGGCTGGTGAATATAAATCGTGTTTGTCATAGCGTGTTTTGTGGACGGTTAGAGGCCCGTTTTCCGGGGCGAATGATAAATGATACCAGCCGCCCCGGTTGAGGGCTTGCGGAGCCTTGCAAATCAAGGCTTTTCCCGCTCTTAACTGTCCACAGCAGACCTCCTTTTCCGTTCACTTTCTGTTTTCTGCCGCCTGTGAACTCTGGCGGCGCAGTCCGGGCAGTATTTGCCCCGGTTGGACTTCGGGACGAACACACCGCCGCACTCCGCACAGCGTTTCAAGTCCCTGTCCCGGTAAATCTCCGCTTCCAGCGTCCTGTCCAGCGGCAAGACCGCCCAGCGGAACCACTTGCAGCAGACGGAGAACGAAATCATCTGCGGACAGGCGCAGGTGTCGCCATCGTCCAGCGCAAGGCAGTTTCCGTCCTCGCAGTTGCAGCACTCCCGGCGTATCAGGCCGCTGGCTCGTCTCTTCTGGGGCGGGGTTATGCGGTAGGGGGAGCCGTCCGGCCTGTGTTCCAGCGGCGGCAGGTGTTGATAGGGTCTTTTGCTCATGCGTCCCTCCGTTTTCTTTGGCGTGTTCTGTTTCCAAGGTGCTTGTCCATCGATGAACTATCCCAAGTCTACACCTTTTTGACCGCCTGTGCCGTATATCCAAGAGGTAGGAAATCAGCCTGAAAAACTCCCTATTTCCACGCTCTCGGATTTGTGATATAATCAAAAAAAGATAAAAGACAAATTCAGGTTTCTGGTCTTCTTGCACAAAATAAAGGAGGAGCTATTATGCAAATTGTTTATATTCCAAGCGAATCAATGTCTGTTCAAGGTAAAAAAGATGAAATCTATAAAAGATATGGGAAAGACTGGAATATTAGAGAACAGGGAGGAGGTAACGGAAATTGGTTGTTGACCAGAAAAAGTGATGTGCTTGTAGATGGAAAAAGTTATCGTACTTTTGTACTTGAACACTACGGTAAATCCAAGCTGACAGCGAAGCTTGTTGATAAATTTCGTGAAGATGTAGCAAATGGTAAAATAAAACTGTAAATGCCTATGCCGTTATGCTATGAGCATAGTACATAGCATAACGGCTTCTCTTTCGTTGAGCTAGCAAGGAGGGTGAATATGTCTTTATCCATACAAGAGCGATTAAAAGACCTACGTGTGGAGCGTGGCTTGACGCTGGGGCAGCTTGCGGAGCAGACCGGGCTTTCCAAGTCTGCGCTGGGCAGTTACGAAACGGAAGACTTCAAGGACATCAGCCACTATGCCCTTATCCGGCTGGCGAAGTTTTACGGTGTGACCGCTGATTATCTGCTGGGGCTGTCTGAAATGAAAAATCACCCAAACGCCGATCTTGCAGACCTGCGTTTGAGTGATGAAATGATTGACCTGCTGAAAAGCGGGAGGATAGACAATACCCTGCTGTGTGAGCTGGCGGCGCACCCGGATTTCCCCCGGCTGATGGCTGACCTTGAAATCTATGTGAACGGAACGGCACTGAAACAGGCGCAGGGTGCAAACGCCATAGTGGACACGATGAGCGCAACTGTTATAAAAAAGCATAATCCTGGCATGAGTGATACGCAGTTAAGACAGCTTATCACCGCCCATATTGATGAGGACGAGTTTTGCCGCTATGTGATACAACGGGACATAAACGGGATTGCCCTTGCTCTGCGGGAAACACACAAGGACGATTTTTTCAGCGTCCCAGAGGATAACCCGCTAAAAGAAATGCTGGAAACTGCTGGTGAAATCGTCAGCCAGGACAGCGACACGGAACAAGCGTACTTGGCGTTTATCTGCAAACGGCTCAAGCTGAATTTTAGGAAGCTGTCAGTAGAAGAACGGAAGTGGCTGAAAAAGATTGCGGAAAAATCCGACTTGCTGAAGAATCCAAAACCGCAGAGAGGACGAAGATAAAAAATGCCTGAACGGCGGTTCTGGTTTTTCAGAACCACCATCCAGGCATTTTGTTTAGTAATAGAAAAAGGTGCAGTTGATTATTGCGTATTGTCAATCTCTCTCAAACCGGGTAGTAAAAATACGGCAAGCGCAACGATGATAATGCCAATTCCGCAAATGACAAACCATTTCTCAACTCCCAGCCGCTCCGCCAGAGGCCCGGAAATGACAAGGCCAAACGGCATGGCGAGGGAAGCGGCGCTTGTCAGTAGAGAAAAAACTCTCCCCAGATATTCTGGTTTGACCGTTTCTTGAAAAATCGCATTTTGCACACCGTAAAATGGAGCGGAAATTCCCATAACAGTACAGCACACAACAAAGACAAGAAATGCGTCTGGCGGCAAAAGCCCGGAGAGCATATTGCTAACGCCCATCAGGAGAACGGAAAGACCGATGGTGTACCGCCGTTTCTTAAAACCGCCCCAAATGCTCAGAATGACTCCGCCAAGCAGCATACCAACCGCAAAAGCAATTTCAGCGGCAGAGGCATGGGCCGGTGTTCCTTTGAAGTATGACATACAGATGAGAGGAAAAAGCGTACTGATTGGCATATAAAAGAACATATAAATTACACCAATCCAGAGCAGAGCAAAGAGGCCCCTGTTTTGCTTTAATACCACATACCCCTCTTTCATATCCTGTAAAAACTGTTGTCTTTTCGTTTCTGGACATAGTTCAGGCGTTGGTATGGACGAAATCGCAACAGTCACACAGGCAAGGATTGCACCCACAATATCTAACAATATAATTGCATTAAGAGGCCAAACAGCATATAAAAACGCTGCGGCAGCTGGACTGATAATCGCACTTACTGCTTGCATGGTCTGCGTGTAACCAGCGCATTTTGTAAGTTCCTCTTTTGGCACAATCATAGGTGTTGCTGCGCTGAATGCTGGAGAATGAAAAGCAGTTCCCGCACTTCGGATTAACAGGACAACCATAATAGACCATACGGGCAATTCCATGTAAAACGCCACCAGCGCCAGAATACCGCCAGCGGCGGCAATTATCAAATCCGCACCAATCATTACGCTTTTACGGCTGTGCCGGTCAACAAAAGCACCTGCAAACGGGCCTAAACAGGCTTGCGGCAAAAATCCAATCAGTGTTGCCGCCGTCAATATGATTGCAGAATTAGTTTTCGCAACCAAATAAAAGATAATGGCCATTTGCAAAATACCGCTGCTAATAAAGGATATTGCTTGTCCGGCAAGAAGTGTAAAATAAGTTTTTCTCCATGAATTGTTGTTTTGGGTCATAATGCGAACCTCCTTTTTTATTGCATTGTTCCTTTGTTTCTGCAATAAAAAGCAGGCGTTGTCCCACAGAGAGGGCAGACGCCTGCATAACAACAAAGCACGAAAAAACACCACGATACAGTTCAAAGACTGCTCGTGTCAAACCTACGTGTTCCTTTGCATACGCACGCAAAAAAAGCCCACCATCATGTGGAAAGGTACTTCTACTTTTTATTGCTTATTAGCGTACACAAATTAACACACGTAAGCCTCCTTCCAATCTCAAACTGTCGCACAGTATAACACACATCCGATAGACTTGTCAACCATTTTTAACCTTGTTTTCCATCTTGTTTTTCCATCTCTTACGGGCAGTAGCAAAGCCAGGCGAGCCAGTCAACGGTCAAGATGAACGGCGCTTTCAGCGCCGCCGTTGACAGTCTCGCCCGTCTTTGCTAATGGGTAATCAAGGCGGGAAAGCCATTTTAGGGCTTTCCCGCCCATTTCAATTTTGGGAGAAGAAAGGCCCCAAAATGAACGAGTGCGGCCAAACACTTTTAGGGATTGGCCACCTTGTCCACCCATCCAGCGGGGCGGCGGGGAACGGTCAAGGCCGGGCGTCAGCCCATTCATTTCAGCCTTGACGGTTTCCTGCCGTCCTGCTACTTTTCCCGGAGTGTGGCCACACATCTGGTCACGGTGTCCAGAGCTTTGGGACTTTTTGTCCCATAGGCCGGGGGCGGAGGACGAGGGACGGGGGCTTTCATAATACGCCCTGTCTGCTGCTGAAATCAGCCCTTTGTTTCCGGCTTACCAGCCCCAAACAAAGCCCTGCTTTCCTGCCGCGTCAAATGCCCTTGCCCTCCCCGGCGGCAACGGTATTTTCAGGGCAACGCCGACAGAGCGTATAACACACTACACTTTGCTCCGCAAAGTCGTGTGCCAAATGGGGCGCTGCCCCCTTTGGAAACCCCCGCAACAAACAGGTGCTATGCACCCAGCCGGGAGCATAGCGCCGTTTGTTGTCAGCAGCCCGTTTCACGGTCTGCGTGTAGTTCCTTGTAAACTGACCTAAAGTTCTTTATAGAAAACATCCAGAACCCCGCGGTAGTTTTTGTTCCAGGGCTTTTGTTTTCCGTAATAATGGATGACAACCGTATGTTCTCTGACCCAGTCTATATCTCTTTTTTTATGTCCCATATCCCCATTATAGATTGCGAGCATCCGGTCGCTCAGGTTATAAACCATCGTATCCAGCAGTCCGATTTTATCCCCGTATAATGCAGTAATAATGTCCTGATCCGGCAGGGTCAGGACTTTCCTGTATTTCTTCACATATTCTTTCATTTCAGAATAACTCTGACGTTTCCTCAATTCTGTTAAATTCATCAGCATAACACCGCTGTTAATATAGGGGCGCTCCTCTTTTATGCCCAGCCGGATCCGGTTAATTTTATTTAAGACTTTTCGGATATGGGTACAGGCCAGAAAATAATTCCCGTTAAACTCCATCTTCCAAAGTTCATTTAAGGGATTTATCACAATGGTATCTGCGTCCAGGTATATGATTTTTTCCAGATTCTGAGGAAGAAAAAAAGAGGCAAATATCCGGTAATAAATCTGTAACGGATATCTGTCGCTTTCAGGAAAATCTGTTTCTTCTATGTTTATACCCACGAAGTGGATTCTCACATCTGTGTTTTCTGTCTCACGGCGCAAGTAGGTTTCATCGCCGGATTCCAAATCAGAGTGCATAATATAAATATCATATCCGTCTTCGGATGGGAATCGGATAATAGACTGTATACATTTCGCCAAACGTTTCACATATCCCCTGTCAATGGTAAATAAAATATTCATCTGTTTTCCCTTCTTTTTTAGCTCTTGCATTCTGCCTCCATATGGATTACTCTGATAACAGAAAAGGAGAGAATGCATAAATGAAAAATAACCGAAAAGTATCTGCTAAAACCGTTTTAATGGAAACTCTGGAACAGCTTCTTCATAAAAAACCATTCCAGAAAATTTCCGTCAATGAATTGTGTGAAGCTGCCCTGGTCAGCCGTTCGGCCTTTTACGCGAATTTTGAAGATAAATACCACCTTCTTGCCTGCTGCCTGGAGGCCAAAAAAGAGGAGATAGATGCCCTGACTGAAACACATTCCCCGGAAGAATTCTTAACTGTAATTCTTGAGTTCATTCAGCAGGAAAATCGTTTTTTCTTTAATACATTCGCTTCTGAGCCGGAACGGGAAACCTTGGATATTTTGTATACGTCTTTTGAAAAACACTTTGTTTCACTTTTAAAAGAGCGAGAGACAGACGGACTGGTTCTTCCCGGCCCTCCCGAAGTCGTAATTTCTTTCTTTATCGGAGGACTGGCCACCTCAACCCTGCGCTGGATTAAGAGTAATTATAAAATACCCAAGGAAGAACTTGCCGCCTGCCAGCACCGCTTATTAGAAAGCATCCTGTAGGAGACGGTTCTTTCTCAGGAATTCAGAATTTTCATAAATTCCTCTCCGGTAATCGTCTCTCTCTGATACAGATACTGGGAAATTTCATCCAGCTTCTCCCGGTTCTCCAGAAGAATCTGGGCTGCTTTCTCATGCTGCCTGCGTACCAGTTCCACCACTTTTTCGTCGATTATCTTCTGGGTTTCCGCCGAACATGCTAAAGAAGCGTCACCTCCCAGATACTGGTTTGTCTGCACTTCCAAAGCTACCATGTCAAAATCACTGCACATTCCATAACGGGTAATCATTGCCCGGGCAAGTTTAGTGGCCTGTTCAATATCGTTGGAAGCTCCTGTGGTAACGGAGCCGAATACAATCTCTTCGGCAGCCCGTCCTCCTGTATAGGTTGCGATTTTATTCTCCATTTCCTCCTTACTCATCAGATAGTGGTTTCCTTCGTCTACCTGCATGGTATAGCCAAGAGCTCCTGAGGTTCTGGGGACAATGGTAATCTTCTGTACCGGAGCGGAATTGGTCTGCCGGGCCGCTACCAGCGCATGCCCCACTTCATGGTAGGATACAATCAGTTTCTCTTTATCGGTAAGAATTGCATTTTTCTTCTGGTATCCGGCGATGACCACTTCTATGCTCTCCTCCAGATCGCTCTGGGTCACAAAAGCACGGTGTTCACGGACTGCCCGCAGAGCCCCTTCGTTTACAATATTTGCAAGCTCCGCTCCGGAAGCTCCCGATGCCATTCGGGCTATTTTATTGTAATCTACGTTATCCGCCACTTTAATCTTTTTTGCATGTACTTTTAAAATTGCCTCCCGGCCTTTCAAATCCGGCAGTTCCACCGGAACTCTTCTGTCGAAGCGGCCCGGCCGCAAAAGAGCCGGATCCAGAGATTCCGGACGGTTCGTAGCCGCAAGGATGATAACTCCGTTATTTTCCTCAAATCCGTCCATTTCTGTAAGAAGCTGATTCAGAGTCTGCTCCCGTTCATCATTTCCTCCGATCTGTCCGTCTCTCTTCTTTCCGATTGCATCAATCTCATCAATGAATACGATACACGGCGCTTTTTCTTTTGCCTGTTTAAACAAGTCCCTCACTTTAGAAGCACCCATTCCCACAAACATTTCCACGAATTCGGAACCGGACATGGAGAAAAACGGAACCTCTGCTTCTCCTGCCACAGCCTTTGCCAGCATCGTTTTTCCGGTCCCAGGAGGTCCCACAAGCAGAATTCCTTTGGGCATAGATGCGCCGATCTCTTTATATCTTTTCGGATCATGGAGATATTCCACAATTTCAGCCAGATTCTCTTTTGCCTCGTCCTCTCCTGCCACATCGTCGAATTTAATTCCTTTTGAGGACTTCACATAGACCTTTGCATTACTCTTTCCCATGCCGAACATCATGGAATTCTTACCGCCTGCCTTCTCCATCATCTTCTTCGACATATACTGACCGATTCCCACAAAAATAAGCACCGGCAGAACCCATGTCAGCAGAAAGCTCAGAAGGGGCGAAGTCTGACGGATTTCTTTCCCCGAAAAAGAGGCTCCCGCCTTATAAAGTCTCTGGGTCAGTTCCTGATCTTCCACCATGGCGGTTTTATAAATGTTTCCCTCTTTATCCGTAAAGGTAATTGTGTTGTCCTGACTGCTGATACTTACCTGATCGATATTCTTCTCATCTGTCATAGATATAAATGTATTGTAATCTACTGTCCTGGTTCGGTACTCTAAAAGCCAGGGCATGGCCAGGGCGTTAAAAAACAACAGGCAGACGGCCACAATACAGTAATAATAAATTAGCGGTTTTTTGGGTTTCTTAACCTCATTCATGTTTCTTCCTCCATTCTCTTGCAATACTATCTTAGAATTTCTTATTCTGATTTTCAATTTACAGATTTTCCGATCTGTACACTTCACAAAAAAAGCAGAGACAGCATTGACTCACAGAATCAAAACTGTCTCTGAATTGGCTGCCTGACCGCTAAGTACAAGGCAGGTTTATTTATTTTTTATTGCTCCTGTCAATATTATTTCAGACCTGCTTCCAGAAATCTTTTACTGACACGGGTTTGAACATCCGCATAATAGATGGTTTCTGCTGTATTCAATTCTCCGTTATCCCAGGCTTCAAAATCTCTCACAACATCTGCATATCTGCTCATATAATCCGCATAATCAGCCAGTAAACCCGGATCCGTCCCGTCAGATTCTGCATACTTTTTCATAAAATCACAATATTCATTCATAAATGCTTCATAACTATCCATTGCTTTCTTAAACTCGGGACGCATACCTTCTGTTAATTCCGTATCTTCGCCCGGGGTTTCTGTGGGTTTTGCCGGCTGTGCTTCTGAAGAAGCAGAATCTTCTGTATCTGCTGCTTCAGCTTCATCCGATTTTCCAAGCTGGATAACCATTACATGATTTCCCTGATAAGTTAACGAAAGTTGATTTCCATTTTCGTCTTTTGCATTATAAAACTTATCTCCCCTTTCATAGTCAACGGAAAAACCGTAATCAGAACATTCATCTGCATAGGCATTAAAATCATCCACAGAGGTTTCTCCAACATAAATATAGCAACCGTCGGCCGTATCCGTCGAAACCTTTCCGACTGTAGATTCCGGCATCGGCAGTAATTCTGCAATTTCGCTCTTTGGCCAGTTTAAAGTCCCCATTTCTATCGGTGCATCCAGTTCAATCTGCATAGTTTCGGCGATATAAATCAAAGACAACGCGTATCCTTCTTTGTCAAAAGCCTCATACCGGTCTCCGTCTTTTCCGCTCTCAACCGTGTATCCCATGGATTCGCATTCTTCTATGTATGCTTTATAATCACTCTTAGAGGTTTTTTCTACCTGCATACTCAATCTGTCAACGTCGTTACTGAAAATTGTTCCCGCATTTGATTTGGGCTTCGGTAACCGCTCACAAAGTTCCACTTCGTTCCAGTCAAATTTTTCCTTTTTATTTCTTCCGATTGAATAAATTGTTCCAATTACCAGAATAACAATTAACAGAATAAACCATACTCTCTTATAAAACGGCTTATTGTTCTTTGCTCCGCATGATGGGCAGACTTTTGCATTTTTCGCTATTTGAGCGCCGCAGTTTTTGCATACTGTCATATTTGGTTTCTCTGACATCTTTTTATCCTCCCTGTCTTCCATAAAATTTTCATTTTAGTTGTCTGAAGAATTGCTGTTTTTCTCCCCGGCAGTTTCTATTCAAATTTGAAACTTTCTTTATTCCCGGATACTTCCTGCAATGTCGCCGGCATATTCATTTCTTAGTTTGGCAATTTCCGATTTGTAAGTGACATCGGAGCCCTCCTCTGGTACCGGCGGCAATCCTTTTATCATAATCAGCAATATAAATCTTTTCTTCTCCTCTAATACCTGAATCTGATTTTCAATTTTTTCAACGTACTTTTTGTAAAATTCTTTCTTCTCCCCCTCCGACATGGATAATACTTTTTTAATTTCTTTCAGTTCCATTCCCGTTTCCTTATATAGCATAATCTTCCACAGAGTTTCTAATGCCCTTTCGTCATATAAACGGTAGTTATTTTCTGAACGTTTTACCTGAATCATTCCCTCATCGTCATAATACTGTAATGTCCGTTTACTCACCCCGGCAATTTTACTTATTTCACTCGTTTTCTTCACTACGGCCTTTCCTTTCTCCGTATAAAGAGCATACTCTATCACGCTTACGTGATAGCAATAGTCTTTTTCGGAAACCTTCTTGATCTGTTTCATAAAAGGCCATGTAAATTTCGCGAATTCTATTTTATTCCAAAATAAAAGAGCCAATAACCGCATTTTAATTTTGCGTATTATCGGCTCTGCGCCTTAGCGTCTGGCTCTGTGATAACTGATAGATTCATTTGTTTTACTTTGGTATATGGGGCATATTATCCATTCAGTATTCATGCTAAATGCCCCAATCCCTGCTAATCATTTGCAGCTTTACCATATGCGGGTAAATCCCGCCTGCATTCATCAATTTTTCCGGCGTTCCCTGTTCGGCAACAGAACCGTCTGAAAGCACAACTACTTTATCCGCGCCGCTTACGGTACGCATACGGTGGGCGATCACAAGTACGGTCTTATCCTTTATCAGTCTTGATAAAGCAGTCTGTATCAATGTTTCGTTTTCCACATCAAGGCTTGCTGTTGCTTCATCAAGTAAGATGATAGGGGAATTTTTAAGGAAAGCGCGGGCGATTGAAATTCGCTGCCTTTCCCCGCCGGACAGTTCGCAGCCATTTTCACCAATCATACTGTTATAACCGTCCGGGAGTTTTTCCGCAAACTCTTCACAATTTGCAAGTTTTGCCGCCGCAATCACTTCTTCGTCGGTCGCGTCCTTTCTGCCGATTCTGATATTCTCCATGATTGTGTTGTTAAACAGCGTCACATCCTGAAACACAATAGAATACAGGGATAGTAAGGTTTCCGGCTCTATTTGTGATATATCCATACCGCCGACAGTGATTTTTCCTTTGTTTATATCCCAGAACCGGGCAGCAAGACGTGATACCGTAGTCTTTCCGCCGCCGGACGGTCCGACTAATGCAGTAACTTCTCCTTGTTTAGCCGTAAAGGAAACATCTTTCAATATAGTTTCCCCCGTATTATAGGCAAATCCTACATGGTCAAATACAATGTCATACCCTTGATTTGTCATTGCATTACTTCCTGTCTGAATCGGTTGGTCAAGAATTTCATTCATGCGGTTTATATTCGTTTTGGTAGAGATTACCGCTGCAAGATTTTGCAATGCCCCTTCAAGCGGAGCATACAGCCTTGAAGCTACAAGCAAAAACATAAAAAACAGCGGAATATCAATCTCCCCGCGAATCAGCAGCGCAGAACCTACAAGCGCAACTGTAGCAATCCCAAATTTTAATATCAGCGTAGAGGAAACAACAAAGAGGGCAGTCCCAAGCTCTGTTATAATGTGCCGTTTTTCTACATAGTCAATTTTTTTATTAAGCCCTTTCAGATAACTTTCTTCCGCATTGTTCGCCTTTAAGTCCTGCAGATTTTCAATACACTCCTGTACGCCGCTTTCAAGCGCAACATTTGCCGCTACGGATTTACGATTAAAATATTCCTGTATGCGGGCTGAAAAGAATGTGATTGTAAATGCAATCGGCAAAACCCAAACCGCCGCAAGTGCCATTCGCCAGTCGTAAGCAAAAAGGCAAACTGCAATCAATGTGGTAGAAATAAGGGAGCCTGCCAATGCGGGCACATAATGGGAAAATGCAGTTTCCAGTGTCGCGCAATCCCCCATAATAGAATTTGTTAAATCCGCAAGGTCTTTCTTGCCAAAAAAAGACAACGGAATTTTGCGCAGCTGTTCTGCTAAGGATATTCGCCTTACCCCGCTTTCCACATAAGTCGCTAAGTAAGTGGCATTATATTGAAACCAAGTCGCAATAAATATAAGTGCAAGGCAAGCGAAAGTACCAACCGCGTAAAAAACAATGCGGCTTCCATTCACGTTCCCATTCATGGTATCAATAACAAAGTAATAGAGCAGCCCAACAGGGAGCATAAAGGATATATCCTGTACAACGCAGGCAATACATCCTTTTATCAAATCGACAGCCCCTTGTCTTGACAACGCAAAACGTCTTTGCAGTATCTTAATCATGCGTTTACCTCCTTTGCAATCTTCCATTCTGCTGCTTCGGAATAGTCCTGCCACATTTTTGTAAATATACCGTTTTTCTCAATCAACTGACTATGTGTGCCGCTTTCAGCAATCTGACCGTCCTGCAGCACATAAATGCAATCTGCGTCTGTGATTGACGACAGCCTGTGTGCAACCATAATAACTGTTTTTCCCTTTGAAAGCGCAGACAAAGCCTGTTGTACGCGCACTTCATTGTCGGGGTCGGCAAACGCGGTCGCTTCATCAAGAATCAGAATAGGCGCATTTTTTAAAATTGCGCGGGCAATGGCGATTCTTTGCTGTTCACCGCCGGACAGGTACACGCCTTTTGTCCCGACAACTGTATCTATGCCGTGTGGCAATTTTTCGATAATATCCAGGCACTGTGCAGCTTCCAGTGCATGGGTGATTTCTTCGCGTGCAGCATTAGGCTTTGCCATACGGACATTTTCCAGTATGGACGCTTTGATAAGGCGGCTATTTTGAAATACAAAGGACACCTTATCCATCAATGTTTCTTTCGGAATATCACGTATGTCAATATTCCCTATCCGTATGCGCCCTTTTTGCGGGTCAAAAAATCTTGTGACAATATTTGCAAGCGTTGTCTTGCCGCTGCCGGACGCGCCTACCAATGCAACTGTCTGTCCCGGCTTTATGGAAAGAGATACATCATTGAGTGCGTTTTTCTCACCGTCGTAACTGTAACTAACGTGTTCCAATGTAATCCCATTGTCTTTGGGAATATTATTTTCGCTGCTTTCAGACAAAGGCTTTTCGTTCAGCACTTCATCAATCCTGCCTATTGCGTCGCCTACAATCATTGCGTCCTCGCTCATAAACATAATTTTTGTGAGTGTCGTACCAATGACGGGCGTAATCACAATATAGAAAATAAGGTTTAACAGAAGTTCATTTGTTGCGCCGCCCCTTGTAAAGAGAATCCCTCCGGCAATCAGAAATGCGAATACGCCGTTAATTGCCGTTGTATAGAACATCATAGGCAGACGCAGCCCCTTTGTATATGCAATTACCCATGTTTCATAATTATCAATCGCGCTTTTGAAACGTTTGAAAGAAAAAATTGTCTGTCCGAAAGTCTTTACTACGGGTACGCCCCGCACATATTCAACTGCTTCATTTGACATATCAGCAAGCGCATTTTGATATTGTTCCATACGCTTTTCCATGTCTTTTCCTGTCATTTTCATCATAATCAGAAAACCAAGCACAACGGGAACAAGGCTTAAAAGCCCTAATCGCCAGTCAAAGGCAAGCAGCAGGAAAAGCAGCCCTATGGGTGTGGCAATCGCCCCCGCTTTATCGGGCAGCCTGTGTGCAAGATAGGTTTCCGTAGCAGCACTGGAACTGTTCACAATTCTCCGCAGTTTTCCGCTTCCATATTTTTCTGTCACACCAAGCGGCAGCGCTGTAATATGGCGCATAAGCTCTTTTCGGATATTTGCGGCAACCCGGAACGCACTCATGTGCGAACACATCAAAGCGGCTATATAAACAACAATGGAGATAACCGCAAACAAAACCGCAGACCAGCCGTAGCCTGTAACATTCCCCGCTTCCACGAAATCCGGGGAAACTTCCAGTATGTCGTGAATGATACGCCATATATACCAAAAAGGCACAAGAGCTAACAGCGCACTCATTACGGACAATACCCAAGAAAGATAGGTCAATATCCTATGCCCTCCGGCATAGCCCATCAGTCTTGATAGATTAGACTGTTTTTTCATTGAAAAAACCTCCTTGAAAATTTTTTATGATATGAGGACTAAATATCTGCCCTCGAATATCCGTATTTCGGTTGATTGTATACCCGATAAGTTAGCCAAAACTAACCCATGCATCAAATATAATGGAAAGCATACACTTTCCATTATCATGAATGATGGGGCAGATTGCCCTAACGAATTTATTTGTTTTTATTGCCCCATAATTTTCATCCATCCTGCGGTATAGAAAGCTCTCATTTCTTTCAAATAGTGCTTTGCTTCTTCAAGCGGCATTTCATGGATAATCAGCTCAAAAAATGTATTAAACATTCCTGTAATCAAGATATGCTCTAACCGCTCATCAATGGGTGGGGCAGGTCTGCCTAACTTTTCAAGAACTGCTAAATAATCATGTGTTCCTTTTGTTTCTATTTCCACCATTTCATCAATCAGTTTTGAAAAACGTGTTCCCTCTGAACAGCAAAGTATGAGCTTAAATTCATTCAAGTGTTCATAGGCATATAAGAGCATGTCATACATGCACCCGCCGGAAGTAGAGGAAAGATTGTCGGGTTGTTCCTCTGGAGGAATTTCCGCAAATTCTTTTTGTGCCTTACAAAATCGTTCCAGTAAAAAATTGTAATGTTCTCCTACCAGTGCTTCAAACAAGTCCTCTTTGCTGTTGTAGTAGCCGTAGAACGCCCCTGTTGTCACACCCGCTGTTTTGACAATATTTCGCAATGAAGCAGATTTATAACCCTTCTCAAGAAATTCCTGCATTGCCGCCGAAAGAATTAGGTGTAATGTTGTTTGTTCCGTTTCGCTCATGTTTTCACTACCTTTTTTATAACATTGTTATATATCACTGTTATATAATATAGCAAATCAAGAAATTTGTCAATAGTTCAAAATGACGCAGACGGGACGGACGGAAGCCGATAAAATCGAGTAGGAGGGAGTGATTAGCTCCCGTCCTCTCACACCACCGTGCGTACCGTTCGGTACACGGCGGTTTCAATAGTTGACATGCAGGGACTGGTAGGCTGTGGTTAAATCATAGAATCCCCATCCTATCAGTCTTTGTTTTGTTAAGGCTCTTTGCAGCACACCGTTTCTCGACATCCGCCAGTAGGATTTTCGGCTGTATGCTCCCTCGCAGGCCACCCATTCCGGCAGCCCTAAGCCCATCAGCTTTCGCTTCCGGGTTCGTGGCAGCTTCCATTGCTTCCAGATACACATCCGTATCCGGCGGTACAGCCATCCGTTCAATCTTTCCATGTTGTTCTTCATATCTGCTATTCCGTAGTAGTTCAGCCATCCTCTCATGTAGACTTTTATCCTCTCCATGGTTTTGATGATGCTTCCACACTTGCTCCGGGAAGTGAGCCTGCGTAGTTTCTCCTTAGCTTTCTTCCATGCTTTTCCATGGACACGGATATAGATTCCTTTCCCGTTCTTCCCAAAACAAAAGCCAAGGTACTTAAAATTTCGGATTGCAAACACGCCGACCGTCCGGCTCTTTTCGCGGTTCACTTTCAGTTTCAGTGTTCCTTCCAGATATTTCGTGCTGCTCTCCAACAATCTCTTGGCTGCCCGTTCACTTTTCGCTAACAGCACGATGTCGTCTGCATAGCGGATGCACGGCACACCTCTGTGTTGAAACTCCCAGTCAAACTCATTCAGATACACATTCGCTAAAAGCGGGGAGAGATTTCCTCCCTGGGGAGAGCCTTCTTCCGTTTCCGTTACTACACCGTTTTCCATAACGCCGCTTTTCAGATACCGCTTTACCATCTGTATTACCCGCTCATCTTTGATTTCTTTCCTTAGTAGATTGAGCAGTATGGTGTGGTTCAGCGTGTCAAAATACTTCGACAGGTCTAATACCACTGCTTGGGTATATCCCTGCTCTATGTACTCCTTAATTCTCCGAATTGCGTCTTTTGCTCCCCGGCCCGGTCGATAGCCAAAACTATTGTCCGAGAACAGTGGCTCATAGATTGGTGTGAGCTGCTGCGTCATTGCCTGTTGAATGGTTCGGTCTATGACGGTAGGTATTCCTAACTTTCTTACACCTCCGTCCGGCTTTGGAATCTCCATCCTTCTGACGGGAGAGGGGGTATATTTCCCTTTCCTGATTCTCCCCACCAGTTCGTGGTTATGTTCCTTTAGCCATGGTAACGCCGCTTCTATGGTCATTCCGTCCACCCCCGGCGCTCCTTTGTTTGCCTTTACTCTTTTGTAAGCCCTGTTCAGGTTATCCTTATCCAGTATCTTACCTAAGATGTCAGGCTCTGCACTGTCCCTTTCCTTCCATATCCGGTTGAATGAACGGTGCGCTCTCACATACCCTTTGCGTTCCGCGCTATCTCTTTGCGAGCAGCTTTCCTTGTTTTCTGCACCCATCCTGCCCATTCCTCCTTTCCCAGTCGTACTAAAGACTCCTATTGATTCAGTCCTTCACTGAAAAAAAACTTTCAGCTAATATGACTTCTGCTGACTTCTGCACGTTCATCGTTATCTTTCGATAACGGTTACTCTTTTCAGAGCGTACCGTACAGACATCCCTGGGTACCACACATTTCTTTCCCTCCATCTATCTGCCGCATTTACTGCACATGATTCCGTGTAGTTATCGGGCTTCATCTTGTCTAGCAGATTTACCCTCGTGTACAGCCTTATATGCGATTTCTGTCCGTCAGACCAGAGGTTTGCCCGTGGGTTAGTAGGTTCCCCACATCCGGCTTCCTTCAGATTCCACCTCGCGATGGACACCCTTGCCTTCGGCTATGTCCTTCCCACTACCGGGCGGATTTGGGACTTGCACCCTTAAGAAACGTGCGCCGCCAGGCGCACTA
>NZ_NFJL01000019.1 GCF_002159835.1 Blautia sp. An249 | reverse complement strand
ATGAGAGACTAATTTTCCCCCGGTAAATGCTGGGGGATTTTCATATTTTGTCAAGGCACGGATGATTACCTACTTACATTCTTTCTGCGGCGTTTTGCTATATAACCCCGGCGCAAAGGTGTTCTTATCCCTTTGCGCTTTTTTCATATTCAAAATTCAAAGGAGGTGCGGCACATGTGGAACGCAGTATCACATTTTCTGTCTTTCACGCTTGGCACAATCGCAGGCGTAACTTTGATGTGTCTGCTGCAGGCCGGAAGGCAGGCAGACGAGCAGTTTACAAAATTCTTTGATAAAGAGGGAGGTTCAGACGAATGAAACTTGTGGTAGCCGAAAAGCCCAGCGTGGCCCAATCTTTGGCGGCGGTGCTGGGAGCAAAGGAGAAAAAGGACGGGTATCTGGAGGGCAGCGGCTGGCTGGTGTCCTGGTGTGTGGGCCATCTGGTGGAGCTGGCCCAGCCGGAAGCCTATGGGGAGCAGTACGCCAAATGGCGGTATGCGGATCTGCCCATTCTTCCCGCCCATTGGAAATATGATGTGGCAAAGGATAAGAAAAAGCAGCTTGGCGTCCTGCGCCGTTTGATGGAGGATAAACGTGTGGACGCTGTGGTGTGCGCTACCGATGCTGGCCGGGAAGGTGAACTGATCTTCCGGCTGGTCTATCAACAGGCCGGGTGCAGCAAGCCCATCCTCCGGCTTTGGATCAGCTCTATGGAGGACGCCGCTATCCGTGATGGATTTGAACACCTGCGGCCTGGTGCGGACTATGACTTGCTTTACCGGGCGGCACTCTGCCGGGCCGGTGCGGACTGGCTTGTGGGGATTAACGCCACCCGCCTTTTTTCTGTCCTGTATGGTGATACCTTGAATGTAGGCCGGGTAATGACGCCGACACTGGCGCTGATCGTCCAGCGGGAGTATGCGATCCGCTCTTTCCAGAGCAAGCCCTTCTATGTGCCGGAACTCACCTGTGGAGGGTTTACCGCTGCCGGGGAGAAGCTGGAGGACAAAGCGGCTGCGGAGGCAATACAGACAGATTGTGACGGAAAGCCTGCCGTTGTCCGCAAAGTGGAGCGGCAGAAAAAGACTGTCCAGCCGCCCCGCCTTTACGATTTAACTACGTTGCAACGGGAGTGCAACCGCTTGTATGGCTTTACTGCCCAACAGACCCTTGATTATTTACAAAGCCTGTATGAGAAAAAGTTGGCGACCTATCCGAGAACAGACAGCCAGTATATCACAGCGGATATGCAGGCCACAGTCGGCTCTCTGGCCCTGTGGCTGTGGCAGAATATGCCTTTTGGCAAGGACAGCACCACGGCGCCGGAGCTGGAAGGAATTATTGATGACAGCAAGGTAACAGACCACCATGCCATTCTCCCCACAGTGGAGATAGCCCGCACCGACCTGTCTGCTTTACCTGCCGGTGAGCGGGATGTCCTGATGCTTCTTGCCTGCCGCCTTCTCTGCGCTACCGCCCAGCCTCACCGCTTTGAGGCGGTGCTGGCAGTTTTGGAGTCCGAGGGCCACACATTTACCGCCAAAGGAAAAACGATTCTACATGAGGGATGGAAAGGCATTGAACAGGCTTTCCGTGCCAGCCTGAAACAAAAACAGACGGAGGACGGCGACGAAAATACGTCCCGTCTGCCGGAACTGAAAGAAGGACAGAGATTTGAAAAGGGTGCCGCCACGATCCGGGAAGGCAAAACCAGCCCGCCGAAGCACTATACCGAGGATTCTCTGCTTGCGGCTATGGAGACAGCCGGTGCGGAGGATATGCCGGAGGACGCCGAGCGGAAAGGGCTGGGCACTTCGGCCACCCGTGCTGCCACACTGGAAAAGCTGGTGTCCACGGGATTTGTCCAGCGGAAAAAGAAACAGCTTTTGCCTACGGATAAGGGCGTCAACCTGATTGCCGTCCTGCCCGATGTGATAAAATCCCCGGCGCTCACGGCGGAATGGGAGTCCATGCTGAAACAGGTGGAACGCGGAGAAATGACGGCTGACGCTTTTATGGAAGGGATTGCCGGTTTAATCCGTGACCTGATCCGGCAGAACACTGCCCCTGATCCTGCCTATTCCTCTTTGTTCGGAAGCAAAAATGCAGCCAATCGGGAAGCTGTCGGCACCTGCCCCCGGTGCGGCGGCACTGTCTATGAGGGGAAGAAAGGCTTCTTCTGTGAAAATGAAGCCTGCACCTTTGCTCTTTGGAAAGAAAACCGGTTCTTTTCCAGTAAAAAGAAAACCATAACAAAAACCGTTGCCGCGGCACTCTTAAAGGAGGGCCGCGTTTCCATGTCCGGGCTTTTCAGTGAGAAAACCGGCAAAACCTATGACGCTGTGGTGGTGCTGGATGATACAGGCGAAAAGTATGTGAATTTCAAGCTGGAATTTCCGCAGCAGCGGGGACGGAAGAAATGACCGGCCCGCCGCGGGAGCTGACCCGCTCCGAGCGTGCAGCGATCCGAAGGCTGGTAACAGGCTTATGCGCCAACTATGACGAGCGGGAAAAGCTCTGCCTTCCCCTGGACTGCTCTTGCTATATGCTTCATAAATGGTGGACCGGCTGCCTTTGCCGGTATTTTGAGCGGTCTGTGCTGCCGGTTGAACCGGCGCTGGAAGCGGTTCTGACGGGAAACGATACTTCCCAGCGCCAGAAAAAGTGCCCGGTATGCGGGAAGCTGTATCTTCCCACCACCAGCCAGGCATATTGCTCTGATGCCTGCCGGATCTGGGCCAGACGGGACGCAGATAAAAAGCGCAAGCGCCGGATTCGCCAGCACAAGGGATGATATGTCTGCAACTTAGCCTATTTACGCCTTGATTTATAAGGCTTTCCGGCCACGCTTTTACAGGCGGCAAGAGATTTATACTCTGCCCCTCAATAGGAAGGTTAAGTTGCGGACAAGGAGGACAAAAATCGCCATTCGAGGAAAAGAAAGCGACTACATTGCTGCCCTTCTCCTATGCGGGTTGCCATCGTCAAGTTCACAATTCATCTATTTCCAAAAGTGACTTGCCATAGTATAATAGACTCAGTGACAAATTGGAAGTTGTTGAAAACAAGAAAAATCCGCTGGTTTTTGTGGTTGCAACCGCCCGTTGCGGAAAAGAAACCGCAATTTGGTGGTGTGCTATCGGTAAAAATCGTATACTGATAGCGAAAGGAGGATACCGATATGACCTTCGGGGAAAAAATACAAAAGCTGCGGAAAGAAGCCGGGCTGTCACAGGAGGAACTATCCTATCAGTTGGGCGTATCCAGACAAGCTATCAGCAAGTGGGAGCGTGACAATGGTTATCCAGAAACAGAAAAGATTGTTCGCATGAGCAAAATTTTCAATGTGACACTTGACTATTTATTGAATGAGGAAGGTACACAGACACCGGAACCTGCTGCGGAACAAGGAATATATGTAAGCCGGGAAATGGCAGATGGTTTTCTTTTGTATCAAAAGCGGAAATATCTTAAAATTGCGATTGCCATAGGTGTCATGGTTGGAAGTCTTGCACTCTCGTTTATGCTTTCGGATATTTCCATGCTTCTGTTTATGCTGATATTGATTGTGGGGATTGTTCTCCTATTCTCTGTCAAATTAACAGATAATCCATATAGAAGACTCTGGAAGGAGCCACTACTATTTGACAAGACCGTAAAGGCGGAATTAAATACAGCATACGCAGAGAAAAAGAAATTCCTTCAATTATTTAACTTAATCGGAATTGCCTTAATTGCATTGGGCTTTCTGTTTTTCCCTTTAATTGTTCCGGCAGAATTACTCTTTGCCGATACGATTGCTTTAGCTGCGGGAATGGTTGTTGCAGGAATTGGAACATTTCTATGTATTTATATGTCTGGCCTTGTTCGTGCCTATCGGCTCTTGATTATGAATGAAGCCTATCAGCAGAAAGGAAAGTGAGGACATTATGAAAAAAATATTCATTACATTAGTGGCAATACTGGCACTCCTTTGTGGCTGTCAAGCCAACGAAAATACAAATGCTTCCGATTATGGGGATGATATTTCAAAGGCGCAGGAAATAGCTGTTATCTCTCCTGATACAGAGGAAGTTATTGATACGATTACGGACACAGAGGAAATTGAGGATTTTGTTTCAGCGCTGAATTTAGATCAATGGGAATTAAAAACGCTGCCAGATGAAGCGGCTGAAATCGGTTCTTTTGGATTTGCACAAGAGGAAACAATCAAACTGGGGCAGACGGACACCGATGGGACATTATATGATATTGCTACTATCACCCTATACAATGGATCTTATATCAGTTTTGAAATTGGCGGGTTTGATATGACTTTTGAAGTGAATGAGGATACTGCTGATTATTTGAATGGGTATTTTGAATAATATTGGTTGAAATGGTAGTAGGCGCTGCGATGAATTATCAGACGAAATGTAGGGCTGAAAGGCGGTAAACGAGCATGAAAAAAATCACATTCAAAAGGCAAGTCTTTATTGGAATTATGCTCATAGCTGTTGGAAATATACTTGCCTTAATATTACATGAAGGCTTGTGTGCAAATATTGCATGGGTATTGTATGGACTTGTACTCATAATAAATCCTGTTTATCCAGAAAGATATAATAATGATGCCAAAAAAGCAAAATGGGGAATACGAATAGCAGGATTTATTTGTATTTTGGTAGGAGTGCTAACGAGGTATGTTGTATAAATCCTAATTTATCGGGTCATCATGCCCCGAACTTTCAAAACTGAATACCAGCCGCCCACCGGCGGCACCACCGAGCAGGAAATCTTGAAAGAGGTTTTCTGCTTTTTCTTTGCCCGGATGCTGGGAGAAAGGAAATGTAACTGACCAAACAATTAAATTTTAGGAGGGATGTGTATTTGAAGATTGCGCGTGTATTTCCACGCCGTACAAAAGCAACGCCGGATGATCCTCTGGCATTTACCGGACCGCCGCCAAAGGGCGGCTTGCCGGATATGGAAGAAGTGCATGTTTCTGTGGCCTTTACCTATGACATGGAGAAGGCGTGCCAGCTTGCCGAACAGTGGATGAAGCTGGGCGTCCCTGTCCACATGGGCGGTCCCGCTTTCAACATGCCTGGCGGTGACTTCGTGCCGGGGATGTATCTGAAAAAGGGCTATGTTATCACTTCAAGGGGCTGTCCCAACCGCTGCTGGTTCTGTTCTGTCCCCCGGCGGGAAGGCGGAAGGCTTCGGGAACTGCCGATCACCGAAGGGAATATTGTGCTGGATGATAATCTTCTGGCCTGCTCCCGGCAGCATATTGAAGCGGTATTTGAAATGCTGGGCAGACAGAAAGAGCGTCCAATCTTTACGGGCGGGCTGGAGGCCCGCCTTCTTCGGCCCTGGCATGTTGATCTCCTGCGGGAATCCAGGACACAGCGCATGTATTTTGCCTATGATACCCCGGATGACTATGAGCCGCTTGTGGAGGCCGGACGGCTTTTGCAGGCTGGAGGGTTTGAGAGAAAATCGCATAAAGCCTGCTGTTATGTCCTGATCGGCTACCGGGGCGATACCATGGAGGCAGCGGAAAAACGTCTGCGGGACGCCTGGAAAGCCGGATTTATCCCTTATGCCATGCTCTACCGGGATGAAAAAGGCATTGTAGACAGCGAGTGGAGAAAATTTCAGCGGCTTTGGGTCCGTCCGGCGATTGTAATGAGCCAACTGAAAGAATCTGACGGGAGGTGATGATACGGAGAAGGAAAAACTTGAAGTCGTGCCGGTAGTCCCCGCAATGATGAAGCTGGATGTAGCGGTCCAGGCTTTTGATATGCAGGATATTTCAAACCGGCGTTTTATGTATAATCCCAAGACCGGTATTTTAGTTTTGGGCCAGCAGTACGGGAAAACAAGAGGGTTGCCCGGCAGCCATGCCGATGATCTGGCTCAGGCCGGAATCAAAAACGGCTTTGATGATTTTGTGCGCGGCTGGGTGGGCACTGGAAAAAACTATCCCGCAGGGATTATTCATTTTGCCCCCAATGTGGACGCCCAAAACATTTCCCTGTTCAACCGGGCGTTTGACACTTTAGAAATGTTTCAGCGCAACGGTGCGCTTCCCGATACCGTAGTCCGGGGATTTGGCAGGCAGTGGGAACAGGCGCTTTCCGAAGTCCTTTCCCCGGCTCATAACGAGAGGATCTCAAACCAGGAGGAATCTATGGAAATTCAGAATATCACGGTGGAGGACCTTCGCCGTATGGAGGATAAAGAAGGGCTTGTTTTGCAGGGCTGCGGCGGTGATCCTGGCGAATGGGTCCAGGGGATCAATGACCTGTTGGCGCAGAAAGGGATTCTTTTGGAAGGAACCACTTTTACCCATGTGAGCGTATTCCAAAATGAGGGGCTTACCTGCCTGCTGTTCCCTTTTGAGGATGTCAAGCTGGATATAGGGAAACTTGCCATGTGGCGTCTGCAAACCCATGATACTTTTGGCGGCACCTGGTTATCCGATTATATCGACAACCGCCTGGGCCATGAACCGGCGCAGGAAACGCCAGGGAAACCGGATTGCCCGCTGATCGGCCAGGACGGGAACATTTTCAACCTGGTAGGCATTGCTTCCCGCACTCTCAAAGCCCATGGGATGCCAGAACAGGCGAAAGAAATGGCGGGCCGGGTATTTTCCTGTGACAGCTATCATAAGGCGCTTTGTATTATAGGGGAATATGTCAATATTACTTCGGCTGACCGGGAGGCCGGGCGGCCTCACTCTATCCGGCAGCAGCTTAAAAATAATAAAGCCCCGGAAACGGCTGCCCCTAAAAAGGCGGCAAAGGAGCCGGAACGATAAGGAGGATGTGAAATGGAACAGGTATATGGAGTTTGGGCGGTAAGAAGTGCCGCTTCCATGTTCGGCCATGCGGAAGCATGGTGCAAAGAAGATGGCCGCCCCCTGGAATTTGAATCCCTGGAGGCGGCCCAGGCTTATGCCCTGGAATTGAACCGTAAGACAACGGCCAATGTCCGTTACTTTGTCAAAGAGAAGGAGCCGGAGCCAAACGCTGTAAGAGTCCCCGCCTCACAGCCGGATATAGAAGCTGTCGGCCCGGTGGACCGTGCGCCGAGAAATGAGGTTGCAGAAAAGCATAATGAGATCCCCGGCCGGCAGATAGCGCCGGAGGCGGACCCGGTTGTAGAGATCCGCTCTGCGGTACACAGCAACTATGCCAATATGGTCGCCATGCTTGCCGCTGACAATAAGGTATATCTTGGCCGGGAGGAACGCTATTCCTTTACCCCAGGCCAGCCGGGAAGCTATGACAACCGGGACGGCTCTTTATGTTTTGTGAGCGATATGCCGGAAATGTATTATTTCCTCTATGGGGAAGGCTGGTCGCACTCACAGGAGGAAATGCTGGACCGGGGGCTGACGATGGATCAGTATATGGAATTTGCCCGCCTGCAGGAAGGTGTTCTGCGGCAATTCACCCCGCGCCGGGAAATCCTGTTTGCGGGCCAGCCCTTCCAGGCGCCGGAAAACTATCTTCGCAACGCGGAGCTGGACCTGGAGGGCGAAAAGGGCAACTACAACATGATTGACGGCATTGTGAATAACGACCCGCCGGTCCGGGCCGACCTTACCGATGGGCAGACCCATGAGGAAATAAGGGAGCTAGCCCCGGAAACACTGCCCAATGAGAAGCCTTCGATCATGGAAAAACTGCGGGCGGACCGCACGGCGCATGAGGCCCGTGGTTTTCAGCCTTCCCCGCCGGAAAGGGGGCTTTAAGGCTTGAAGCTGAAATTTGAAAATGTGGATGTGGAACAATGCCTCCGCTCTGTTATGGAGCGGAACACAAAACATTATCAATCTGACTTTGAGATCGACGCAAAAAGTATACGGCGTATAGCTCAGATCAACCATTGCGAACAGACACCGCTCTATTGGATGTCACGGCCTTCTGGGACTTGGCTTCTCCGGGAGCGTGAGCTTTTTATCCGTGAGTCCAGTGCTTTTCACATTTGGCAGTATTACAAAAATACCCGTGATACGATTCTTGCCTATACGGTGGAGATCACCGGCATAGAAGGTGATGCAATCAAGGGAAATCTCTATACGCAGGATTACCGCGCTATGGCAGAGTATATTGAAAAGAACGCCTTTCCTGCTGCTACTGCGAGGGTTCTGTTTGAAGGCCATCTTGCTCCAATGAAATTTACTTATGAGGATTACCAGGCAAACCGGTTGGCGCTGCAGGCAAAACACGGGAAAGAAATAAAGCTCTGGCTGGAGCCTGCGGATTCCGCTGCTCTTGATACGCTCCTGCAAAATGTACGCAGGAGCCGTCAAAATTTTGCCCCTGGTGTTTTTGAAGATCATCTGGATAAAATGATCGCGGCAGAAAAGCGGTCTGTTACCCACTTTCTGAAAGAGGCTGCCGCAAATGCTCCGCACCCGGCTCTGAATAAAAAGACAAAGGAACACCCCCAGCGATGAAGGCCCCGAAAGAAAGACGCAGCGCCCAGATTCACATTTTGATTTCCGAACAGGAAATGGATAAGATCAGGGAACGCATGGCGCAGACCGGTATCACGAACACTTCTGCCTTTATCCGTAAAATGGCGATTGACGGATATGTGATTAACCTGGATCTGTCCGAAGTCCGGGAGCTGACCCGGCTGCTGCGTATCTGCTCCAACAATCTGAACCAGTACGCACGGAAGGCCCATGAAACCGGAAGTATCTACGGGGCGGATATTGCAGATCTGCAATCCCGCATGGATGGGCTTTGGAAAATTGCAAAAAAGCTGCTGACGGAATTTACAAACATTCCATGAACATTCAAAAAAACGGTTGCTTTTCTGTGGCCCGGAGCGGTAGAATTTTTATAGAAAGAGAAAACCTGTTTTTGCGAAGGGAGGCCATCGTATGGGCGCTGCTTTACTGGCCGTTGGCATAGAATTGTTGATCGGTATTGGAATTGGACTGATTGTGACGGTGATCGGGCTTTTTTTGGGAAACATCATTGTTTTTGACAGCATTGCGCTGGCAATCCTGGCGGGCTTTCTTTCCCACGGGCTTTTAGGCGTCCATCCCGCCCTGGCGATTGTGATTGGTATTGCTGTCCTGCTGGGGCTTCTCCTGCTTCACCGCACCCGCCCCGGCTTCTGGCTGATTGGCGGCGGTCTGTCCATTGTGTGGGGATTTATTTTTGCTACCATGGCTTATGAGTTTTCCGGTAAGGATATGGTGTGGACCTATGTGGTGTGGGCGCTGGGGGCGGTACTGGTCTTTGCCCTTCACCTGCGGGCACAGTACAAAATTGCATAAGGTAAGGATTCCCCAATAAGCCATCTCCAATAACTACCTATGCGGAGAACCCCGATAAGATCAAAGTCTATCCTATGGGTGCCAAGACCTAAGGCCAGTTCTCGCAAGTAGTTCAAAAGGCAACCAGCAATAGGACTATCGTTCATAACTGGATGGTAGTCCTATTGCTATATACTGCAGTGATAACAATATGGTATTATTGGATAGAAAAAAGTTTGTAAAAATGTGTGAGATTTGAGTTCAAAAGTTGTGTATATAGGTGAAAAGGCAAATAAGGAAGCGAGGTGAAAACCAATGGATGATGCACAGATAGTCCAATTATACTGGGATAGAAACGAGCAGGCCATCCATGCCACATCTGACAAATACGGGAACTACTGTACCTCGATCGCTAAGAACATACTGGGCAATCAGGAAGATGCTGAAGAATGTGTCAACGATACATACTTAAACGCATGGAACGCCATGCCGCCTCACAAGCCAAATATTCTGTCCACATTCCTTGGGAAAATTACAAGAAACATATCGTTTAACAGGTATAAACACAATAGCGCCGACAAACGAGGTGGTGGAGAAATGCCTGCGGTTCTGGAGGAAATTTCTGACCTGGTATCTGGCATGGATGATGTTGAGCAGGCATTTGACCAAAAGGAACTCACGAAGGCCATTGATACATTTTTGGATAGTCTATCGCCAAAGAAAAGAAGCATTTTTATCAGTCGATACTGGTACACCGATAGAATTTCAGAAATTGCTGTCCGGCACAATATGAATGATGGAGCAGTATCAATGACTCTTCATCGCCTCCGCCTTAAACTGCACAACTACCTTTTAGAAAGGGGTTTTGAACTATGACGAACGAAAAACTGTATGAAGTCCTCGGTGACATCAATGAGAAGCATATCAACGAGGCAAGGGCATATCACAAAGCAAAGAAGCCCGGCTGGGTAAAGTGGGGAGCTATTGCGGCTTGTTTGTGCTTAATGGTACCATTAACTGCATTTGCTATTGATACAATTCAATATAATGCGGCAGTCGATTATCTGAATTCCCTCGGTATTCCTGTTGAAGATTTGAGCGACTACTCTCGCAAAGAAATAAAAGAAGCAGTAAAAACCATTGATGCCGGAGAAAGTAGTCCATTAACCGAAGAAATCCTTAACCTATTGCCAGATAACGAAGAGCAGATTGAAGTGCCAACACAAGTAACATCTGAACAGATAAGAGAATTAGAGCCAGCCATGACAAGAGAAGAAGTCCTTTCCCTTTTGGGCAATACACAAGATATTGGTTCTGGCATCTATATTTATGTTTATGAAGTAGACGGAGAATATTTGTTGCACATTCCATTTGCAAGTGATGGTGCTCAGTTAGGTGTTACAGGCGAAGATTTATTAAAGGCATTGACCCCTATTTCTGGGGATATAGGTTCTAATGGAACCATTGAATTTAATGGACAGTCATTTAGCAAATCTGACTTGACCGAAGAAACTCTTGAATGGCTTGAATGGTATAATTCCTTGTCGCCAGAAGAACAACTTGCTGTTAGTTCAATCCCTGCCGACCTATATACCGATGACGGTGCAGGAACACTTGATTCAAACGCAGAAGAATAACTTTGTTTCCCCACAAGGGCAGCCGAGAAAATCGACTGCCCTTTTTCCATTCCTACAGGCAGAAAGGAGAGACAGCCATGGCGAAACTGAGGGAGAAAGAAACTGGCCTTCAAGGTTTAAGGTGGAGCCTCGTTATGTCCCCTAATGAATATTTCTACATCTAATTTCAATGGCTAAGCAGTAGCAACACTTAACCTAAATGGGAGATAAAAATTTCAAAAGGAGGTGGACAATGGCAACCACAAGGCTGATGCCTTTGCATATTGGAGAGGGCCGCTCCTTCTCCACCGCAATCGAGGACATCATTGATTACGTAGAAAATCCAGAGAAAACCGACTATGGGAAGTTGATTTACGGTTTTGAGTGCGATACCCGCACAGCGGATGCGGAATTTACTTTAGCCAAGCGGCAGTATATCCACCAGACCGGCAGAGTCCGGGGTGCGGATGACGTGATTGCCTACCATTTCCGGCAGGCATTTAAGCCGGGCGAAGTGACGCCGGAGGAAGCCAACCAGATCGGCCAGGAACTTGCTATGAGACTGACGAAGGGAAGCAACGCTTTTATCGTCTGTACGCACATAGACAAGCATCATGTCCATAATCACATCATCGTAAGTGCGGTAAATCTGGAATGTACCCGGAAATTCCGCAACTTCTGGGGTTCCTCCTGGGCTTTGCGCCGGATCAGCGATAAGCTGTGTCTGGAGCATGGCCTTTCCATTGTGGAAGATCCCAAGCCCAGCCGCGGCCATTATGGGAAATGGCTGGGCGATGGAAACAAACCGCTATCCTTTCAGAATCAAATCCGTCAGGCCATTGATGCCGCCCTGGAGCAGCACCCCTCCACCTTTGAGGATTTCCTGAAAATTCTGGAAACGTCCGGTGTGGAAGTCACCCGGCGCGGGAAATCTATCAATTTTCGTGTCTCCGGGCAAAAGAAGCCTACTCGCTGCAATACTCTGAAAGGCGGCTACACGGAACAGGCCATACGGGAAAGGATTGCCGGAACCTATATTTCCTCTGTTCAGCCCAAACGGTCCCATTCTTCGGTGAGGATGCTGATTGATATTGACGCCGCAATGCGTTCCGGAAAAGGCGCCGGTTATGAGCGTTGGGCCAAAGTATTCAATGTGAAACAGCTTGCGAAAGCCGTGGCTTACCTGAAAGAGCATGGGGATATGAGCTATGAGGACCTTCAAGCAAAGTCCCAGGCCACGACTTTCCGGTTTAATGAGCTTTCCACGCAGATCAAGGATATGGAGAGCCGTTTGTCTCAAAATGGAGAATTACAAAAACAGATCGTCAACTACTCTAAGACGAGAGCTGTCTACATTGAGTATCGAAAAGCCGGTTACAGCAAAAAGTTCCGGGCCGGGCATGAGGCCGACATTTTGATCCACCAGGCGGCAAAGAAATACTTTGACAGCCTGGGTGTGGAGAAGCTGCCTACTATAAAGGCTCTGCGGGAAGAATATGCCGAAGTGCTGGAGGCTAAAAGGAAAGCCTATGCGGAATATAAGCAGGTACGGGAAGAAATGCGGGAGCTGCAGAATGTGAAGGCCAATATTGACTATCTGCTGGGGCCGTCCGTGGAGAAAAAGCAAATTATAGAACACTCTTAAAAAATCACCCAATTACTAACCTTATCATTTGAGTATTAGCCAGCTTATCTGTTGACACAGCCAAAAGAATATGCTACTATTTATACAGACCGTTGGTTTGTATGGAGGTGCGGGATGGCGAGAAACAAATATCCGGAGGAAACCGTGAAGCTGATTTTGGATGTTGCCACCCATCTGTTTGTTGAAAAAGGATATGACGCAACATCTTTGCAGGACATCATCAACGAAACAAATCTTTCAAAAGGCGCAATCTACCATCACTTTTCGTCCAAAGAAGAAATTTTTGAAGCAATCTTTCACCGCATCGGGGAAGAAAACACAAATGCTTTGGCAAAAGTACGGGATGATAAATCCCTGAACGGGCTGGAAAAGCTGCGGGCGATCTTTAAGGCCGCTTTGTTTAACTCTAACCAGAGCCTAATGCTGACTGTCACGCCCTGTCTCTTGGATAATCCGCGCTTTTTAGCGATGCAGATTGCCCAGCTCTATCAGATTGTTGCTCCAAAGTTCATCCAGCCGATCTTACAGCAGGGGATTGACGATGGTTCCATTCAGGCGACAAATCCCGGTGAGCTGGCAGAAGCCATCATGGTCCTGTCCAATGTATGGCTCAATCCGCTGGTTAGTATGACGGATGAAGCGGGAATGCGTAATCGTTGTGAAACATTCAATGGCCTGCTGCAAGGCGTTGGTATCAATCAACTTTTGGATGGCGAAATGATAGAGGGCTATATTAGCTACTGCAAATCCCAGCACACGGACTAACTCCCTAAAATGAGCTGCTCTCAATGAGCAGTTTATTTTAGACATACTTCAAACCGACGGTCGGTTTAATAGTGAGATAATGGAGGTATTTTATGCAGACAAAACTTTTCAGGCGTGATTTTACTCTCGTCGTGATCGGCCAGATCATTTCCCTATTCGGCAATGCCATCTTGCGATTTGCTTTGCCGCTGTATCTATTGAGGGAAACAGGTTCTTCAACGCTATTTGGTGTTGTGACCGCCTGCTCCTTTGCTCCGATGGTCATTCTTTCGATGGTCGGCGGCGTATTGGCTGACCGTGTGAACAAGCGCGACATTATGGTAGGGTTGGACTTCTCCACGGCAGCCATTATTATGCTGTTTTACTTTTCGTTGGGGAAGATCCCAACGGTTCCGCTTTTTATCGTTGCCTTGATGTTACTCTATGGTATTTCCGGCACATACCAGCCAGCAGTACAGGCAAGCGTTCCGCTTCTGGTGGTGAAAGAGAAACTGATGGCCGGAAATGCGGTAATCAATCAAGTCAATACCCTTTCTGGTCTGTTGGGGCCGGTAATCGGTGGCGTGATGTTCACCCTTTGGGGCATTTATCCGATTTTGCTTTTGAGTGCGGCGTGTTTTACTTTCTCAGCCATCATGGAAATCTTTATCCACATCCCGCATGAAAAACGCCCGCGTGAAGTCGGTGTGCTTCGGGTCGTCGGAATGGACTTGAAAGAAAGCTATCAGTTTGTAAAGACAGAAAAACCCATTTTCTTTTCGGTGGTCTTTCTGGTGTCCATCTTTAATTTGGTTTTAAGCGCGGTGATGATTGTAGGAACCCCCATTCTCATTACACAGGTGTTAGGGATGTCTGATACCATGTACGGCTTCACACAGGGGGCGCTGGCGTTGGGCGGTCTGTGCGGCGGAATTTTAACTGCAATCGTATCGGAAAAGCTGAAAATCCAAAATTCCTATGTGCTACTTTTGGTTTGCTCCATTGCTGTGGCGGTTATGGGGATTTCCCTTTTTCTGAATATGCCTGCCATCGTATCGTATTGGGCAATCACTTTAATGAGCTTCACCGCTATGGGAGCCTCTACGCTCTTTATGGTTCAGATTTACACACTGGTACAGACGCAGACCCCACCTCAATTAGTCGGTAAGATCATGGCGGCACTGATTTCTATTGCGATGTGCGGACAACCGATTGGACAGGCGATTTACGGTGTTCTGTTTGACATTTTTGCAGCGCATACATGGGTGGTTTTAATTGGGGCCGCTTTTGCAGCTTTGCTAATTTCTATCTATTCTAAGAAAGTTTTTAATCGGTTGAATGTAAATTCAAATTAACTAACATTAAAGATTATTTCAAAGATAGAAGGTGATAAAATGGGAAATTAGCCGTACTCGACTTGAAAGATTCCGGCAGGCAGATCGGTGAAAAGTTGTTTATTCTTCTTTCTCCCAGCCAAAAGAAAGAGCTGGCCCAATTTGTTCGCGACTATGAGACTGGTAATATTCCGGCTGATGTCTCATATACACCGCTTTTTCGAGGTCAGTATTCTATCCCACCACAGGCAGATCAGCCGTTCACCGAGGTTCGGGAAGGTGACTTGTATTTCTGTTTAGAGCAACGCCTTGTTACTGTGCGGGGCCAGGCAATCCCGCTGACAGTAAAGGAATTTGATATTTTTGCTTTGCTTATATTAAATCCAAAGCGGGTGTTCACCTATGAAATGTTGCTGGATCTGGTATGGCATGAGGACTACACCTACTATTCCAGGAAAGCAATCAACAACCATATAAGCAACCTACGAAAGAAAATCAGGATTGCACCGGATTTGCCGGACTACGTGAAAAGTGTCTACGGTGTAGGCTATAAATTCGATATATGAAAAAGGAAAGCTGCAGAGCAATTACCAACTCTGCAGCTTTCCTTTTGAAGATTTTTTAGCGTCCGCAGGACGCGTGGCCGTCACCGAAGGTGGCGATCTTGGGGGCTTGGGGGTTATCCCTCAACAAGCATTTTGGCCGGAGCAATCCGGCCAAAATCGCAAAACATGTATATGTTTGCATTGCTTGCCCATTTGTACAAGACCTATTTTATAAGCCTTCGGTATTCTCGTGGTAATAATCCAGTAACACGCTGGAATTGTTTTGCAAAACTTTCCGGCCGATCATATCCAACCGCTTGTGCGATCTCTGCGATGCTTAATTCTGTTCCCATAAGGAGGTGCTGGGCCTGTCCAATCCTTTTCTGCAAAATATAATCATAGAGCGTACAGCCGAAACATTCCTTAAAGGCAGCTTTTAACTTCGTCTGCCCCATAAAAGAAATGCGACACAATCTCTCAATCGGAACAGAAAAGGCATAATGGTTATCCAGATAAGCCGCAACTGCGGAAAGGTTCTCCTGATCCTGCTCCGTCAGATGCAGCTTCTTTTTCTTCTCCTGATTGCTTTTAGCCCGCTCCATAATTAAAGAAACCGCTTCTAATATTTTGCCTTCATAAAACATCTTTGCCGTAAGACCCGTTCCCCGGTATCCTTCGATTTGCTTTAGCAGAACAATCAATTCAGGGAAATCCGTTCCGATCTGCATTTTACGAAATGCTTCGCTGGGATCAATGTATTCTCCTGGAAATTTCTGCTGCAAATACCGTTGATAAAACTCCGGCATGATCGTAAAACTGATACTCTGCAAAGGAATGTTCTTATGATAAATCGCCTGATAGACCTTGTCTGCCTGCCCGATTTGTGCCTGTAAACTGTTAGGAGAAAGCTGGCGGTAAGGATGAAATTCTTCACCTGACACAGAGGTGTAATAAGTAACAGACAAAAATTCCGGTTCTGGACACTCTAACATAATGTCATCGAGAAAAAGAAAATCTCTGATGGTGATTTCAAACATATTTTCATAAAAATAGACCCAAAAATGTCCTTGCCCCTTATCTGCCTGTAAAGTGTAACAGGTAAATTCATTATAAGGCTGCCTGTGTTCGTTATCTAAGAAGAATCCTCCATCAGAAAGCATGGAATGATACATTTCTTTTAGATGTTTCATTATCGTCACCTATAAATACGCCGTTTGGACGAACTTATACGCCGATACGACGCTCCTTTCCTAAATCCATTGTGAAAACAAAAGTCTCGTACTATACTTAAAAACGGCGATTAGCCAGAGCTAACCACTTGATATTGTAGCACATACCTGTTGTTTTCACAAGGTAAAGGAGGTGAAAATATGCGGATGAGATTTAAGGCGTCAATGCCGGATCCCCGCATTTTAATTATACAGATTGTCGTGGTGGCGGTATTGGCATCAGTATTTCGGAATCTGCTCGCATTATTTCTTTTAGTGCTGATTGTAGATTTCCTGCTGTTACTTCAATGCGGGTGGGCGGTATTCTGGAAAAACCTTCTGTCCTATGCCGCTATGCTGCTGATACTGTTTGCGCTGCAAGAAATATACATTCCGATTATTTCGGATTTGTTTCCGCTTTTCCTTTTGTTGATGGCGAGGCTATATCCGGCGTATTTGGCAGTGAGGGTTCTGATTGAAAAAGCACCAATGGATGAACTGCTTTTCTCATTGGAAATCTGGCGTGTTCCAAAATTAGTGTTGATCCCGTTGGCAGTTATTTATCGTTACATACCAACGATATTGAAAGAGATCGGATACATTCGGGAAAGCCTTAAAATGCGGAATCTCCATTCCTCTATGTGGGATAAGGTATGCCATCCGATGCAAAATGCAGAAAACTTTTTTGTGCCGCTTTTATATCGCAGCGAAAAAATTTCGGAAGAATTGTCTGCCGCTTCAATCTGCAAAGGGCTTAGCACAAAAAGAAAACGAACGTGCTGCACGAAAGTGAAACTAAGGGTAACAGATTCTATCTACTTGCTTTGTGTTGCGCTCCTTGCGGCAGGTTTAGCATTTATCAACTATCATGTGATTTTACTTTAGATGGGAAGGAGGCATAAGCATGAACCAGCCTGTCATTGAATTTTCAAACTTTAGTTTTACCTATCATAATGCTGACTCAGAAAGTCTGACAGGGATTGATTTCATCATTCGTAAGGGTGAATTTATCCTTTTGACAGGACATAGCGGCTGTGGCAAGACCACATTGACCCGCTGCATAAATGGGCTTATCCCGGATTTTTTCGAGGGAGATCTTTCAGGGGAATGTCGTGTTTGCGGTATGGATATTGCAGAACATGAAACAGGTGAGTTTTCACCGCTGGTCGGTTCGGTATTTCAAGACCCACGTTCTCAGTTTTTTACACTTCATGTTAAAACGGAAATTCCATTTCCAAGCGAAAATCTGGGAACACCTATGGATAAAATGCAGGAGCAATATGAAAAAGCGGTGGACGTTTTACAAATTCAGGGCTTGCTCGGAAAGAGCATTTTTGACCTTTCCAGCGGCGAAAAGCAGAAGGTAGCCATTGCGTCCATCTATATGGTGGGAGTCGGAATTTATGTCTTAGACGAACCATCGGCCAATCTGGATTCGGAGGGTACAGAGCAGCTTCGTCAAGTATTAAAATCCCTCAAAGAGCAGGGCAACACCATCATCATTTCGGAGCATAAGCTCTACTACCTCAACGGGCTTACGGATCGTGTGCTGATTATGAAGGATGGAAAAATTGATAAAGAGATGGACGGCAGGGATTTTGACCGGCAGACAGCGGAATGGTTTACAAGGCATGGCCTGCGAAAATCCGATCTTGCACTGATTACACCAAAAGCCTACTACCCTGTAAAGGGAGATGTCTCCATTCAGATAAAGAATTTATCCTTTGGTTATCCAGGGAAACCCCTGTTATGGCATGATGTTACTTTCTCTGCTCATGGTGGCGAGATCATCGGTATCATTGGAAAGAACGGAGCCGGGAAAAGCACACTGATCCGAACACTTATGGGCCTTGAAAAGCAAAAGACCGGAAAAATTTCTATCAACGGAAGTTATTCCGGCAAGCAGCAGCGGCGAAAAAAATCTTTCTATGTCATGCAGGATGTAGATTATCAGTTATTTGCCCCGAATGTATTGGAGGAAATGCTGATGGGTACGAAAAAGACAGAGGCAGAAAAAGAACAGGCCATTTGCAAGTTAGAGAATTTGGGATTGGGAAAATTCTTGAAAAGACATCCAACAGCTTTATCTGGCGGACAAAAACAGCGGCTTTCTATTGCATTGGCAGAAATGAACCGTTTACCGCTTCTCTACCTTGATGAACCGACCAGCGGACTGGACGCAGAGAATATGAAGATTGTCCAGACTGAAATAAAAAAGCTGGCTGAAGGTGGCGCGTGTGTGTTTGTCATTACCCACGATTATGAATTTGCCGCAGAGCTTTTTTCTTCCCTTCTTCTTTTACAGGAGGATGGTACGATACAGTATCTTTCCCCTGATAAGTACAAGCCGGAAAACCTGGCTCAATATTTTCAAATTTCATTCTAAAAAAGGAGTGTGTCGCTATGAGAAATCAAACAAAAGAAAGTCGTAGATTGAAGGATTTAATCCGAATTGGCGTTTTCAGTGCGCTGTGGGTTGTGATTGGCTTCCTGGTGGCCTTTACGATTGGTTTTTTTCCACCAATTTTATTGGTTCTTCCCTGTGTCCTCGGAATTATCGGTGGGATTGTCTATGTTGTCATGTTATCAAAGCTGACAATCCCAGGTGGTATTTTAATCAGTTCATTTCTGCTGGGTATCTGCCTGTTTACGATGGCCCCTTATGGCATGATGTTCTTCTGCACTGTGGCTGGCGGTGTGATCGGAGAAATCCTTTATAGTGTTTTGGGGAGGCGTACAACCAAAGCAACGATGGTAGGTTCCTCCTTCGCTTTGGTAGGGCTGGCTCTCGGTGAATACATACCGTTCATCTGGATGCAGGACGCCTATCGTTCCATGCTGGTGAATGATGATTCCGGCCTTCTGGAAATTGCTGAATGGTGCATGAATATCGTTTCTGTTCCGGTCATGATTGTGCTGTGCGTGGCAACGGTTATCCTCACCTGTCTGGGCGTGCTTTGGGGAAATAAAATAGTAAAAAAACGTCTTTCCAATGCGGAATAGGCGGCAAAAAGGAGGTGAGGATTATGAGCAAAGAAAAAAAGCAAAAGACAGGCATCCCGCGTTTGCTGGAGATGGCTGGACAACGAAAAACTCTGATGATTGTCGGGGCTTCGCTTTCGACGATTGCGGCTTTGTTTCAGTTAGCTCCCTATCTGGCAGTTTATAAGGTTATGACGGAGCTTCTGCGTAATGCCGCAGATATTAGTCAGGTGGACACTTCCTATATGACTTTTTGGGCTTTATTCGGAATTGTCGGGTTGGTAATCTGCTATGTGTTTATGTATGTAGGCGGCATGATCGGTCATATCGCGGCTTATCGTACCCTCTATGGAATCCGTGTAAAGCTGTCCGAACATATCAGCGGATTGCCTTTGGGGTGGTTCAGCCGTAACTCTATCGGTAAGGTAAAGCAGATTGCGGAGCAGGATGTGGAACAGATTGAACTTTTCATCGCCCATCAGTTCCCGGATATGATTAGTACCATTGCTGTGATTGTATTTATGGTCATTGTGATGTTTAGCCTGAATATCTGGCTGGCCCTTGCCTGCATCCTGCCGATTATTGTCGGGTTTGTTGTGCAGTTCTCCTTTATGTTCGGCTCTAAGGCAAAAGAAGGTCTGAAGGAATATTACGATGCAATGGAAAATATCAACACATCATCGGTTCAGTATGTGCGGGGGATGCCTTCCATCAAAATTTTTGGTCAGACTGTGCGCTCTTTCCGAAAATTCTATGATGATATTATTGCCTACCGTGATATGACAACGAAATATGCGGATAACTATGAACCTTGTTATGTCCTGTTCCGTGTATTTGTACTTTCACTTTCCGCATTTATCATCCCTGTGGGGATGTTGTTTCTTACAGGAAATCCGCAGAATATGGCATTTGCCATGACATTGCTGTTCGTCTTGATCTTTGCACCGGGAATTGCAACACCTGTGTTTAAGTTTAACAGCTTCGGTTCCAGCTTCAACAATATCAATGAAGGTGTGCGGCGCATTGACGAAGTGTTAAGCACAAATGAGGTAAAAGAACCTGAAATCAGTAAAAAGCCCAATGAATATACGATTGAATTTCACAATGTATCTTTTTCTTATGAGGATGGGCCAAAGGTCTTAGATCATGTGAGTTTTACTGCCGATCAAGGAACAATAACGGCTCTTGTAGGGCCTTCCGGTTCTGGTAAATCAACGATTGCACAGCTTATTCCACGGTTTTGGGATGTACAGGAAGGCAGCATAACGATTGGCGGCATAGACATCCGGGATATGAGAACGGAAGATTTGATGAATACCATGTCTTTCGTATTTCAGGACTGCTTTCTGTTCTCCGATACGCTCTATAACAACATTGCTGTAGGAAAACCCGGCGCTACAAGAGAAGAAGTCTATGCGGCGGCAAGGGCAGCACAATGCCATGAGTTTATTGAGAAGCTGCCCCAGGGTTACGATACCTTAATCGGGGAAGGCGGTGTTTATCTATCAGGAGGCGAGGAACAACGTGTTTCTGTGGCAAGAGCGATCTTGAAAAATGCTCCGATCCTGATTCTTGATGAAGCAACCGCCTATGCTGATCCAGAGAATGAATTTCAAATGCAGTTGGCATTACAAGAACTGATTAAAAACAAGACAGTATTGATTATTGCTCACCGGCTGATGACCATTCGGAACGCCAATAAGATTATGGTCATCAATCATGGAAAAATAGAAGAAACAGGAACCCATGACCAACTTCTGGCAAATGAAAGAACCTATCATAAGATGTGGGCGGCCTACACAGCTTCGTCCGATTGGGAACTGAAAAAAGGAACAGATAAGGAGGTGGCAAAGGCATGAAAAAGACAAATCCTATTTATCAGGTGACGGCGGGAAATCCAAAGAAACTGAAAAAGCCGGTGATCTGGACGGTTGTTACCAATATAAATCTGTTTTCTTTTATGTTCCTGGCACTGTTTGTTATCACGATATATTCCTTCTTTGCCGGGGATGCCGGTTCGCTGGATATTAAGACTTTATGGCTTTCATGGGGAGGTATTTTAGCGACTTCCGTTGTGGTATATCTTTTGGAGCGCAAGGCTACTCATGCTACCTTCCATGACGGTTACGCAACCAGCGCGGACGGGCGTATCCGCCTCGCAGAGCATATCCGCAAATTGCCTTTAGGTTTTCTAATGAGCAAGGACTCCGGCGAATTGGGAAATACCATGATGAATGATTTTAGCCAGATTGAGGAAGGCGTTACCCACATTTTGCCGCAGCTTATCAGTGGTATCATCGTCGCATTTCTGGCTTTGTTCGGAATGGCTTTTGCTGATTGGCGTATGGCACTGGCTATGTTTGCCGGACTTCCTGTGACCTTCTTAATCCTTTGGGGTGTCCGTGTGATTGACCGCAAGCGCGGTGCTGCACATACAAAAGCAAGAATTGAACAAACGAACCGCTTGCAGGAATATCTGACCGGAATGAAGGTAATAAAAGCATATAACCTGCGGGGGGCGAATTTCAAAAAGCTGGAGCGGGCGTTCTACAATTTTATGAAAGAAAGCATTAAGCTGGAAGGTGTGTCTGGCCCGTTTTATCTGATAGCAGTTGCGTTTTTACAGATCGGGCTTTCCATGATTACAATGGCCGGTACTTATCTGCTTCTGGGAGGAACTCTGGAACTGCCAATGTTTATCATCTTCCTTTTAGTCGGTTCCCGTGTATTTGATCCGTTGGTGAGCGCAATTACTCAGCTCCCTGTATTTACTTATCAGGCTGCGGCGGGAAAGCGCATTGTAGATTTACTGGAAGAACCAACCATGCAGGGCGAAGGAGAAGCCCCGAAGGATCACGATGTTATCTTTGAAAATGTCACCTTCGGTTATGGGGAGGATGTTGTCCTTCACAATGTCAATGCGAGTTTCCCGAAAGGAACTATGACAGCGATTGTCGGACCTTCTGGCAGCGGAAAAAGTACAATGCTACGGCTGATTGCCCGGTTCTATGATCCACAGAATGGTATTGTTCGTTTTGGAGGTGTTGACGAAAAGACGGTTGACCCGGAAAAACTGATGTCTAAAATATCTGTGGTCTTTCAGGATGTATATTTGTTCCAGGATACCATCGGCAACAACATCCGCTATGGCCGGGAAAATGCCACGCAGGAAGAAATTGAAGCAGCCGCAAAACTGGCCCATTGTCACGATTTCATTATGGCTCTGCCAGATGGCTATGACACAATGGTTGGCGAAGGCGGCTCCACATTGTCAGGCGGCGAGAAACAACGGATTTCTATCGCCCGCGCAATTTTGAAAGATGCCCCTGTGCTGCTGTTAGATGAAGCAACTTCCTCCCTTGATCCGGAAAATGAAGTGGAGGTTCAGCAAGCCATCGAAGAACTCGTGAAAGACCGTACTGTGGTAATGATCGCCCATAAATTGAAAACGATTGCTGGAGCAGATCAAATCATTGTATTGGATCAGGGCGAGGTAAAAGAAGTAGGTACACATAAAGAACTAATGGATAATCATGGTCTATATCGGCATTTGTGGGATATTCAGCAGACCACAGCCGGTTGGCAAATCAATTAGGAGAAATATTTATGAAACTTCATGCGTCCGGGGAGGACTATCTGGAAACCATCCTTGTTCTCCAAAAGAAACTCGGTATGGTGCGATCCGTAGATGTGGCCCGGCACATGGAGGTGTCAAAGCCCAGCGTGTGCCATGCAGTGGCTACCTTGCGGGACGGCGGCTTTCTCACGATGGACGAAGATCATTTTCTCCATCTGACCGATGTTGGCCGCGAGGTTGCCGAAAAAATCTACGAGCGCCATTGCTTTTTTACCGAGCAGCTTATCGCAGCAGGCGTTGACCCCAGGACAGCGGAGGCCGACGCCTGCCGGATTGAACATGTTATTAGCAATGAATCTTTTCAAAAACTGAAAGATGCTTTAGAGGACTAAGGAGGTGGTGATAACATGGGAAATTAGCCGTACTGGATTTAAAAGATTCCGGCAGGCAGATTGGTGAAAAGCTATTTGCTCTGCTTTCTCCCTGCCAAAAGAAGGAGCTGGCTCAGTTTGTTCGTGACTATGAGGCTGGCAATATTCTGGCTGATGTCCCATACTTAACACTTCTTCGAGGCCAGTATTTTATCCCTCCGCAGGCAGATCAGCCATTGACGGAAATCCGGGAAGGTGATTTGTATTTCTGCTTGGAACAGCGCCTTGTTACCGTGCGGAGTCAGGTAATTCCGCTGACGGTCAAGGAATTTGAAATCTTCGCTTTGCTCATACTGAACCCAAAGCGGGTGTTCACTTATGAAATGCTCCTGGATCTGGTATGGCATGAGGATTATTCCTACTATTCCCGGAAAGCAATCAACAACCACATAAGCAACCTGAGAAAGAAGCTCCGGGTTGCGCCTGGTTTGCCGGATTATGTGAAAAGTGTCTATGGTGTAGGTTATAAATTTGATGTATAGAAAGGGTGCGGTATTTCTGCCGCACCCTTAAATTTTCGCTTTTTCTGCTGTGTGGATAATGCCTGATTTTGTCATGTATTGTTGACCGGTATGCCATTTTACCTATCCCTATCCGCTATTATTTACATTCCACATATTGTATTCTTCGAGAGAAAGAAATATAATGAATTATGTTGGAGGTGAAGGTATGGACTATATGACGATTAAAGAAGCCAGCGAAAAATGGGGCGTTTCGGCCCGTCAAATAAACTATTACTGTGTTGACGGCCGTATTCCCGGCGCGTTGAAAATGGCAACACTATGGTTAATCCCCAAAGATGCCAAAAAGCCAGTGGACGGCAGGACAAAGCAAGGGAGGGCTTTGAAACATGAATAGTGTTTTGATTATAGACGATGATAAGGAACTTTGTGCCTTGATGAAAAAATGTGTGGAACAGGAAAATTTGTCTGCGGCGGTGGCGCATGGCGGTTTAGAGGGCTTACGGCTGCTGAAAGAAAACAAAGACACCTATTGCCTGATTATTCTGGATGTGATGATGCCGGGTATGGACGGCTTTCAGGTATTGCAGAAAATCCGGGAGAAAAATAATGTGCCGGTGCTGATGCTGACCGCCAAAAGCGACGAGGAAGATAAGGTTTCCGGCCTGCGGCTGGGGGCGGACGATTACCTGACAAAACCTTTCAGCATTAACGAGCTGATGGCCCGCGTCAATTCCCTAATCCGGCGCTACACCACCCTAAATCCCGTGACCGGGAACGAGGCCGCCACCATGCTTCTGAAAGATATGGTGATTGATAAAGTCAATCGGATGGTGACTGTCCAAAATATCCCGGTAGAGCTAACCGGCAAGGAATTTGATTTGCTTCTGGTTTTGGCGTCCAATAAGGGACGGGTATTTACAAAAAAGCAACTTTACACGCAGGTATGGACGGAAGAATACGACTTTGACGATAACAATATCATGGCCTTTATCAGTAAACTACGGAAGAAGATTGAGCCAAATCCAGAACAGCCGTTTTATATCCAAACCGTCCGGGGTGTGGGGTATCGGTTCAATAAGGAGGCATGAGCATGGAGTTAAATCTTTATCTGCTGCTGGCCCTATTGATTGCCCTGCTGGTAATTGGCTGGCTTTTGGCAAAACTTCACCGTGTCCGGGGGCAGCTTTCCCTTATTAAAGATGCCCTGATGGATATAAAGGACGGAAACATGAACCGCCGTGTGCTGGCACGGGAAAGTGACCTGACGAAACAAATTTGCTACGACATCAACGAGATCGCCATGAGTAACCAATCACGTCTGATCCAGCAAAAGCAGTCTGAACAGGCGTACAAGCGGCTGATGACAAGTCTTTCCCATGATGTGAAAACCCCTCTTGCTTCTCTTGTAGGCTATTTGGAGGCCGTGGAAAGCAAGATGGTGACAGGGGCCGAGCAAGAAGAATATATCCGGGTGGCTATGGAAAAAGCCCACTACCTGAAAGACTTTGTGACCGCCCTGTTTGAATGGGTGAAGCTGGACGCCGGGGAACAGATTTTTCATTTTGAAGTCTGCGACCTGAATGAACTTTCCCGCGACATCATGGCCGACTGGGTGCCGCTGCTGGAAAGCCACGATCTCACCTATGAAATTGAGATACCCGAAACAGAATACATGACGAGGGTTGACCCTACCGCCTACACCCGTATTCTCAATAATCTGCTGCAAAATATCCTGACGCACAGCGGCGCAAGACAAGTGACCCTGACCGTGACCGAAACGGAGCAGCAGGCAAAAATCATGGTGGCGGATAACGGGAAAGGGATTTCTGACGCAGATCTTCCCCATATCTTTGAACGGATGTATCAATGCGACCACTCCAGGTCTGCCAGAGGGAACGGGCTGGGCCTCTCCATTGCAAAAGAACTGGTGAACGCCCATAAAGGCACCATCACAGCAGACAGTATTCCCGAAGCGGGAACAACATTTACCATTATACTTCCGAAAGCTCTGTGATTTCGCAGAGCTTTTTTTGAAAAAATTTTATCTCGGCAAGGTTATGGCAAGGTTTGTGTTTTATACTGGCCTTGTGGTTGGAGATGCCGGTATTATATCGCGGCATTACAGCCCGGAAAGTGAGGAAATAAGTATGAGCGATTATCTGATCGAAACAAAACAACTAACAAAAACTTACGGGGATCAGGCTGCCGTGAAAGACGTTAATCTTCATGTGAAGAAAGGGCGCATATATGGGTTGCTGGGACGTAATGGAGCTGGAAAAACCACCATTATGAAGATGATTTTAGGTCTGACATCTATTACTTCCGGCGAGGTAGATGTGTTCGGACAGAACATCAAAGGCCATGAGAAACGTATTTATCCCCGCATTGGCGCAATTATTGAAACGCCGGGGTTCTATCCTAATCTAACCGGAACAGAGAACCTTGAAATTTTCGCAAGGCTGCGTGGTACTGCTGCCCCCAACGCCGTTAAAAACGCTTTGAAAGTGGTGGGACTACCATACAAAGATAAAAAGCTGTTCAGCAAGTATTCGCTGGGAATGAAGCAGCGGCTCGGCATTGCCAATGCAATTCTGCATGACCCGGAACTTTTAATCCTCGATGAACCGACCAACGGACTTGACCCCATTGGCATTGCGGAAATGCGGGACTTTATCAAACATTTAAGCGCGGAACGTGGAAAAACGATTTTGATTTCCAGTCATATCCTTTCTGAAATTTCGCTTCTGGCGGATGATATTGGTATTATCGACCACGGAACCTTGCTGGTAGAAAATACCATGAAAGCGTTAGAAAAGAAAAATCGGAAGTATGTTCTGCTTCGGATAAGTGATATGCCAAAGGCCATGCTGATTTTGGAGCAGGAATTTCATGTGACCAATTTTGATATGTACGATGGGCACACATTATGTATCTATGACACTTCTCTGGATATGGGAGCAGTCAACAAAGCTCTTGTTATGCACGATGTGTCCGTTATCAGTTCCCAGCTCTGTAATGATACTTTGGAGGACTATTTCAAAAGAATTACGGGGGGTGAGGGAATTGCTTAATTTGGTTCAGACAGAATTTTTGAAACTGCGGCGCAAGAAAATGATTTGGTTTATGCTGCTGGCTGCGTTTATCATGCCGTTTTTCTCTTTTATCTATTACAACTATTTTGAGGCGAACGGTATTGACCCGGTAGCGTTTTACAAGCTGGCCGCCTTTGGATATACCCCCTTTATCATCCTTCCCTTTGTGCTGGGCGTATTTTGTGTTGTGCTGATGCACGATGAAAACCGCTATGATATGCTCAAACAGCTTTGGATTGTCCCTGTCAGTAAAATGGGTTATTTTTTCAGCAAGTTTATTGTTGTGTTGATCTATTCCATTGTTTTCATGCTGATTTCGGCGGTGGCTACGGTTCTATTCAGTGTTTTGCCCGGATTTGTCGCTTTTGAGTGGCAGAGTGTTGGATTTTTGGCAGAAAGGTGTTTGGAGATTGGCGTATTGACCGCTTTTGCTGTTATGCCGATTTTAGCCCTTGCCGCTTCAAAAAAGGGCTATATTTTTCCCGTTTGCATGACGCTGCTTTATGTATTTCTCGGCTTTTTTATCACGTCAATCAGTATGTACCTGCATCCTGTGTCCAGCATTTCCGTTATCATTGCAAGAAGCGGAAATATTCAGGGACTTGCTTTCGCACAGAATATCAATGTCCCGTTGGCGTTGTTCTGTATCTTTATTTGGGATGCGCTGTCTGTGCTGTTTGCTGCTTTTTCGCTTCGCAAGAGAAAGTGAGGTGATTTGATGCGAAAAATGCTTTGGGCGGAATGGAGAAAACTTCGCCGTTCCAGTATCATCTTGCTTACTGTCTTTGCAACTGTATTGATTGCGGTCATTGTGCTGGTAGCGGGACGGGAAACAACCGTTGATGGGTTTTATTTGAGTGACGCAGGCTGGTACATGACAATGGTACAACCGTGGGCTACCATGTTTGTTCTGCCTGCCATCGTTGCAATGCTCGGAAGTTATATGATTTGCCGGGAGGAACAAGACGACACCTTGAAATCATTGTTGCTGATCCCCGTGAATGAAACTACATTGACCGCAGCAAAAATGATTGTGACCTTTGCAATTAGCATTTTGATTTATTTATTGCTTTTTGCAATTACCTTTTCCGTAGAATTATTATTGCATCATACCGATCTATCTGTGGGAATGGTACTATCCTTTTTTAAGAGTTATCTGTTAGAGGGCATTGGTGTCTTTTTAGCGGTATCTCCAATTATTGCGTTAGTGTCCTATACCAAAAAGAGCTATTGGCTGGCTTTGCTGCTGGCAGAAATTTATTCTTTCGCCGGGCTGTTTATGAGTATGTCCAGCCTGACGAAAACATTTTATCCCATTACTGCCTTGCTGGGGGTAGCGGGGTATTATGAGACGACAACCACCAATCTGTTTGAAAGCCTATTTGTGTTGCTATTATGCGGCTGTTTGGCTGCGCTCATATTGGTATGTCACCAACGCAGCGGAAAGGAGAAAAAATATCATGGCAAATAAACTTCGTAGATCAAGAGATAATCGGTGGATTGCCGGTGTCTGTGGGGGTATTGCTGAATATTTCGGCCTTTCTCCGAAGATTGTGCGTATTATCTGCGCCCTATTGATTATGGTGTATGGTAGCGGGCTGATGCTTTACATTATACTGGCAATCTTTATACCAAAAGAGGCGGCGCGTTAAGTGAAATTTGGCGGCCTAACATGAAAGGTATCAATAAGCGAACATTTTTTATTGTTTAGAAATTAAGGAGGTGGTGACAACATGGGAAATTAGCCGTATTGGATTTACAAGATTCCGGCAAGCAGATCGGTGAAAAGCTGTTTGCTCTGCTTTCTGCCAGTCAAAAGAAGGAGCTGGCTCAGTTTGTTCGTGACTATGAGGCTGGCAATATTCCGGCTGATGTCCCATACTTAACACTTCTTCGAGGCCAGTATTTTATTCCTCCGCAGGCAGATCAGCCGTTGACAGAAATCCGGGAAGGTGCTTTATATTTCTGCTTAGAGCAGCGCCTTGTTACTGTACGGAGCCAGATAATTCCGCTAACGGTCAAGGAATTTGAAATCTTTGCTTTGCTCATACTGAATCCAAAGCGGGTGTTCACTTATGAAATGCTCCTGGATCTGGTATGGCACGAGGATTATTCCTACTATTCCCGGAAAGCGATCAACAACCACATAAGCAACTTGCGAAAGAAACTCCGGGTTGCCCCCGACTTGCCGGATTATGTAAAAAGCGTCTATGGTGTAGGCTACAAATTTGAAATATAGAAAGGGTGCGGTATTTCTGCCGCACCCTTAAGTTTTCTTTTTTCTGTTGTGTGGATAATACCTGATTTTGTCATGTGTTGTTGATTAAATTCAGTAAAACCATGACGCTTCTGGAAGAATTATAGCATTTATCCCTATATAATGCCCCAAAATGAGGGAGGTGGACATAATAGGTAACTCTGCTCTCCTTCACTAAAGGAGGGCATGGAAAATGCTGCCGAGGTCAGAATACCGGCCTCGACATAGCCGATCATATAAAAGAGATTTAAACCCCGTAATCCTGCGATGGATTGCGGGGTTTTTCCATTCGACAGGATTTTGCATTTTCCATTCTGCTCCGTCAGATGGTGACGGAATACGACAGGCGCCGCTTACCGCTGTACGGTGGGCGCTCTTTTTTACAGATAAGGCGCAGGACAAGCCTGCCGCCGGACCTGTACGGTGTAGATCACCGCCCCTCTGATTTCGATTTGTCCATTAACCCACTCAAAAATCGAAATTGGAGGATTACCATGAAAGAAATCAATCTGCGGGAATTTTACCCGGAAATATATAAAACGGATCTGTTTATCAGCCTGCCCGATGAGGTTGTGGATGTGCTGGTAGAATATCAGCGGAAAGAAGTGGCATATCGCCGCCGTACATACCGGCATAAGGCATTCCTTTCTCTTGATTATGGGGATGATATTGAACGCGAAGCTGTTCTTTTTACCCCAACGCTGCAGGAGATCGTAGAAAGGCACCTGGAGGAAGAACGGCTGTACCAGGCGATTTCTTCATTGCCAGAGAAACAACGCCAGCGTGTGTACGCTCACTATATTCTCGGCATTACCCTGATGGATATTGCCAAGATGGAAGGTGTTTCTCTCCATGCTGTCCATGAAAGTATTCGGCGCGGACTTCGGCGTCTGGAAAAAATTTTAGAAGAAAATTTCTAAACCCCCTATAAATGTACCCCCGAAAATGTCACGACTTATAGAAGGACAATTTTTTGGGACAATGCCATTTCGGTGAGTGAGAACCTTCAACGGTGCCACACCCACCTGTATATGCAGACAAGCTCCCAATCCTTCATCTGGACCTTGAAAACTGCATATACGGTGCCATAGGTACTTTCCCTGTATTCCGAGCGGCAAATGGAGCGGCGCGATGACAGGCGGCTTTAAGGAGGTGATGAAGCCCAGCCGTCCGAGCGATCTACGCTATCCATTGATCTGGCTGTGGCAGGCCAGACGCGATGACTGATACAGGGTATAATGATACTTTCTCACGACCCGTCAAAGACTTGGGGGGAGTCCCTTCTGTGTTCGTTAGCTCTGGCGAAGCGACGGCACGAGCAGGGCTATGATGCGGTAAAGCTGGCCGCAGCCTGTGGCATCCCCGGCCCGGAAAAGGGCCTGCCGGGGGGCGTGGCAAATACGGCAAGTTACCAAGAAAACATCCATGCCGTTGTTTTGATTTTCGAGCAGCGGCATGGATTCTTATAAAATCGAAATCAGATACCATGAGGCCGGGCCGCTCTTTTCGTGTGTCCGGCCTTATTCATGTGATTTTGATGATCCAGTATGAAAAGAAAGGAGCTGTTGTTATGACTCAAACACCGGCCTATACGGTCATACATACCCCGGAAGCAGACAGACTTGCCGACATCCGGGATGTATCTGTCAATAAGGACCTGCCGCGGGAAGAAAGGATTGCCGAGTTTGTCCGGCAGATCCGGGACCCGTATCATTTCAAATGCGGCGGATTTGTTGTCAGGGCAAGTTTTTCCCAGGGAGGCGCTACCCTGGAAGAATGCCTCCGCGGAATCCTACGCTGAAAATTATTGATATTTTTTATTTTGGGGGCTGATTTTTCCCGCATGGAGCGTTATAATAAACATGGAAAAGGAATTGAATACTGATACGCAGACTGCACTCCTTGAATTGCGGGGATTTTTCCGTGATGAAAGGAGTGTTTTTCTATGCAGGTTTATAAAGCTGCCAAATATATCCGCTTATCTTATACGGATGACAAATCAAATGAAAGCAACAGTGTCGGCAATCAACGAAAGCTGATCGAAGATTTCGTGAGCCGTCACCCGGAAATCGAGCTGGTTTCCGAAAAGGTAGACGATGGGTACAGCGGGGTTATCTTTGACCGTCCGGCTTTTAAAGAAATGATGGATGACATCATGGAGGGAAAGATTAACTGTGTCATCGTCAAAGACCTTTCCCGTCTTGGCCGTGAGTATATTGAGACTGGCCGCTATATGCGCCGTGTCTTTCCGGCCTATGGCGTGAGGTTTATTGCCATCAATGACAATATCGATACTCTCAATGAGAGCGCAGGCGATGACCTGACTGTATCAGTAAAGAACATTATGAATGAAGCCTATGCACGGGATATTTCCATTAAGACGAGAAGTTCCCTGGAAACTAAGCGTAAGAATGGGGATTTCGTTGGAGCTTTCCCGGTTTACGGCTATCGTAAATCCGAAGATAACCATAATCTTCTTGTAGTAGACGAATATGCTGCCCAGGTGGTGCGGAGCATTTTCAGGATGCGCCTGGAAGGATTCAGCCCCTACGCCATCGCGAATGAGCTGAACCGGCTGGGTACGCTCTCTCCTTTGGCATATAAAAAGTATTATGGCCTTCCCCATGCCAAGAAAGGCTATACAGACCGGAAGGATTGCCGGTGGTCGGCAAATACTGTCACCCGGATCTTGCAGGATGAAACCTATACCGGTACGCTGGTCCAGGGCCGAAAGGGTTCCCAGCACTTCAAACTGAAAGAAATGGAGAGCCGCCCTTCCTCCGAGTGGGTTCGCGTGGAAAATGCTCACGAAGCCATTGTTGATCGGAACGATTTTGACCTGGTGCAAAGGATTCGCAACCTGGACACCCGTACATCTCCCCAAAAAGATAAAGTCTATCTGTTTTCCGGCATACTGGTCTGCGGTTGCTGCGGCAGCCGGATGGTACGCAAAACGAACCGCTACAAAGACAAAGAATATCACTATTACTATTGTCCCACCGGAAAGAAGAACGGCTGCGCCCATCCGGTCATGGTAAAGGAACATGAGCTGATGGAGTGCGTGCGGGACAGCCTGAAAGGGTTTATTGCCAATGTAGTCTCTCTGGATGAAATCTTATCCGGCATAGACCAGAGCCGTATCAACCGTGAACTTATCAAGGAGTATTCGCGGCAGATCGCCCAGAATGAGCAGCAGTTGGAGCAGATTCGTCAATATAAGATGAAACTGTATGAGAGCATGGTAAACGGCTTTCTGGACAAGTCGGAGTTCCTTTATAACAAAAGCAGTTACAGCGCCCGTATCACCCAACTGGAACAGGCGGTTGCTGCCCTTAAGGAAAAACGGACCGATGTAATGGAAAACCGGAGTGAGCGGAATCGCTGGATTGAGAATTTCAGGCGTTTTTCCGATCTGGAAGAACTGGACCGCAAGGCGGTGATCCAACTTGTGCAGGTGATTACAGTGCTGGGGAAAGACGAATTGCAGATTCAATTTAATTATCAGGACGAATATGAAAAAGCCCTCGCCCTGATTACGCCGGTACAGGAAAGGATGGTGGTCTGAAATGGCGAGAAAGAGCAGGAAACATACTATGGCGCAGGCTGCCATGCCTGCTTCCCCGTTTATCAGCACGGCGCTGTATATCCGGCTGTCTGTGGAGGATAACAATAAACGTGGAAATTCTATCGAAACGCAAAAGCTGGTTCTCGAAAAATTCCTATTGGGAAAACCTGAACTGCGTCTTTATGACATTTATATCGACAATGGAGCAACAGGAACGAATTTTAACCGTGACGGCTTCCAACGGATGCTTTCGGATATTGAATCCGGCAAAGTAGGCTGTGTGATTGTCAAAGACCTTTCACGCCTGGGACGCAATGCCATTGACACGGGATATTACATTGAGCGGTATTTCCCTTCCCATAATGTCCGGTTCATCAGCGTTACGGATCAATTTGATTCTGAAAATCCTGATAATCTCCACGGCGGTATTATCCTTCCGCTGAAAAATATGATTAACGAAGCCTATGCTCTGGACATAGGACGTAAGATAAAGGCCCAGGCCCGTCAAGATATGAAAGAGGGCAAGTATGTGGGTGGCAGGGCGCCATTTGGATATATGAAAGACCCTGATGACTGCCACAAATTGATTATTGATCCGGTGGCGGCTCCTGTGGTACGCCAGATTTTCCAGTGGGCTTATGAAAAAGTCCCCCTCAACCGGATTGTGCTTCTGCTCAATGAAGGAAACTACCCTTCTCCCGGAATGTATAAGATGCAAACCGGGGAGATCACCCATCAGGCGTTAGCAGGGCGCGGCTACTGGCAGACCTGGACAGTTGCCAAGATTTTGAAGGAGGATAAATATACCGGCGACATGGTGCAAGGGCGAACAAAAACGGTCCTTCACCGGCAGGTGCCCGCAGGCGAGGAAAACCTGATTGTCGTTACTGGAACCCATGAGCCTATCGTTTCCAAAGAGATTTTCGATGCCGTTCAGAAGTACCGGGCAGAAGTGGCCGAGGAAAGCAAGAAGCACCCGGTTATCCCATACACGCCCAATATTTTTAAGGGGCGTATCTTCTGTGGAGACTGCGGGAGAAGCCTGCATCGGCAGCGCCAACAATGCAATGGTTCATATCGCTTCCACTGCCTGACCCCTACCAGGGTACATAAAGATAAATGCACTGGCGTTTCCATCAGCGAAACCGAGCTGATCGCAACGATACTGGATATTCTTAAAAGGGAACTTGCCGCCGTCCTGGGGGATTACGCGCTGCTTCTGAAAGACAACATGCAAAAGCACGAAAAAGAAGCTGCTTCCCGTGAGAAAGTCAACCGGGCAAAGCTGCAGTTTAATCAAAGCCGTGAGCTTTTGCAGACTCTTTATGAAAATCTGATGAACGGTGCGATTGACAGTGAAGAATACTTCGACTTGAAAGCGACCTATGAAAAGCAGATACAGGCAGCGCAAAAGGAGCTTGCTTTTTACGAAAAGCAGGCTGATGTCCGCCAGAAGCAGGCTGAAAAGTGCAAAGATCTGGAAAAAGACGAACAGGAACTTTTGAGCGGAGGCGTCCTGACTGCCGCCCTCATTGAGCGGTTGATTGAGCGGATCACAGTCTACCCGGATAAACAGGTAGATGTAAAATTCACGTTCCGCGCAGAATTTGAGGCGTTTAAGGAGGCGGAGGCAGAATGAAGAAGTACAGGATTGCTCTTTACATCCGTCTCTCTTTGGAGGACGCAAAAACAGACAGTATGAGTATTTCCAGCCAGAGAAACATCCTTCGGGAATATGCCTCTGAACTGCCGGAATATGCTAATGCGGAACTTACGGAATTTGTAGATAACGGGTACAGCGGGGCAAACTTCGAGCGCCCTGCGGTGCAGGAATTACTTGACCTGGTACGGGCCAATCGGATTGACTGTATCATGGTAAAAGATTTTTCTCGGTTTGGCCGCAACAGTTTGGAAACCGGCTATTTTATCGAGCGGGTATTTCCGCTGTTTCATACCCGCTTTATCTCTGTCAATGATGATTTTGACACCCAAAAGTTAAAAGGTGATACCGGAGGTATGGAAGTCGCCTTCAAGTATTTAATCAGTGAGTATTATAGCCGTGATATGTCGGTAAAGACCAAAACGGCCAAATACCTGAAGTTCCAGCGGGGCGAATACCAAAGTAAAATTTGCCCTTACGGTTATCGCAAAGGGGAAAACGGACGGATGGTGCCGGACCCGGAGACTTCCGAAGTAGTACAGAAAATTTTTGAGTATGCCGTAAATGGCATGAACGCAACCGATATTGCGCGGGAACTTTCCCGTCAGCAGATTCCCACACCCGGAGAGCATAAGGCCCGAAAAGGGATTAAGACACACGATGTTTCAAGAACTCACGGAATGTGGTGCAATTCTACGGTGCTTCGGATTCTTGCTGACGAACGATATATGGGCACTTATGTGATTGGCAAAAGAGAGGTTACAGAAATCGGCGGCCACAAGATGCGGAGCAAAGCGGAAAGCGACTGGATCAAAATACCGGACCATCATATACCGCTGGTGAATGAGGAAATCTTTTCAAAAGCCAATGCCTCTATTCAGCGTTTTAAGATTCCAAATAGGAAAAAACACGACTATCTCCTGCGTGGGAAGGTTATCTGCGGATGCTGTAAACATGCCCTGCACCTGGCAAATGGGACATCTTACCGGTGTCGCTTTTCCAGCACGATTCCTTCACTTGACTGCTATAACATTCATATCCGGGAAAAAGAACTGAATCAGCTTGTATATGAATTGCTATGCAAACAGTTTCAGGTAGCTTTCGGTATTGACAGCTTAGAGGATCTCCGTAAGATAGATACCGTTGCTATACGCCAGGCTGACTTTGACCGACAGATTTTTGAACTGCAGGAAGAAAAGCGGAAACTGTATGAAGCTCTTGTTTCCGGCAGGATTCCGCTCCCGGAATACAAGGATCAAAAAGAGCAGATCAGTGAAAAACTGTTGGAAGTACAGAATACCAAAGCGGTTGTCATGGCCCGTCTTGAAGCCAAACAGGAAGAACGGCAGCACCAGCGCCAGCAGATGGATATTTCCCGGATGCTGACGGAAAGCGATGGGCTGACGTCGGAATTAGTTGATCTTCTGATTGATAAGATTTATGTTTATCCTGATAAACGGGTAGATATTGCCTTTAAGATAAGGGACAGCTTGACAACTCACAAATGAGGGAAAGGGATTGATTATGCGGATTGCGTTTTATTGCAGAAAAGGCGGCACAACTTTTGGGTGTATGCTGCCGGAAGAAAAGGAGCGACTTCATGCGTTTTTTGCCGCCGAACAGAAACGGGAGGCGGCAAAATTCCTATCAAGAAAGCTGGATTGTGGGGACAAGAAAAAATAAATATTTTTTTGTCGTGGACTTGACATAAGGGTGGCGCAGGTCATGGAATCGGAAGTGAGGGAGGCCGGCAGACTTTAATATCCGGTTAAATCTGTCAGTGATGACGTTAGGAGCAAGGGGAGTAATGCGTCCGGTAATGCCCTGCCATTTAGCGGCTACAAAGTCCGGGTAATGTATGTAGCGGTCTCCGGCATAGCTTTTTGGCTGCTTTATAATCCAGACATTATTCTGGTCCATAACCATGTTCTTACATACATGGACAACATTCCCGGTAATATCGCCGGAATCAAGTGCGCTGATTTCACCCCGGCGCATCGGGCCAAAAGCCGCCAGGAGAATAGGAAGTTCCATTACGCTGCCACTGACATATGCTATGAGACGCTGTATTTCCTCATCTGACGGCACATAGATGTTCGGGCGTACTTTTTTAGGCAGAGAGGTATTCAGGGTGAAATCCGGGCGATATTGGCGTAATACAGCAGATATAAGCCCATGCATATTACGCACAGTTTTTGGACTGTGATTCTGTGCATACAGATTTACACTCTTTTGTACATCCGCCTGCGTAAGCCGGCTGATTTTAATGTCAGATAGTGGGAGCAGAGCGTTTTTGCGGATGCGCTTATAATCGACAATCGTACGGGGCGACAAAACGGCTTCCCGGTTCTGTATGTACTGGTCAACGGCTTCGCCCAGGCTTATGTCAGTTCCGCGTCCGTAAATTTCCTTGTTCGCAGCATATTCAGTGGCCATTTGTTCCGCTATTCTTTTGCCTTTGGGGCCCGGAATATCTGATGTGAAAGACTTATAAATTCTTTTCTTTTTAATTCTTCCATCCGGCTGAATAATCTCCTCGGTATGGCTATACACCTGGCACCTCCATGAGCCACTTGGTAATTTCTTTGCGGTTGGCATAAAATCATCTCCTTTTCTTAATTTTAAATACAAAAATAACAGCCAGTACAAATGTTCTGGATTGTATGGCTGCTCCGAAGATGATACAATATACTTGAATAGCGGTGTATATCTTCGGATTACACTTACCGTCCTGGTGTTGGCGCATCGGGACGGTTTTTAAATTTGACAAATAAATAGACTTGACATATAATATACTTAACAAGACAGCCAGTAAGGGAGGGTAAGGCTCCCCCGTCCTGGTACAATATTTAGCTAAGATTTAGCCGCCTATTCTTTTCCAGAGAGCAGGGCGGCTATTTCTTATTTGTATAAGTCAGAATGGCTACAATCAGTAAAGCAACGCTTACAATCAAGCTTAATTCTTCATATGTACTCATAAGAAGTTTTTCCCTTTCCGCAAGACTCGGACCGGGAATCAGCACGCCCCTCGGCTGCCTCGGTAAATACATTATTCTGTTATATTGCCTCAGTAGCAATGAAACGCTGGGATGCTTTAATTATTTTAGTTTATTTTTATAAATTTCCACCTTATCTTTTTTTAAAAGACCTTGTAAGAATAACTCTCTGTTTTCCACGTGCATATGGAAAATGTTATCATAAAAAGTATAGTAAGAAATACTTAACATGCTATTTAAAACTCCTTGAAAATTAGCGCAAAATTCACATGCTAATGTATTATCGTATCTAGGTAGTAAAGATAATGCATTGTTTTGAAAAAGTTTTTCTGAACTACTGTGTACAAATGCGCATAGGGTTGAATACTGCATTTTCAATGAATTAAGATGTTTCAGGCAAATAGGAGGGCTGAATATATTAGAGTTTGTAGCAATTTCAAATATTTCATAAACATTTTTATTTGATATGATGGTATGATCTTCGTTGTAAATAAAAGTTTTGATAAAATTTTCAATGCTACTTCTTAATTGTAGTTCTGCGGGTTTATACGCTCCGCTTACCCAGCAAAAAAATGCAAGTATTAAATCAGATCCTATTTCATTAAAATACTTTTTGTAGGCATCGTGTGTACCTTCAAAAATTCTTTGATATTCAAGTTCTCCTGATAAAACAAGAAAAGAATATAATTTTCTATGAATGCATTTTGCATTTTCTTTAAATTTTTCCTCAGACAAAACGGTACTTAAGTCATAATTTTCAAAATAGGAAATCAAATCAATGAAATCTTGTTGTATACGTCTACTCATTTTTCTCCATCTCAACGATCTTGTGAATAGCTTCATTCCAAAGGAATTGATTATTTGATTTTTCAATTTCTTTTTGATATTCACGTATTTGTTCTTTATTAAGCATTATGTTGGTTAGTACATATTTAGATATTCCCGTAGCTATGGTAGGTGATTCTTGTACTTTACAAATTATAACACCTATCATTTCATAACGAGATCTTTTATGCCAATTTAAAATCTCTATTCCAAGAATTTCATCAGAAAATTGTGCTAAAGATTTATTTGTAGTAAATAACGCTTTATCTGTTAGCAGTTGCGGAAGTATTCCAATTAAGTCATCTGTGCTTGGTTCTATAGCTTTAACAGACTGTTCTTTCAAATCTGATATAGTTTTTAGCACTTCGCTATAGTTTGTATTTTTTTGGGAATCCAATAGCCAGCATAAATCTTCAATAAAACTTACTGCCTTATTAAAATCTTTTTTTGATTTATTACGTTCCTGTTTCATTTTCCAGTCCTCCTGATAAATTCTTTGACAATTGCTGAAAAATCCATTTTTAATTTGCTGTCATCCAGATCTCTAATAAATTGATTACGTAATTGACCTCGAGCTATTTGTGTGCGTTTTAATAAGAATTTTCCATACAATAAATTATTCCATCTTGCGTTTGATGAGAAGTAATTTTGTGCTTCTTCGTGTAAAGTAGATCGTAAATCGACCATTGTCAAGACTATACCACAACATTTACAATCAAAGCCATAATTATCAGCTCTTTCATTAATTATGCCTTGCAACAAATCTAAACCTGTCATACTTATCGGGTCTGGTTTTACCGGAATAAGATAATAATCAGACGCAATAAGTGCACTAATCATCCAGACAGAAGGGGTTGGAGGGGAATCAATGATTACGTAATCAAATTTATTTTCTAATGTTTTTAGATAATTACGCAATCTATTTTCTCGTCCACTTCCAGCAGCCATTTCCAATTTAAATAACTGCAATGCTCCGGGAATATAATAAAATCCGCGAGAAGATTTTATGGGTTTAATATCCGAGAATTTTAATGGGGCATTTGCCTTATTTCCTTTAACAACTGATGTGACAATATGGGAAGAATTATCAAAAATATCTACAATAGTGTAGCCATTGTTTTTAATATAATTGATATAATCTTTTCCAGATAATACACATTGAGTGGCGTTAAACTGAGGATCCACATCTACTAAGAGTACATTTTTGGATTCTCTATTTACAAGAAAATCAGCTAAGTTAACTGCCATAGTGGTTTTCCCAACACCACCTTTCATGTTTATAAGACTAATAGTTTTCATGTTCTTTCCCTCCGTTCACTTTACCATGGTAAAGCGTTTCCTCTTGTGTTTCCCCAAGAAATACCATATTAATCAAAATCTTTCAGGCGCAATTCCACTAGCTTTTTACTATATCCGAACAATCGCGAAAACTGTGCGGTAGTGAAGTCAAGATGCTTCTCTATGTCTGCATCGGATAGCAATAAATCCATTGCAAAGCGATCGGCTTCAATCTCATATTTCGTTGTATTGAGTTGTGTCCTCGAGTCCATAAAAATTACATTCGCCTTTTTATGTAACAGCATATGTCCGAGTTCGTGAGCACAGACGAACAGTTTTTCATTGCTGGATAATGTTTCATCAATATAGATAATATTGTTACGCTGAAAGTACTGATAAAATCCTTTTACCCCATGCAGAGGATAAAAGACAACTATAACATTGAGACTGCTGATAATCTCAAAGGGATTCCGTGTATTGTACTTCCCGACCAGAGAATCCGCCAGCCTTTTAATTTTCATCATATCAATCCTTTTTATACTTTTTTGGAGTGTATTTCTCCTTATTCTTTTTCTTTGCCATCTCCATGCCGATTTGCATAGCTGACAGAATGGATTCGATAGCTTCAGGCGATGCTGGATCGCCGTCGAACATGAGTCCATCCTGTTTGAGTAATTGTTCGGTGCTGGCAAGAATCTCTTTTATGTCCTTTTCGTCTTTAGGCTTGAGTTGGGTTTCTTTTTTATTTTCTTCTTTTCCAGTTGAAAGATATTCCACAGTAACTCCGAAGTAATCGGCTATTCTTTGAAGCCGTTCGAGTGTTGTGCTTCCCGTTCTTAATTTACCAATAGATCCTCGACCAAAGCCGAGTTCGCGCTCAAGTGCTGTGATAGCAAGATTGCGCTCTTTGCAAAGTTCTGCAATTACGTCATACGTCGTCATAATCAATCCTTTCTGGGTGTAGAAAAAAATCTACAAAAGAGTTGACAACGTAGAAAATAATCGTTATAATACAAACATGAAGTAGAAAACGTTCTACGTACTGATGGATGTATATAAAAAATTCTACGTCGTTTGTGGTTATTCTGATTATAGAATATTTTCTATACAAAGTCAATGACAAATAGAATATTTTCGACTTTTATGTGTAAGCTTCATTGAAAAAGTAGAAAGCCGATAGAGGTTGCGTCTCCATCGGCTTCTACCCAAATTTTTTTACCCTATGTACTTTGCAGGCTTTCGCCACACCTAACGCAACTAAGTGCTTCTATGAAGTACTTTGTCACTTTCGCAGTTTTGGTTCTGCAACATGCCTAATCGCTGACGCATTATGAGGAGCACTTGATATGGTGAGATATTTTACGGGAATATCGCCCAGCATTTTTTCGTGGTGCATGCCACAGTAACGCCATATCAGTAATCTACCTTAACCCAGTTTTACGTGCCTTGGTGCCACGAGGGGCGACCTCATATTAAGGGAACAGGCAAAGTCAAAAGTTTGGTCAATGTGACCACGCTCCTTCCCTGCCTTTATGGCATAGAAGAATCATAACATAAGGATAGAAAATTTTCAATGTAGCCTACATATTTCAAAGAAAGGAGGCAACTATGATTTTAAAAAAAATCGAAGAGCTTGCAAAAAAGCACGGTATTTCTATTACATCCCTTGAGAAAAAACTGTCTTTTGGGAACGGGACAATCCGTAGCTGGTATAAATGCTCTCCGTCGATTGAGAAACTCAAAAAGGTAGCTGACTACTTCGGAGTATCTATCGAATACTTCCTTAGCTAATATGAAACATTTGATTTCTATCTGCAAAAGCAGTGTTTCAGGAAAGGAGGAGGTGAAATATATGTGGCTCTGCATGGCATTGGCATTCCTTTTAATTGTTCTTGCAAAAGAAAAAGGGATAGAGAACGTTGCAGAGGCAGTAGCATTTGCGGCAATGTTGTTTATTTTGTTAATGGAAGTATTTCAATATCTGTGATTTCTTCACATAAGCAGAATAAAAAAGCGACGGCAGATAACAGGTATCAAAGAAAAATTCAAGAAGGAGGAGTGTTTATGCCAACTGTATATTTAACCAAAGAACAGGAACGACAGGCCAGAACCACTAAAATTTTAAAAAACGGAATCCTGGAACAAAACACAGACCAAAAGGCTCTTGCAAAAAAGATAGGCATGAAGCATGGGACAACCAATAAACGTTTTAACCACCCGGAAACGGTTACTCTGGGGGAATTGTGGAAGATACTGGATGGACTGGAGATGCCGCCGGAAGAAAGGGCTAAGATTTTGATATAAGAGGAAAGGAGAGAAGAATGTACACCTATAAAGTGGTAAAGGAAGACTGGAATGGCGCCCAGGCAAAGCGCAGCAGACGGATTACAAGAAATAAGCCTTTAGTTGTTGGAGGGCTCTACGTCCATTTAGGCAAAGGATTTCCGGGAGCCTACCGGGTTTTAGAGTTATTGGAAAAAGAGGAGAACGGATATGAAGAAAAGTGACTTGAAGGAGGAATGATGGATGGGATTATTTTATCAATGTGAACAAGTTCGCAGATATATAAGGGGGGGGGTAAATATCTAGTGCCTCAAATTCAGCATAAGGAAGTTAATTTCAGGAGTAAAATCTTTGAATTCGTCAGACTGGTTTGCCTGACTGAAATTTAATCGGTGGGGCGTATGAAAAATGATTCTTTAAATTCCCCTTTGACAGTCGAGGAACAACAGTTTGCAATTGATAACCACTATTTAATTAGTAAGTATCTGAATATCAGAAGACTTCCGTTTGATGAATGGTATGATGTGGTTATTTTTCGTTATTTGCGTTCCGTTAAAAGATGGTTCGCTATTCCTGAATTACATAAATACAATTTTGAAATTGTTGCTTTTTATGCTATGCGTTCAGCAATCGGGAACGAACAGAGACGGCAGTCAAGACAGATTAAAACAATCAGCTTGGATGAAGTGATACCAGGGACAGATGGTATAAGTTACGGCGAAACTGTTACATATGACAATTTGGTTTATATCAATTTTAAAGGTGGTGAAGATATGAATATCAAGTACAATGTACAGCTTCCAGAAAGAAAATCTTTTCGGGGAGCGGTAAAAAGTGATGAAATCATTGCGCTTGAATCCTTCCTGTTGGGGAAGATGAAAAATATGTGTTTTGAATATGACACGCCGGAAGAAGCGAAGAAAAAATTATCTTGTATTCAGGCGTACAGGAGAAAGAATGGACACAAAAATATCTATGACGTATATCGGAATGAAAATTGTATCTATACGGTACGTTTAGAAAATTCAAAGAAAGCATGAAGAGAAGATTAAAATCATGGAGGAAGTATGAAGAACTTAATTATTTCCGTCCTGGCTGCTCTTTTAACCTGTCAGATGGACTTCTGGATGTGGAGAGGGGCAGCGAGCTACTTTACAGGCGTTTTGGTCTTTACGGTTACATATGCCGGTCTGATTGCCTGGATGGAAGAAAAAGCAACAAAAAAAGATTCCCGGACATAGTCTTGCCGGACATCCGGGAATCAAAGGTAAGGTGCTCTCAAAATACCTTAGCTGTATTTTAACAGAAAGTGAGAGGAAAAGCAAATGAAACCAATCGAAATTGATGTAGAAGGATATAAAAATTTTTTGGAGGAGGCAAAATAATGGCTACATTATATGAAATTAATAATGAAATTTTGAATTGTGTTGATTTGGAAACCGGAGAAATTGTAGATATGGAAAAACTGGAAGCGCTGCAGCTTGCTTTTGATGAGAAGGTGGAAGGCATCGCCTGTTGGGTTAAAAACCTTTTGGCTGACGCAAAGGCGATTAAAGAGGAAAAAGACGCTTTGGCAGCACGACAGAAGAATTGTGAGAATAAAGCGGCTTCTTTGAAGGAATATCTCTCCAGCGCATTAGGAGGGAAGAAGTTTAAGACTCCAAAGGTAAGCATTTCCTACAGAAAATCAGAGGCTGTGGAAATTGAAAATATTGGAGACATACCGGAGCAGTATCTGAAATATGCAGAACCCACCGTTGACAAAACACTGGCAAAGCAAGAGATGAAAGCCGGGAGCAAAATTCCAGGTGTTAAGCTGGTGGAAAAACAGAACTTGCAGATTCGATAGGAGGAGTAACATGAAAGACAATAAAATCCACATTCCCGGCAAGAAAGTTACAGTAAATGAACAGGGGACTATTAAACTTACCAAAGAAGCAAGTGAAGCGTTGGCGGAGGTAGTAAACGAATCCACTATGAGCATAAAGCAGGTAGCAAGCCTGATAATTGTACAGGCAATTAAGAATGATTTGATTGTATTTGACAGGGAGGAATAAGGAATGAGTAAAGTCATTTGTATCGCAGGGGAATCCGGTTCCGGCAAAACCACGAGTATGCGGAATTTAGACCCCAAAACTACATTGTACATAGACTGTGATAAAAAGGGGCTGTCATGGAAGGGCTGGAAGCAGCAATACAACACTGCGAATAAAAACTACATCAGGACAGATTTTGTACAGCAGGTATTTGCTGGGCTGAAAAGATTAGAAACGGAATGGAAAGATAAAAAAGTGGTCGTAATTGATACCCTTAACGGGCTCATGGTGGCGGATGAAATGCGCCGGAGTAAGGAAAAGGGCTATGATAAATGGGTTGACTTAGCTGCCTGTGTTTGGGATTTGGTATGCTATGCACATGAATTGCGAGATGATTTAACGGTAATCTTTACAGCCCATACCCAGACAGACCATGATGAAGCAGGTTATATGTTCACGCGGATTAAAACGTCCGGCAAAAAATTGGACAAGATTGTGCTGGAAAGCAAATTTACTACGGTTCTTATCGCTAAATGCGTGGATGGAAAATATCTCTTTGAAACCCAGGCAAAGAATAGCACAGCAAAAAGTCCTATGGGGGCTTTTGGAAGTTTTGAAATCGAAAACGATATTGTAAAAGTAATAGAAGCATTGGAGGATTTTTAAATGAAAAAATTAAATGGTTATGAAGCGGCACAGGTATATTCGGAACAGGAAAGGCTGCCGGCAGGGGGCTATGTCCTGAAAATTTTAGATGTAAAGTACCAGGAAAATAACTGGGGAGATGTAATCCTTCTTTCTTTTGATATAGCAGAAGGAGAATACAAAGACTTCTATGCTGCTAACTACAGAGCGCAGAATCAGGAAGATAAGAAATGGAAGGGCACCTATCGGCTTAGGGTTCCGAAGGATGATGGTTCTGAACAGGACAGCTGGACCATGCGCAGGTTTAAGACGGTAATTTCCAACTTTGAAGAATCAAATTCCGGCTATCATTGGAATTGGGACGAGCAAACTCTAAAAGGAAAAGCAATCGGCGCCTTATTTAATAACAAAGAGTATGAATTTGGCTGCAGACATGGCTTTTTTACAAACTGCCACAGCTTGGTGACGGCAGAAAAAATCCGTTCTGGGAAGTTTAAGATTCCGGCAGACACTCTTCTAAAAGAAAAAGAAGACAACGGTTATCCAACAGGAAGCACGCCAGCGGGAGACGGCTTTATGAACATTCCGGACGGAATTGACGAAGAGCTTCCATTCTAAAGAGGTTTTACAATATGACGCCTTTTGAATTAGAAAAATGTTTGGACAGTATGGTGCTGCTAGTAGATACCAGGGAGCAGCCTACTCAAAAATTAAAAGCCCGCATAGAAACCTCAGGTCTTCCGTATGAGAGACAGAAGCTGGAACAGGGTGACTATTCTTGCAAATGTACGCTGCCTGGAGGGGAAGAACTTGACTTCTCTTCCAGAGTGGCAATCGAAAGAAAAATGAATCTGGACGAGCTGTGCCTGTGTTTTGGTAAGGAACGGAAACGATTTGAACGGGAATTCGAACGCGCCAAGGAAGCGGGGTGCAAAATTTACCTTTTGGTGGAAGGCGGAAGCTGGGAGAAAGTTTATAATGGTAAGTACCGGAGCCAGTACAATCAAAAGGCTCTGGTTGCCAGCATAGACGCTTTCCGGGCAAGGTATGGTATGCAATTAGACTTTTGTAAAGAGGAAACGAGTGGGAAACTCATCAAAGATATCCTTTACAGAGAGCTGAAAGAGCATTTACAGGGATTGGGAGAATGACAAAAGAAGACATAAAACAGACATATTCTATGCGTGAAATTGTTACAAGATATGGATTTTATCCAAACCGGGCAGGTTTTATTCCCTGTCCGTTCCATAAAGGAGACCGGGAAGCCTCCATGAAAATTTACGACAAGGATTTTCATTGTTTTGGTTGCGGAGCACACGGGGATATTTTTGCCTTTATCCAGCAAATGGACGGGATAGGATTTAAAGAAGCGTTTCAGGCATTGGGCGGGATTTATGAGAAACCTTCTTTCTCTTCTAATCTGGCAATATACCGGGCAAACAAAAGAAAAGAAATGCGAGAAAAGCAAAGGGAACGGGACAAACAAAAACGATTGCTTAATGCAAAAAAGATAGATATATACAGGGAGTATCTGCAGAGAGCAAAACCGTTAAGCGAGGTGTGGTGTGACTGTTATAATGCCCTGCAACTGGAGCTTTACAGGCACGCAGAATTAAACGGATTGGAAAGCAGGTGGTAACATGGTTCCCTTGAATGAACTAACGGCAGAATCAATCTTGTCAAGGGAGATTTTAGAGGAGGTATTTGACCAAGAGGACGAACTATACCGGGCGGAATTATTGGCGTCTTTGGGGCTGAGGGCGTCCGAATTGAGGGTGAAAACAGAGTTTAAGGAATTGGTATCCGCTTACAGGCGTGTCGAAAGGGACCTAAAGAGGCAGGAACAAAAAAAATACAGCCCATCACTTTTGGAAAACTGGACGAATTTTACAGGGCCATATGACAACATGAAATGCAAAACATGGATTGCGTCTGATAATGGAATCTATCAGTATAACCCAAATCCTATGGCGCCTGATCTGCTTGCCTGCTATCACCCAATATTGCCAATAGAGCGATTAAAAAATCTTGAAACGGGTGAGGAGCAGATAAAGCTTGCCTATAAACGTTCCGGGCGTTGGGAAGAAATCGTTGTACCGAAAACGTTAATTACATCTGCGAGTAAGATCGTTGCTTTGTCCGCCAGGGGAATTGCTGTAACAAGTGAGAATGCAAAGCACCTTGTAAGGTATTTGTCAGATGTGGAAAACCTGAATGATGAATATATAGAAGTACGGTATTCCAGTGGAAAACTGGGTTGGATAAAGGACAAATTTATTCCCTACGATACGGAAATTATTTTTGATGGGGACAGCAGGTTTAAAAATTTGTTTGAATCCATACAGGAGCATGGAAAGGAAAGTAAGTGGTATAGCCATATTTATGAACTGAGAAAAACCGGAAAAAAAGAAATTAAATTTATGTTGGCGGCGTCCTTGGCCAGTGTTTTAGTAGGAATACTGGGCGGCCTTCCCTTTTTTGTGGATTTGTGGGGAGAGACAGAGGGCGGAAAGACTGTAACGCTTATGGTTGCGGCGTCTGTCTGGGCGAATCCGGGGGAAAGTCAGTATATAGGGGATTTTAAGACTACAGACGTGGCCCTGGAAGCAAAAGCGGATATGCTTAATCACCTGCCTATGATTTTAGATGATACAAGCAAGACATCAGCCAGAATCCGGGATAATTTTGAGGGCGTTGTCTATGATTTGTGTTCGGGTAAAGGAAAGAGCCGTTCTAACAAAGAATTAGGTGTAAACAGGGAAAACCGTTGGCAGAATTGTATTCTCGTTAACGGGGAGCGTTCTTTAAACAGCTACGTCAATCAGGGCGGCGCTATTAACCGAATTGTAGAAGTGGAGTGCGGCGAAAAGGTCTATGAAGACCCGCAAGAGACCGCTGACATAGTAAAGAAAAATTATGGTTTTGCCGGGAGAAGATTTGTAGAGATTATTAAAAAGTTGGGTATAGAAGAAATTAGGGCTATACAAAAAGACTTCCAAAGACAGCTTTTTGATACAGACAAAATGCAGAAGCAGGCGCTTTCCGTTTCCCTTGTCCTGACAGCCGATAAGATAGCCACAGAGCATTTATTTAAGGACGGGCAGTATATTTCCATAGAAGAAGCAAAAGAACTGCTGATAGACCGAAATGAGCTGTCAGACAACGAAAGGTGCTATCAGTACATTCTGGACAAGGTTGCAATGAATGGACAGCGCTTTGATATGGGAACGAGCTGTGAGAAATGGGGTATGATTGAAAATGAGTATATTGTCTTTTACAATCAAGCCTTTGATGAACTGTGTAAATCGGGCGGATTTTCAAAGAAATCCTTTCTTTCATGGGCTGATAGGGAGGGGCTGCTCCAAACACAAGGCGGCCGGCCGACAAAGGTTAAGAAAATCAATGGTACGGCTTACAGATGTGTATTTTTAAGAACGGAGGCTGGTATAAAAACCGACGAAAATGGGTTCGTGAAAGTGGACGACTGTATGCAGGAAGAATTACCATTTAAGTAGAAGGGTTACCAAAAAGTGGCAAAGTTACCGGGTAACCAGACGCTTTCTATATAGAATAAAAAAATATTTTATATTTTCAAAAAAGAAATAGAAAAAATTTTTTATATACAAAATAGACGGTAACTTGGTAACCGGGTTTTTAAAATCATAAAAAGTATAGTGTTTATGCGGTTCTCAAGGGCTACCATACAGCGGTAACAGGATTAAAAAAATGGTAACAGTTGGTAACTGTGGAAAGGTGGAGCATGGATAATATTGAATTAAAACAGTATTATGAACTATTTACAGACGCTTGGAAGCTCTTCCGAGCGCATAGCAATCCAGATGAATCAGACCAATTTTGGGAGAATTATGTAGAAGATGTGAGACGATTAGAGAAAAAACATCATGAATCTGTTCTATTCCAAGAGCTTGTATTAGCAGTTACCAGGGAGCTTCAGAAAAGGGGAAATAAAGGCAGGAGGGAGAAGTAACCGTAACAGAGTTAATGGAATCCCTGGAGAAAAAAGATAAGCTGCATTTTGACGAAAGATATAAGGAACTGGTTAGGAGGTATGGTCTTTGATAGAGATAATAGAACAGGAAACCCTGGAAGGGAAGATAAGGAAAATAGCAGAGCATTACAGCAGAAGAAAACAGTGGCTGCAGGTCATAGAGGAAGCGAAGGAATTACTAAAGGAGCTTGAAAACGCTGCCAATCCATTTGAGTATGAAGGTTTGGTCTATCTGCCGGATAATACCTGGTCAGAGATTGCAGACGTCATAATCATGTGCGCGCAGCTTGCGATGCAGCATGGAAAAGAAGACCAGGTAAGGCAGCAGTTAGAATATAAAGTAAACCGGCAGTTAGAGAGGATAGAACAGGAGAGATTAAGATGTTAGAAAAAATTATGGAAGAGATCGATGATTTACCAGTCATAACGGATATGGATGATGGATGTCTGCTAAAGTACGCGGATGTGGAAGACATCATCCGCAAGCACATGAATGACGATTGGATTCCGGCGGAGGAACGTTTGCCGAAAATCGAAGGTGTTTATGATGTGACTGTTATAAACGGAAAAGGCGAAAGCGTAGTATGCACATGGCAGTTTTTGGCGGGGCAACATTTATCTGGTAGGCAAACCTATGTAGACGGCGTGCATTATTGGGCCGATAACTATAGAGGCGATCCGATAAATAAGTATTTGTCAAAAAGTGTTATTGCGTGGAGAGAAAGGCCAAAGCCGTACCGTCCGGAGAAAGGAGCCGAAAAAGATTGAAACAGAAGTATAAGACCTGTAAACACGCAATAAGCAGCGGCCAGATTGCAGTCTATGTACAACCATCCTGTCCAAGGGCAACAAGAATAAAGGGCTATCTGGTAAGCAGCAAAAAGCGATGTGAGGACTGCAGAAGCTGGGAGGCGAGAAAGTGACGATGAAAAACGCAGAAGGGTATCCGGTACCCACAGAGCAGGAGGCCATCGGGAACCTTACGAAAGAGCAGAACTGTTATGTTCGGCAGATTGCCGTTCACATTAAAGAGATGCTAAGTTTTCTTGGATTTGAGCTATTAGAGATTCAGATTCTGGACAAGAAAAGCAGGAAGAAATATCACTGGGGAGGGAAGGCCGTTGGACATCAAAAAAGAAAATGAGGAAAAGAAGAAGTATCTAAGGGGATACCAGAAGGAAAAGCGGCATCTGCAACGCTTAGAGGAGGAACTGGTGGAGTTGAGATTGGGAAAGATGCTACCTTCTGTTATCCAGGATGGTATGCCCCATGCTTCCGGTGGAGGAGACTTATCTGGATATGCAGCGCGGGTGGACAGATTAGAGAGAAAGATTTTAAAGGCCAGATATAAGTGTGTAAGCAGGTTCAAGGAGATTAAAGACCGGATAGAGCGTCTGGAAGATGAAAATGAAAAGGACGTGCTGATGTACCGGTACATAAAAGGGATGAAGTGGGAGGATATTGCGGTGAAGATGGATTATTCCTGGAGAAGGATTCATTATATTCATAGTACTGCATTGGAGAAATTCAGTCTCCCAGAAAAGAGTGCATAGAAGTGCACACTCTACCTGTGTTATAGTGTATCTGGGTTAAATAATAAAAAACCTCCTTCAAGGTAAAACGGCAGCAGGGTGTCACAGCTTTGCTGCTGTATCAGGCAGGGCAGTAGCCTAAATACTGTCGATTTTCCCCCTCATAAGTAAGAACGCCCTGTAGAAATATGGGGCGTTTTTTATGCGATTATAGGTATAGGGATTGACAAATACGCATTAAATACGTATAATATAAACATGACCAGAAATAATACTATTTTAAGGAGTTATTATGAAAAGACGAGACTTAATTAAACGCCTTGAAAAGAATGGATGGTTTCTGAAGAGATATGGTGGTAATCATGATCTTTATACCGATGGAAAGAGAGTAGAACCTATCCCAAGACATTCAGAAATCAATGAGAAGCTTGCACAGGCGATTATCAAGAAACTGGGGCTGTAGCCCCAGAAACTTGATATATTTTCATAATACTTAAAAAGTTATTTGGTTATAGAAAAAAAGGAGGACTATCATGAAGAAAGGAGCATATCCAATCATTTTGGAAAAAACGGATGATGGGTATTACGTAAAAATTCCCGATTTTGGCATTGGGACTCAAGGTGAAACTATAGTAGACGCTATGGAAATGGCAAGAGATGCTATTGGATTAATGGGAATTGATTTAGAAGATGATGGAAAACAAATCCCAGAACCTGGTAGCGTAAAGGTGGAGGTAGAAAAAAATAATATTTTAACATTAGTTGACATTGATTTTTTAGAGTATCGAAGAAGGGTTGATAATAAAGCAGTGAAAAAGAACTGTACAATTCCATATTGGATGAGTGTAGAAGCTGATAAAAAAGGTGTAAATTATTCAAGATTGTTACAAGAAGCAATTGCTTCGGTACTAGGAATTAATAAAGAAAAATGTTAATTAAGTCTCATCATCATTTAGAAAGAGCATCCTTCGGGATGCCTTTCTTTTAGGACTTTAGCTCAGTGGTAGAGCACTTGACTTTTTGTCAAGATGCCCTGGGTTCGATTCCCAGATGTCCTAGTAGATAAAAATCAAATGATTGGAAGGTGGTGAAATGCCGAATGAAGAAAACTTAAAAGGACATGGATTTCATGAACGAACAGCGAAGGAACGGCGAGAAATCGCTGTTATGGGCGGTAAAGCATCCGGTGAAGCGAGGCGCCGGAAGGCAGATTTCAGGAAGACGCTGAACCTGCTACTTACCGCGGAAATAGATAGTGAAGAATATAAGCCGGTTCTGGAGGCACTCGGAGTTGAGTGTACTCTGGAATCGGCTCTTTTAATGGCCCAGATTAAAGAGGCAATGAAAGGCAACACGAAGGCTGCTTATTTTGTGGCGCAGTATGCCGGACAGTCTGGACAGACAGATGCGGATCTGGAAGAGCAGATGGCAAAGATACAGTTGATGCAGGCACAGAAAGAAAAAGTGGCGAAACAAGATACAGAAAATGAAGGCAGCAACAGCGCAAAAGATCCATATGATGTAATTATACCGGAACTTTGGGATGTTTTCGATGACCGGACGCATGAACATCAGATCATTACATCAGGTCGTGCCGGTACAAAGTCGAGTTTCGCTGGAATCCTTGGCATAGCAACGATCATTTCCGATGAACCTGCAGCAGTTGTTGTATTGAGAAAACGGCATAATAAGCTGCGAAAGACTGTATACAAAGAAATCATTCGGGCGATCGGGCGTCTCGGTCTTAGCAAAGATGATTTTGATATAGGTGTTTCTCCGATGGAGATTCGGCATAAAAGGAATGGGAACATCATTTACTTCTCCGGCTCGGACAGTATAGACGACACGAAAGGTATTATTGATGAGGATAAACCAATCCGACTTGTCATTCTGGATGAGCTGACAGAGTTTTTTGACGTCGGCGAAGGCGAAGAAGAGCTCACTAACATCGAAGCAACGTTCGTCAGGGGAAATAATGAGTCGTTCAGGATGCTTTATCTGTACAATCCGCCAAAGAATCCGAATGCACCGGTCAATGTCTGGTGCAGAAAGATGGAGCTGCGAGAAGACGCTATACATAAGCACATTGATTACCGTGATGTCCCTGTAAACTGGCTCGGAAAGAAACTTCTGGAATCCGCAGAACTGTTGAAAAGCGTAGACTACCGATTATACAGGTGGGTATGGCTTGGAGAATGCATCGGTGTTGATGACCTGATTTATTACATGTTCAATGACAGTCTTCGGAAAGAGCCAGAAGCGGAGCATTACAAACTGATCGGAGTAGGCGTTGATTATGGGCAACAGAATGCGACGACTTATCAGGCGGCAGGACTTAATATCAATACACGCAGGATGGAGGGGCTCGGAGAGTTTTACCACTCAGGAAGGGAATCCGGAAAGCAGAAAAGCCCGTCCGATTATGCGAAGGAATTAATAAAATTTACAGATGCGCTGCATGAAAAGTATTCGTGCAGTGTTTTTTATGTGTTCATAGACCCGTCTGCAGAAGGCTTAGCGGAAGAAATTAAGCGTCTTGTCGTGGAAAGCAATCAATATTCTATTGTTATAAAGAATGCGGAGAATGATGTCGCAGTCGGGATACAACGCGTGCAGAAATGCATGACCTATCAGGTGATGTCGGTATCGGAGGGCCAGGAAAACCTGATCCGGGAACTCGGAACATACGAATATGATCCGAAATCAATTGAATCTGGCAGGGAGAAACCCATGAAGGTAGATGACCACTGCTGTGATGCGTGGAGATATTTGGTGATGGGGCTGTGGTCTAAAATCAAGTATTTCCTTCCGGCAGGAGAAAGGGGTGAGGAGAATTGAATATTGTAAAATATCTGCAGAAGGCAGGGTACGATACCCTTGACAATGGCTTTTATACGTTAATTGACATCTGGGAGAGCTGGTATCAGGCCAACGTAAAAAAATTCCACAGATACCGTGTGTACAATGGAAATAAATATACAGCTTGCCGCAGATTAAGTTTGGGAATGGCAAAAAAGGTTTCAGAGGATATTGCAGATCTGCTTTTGAACGAAAAAGTTCCCTTATCCTGGAGCAATGGACATGTGTCAGAATGTGCTTTTGTCTTTTATAAAACCATTAGTACAAAAAAATATGCACAGATTCAAATTCACAAACTGGAATCAGGCCAGTATGTGATTGAGAACCACGTCGTGGAATGTACGAATGGAACTGGAAAAGAAATCTATCCGGAAGACTGGGCATCTTTGAAAGGTCTGGAAAATCTGGCGCCCAAAATACAGACAGGCTCCACAGAGCGCCAGTTTGTTATTGACCGTTTAAACATCGTAAACAATTATGGAAAAGACAATCCGATGGGGGTATCTATCTTTGCCAATGCGATAGATGTTTTACAGGGAACAGACATTGCTTACGATTCTTACATAAATGAATTTGTTTTAGGAAAGAAGCGGATTTTCACCGCGCCGGAAATGCTGCGGACGGATCTTCTGGGGAATCCGATATTTGATCCAAATGATATTGTTTTTTACCAGCTTCCTGAGGGGACACTGGAGAAAACAGGCGGAAAGCCTATCGTGGAAGTTAATATGGAAATACGTGCAGAAGAGCATGAAAAAGCTATTAACGATAATTTAAACATTCTTTCCATGAAATGCGGGTTTGGCCAGAATCATTATAAGTTTGAAAATGGAAGTATTCAGACAGCAACGCAGGTTATTTCAGAAAACTCAGATATGTACCGGACGATAAGTAAGCATGAAATTCTTTTAGAGCCTGTTTTAGAGGAATTAATCAGAATTATTATCCGGTTGGGGAATGTATTAAACACGGGACTGGATCCGAACACGAAGATAGTCATAGACTTTGACGATTCAATTATAGAGGATAAACAGGCAGAAAGGCAGAGCGACAGACAGGATGTCAGTATGGGGGCTATGAGCTTGGTAGAGTATCGGGCAAAGTGGTATGGAGAAACGGAGGAAGACGCTGCGAAAAGAATTGTACAGGAAATCAGCGATCCGGATCCAGAAGAGGAGTGATGTAAATGACCCCAAAAGAAAAAGGAGGCCTTCCTCTTCAAGTAGAAAAATTGTTTTATGAACTCCAGGATAGAATTTTCACGGATATTGTCAGGAGAATAAAAAAGACCGGAGAGATTACCAGTACAGCAGACTATCAGATAAATAAGCTGCTGATTTTAGGAAATAGTACGGAATTTGTAGAACAGGAAATAAAGCGCTTGCTTCATGCATCAAATCCGGAAATATGGTCACTTTATGACAAGGTAAGCAATTGGGAATACGTTCGTTATAAAAACGCATATGAACAAATAAATGGACATTTTATTCCGTTGGAAGAGAATGAACAGATTCAACAGTGGGCTCAGGCGGTAATTAGCCAAACAAACAGTGAAATTAAGAATCTGACGCGGTCTTTAGGTATGACTGTAGATATAGGCGGAGGGAAAAAAGCTTTTACTCCTTTGTCTGAATATTATCAGAAGTATCTGGATGGGGCATGTATGGATATTGTGACGGGCGCCTTTGACTATAATACTGTTTTGAGACGCGTAGTAAAAGAAATGACTGCTTCAGGGATTAAATCCATTGATTATGCATCCGGATATAGCAGCAGAGTACCAGTCGCAGTAAGAAGAGCTGTAATGACAGGGGTTTCTCAGCTGTCAGCACAAATCAATGAGAAGATAGCGAAAGATTTAGGTACAGATGCCTATGAAGTAACCTGGCATGCAGGACACAGACCTTCGCACTGGTGGGGCGGAAATGTATACACGAAACAGGAGTTGGTATCCGTCTGCGGACTCGGGGAGGTATCGGGGCTTTGTGGTGCCAACTGCCGACATAGTTATATGGCGTTTGTGGAAGGATTTTCTGTTCGTACCTATACGCCAGAACAGTTACAGGAGTTGGAAGCGAAGGAGCAGCAGACGAGACTGTATAATGGGAAGAAATATACGCCTTATCAGGCTTCGCAGATGCAGCGGCAAATGGAGACAAAGATGCGGAGTCAGAGAGCAAATGTACGTCAGCTGCAGCAGGGAGGAGCCAATCAGGATGATATATTAGCCGCAAAATCTAAATATCTGAATACGCTTCATCAGTACCAGAATTTTTCTAGGAAAATGAGGATCCCGGAGCAAATGGAACGGGTTTACATGGACGGGCTTGGCAGGGTCGCGCCGGGGAAGGCAGCATATAGAAAAACCGTTGCAAAAATGGAGAGGGATGCTATACTGAAGTCAGAGCTGCATGAGGCAGGGTTAAAAGGCATTATACATACAAAACCAGTTAAGATTGATATGGATGCCCTGAGCTTTGATGATAAACATATTAACGGTCAGAGGAATCATAACATTTCATTTGAAGAGGCAAAGTCCTTTATAGAAAATGCGCGTATTTCAGAGACAGTCTGGAAAGGACGTTTTGAGAGATATTACAGCCTGGATGGTGTGGCTTATGTTAATAAGAATAACCTTCAAATCCGTACTGCTTATAAGGGTGATGAAATAAAAGGAACTACAAAAAAAGTAATTGAGGTGTTAAGGAAATATGGATGACAGGTGGGTATTCTGTCCTTTGGTAGACAGAAAGATAGAAGATATTGACTGTATTGAAAACAGGGATGTCGTTGATGGCATGCTTGTTGAATCTTCTCTTCCGGATGAATATAAAAGAAAGATAAATTGGAAAGACATTTGCAGAAAGTGTCAGTGGCACAACTATTAATGATTAATGAAAGACCATTCATTCTTTTGAGGATGAGTGGTATTTTTATACCCATTTTTAAGAAAGGAGAGCCTATGACTACAATTACTTACAAAGAAAATGGAGTGATTTTTGACGGGCATGCAGAGAATCCTGTGGTCTGTCACGGAATTTCAGCTGTTAGTCAAATGGTGGCAAATTTTGTGGAAGACAGGAACTGGGGAGAAGTGATCCGTAAGGATGGCCATTTGGAAATCCGGGACATAAAGAAGGAGTGTTGCAGCAGCGAACTTTTTCAGGCAATGGTAATCGCTATTGAAGACATAGCAAATCAATATCCAAACAGCATAAAGATTGAAAGAGGATAGAAAGGCGGTGATCCGGTATCTCCCTATGGGACGCGGGGTGAAGCGTCTTATTTTTATGTCCGAAACGTGATGACAGAAAAAAGCATCGGAAAAACACTCATAAATGGAGGGATTGAAAATGAAAGACAGAATGAATTTAAGGCTATTTGAAGACGGCGCAGGAGCCGGAACTGCCGGCGGGCAGGGAGGAAACGCAGGAACTGGCAACGGCAGCCAGGGAGGGAATGCCGGTGGAAATCAGGCGACGTTCAGCTTTGAACAGGCAGAAGAAATCGCAAATGCAAGAGCCCACAGAGCGGAACAGGCAGCATTAAAATCTTATTTTCAGCAGCAGGGAATGACTCAGGAACAGGTACAGCAGGCGCTGAATGATTACAGGGAACGGCAAAAAAACAGTCAGCCTAATACGGCTAAGCTGCAGCAGGAAAGAGATGATGCCCTGGAAGAAGTAGCTAAGATGAAAAATGAAAAAATTTTAAGTGCAAAAGGCGTGAAAGCAGAAGATTTGGATTATGTCATGTTTAAGGTATCGAAAATGGTAGACGATAAGACTGATTTTAAGAAAGCAGCAGAAAAATTTTTAAAAGAGAATCCACGGTTTGCAGGACAGCCTTACCGAGTGGTAAGCACAGGCACACAGACCGGCGGAGGAACCGGAAAAGAAAATGATAATGATTCAATCAATGCGGCCATTAGAAGAGCCGCGGGGAGGTAAGGATGAACAGAAACAGAATGAATCTTAGGATGTTTGAAACAGATGTAAATATTATTGACAGGACCGGGGCGGAATCTTTAATCCCGGAAGAAAGGGCCAGAGAGATTATCCAGGGAGTGGTAACGCAGTCAGCCGTTCTGTCAAGGGGCAGAAAATTGCCGAATATGTCCAGCAGGACGTATAAAATGCCAGTACTGGACATGCTTCCGCTGGCTTATTTTGTAAACGGGGATTCCGGGCAGAAAAAGACAACGAAAATGGCATGGGATAAGAAATTTATTACGGCAGAGGAAATTGCGGTTATTGTTCCAATTCCAGAGGCCGTATTGGATGATTCGGATTATGACATCTGGGGAGAAGTAAGGCCACGAGTCGAAGAGGCATTTGGCAAGAAAATTGACGGCGCCGTGCTTTTTGACGAAGATAAGCCCTCCTCCTGGAGAGATGGTTTAGTAACGACCGCTACAAAAGCAAAAAGTGAAGTGACTTTAGGAAGTTCTGACTCCTTATATGACAAAATTATGGGTGAGGACGGTGTTATTGCAAAAGTAGAAAATTCAGGCTTTTTTGTGACTGGTCATATGGCAGATATTTCCATGAGAGCTAAGTTAAGAGGGCTGAGAGACGATGTGGGGCAGCTGATTTTTAAGTCGGATATGCAGGGGGCAACTACATACAGCCTGGATGGCTCTCCGATGAATTTCCCAAATAACGGAGCTTTTGATAAATCAAAAGCGCTGATGATTTCAGGAGATTTTTCTCAGCTTGTGTATTCTATTCGGCAGGATATTACGTTTAAATTGTTTACAGAAGGCGTTGTGCAGAATACAGACGGTTCTATCGCCTACAACTTAATGCAGCAGGATATGGTGGCTTTGAGAGCTGTTATGCGTTTAGGATGGGAAATTCCGAACCCAATTAATTCTATTCAGACAGATAAAACAAAGAGATGCCCATTTGCTATCTTAAAAGCAGGCGCCTGAAAAGGAGGAAAAAATGCGGGTTATAGATGCAGTTAAAAATCTTGCCGTTGCCATAAAAGGCAGCGGTGAGGTATCTGATATTGATACAGACCAGATTGCAGAAGCGATTCAGTATATGGCAGACAACTGGGAGGAAATAAAAGCGGGGATAGGGACCGGGGAAACCTATGTGCTTCCGGCAGCAACAACTACGGCGCTTGGAGGAGTAAAAAAGGCAGCGGCAGTGTCTTCTGTATCAGCAGCAGATGCAACGGCGGCAGAAGACGCTTATGACAAAACAACGGCTCAAAGCGCAGTTTCCCTGGCAAATGCCAACAAGGCGGCTATTAATGTGTTGATTTCCAAGCTGAAAGCAGCGGGAATCGTAGAATAAAGAAGGTGTTATTTATGATGCCGGTGGATTTTGTGTTTTATAGAAATGAGTATGGAGGAGCGCTCATCCCGGATGCTGCCAGCTTTAAGCGAATGATAAGAAAAGCGGATGGTTATTTAAAAGAAGCTATACACCAGAATCCATCCGAAACTCATCAGGAACAGGTATGGCTTTGCCTATGTGAAGTGGCAGAAATACTGTATCAGGAGGAACAACGGAAACAGCAGTCAGGCGGGCGGGAGATACAGTCAGAAAATACCGATGGCTATAGTGTTACCTATGTTTCTGAGACCGGTTCTTTACACAGAGAAATATCGGGAGTGATACGGAGATATTTGGCCCATTCGGGACTTTTATATGCAGGGGTGAGGTGTCATGCGAACAAATGCAACGATAACTATTTTTAACAAAAGGCCGGATTTACAAACAAGAAAAGTTTTTTATTTTCCTCACAAAATAGAAGATGTGTGGTTTTACTGCAGCAGAAAAACAGAAATACAACAAGGAGCTCTGGTGAGTGCAAATGAATATAAAATCCGAATTCCATTTCCACAGCAAGACTGGGTACCGCCTTCTAGTTATCAGACTTTTTCAGGAATAGTGAGAGAATGGACGGTACAAGACGGTGATTTCTTTATTTTAGGGGAGTGGGGAAAAAGTTTCGTAGAGGGAATATCTCAGGTGAAAAAAGAGTTTTCTGGAGTGGTGGGAATGGTCTTGAACCATACAGAAAATTTTATTGGAACTTCCCCGCATATCAGAATCGGAGGAGGCGATTAGATGCCTGCAAGAGTAAGACTGAAGCTTGATCCTGCCGATAAAATACTCTTAAAAAGGAACCTGAATAAAAACGGAAAAGGGCAGAGATTTTTTACACACGAAATAAAAAGGCTTTCCGATCCGTATGTGCCCATGCTTACAGGAAGGTTAAAAACAGATGTAACAGAGCTTCCTGGAAGCATTACCTACAATTCTCCCTATGCCAGAAAACAATGGTATGAAAATAAAGGGAATGGCCTGCGGGGAGCACGATGGACAGAGCGTATGTGGATAGACAGGGGCAAAGAGATTGTTCAGGCAACAGCAGAATATTGCGGAGGAAAATCAAAATGAGTATTGCATGTAAAGTGAAGGAATTTATTGAACAGTGTCCATTTCTAGAGGAATTCGAACAGGCAACTTTTCCAGTTGTAAATATGAACCTATTAGAAGCGGATCCAACAATGTACAGCATCGAATCCACGCCGGCAGAACCTATTTTGAAAAGGTTTGCAAATGGAGATACATTGCGACAATATGTATTTTCACTTTGTTCTCGTGAATTGTATGGACCTATTGAAAATTTAAATACGGCTGAATTTTATGAGAAATTTTCGGACTGGTTGGAAGAATGCACAAAAGAAAGGAAGCTTCCCAATCTGTCCGGGCAGCTGCAAAGCAAATCCATACGTGCAACTACAGATGGGTATTTATACGATAATCAGGGAACAAGCTGTCAGTATCGGATTCAATGTCAATTTACTTATTATAAACGGAGGTAGAAAAATATGAAGATGAATTTACAGATTTTTTCAGAAGCAGCAAATACAGGAGTTGTTGGCAGATGGCAGCATCCAGGCTATTTAAATATTACCTCAAGCGAAGAGAGCGCGCAGTATGAATTATTGGGCTTTGGGGTGACGCAGCTGGATGATTCTCCATCAGCTCAGACAACTTCAAAGCGGTATGTGAACCAGAAATCGGCTACGCAGACCATTGGATCTTATGAATGGACGGCTCCTTTGGAGTTCGACTTAATCCGATCAGAAAAAGCCATCGAATATATCGCAGGGATTGGAGAAAAAGAAAAAACGGGTGTGGATGCAGAAACAGACTATGTAATTGTCTATTTAGAGAAACAGGTAGCTGAACAGGCGACTACCTACGAAGCTAAAAAGAGAAGAGTGGCCGTTGAAGTATCTGAGTTCTCAGACAACGATGGAGAGATTCAGGGATCTGGAAATCTCCTGGCGGTTTCAGACTGGGAATATGGACAGTTTGATACCAAAACGAAGACTTTTACACCAAACAGTAGTTTATCAGCATAAGAAGGAGGGGCTTTAGATGGTAATTCATGGAGTTATATTAGATTTTTCTCTTTACAATTCTAAAAATATACAGATGAGAGAACGTTATTTTGAAGAGCTGAAAAAAATGCGTTCGATTAAGCAGGATATGCAGGCAAATAAAACCGAAAAGGAGAAAACGGAATATCTTTGTAAAAGAATTAAAAAAATGTTTGACTCTGTATTCGGATCCGGGACCGGCGTGAAGATTTGTGGAGAAGAGGACGATTTATTAGTTTGCATGGACGCTTATGAACGTCTGGTAAACGAACAGATGCGGCAGCAGAAACGTTATAAGGGAATTATGAGAAACTTAGGAAATCTTTCCAAAGGGACTTCGAAAAAATGAATCCGTTAATAGAAAGATTTCCTTTATCTGTAAAAGTTGGCGGTACGAAATGCAGGATAAACTGGGATTTTCGTACCGTTTTATCTTGTAATCAGAACCTAAAGCCGTATCAGTGCAAAAAGGAAATTCCTCAAAAGGTGTTATTAAAGATTTTGCGGCGCTTTTATCCGGAAGTTCGGGTTTTCACAGAAGAACATATCGAAAAATGGTTTTGGTTCCTAGCCTGCGGAAGAGAAGAACCATCTAAGAAATTCCCAAAAAAAGTTGCAGGAATCAACAGCAATCAGCCATTTGATTTTGATGTAGATGCCGAATTAATTTATGCGGGTTTTTTGCAGCAGTTTCAGATTGACCTGCAGAAGGAAAACATGCATTGGTGGAAGTTTATGATACTGTTGGAAAACTTAGGAGCCGAGACAAAATTATCTAAAATAATGGAATACCGAACCAGGGATCTTACGAAAAAAGGCTTAACGAAAGAAGAAAGAACTTTTTATAAAGCCATGCAGAAATATTACAGCCTGGAACGTAAAGGAGAAAGGCCGGACGAAAAGGCCAGAGAAATTGAAGATGCACTGCTTCGTGGGGAAGATATAACAGCGTTGTTGGCAGGTGATAATGATTGAAAAAATAAAGTGTGAAAAATGTGGACATACTCTTCTTTTTGCAGAATTCATAAAAGGGGAGATGAAATGTCCGCGTTGCAAAAAAATAAATAGGATAGAATATCCGGCAAAGGGAAGAGTTCAGAGGTGCACCAAAGAGTAGCATCCAAGCCTACTTTGCAAAGAAACAAGGTAGGTGAGAAAAATGGCGGATGGGAAAGTAATAATTGAGACTGCCCTGGACAATTCCGGGATAAAAACAGGCCTGTCAAAATTAAATAGTTTAACGGTTAAAGGGCTTAAAGTAACTACTGGAGCTATTACCGGAGCGATTACTGGAACTGCAACTGCTTTAGGCGGGGTAGCCACGGCAGCTATAAAAGTAGGTTCGGATTTTGAAGCCCAAATGTCAAGAGTACAGGCGATTTCAGGAGCAACAGGAGAAGACTTCCAAAAACTAAAAGACCAGGCAATTCAATTAGGGGCGGATACCGCTTTCTCAGCATCCAGCGCAGCGGAAGGTATGGAGAATCTGGCAGCGGCCGGTTTTACTACAACAGAAATTATGGATGCGATGCCCGGTCTTTTGGACTTGGCAGCGGCTTCCGGAGAAGATTTGGCAAGCAGTTCTGATATTGCGGCATCAACACTCCGCGGATTTGGACTTGCTGCATCAGAAGCAGGGCATGTAGCGGATGTCCTTGCGGAAAATGCAAATAGGACAAACTCCTCCGTAGCGGAAACCGGTGAGGCGATGAAGTATATCGCACCGTTGGCGCGGGCATCAGGAATCAGCATGGAGGAAACTGCCGCTGCTATTGGTATTATGGCAAACGCCGGAATTCAGGGAAGTCAGGCAGGAACCACATTAAGAGGTGCTCTGTCCAGATTGTCGAAGCCTACAAAAAATATGGTTGAGGCGATGGATGAACTGGGAATATCTTTTTATGATTCAAATGGAAAGATGAAATCCCTCTCCGAGCAGGTAGGAATGCTGAGACAGGCAACCGAGGGCATGACAGATGAACAGAAAAATAATTATCTGGTAACCCTTTATGGGCAGGAGGCTCCTTCGGGGATGCTGGCTCTGATAAACGAAGGAGAAGGCAGCCTGTCTGAATTAACAAAATCTTATGAGACATGTGACGGATCTGCAAAAGCAGCAGCAGATACCATGCAGGATAACCTGGCAGGAGCGATTGAACAGCTTGGAGGTTCAGCGGAAACTTTCGGAATTGTATTTTATGAAAGTGTTTCCGGTTCTTTGAAAGATACGGTTGAAACAGTCACGGATAGCGTGAATGCAATTACAGATGCTTTCAAAGAGGGAGGGATTGAAGAAGCTGTTAAAACGGCCGGAAATGAATTTGCGGATTTGGCAGTAATGGCTGCAGAGCATGCGCCGGATATGGTAGACGCGGCAGTTGATTTTATAGAGTCCTTTATGAAAGGAATCTCCGAAAATAAAAATAAATTATTAGGGGCTGCCGGAGAGATTGCAGAGACTTTGGCAAAGGGTTTGACGAAGCTTCTTCCAAAAAAACTACGGGATCCAGCGGAAAAAGCAATTGAAGCAATTACAGATGCTTTTGAAGAAGGCGGGATTGAAGGTGCCATTGAGGCGGCCGGAAATGAATTTGCAAATTTAGCAGTGATAGCGGCGGAATATGCACCGGATATGGTGGATACGGCGGCTGAATTTATAGACGCTTTTATAGACGGCACCTCAGATAACGCAGACGAATTGCTGGAGGCTGCAGGGGTGATTGCGGAAGCTCTGGCAAAAGGACTGGTGAAACTTCTGCCAAAAGAACTGCAGGAGCCAGTGGAAAAGGCAATAGAGGCAATTTCAAAATCCCTTACAGGCGGAGGACTGAAAAAAGGGATCGAAACAACCGTACATACGTTTGAAAACCTGTTTGATATTGTAGAAGAGATTACGGAAACGGCTCTTCCTTTATTTACAGATGCTCTTGACTTTGCAGGTGACCATCTCGGAGAATTGGCGGGATTGGTTGGAGGGATTTCAGCAGCTATCTTTATTTATAACGGTTATGTAAAAACAGCTGCTGCTGCCCAGAAGATTTACAATGTTGCAATGGACGCATATAGGGTATACGTAAAAAAAGCAGCTGCAGAAACTGCAATTTTAAATACCGTTACATCAGCAAATCCTATCGGTTTGATTGCAGCTGTTGTAGGAGGAGCCATTGGAGGACTTGCCTTATATAATTTGACTCTGGAAGATACGATTTCTGACAGTGAGGCATTCAACCAAAAATTAACCGAAGAGGTTGAAGCATTAGAGGATGCGAAAAAGGCCCGGCAGGAATCGGTAGAAGGAATTGAATCGGAATATGGCTATTATCAGGAACTGTGGGATGAGCTTCAGGGAATTGTCGATCAGAATGGAAAAATCCAAGAAGGTTATGAGGAAAGAGCGGCCTTTATTACCGATACTTTAAGCGAAGCGACAGGAACAGAGATCGAAATCATTGACGGAGTGATCCAAGAATACGACAAGTTAAAAGATTCCATTAGCCAGTTGATTGAGAAGAAAAGAGAAGAGGCGATTCTGTCTGCTTATGATGACGCATATTCAGAGGCAATAAAAAAACAGGACGAAGCTGTAGAGGATGTAGCAAAGGCCTATGATAATTTAAGAGAGGCGAGAGAAAAAGAATATGAGGCACAGGAAAATTTTAATGCTGCGGTTGAAAGAGGCGAAGAAGGTTTAGAAAACTATTCCAAAGTAGTAGCATTAGCAAGAGACGAAGTAAAGCTGTGTAAAGACAGCCATGAAAAAGCCACGGAAAAACTGGCGCAATATCAATCCACAATCGCCAATTATGAATGGGCATACGGAGCAGTACAATCAGGAAGCCAGGATGCTATTTTAGCCGTGCAGGCATTAAGTGGAGAGTTGCAGACTGCGGATGCAACCTCAAAAGAAGCATTAGGTAAACAGGTAAATACTTTTTATACCGAGTATGAAAAAATAAAGGCGGCAGCCAGTGAAGGGGCACAGGGGGTTAATGATGAAATCGTAGGAAAAGCAGAGGCTCTCTATTATCTTGCCCAGGCAGAGTATGCGAAAGCGGCCGGAGCATCACAGGAAGAAATTGATTCCTGGATGAACAGGGCGCGAACTGCAATTTCCAGTTCAGGTATGCCGGAAGCAGCACAGCAGGAAGTACAGGAAACAGCCAATAAAATGACAGAAACTGCTGAGGCTACAAAAGAACAGACAGCACAGGCAGGAAAAACGCAGAAGGACAGTTACGACAGCGGAGTGAAAAGCGGTGACAATTCTGCCGGGGCCGAAGTCGTTTCCCAAACGGCATCAGATATTGCACAGGAAACAGAGAACCAAAAGGGAAATGTGGAAGCTTCTGGAGATAGTCTCGGAAATGCTTACAGTACCTCTGTTAGTAATTCAGATGTTTCTTCTTCCGTTAAGAAATTTACAGATGACATTATTTATACTTTAAAATCTGCAGATCTTGCAAAGACAGGAGCTGCGGAAGGAAAAAGTTTTGCAGAAGGCGTAAAGAACGGGATTAATTCCAGTCGCGCGGTTACCGTAAGTGCTGCGAAAATGTTGGGCCAAAAAGCCTGCGAAGCACTGGAAAGTCAGAACCTTCAGCAAAAGGGAACAAAAGAAGGACTGAATTTCGGTAATGGTCTTGCGAAAGGAATCGGAGAGAAAAACAGTCTGGTGAAAGGCGCCGGCCATTCGTTGGGAAACCAGGCAGTCAGAGGTTTGGAATCCCGTGATATTTATGGAGAGGCATATAATGACGGATTAAATTTCTCTTATGGCCTTGCAAATGGCATTTATGCCGGAGAATCAGAGGCAATTTCAGCAGCAGTATCCGTGGCAGCATCCGCTTTGGCGGCGGCGCAGAACGAATTAGATATCAATTCCCCTTCAAGAAAGACAAGAAAGTTTGGTTTGTCTTATGATGAAGGGCTTGTTGTCGGGATGGAAAAAGGGCAGAGGCAGGTTGAAAAGACATCTACACAGTTATCCTCCAGAATGTTGTCCGCATTTAACATGCAAGGGATTACTGAACGCATGCGTGCCATAATGGGAATGAATATAGAAAGAGCTACAAGAGGAATTCAGTCAGAAACAATACTTACGCGCAATATTTTCCCATCTTTGAACACTCCAGAGAAAGAAGGCGAGGAAATCCCTGTACAGCTTGTCAACGTGTTTGAGGTGGATGGAAAAGAGATGGAAAGAAAAACTGTGAAGGCAGTTATTAAGAAGGTATCCAGTACCCAGTATGCGGTGAGACGGTCAAAAGGAGGAAACGGATGAGAAACATCAAATACTATTTTGAAAATGAACAGGGGAATTCAGCGGATCACGGAATCTTGTTTCCCACCCTGCCGGTGATAACGCTTGGCCAGAAACAAACAGAGCTAAAAGAGATTGCAGGGAGAAAAGGAACACTGGCCGTAGATACAGGCATATACAGTGATACCGTTATCCAGAATTCTGTGGAGATTAGAGTATCCAAAAGAAGTGATTTGGATCCGGCTTATTTACGGGCAGTGCAATGGATCCGGAAAAGCCGGAAAGTAGTCTATAAAGATGCAGAAAACTATTTTTACAAAGTAAAAAAGGTAGAGGTAGGAGAACCCAGCCATGATACGGACTACAATTGCACCTTTGACTTTACCTTTACATGTGAGCCGGGAGTCTATATCTCCGGTGGGGAGAGAGAAATGGAAAAAGCAGAGGTGCTGTATAACCCATATTCTTTGTGCGAGCCCATCTACCTAATAGAAGGGGAAGGCGTCTGCACGCTGACCGTAAATGGGAAGACCATGAATGCCAACGTAGGCCAGAACCTGACCATTGATACCGGGCGGATGCTGGCCTACCGGGAAGACGGGACCCTGCAGAATACCCAGGTAACGGGAGACTACGAAGATTTGTACCTGCAGCCCGGGGAGAATACGATTACGATTACATCCGGGTTTGACTTGAAAATCATCCCGAACTGGAGGTGCTTATAATGATACAGGTTTATGAAAGAAAAAAGGAAACATGCCTGATACCTTCCTCGGAATATTCGGGTTTCTCCGAGGAATATAGTGGAGTCAAGTTTACACGAAAAATAAAAGAAGACGGAAGAATAGAATTCACGCTGGATGGAACCCATAAAGGCAATGTGTTTCATATGTTTACACTCGATTTGAGTAAAAAGAAATATGGAACCAATTATTACATGAAAGCGAGTGTAGAAAGCGAACGCAGCCGGTTATATTTTGGAGTTATTACTGACGGGACAGGGTACACAGGACATGGAAGTACAATGCCAAACGGGGAAAACGAGATGTGGGCTACCATTCGGGAAAACGAAGACTGTATAGCATTTGGATTCGGCTTAGAAGATAACTGTATTTTCCATAATGAGACCTTTACCATCGGCGTGTATTACGACAATGGTGAGTCTGACGATAGATTTACAAGAAACGGGGATATGACACTCCTGCCGACAGAAGCAAATATCCATGTTATTTTAAACAGCACTTGGGAGGCCACTTTGGAGCACCCTATTGATGAAGAAGGAAGATGGAAATACATCAAGGAGGAAGCGGTTGTAAAGCTTCCTTCTTTTTATGGGAAAGACCAACTGTGGAGGATTAAACGGAAGGAAAAACGGGATTCCGGCATTTCCGCTACCCTGGAATCCATCTTTTACGATTCCAGGGACGACTGTTTTCTAGTAGACGTCCGGCCGACCAATAAAATCGGTTGGGACGCCTTAAAACTTATGACAGCTCCCAACAGTAAGTATCAGGGGAAATCGGACATCGTCGACACTGCCACAGCTTATTACCAGTTTAAAAACCTGATGGAGGCCATCAACGGGGATGATGAGAACAGCTTCATCAACCGGTGGGGAGGGGAAATCCTCTTTGATGATTATACGGTTATTATCAATAGACGGGTGGGCGGCGACTACGGGGTGGAGCTGCGTTATGGGAAGAACATCCCCCAGGACGGACTGACGGAAGAAGTGGACATCCGGGAAGTGGTAACCAGAATCTACCCAAAAGCCTATAACGGTTATACCATGACCAACAACGGATATGTGGACTCTCCGCTGATTGACAACTATCCTACCATCAAAATCCGAACCATCACCTTTTCGGACGTGAAAATGAGAGAGGATGCCAGTGAAGACGATGAGGAAAACGGAGTGATTCTTTGCGACACCCAGGCGGAACTGGATGCAGCCCTGAAACGACGTTGCGAAGAGCAGTACAGGGCAGGATTGGATAAACCAAAAGTTACCATCTCAGCGGACATGGTACTTTTAAAAGATACAGAGGCCTATAAGGATTACGCTGTCTTAGAGGACGTCTCTTTAGGTGATACCATCCACTGCAAAAACTCCCACTTAGGGATTGTGACGGATGCCCGTGTCATTGAACTGGAATGGGACTGTATCCGGAAAAAAGTAAAGTCTGTTGTCCTGGGCGACTTCCAGTATAACTACTTCAATGACGTGGATTCCGCGGTCAACCGAATTGACGGTGCTATCCGGCCGGACGGCTCTCTCGTGGCGGAGAAGATTGCCGGGTTTATCAACGGGGCAATGACCTCCCTGAGGGCACAGGCAAATATAGCGAAAAAAGTCGGAACAAGAGCCATCTTATTTGAAGATCTGGATCCGGATAGCCCAACCTATGGAGCCCTGGCAATTGGAACCAAGGGGATTGAGATTGCCGGACAGAGAACGGAGGATGGAAAAGACTGGGATTGGACGACGGCCCTTACCGGAAAAGGAGCTATTGCGGACATTATTGTAGCAGGCCTGCTCTCGGATAAAACCGGAAAGAATTTCTGGAATTTAAATAGTGGGAACATGCAGTTCACTATTGAAAAAGGAAGCGGAAGCAACATCCACGTAGTAGACGCAGATGGAAATACCATCTGTAAAATAGATGCCGGAGGACTGGAGGCCATTGCGGGGACGATAGGAGGATTCCGAATTACAAAAAATGGATTCAGCTGTACCTCAGATGATGGAAAGAAACGGTTGCTTATTATGAATTACGATTACGATAAAGAAGGATCGCTTGGAACTTTTTATATCCAGGCATGGAAAGACTCAAAATTTGACGGAGACACAAGTGGTTGGGAAACTTTAGTGCGTTATGACTATGACGGAGAAGCCTGGTTTATGTCACCGCAGTATGTATTTAGTGGGACAAATGTTTCCCGTGTACAAAGAGATTATCTTTTAATTAAAAACGCAAATATTTCAGGGGGGCATATATTTGAAGGAAAGGTTGTGCCGGAATATTACATAACAAAAGACAGTAATGGACATGGAATCGGCCTTGAAATTGGAAATACAGAGACGGCAGATGCAAGAGGAATCCGTTTTGTTTTAGATAAGTTAATGATTAATAATTCAACAGGAGTAGAAAACGCTTCCTTTGAATTCGTTGCACCTAAAAATGCAGTCTGGAGGGATGGAATTGGATATGTGTTCGGAAGCTTCCGATATGCAAGATTAAGTTTTGTACATGGGATCTTGGTAGATTATTGGTGGAAAGATTTTGAGGAACCAGAATAAGGAGGTGAAAACCACATGGAAATCATAAAAAGAGAACTGTGGGTAACCCAGAAAAGGATGCTCCTCCCAGTACCCTATGTCCAGGGGACAAACGCCGTAACCCTGGAGTTTTCCTTTATGGATTACACAATTCCTTCCGGGGCAACAGCCAGAATCTACATAAAAAAGCCCTCCGGGAAGGAGGTCTACAACACAGCCACATTAAAAAACAACGTGGTAACGGTAAAGCCGACCACGCAGATGTTTGCAGAGACAGGCGAGTATCCGGGGCAGATCCAGATTGTAAAGAGCTCCTCCATTCTGGCCACGTTTCTCATCCCGTTCCGGGTAGAACGGAACATTGTCAGCGAAAGTGCCGTACAGTCTGCCAATGAATACGGCATCTTAGATGAACTAATAGAAGATGCGCGTACAACCATAAGCAACATGGAGGGATTAATTGACCAGGTAAAAACCAAACTGGAGAACGGGGAGTTTGATGGTCCCAAAGGAGATACCGGGGAAGACGGGGCAACCTGGTTATCCGGCACTTCGGTTCCTTCTTCCAGTACCGGAAAGAACGGGGATTTTTATTTAAGGACAAGCACTTATGACGTTTATCAGAAGTCTTCCGGGAGCTGGACAAAAAAGGGAAATATCAAAGGGGCTACCGGAGCGACCGGAGCAACGGGAGCGGCAGCCACAATCACCGTGGGGACAGTAACAACCGGAGAACCGGGGACAGAAGCCAAGGTAAGCAACAGGGGAACTTCCGGTGCTGCTGTTTTTGATTTCACGATCCCGAGAGGGGATACAGGGGAGATTGAAAACCTGGATACGGCAACCGTCAATTTTACCCAGGCATCTACCCGGAGTAACATTCTTTCAACGGACACCCTGAAAGTAATCCTCGGGAAGATTAAGAAATTCTTCGCAGACCTGCACACGGTGGCATTTTCTGGGAGTTATAGCGATTTAAAGGATAAACCAACGATTCCGTCCATCGTAAACAATCTTACCAGTACTTCCACGGACTCCGGCCTGTCGGCGGCGATGGGAAAACAGTTGGCAGACAACCAGGGCGATTTGAGCGATTTGGATACGGATGGAAAGGACAATCTGGTTGAGGCAATCAATGAGGAACACGCCAGGATTCAAAGTGGAAAGACGGGACTTATCAATGCGTCAGGAAAAGAGAACATCCCCGATCAGTCGTATGGAATCGTTCAGATTACCTTCCCGAAAGCGTTCCCGTCGATCCCTAACGTGGTGGTAGGGATTGTATGTCCAGCAGAATCCGAAAATGCGAATTATGGAGGGCTTACAGCGACGGTTGAAGAGGGTTCTGTAACAAAAACTGGCTTTAATTTGCGAGTGTTTAATGATTCCGGAAGTGGATGCCAGCCACGTGCTTCCTGGATAGCGAGTATATAAAGGAGGATAAAAGAAAATGGAAAACAAGATTATTTTTGCAGACAGGACAGAACAGGAAATCCTGTCCGGAGCCACCGAGTACAGTTTCAGCCTGTATTTGAAAGATATGGAGGCATTTACAGTCTTCCACACAAAAATGACGGAAGAGAACCTGGAAGAGTACACAATTGTCAGCGGAGAATCCCGGGAGATACGAGGAAACCGGAAAGTAAAACGGGTATCTATAACAGAGCAGTCAGAGACGGAGGAAACTCCCGAAGGGCTGCTTGTTGTTTATAATCTGGAAGACTTAACCCCGGCCGAGAGGGGAGTGAAAGCCATCCAGAAACGCCAGTCAATGTACGAAAGTGCGGTACTGGTGGCGCAGATGCAGGCGCAGTCTCTGACCGATGTACAGGCAATCACGGTGAAGAACCTGTACCCAGAATGGAAAACCGTGATCGGCCAGACGATAGAAAGAGGCTACAAGTTTACCTATGAAGGAACGCTGTATAAGACCTTACAGGATACCCTCCTGATACAGGAGCAGTATGTTCCGGGGCAGGGGACGGAAAGCCTGTATGCGGTGATTGACGAAACCCACGCCGGGACGAAGGAGGATCCGATTCCGTATAACGGTAACATGGCATTAGAGAATGGAACATACTACACCCAGGGCGGAAAAGTATACCTTTGTAATCGGGATACCGGACAGCCGGTTTATCAGGCCCTTGCAGACCTGATTGGGCTTTATGTGGAGGAAAAGTAGGAGGTGAAACGTATGGATCCAGTCCTCACCTTTCATGTTACAAACCAGATTATCACCCGGACAGACCGGTTCCCGGTGGTGGCAAAGTCCCGGAATTACCTAAAAGCGGAGTTTATCTTTGATACGCCGGAATGGGCCGATCCCAAGACTGCCCTGTTTGAACGGGATGGGAAATGCTGGGCGCAGCTTCTAGAAAAGGATGCCTGCCTGGTTCCCTGGGAGTTTCTGGACACAGACCAGAGCTGCCACGGCCAGGTATCGGTCTTCTGCGGGAACCTCATAACTGCAAATAAGGAGAGCGTCTACATCGCCGCCTCCGGCTACCGGGAGGGAGAGACGCCGGCGCCTCCTTCTCAGGATGTTTACCAGCAGATATTGGAAAAACTGGGGGCAAAAGCGGATGATCTGAAACTGGACGGAGGGATGCTGTCCCTTCTTTCGGAAGGAAAGGAAATCGGAACCAGAATCCGCCTCCCATCCGGCGGGGAGGGCGGTGGACGGGAAATCGAACTGAAAAACAACGGGACAGCCATCCAGTGGCGGTACACAGACAGTAACGACTGGCAGGATTTAGTCTTACTGGAGCAACTAAAAGGGAAAGACGGCCAGACCCCGGACTTTGAGATCCGGACAAATGGCCATTTGATAGCCATTTATAAAGAATAAAGGAGGAAACCATATGGCAAGAGAAATTGATTTAGGGAGCGTCATCGGACCAAAAGGGGATCCATTTACCTACGAGGATTTTACAGAGGAACAGCTTGCAGCCTTAAAGGGGCCGAAAGGCGATACTGGAGAGAAAGGAGAAAAAGGAGAAAAAGGGGATCCGGGAGCCACATCCGCGGATGGGGTATCTTACGAGGAAGGAACGGTAAAAGATGCCTTAGACGCCTTGAAAGAGCAGATGGAAGAAGTCCTGTATGAAGCCATCCAGATCATATCCTTTACCAACAACGTCAACACCGTAGAGATGGGCAGCACTGTCAATACCGTAGTCCTGACCTGGAAAACCAACAAAACGCCGACAACCCTGACCCTGGACGGGGAAGGAATCGACAAGTCCCTGACGACCAAAACCATCGAAGGAGCCAACTTAAAAAGCAATAAGACCTATACCTTAAAGGCCACCGATGAGCGGGAGGCAACGGCTACCAAAACAAGCGCCATCACCTTTTTAAATGGCGTATACTGGGGCGTTGGAGAGAGCAAAGACTCTTTCGACAG
>NZ_NFJL01000018.1 GCF_002159835.1 Blautia sp. An249 | reverse complement strand
CCGGGACTGCCGAAAGTACCGGCTGCAGAAAAGATCGATGTAGACGAAACCGGAAAGATTACCGGACTGTTCTAAATGATAAAATTGATAAACCTTCTCATGATGCACATAAAAGGGATGTCTCAGTTTTTGAGGCATCCCTTTTTGAAGCTCATTTTTGCAGACACTATAAAGTCTGCGCCGGAATCTTTATTCATTCCCGGACGCTTTCACGATATTCCCCTGATCATCCACCATATTCAGATAAGGATCAAAATGGACGTCCAGAAGGTCGGTGCCGGAAGAAGGCTCCACTTCCAGAGACATGATCTCATCATACAGGCGATACAGACTTTCCACTGTGAATTCGTCCGTACGAACCAGATGCATGCTGTGCTCAGCAGCCAGATCGTTGTTATAGTCTTTTAAGAGATAGGGGGCATAAACATTGGCGTCGTGGTTGTAATGCATGACCAGGGGCTCCACTGTGGGAGAGAGAACTTCCACAGAACTTCCCTGAGGCGTAACAGTCTTTTGGAGGGTGAATCTGGCCATACCGCCCAGCAGTCCGGTTATATCCTGCTGGGTAGAAGCAAAGTTGCCAAGGGAATAGAAAATCAGCATCTTATTTCCGGAGGCATCAGACATCGTACCGTAAGGCTGCAGAATATGAGGGTGTCCTCCAATACAAATATCCACGCCCTGCTGCATCAGATAAGTGGCCCATTGCTTTTCGTACTCGCTGGGCATGGGGTCTTCCTCATCTCCCCAGTGAGCAACAAAAATCACACAGTCACTGATTTCTTTGGCTTTTTTAACATCAGCCGCTACCTGTTCTTTATTAAACGTATTAATCACGTAGGCGTCTTCGCCGGTAGCCAGACAGTTATTGGTGCCATAGGTATAGTCCAGAAGACCGAGGGTAATGTCGTTTACGGTTACCGTTTTAATCACATCCCGCTCTTCTTCGGTGGCATTGGTTCCGATTACCGTCACCTCCGGATGATTGTTCTTCCAGTAGTCCAGTTGTTCTTTTGTCAGATCCAGCCCGAAATCATCCACATGGTTTGTGGCAGTCTCGATGACATCGAAGCCTGCCTTTACCACAGCGTCGCCTACTTCCTGAGGAGTGGCGAAAGAAGGATAGGAGCTTACAGCATCATGATCCGGGGTCAGTACCGTCTCCTGGTCAATAAAAGCCAAATCCGCTTCCTGTATATAAGACGTCATATGTTCATAGACATGATCATAATTCCAGACGCCGGAGTCGTTCATGCCGGATTCATACAGAGAGGTATGGAACAGGTTATCTCCCACGGCTACGATATTTGCCGTAGTTACTTTAGTGGAAGAATCTTCCTTTGGCGCAGCGGCAGTTTCTGCAGTTTCCGCTGATTTTGGCGGCGGGGATTTCCGGTCCAGAAAGGTGTCAAGTTTATGAATGCCGATACAGAGAATGGCCAGAACCAGAACGGAGCTGATAAAGCTGAGACTGGGCTTATGTCTGAAAAAGTGAACTCCGGAAATTTTCTCCCGGATATTAGAAAGTGTTAGCTTCATAATTATTCCCCCCAAGTATACTAACATTAAGAAAAGTATAGCAAATTTTGTCGAAAGAGAAAAGGGAAATCATACAAAAAGAGAAGACCCCGGTAGGGGAGCTACCGGGGCCTTCGAGGGGAGTATAAATAATTAAATAAGGGGTTATAAATGTAAAAAAAACTTTTGAAGGGTAAATTTTTTTTACAAGGTGATTATAATATAAATTGGAAAAAAAAGCAATATCATTTCTCGAATAATCCGTCAGGTTTTTGGAACAATAACAATTGTAATAAAAAAACAATGTACTAGGAGGAAGATTCAATGGCAAAAAATTATGAAAATGAAAGCAAAAACTATAAAAATGGTACAAATAACGAAAGTAAAAACGGCATGAACAGCCAGGACATGGGAAAGGACTGCGGAAGATACAGCTCCAAAAACAAAGCATCCAGCAAAACATCCAATAAAGCATCCAATAAAACATCTGACAAGAGCTCCAATTCTTACGATGCAGAAGACAGCTACGACTCCAGATATTAATCGGTAAAACCTGTGAAAGGGCGCTGCGGCCAATAGGCCTGCGGCGCCCTTTTTAGAACCTTATGAGAAAAGGGAGAATATACTATAAAAAAAGGAGTTCGCACATGTTTCAGGTGGAGACGATTTCAGCGAAAATGCTGGACTATTATGTAGGACGGCAGGACGCTTTTCTTATAGATATTCGCCAGAAAGAGGAGTATGAGGAGGGGCATATCAAAGGGGCGGTCAATCTGCCCTTTGAAACTTTTGATATGAAAGGGAAGTTTCCCAGGGAAAAGACCCTGATCATTTACTGCAACCGGGGTGGTTCCAGCATGATGGTTGCTAAGGAACTGGCCAAGCGTGGGTACCGGACCCGATCCGTAGTTGGAGGCTTTGACGCATATCGCGGAAGAAATCTTGTAATTTCGCACTAAAAATAGTAGAATGGGAGTGTTATAGGGAAATATGAAATAACACTTCCATTTTATAAACGATGAAAGAGGAGAATACGTATGAAATATATGTTTGCATCGGATATTCACGGCTCTGCTTATTATTGCCGTAAAATGCTGAAGGCTTATGAAGATGAGGGAGCGTCCCGCTTAATTCTGCTGGGGGATATTTTATATCATGGTCCCCGCAACGATCTGCCGAAGGAGTATGCACCAAAAGAAGTGATTCAGCTTCTTAATGAAAAAAAGGATCACATCTATAATGTACGGGGCAACTGCGATGCGGAAGTGGATCAGATGGTACTGGACTTCCCCGTACTGGCAGACTATGCGCTGCTGGAGCTGGACGGAAAGACTTTCTATGCCAGCCATGGCCATATATATAATGAAGGAAATCTTCCGCCATTAAAAGAAGGAGATATTTTCATCCATGGTCATACCCATGTGCTTCGTGCAGAAAAGAAAGAACACTATACAATTCTGAACCCGGGATCTGTTTCTATTCCCAAGGAAGGAAACCCGCCTACGTATGCGATTCTGGAAAACGGAGTATTTACAATAAAAACATTCGACCAGGAAATCATAAAAGAGCTTACCGTGTGAGAGAAAGGGACGATTTATGGAAAGATGGGAACTGATAGCCCCCTGTCATTTTGGACTGGAAGCAGTCCTGAAAAAAGAGATTCTGGATTTGGGATATGAAATCAGCAAAGTAGAAGACGGTAAAGTCACTTTCTGGGGAGACGCCCAGGCCATTGCAGACGCCAATATTTTTCTGAGAACCACTGAGAGAATTCTTCTGAAAGTGGGAGAGGTAAAGGCGGAAACTTTTGAAGAATTATTTGAAAAGACCAGAGAACTGCCCTGGGAACGGTATATTCCCAAAGATGGAAAATTCTGGGTGACGAAAGCCAATTCTGTAAAATCGAAGCTGTTTAGCCCTTCGGATATTCAGTCTATTATGAAAAAAGCTATGGTGGAAAGGCTGAAATCGGTTTACCATATGGACTGGTTTCCGGAAGACGGAGAAAGTTTTCCTGTGCGTGTCGCTTTTATGAAAGATGTGGCTGTAATTGGAATTGACACTTCCGGCGTTTCTTTACATAAAAGAGGGTACCGGCAGATGACGGCCAGGGCGCCGATTACAGAGACTCTGGCTGCCGCGCTTCTGATGCTGACCCCGTGGAAAAGTGATCGGATTTTAGTAGATCCCTTCTGCGGCAGCGGAACATTTCCCATTGAGGCGGCGATGATGGCCGCCAATATGGCCCCGGGAAGAAACCGCAGTTTTTTATCAGAAAACTGGAAACATCTGATTCCCAGGAAATGCTGGTATAACGCCGTGGAAGAGGCGGATGATATTCTGATACGGGACTGCAGAACAGACATTCAGGGATACGACATTGACGGCGCAGTTCTGAAAGCCGCCAGAAGCAATGCGCGTATGGCGGGAGTGGAGCAGATGATCCATTTCCAGGAACGGGAGATCCGGGATTTAAGCAGTTCCAAATCCTATGGTTTTCTTATTATGAATCCTCCGTACGGAGAGAGACTGGAAGAAAAGAAGGCGCTGCCCCAGATTTATCAGCAGATAGGGGAAAGTTTCCGCCGACTGGACAAGTGGTCTATGTATGTGATTACATCCTATGAACATGCAGAGCGTGAGATAGGCAGAAAGGCTGATAAAAACAGGAAAATCTATAATGGAATGCTGAAGACGTATTTTTATCAGTTTCTGGGACCGAAACCGCCCAGAAGAAAAATGACTGAAGGGGAGAGATAAGAGGGCAGGAATGAAAGGGGAGACATCCGTATGAGCAGTATGATACTATTGGGAATATCCATTGTTGTTTACCTTCTTGCCTACGTTCTTTTAGGGCTGTGGCTGAATAAAAAGCGGACGCCCGGATCAGAGAGAAAAACACCGGCATATACGAAAAGAGATGACTGGGATTTTGTACCGGCGAAAGGTCCTGTTTTATTTGGACATCAATTTGCAGCAATTGCGGGACTGGGGGTTATTGCAGGCCCCATAGCGGGAGCAGCCTTCGGCTGGCTGCCGGTCCTGCTGTGGTTTTTAGCCGGTGGTATTTTTCTGGGTGCGGTTCAGAATTTCGGAGTTCTTTCTATTATAGTAAGGGAAAAAGAAGCAGCAATAGGCCCTGCCATTGAAAAAACCATGGGGCGAAAGACCAGGCTGCTGTTTCTGGTTTTTGCCTGGGCGGTAACAGTGGCGCTGATGGCAGCGCTGACCAGGATTGGGGCGCTGTCATTAACCGGCTCTCAGATAAATGAGGCGGGAGAAGAGATTATGAGTTCAGCAAACGGAGCGGTTGCTATGGCTTCTATGCTTCTGATACCCCTCTCCATTGGTTTTGGATACTTTAATCAGAAGAAAAAAGGACTCTTTTTCCGTACATTGCTGGGGCTGCTCATATTAGCCCTGTGTATTGCAGCGGGATTTTGTTTCCCTTTGTATCAAAGCCAGGGAGTATGGACGGTTGTAATTTTGCTGTTTCTCTGGCTTAGTTCTGTGATGCCGGTCTGGGCACTGCTTCAGTCCCGGAATTATCTGGGAAGCTTTCTGCTGTATATCATGATGGCAGCGGCTGTTCTGGGGATTTTCTGGATGGATCCGAAGATGAATATTCCTGCAGTAAGCGGATGGCAGGCGGACGGGAATCTGGCGTTTCCTTTTCTGTTTTTATTGTCCGGTCCGGTTGTATCCGGCTTTCATGGTCTGGTTTCTTCTGAGATTACAGCGCGTCAGCTGAAAAATGAAAAGAGCGGAAAAGCGGTAGGGTATGGAACGGCCCTTTTAGCCGCTCTTGCGGGAGTGATTGTGCTTCTGACAGCAGGAAGTACGGTTCAGGATCTGGCACATCTGAAGACAGAGACGCCATTTGCATTATTCACAGCAGGTGCGGATTCTTTCTTCGAGGAGATGGGAGTTCCTTCTGACGGTCTGAATCTGATACATATTGTGATTCATCTGGGGGTTTCCACGGCGATTCTGACAAGTCTGGATACGCTGGCGCGGCTGGGAAGAACTTTGCTTCAGGAGATTTTTGAACCAAAGAAAAAGGGAAAGCCCAGACGGATTCAGGATAAATATATCGCCGGAGCGCTGACTGTGGCTGCAGCTGCGGCCTTTACCTTCGTGCGGGTGGAAGAGGCGTGGGAGATTTTCGGAATATGCAGTATGATTCTCTCAGCGTTTCTCTTCTGGTTTTTTGCCTGCTGGTTCCGGCAGCATAAAAAAAGATATGGACTTATTCTTATTCCGGGTTTATTCTTAAGTATAACGGCTCTGGGGGCTGTGGGCATTTTGCTGAAAGAAACAGTAAATTCGTTATGGCTGGGGGAAAACCTGAGCCTTTCCCAGGAAGTGCTGGGAATTCTTCTGGGAGTCATCGGACTTACGGGGCTGCTGTTAACAGGGTGCGGTCTGCTTACCCTACTAAGGAAAAAGAGAAAAGGGGAGGATAAAGTGAAAAAGATAATCTTTGCTACCGGAAACGAAGATAAAATGAAAGAGATCCGTGAAATTCTGGCGGATACGGACTGGCAGGTGCAGTCTTTAAAGGAAGCGGGAATTCAGGCTGATATTGTAGAGGACGGAAAAACCTTTGAAGAAAATGCGGAAATCAAAGCAAAGACCATCTGTCAGATGACAGGAGAAATTGTGCTTGCAGATGATTCCGGACTGGAAATTGACTATTTGAATAAGGAGCCGGGGATTTATTCCGCCCGCTATATGGGGGAAGATACCTCTTATCATATTAAAAATGCCAGGCTGATTGAACGTCTGGATCAGGTTCCGGATGAGAAGCGTACAGCCCGGTTTGTATGCGCCATTGCCGCGGCATTTCCTGACGGGAGTGTTAAAACTGTCCGGGGAGTTATGGAGGGAAGAATCGGCTATGAGGAAAAAGGTGAGAATGGATTTGGTTATGATCCCATCTTTTATCTTCCGGAGTACGGCTGCACTTCTGCTGAGCTTTCCAGAGAGGAAAAGAATGAAATCAGTCACAGAGGGAAAGCCTTAAGGGCGATTAAGAAGGAGTTAGTATGAAAGTATTAATTGTCAGTGATACTCATGGAAGAGATGAAAATCTGGAAAAAGTAATGGAATATGAAAAGCCTGTGGATTTTTTCATTCACTGCGGAGATATTGAGGGGCGGGAGGATTACATAGAGGCCCTGGCGGAATGTCCGGTTTGTCTGGTATCCGGAAATAATGATTTCTTTTCTGAACTTCCAAGGGAGGAAGAGATTACCCTTTGCGGGAAACGTGTCTTAGTGACACACGGCCATTATTACGGCGTTTCTCTGGATTTGGGGCGAATCTTAGAGGAAGCCCGGGATCGGGATATGGAAATAGTGATGTTTGGCCACACCCACAAACCTCTTGTGTATGAGAAACGGGGAACCACTTTGATAAATCCGGGAAGTCTTTCTTATCCCCGCCAGGCAGGAAGAAAGCCCAGTTATATGGTGCTGAATACGGATAAAGCAGGCAACTTTTCCTTTGAAATCCGGTATTTAAATAAAAATAAAAAAACTGTTGACAATTGAGATTTCCTATAATATAATATGTCTTGCGTCAAACGTGAGTAGTGACGCAAGACGGAAAATTGAAAAGTCATCGGGGTGTGGCTCAGCTTGGCTAGAGCGCCTGGTTTGGGACCAGGAGGCCGCAGGTTCGAATCCTGTCACCCCGATTGCTGTGCAGGATTTGTATAGCAGTGCTGACTTGCGGGTGTAGTTCAATGGTAGAACACCAGCCTTCCAAGCTGGATACGTGGGTTCGATTCCCATCACCCGCTTGCGTGTGTCTGTAGCTCAGCTGGATAGAGCAACGGCCTTCTAAGCCGTGGGTCGGGGGTTCGAATCCCTCCAGGCACGTTATGGTGGGTATGGCCTAGTTGGTTAGGGCGCCAGATTGTGGCTCTGGAGGTCGAGGGTTCGAGTCCCTCTATCCACCCTTAGCCGTAGGGCGAAAAGACAGTGGGCTATCGCCAAGCGGTAAGGCACAGCACTTTGACTGCTGCATTCGCTGGTTCGAATCCAGCTAGCCCAGTTATATATGGAGCATTAGCTCAGTTGGTAGAGCACTTGACTTTTAATCAAGTTGTCCGGGGTTCGAATCCCCGATGCTTCATTAGCGGAAATCTTATAAGGTTTCCGCTATTTTTACATGCGGATATGGCGGAATTGGCAGACGCGCCAGATTTAGGTTCTGGTGTCCATGACGTGCAGGTTCAAGTCCTGTTATCCGCAGACTGAAAGTGACTTCTATAAGTCAGCCAAAATCCCGGAGGCGGCATCCTCCGGGATTTTTCGATTCCCCCAAATCTGCTGAAATCACAGATAGAAGACGGAAAGGACGGGAGATTTTTATGGATCAGATTTTAATTATAGAAGATGATACGGGGTTAAACCAGGGATTGTGCAGAGCGTTGAAATCCGGGGAGCGGCAGGTATTTTCCTGCCTGAACCTGAAGACGGCACGGGAGCAGCTATTGTGCGGCAAAGTATCTCTGGTGCTGCTGGATATTAATCTGCCGGACGGAAACGGTCTGGATTTCCTGCAGGAACTGAAAACTGCCGACCCAATGCTTCCGGTTATCCTGCTTACGGCAAATGATACGGATATGGACATTGTAGCCGGACTGGAACAGGGGGCGGATGACTACATTACCAAGCCCTTTTCCCTGGCGGTCTTACGGGCCAGAGTCAATACCCAGCTGCGGAAACACGGAAGGGACGGGAGGCCAGGACCCTGGAAAAACGGCCGTTATGTGTTTGATTTTGAGAAGATGCAGTTTTGGGCGGACAGTCGGGCTGTTGAACTAAGTAAAACAGAACAGAAACTTTTGCGGCTTTTGGTGGAAAACCGGGGACGGGCCATGAGCCGCACTGCCCTGATTGACCGGATCTGGACAGACGGTGCGGAGTATGTGGATGAAAATGCTCTTTCTGTGACTGTCAAACGGCTTCGGGACAAGCTGGGAGCTCAGGAGGATATTCAGACAGTCTATGGAATTGGCTATATATGGGTGAAAGAACATGAATAACTGGATTTTTCTATTGGCGCCGGGATGCGTTTTGCTTACTGCGGCAGTGGTTTTTGTAAATTATTATCGGACAAAAAAGACAATGGACACCATTGAACAGATGCTGGAGGCAGCAGCTGAAGGCGATTATTCAGAAACAGATTTTGATGAAACACGGTTATCGGCTCTGGAAACAAAATTTGCACATTATCTTTCTTCTTCGGTTACTTCCGTTCAGAATGTAGCTGCGGAGAAGGACAAAATCAAAACTTTGATTGCAGATATTTCCCATCAGACCAAAACCCCCATTGCAAATCTTTTGTTGTACAGCGAGCTGCTTGCAGAGGAGGAAATGTCCCGAAAGATGCGGGGGTATGTGGGAACACTGCAGCAGCAGACAAAAAAACTGCAGTTTCTTATTGATTCTTTAGTAAAGCTCTCCAGACTGGAAAACGGCATTTTAAGGCTGGCTCCGAAGCAGGGACCTCTGCAGCCTGTGCTTGATAATATTTTCGCTCAGTACGGATCCAAGGCGGCGCAAAAGGGACTGGAATTACGGATTTCCGGTACCCGCAGTTCGGCCTGTTTTGATCCAAAATGGACAATGGAGGCTCTGGGAAACCTGGTGGACAATGGGCTGAAATATACGCAGGATGGAAGTGTGACCATTACTGTTTCAGAGTATGAGATGTTTGTAAGAATAGATGTGACAGACACAGGGATTGGAATTGAGGAGGGTGAGCAGCCGAAAATTTTCTCCCGGTTTTACCGGTCGGAAACGGTGCGGGAAGAAGAGGGCGTGGGAATCGGCCTCTATCTGGCCCGGGAAATCATTTCCGGTCAGGGCGGCTATATGAAGGTGGCTTCGCAGCCTGGGAAAGGTTCCTCATTCTCCGTGTTTTTGCCGAGGCAGGAGGGATTCTTACAAAACTGTCAGAATTGAGAAGCTTCCTGAAAGATTGTGGAAAGAATTATGTGAGATAATCTGTATGTAAGAAATTACGTAACAGGAGGTATTAACGTATGAATATTTTACAGGCAGAGGATCTGAAAAAGGTGTATGGTTCCGGCGAGAATGCGGTGCACGCATTGGACGGCGTGAACTTTTCCGTGGAAAAAGGTGAATTCGTAGCGGTTGTGGGAACTTCCGGTTCCGGTAAATCCACCCTGCTGCATATGCTGGGCGGGCTGGATCGGCCTACGTCGGGAAGCGTTACTGTGGACGGGAAGAAAATCTTCTCATTAAAAGACGAAGCTCTGACGATTTTCCGGCGGCGGAAAATCGGCTTTGTGTTCCAGAATTACAATCTGGTTCCTGTTCTGAATGTCTATGAAAACATCGTCCTTCCCATCCAGCTTGACGGGCATACGCCGGATGCATCTTACATTGACAGTATTGTTGAGACGCTGGGGCTTGGAAGCAAACTGGAAAACCTTCCCAACAATCTTTCCGGCGGACAGCAGCAGAGAGTGGCCATAGCCCGGGCGCTGGCCAGCAAACCGGCCATTATCCTTGCAGACGAGCCCACCGGAAATCTGGATTCCAGGACCAGCCAGGATGTATTGGGACTTTTGAAAGTCACCAGTCAGAAATATACCCAGACCATTGTAATGATTACCCACAATGAAGAGATCGCCCAGCTTGCAGACAGGATCATCCGCATTGAGGACGGCAAGATTGTGGAGCATCAGCAGGGAGGGCAGATATGAAAGTAAAAAATAAGCGCTGTATCCGAAAGATAAGCTTCAGGCAGCTGAAAGCGGCAAAAATCAGAAATCTGATTGCGGTCTTTGCTATCGCTTTGACCACACTGCTGTTTACGTCCCTGTTTACCATCGTTCTTTCTATCAATGACGGACTTCAGCAGTCTAATTTCCGCCAGTGCGGAGGCTGGAGCCATGCAAGTTTTAAATATCTGACGGAAGATCAGTTTGAAGAGCTGAAAGCAGACCCGCTGATTCGGGAATGGGGGATGCGCCGGTTCGTGGGTATGCCTTCTGAGGAGCCTTTTAACAAATCTCATGTGGAAGTGGGATATTCCGATCCCACACAGGCTCATTGGATGTACTGCGATCCCATTCAGGGACGCCTGCCGGAAGAAGGAACTAACGAAGCCGCCACAGATACAAGGATCCTGGAGTTGCTGGGAGTAACTCCCAAACTGGGAACCGAATTTACCCTGACCTTTCCGGTGGACGGAGAGACAACCACCCAGACCTTTACCCTGAGCGGCTGGTGGGAATACGATGAAGCCATTGTGGCAAACCATGTTTTAATCCCCCTGAGCCGGGCAGAGGCCATCTTTGAGGAAACGGGCCTTATTCCCGGACAGGCAAAAGACGGCATGACGGGAAGCTGGAATCTGGATGTAATGTTCAGAAATTCTCTGCATATTGAGCGTGATGTACAGCAGGTACTGGCAAATCACAACTACCAGGATACAAGCCGTACCGAAGGGGACAATTACATTTCCACAGGTGTAAACTGGGGATACAGCGGGGCGCAGTTTGTAGAAAATATGGATCCTCTTACGGTGCTGACAGTTGTCTGTATTCTGCTGCTGATTATTCTTACCGGATACCTGATTATTTATAATGTGTTCCAGATTTCAGTGGCCAATGATATTCGGTTCTATGGACTGCTGAAGACCATCGGTACAACGCCCCGGCAGTTAAAACGGCTGATTCGTTATCAGGCGCTGCTGCTTAGTCTGTTTGGCATTCCGCTGGGACTTCTGGGGGGATGGCTGGTGGGGAGTGTTTTAACTCCTTACATCATCTCGCAGCTTGACGGAATCGTCAGTGTTGTTTCTTTAAATCCTGTGATTTTTATCGGCGCGGCTGTGTTTTCCGTGCTGACAGTCCTGTTGTCCTGCCGCCGGCCGGGCAGACTGGCGGCAAAGGTTTCCCCGGTGGAGGCCGTGCGCTATACAGAAGGAAAAAACATAAAACAAAAAGCCAGAAAGTCGTCCCAGGCCCTGTCCCTGGTTTCCATGGCACGGGCAAATCTGGGCCGCAGCCGGGGAAAAACAGCAGTCACTGTCATTTCCCTGTCTCTGGCAGTGGTTCTGTTAAATCTTACCGTTACGTTTACCGGTGGATTTGACATGGATAAATACCTGCAGGACAAGGCAGTCGCTGATTTCATCCTGGCGGATGCCGCATATTTTCAGACGGGCGGGGATTTTGGCACCGATACGGCTCTGCCCCGGGAAGTGATTGAGGAAGTGAAGGCCAAGGGAGGAATCACAGAGGGCGGAAAAGTGTATGGAAAAACTTCCCCGGTACAGGAATTTATTACGGAGGACTACTACCGTCAGGCCAACCGTATGTGGCTTGGCGAGGAAGAGATAGATAATAATATCCGTTGGATGGAAAAGTCAGAGGACGGCCTTCTGGCGGAAAGCGCTCAGCTTTATGGAATGGAGCCTTTCGTTCTGGAAAAACTGAAAGTTGTGGAAGGAGATCTCTCTAAAGTGGAAGAACCCGGCAGCAGGTATCTTGCCGCTGTTCTTTCGGAAGATGATTATGGAGAACCCCACAGGAACAGTCACTGGGCGAAAGTAGGGGATACGGTTACTTTGCGGTATGTGGAGGAATATGAGTACTTTAATCCCACAACCGGAGAGGTGTACCCGGAAGAAATTGACCTGGATACGGTACCTTCCTATTCCGCACGGGCCAAGGTTTATAAAGATGTGAACTATACGGTTGCCGCACTGGTAACGGTACCAGCCTCTCTCAGTTATCGCTATTACGGCCGGGATGAGTTTATCCTGAATGATCAGACCTTTCTTCAGGACACCGGCACAGATGCGGTCATGTATTATGCCTTTGATACCACGGAAGAATCCAATTCTGAAATGGAATCTTTTCTTGCCGGGTACACAGAAAATCAGAATCCTCAGTTTGACTACGAGAGCAGAGAGACCTATGTGGCAGAATTTGAAAGTATGCGTTCCATGTTCCTTCTTCTGGGAGGAGCGCTGAGCTTCATTATAGGACTGGTAGGGGTACTGAACTTCTTCAATGCGATCCTGACGGGAATCATTACCAGGAAACGGGAATTCGCTATGCTGCAGTCCGTCGGTATGACAGGAAAACAACTGAAAACCATGCTGATGTATGAGGGATTAAGTTATTCACTGACTGCCTGCGTCCTGTCTCTGGCGCTGGCGGTTGTTCTGGGGCCGATGGCCGGTATGGCAGCCGGAACTATCTTCTGGTTCTTTACCTATCATTTTACTGTATTGCCGATTTTGCTGCTGCTGCCGATTTTCATCCTTCTGGGAATCCTGGTTCCGCTGGCAATCTACCGCTCAGTGGCCGCCACTACCATTGTAGAGCGGTTACGGGAAACGGAATGATTTTGGATATATTTCGATTATTCGCAAAAATAACGAAAAATAGCGCAAGCCTTCCTAAAAAGTATGAAAGTCCATCAGGTTATTGACAAAAAAATGCGAAGTGGATAAAATAAAAATATCAAAAGCCAAAACGACAAGGGAGTCGAAAGAGCGATACCTTTGTATGTTTTGGCTTTCTGTATGACAGGAGAACAAAAAAGCAAACGGAGGAAGAGAGTTATGAAAACATTAGGGTATTATAATGGAAAATACGGGGAACTGGATGAAATGAGCATTCCCATGAACGACCGGGTACACTGGTTCGGAGATGGTGTTTACGATGCCGGCCCTGCCAGAAATTATAAAATTTTTGCAATTGACGAACACATTGACCGTTTCTTTAACAGCGCAGGGCTGCTGAAGATTAAAATGCCTGTTACCAAAGCAGAATTAAAAGAGCTTCTTCAGGAAATGGTTAACAAGATGGATACCGGAAATTTATTCGTGTATTATCAGGTGACCAGAGGAACCGGAATCCGTAATCATGAATTTACAGAAGGACCGGGAAATCTGTGGATTATGTTAAAACCTGCGGAAATTTCAGACGGAACAACCCCCATCAAACTGACTACTGCAGAAGACACCCGCTTTTTCCACTGTAATATTAAGACACTGAATCTGATTCCTTCCGTAATGGCAGCGCAGAAAGCCAAAGAAAAGGGATGTCAGGAAACGGTATTCTACAGAGCCGGCGGCAGAGTTACCGAGTGTGCCCACAGCAACGTGCATATTATTAAGGACGGAATGCTGTATACAGCTCCCACAGATAACCTGATTCTGCCGGGTATCGCCAGAGCCCATCTGATTCGTATGTGCAAGAAGCTGGAGATTCCAGTAAGTGAAACGCCATACACACTGGATGAGCTTATGAATGCAGAAGAGGTTATCGTTACCAGCTCCAGCAATCTCTGTCTTCACGCCTGTGAAGTAGACGGAAAACCGGTGGGCGGAAAGCAGCCGGAACTGATGGAGAAAATACGAAAAGCCTTGTTAGAGGAATTCTACGAAGCAACAGCAGAATAAGGAGACAGGAAGGAAGTTATTTCAATGGGGAAAATGAAGTTTTTGCCGGCAGGAGACAGGGCAATGATTGTGGAATTCGGCAGCGAGATCGACGATGCCCTTAACAATCAGGTTCATGTTCTTGCAAAGAAGCTGGAGGAAAGTCAGATTCGGGGAGTTTTGGAGACAGTGCCCACCTTTCGTTCCCTTCTGATCTATTATGAACCGGGAGAAATTAAATTCGGACAGTTACAGGAGAAAATCAGCGCTTTTGGTGAACTGACAGCTGCGGGCAGTCAAAAGAAGAAAAGAATCTTAAAGATTCCCTGCTGTTACGGCGCCAGATTCGGTCAGGATTTAGGCTTTATGGAAAAACATACGGGGCTTACCAGGGATGAAATTATTGCCATCCACAGCTCAGTGGATTACAAAATCTATATGCTGGGATTTCTGCCCGGATTTGTTTATCTGGGAGGATTGGATAAAAGACTGGAAATGCCCAGAATGACCACACCCAGGGTGAAGATTCAGCCGGGCGCAGTGGGAATCGGAGGCAGTCAGACAGGAGTCTATCCTCTGGCGTCTCCCGGAGGCTGGCGGCTGATGGGCGGTACTCCGGTGGATTTCTACGACCCGGACAGGGAAAATCCCATTCTCTGCCAGGCAGGAGAGTACATCCGGTTCGTCCCCATTTCCATTGACGACTACTATGATATCCGCCGCGAGGTGGTAAAAGGAACTTATCAGGTTGAAGCAGTGGAGGAAGGAGGGGAACCATGTCAGTAAAAGTGAAAATTCCGGGTGCACTGACAACGGTGCAGGACGCAGGCAGATATGGCTACCAGAAATCCGGAATCTCCACCTCCGGAGTTATGGATGCGGATGCTTATGAAAAAGCCAATTACCTGGTGGGAAATGAACAGGGAGAGGCTGTGCTGGAGATGACGGTTTTCGGAGGAACTTATGAATTTACGGAAGATACGGTGGCGGCAGTAACCGGAGCCCAGATGGAACTGACACTGAATCAGCAGCAGGTTCCTTTAAACTGTCCCATACAGATTCATAAAGGAGACAGCCTGACTGTTGGAATTGCAAAGGCAGGTCTCAGAGGTTACCTGGCTGTGGCGGGAGGATTTGACGTCCCGGTAGTTATGGGAAGCCGTTCCACCAACCAGAAATGCAGACTGGGCGGCCTGGAAGGAAGAGCCCTGGCAGCAGGAGATGAACTGCCCGTTGGAAAAGGCGGCAAAACCTATCAGGAAGTAAAGGAACGCAGGACAGAGCCCAGAGAGTTTCCGGCCCTGATCACCATTCGTGTTATAGAAGGCCCCCAGGCAGAGTATTTTACAGAAAAAGGAAAGAAAGCCTTCTATTCCGAAACGTATACCATTTCTGAACAGAGCGACCGGATGGGATACCGTCTGGAAGGCCCTTCCGTAGAAAGCAAAAATGGAACGGATATTGTATCGGATGGAATTGCCCTTGGTTCCGTGCAGATTCCGCCCAGCGGAAAACCCATTGTGCTGCTGGCTGACCGGCAGACCACCGGAGGATATGCCAAGGTTGCAACTGTTTACAGCAGAGACATTCCCAGACTGGTTCAGGGAAGACCCGGGGAAAAGGTCAGATTTGTCCCAATTACATTAGAAGAAGCGCAGAAGTTTTAGGAGGAGAAAAATGGATGCTTATCATATGGAGCCTAAAGAGGTAAGAAGACGAATCCGCCGGGGGGAAATTACATCTCCCACTTCCGGTATGTGCGCCGGATATGCCCAGGCCAATCTGGTGATTTTACCGAAAGATCTGGCCTATGATTTTTTACTGTTTACCCAGAGAAATCCCAAGTCCTGTCCTGTCCTGGAAGTAAGTGACGTGGGAAGCCGGAATCTTTCTTATATTGCAGAGGATGTGGATATTGCCCGGGATATTCCCCGGTACCGCGTTTACGAAAAAGGAGTTCTCACAGGAGAATATACAGACGTGGAGAAATTCTGGAGAGAGGATTTCGTAAGCTTTTTAATCGGATGCAGTTTCTCCTTTGAATCGGAGCTGCTGGAGGCCGGTGTGCCGGTTCGCCATATTGAGGAAAACTGTAACGTTCCCATGTTTAAAACCAGTATTCCCTGTACTCCGGCAGGAATCTTCCATGGAAATATGGTAGTTTCCATGCGTCCCATTCCCTATGAGCAGGTACCGAAAGCGGTTCTGGTAACAGGGGAAATGCCCAGGGTACACGGCGCGCCGGTACACATTGGAAGTCCGGAGGCCATTGGGATTATCGATGTTGCGAAACCGGATTTCGGAGATCCGGTCACCATGAAAGAAGGGGAAGTACCGGTCTTCTGGCCATGTGGAGTTACCCCCCAGAACGTGGTGATGAATGTGAAGCCGGAACTTGTAATCACCCATGCGCCGGGCCATATGCTGATTACAGATATAAAAAATGTAGAGTTAAAATATTAGACCTGCGGGATGGAGGGACCTATGTACGTCGTAGATTTAAACTGTGATTTAGGAGAAAGTTTTGGAAATTATAAATGCGGAATGGATGAAGAAGTTCTTCCCTATATTTCTTCAGCCAATGTGGCCTGCGGATTCCATGCATCGGATCCCCTGGTAATGGAACATACGGTGCAGAAAGCCAGGGAGAATCAGGTCTGTGTGGGAGCCCATCCGGGATTCCCGGATCTGGTTGGCTTCGGAAGAAGAAATATGCAGGTATCCTTTGCAGAGGCAAAGGCAATGGTGAAGTATCAGATTGGAGCCCTGGAAGCATTTCTTCGGGCGGAGGGGATGAAACTGCAGCATGTCAAACCCCATGGAGCCATGTACAATATGGCGGCCAAAGATCCGGAACTGGCCAGAGCCATCTGCCAGGGGATTTATGAAGTGGATCCCGCCCTTGTGCTTCTGGGACAGCCGGGAAGTCAGATGTTAAAAGAAGCCCGGAAGCTGGGGCTGAAAGTGGCAAATGAAGTCTTTGCCGACCGGGCTTATGAAGAGGACGGAACCCTGGTGGCCAGGTCGAAAGCCGGTTCTATGATTACCGATGAAGAAGAGGCAGTGGCCCGGGTAATAAAAATGATTAAAGAAGGGAAAGTAACGGCCATTACCGGGAAAGAGATTGAAGTTCAGGCAGATTCCGTATGTGTTCACGGAGACGGCCCCAAGGCGCTGGCCTTTGTGAAAAAGATCCATAAAGCGCTGGAAGAAGAAGGAATTCAGATACGATCCCTGGGAGAAATCAGCAGAGGAAGGGAATAAATACCATGAGAACCAATCAGAGATGTTATGCGGATATTGATTTAAGAGCCATCGGCCACAACATTGACCAGGTAAAAGGGAAAATCCCTGAAGGTGTAAAGGTAATGGCCGTAATTAAAGCAGATGCCTACGGACATGGAGCCGTGCAGGTGGGAAAATACCTGGAAAATCAGGTGGATTACTTCGGGGTAGCAACCATTGAAGAAGCTGTGGAATTAAGAAAAAGCGGTCTGCAGCTTCCTATTCTGATTCTGGGATATACCCTGAAAGAACAGTATAAAAATGTGGTTTCCTACGGAATCACACAGACCATTTACAGCTATCAGGCCGCCTGCGCTTTAAACGAAGAAGCGCAGAAACAGCAGAAGAAGGCGGTCGTTCATATTGCCCTGGATACCGGGATGACCCGCATCGGATTCCAGACTGAGGAAGAAAGCATTGGAGAAATCCAAAAGATCAAAGAACTTCCCTGGCTGGAAGTGGAAGGAATTTTCTCCCATTTTTCCTGCGCTGATGAAAAAGATAAAACCTATGCCAACATGCAGATGGAAAAATATGACAGTTTCCTGGATCGTCTGGAAGAGGCAGGAGTGGAGATTCCCATAAAACACCTCTGCAACAGCGCGGGAATTATGGAGTTTGATCACCATCGGTACCAGATGGTGCGCTCCGGCATTATTACCTATGGACTTTATCCTTCTGAAGAAGTTGATAAAACAGCTCTGGATCTGCAGCCGGCCCTTACCTGGAAATCCCATGTGGCTCATGTGAAAACAGTGAAAGCCGGACTGGGTGTCAGCTACGGAGCCACGTTTATCACCAGGGAAAATATGAAAATTGCTACCGTGCTGGTGGGATATGCCGACGGGTATCCACGTTCCCTGTCCAATAAAGGAAGGATGCTCATTCACGGAAAATCCGTTCCCATTATCGGCCGCGTGTGCATGGATCAGGTCATGATTGATGTAACTGATGTGGAAAATGTCCAGGTGGAAGATGAAGTGACCCTGGTGGGACGGGACGGAGACGAAGTGATTCCGGTAGAAGAGCTGGCAGCTATGAGCTACAGCTTTAACTATGAATTTGTATGCGATATTAACAAGAGAGTAATTCGTAATTATCTGAAATAACAGAGAAATTAAGGACAAAAGCCGGCGCCGCCTTGAAAAATGGGCAGGGATGGATTATAATAATCCCGTCATGCAGTTTCAGACCGCGCAGGCGTCTTGTCCGCACAAATAAAGGAGTGTGGGGAAAGATGGAGACAGGAACCAGACCAATGGAGGAAACCGTGGAGGACGTGGTACTTCGTCATTCAAATCGTGGTATGAATATCCTGCGTGAATATATGGAAGAAGATTACTGCAAAAAAGCAGTAGAGAGACTTCTTTCACTGGAAAAAGGAAATGTGTTGCTGACTACCGGATTTTATGTTGCAGGACATGCGGAAACCGACGGGCCTGTGGGAACTATGGCAGTGGCAAAAGCGCTGGATAAGCTGGGTTTTCAGCCTACGATTGTAACGGATCAGTACTGCAGAGGATTTTTCGAGATTGAGAACTTAAACGTGGAATATATGGAGCTTCATGCAGGAAGCCGGGATTATGAAGAACTGTTAGAAAAATATCAGCCGGTGTGCCTGATTTCCATTGAACGATGCGGACATAATGTGGAAAATGATTATGCCAATATGAGAGGAATCAGCATTAAGAAAGAGACAGCAAGGGTGGATCGTTTATTTGAACTGGCCATGGACAGAGAGATTCCTACCTTTGGCATCGGGGACGGAGGAAATGAAATCGGGATGGGAAATCTGAAAGAGATTATCGCCGGAAAATTATCCCTGGTTCCCTGTGAAGTGGAGGTGGATGATTTAATTATTGCCACCGTATCCAATTGGGGCGCTTATGCTATGACCGCCTATATGCAGATGATGGAGAATGTTCCCGTACTTCCCAGCTATGAGGAAGTAAAAGCGTATCTGAAAGAGATTGTGAAAATGGGCAGCGTAGACGGCGTAACCAAAGAGCAGGTTCTCAGTGTAGACGGCTTTTCCCTGGAAGTGGAAAAGGAAATCCTGAATGATTTACATAAGGTAGTGGCAACTTCATAGAGAAGAAAGGAGCAGCCATGCCTTCATATCAGGAATTAAGAAAATCATATCCGGAATTTATTTATAAAAATTATAAGATAGAAGAAAACAGCGAGAGGGTACGCCTGGAATTTCAGTTTGAAATTCCGGGCTTATCCTCTTTTTCTCCGTACTGGGAATTCCCCAGGAAAAAAGGGGATACCGCAAGCTACAGCCAAAACGGAACCTTCCATAAAATGGCCTTTTCCCTGGGAATGGTAGAGCTGGTCAGCTACTGGAAACTGACCTGTTCCCCTCTGGTAAAAGTAGAAGCCTCCCGTTTGGATCAGGAACAGATTCAGTGGTGGAAGGACTTATATTTTAATGGTCTGGGAGAGTTTTATTACACCAATGGAATTGAAGAAAACATAGAAGACTTTATGGAGATTCAGTCTGCGGGAGAGGAGACGGACTATCCGGACATGCCCAAAACCGATGCGAAAGGATGTCTGATTCCTGTGGGCGGAGGGAAGGATTCTGCCGTAACCTTAAGCCTTTTAAAAGAAAGCAAACCACAGAATCACTGTTACATCATCAATCCCAGAGGGGCTACCTTAAAGACTGCAGAGCGGGCAGGCTATGGGGAAGATCAGATTGTGGCGGTGAAGAGAACCCTTCATAAAAATATGCTGGAATTAAACGCCAGAGGATTCTTAAACGGACATACCCCCTATTCTGCAATTGTGGCTTTTTCCTCCACCATTGCCGCTTATATGAACGGACTTCGCTATATTGTTTTGTCCAATGAATCCAGCGCCAATGAAAGTACGGTGGAAGGAAGTACGGTCAATCACCAGTACTCCAAAAGTTTCCGTTTTGAGAAGGCGTTCCATGATTATGAAAAGAAATATATACAGAGCAATACCTATTACTTCAGTATGCTGCGTCCTTTAAGTGAATTTCAGATTGCCCGGTATTTCTCCCGCTGCCGTCAGTTCCATGATATTTTCAGGAGCTGTAACGTGGGAAGCAAAGAGGATATCTGGTGCGGCCATTGTCCCAAGTGCCTGTTTGTCTGTCTGATTCTTTCACCCTTTCTGGAGAGGGAGGAAATCTGTACGATTTTTGGGTGCGATATGTTAAATGACGGAAATATGCAGAAGTATTTCGATCAATTGATCGGACTGGAGAAGGAGAAACCCTTTGAATGCGTGGGAAGCCGCGATGAGATCAATGCCGCGGTTCTGCTGACCATAGAGAAACTGGAAAAAGAGAAAAAAGAGCTCCCCCTTCTGCTGAAACACTATCAAGAGACTGGCCTGTATGAGAAGAATTATCCTTACAGAAATCAGTTTTTTACCTATTACGACGAGAGCCATCTGCTTCCGGAAGAGTTTTTGGACATTCTGAAAAAGGAATGTTATTAGAAAGGGGTAAGGACATGCAGAAGTTGATAAGAGAAACCATAGAAGGACAGAGAGTTCTGATTCTGGGATTCGGAAGAGAGGGGAAGTCCACTCTGCGGATGATTGAAAAAGTGGGCGGCTATCAGTCCCTTGCAGTAGCGGATCAGAAACCGCTGCAGATCGATACCCTCTTTTATCCGGAGGATATGGAAGTCATTTATGGAGAGACTTATCAGGATTATCTCAATGAGTTTGACGTAGTATTTAAAAGCCCGGGAATTGTTTTAAAACAGGATCCCGGAGAGTATACCTGCCGGATCGTCTCGCAGACGGAACTGTTTCTGAAACGATTCGGAAAACAGACGGTGGGAATCACAGGGACAAAGGGAAAAAGTACTGTTACCACCCTTTTGCATCACATTCTCTGTAAAGCAGGAAAAAAGGCGATCCTTGCAGGAAACATCGGGATTCCTGTCTTTGATATTGTGGATCAGATTGGGGAAGAGACACCGGTGGTTCTGGAGCTTTCCTGCCATCAGTTGGAATATGCCTCTGTTTCTCCTCGTACGGCAGTCCTTTTGAATCTGTATGAGGAACATCTGGATCATTATAAGACCCTGGAGCGTTATATTGCTGCCAAGCAGAATATCTATGCAAATCAGAAAGCCGGCGATACCTTATTCTGCAATGAGGAAATTCTTCCTGGAAAGCCCGTTCTGGGACTGGAAGGAGAAACGGCCTGTCGGAGATGCCAGGGAGAGGTGATCTCTGTGGGACTAGACAGCAGCAGCGCCCGGATACAGATAAACGGATGCAGGGTTACATGTGAGAATCATGTGTTCCAGATACCGGAAGAGGAAATTTCTCTGGTAGGACAGCATAATTACTTTGACATTGGAGTTGTCTATGGAATCTGCAGAGAAATTTTCCGGATACCGGACGAAGAGTTTTCTCAGGCCCTGAAGACCTATAAACCCCTTCCTCACCGGATGGAATATGTGGGAACCATAGACGGCGTCCGCTATTACGACGACTCCATTTCCACCATCTGCGAAACTACAATACAGGCCTTAAGCAGTATTCCCAAAGTAGACGCAGTGCTGATAGGAGGGATGGACCGGGGGATTGACTATGGTCCTCTGGAAGAGTATTTATCGTCCTCTCAGGTGAAGTTCATTATATTAATGGCAGAAACGGGAAAAAGGATTTATCAGGAAATTATGGAAAAAAATACCAGCTTCAGAAAAAAAGAACGGCTTATCCGGAGGGACACTCTGGAAGAAGCCGTGGCGTATGCGAAAGAAGTCTGTCACCCCGGAAGCTGCTGCGTATTGTCGCCTGCAGCGGCCAGCTATGGAATCTTCAGAAATTTTGAAGAGCGGGGCGATGTGTTTAAAAAACTGGTGAAAGAATAGTATAAAAATACAGGGTGTTACCGTTTGCAGAGCAAAGGTAACACCTTAAGTATGTTTGTAAGTTCTTCATTCCTTCGGATTCGTATCTGTAATATCATTCATTTCATCTAAAATCGGTAAGGAAGTGTAAATGTTTTTAATGGTACGCAGCACATAATGGGTTTTTGTCTGCCGAATCCCGGGCTGATTTTTCAACTGCCGGTGAATCTGCTCCAGATGTTCGGAAGACTGGCAGTTAATCTTTAAAAGAAAATCAAACTCTCCTGTAAGGTAATAACAGGAAATAATAAAAGGATTTTCCTGTATGTGCTTGATAAAAGATTCGTTGTAACTGGGGTGCTCCAGACTGATCTCCATAAGGACTGTTACATCATTGCCGATTTTAGATTCATCCGTAATCACTGTATAGGATTTAATAATTCCGGAAGCTTCCAGTTTTCGGATACGTTCAATGACTGTGGAAACAGAAAGATGAATCTCCTTGCTAATGTCGGAGGCTTTTTTACGGGCGTTTTGTTTCAGCTTTTTCAGAATTTGGTAATCTAGTAAGTCCATGTAACATCTCTCCTTTTTATTTCCTTTATTTTATCATAAACAAGAAGAAAAATGCAAAAAAAATAGAAAAAAGTAGTTGACAGTCTGCCTCACGTTTAAGTGAAAATAATTATGTGATTTCTACTTGAAATATGATTAATTATGTTGTATAATTTTTTTATTCATTTAAATCAATAAGCACAAGTACAAAGGCGTATCATAATCTTATGGTGCGCCTTTCTCTTTACCTGGGTGTCTTCATGGTGCTTACAAAAGTGTTTCAGGTAAAGAAAACAGATGCGGGAGGGAGAAAAAGATGTTTGACGCAATTAATTCATTTGTAACTACGGTAAATGGTTACGTATGGGGATGGGGGATGATTCTGCTGCTGCTTGGAACCCATGTCTTTATGACCATACGAACCAAAGGAATTCAGAGAAAGCTCTTTAAAGGTATCCGTCTTTCTTTTCAGAAAGATCCGGATGCAGAAGGAGAGGTCAGTCAGTTCGGAGCTCTGACTACAGCTCTGGCGGCCACCATTGGAACCGGTAATATTATCGGCGTAGGAACAGCCATCGCCATGGGTGGACCGGGAGCCGTTTTATGGTGCTGGCTGACGGGTGTTTTCGGTATTGCAACTAAGTACAGCGAATCACTGATCGCAGTTAAATACAGAGTGAAGACCAAAGACGGACGGATGCAGGGCGGCGCCATGTATGCCCTGGAACGCGGACTTCATATGAAATGGCTGGCAATTTTATTTGCTGTTTTCGGCGGAGTTGCCTCTTTCGGTATCGGTTGTGCCACACAGGTCAACGCTATTGCCACCGTATGTGAAGAAAATCTGAATATTCCGAACGTAGTGGTAGGCGTTGTAGTAGGACTGCTGACAGCAGTGGTTATTTTCGGCGGTATCCGTTCCATCGCAAATGTATGTGAGAAATTAGTTCCGTTTATGGCAATCTTCTATGTACTGGGATGTATCATTATTCTTGGTATTAATTATGACTTTATTATTCCTGCTTTAAAGACAATTGTTGTTATGGCCTTTAAGCCAGGCGCTGCCGCAGGCGGTCTGGTTGGTTCCGGTATTATGATGGCTATGCGTTTCGGTGTGGCAAGAGGACTGTTTTCCAACGAATCCGGTATGGGTTCTGCTCCTATCGCCGCTGCTGCAGCACAGACCAGAAACCCGGTTCGTCAGGCGCTGGTTTCCAGTACAGGAACTTTCTGGGATACGGTAGTTGTATGCGCCATGACAGGACTGGTATTGGTTACAAGTATTATGAAAAACCCGTCCATTGATATGGGCTCTGTATCTGACGGAGGCGTGCTGACTTCTCTGGCCTTTTCACAGATTCCCTATCTGGGACCGGTAATCCTGGTAATGGGTATGATTTCCTTCGCTTATTCCACCATTCTCGGCTGGGCTTATTACGGAGAGAGATGTGTAGAATATTTCTCAGGGAAGAAAGGGCTGATTCCTTACCGGATTTTATACGTACTTGTAGCAGTGATTGCGCCGGTGGTTTCCCTGAACCTGGTATGGCTGATTGCAGATACCTTAAACGCCTTAATGGCCATTCCGAACTTAATTGCCGTGCTTTTGTTATCCAATGTAATTGTTAAGGAGACCAATAAGTACATCAATAATCTGGACGCCAGGGACGATACAGAGATTCCGACCATAGAAAAATAACTGCCATAGAGCAGAGAGAACAGAAAGTCCGCCTGCAAAGCCGTAAGATGGCTTTTGGGCGGGCTTTTTCCTTGCGCTTGTTTCGGGGAGAGGGTATAATAAAAAAGAATTGCAACGAGAAAAAACAGATGGGGTGGAGAGTATGGAGAAACAGCCTTCGTTTCACATTTATATCTTTGACGGTGCGGAACTGCCGCAGAAAGTGGATTTGAAAAGTTTTCACAGGCCGTTCGTGTCTTTTGGAAGAGGCCAGGACAATGATATTGTGTTAAAGTCCAAATATGTGTCTAAACATCACGGAAGGCTTCATTTGGTAGAGGACCAGATTGTAATTGAGGATACCAACAGTTCCAACGGAACTTTTTTAAATGGAATCAAAGTAAGAGAAAGCATTTTCCGCAGCGGAGATATTCTGCGGATCGACGATATGCAGCAGGGAAAGCGGGACGGTGTTTTAATTATCCGGGACGTTCAGGATTCTATGCTTAGCTGGCAGTGCATTGACATGAGCAAGTTAAATGCCATCCGGATCGGAAGGGAGAAAAGCTGTGAGATCTGCCTTCCCCATATGGGGGTTTCCAAATATCATGCAGTTATTTCCCGCAGTGGGAACCAGTATCAGTTAGAGGACTGTCACAGTACCAACGGAACCTTTCTGAACGGTCATCCAGTCAGGGGAAAGGTGACTCTTGGGGAAAAAGACATCCTCATGATTACCAACAGCAAACTGATTTTTACCAATGGGAGAATTTATTTCTGCAGTTACCGGAGCGGTATCGGTGTAGATGCCCTTCATGTGGTCAAAACGGTTAAGAACCAGGGGAAAACATTTAATATCTGTAATGATGTTACCTTATCCATAGAGCCGGGCGAACTGGTGGCGATTATCGGAGGATCCGGCGCAGGAAAAACTACTTTTATGAATGCCATCAGCGGTTACAGCCAGCCCACCGGCGGCCGGGTATTAATTAATGGAGAAGAACTTTATGAAACCTATGACGCTCTGAAAAATATTATCGGATATGTCCCCCAGCAGGATATTGTTTACGATAATCTGACCCTGTTTTCCATGTTGGAATATGCGGCCAAGCTGCGCCTGCCCGATGATACCACCCAGCAGGAACGTCAGGCCAGAGTTCAGCAGGTTATTGATACGGTAGAGCTGACAGGGAAGGAGCAGACCATGATACGCCGTCTCTCCGGAGGTCAGAAGAAAAGAGCCAGTATAGCGGTGGAACTGTTATCAGATCCCAACCTGTTTTTCCTGGATGAACCGGCCTCCGGCCTGGATCCGGGAACGGAACGAAACTTGATGCAGACGCTGAAAAACATGACCTATTCGGGAAAAACGGTTATTTTAGTCACGCACAGTACTTTGAATCTGCAGGTCTGCGATAAGATTATCTTTATGGGAAGAGGCGGAAATCTGTGTTTCTTCGGCAGTGACCGGGAGGCAAAACAGTTCTTCCAGGTGGATAATCTGGTGGACGTGTACAATATGATAACGGAAGAACCGGAAAAATGGCGGAGAAAATACGATGAAATGGTTCGCAGGAACGGGGAGCAGCCTTCGGGACGAAATGGGGGAGACTTCGGAGGCAAGACCCGCAACAAGCACAGTTCCTTCCGTCAGATGGGCGTTTTAAGCAGCCGGTATTTCCATCTGATGATTAACGACAGACAGAGGCTGATGATGCTGATGCTGCAGGCCCCGATCCTGGCCTTTCTGATTTCTCTGGTAAAAGACGGAAATCAGTTTGAGTATTACGGGACAACCAAATCTCTTCTGTTCGCTCTGTCCTGTTCTGCTTTCTGGGTGGGTATCTTAAACGCCATTCAGGAAGTGTGTAAAGAGCGCAATATACTGAGAAGGGAATATATGACGGGACTTCATCTGGGGCCGTATATTTTATCCAAATTCCTGATTCTGGGCGGGATGTGTCTGGTACAGAGCTTTTTGCTGTCAGGAGTCTTCGCTCTGCTGGTGGGAATGCCGGAAGAGGGGCTTTTATTCCCTGCTTATCTGGAGTTGTTTTTGACCACGTTTTTGACAGCGTTTTCCGCGGCGGCGATGGGTATTTTTGCCTCCTCCTTATTTAAAAACCCGGATCGGGCCATGACAGTTGCCCCTATTTTGCTGATGCCCCAGATTCTGTTTTCCGGTCTTTTATTTGAACTGAGCGGAGCAACCAAGATTATTTCCTGGTTTGCCATCTGCCGCTGGTCCATGGAGGCCTACGGAAGCAGCGCCAATTTAAACGACCTGACTTACATTGTGGAAATGAATGGGAAAGAGACGGAAGTGGTACGGGAAGCAGAAGAATTTTTTGAATATACCAAAGGACATCTGGGAAAAGACTGGCTGCTGATGCTGGCCTTTGTACTGGTTTTCGGTATTTTAAGCGGAATTGTGCTGAGAAATATAAAGAAAAAAGAATAGTAAGAAGAGAAATAGCTGTGGGAGAAACCCTGCAGCTATTTTTATGCAATAGGATCTGCATCTGGCGCGCGAAGAGTACAAGTCCCTCATGAGTGAGGGATATAAGGAGTTGAAGAGGACTTGTACTCTTTGTACAACTTTATATATGAAAAAATTAAATATATGTATTGAAAATATATATTATATGATATATAATATATCAAAAGATGATATATGAAAGGAGGATAATAATGGTTTTTACGTTAAATGCCGGGATGTATGATTTTTTAGTTTTGTCGATTTTGAGGCAGCAGGAAGCCTACGGCTATCAGATTAGCCAGACCATTAAAAAGGTATCTAATATGAAGGACTCTGCGCTCTATCCGGTGCTGCACCGTCTGTTGGAGAAAGAACTGGTAACCGCCTATGATCAGCAGTTCCAGGGAAGGAACCGGAAGTACTATAAAATTACTGCAAAGGGGCTTGCCCAGTGGGAACTGCTGAAAGAAGAGTGGGAGCTTTATACCGAAGAGATTGAGAAGATAGTGAATGGAGGGAATGAATCGTGAGAAAAGAAGAATATATGAAGTGTCTTGCGAAAAGACTGAAAAAGCTCCCTAAAAGGGATTTTGATATGGCCATGGAGTATTTTGAAGAATATTTCCAAGAAGCCGGACCGGACAGGGAAGAACAGGCGATTCTGGATCTGGGGACGCCGGAAGAAGCAGCTTCCCAGATTATTGTAGATATTGCCGCCCGCAATGGGCAGGAGAAGGGGCAAAAGAGTCTTCAGAGAGGATTTTCTGCCGTCTGGGTGGGAATTTTAGCTGTACTGGCAGCTCCTGTGGGAATCCCTCTGGCCGCCAGTTCCATCGTCCTGGCCGTATGCCTGGGCGCATCTGCACTTTTGATTTTAATTTCTGTGATTTTAAGCGTTATCTGTGTAACAGCCGCTTCCATCATAGGGGTAGGCGTTGGCATCTATGGAATGTTTCTCTCACCGGCAGACGGAATTACCATTCTGGGCCTGAGCCTTATGCTGGCCGGAATTTCAGCATTTGCTGTGTGGCTGATTGTAAAGCTGATAAATCTGGTATTGCGGGGACTTACCCGTATGTTTGGAAAAATTATTAAGAAGGAGGCAGGGAAATGATAAAGAATAAAAATAAAATTTTTCTGTGCAGCGCGGCAGGATGTATTCTGGCAGGTGCAGTTTTATTCGGAGCCGGAATTTCCATGGGAGGAAACCCCCAGTTTAGCCTGACGGGAAGCGGTCTGCATCTGAAAAACCTGGAAGAGGAAGGGCAGAAGTATGAGCTTTCCAAAACTTCCATTGATCCGGTATCTGAGATTTCTCTTAAAGTGGATATGGCGGATGTGGAATTTCTGGCCTCAGAGGATCAGAATTGTTATGTGGAGTATTCCCTTTATGGCAATACCCAGAAGCCGGAGTTTCAGGCAGAAGGGGGACGTCTGGTAATAGAGGAAAAACCGGAAAAAGGGGTTCAGGGCTTTCAGTTCGGATTTCTGGGAGATTTCCAGGAAGAGAAATATTATGTGAAGATCTATCTTCCGGAGAAAGTGCAGCCGGAGAAAGTGGAAGTAGACAATGAAAATGGAAATGTTTCCATTAAGAACCTGGAAGCAGATTCCTGTACAGTAAAGGCAGATTACGGTGATATTTTCCTGGAACAGTACACAGGAAAGCAGTTAAGTGTGGAGGCGGACGCGGGAGACATACGGGCAGGAGAGATTGAAGCAGAAGAGGCAGAACTTCTCAGTGACTACGGTGATGTGGAAATAGAGAGCTTCCAGGGAGAGAAAGGGAATGTAGAACTGGAATCCGGGGAACTGAGGATAAAAAAGGCAGACATGAAGAACCTGGAGATCAAAAGCGACTACGGGGATGTGACGCTGGGAAGCAGTTATGACTGGGAAACTTATGATTTGGATTTGTATACCGATTACGGAGAGATTCAGTTAAAAGGCTATGAAGTGGCAAAGGAGTGGGAACAGAAACTGAAAATTGAGAAAGGGCGCGGGAAATCCCTGAAGATTACCTGCGACAGTGGAGATATTACTTTAGAGGAGAAAGAATAACACGTCTTTTTTTCTTCCGGAAGGCATAGGATAGGACAAGTAAATCTTGAAGGAAGAAAATATGAAAGAGTGGCAGATTCGACAGAAGAGAGAAAGGAAAAGGCAGTTCTTCCAAAAAGGGTATGGAGCATTCGGGCATTTTCAGACGCTTTGTTCCATGAGCCCTTATACGAGGGCCTGCCTTTTTCAAAAAGAGGGAAGACAGACGCCGGCCTTTCTGAGAGTCTCCCTGGCGTTCGGAGAATGGGGAACCCCGGATACGGCCAGAAATCTGCGGGGATTTGCAGTGAAATTCCAGACGGACGGAGGTATTTATGATTTGCTTTGTCAGAGCCTGCCTGTGGCGCCGGCCAACAGCCGAAAGGAGAGGAAGGCGGTATACCAGACATTTTCCCGGGATCCGGCGACTGGCCTTGGCTCTCCCGGAAAGTTCTGGGAGCTGGCCGGAGAAGATCCGGGACTGCTGGGATTTGGAATGGCTTATTTTTCCAATCAGGGAACCCCTTACGGATTTATAAATATGAAAAGCTATGGGGTGCAGACCCAGATATGGGAAAACTGGGAGAAAGAACGGTTTCTGGTGCGGTATCACTGGATTCCCCGGGCAGGAGAGAGGCTGTCCACCAGAGAAGAGGCTCTCCTTCGCGCAGGTTTAAATCCGGATGCAGCCGGAGAGGAGCTGTATGGGACTCTGAGCAAAGGAGAACAGGTCAGCTACAATCTTTTCATTCAGATTATGCCTCACGCAAACGGAAATTATCTTCCTTTTCACCCCTTTGATTCTACAAAAACATGGCCGAAGGAGACATTTCCCCTGCGGCTTGTGGGCAGGCTGAATCTGGAGGAAAATCCTGAAAATATGTCAGTAGAAGTGGAACCGGCAGAATTTTCCGGGGAGAATCGGATTGACGGGATTTTGCCAAAACAGCAGGCAGAGTTCCGGTCGGATCGGGAGCAGAGTTTCCGGCAGATCAGAAGATTTCTGGAAGAGCTTTCCCTGTCGGAAAAGAGAAATCTCACAGATAATCTGGCTGTGGAGTTAAATAAGCTGGAGGATGAACTGAGAGAAGAGACGATCCGAAACTTTCGCCTTGCAGATTCGGAACTGGGAGAGAAATTAGAGGGAAGAGTGCAGTGGTACCAGAAAAATGTTACCGGAGAGAGAATCTGAGGCGGGACAAAGCCCGCCCCGGATTATTTTTCCCAGCGGCCCGAAGCCCCGCAGGGGAGGATCAGTCCGCTTTGGGAGACAGGAAGTCCGATTTCCTGAGCCTCCACATGTCCGCCAAAGTTTTTCAGCTCCGTGGAGAGCATATAGGTCAGGACCGAGGGAGCCAGTCCCGTGGTGTAAGAATTTACCAGGAAAAACAGAGGATCCCTGCTGAGAAGTCTGGTGCAGAGCCGGATAAAAGGATAGATGGAATCTTCGATTTTCCAGATCTCGCCTTTCGGACCCCGGCCGTAAGAAGGGGGATCCATAATAATGGCGTCATAGTGATTCCCTCTGCGGATTTCCCGCTCCACAAATTTTACGCAGTCATCCACCAGCCAGCGGACAGGCGCTTCTTTTAATCCGGAAGCGGCGGCGTTTTCCTTTGCCCAGGTCACCATTCCCCTGGAGGCGTCCACATGAGTGACAGAGGCGCCGGCAGCGGCAGCGGCCAGGGTAGCCCCGCCTGTGTAGGCAAAAAGGTTTAACACTTTCACAGGTCTTTGAGCCTGACGGATTTTCTGACCAAACCAGTCCCAGTTGACTGCCTGCTCCGGGAAAAGACCGGTGTGCTTAAAGCTGAAAGGCTTTAAATGAAAGGTTAATTCTTTATAATGAATCGTCCACTGTTCCGGGAGGCTGAAGAATTCCCATTCACCGCCTCCTTTTTTGCTGCGGTGATAATGTCCGTCCGGCTTTCTCCATCCTCTGTGTTCTCTGGGGGTATCCCAGATGACCTGGGGATCCGGACGGATTAACAGATAATCTCCCCAGCGTTCCAGTTTTTCTCCTTTCGATGTATCAATAACTTCGTAATCTTTCCAACCATCTGCAATCCACATAGACAGCAATCCTTTCTGTAAATATATAAAAATAGCGTTCTTACCCATGGAAAAGGGCAGTTTCTCTTAGTATATTTTATAACAGAGCCAGAATCAAGAAGTAATTAAAATACTTGACAATGCGGGAAACCGCATACTAGAATAAGAAATAGCATTATTAGACGTACGAGGAGGATATTATGAAAGCATATCAGGAGATGAGCAGAGAAGAACTGCTGGAACTGCAGGAAGAATTAACGAAACAGTACGAAGAGATTAAAGCAAAGGGATTATCCCTGGATATGTCCAGAGGGAAACCGTCTGCAAGCCAGCTGGATATTTCCATGGAAATGATGGATGTTTTAAACAGCAAAACGGATTTAAAATGCGAGACAGGAGTAGACTGCCGCAATTACGGAGTACCGGACGGAATTCCGGAAGCGAAGAGACTGCTGGGAGAAATTTCTGAAGTAGATCCGGATCACATTCTCATTTACGGAAACTCCAGTCTGAGCGTGATGTTTGATTCTGTTGCACGTTCTATGACTCAGGGTGTTATGGGTCACACTCCCTGGTGCAAATTAGATAAAGTAAAATTCCTGTGTCCGGTTCCCGGCTATGACAGACATTTTAAAATTACAGAATTTTTCGGCATTGAGATGATCAATGTGCCGATGCTGTCCACCGGCCCGGATATGGATATGGTAGAGAAGCTGGTCAGCGAAGATGCATCCATTAAAGGTATCTGGTGTGTACCCAAGTATTCCAATCCTCAGGGAATTACTTATTCCGATGAAACAGTCAGAAGATTTGCCAGACTGAAGCCGGCTGCTGAGGATTTCCGTATTTACTGGGACAATGCATACAGCGTTCACCATCTGTACGATGAGGATCAGGATTTTCTGATTGAAATTCTGGAAGAGTGTGTAAAAGCAGGAAATCCGGATATTGTTTACAAATTCACCTCCACTTCCAAAATCAGCTTCCCGGGTTCTGGAATTGCAGCCGTGGCCGCATCAAAGGCAAACCTGGAAGACTTCCGCAGATATATGCAGATTCAGACCATCGGTCATGACAAACTGAATCAGCTTCGCCATGTGCGTTTCTTTAAGAACCTGGACGGAGTTCATGAACAGATGAGAAAACATGCGGAGATTATCCGTCCCAAATTTGAAACGGTTGAAGCGACTCTGGAGAAAGAGCTGGGAGGCCTTGGAATCGGCCAGTGGACCAAACCCAAGGGAGGCTACTTTATTTCCTTTGATTCCATGGAGGGATGTGCCAAAGCAATTGTTGCCAAAGCCAAAGAGGCCGGCGTGGTAATGACCGGAGCAGGAGCGACCTTCCCATACGGAAAAGATCCAAAAGACTCCAACATCCGAATTGCCCCCACCTTCCCGGAACCGGAAGAACTGGCAATGGCCACTGAGATTTTCGTTTTAAGTGTGAAACTGGTAAGTATTGCGAAATTACTGGAAAATAAATAAGAGTTCAGAAAACACGATTAGAGGAAGAAAATGAAAGAAAAGGAAAAAATGGGAACCGGAAGGAAAATACTCCTGATTATCATCACAATTTTACTTTTAATGAGCGCGGCGCTTTATTTTGGAGGGGTCTTTTATTTCTCTTCCCATTTTTTGCCCAATTCCACCATTGATGGGATCGCATGTTCTTTCATAACGGAAAAAGAGGCCCAGAACCGGATTTCAGACGGCATTTCGGCCTATGTGTTAGCCATCAATGAGAAAAATAACGGCGTGGAGAAAATTACGGCCAAAGAAGCAGGTCTTCGTTATGTGGCGGATGAAACTGTGGGAGAGCTTCTGAAGAAACAAAACCGCTGGCTCTGGTTTCTGTCTCTGGGAAAGAGCAACGCCCTGGAGATGAGCGCAAGCACCACTTACGATACAGAAAGTCTCAGGAAGGCCGTTGAGAGTCTGAACTGTTTTCAGGAAGAGAATGTGACGGCGCCGGAAGATGCGCGGATTGAAGAAACAGATTCCGGTTATGAGATTGTGGCGGAAACAGAAGGAAATCAGTTAAATAAGGAAAAGACGTTACAGGTTATTACAGAAGCTGTGGAAAATGGAAAAACAGAGGTTTATCTGGAAGAAGAGGGCTGCTATGAGAAACCCGCTGTTTCTGAGAATGACGCCACATTAAAGAAGCAGCTCGAGCAGTTAAATCAGCTTACAGACGTAATGATTACTTATGATTTTGAAGACCGGGAAGAAGTGGTGGATCGGGAAGTAATCAGGGGATGGCTGAAAAAAGACGAAGAAAACAATTATGTGCTGGATAAAAGCAAGGTTGCAGAGTATGTAAATCAGTTAGGATATAAGTACGACACTTTCGGATGTACCAGAACGTTTGAAACCTATGACGGAAGAACCGTAACCGTAAAAGGCGGAGACTATGGCTGGGCCATTGATCAGGAAAGAGAGACGGCCGCACTGATGAAAGCAGTAGAGAGCGGCGAGACCCAGGTGAGAGAGCCGATTTATTCCTATGAGGGATGGAGCCGGACAGAAAATGATATTGGCAGTACCTATGTGGAGATCGATCTTACCAATCAGAGGATGGTTTTCTATTTAAACGGAGATCCGGTAGTGGACACAGAGGTAGTGACAGGAAATCCCGGTATGGGGTGGGAGACACCCACGGGAGTTTATGCAGTGGATGCCAAGAAATCGCCTGCAGTTCTCACAGGGGAAGATTACGAGAGCCCGGTGACCTACTGGCTGCCCTTTGCAGGGAATGTGGGAATCCATGACGCCCCATGGAGAACAGAGTTCGGCGGTGAACTGTATCAGACGGAAGGCTCCCACGGATGTGTGAACACCCCTTATGATCAGGCAGAGATTATTTATGAGAATCTGGAAATAGGCGCGCCTGTGGTGGTCTATCAATAAACAGTCATAAAAGGAGTAGAATTATGAAGATTGTGGTATTAGCTGGCGGCAACAGTACAGAGAGAGAGGTATCCATTGTTTCTGGAAGCGGCATCTGCAGGGCGTTAAGATCTAAGGGGCATCAGGCTGTCCTGGCAGATCCTTTCTGCGGACAGGAAACAGTGGACTGGGAAGATCCTTTTCCCAAGGAATATGATGTGGAACAGGCGACAGAATATATCCGGAGCTTTAATGGAAAAATTGAAGAAATGAAAAAGACAAGAAAAGAATTCTTCGGAGAGAATATTCTGGAGCTGTGTAAAGCAGCGGACTTCGTTTTCCTTGGGCTGCATGGAGCAAATGGAGAGGACGGACGAATTCAGGCGGTTTTTGATCTGATGGGTATCCGTTATAGCGGAAGTGACCATCTCAGCAGCGCAATGGCCATGGATAAGGGAATTACGAAACAGATTTTCCTGATGAATGGAATTCCCACTCCCCGCGGCCTGACCATGAATAAGAAGAAATATATCCGCAACCCGGAGGAGATCGGAATGGATTTCCCGGTGGTAGTAAAGACCTGTAATGGCGGATCCAGCATCGGCGTATACATTGCCGGAAATCAGAAGGAATACGATAAAGCGCTGGAAGAAGCCTTCCGTTATGAAGATAAGATCTTACTGGAAGAGTATATCAAAGGGACCGAATATACGGCAGCTGTTGTGGACGGGGAAGCCTATCCGGTTGTGGAGATTGTTCCGGTAAAAGGGTTTTATGATTATGAAAACAAATATCAGCCGGGAGCGACTAAAGAGACGTGTCCGGCGCCGATTTCCAAGGAGCTTACCAGAAAGATTCAGGAATACTCGGTAATGGCTTATCACGCCCTTGGACTGAAGGCATATGCACGGTTTGACTTTATTATGACAGAGGAGGAAGAGCTTTTCTGTCTGGAGGGGAATACCCTTCCCGGTATGACGCCCACCAGTCTGATTCCTCAGGAAGCTCAGGTTCTGGGAATGGACTATGCAACCTTGTGCGAGAAATTGATGGAGGTATCCCTGAAATAGAAGAGATACGAAGAGAGCAGGAGAACTCATGAAGAATTTAACGTTAAGAAACATTGCCCGCGTCTGCGGCGGTATTTATCACGGATCCGGGTACAATGCAGATACAGAAGCAGTGAAAATTATTACAGACAGCAGGATGGCAAGCCCGGGCTGCGTCTTTATTCCCATTGTGGGCGAACGGGCGGACGGCCATACATTCATTCCGGATGTGATGAAGAAGGGCGCGCTGGGAACCCTGTCTGAGAGAGAACTTCCGGAGGCAGACTTCCCTTATGTTCAGGTAGAGTCTTCCTTACAGGCTTTAAAAGATATTGCCGAATTTTATCTTCAGCAGGTGGGAATTCCTGTGGTGGGAGTTACAGGCAGTGTGGGGAAAACCAGTACCAAAGAGGTGATTGCAGCCGTTTTAAAAGAGAAATATCAGGTGCTGAAAACCCAGGGAAATTTCAACAATGAGATTGGACTGCCTCTGACCATTTTCAGGATTACGCCGGAAGATGAAATTGCCGTTCTGGAAATGGGGATCAACCATTTCGGAGAGATGACGAGACTGGCCAAGATTGCCAGGCCGGATACCTGTGTGATTACGAATATCGGCCCCTGTCACCTGGAATTCTTAGGAGACCGGGACGGGGTTTTAAAGGCGAAGACAGAAATTTTTCAGTATATGAAAGAAAAGGGCCACATTATTTTAAACGGCGACGATGATAAACTGGCAACTGTGGGAACCCCCGGGGGAATCCAGCCGGTGTTCTTCGGTCTGGAGGATGGAAATCAGATTTATGCCGATGAGATCGAAAGCCGGGGATTAAAGGGAATGTTCTGCAGGATTCATACGCCCCAGGGAAATTTCCATGTCTGGGTGCCTATGCCGGGACGGCACATGGTATACAATGCCCTCGCAGCAACGGCAGTGGGGCTGGCGTATGGTTTGTCCCTGGAACAGATACAGGCGGGAATCGAAAGTCTGGAGCCGGTCAGCGGCCGTTTCCGCATGATCGAAACTGACAGATTCTTAATTGTGGATGACTGCTACAATGCCAGTCCGATTTCTATGAAAGCTTCTTTAAATGTCCTCCAGGACGGAGCAGGCCGCCGGGTGGCGATTCTGGGAGACATGGGAGAACTGGGAGAAGAAGAAATATCCCTTCATGAAGAAGTGGGTGTCTGTGCGGGAAACTGCAGCATCGACGTATTAATCTGTGCAGGAGAGCTGAGCGCACATATTGCCCGCCGGGCAAAGGAGACGAATCCGGAGCTGGAAGTCGTTTACGAAAACGATCTGGAGAGCCTGCTGAAACACCTGAGCGGTTACGTGAAAAAAGGGGATACCATCCTGGTAAAGGCGTCCCATTTTATGCAGTTTGAAAAAGTGGTAAAGGCTTTGGAAGAGGAATAGTTAAAAACCGTGTAAGAGAAATCTTATGCGGTTTTTCTGATCCCGATACACCTTCCAAAAAGAAGTGCATATACTATAACAGATTCTAGGAAGAGGAGAATTTCTTTTTGATGTATCATGATAAGTATTTTCCGTTCTATGTGGCATATGCAAATCCCATGCTGTATGACGGGGAAAAGATTCAGGAAAAAGAGTACCAGATGATGAAAACCTATTATCCTGAAATTACCCGCCGGATACAGAACCATGTGGAAGAAGAATGCGACCGCCTGGATTATGAAGGCAGTATGCTGTATGACGAATATCCCGATAAATATACCCTCTATCATCTGTGCAGTAAAATTCATAAAAAAATAGAAGAAGAAATGCCTCAAAAGGAAATGGGTTCTCAGGAGAGGCGCGGACCGGATAAAAACTTTATGGATGAACTGATTCAGGTGCTGCTCTGCCAGGAACTGGTGAGAAGGCGCTGCAGGCGGAGCAGACGGAGACATTATTTTTAGCTTGTGATTTTAAGGTAAAACGATTACAATAAGAGCATGATGGATAAAATAAGTAAATTTTTAAAAGAAAATGTAAATGAGAATATGTTCCGGCTCATTCTGAGCGGAAACAGAAAAAGCGACGGACCTTCAAAAGTGAAGATTCGTCCCGTCCGGTTAAGGGACGGGCTGTATTACCAGGCTTCAGAGACCTGGGGAACAAAAGTACTCCATAACAATTATACAAAAGAGAATCTGATTTCCTATGTGGAAGAGAAGGCAGGCCAGGGGTTCAGTCAGATTCAGCTTCAGGGAGAGACCCGAGACGGGAGTATCTTAATCAGTAAAAAGGGAACCGTAACGGTGAAAACACGGCTGCATCCCAGAGAAGAAAGAACCATCCCCACTGAGCATAACCGGAAGAAAAAATATCTTCTGGAAGAGGGAACGGCGGTCCCGTTTCTTCAGGATTTGGGAGTTATGACCCAGAATGGGAAAATTGTGGCAAAACGGTATGATAAATTCCGGCAGATTAACCGTTTCCTGGAATTTATAGAAGACATCCTTCCTCAGCTTCCCAGAGACAGGACCCTGAAAATTCTGGACTTCGGCTGTGGGAAATCCTACCTTACCTTTGCCATGTACTATTATTTAAAACAGGTAAAAGGCTATTCTCTGGAAATTATCGGCCTGGATCTGAAGGAAGACGTCATTTCCAGATGCAATGAACTGGCACAGAAATACGGCTATGAAAATCTGCATTTTTACCAGGGAGACATTGCCTCCTATGAAGGCGCGGATCAGGTGGATTTGGTGGTAACTCTCCATGCCTGCGACACCGCTACAGATTATGCCCTGGCCAAGGCGGTATCCTGGAACGCAGGAGTGATCCTTTCCGTGCCCTGCTGTCAGCATGAATTAAACCGGCAGATGGAAAACGAGATGCTGGATCCGGTGCTGTCCTACGGGATTCTGAAAGAGAGAATGGCCGCTTTAATTACAGACGGACTGCGGGCGAAATTGTTGGAGGAAGCCGGATACGAAGTGCAGATTCTGGAGTTTATTGACATGGAGCATACACCGAAAAATCTTTTGATTCGGGCGGTTAAGAAAGGAAAGAGGAAGAAGACCGACAGAAAGCTGGAGACGTGTATGGAAGCTCTCCATGTAAATCCCACCCTGAAAAGACTTCTCGAAGAGCAGAAGGGAGAAGGCTGATGAAGAAAGTGTTGCGAAGAGCAGGAATCCTGTTTGGGGTTTTCCTGCTGGGAGTGATTGGAACGTCTCTTTTGTTAAACAGCGAGACAACTGATGACAGAACGGAGATGGAGAGCACGACACTGCCGGAAGTTTTTGCAGACATTGATGGAATCCGGGCGAACCGGATGTATGGATACCGTCAGAGAATGCAGGCGGATTTTATGCGGGACAGTCTGACGCCTATCGGTACTTCCCAGAAGGTGGACATTCTCATTGAGCCCTATGGGGAAACGATAAAGGGAATGTCCTACGAAATACGTACTTCTGACGGAAGTAAAGTGCTGGAAAATAGAAATCTGAAGAATCTGGAAGAAGAGGACACCTGTCTGAAGGGAACCATATCCGTGGAGAGCGATATGCGTATGAGTCAGGAGTATTCTCTGGAGATTACAGTGGATACGGAGGCAGGTCCTGTGTATTATTACACCCGGATTGTACAGAGAAGCAATCTGAATACAGGGAAATACCTGCAGTTTGCCCTGGATTTCAGTGAGAAAAGTCTGAATAAAGCCCAGTCTGAAGAGCTGACCGATTATCTGGAAGCCAATGTCCCTTCTGCAGACGGGAATTATTCCAATGTCAGTATTCAATCTTCTCTTTCTACAATTAACTGGGGGAGTTTAAATCCACAGATTTACAGAAGAGGGACCCCGGTAGTGAAAGAGATTAACGAGACCACAGGAAGTGTGGCTCTGGAATATCAGGTTTCTGCCCAGGATGACAACGGTTCTATGGAAGTTTACGATGTGGAGGAATTTTACCGGCTGCGTTATGATCAGAACCGGATTTATCTGCTGGATTTTAAACGGCAGGCCAGTCAGGTATTTAACGGAGAAAATGTGACTGTGGGAGAAGACGGTCTGCTGTTGGGCGTCCGGAATCGGAATGTGGACTATCAGACCAGTCCCCAGGGAGATATTGTAGTATTTGTCCAGGAGGGAGATCTCTGGGAATACCATATTGCTTCCGGCAAAATAGGACGGGTCTTTTCTTTCCGCCAGGAAGACAGCTCGGATATGCGGGATATAAGAACGGAACACGATATTAAGATTATCCGGGTAGAGGATAACGGAGATGTGGACTTCGTATTATACGGCTATATGAACCGGGGCGATCATGAAGGAATGGTGGGGGTAGGCGCTTACCATTACAACAACGATCAGAACGTGGTGGAAGAAAAGGTATTTATTCCCAGTACAGAATCCTTTGAATTTTTAAAACACGATTTGGAAGTGCTTTCGTATGTAAACCAGCAGAACCAGCTCTTTTTGTTCCTGGCAGAGAAGCTTTATCAGGTAGAGATTGACGAAAATTCCTATGAAATTCTGGAAGAAAATATTTCATCCGATAATTTCTATACTTCCGAAACAGGCTCCCATGCAGCCTGGACCAAAACGGCCAAAGACGGGATGTCAAAAGCAGAGGAAATTGATTTTGAGTCGCTGGAAAGAAGAACAGTAAGCGCTCCTGACGGCCAGAAACTAAAGCTGTATGGCTACATGAACGAGGATCTGGTCTACGGTCTTGCCGGGGAAGGAGATATTGTCTCGGAAGGGAACGGAAATGAGATTTTCGGCGCCAGTCAGTTAAAGATAGAAGGGTTTGACGGGACGGTGAAGAAAGAGTACCAGCCCCAGGGAACATACATTACTCAGGTGGACATCGGAGCGACTCTGATGGAAATGGTTTTGTCCCAGAAGAACGGTTCCACTTACCAGGCTGTACAGACGGACAGCATTATGAACAATGTGAAAGCTTCTTCAAGGCAGGTGGAAGTGGAGAACATTCTTACCACAAGACAGGGAACCGTAATTCGTCTGGCATTCTCCCGGCAGGTAGATAACGATCAGCCGGTTGTGGTTTATGCAAAGATGAGGACTCTGAAAGAAGATAAGGAAATCAGGCTGGAAACAAAAATTCCGGAAAACGAGATGTATTATGTGTATGCAGGAGGACAGCTCCAGGGGATTTACCGGAATCCTTCTCAGGCTGTTCAGATTGCCGACGAGAATACAGGCGTTGTCCTGAACCGGGCCCAGCAGTATGTATGGGAGCGGGGAAATAAAAAAGAAAAGATTCAGCTTAGTATTGCGGATATTCCGGAGGCGTTGCGTCAGGCAAGTCTGGATGTGGGGGCGTTAAAAGAAGCTGTCAAAGAGGAGGGAACCGTCCTGGATCTTACGGGATGTACCCTGGACAGTGTATTATACGAAATCAGCGCCCAGAGACCGGTCATCGTAAAAACAGGAGAGAATACCAGTCTGCTGATGGTAGGCTATGACGCATATAATACCTACCTTTACGATCCGGCAACCGGGGAGACTTCTCCTTATGGAATGAATGACAGTACAGCGTTATTTGAAAAAGCGGGAAATGTATTTATCACTTATATAGAAGCAATATAATATAACAAAGTGTGCAGGCCCCCTCAACTTTCGTTTTCCACATTCCTGAGAGCTGTTGTATAGGAGACATCTTATACAATAGCTCTTTCTTTTTCGGGCTCTTCTTTATGAAAACCGGAGATTCTGAGGCATTTCGGGATTTTTGAGAAGGTTCCTGTTGAAAGGGCGAAAGAAAGTGCTTATAATAAACATTACGAAAATATTAATTTTAGTTTAAATGAGGGAGTTTTTTATGTCAGACGGGAGAAGAAAAACAAGTAGAAAGAAATGGTTTTGCTGGTTGCTGGCTGCGGTAGTTCTGGTATCGGGAACCCCTGTTTCGGCGGCAGAGCTTCAGGAGGAACCGGAAGAGCTTACCGGATTTTCTATAGAGAGTTCTGAGGCGGTTTCTGCAGAGCCGGAAACAGATCCGGACCTGGAAGAACCCCGGGAACTTTGTACGGTAACGTTTGCCGAACAGCCAAAAGAAGACGGGGATTCTGCGCTGGAGTATGAAGAACTTCGCATGGAAGTAACAGAAGGAACAGAGATTACGCTGCCCCAGGTACCCGAAGAAGAAGGTTACAAAGCTTTCGGCTGGTCTTTGGATGATGAAGAGACAAAGGAAGCGGGAAGTACCTATGTGGTGTCCGGCGATGTGACTTTCTATGCTGTCCGTCAGGAAGCGTATCTGATAGAATTCTGCGATGCAGACGGAACGCCTCTGGCTGAGACGGAACCTGACAATCAGGAGAAATGGACGTATCAGGCAGTAAAAGGCGAGACGATCTATTTTCCGGAACTTCCCCAAAACCAGACCGGTTATAAGAACCTGGGGTGGAGTGAGAAGAAAAATGCATCCCAGATTTCCTATGCTCCCGGAGAAGCTTATACGGTTCAGGGCCATATGAAATTTTACCTGACCCGCGGGAAAACGGTGTTAATTAAATTTGCAAACCCTACGGGAACCATGTATCCTTCCGGTTCCTGGCAGTATGAGTGCGTTGTGGGAGAAACCATTACCCTTCCGGAGGGGCCGGCACTGGACGGTTGGACAAATCTGGGCTGGGCTTCTGCGAAAAACTCACAGAAAGCAGAATACAAACAGGGAAAAAGTTATAAGGTAACAGGGGCGAAGACCTTTTATCTGGTAAGGAGCTGCAGCGTATATTTTGCAAATCCGGCCGGAGCTGTTTATACAGGGACTTCCGCCGCGAAATTCCAGGTATCTCCCCAGACGATGTACGCCGTAGGCGGTGTACGCGTTCCGGAAGGCCCGCCTCTGACCGGTTATAAGAATCTGGGCTGGACCACTGTGAAAGGTTCTTCCGTGGTGGAATATAAAGCCGGAGATTACGTGCCGGTAAATAAGCAGGTAACCTTATATTTAATCAGAGGGAAAAACTGCAAGATCACCTTTGCCAATATGGCGGGGAAAAATCAGACAGGATATGCCAAATACAACATAACCGGCGGAGCCGGAGAGAAAGTGACTCTTCCCACAGGTCCCAATATCAGCGGATACGCTTTTTTGGGATGGTCCACAAAAATTAACGCCACATCAGCTACGTATGCGGCAGGTGCAGGTGTGACATTGAAAAGCAATTTGAACTTATATGCGGTTTATAAAAAAGGAGCCACCTGTACCGTCGCTTTTAATAATCTGAACGGCAATACAACCTGTGCAGATTACACAAAGCTTCAGAAGAAGGTGACGGCCGGAAATACCATCACCATTCCGGAAGGCCCGAAGATCGCAGGATATATCAATGTGGGCTGGTCCACAAAGAAAGGATCCACAACGGTAGCCGTAAAAGCCGGGGAAAAATATAAAGTAACCAAAAGCCAGACTCTGTATCTGGTAAGAAGACAGGGATACTACATTACATATAAAAGCTTTACAGGAGCCCTTACTTATAGTACCCAGGCAGTAATAAAGGGGAATTCCGTATATCTGCCAAGTGTGGCCAATATTTCGGCAGGAGTAAAAAACCGGGACGGCCAGACGCTGATTGGCTGGTCTTTAAAAACCCGCCAGCGTTCCAAACCTTCCTATGAAATCGGACAGAAAATTACCCCGCAGAAGAATATGATCTTCTATCCCGTTTTCCAATATAACAACACCATTGCCACACCTTCCAAGGCGGCTCTGTTAAAGGTCAAGGTTCCCTCCCAATACGGAAAAGTAATCTTCGTGGGGGACTCCAGGACCGTGCGGATGTTTAACATGGTAGAAGCCTATCTGGGAGCCAGACCGGCCAATGTTGACTGGGTGGCCGAGGGAAGTATGGGATTCGAGTGGCTGAAAAGTACTGGGTATCCGCTGCTTCTGGATAAATTAAAGCAGGATGCCAAAGGCGGAGCCGCCCGGAAACCAACGGCAGTGATTTTCAACATTGGAGTCAACAGTCTGGATCAGGGCAGCGAGTGCGTTCAGTTTATGAACCAGAAAGCTGCGGAAATGAAGAAGTATGGATGCCAGTTGTACTATATGTCTGTAAATCCTACCAACAATTCTACTATGCTGAATTTTTACGGAGCAAATACGACGCCGCGTACCGGATACCAGATTATTTCTTATAATAATCTTTTAAAGACGAAGCTGTCTGCCGACTATCAGTATCTGGACGCTTACAGCTATCTGATTCAGAGTGGCTATGCATTTGACCGCTGTCGGTATGGCTATGACGAAGGAATTGACGATGGCCTGCACTATAATGCAGGAACCTATATGAAGATATACAAATATTGTATGGAACATATCTGAAAAACAAAAAATGTCTGGGAACAGAAAGAAGAGACTTCGGTTCCCGGACATTTTTATTCCTGCAGGAAAGTCCTTCGGGCTTGCACTTGGGAGATGAATCGACTATACTATTAGGAAGAAAGAGATGAGAAAAGGAGTAAGAAGCGATGAAGCTTACCACAGTAAAAGAAATATACAGAAACAGAGAGGAATATTTAGATAAGGAAATTTCAGTAGGAGGATGGGTCAGAAGTATCCGCGACTCCAAGACCTTTGGTTTTTTAGTGCTGCATGACGGTACTTTTTTTGATACGCTGCAGGTGGTATACCATGACAGCATGGAGAATTTCAGTGAAATCAGTAAATTAAACGTGGGGGCGGCAGTGATTGTCACAGGAACATTAGTAGCTACGCCTCAGGCGAAACAGCCCTTTGAAATACAGGCGAAAGAAGTGACGGTAGAAGGAGGTTCCGCACCGGATTATCCTCTGCAGAAGAAACGCCACAGTCTGGAGTATTTAAGGACAATCTCTCATCTTCGTCCCAGAACCAACACATTCCAGGCAGTCTATCGGGTGCGCTCTCTGACCGCTTTTGCCATTCACCAGTTTTTCCAGGAGAGAGGATTCGTTTATGTAAATACTCCCCTGATTACAGGAAGCGACTGTGAAGGAGCAGGAGAGATGTTCCGGGTAACGACTCTGGATATGGAGAATCCGCCCAGGGATAAAGAGGGAAAAGTTGATTATTCTCAGGATTTCTTCGGAAAAGAGACAAACCTTACGGTCAGCGGTCAGTTAAACGGGGAAACCTTTGCCCAGGCGTTCCGCAATATTTATACCTTTGGACCCACCTTCCGTGCAGAGAATTCCAATACCACCCGCCATGCGGCGGAATTCTGGATGGTAGAGCCGGAATGTGCCTTTGCAGATCTGCAGGATAACATGGATCTGGCGGAAGCAATGCTGAAATATGTGATTTCCTATGTACTGGAACACGCGCCGGAAGAGATGAACTTCTTTAATTCCTTTATTGATAAAGGGCTGCTGGATCGGTTAAACCATGTGGTAAAATCGGATTTTGGTCATGTGACTTACACAGAAGCCATTGAAATTTTAGAGAAAAATAATGATAAATTCGATTACAAGGTACACTGGGGAAGTGATCTGCAGACAGAGCACGAGCGGTATCTGACTGAGGAAGTATTTAAGAAACCCTTGTTCGTAACGGACTATCCAAAGGAAATCAAGGCATTTTATATGAAACTGAATGAGGATGGAAAGACAGTTGCCGCTATGGACTGTCTCGTTCCGGGTATCGGAGAGATTATCGGCGGAAGCCAGAGGGAAGACGACTATGATAAATTAAAGACCAGAATGGCAGAACTGGGCCTGAAAGAGGAAGACTACGGATTTTATATGGATCTTCGGAAATACGGATCCACCCGCCATTCCGGCTATGGACTGGGATTTGAACGCTGTGTCATGTATCTGACAGGAATGTCCAATATACGAGATGTCATTCCATTCCCGAGAACCGTGAAAAACTGCGAATTATAAGAAGAAAAGGACTGCCGTAGGAGAAGATTTCTTTTATCGGCAGTCCTTATTTAAAAGAGGAAAAAAATGAAATTTATTCATATTGCAGACGTTCATCTGGGAGCGAGCCCTGATTTAGAATACCCATGGGGAGCTGACCGAAAGCAGGAGATTTGGAATACTTTTGGCAGGGTGATTGAGGAAACGAAAAGAGAGAAAGCAGATCTTCTGCTGATTGCAGGGGATCTCTTTCACAGGCAGCCTTTAAAAAAAGAACTGAAAGAAGTAAATGGGCTCTTTCGTTCCATCCCGGATACAAAAGTGGTTCTGATTGCCGGAAATCACGATTTTATTCAGAAGAATTCCAACTACCGGACTTTTTCCTGGGCGTCCAATGTAACCGGACTTTGGGGGAGAGAGATGGAAATGGCGGAATTTCCGGAAATCAATACCTGTGTTTACGGGCTCAGTTACTGGAGCAGAGAAATCAGAGAACCTGTTTACGAAGGGATCTGCCCCGGGAAACCCGCCGGTTTTCAGATTCTGCTGGCCCACGGCGGAGATGAAAAGCATATTCCCATACGAAGGGAGGCTCTGGGACGGCTGGAATTCGATTACATTGCCCTGGGTCATATACACAAGCCTCAGGTGCTGATAAAGGACAGAGCAGCCTATGCGGGGGCTCTGGAGCCCATCGACAGAAACGACACGGGTCCCCATGGATATATTCAGGGAGAATATAACGAAAGAGGGGAATGCCGGATAGAATTTCGCCCTCTGGCCGCTCGTTCCTACTGGGATCTGGAAGTGTCCGTTCCTGAGAATTCCACCTGGTTTGAACTGGAAGACAGCATAAAGAAACAGATAGAAGCCAGAGGATCACAGAATATTTACCGGCTGACCCTGGACGGCATTCGGGAGGAAGGCGCGGCTCTTGGAACCGAACATTTAAAAACACTGGGCAACATTGTGGAAATCCGGACGAAGTTCCGGGAAGAATGGGGATATGCTCAGCTTGCAAAGAAATACGAAGGTACTTTCTTAAGCGAATATATCCGTCAGTTTCAGGGAAGAGAGTTAAATGAGACAGAAAAGAAGGCCTTGTACTACGGAGTAAAGGCTCTGATGGAGACGAGACGGGAATGATTATCAGAGAATTGGAAATTAAAAACTTCGGAAAACTGAAAAACAGGAGGCTGGTTCTGAAAGAGGGAATCAATCTGGTTTACGGGGAGAATGAAAGTGGAAAATCCACACTTTACGCCTATCTGAAGGGAATGCTGTTCGGGCTTCCCAGGATGAGAGGAAGAGCTTCCAGAAAAGACAATTATACCAGATACGAACCCTGGGAGAATCCCTGTCGTTACGGAGGAAGTCTGCGCTTTTCCTGCGGTTTAAAAGACTTTGCCCTGTACCGGAATTTCCACAAAGACCACCAGGAAGCGGTGCTGCTGTGCGAAAGCGACGGAGAGCAGCTTCGTGTGGAAGACGGGGATCTGGATATTCTTCTTGGAGAAATCAGCGAGGCTGTATATGAGAATACAGCCGCCGTGGGTCAGATTAAAACCGTTCCCGGAAAAACACTGGCAGAGGAAGTAAAGCGGTATCTGCTGAATTATGAGACAGGCAGAGACGGAGATTTGGACTTAAAGGAAGCGGAAACCTATCTGAAAGCGGAAAAAAAGGACAGGAAAGAAAAGAGCCGGGAAGAAAAACAGAAACTCGTGGAAAAAAGAATAAAAGTTACGTCCCGGATGGAATATCTGGAAGAGGAGATCGGCCAGTTTGAACTGCAGTATCACAGGCTGGAAGAGAAAGAAACAGCCGAAAAAGGTGCAGCCGCAGGAGTCAGAAAAAAGGATTCCAGGGTTTGGAAAGCAGGAGGAGGAATTGCTGTACTGACCCTGCTTTTATGCTGGTTCCTGCCGGGAATCGGAAAAGGAATTGTGGTTCTGTTGGGGATTTTGGCAGAACTGTTCTGTATCTTTCTGTGGCTGATACAGAGGAATCCAAGGGTCGGCAAAACAGAAGAAAAACGGGAGCGGGAGAAAAAAGCGGTCTGGAAAAGAGCGGATTTGCTGGAACAGAAAAAGGAAAAGGAGATCCGCCTGTCCAATCTCCGGGAAGAATACCAGGAGCTTCTGGAAGAAGAGGCCCGTAAGAATATCTGGGAAGAAGAGGAAGAGGCCATAGATCTTGCGTTGGAGACGATGCAGAATCTGGCAAAGACGATGCAGAAAAAGACCTCGGCAAAGCTGCAGGCACGGACGGAGGAAATCCTTTCTGATTTAACGAATGGGAAATACGGAAAGCTTCTGATAGACGGAGACTTGAATATAAAACTTTATACACAGGAAAAATGGACCGATCTGGAACAGGTCAGCCGGGGAACCATAGAACAGGTTTATTTTGCCCTGCGGATGGCGGTTTCAGAGACCTTTGAAGAAGGAGAGGGCCTTCCTGTCATCCTGGACGAGAGCTTCGCCATGTATGACGAGGAACGGCTTAACAGCGCACTGATCTGGCTGTATCGGTGTGGACGGCAGGTAATTCTTCTGACCTGCCAGAAGAGAGAAGAAGAATGTTTAAAAAAACTGGAAATTCCCCACCAGTTTCTTACCCTTTAAGAAGGTGGGCTTGCCCCTTTGGCGATAAAAGTAGGAGGTTTTGATATGCTGAAAAACAAACTGGGAATTGACAATTTTGCAGAGCTTGCGCGCCAGGAAGAAAAAATAAGTAAAAAAAAGGCTCTTGCACTTTTTGAAAATGGAATGCTGGATAGGCTGGAAACCGGAAGATTTTCCGCATTGCGGGCGATCCACAAGTATTTATTTGAAGATATTTACGATTTTGCAGGCGAAATCAGGACGGTGAATATAGCAAAGGGGAATTTCCGGTTTGCGCCCCTTATGTATCTGGACGCGGCCCTTGCTCAGATCGATAAGATGCCTCAGTCAAACTTTGATGAGATTATCGAGAAATATGTGGAAATGAATATTGCCCATCCTTTCAGGGAAGGAAACGGACGCAGTATGCGTATCTGGCTGGATGCCATTTTAAAGGCGGAAATCGGGAAGGTAATCGACTGGAGCAAGGTGGACAAAGAAGAATACCTGATGGCTATGGAACGCAGTCCGGTCAAGGATATTGAAATTAAATACATCCTGAAAGCGGCTCTTACAGATGAGATTGATAGCCGGGAAGTTTATATCAAAGGAATCGACCACAGTTACTATTACGAAGGATATACAGCCTTTAAAACAGAAGAACTGTAAAAAGAAAAACACAGTTGAAAACAGGTTCAGATGTTTTCAACTGTGTTTTTTGCTCTTTCTTTTACTGATTCTGCTGTTCTTTATACTGTTCGATACAATTCTTAATACGATCCACAGGATTCAGAAGGTGGCTGATGGAAGAATCGTGATTTAAGGTATCAATAAGCAGCGCGATGTATTTACTCATATCACAGGAAGTATAATAAGGTTTCTGCAGCAGTTCCGCAGTCTGATAAACCAGGTTGGTGGTCAGCAGACGGTCAAACAGGCCGTTTTGATAAGCCTTATCAAACTTCTTCAGGCCGTTGGTGAAGATTCCGAAGGTGGAGAACAGGAAAATGCGGCGCGCATTGCGTTCTTTCAGCAGAGCGGCGATTTCCAGCATGGTATCTCCGGAAGAGATCATATCATCCAGGATGATCATATCTTTACCGCTGACCTTAGCGCCTAAAAATTCATGGGCAGCTACAGGGTGGCGTCCGTTGACCGTAACGGAATAATCCCGGCGTTTATAGAACATTCCCATATCAACCCCTAATACATTGGCCAGATAAATCGCGCGGCCCATCCCTCCCTCATCGGGACTGATCACCATGAGGTGATCCGGATCAATCTGAAGATGTTTCTCTGCATGTAAAAGAGCCTTAATAAACTGATAGGTGGGCGGAATCGTCTCAAACCCATGAAGAGGAGTGGCATTCTGCACTCTTGCATCATGAGCGTCAAAGGTGAGGATATTCTCCACTCCCATATTGATCAGCTCCTGAAGGGCTGTGGCACAGTCCAGAGATTCTCTGTTATTTCTTAAAAACTGGCGGCTTTCATAGAGATAAGGCATAATCACATTCAGACGCCGTGCCTTTCCGCTGACAGCGGCGATGACACGCTTTACATCCTGGAAGTGATCATCCGGTGACATTAAGTTTGTAAACCTTCCGATAGGGTATTTCATACTGTAGTTACACACGTCCACCATCACATAAATATCATCGCCCCGGACAGATTCGCCCACAACGGCTTTGGCTTCTCCGGAACCGAATCTGGGAACCTGGGTAGGAATAATATAGGAGTCTCTTTTGTAACCGTCGAAGGGGATAGAGTTGGGGCGGTTTCCCCGTTCCGTTCTCCACTGAACCAGCCACTGATCCACTTTCTGGCCCAGTGAGGCGCAGCTTTCCAGCGGGATGAATCCTAATCGTCCTACGGGAATTGTGTGTACTTCTTTACTTGTTCTTTTACCCATGTTTTTCCTCCTAGAAACATTTTTTCTGAATACGAATATCTTTACCAATGAGTTTAATCAATTCATAATTGCTGATGATTCTTGAAAAAGTACGCTCGGAATACAAATCAAACAGACTGTTTATGGTCAGATTGGTGGAAATAATTGTAGATTTGTTCCGCATAATCCGTTCATTGACGCACAGAAAAAACTGGGAAGAGATAAAGCTGTTGGTCAGCTCCGTTCCCAAGTCGTCAATAATTAAAAGGTCACAACTGAATATGAAATCATCCAGGGCTTCCCGGGATATATTTTTGGAAAAAGCGCTCTGGGAGAGCAAATCAAACAAATCAAAGGCAGAAAAATAAACGACGCTGTGCCCTGACTCGATTAATTCCTGGGCGATGCAGTGGGAGAGAAAGGTCTTTCCCACTCCGGTATCTCCGTAAATCAGAAGATTCTTCCAGGAAGTATCAAAGCCGTCAATAAATAAATGAGCCTTTTCTACCGCCTGCCGCGCCGTCTCCCGTTCGCTGAGACCAGTTGCTTCATTTTTTATTTTATCAGAATAATAATCGAAAGAAAAGTGAGCGAAATTTTCTTTTTTTAAAATTTCTTTCAGATTGGACTGCGCATAAAGCAAATCAATGGCAGCCTTACGGAAACAGGTGCATTTTTCCATGCCGATATATCCGGTGTCCTGGCAGAGAGGACAGGTATAATGCATTTCCAGATAATCTGCCGGATAGCCGTGAGAAAGCAGCAGCGCCCTGCGTTCCTCCGCCAGAAGGGCGATCTGTGCTTTCAGATCCGAGGCAGAAGTTTCTCCTCTGGTCAGCATGGCCCGTATTTTGGAGGCGGATAACGTGGCGACTTCCTCATCAATCTCCTTCAGTCGGGGAATCTCCCCGTAAGCCTTCTTCCTGCAGATTTCCTGACGGTGTTTGTTTTCTAACTGCCGTCGGTTATATTCCCGCATGATTTCATCGTACTGAATATTTTTTAGAGGCATATGCCCTCCTTACTTGTTCGAAAAACGTTTCTCCAATTCTTCAAAGTCATAATCTCTCTGATGGAAATTGTTGAAACGATTGGTGGAGGAACCTTTTCTGGATGTGGTTTCTTTGGCGGTCCCTTTTTTCTGGTTTTTCTTAAACTCTGCATCTAAAGCAGAAAGTTGGGAAATATGATGAATCTTCCGTTTCTTCCAGTCTTTTAAAATGGTGTCTGCATACTGGAAACTGGCCTGGCCTGTCTGCAGAACAGTCCGGGTGCAGGCCTCACAGATCAGATCTAACGTAAAGCCATAATCGTTTATCCAGGTATCCATGATGGAGATTTCCGTATGTACCGGATTCCTGTTTCGGATTCCCAGAGCCTTTAAAATAGTGAAATATTTCTTATTGTAGGAATGGGATTCTTCCTTGGCCATCTTCACGGTGGAAATTCCCTTCTGAGCCCAGGATAAAGCAACCGCTTCTATGTAATGCATACTCCGGTTTCCCTTGGAAACGCAGTACTCAATTAAATACTCAATTAAGTCTGCCGGAAGTTTTAAATCTTCATAGAAATATAAAATCCGGTTGGTGTCTGTGGGAGTCAGAGTTTTCCCCAGATACTGCTCTGCAATAAACAGAAGCTGGATAATATCTTCGTTTTCCTTTAACTCCTTTACCCGATCCGGAGTGAGGGTGCTTTCTTTCTTCGGCTGAGGCTCAGCGGAAGCCGGGGCCGGAGTCTGTGCGGCCGCCGGCTTAGGGGACGGCTCGGAAACGCCGGTCAGAGCAGTCAGGGAGATTCGGCAAAGTTTTTTATCTTCTCCGTAGGTAAGGACGGCCAGTCCTTCCTGTTCCCAGTACTTAAGGGCGCGCAGAATGTCCCGCTCTGTACAGTACAGGGTATCGGCTGCTGAGGCAAGCTGAAAATCCCCGTCAGGCTGAGACAGCAGACGGGCGAGATAGAGATAAATTTTGACAAATTCTCCGTTGGCTTTCGGCATATACTGATCAATAAACCAGTTCGGAATCATTGTTACATTGGGCGAAAAATTACTTTCAATTCTAATGCCACTCATGAAAAACAGCACTCACTTTCTAATGAACTATCAGGATTATAGCACAACCTTTAAAAAATGAGAATAGGCATTTTTACCTATAAAAGTTTTTCCGATTGTGGGAGGAAAAATGTGGGAAATGTGGATAATGTGGATAAAAATATGGATAAATAGATTATGGAAAATCCCCAATGTCGAAAAAACAGCATAAAATAGGGAAAATGTAATTTTCCGGTGTCAAATTATGTAAATCAGGTTATGCACAAAAAAATCCACATGTTTCACACAGAAAAAATGTGTATAAACATGTGGATAATGTGGATAACTATTGACCAAGAAGGTGTTCTCCTATATTTACCACGTCTCCCGCCCCCATAGTTATCAACAAATCGCCTTGTGTACAATTTTCCAGAAGAAAATTTTCGATTTCGTCAAAGGTTGGGAAATATTCGCAGGGAGTTCCCAGTTCCAGAATACGTTCCTGGAGGACTTTGGAGGTAATTCCCAGAGTGTTTTTCTCTCTGGCTGCGTAAATATCGGCCAGTACAATGTGATCGGCATCTGTCAGAGCTTTGGCAAAGTCATCCAGAAGAGCCTGGGTTCTTGTATAAGTATGGGGCTGGAAAACGCACCAGATCTTTTTATGTGGATAATTATGAGCTGCCTTTAAGGTAGCTGAAATTTCTGTGGGATGATGGGCATAATCGTCGATAATGGTAACGCCGCCGATCTCCCCTTTTAACTGGAAACGTCGATCGGTTCCGGTAAATGAGGACAGGCCTTCCCGGATGATTTCCAAAGGAAGATCCAGTTTCCGTCCCAGAGCGATGGAAGCCAGAGCGTTAGAGACGTTATGGGTACCCGGAACGGATAAAGTAAACTGTCCCAGAGAGACGCCTTTTTCCACAGCAGTAAAAGTGGCAAAGCCTTTTTCATTAAACTGGATCTGGGAAGCGGTGTAATCAGCAGGATGTTCCAGGCCATAGGTAGTTACCTGACAGGGGAGATCCTTTGCAATCTCTTCGTATTTGGGTGTGTCACTGTTTATAATCAGCGTACCATCGGAAGGCAGAAGCTGTGCAAACTTCCGGAAGGAAGAGCGGATGTCATCAATGTCCTTAAAGAAATCCAGGTGATCTGCATCCATATTTAAAATAATGCTGATTTTAGGGAAAAAGCTTAAAAAGCTGTTGGTATATTCGCAGGCTTCGGTTACGAAGGTTTCCGAATTTCCCACCCGGATATTGCCTCCGATAGCCGGAAGAATACCGCCTACGGATATGGTCGGATCACAGTCGCCCTTTAAGAGGATGTGGGAAACCATGGAAGTCGTGGTGGTTTTTCCGTGGGTACCGGAAATGGCGATGGGAATTTCGTAGTTTTTCATAATCTGTCCCAGAAGTTCCGCCCTGGTAAGCATGGGGATTCCTTTCTCACGGGCGCAGGCAAATTCCGGATTATCCGGATGGATAGCCGCGGTATATACAACCACATCAATGGAATCTTCTATATTAGAAGCCCGCTGTCCGTAGAAAATTCTGGCTCCCTTTTCTTCCAGCATATGGGTAAGAGCACTCTGTTTGGCATCTGAACCGGAAACTGTGAAATTTTCTTCCAGCAGGATTTCGGCCAGACCGCTCATACTGATGCCGCCGATTCCGATGAAATGAATATGAAGCGGATTGGAAAAGTCTATCTTATACATGTTCTTGACTCCTTCGAATTTTTTTCGGATTTAATAGGAAAATAATCCAAATTATAATAATTTATTATACCTCTAACAGGAGGAAATGAAAAGTCTTTCTTGGTTTTGTCGATTTTTAGGAGGAAATGTAAAAATATACAAAAATTTGAGAGAAATTATTGCAAAAAAACGAATTCAGAGAAGAAAAATGGAAGAGGATGGTTAAAAAAATGACAATTAACACAAAAACAACGGGATTTAAGATTAAAAAATTGTAATAAATGTTCACTATCCATAGAAAGTGTGATATAATAAGAGAACCATAACGTACAAGAGGTGATTGCATGATTAAGAAAGAAATGATCGCCATGCTTCTAGCGGGCGGGCAGGGCAGCAGGTTAGGTGTGCTTACTAAGAAAGTTGCAAAACCTGCCGTTGCTTTTGGAGGGAAGTACCGGATTATTGATTTCCCTTTAAGTAACTGCATTAACTCAGGGATTGATACAGTGGGTGTGCTGACGCAGTATCAGCCTCTTCGGCTGAATACCCATATCGGTATTGGGATTCCCTGGGATTTAGACAGAAATGAGGGTGGAGTAACCGTTCTTCCTCCTTATGAGAAAAGTACAAGCAGTGAATGGTATACAGGAACTGCCAATGCTATTTTTCAGAATATGGCTTATATGGAACAGTATAATCCGGATTATGTGCTGATCCTGTCAGGAGATCATATTTATAAGATGGATTACGAAGTAATGCTGGACTTCCATAAGGCGAACAAGGCAGATGTGACAATTGCAACCATGCCGGTTCCCATTGAGGAGGCAAGCCGCTTTGGTATTATGGTAACGGACGATACGGGCCGCATTACCGAATTTGAGGAAAAACCGGAAAAACCAAGCAGCAATCTGGCTTCTATGGGAATCTATATCTTTAACTGGAGCGTTCTGAAAGAAGCGTTATACACCAATGAAAATCAGAAGGGCTGCGACTTTGGAAAACATATTCTTCCCTATTGTAAAGAGAAGAACCAGAGACTGTTTGCCTATGAATATAACGGATACTGGAAAGACGTGGGAACTCTTGGCTCTTATTGGGAAGCCAACATGGAGCTGATTGATATTATTCCGGAATTCAATTTATATGAAGCGTTCTGGAAGATTTATACGAAAGGGGACACCATTCCGCCCCAGTATCTTTCCAATGAAGCAGTAATTGATAAATGTCTGATTAGCGAGGGAGCAGAGATTTATGGCGAGGTACATAATTCTGTTCTCGGACCTAATGTAGTTGTGGGAAAAGGCAGCGTTATCCGTGACTCCATTATCATGGGAAATGTGGAAATCGGAGAAGGGGTAACGATGGATAAGGCGATTATCGCAGAAGATGTAAAAATCGGAAATAATGTAGTAATCGGATGCGGCGAGGAAGCAGAGAATGTTCTGAAACCGGCAGTCTATTCCTTCGGCATTGCAACCATCGGCGAGAAGAGTGTGGTTCCGGATAATGTGAAAATCGGAAAGAATACAGCCATCTCAGGTGTAACAACGGCAGCAGATTATCCTGAAGGACAATTGGCCAGTGGACAAGTGATAGCGAAGGAGTGATGGAAAGATGAGAGCGATTGGAATCATTTTAGCGGGTGGAAATAACAACCGCATGAGAGAATTATCGAATAAAAGAGCGATTGCAGCAATGCCGGTGGCAGGCAGCTACCGCAGTATCGATTTTGCATTAAGTAATATGGCAAATTCTCATATTCAGAAAGTGGCTGTGCTGACCCAGTATAATGCGAGAAGCTTAAATGAACATTTAAGTTCCTCCAAATGGTGGGATTTCGGAAGAAAGCAGGGCGGACTGTATGTATTTACTCCTACCATTACCAAAGACAACAGTTTCTGGTATCAGGGTACGGCCGACGCCATCTATCAGAACCTGTCCTTCCTTAAGAACAGCCATGAACCCTATGTGGTAATTGCATCCGGAGACGGAATTTATAAGATGGATTACAATAAGGTTCTGGAATATCATATCGCCAAACGGGCAGATGTAACGGTTGTATGCACTACCTGTAAAGATCCGGATGACATTGAGCGTTTCGGCGTGCTTAGGATGAACGAAGACTGCCGGATCGAAGACTTTGAAGAGAAACCTATGGTATCCCAGTATAACACGGTATCCACAGGTATCTACGTAATAAGAAGAAGACAGTTAATTGAACTAATCGAAAAATGTGCCCAGGAGGGCAGACATGACTTTGTAAAAGATATTTTAATCCGCTATAAAAACCTTAAGAGAATATACGGATATAAGATTGAGGATTACTGGAGCAACATTTCCACAGTGGATTCCTATTATAAAACCAATATGGATTTTCTGAAACCGGAAGTAAGAAATTACTTTTTCAAAGGGCAGCCGTCTGTCAAAACCAAGATTGACGATCTGCCTCCGGCCAAATACAATCCGGGCGCCGTGGTGAAAAACAGCCTGGTGGCCAGCGGATGTATTGTCAACGGTGTCGTTGAAAATTCCATTCTGTTTAAGAAAGTTTTTGTGGGAAACAATTGTGTGATTAAAAATTCAATCATTCTGAATGATGTTTATTTGGGGGATAATACACATATTGAGAACTGTATAGTAGAGAGCAGGGATACCATTCGGGCGAACTCCTACTACTGCGGTGAGGGAGAAATTAAGATAGTTATTGAAAAAAACGAAAGATACGTATTATAAACGATACGAAAATGCGTATGAAAGGGGCAAAATCAATATGAATATTACAGATGTGAGAGTGCGTAAAGTTGCAAAAGAGGGAAAAATGAAAGCGGTTGTTTCGATTACCATTGACGATGAATTTGTGGTTCATGACATTAAAGTAATCGAAGGTGAAAAAGGATTGTTTATTGCAATGCCGAGCCGTAAGGCTACGGACGGAGAATACAGAGATATTGCACATCCGATTAATTCTCTGACCAGGGACAAGATCCAGAAAATCATTCTTTCCAAGTTTGATGAAGTGATGGAGGCGGAAGCTCAGGCAGAGGATGTTCAGGAACTTGCTTAATCATGCAAAAATAAAATAAGGAAAAGGGGCTGTCGGCGGCAAGCGATTCCGCGACAGCCCCTTTTCCTTTATCCGTGAAGGGAGAATAAATTTTTTACCGGAATTTCCAACGCATCTGCAATACTGAAAAGTTTATCCAGAGAAACCGAAGTTCTCGCATTGGGAGCTTCAATATTACTTACGTGTGTCCGGCTTATGCCAGTGGCATCTGCCAGCTGCTGCTGACTCATTCCTTTTAATTTACGATAATAAGCAATGGTCAATCCCAGTTCTCTATACTGCCTTAAGTGTTTCTCGTCCATGTATTTTAAGCATCCTCCTCTATATTATCAATAGTTTATGAAATTCAGAAGGTTTTTAAAACAATTCATAAACATATCTATGCACATTTTTGAGTTGCTTATCCCCGGAAAAACTGGAAGTAAAAGGAAGTAGAGAAGAGAAGTATAACAAAAAAACGGCGAAATCTTAACAAATGTTACGTATATGTTACAAAAATTAAGCGAAAGTATTGATTTTTGAAAAGAATATGTTATACTAGGGGAGAATTAAAAAATGTGAGGTGCAGATACTATGAAGAAAAGAAAGGTACTTCCTCTGCTGATGGCAGGAATTCTTGCTACGGCAACAGCTCTGCCAGTCAGTGCGGCTACCACAGAAGAACAGATTGCAGATGCCAGAGCGCAGAAGCAGAGTGCAGAGTCCAGCTTGTCAGCCACACAGGAACATATCAGTAGTCTGGAAAGTCAGAAGAGAGAACTGGAGAGTTACTTAAATGAACTCAACACACAATATACAAATTTAACAAAAGAAGTAGGAGAGCTTTCAGAAAAAGCGGCGTTAAAGCAGGAAGAGCTTCAGAATGTTCAGAAAGAACTGGAAGAAGCGAAAGAAGAACAGGCAAAACAGTATGAGGATATGAAGCTGCGAATTGCCTATATGTATGAAAATGGGACAACTTCCTATATTAATCTTCTTTGCGAAGCGAACAGTTTCGGAGAATTCTTAAGCCGTGCTGAAAATATTTCTCAGATCACAAAGTACGACAGAGAAATGCTGAAGAAGTATGAGGCAACTTCAGAAAAAATAGCGGAACAGGAAACTAAGGTAGAGCAGGAAGCAGAAGAGATTAACAATCTCCGGGCCGAAAACGCGGCAAAACGTCAGGAAGTCAAAGAACTTGCCGCTTCCACAAGCGACAATGTACTGGCGTATGCAGAGGAAATCAGCAGCAATTACGCGCAGGCTCAGAGCTTGGTATCTCAGGTGAACAGTGCCAACGACAGCTTATACGGACTGATGCAGCAGGCGGCCGAAGAGCGCAGAGCCGCACAGGAAGCCGAGGAACAGGCGGCTGCAGAGCAGGCAGCGTTGGAAGAGCAGGAAACTTCACAGGAGACAGAAGAAGCAGAAGAAGTTTCCTATGAAGAAGAAAGTACAGAATCTTCTGAGGAAACAGAAAGCCAGGATGAAACCTACACAGACGAAGGTGAATCAGAAGAGACAGCAGAAGAAGATTACAGTGAAGAAACAGAAGAAGTTCAGGAGGAATCCGGAGATTCTGCACAGGATAATAGTTCAGACGAGAATGTTTCTGATGAATCAGCAGGGTCTTCAGAAGATACTTATGAAGAAGAAAGTTCTTCCGGTTCTTCTTCCAGTCAGGGTACATATTTAGGAAACTTTAAATTAACTGCTTATTGTAACTGTGCACAGTGCTGCGGAACAGCCGGGAATCAGACAGCCAGCGGAACATGGCCTCAGGCAGGAAGAACCGTGGCGATGGCAGGAGTTCCTTTCGGAACCCAGCTTCTGATTAACGGAAATGTATATACGGTAGAGGATTTGGGAACACCGTACGGACATGTGGATATTTACTTTAACAGCCATTCTGAGGCCCTTGCCTTCGGCCTGCAGTATGCGGATGTTTACCAGTTATAAGAAAAAAGAACATGAAGCGGACTTTCAGTTTTGGAAAGTCCGCTTTTTCTGATTGGCCCAGAAAATTTAGGCAGATAATTTCGGGGAATGGGAGTTGGATTTCCTGAAAAAAAGTTGTATACTTGTAAAAAAGAAGGGGAATCTGCTCTTTCAAAACAAAAATACGGAAATAAGCAGAGAGGAGAAGAGAGATGTTTTGCCCGAAATGTGGAAAAGAAGTAAATGAGACCTGGGGCGTTTGCCCGTATTGTGGAACCCCACTTCAGGCGCAGCCCGGTTACGGGAATCAGAATCATGCAGGAGGAGGCCGGGCGCCTAAGAAAAATACCAATATGCTGCCGGTGATTCTGGGAGGAGTGATCGGCGTTCTGGTAATTGCAATCGTTCTGATCTTAGTAGTGACACAGCTGAAAGGAAAGGATAGTTTTGACGCAGAACAAAATCTGGCGGATGTAAAACTTGGATATCTGGGAGACTACGATATGGTTCCGGTGAAATCTGTCCTGGAGCATGTATGGGCAGGGGGAAGCTGGGATTCCTTTGAAACAGATGACAAACAGATTGTAGAATATGCCGGAGCGGACAGAAACGAGAATCTGATTCAGTTTGCTGTTAAGCCGAAAAAAGAGACCTTTGAGGTGGTGTACTTTAAAAAGGATGGTTCGGTCATTGAGTCCGCAAGCGATATTAAATGGGAACTGGATTCCTTCTATCAGGAATTTGCCGGTGATTATCCTTCTCTGGGAATTCAGGTAGACAGCTCCCAGGAAAATGATACGGTGAACGGAAACTTTGGTCCCATAGATGAGCCGGAAGCAGTGAAGACAAAGGCAAAAGAAGAGCCTGTGGCAGCAGTGGATGCGGAACCTACGGCGGTTCCGACCTTTACGCCGATACCAACCCCGGTACCAACCGCCACTCCCATTCCGACTCCGGTGCCCCAGCAGCCGGTAAATACAAAGACAGACAGTACTTATATTATTCCGGACAGCAGCTATCGGTATTTATCCTACGGCGACTATTCCGGCCTGAATAATGATCAGAAACAGATGGCAATTAATGAAATTTATGCACGTCACGGAAGACTGTTTACCATTCCTCAGGTGCAGGCATACTTTGACAAAAAGACCTGGTATACAGGAACTACAGCTCCGGAGTACTTTAATGAAGGAGTATTTAACGCCTATGAAAAGGCAAATATTAAAACGCTGGCTGATGCGATGACGGCGCCTTCTTCAGCGAATCCGGCGGCTTCTGTGGGCGGCTGATAAGAATAACTGATAAAAAAGAGTGCCCTTTGGGCACTCTTGATTTTTATGTAATAGGAAATTCCGTCGGATTTCCTATTACATAAAAATCGCTCCGCTGTGGATGCGTTTGTTTATCTAAATTTATCCAACAATTCCAAATCTTCTTTTTTGAGTTTCAGATTGGAGGATAAGGTTCGGTTGTCCGGAGTTTTTACCTGGATTTGGATCACAGTTCCTTCAACCAGGGCAGTTTCCCATACTGCATATAAAAATTTTGTGAACTTGGGGTGGTTTTTGGCGAATTGGTTTTTCAGGCTTTTCAGATTCATAAGTTTTACCGGGTTTAGCATAATCCTACCTCTTTTCCTGTTTCTATCCGTTAGTATTTCCAATTGCTACTATAATTCAAACTGAGAAAAATTGTCAAGAATAAGAGAATGAATAAAAAGAATGAGAGGTCAGGTGAAGAAAATGAAAATCTGCGGATTAAATAAAACGACGATGCTGGATTATCCAGGCAGGCTGGCGGCAACGGTTTTTCTTGGAGGATGCAATTTCTGCTGTCCCTTTTGCCATAACGGTCCGTTGGTGATCGCTCCTGAAAAAGCGGGAAATATTTCCGAACAGGAGATCCTGAAATTTTTGGAGAAGAGAAGAGGCATTTTAGAAGGGGTCTGCATTACAGGCGGAGAACCTACTATATATAAGGAGCTGCCCCGATTTCTGCTTTCTGTCAGAAAGCTGGGGTATCAGATTAAACTGGACACCAATGGGACCAATCCAGGCATGGTAAAAGAACTGGAAAGAGAAGGGCTGATTGATATGGTTGCCATGGATATTAAAGCGGCGCCTGATAATTATATCCGGGCCGCAGGGGTACAGAATCCTTCGATGGAGGCTGTTTTTGAAACTGCAGACTACCTGCTTCATGGACAACTGGACTATGAATTTCGTACCACGGCTGTGAAAGGAATCCATACCCGGGAAGATTTTATGCAGATTGGAAAGTGGATTAAAGGGGCGAAGGCATATTTTCTTCAGTCTTACAGAGAATCCCAGGAAGTCCTTTGTCCTGGATTTGAAAGCTTTACCAGGGAAGAACTTCTGGGATTTTTAAGAATTCTGCAGGCAGAAATACCCAATGCAGCCATAAGAGGTGTGGATTAGTGAAAGGACGGAGGATAAATACAGCGATACCAGTATCCGCCTCTTCCCTGGGGGATTTCCAGAGAGCGGCTGGCTTTAAAATGGGGGAAACCAAACATATTTGCCATAAACCGTTCCTGCTGATCACAGATTCCCGGAACACCCAGAATATACTGTCCGTCTGAAGAACGTCTGCCAATGATTAAATGGCCGAAGTTATAATAACCATATAACAGGAACCGGTTGTTTTTTAATGCCCAGTCTCTGCGGTGCAGACAGGGAAAGTCCTGATGGGTGATTTTCCGGCATTCCACAATCTCATCGTCATCAAAAAGCCGGAGAAGGGGAAGGTTGCAGGAGGAAGCTTCTTTGACTTCTTCTGTTTCCATCTGCATTGGTTCCTGTACGGGCGCCTCCGGCGGTGAATCAGGCCCGGAGTCGGCGGAAGATTCAGACCCGGCGGCAGATTCAGGCTCAGAGTCAGAAGGAGAGATCGTCTGAGGAGAAGGAATGCGCTCTTGAGGAGGGTTCTCCTTTGGAGGGGCGGGAGTTTCCGGGAGGGAAGGCTCGGGATTTCCCTGAGGTACCGTATCTTCCTGAACGGGTAAAGCAGCGGAAACTTCGGGTTCCTGTTCCAGGAACTGTCCGGGAAGAATGGGTTGATCGTCCCACTCGGTGCCATAGAAACCATTGCTTTCTGTCAGAAGGATCATGCCGTTTAAATCAGATAGAGAGAAACCGCCTTTTCCCATTTTTCCTTCCTGCAGTTCCAGGGTTCCCTGAATGCTGTCTTTTTGTGTGGAACACTGCCCCAGCAAAACACCGTTTAGTTTTCCGGAGGTTCGGATGAAGCCGTAAACTTTACAGCTGAGGCCGGAGGCCAGAGCCGGGATTTTCAGATGAATCTCAATAGAACAGCGGCTGTTTCTGAGCTCCACTTTCAGAAAACCCCGGTTGGGGCCTTTTTTTTCCTGTTGATATTCATAAACATATGCTACAAAGCGGTTATAGCCAGACAAAAAAATGCCTCCTTAACAGGTTGAATTAATAATATATATGAAAAAATATCCATTTCATTCAAAAAAGAAAAAAATATCATTGACAAATGCACCTAAAATGAATATAATATTTCTTGCACATGGCAAAAAGCACAAATCTGTCGAAGCGTGGCTCAGTTTGGTAGAGCGCTGCGTTCGGGACGCAGAGGCCGCAGGTTCGAATCCTGTCGCTTCGATTCAGGATTGCGAGGGGAAGCAGTTTCCGAAAGGAAACTGCTTTCTTTCATGTAACAGGAAATTCCATGGGGTTTCCTGTTATATAAAAAGGTTCTTTTTTATGGTGAGAAATCAGAGAGGGGAAAGATGAACGAAGCAGAAAAATATATGAAGGAAGCCATTCGGCAGGCAAAAAAAGCATATGCATTAAAAGAAGTTCCCATAGGCTGTGTGATTGTCCAGGGAGAGAAAATCATTGCCAGGGGATACAATCGGAGAAATACGGATAAAAATACCCTTTCTCATGCGGAGCTGAACGCAATTCGCAAAGCCAGCAGAAAACTGGGGGACTGGAGGCTGGAAGGCTGTACCATGTATGTAACTCTGGAACCCTGCCAGATGTGCGCGGGAGCGTTGGTGCAGTCCAGAATCGACCGGGTGGTGATTGGCTGTATGAACAAAAAAGCAGGCTGTGCAGGTTCTGTTTTGAATTTGCTGGAAATGGACGGTTTCAACCATAAAGTGGAAGTGGTAAGAGGGGTTCTGGAGGAAGAATGCTCTTCAATGCTTTCGGCGTTTTTTAAAGAACTGAGAAAAGAGAAGAAGGAAAATAAAAAAATAAGGGGCTGAAAAATCAGTCCCTTTTTTGCTCTTTTACGCGCGCCGCACCTCGAAATATTTCCACGGACGGTACCTTTACAGTTAACTCGATCCAGGCGCCCTTACGGCACACAGAATGGTCTGCTTAGTGCTGCTTCATTCCTGACCTGACACGGTTCACAGAGTTCTGTTGCGTAAGACCCAGACGTCAGCGCCACTTATAAAGGGCAGCTCCGCAGAGAATAAGCCTCAGATTGGCATCACCCCTGCTATAGCGGATTGCAGGTACAGGGCACCGCTATCTCCCCGGCTGCGCGGTAATTAATTATAGCCTATCTTAGGAGAGATTGTCAAGCCTGGAATATAAAGGGCGGAAGACAGGCCGGGATTGAAATAATAATTGAGATAAATGGAAAAATAAGATATAATAAATCATACGATAAAAAACGCAAAATTAGTGGGGCGTTGAAAAGATTTAAAAGGAAAGGGTGGGTAACAAGATGAAAAAGAGAATTGGACTATTAACAAGCGGCGGCGACTGTCAGGCGCTGAATGCAACCATGCGGGGCGTGGTGAAAGGACTGTCAAATTCTTTAGACGATTTGGAAGTATATGGTTTTGACGATGGATATAAGGGATTAATCTACGGAAAATACCGGATGCTGACTTCCAAAGATTTTTCCGGTATTCTTACACAGGGCGGAACCATTCTGGGAACTTCCAGACAGCCGTTTAAACTGATGCGTGTACCGGATGAGAAGGGTCTGGATAAGGTAGAAGCAATGAAGCAGACCTACTATAAACTGTGCCTGGACTGCCTGGTTATCCTGGGCGGAAACGGAACACAGAAGACAGCCAACCTTTTAAGAGAAGAAGGCTTAAATATTATTCATCTGCCAAAAACTATTGACAACGACATTTGGGGAACCGATATGACTTTCGGCTTCCAGAGCGCAGTAAATATCGCAACCAATGCAATCGACTGTATCCATACCACAGCAGCATCTCATGGCCGTGTATTTATTGTGGAAGTTATGGGACATAAAGTAGGTTCCCTGACCCTTCATGCAGGACTGGCAGGCGGAGCAGATATTATCCTGATTCCGGAAATTCCTTATGATATTAAGAAAGTGGTGGACGCCATTAAGCGTCGTGCAAAAGCCGGAAAACGCTTCACAATTCTGGCAGTTGCAGAGGGAGCTATTTCTAAAGAAGAGGCACAGCTTTCGAAAAAGAAATACAAAGAGAAACTGGCAGAGCGTGCCAAGAAATATCCGTCTGTATCCTATGAAATCGCAGACAAGATTCAGAAAGAAACCGGAAATGAAGTTCGTATTACAGTACCCGGACATACGCAGAGAGGCGGAGAGCCCTGTCCTTACGATCGCGTACTTTCCACAAGAATCGGTGCAGGGGCAGCCGAAGCAATTCTGGATGAAGAATACGGAATTATGGTGGGAATTGTAAACGGAAAAATTAAGAGAGTACCTCTGGCAGAATGCGCAGGCAAGCTGAAGATGGTATCTCCGAAAGATCAGACAGTAAAAGCAGCAAAACGGATTGGAATCAGTTTTGGCGACTAAACAGAGAATTAGAACAGGAGTAATAGTATGAGCTACACTGCTCTTTACAGAAAGTTCCGGCCCGACAACTTTCAGGATGTCAAAGGCCAGGAGCACATAGTGACCACATTGACGAACCAGATAAAGGCAGACAGGATCGGCCATGCCTATTTGTTCTGCGGAACCAGGGGCACCGGAAAGACCACAGTGGCAAAAATACTGGCTAAAGCAGTAAACTGCCAGAATCCTGTGAATGGAAGCCCCTGTAATGAATGTCCTTCATGCAGAGCAATTCAGGCAGGAACCGCAATGAATGTAATAGAAATTGATGCAGCATCCAATAACGGCGTGGACAACATCCGGGAAATCCGGGAAGAAGTGGCTTACCGCCCCACAGAAGGAAAGTATAAAGTCTACATTATCGACGAGGTTCACATGCTTTCTTCCGGAGCTTTTAACGCATTGCTGAAAACTCTGGAAGAGCCTCCCTCTTATGTGATTTTTATTCTGGCAACCACCGAGGCCCATAAAATACCGGTGACCATTTTATCCAGATGCCAGCGGTATGATTTCCACAGGATTACCATAGACACGATAGCAGACAGACTGAGCCAGCTTCTGAAGGCAGAACAGGTGGAAGCAGAGGAAAAGGCGGTCCGCTACGTGGCCAAGGCTGCAGACGGTTCCATGAGAGATGCTTTAAGTCTGCTGGATCAGTGCATCGCCTTTTATCTGGGACAGACATTAACGTATGACAGAGTTTTGGAAGTGCTGGGCGCAGTGGACGTGGAAGTATTCAGCCGTCTGCTGAGGAGAATTCTGGAAGGAGACGTGACGGGCTCGATCCGCATTCTTGAAGAGCTAATCACAGGAGGAAAAGAGTTAAGCCAATTTGTAGGGGATTTTACCTGGTATATGAGGAATCTGCTTCTGGTTAAGACGTCGGAAGATGCGTATGATGCCATTGATGTTTCCAGAGAAAATCAGAAGCTTCTGGAAGAAGAAAGCCAGATGGTAGAAGTAGAAACTCTGATGAGGTATATCCGTGTATTTTCAGAACTTGCAGGACAGATTCGATACTCCACCCAGAAACGGATTTTAATTGAGATGGCTTTGATTAAGCTGTGCCGTCCGGCAATGGAAACGAATCTGGATTCTCTTTTTGACAGAATTCGTGTTTTGGAGAAGAAAATAGAAGAACGGCCTGTGGTGTTTTCCCCTTCCGCAAGTTTGCAGACGGCACAGAACCCGAATCTGCGGATGGACGAAAAACCGGCTGAAGAAGCCAGAGAACCGGCAAAAGCAGCGCCGGAAGATCTGAAGAAAATTGTGGCCGGGTGGCGAAGCATTGTGGGAGAGACCGGCGGAATGCTGAAGCAGATGCTTAAAAAAGCCATTCCCAAATACAATGCAGATACAGGAGAACCGGTACTTTTCATTGAGTTCCAGGATTTCCTGGCAGAGCCTTATGTGGAAAATGAAGAGGTGAAAGCACAGCTAACAGAGATTATTGCCAGACAGACAGGAAAAAAGGTTAAGATACAGATGCTGATGTCCAGTCAGAAGAAACCTCAGGGGCTGGCTGAAATTTCCATAGAGCAGGCAATGAAAGAAAATATCCGGATGGATGTGATTGTAGAAGAATCTTAATTCCGTCTTCAGGATAGATTTTAACAAAATGATCGAAGAAAGGTAGAGAAGAAATGGCAAAACGCGGTGGATTTCCAGGAATGCCTGGAAACATGAACAATTTAATGAAGCAGGCGCAGAAAATGCAAAAGCAGATGGAGGAGAACCAGAAAGCCCTGGAAGAGAAAGAGTTTACAGCAACTGCAGGGGGATCTGCAGTAGAGGTAACCGTCAGCGGAAAGCGGGAAGTTCTGAAAGTGAAACTGGCAGAAGAAGTGGTGGACCCGGAGGATGTGGAAATGCTGGAAGATTTGATTGTAGCGGCCACCAACGAGGCGCTCAGAAAAGTAGAGGAAGAAACCAGCGCTGTAATGTCCAAATTGACCGGCGGTCTTGGCGGAGGTTTCCCATTCTAAAGCGGAAGGGGAGAGTTGAAGTTGGATTATTACAGTAAACATATCAGCAAACTAATTGAACAGCTTTCCTATTTGCCCGGAATCGGCGCCAAATCCGCCCAGAGACTGGCGTTTCATATTATGAATATGCCCAGAGAACAGGTGGAACAGCTTACTCAGGCGATTCAGGGAGCCAGAGAAAACGTAAGGTACTGCAAAAACTGCTATACATTAACCGATCAGGAACTGTGTCCTATCTGCAGCAACCCGAAACGGGATCACAGTACGATTATGGTGGTGGAAAATACCAGAGATTTGGCAGCGTACGAGAAAACAGGCAAGTTTGAAGGCGTTTATCACGTTCTCCATGGAGCCATTTCCCCGATTCTGGGAATCGGGCCGGATGACATTAAACTGAAAGAATTGATGCAGAGGCTGCAGGGAGAGATAAAAGAAGTTATCATTGCCACCAACTCCAGTCTGGAGGGAGAAACAACGGCAATGTATATCAGCAAACTGATTAAGCCGACAGGAATCTGCGTCAGCAGAATTGCCAGCGGAGTTCCTGTGGGAGGCGATTTGGAGTATATTGATGAAGTGACGCTTCTGAGAGCCCTGGAAGGAAGAGTGGAGCTGTAGAAAATCCACTTATTATTTCCGGTTATCCCTGGAATTTTGTGGCTTTTTCAGTGGATTTTTATGGGAAAACATCTTGACCATACATGTGCACAAGTACTAGGATAAAGATGTAAAGAAAAACAATAAAAAATAAGTATTGGAGGGTGTTTTATGAGATTTTTTATTGATACTGCAAAGGTCGAAGATATTCGCAAAGCAAATGATATGGGAATTATCTGCGGAGTAACTACAAATCCTTCTCTGATTGCAAAGGAAGGCCGTGTATTTGAAGAAGTAATCAAAGAAATTACTTCCATTGTTGACGGCCCCATCAGCGGTGAAGTAAAAGCTACCACTGTCGATGCAGAAGGCATGATTGCAGAAGGAAGAGAAATTGCTAAAATTCATCCCAACATGGTAGTTAAAATCCCTATGACTGCAGAGGGACTCAAAGCTGTAAAAGTGCTGAACAAAGAAGGTATCCATACCAATGTGACGCTGATTTTTACAGCAAACCAGGCGCTTCTGGCAGCCAGAGCAGGCGCTACTTATGTATCTCCGTTCCTGGGCAGACTGGATGATATTTCTGTAGACGGAGTGGAATTAATCCGTGAAATTGTGGAAATTTTCTCAGTAGCCAATATTCAGACGCAGATTATTGCAGCAAGCGTAAGACATCCGATGCATGTAACTCAGTGTGCGGAAGCAGGCGCAGATATTGCTACAGTTCCGTATAAGGTTTTAGAGCAGATGATCAACCATCCTCTTACCACCACAGGAATTGAAAAATTTCAGAAAGATTATATTGCCGTATTCGGAGAATAGAGGTAATATAAGAAAGAAGATTGACGAGCATCACGAGTTGGGGGTTGCTTGAACAAAATAAAAAGGAGTAAATAGTATGAACAAGTTAGAGCTTCAGAAAACTGCAAATGAAGTCCGCAAAAGTATTGTGACTTCTGTACATGCAGCAAAGGCCGGCCATCCGGGCGGATCTTTATCAGCAGCAGATGTTTTTACATATCTGTATTTTGAAGAAATGAATATCGATCCCAAAGATCCGAAAAAGGAAGACAGAGATCGTTTCGTATTATCCAAAGGCCATACGGCGCCGGGACTGTATTCCGTACTGGCAGAGAGAGGATATTTCCCGAAAGAAGACTTAATGGGACTTCGTAAATTAGGCTGCTATCTGCAGGGTCATCCGGATATGAAACATATTCCGGGCGTGGATATGTCCAGCGGTTCTCTGGGCCAGGGAATCTCTGCCGCAGTGGGAATGGCAATTTCAGCAAAATTAAGCAACAAAGATTATCGTGTCTATACCCTTCTGGGAGACGGTGAAATTCAGGAAGGCCAGGTATGGGAAGCATCTATGCTGGCAGGCCACAGAAATCTGGATAATCTGGTAGTTATCGTGGATAATAACGGACTGCAGATCGATGGTAAAATCGAAGATGTCTGCTCTCCATATCCCATTGACAAAAAATTTGAAGCATTTAATTTCCATGTAATTAATGTTGCAGACGGAAACGACATGGATCAGTTAAAGGCTGCTTTCGACGAGGCAAAAGCAACCAAAGGTATGCCAACAGCGATTATTATGAAAACTGTAAAAGGAAAAGGCGTTTCCTTTATGGAAAACCAGGCCGGATGGCATGGAAAAGCTCCAAACGATGAGGAATATGCAATTGCAATGGCAGATTTAGAAAAGGTAGGTGAAGCATTATGTCAGAAGTAAAGAAAATTGCCACAAGAGACAGCTACGGCAACGCATTAGTAGAACTTGGAAAGAAACATGAAGATTTAATCGTACTGGATGCGGATCTGGCTGGTGCTACAAAAACCGGCGTATTCAAAAAAGCATTTCCGGAACGTCACATTGACTGCGGAATCGCAGAGTGCAACATGACAGGAGTAGGCGCAGGTTTATCCACAACAGGAAAAGTTCCCTTTGTCAGCACATTTGCTATGTTTGCTGCAGGACGTGCTTATGAGCAGGTTCGCAACTCCATTGGTTATCCTCACTTAAATGTGAAAATCGGCGCTACACACGGCGGCATCTCCGTAGGAGAAGACGGTGCAAGCCATCAGTGCAACGAAGACTTCGCTCTTATGAGAACCATTCCGGGTATGGTTGTAGCCTGCCCGTCTGATGATGTGGAAGCGAAAGCTCTGGTTGAAGCTGCTTATGAACATGAAGGTCCTGTCTACATGAGATTCGGAAGAATGGCTGTTCCGGTTATCAATGACAGACCAGACTATAAATTTGAATTGGGAAAAGGTATCGTTCTGCGTGAAGGCAAAGACGTTACCATTATTGCCAACGGACTTTGTGTAGCCGCTTCTCTGGAAGCTGCTGAAAAACTGGCTGCAGAGGGAATTGATGCAAAAGTAATCAATATGCATACCATTAAACCTCTGGATGAAGAATTAGTACTGGCAAGCGCAAAAGAAACAGGCAAGATCGTAACTGTGGAAGAGCATTCTGTAATCGGCGGTCTCGGCGGAGCTGTCTGCGAATGTCTCAGCGAAAATATGCCTGTTCCTGTAAAGAGAATCGGTATTAAAGATGTATTCGGCGAATCCGGAGCAGCAGCCGCACTTCTGGAAAAATACGGACTGGATGCAGAAGGTATCTATAAAGAAGTAAAAGATTTTGTAAAATAATTATCTGGTTTTTTCCAAAGCAGCCGCGCTGAGGAAGTGGCGGGGACGCAGAGAGCAGAGGATACCCTGAAGGATGGTGTCGGCCAGTGAAAGAACGGTTGACAACCGGGTAGTCTGCAGGGTCAGATGCTCCAGAAAACCAGCAGTATTTACAATACCTGTAATATAAATATCTCCTACGGGAGAAAGAGTTTTAGAAACACCGGCACCTGGGCTGAGAGAACCATTACCAATGGTTACATAGCCCAGGTGCTTTTTTGTTCCCAGAGAGGCGTCGATGGCAATCACAAGGGCATGAGGATGTTTCCTTTGAATATACTGTATGGATTTGTCCAGATTCAGAGCATGGATGGGTTGTTCCAGGGTTCCGTAAACGGTAATGCCCCGCAGAGGATACCGTAAAAGCTGCTGACCGATGTAAGGCCCCAGACAGTCTCCGGTAATCCGGTCGCTGCCGATACACAGAAAAACAATTTCCTTCCACTCGCCGCAGTGCCGCTGAATGCATTTTGTAAGAAAGTAAGAGATTCTCTCCGGTGAAGCTTCTTTTTTTGAATTAATATAAAAAGCCATGGGCATTCCTCACATAATAAGATCTTTATGTTTCATCTTATCCAGTATTTTCGGAAATATGCAAAAAACTGTCGTCAAAAAATTTTTTTCACCTCTTAGATTCTGATAAAATCTGCAAATAGACTGTGCTATCTTAATGCAAAAGGGGTGATAAAACATGATAGAGGTTATTTATAAGGAGGAAAAAAAGACAGCACAGGGAAACGATGAGTTTTTCCATATTCCGAAAAACATCAGGCAGATAGGACTAATCAGCGATGCCTGTAAGATATACGTGGAAGATTATGTATATACATTTCTTGGAAAAATTGCAGCAGAAGGAAAAGAAAAAGGGAAACTGGCTCTTTTGTTGGGACAGACCAACTGGAAGGAAGGGGTTTCCTATCTTTTTGTAAGATGTGCGCTGGAAATTTCTGATACAGATGCAACCCCGGAACATATTGGATTTACGGAAGAAGTCTGGAAAAAAATCCAGGAAGAAATCGGCGTTCATTTCCAGGGGCAGCAAATCATAGGATGGTTTTTCTCTTATCCGGGAATCCCCATGGAAATCACCCAGGTACTGCAGAAGGTCCATCAGAATCATTTTGGCGGCAGTGATAAAATATTGTTTCTGATGGAACCTGCGGAAAAGGAAGACGCTATCTTCCGCTATGAAAACGGATATTTAAACCGTCAGCCCGGATATTATATATATTATGAAAAAAATCCACTGATGCAGGCGTACATGATCGAAAAATCGAAAAATGTGCCTATGGAGCCGGAAGAACAGGTGGCGGATACAGCAATACGGAATGTGAGAAAAATCATTCAGCAGAAAAAAGAGAAAAAGGAAGAAGAAAGCCAGAGGAAATCATCCATGGTTACCTATGCGGCAACTGCCTGTGTGGCAATTGCGGCTCTAACCGTGGGGATAAACTTTGTCAATAATTATCAGAAAATGGAAGAAGTCACGGAGAAAGTAGAGGAGGCTTCTGTGCAGTCAAAAGAGGTGAAAAAGGAAGTGGAACCTCTGCCGACGGCTTCACCGGCACAAAAAGATCCTACGCCTACGCCCAAACCGGAAATTTCCACTACGGAAAAGGAGGCTTCGGATAAAAATCAGCTAAAAGGCGCAGGGAAAGAAACGATGGGAAAGGTTGCCTCCCGGGAAGAATCAGATGAAGCCCAGGAGAAAACAGAAAAAAACAGCGCAGATGATGCGAAAGAAGAATCCGAAGAAAGCAGCTCTGCATCTGTGCATGAGTCATATGTAATACAGCCGGGAGATACTCTGTTTAAAATCAGCATGGAAAGATACCATTCCATGGATGCTATGAAAGAAATCTGTGAATTGAATGACTTATCTTTAGAAGAAATTATTTATCCGGGACAAATAATTGTATTACCGTGAAGAGATGTGCTATAATGGCCAATGAAAGCGAAACAGGGAAGATACAAAGGAATAAGGGAGTGTTTTATGAGCAGCCTATTTAAGAAATTAAGAAGAAGAAAGAAACGGAAACAGAGCCACGAGGCAGCAAGGGGAAGTTCTCAGTATAACGAGATTGAAGTAGAGGATGTATATTCCCACCGGGGTCTGAGCCAGAAAAAGAAGGCGCTGATTCGGAGCGGAGTGACCATTGCGGCAGTTGTGGCAATTGTTGCAGGAGTTTTTTTGTTTATTCAGAGAAGAAGTTACGGAGATTATAAAGTAGTAACCAGGAGTGAACAGGAAGACACCGTTTCTACAAAGTACATGGATATGAATGGGAAGGTGTTCCGCTATAGCACTACGGGAGCCTCTCTGGTAGATACCAGTCAGGACACCCTCTGGAGTTCTACGTATGAAATGGAAACACCGGTGGCAGACATCTGTAATGATACAGCCGTTGTCTACGATCAGGGCGGAACTTCCATGGTAGTTTTTGATAAAGACGGAGAGAGCGGAACAATTTCGGCTTCTTATAATATTGTGAAAGCGCGGGTGGCAGGCCAGGGAGTTGTGGCGGCTATTTTAGACGGAGGAGAAGATACCTGGGTCAATTTCTATGCCAAGGACGGCAGTTTGATTGCTGAGAACCAGACCAGAGTGGACGATCCCGGCTATCCCCTGGACATCGCTGTATCAGAAGACGGTCTGATTATTATGGTGGCCTATCAGTTTGTGGACGGAGGTACTACCACCAGCTATGTGGCGTTTTATAATTTTGGCACTGCAGGACAGAACCAGATTGACAATATAGTCAGCGGATACGAGTATGAGGGAGTAGTAGTTCCCCAGACTGCCTATCTGAAGGACGATGTTTCCGTAGCTTTTAAAGATAATGGATTTGTAATATATGAAGGCAGACAGATTCCAAAGGAAAGCGCCAATGTGGAGGTGGAAGAGGAGATTGTCAGCACATTTTACGACGAAAGCCATATAGGACTGGTATTTCGGGATGACGGGAAAGATAAAATGTATACAATGAAAGTATATAATACCAGCGGAAAAGAGCTGTTTCAAAAATCTTTCAATATTCCATATACAGAAATTAAGATGTCCGGCGGCCAGGTGGTAATGTACAATGCTTCTCAGATTTGTGTAATTAGTATGCAGGGAGTGGAAAAGTTCAATGGCACAGTAGATGAGGGAAGTATTAACGACTTCTTTAAAATCGGATGGAACAAGTATGTGCTGGTATTGGACAATGGCGTAGACGTTATTAAGTTTAAGTGATAAAGTACAAAAGGAGCGCTACGAATGGAATTTGACAGTACATGGCTGGGCATAGGAACGGCAGCGCTTTTGCTGTTATTTGCATTTATGGGCTATCGCAGAGGATTCGTAAAAGAGGTGGTAAGCACCTTCCTTGTTATACTAACTTTAGTAGTGGTATGGGGGATCAATCCTTATGTGAAGATAGCTCTGGAAAATACTCCGGTATATTCCCGGGTGGAAAAGGAATGCGAGACATTCATCCAGGATAAAATGGAAGAGGAGGCACAGGAGAAGGAGGATTCTCTGATAGAAAGTCTGCCTCTTCCCCAATCTATGAAAAGTGAAATTGCACAGAACAATACAGGAGAAGTATATCAGTATCTTCAGGTAGATACCTTTGCTGAATACATTGCCCGTTATCTGGCGTCTGTTTTATTAAACGGCATCAGTTTCATTCTGTCTTTTATTCTGGCATCGATTCTTATAGGGCTTGCAGTCCATGCGCTGGATCTGATTACGAAACTGCCGATTCTTCATGGCATTAATAAAGTTGCCGGGATTGCGGTGGGAGGAATGAAGGGGATTCTGTTTGTCTGGATCCTCCTTCTGATTCTTACGATTTTCTGTAAAACACCTGTTGGAAAAGTATGTATGGAGATGGTAAGCCAGGATCCTTTTTTGAGTTTTTTATATGAGAAAAATATTTTGGTAGATATATTTCTGAGTATTTTCTACTAGAAGAAAGCCGGTATTTTCCAAAGAACTGCCTGAGAGACTGACAGGAGTTCTGGAAGAAAAATACCGGCTTTTCTGGCTGAATAAGGGATGAAAAATAAAAATAAAAAAATATTAAAAAAAGTGTTGACACCTTTTGACAAGTATGGTATATTAATCAAGCTGACGCGAGAGAGAACAGAAAAACACAGCGGACAGCGAAGAACCATGATAACTGAACAGTAAAACACAGACCCGAAAATTCTTTACAAAAACGAACGGTTCACGAACCGAAACAGTAAAAAAGGAACAAGGATAGCCAAAGGTTATCCTGGGACAAGAAACTAA